>JADJWA010000001.1:0-1200000 GCA_016716605.1 Flavobacteriales bacterium
TCGATGCGCACCAAACCACAGGTGGGCATGTTGGCCGGTCCTTCGCTCGCGAAGTATTCCACCACTTCCGTGAAGCCGGGGTTGTGCCCGAAGAGCATGACGCGATCGGCATCGTCGGGCAAGTTGGCCACTACACCCGCAATGCTGCGATCGCTGGCGTGATACAAGTTCGGATCGAGCCGGAATTGATCACCGCTTAGTCCGAGTTCCTTCGCGAAGAAGCGCGCGGTGGTCTGCGCACGATTGGCATCGCTGCTCACGATCAACTGCACCGGCTCGTTGCGCTGCTTGAAGAAACGCGCCATTGCCGGCGCATCGCGCAGGCCACGTTCGTTCAACGGACGCTCATGATCGCTCTGGCCCGGATCGGCCCATGAGCTCTTGGCGTGGCGGCAGAGGTAGAGGGTGCGCATGGGGGCTTGTGGTCAGAAGCGGGTCAAGGGTAACGAGATTGCTTCGCAAGATCGCCGTTGGCGATCATGCTCGCAATGACTCATTCAGCCAGAGAGCAGCCAGATGAAACCAACCGTATCATGAAGCACTCCGGCTGGCGGTCAGCCACGCATCGAAGACCACGCGCAAAGAGGCGTAGCTGCCTGCGATGATCGCCGGCAGCTCTTGGCGCGTGGCCCAGCGCGCCTGGTCGATGTCCTCTTCGTGCTGCGCGATGAGCGGCTCGAGCGAGGAGCCCTGCATGCGGAACCAATCCGTGCGCTTCAGCCAGGGGCGGCCCTTCTCGGTGTAGGTGTGCCAGGTGCTGGGCAAGGGCGATAGGATGCGCAGCTGCTTCAGCCCGCACTCCTCCTGCACTTCGCGCACGGCGGCTTCTTCGCTGCTCTCGCCTTTGTCGAGCTTGCCTTTGGGAAGGTCCCAGTGCCCGCGCCGATGGATCACGAGCAAGCGGCCGCTTTCATCCTGCACCGCACCGCCGGCCGCCACCACCGGCGCATGCATGCTGCTGAACGAGCGCCACGCATCGAAGCCGCTGGCGCTGAAGAGCAGCAGTCCCTTCACTTCGGCATGGCCCAAGGCGCCGACCGCGCGCTCCACCTCGGCATCGCGGCCGGCATTCACCAGCAGCCAATGCTCGCGCACGGCCTCGTCAGGCGCCGCTGTGGATATCTCCACCGGCTTCCCTCCTACCCACACCGCATACTTTCGCCGCATGGCATCACCGTTGGATCCGTCGCTGAAGGTGGCACAATTCCTTCTCCAGATCAAGGCCGTCAAACTTAGCCCCAAGAAGCCCTTCACCTGGGCCAGCGGCTGGAAGAGCCCGATCTACTGCGACAACCGCAAGATCCTCTCCTACCCGGCGGTGCGCACCTACATCCGCCAGCAATTCGTGCATGTGATCAACAGCGAGTTCGGCCGGCCCGACATGATCGCGGGCGTGGCCACCGGCGGCATCGCGCACGGCGCATTGGTGGCGCATGACCTCGGCCTGCCCTTCATCTACGTGCGCAGCGGCGCCAAGGACCACGGCATGAAGAATCAGGTGGAAGGCGACCTGACCGTGGGCCGCAGCGTGGTGGTGGTGGAAGACCTGGTGAGCACCGGCAAGAGCAGCCTCAACGCGGTGGACGCCCTGCGCGAGGCCGGCTGCGAAGTGAAGGGCATGGTGAGCATCTTCACCTACGGCTTCGATGAGGCCACGAAGGCCTTCGCGAAGGCCAAGGTGCCCTTGCACTCGCTCACCAACTACAGCGTGCTGGTTGACCAAGCCCTGCAAGACGAGTACATCACCGAGAAGGACCTGCTGCCGTTGAATGAGTGGAGGAAGGATCCGGCGGGGTGGGGCGTGGTGAAGGCGTGAGATAGCTCCATGCAGGTAATGGGACCGCTTCGCTAGCCCTCCTTCGTCGGGCTAGCTCGCGGTGACCGGTTTCAACACAAGACTCCAATGACAACTATCGAAAGCAAGAAAGTCACCATCGCGAAACCGGCAGCCGAGCTGCACGCCTTCCTGCAGGACATGAACAACTTCCAGCAGCTGCTGCCCACCAGCCGCATCAGCGATTGGCAAAGCGATGGCAAGAGCTGCTCCTTCAAGGTGCAGGGCGCCGCCACCATCGGCCTCGCGCTCGACGGCGGCGAAGCCCCCTCACTGGTGAAGATGAAGGCCACCGAGCGCAGCCCCTTCCCCTTCACGCTCGACGTGCACCTGAACGAAGCCAACGGCACCACCACGCTCCACCAGGTCTTCAACGCGGACCTCAATCCCTTCATCAAGATGATGGTGGAGAAGCCGCTCGGCAACCTCTTCGATCACATCGTGGAGAGGATGAAGGAGGTGCATGGGTAGGTAGAGGGAGCGCATCGAGGTATCACCCCGGCTCACGCGCCCAATGCACGAAGTGCCTCGTACACCAGGAATGCTGGCCACACCACGGCTTTGAGCAAGCCCAAGGCCCCCATCCAGAAACCCGTGGCGTGCGCGATGTAATAGATGGCCGCACCAACGAAGCCCAAGCCGTACACCGCGCCACTAGGCCCTTGCTGCTGTATCCGCTCTTTCATGGCTGCTGTTTGCTGGTGTGAACTTCGGCAGGGCGCCGCACCGCGCGACTGACGAATGTCAGGAGGGAGAGGGAGATGATGCGGACAAGATCCTGCTGAGCCGCTTCGAGGTGGTGAAGCGCGGCAGCCTCATCGGCTAGCTGAACCCGCCGAAGAACCTGGGTGCCTTCGTTACCAACCGCAGCGGCCGCGTAGCCCTGCAGTGGAAGCGCGAGGACGGTGCCGACATGCACCATGTGTTCATGAGCACCACGGCCGAGCCCTTCAACTGGCAGCTCATCGGCGCCACCAGCAAGAGCCGCTTCAATGCGGACAGCCTGGAGCCGGGCACCTTCTACTTCTTCGCCGTGAGCGCCCTGGGCACCGCTGGCGAGAGCAGCAAGAGCGAGCCCTGCCGCGCCATGGCCGCGTAAGGCGCCACTGCCCGCGCGACCTGCCTGCCGCGCAATACTGGACATACTCTCCGAAGGACATCCGCCCCGGCGCGCAAGCGTTGGGGCGGTGTCGTTTGGGGGGTACGTGGACGGCGAGGTGGCAATATGCACCAACGAGAAGGACCGCCCCATTCCGAGGCGGCCCTTCCAATGGCGTTTGTCCGAAATCACTCATCTACCAACGTGACTTGGAACGGTTTGTACTTGACTTTGAAGTACGCGCTTTCCTCGTTGTTCTCGCAAGGCAGGTCGTTGCCGCCGGTATCGCCATTCACGATCATCTGCTCAATGAAGCCTGAAGTAACAGCGATGGTCTCGGATCCGTGAGAGGGGTCCGGCCCTTCCATGTACTGCACATGGTAAGTGGTGTTGGCCGAAATCGTCGAAACCACTTTCCCGGGCGGCGCTGTGTAAAGCACGCTGGTCACCAGCACCCTTGCCCTGGTGTCATCGGGGTCGGTATCGGGCCGCGTCTCGTTGAATAGTACGTTCACCGAGGCTTCAACGCGCTTCCCGTCCGTCGATGGTGCAATGGTGATCGGACCAGACACATAGGGACCATTCCCACCGAAATCGCTGTCGCAGCCGGGCTCGAGCACCGGGCAGTACTCACGCCATTGGCCGCCCTCGATCTGCGTGGTCACCAAGGTGCCAGTCAATTCGCATTGACGCACGTTGTAATCGCTAACGGTCACGAAGTTGACGATGGCATTGTCACTGAGTCTGCGCACTGCCATCGCGATGGGCGCACCAGGCGATGAGTTGGGATTGAATTGCGCCCCACTGCCGATCATGCCGCCGATGTCGCCCGCAGCGATGTCCTGAAGCCCGCTGGTATTGCCTCCGATCATGAACACGCTGATCTGCCGGTCCTCCAGCGCATTCATCTGTGCGTTGTTGAAGTCGAACGTGCCACTGGCGGTGTAGGCGTTCCATGAAGCTTGGATGGCCTGCCTCACCTCTTGGGAACTTGAGGAGGATTCGATGGTGACGTAAGCGATCCGCCCGTATGTGATGGAGGAGATGTAGACGGGGCAGTGGTTCTGATCGATCATTTGTTCATGGCTGGGCAGGTGTCCCTGCCCGAACCAATCATCGGGTTCTGCTGGCACGTTCAGGTTCATTGTGTAGTAGGCTTGAACCAATTTCAACAGGAATCTCGACCGCTGCTGAACACTATTCCAGGAGAATTGACCGGCAATGCTGCCGCCCCAAAGCCCGAAATTGGCGCCCACTCCGAAACCAAGCTGCCGCTGCGCCTCTTCGCGCGCCTTCACCTCATGCGTATGCAGCATTACAGTGCTGGGCGTTCCACCGACAATGGCATTGCTGATGAGGCTGTTGTGCGCATCGGCGTATGCAGAGAGCCCCGGATTCGCCATCACCACCGATGCGGAGGCCGAGCCCGTGTTCAAGGAGCTCGTCACCGTGAGCGGCGCGCGCCCTTGGTAGTTCATGGGCGTCCATTCGCCGCTGGAGATCGATCCGCCGCGCAGGATGGAACCTACATACGCCACATCGCTAGGACCGAAGATGGAGGCCTCGTTGAACTGCGGGCCGAAGCGCATGGGCTGCACCTGGCATGTCCAGGTCTGTTGGTTCTCCTGCTCATCCTCTTCTGATGCACCACCTGTTGGCATCGGTGGATCCACAGGTGCGGGGAATTGCAAGCAGTTCGTTTGACCGGCGATCGCCGAATTGAAGGCTTCGCGCAAGGAGTCGTCGACATACTGGATGATGACCTCATCATCGGGCATCGGCCAATCTGGCCCGCCGTTCGGTTCCTTCTTGCACGCTGTTGCGGCGGCAACGGTGAGCAGGAGCGTTACTGATTTCTGGAAAGCGTGTTTCATGGTTAACGTGTGTTGGTTCTTGTGAGTGGAATGCTGAACCCGATGCGGGCCAGCGGTTGCGTGGTCAATCGGAAGGCGAAGGGGCGTTGATGGGTGTGCAATCCTTCCCCGAAGGGGTTATGATCCCCTTCCACGGTTGGCACTGTTCCCACCACGGCGAGAACGATCTCCGCGCATAGGCTCGCGTAGCGGATGGAGAAACCGGCTGCGGCCTGTGCTCCATTGTTCCGGACCCGGTATGTCCGTGACGGAGGTATGCCTTCCGCCGAGCGAGGACTCAAGCGGTAATCCCACACCTCTCGTTGGTAGCCGATGCGGGCAACGCCCTCCACCCGGATCCTGCGCTCACTCCGCAAGCGCTCTACTGAAGCGCGCCCGTTCCCCCACGCCGGACAAGCAATGGCGCCGGGCCTCCGTTTCCGTGGCCGCGCACCGAGCAATGGCTGATAGAGCCCCGCCGAATAAACCACGCCCTTGAGTTCCCGCTCCACCGCGTAGAGACCGGTGGCCCCTGTATTGAAGGCATAATGCCCCGCAACCGTGATGGCCAGCCTCCCCACGCGGAGGCCGCCTGCTGCGCCGCCCGTCTGATCGTTCCCGATACCGTTGGCATCGGCCGCGAGCAAGAGGCGTAACTGCGGAAACTCATGCGCCTGTGCGTTCGCTACCGTGGAGCCACTCCATATGAGTAGGAGCATGCCCATGGGAAAGCTGAGAATGACGGGTTTGAGCTTTGTTCTTGGTTTCATGGCCAGGTGTTATCGGGTTCATTCCTCGGTCAGTTCTTCCAATTCCCAGTACATGGCCAACAGAATGGAGGAAAGGATGTGCCTCATGGTGCTTGTGGAATTCCTCGCCTACTCGCTTGGGGCTTTTCGGCATCCGCCCGAACCGGGACCATCCACGGTTCAAGGGTTCATACCAGGCTAGCCGAAAGCGTTATCAAGCCGCCCGGCTACATTCGGGGCCATGCAACTGGTCCGATCCGATGCTGATCTGGTGAACGGGCTCCTGAGCGCCGATCAGGCCAGCCAGTCAAGAGCCGTGGACCAGGTGCTCGCCAAGATCAAGCCCGTCATCGTCGATCATGTGCGGGCGAACAGCGGGAGCCGGGAGGATGGACTGGCCATCGCCACGGATACAGTCGTCGAGCTTTGGAAAGCCGCAGCGGCGGGCAAGTACACGGTGCAGTCGAACGCACAGATGACCTCTTGGTGCTTCGGCACCGCGCGCAACCTGTGGCTGAAGGAGTTGCGACGCCGCCGGCGATTTGATAACGGTGGGCTGGGTACAGGGAATGAACCGGTGGAAACACACACACCGGAAGCTGAACTCATGGAATCGGAAGTGGACCCTCAGGAAACCGCCCGGCAGCAGAATGCTCTGCGCGCCTTCGACCGGCTTGGCGCCGACTGCCAGCAACTGTTCCGGATGGACGCCGATAAGAAGAAGCCCGAAGAGATCATGCTGGCCATGGGCTGGAAGGACCAGGACTACGTGCGCCTGAAGCGTTTCCGCTGCCGTAAGGCGTTCAACCAGTTCCACGAAGCGGAAAGGAATTCCATGGGTGCATACCATCAACCTGCGCGACCATGAACGAAGAGCAGGAGATCAAACGCAGCGAGCGGATCATCGCCTATGTGCAGGGGGCCATGAGTCCGGTGGAGCGCACCGCATTCGAGCATGAGATGGCCACGGACCCGGGTCTCCGGGCCGAGGTGGAGGCTGCGCAAGCCGTGACAGTGGCGTTGCGCAACGAACCGGAACTGCGTTTCCGCGAATTGGTCACGCGGGTATCAGCGGAACAGGAGCAGGCGAGCGGGAGCGGCACGGCGGCCCCAGTGATCCCGATAGGGCGCAAGCCGAATTGGGCCTGGATGGCAGCGGCAGCAAGCGTGCTGGTGCTCGTTGCCATTGGCATCGGCAACTACCTGCTGCCCACGGATCATGCTGAACTCGCCATGAACTACGTGGATCGGGCGCGGGGCGGTGTGCGCGGTCAAGTGCCAGCAGGCGTCATCGGCGAAGAGGCGCTGCTCGATAGCGCACTGGCCCTGTTGCAACAAAAGGAGGTGGAACGCGCGAAGTCGGTGCTTGGCACAGTTCCATTCACGACCACATGCACCGAGGCCCGCCGCGGGTTCGTGCTCGCGTTGGCGAACCTCATGCAAGACGACGAGGCCACCGCCCGCCAACTGCTCTTGCCTGTGACCTCAAGCGGGTGCAGCGAGAGCGCGCCCGCGAATGAGCTCTTGGAGGAATTGTGACAGGCGCTCAGGCCGCGCGACGCATGCGCCGCCGCCGGGCCGCGAGGGCCGCTATCACCGCGGCCAATCCGCCTCCGATCAACCAAGGCTGCACGGGCCTCCGCTTCTTCAACCGCACCGGCTCGTTGTCGCCGATCAGGATGAAGGCCGCCCATTTGCTCGGCGGCTCGCTCGGGTACTCCTTCCGGTACCACCGCTTCGCCTCGGCCAATGCATCGGCCTTGCCCATGCCCTCGGCCAGGTGCTCGTAGAATTTCACCATGATCTCCTTGGTGGCCAGGTCGTCCACCTTCCAGAGGGAGGAGACGATGTTGGGTACGCCGGCGACGCGGAACGCGCGGGCCAGGGAGAGCGTGCCCTCGCCAGCCAGCTCCTTGCCTATCCCCGTCTCACATGCGCTCAGCACCACCATATCCGCCCGGATGGGGAGGCTCTGGATCTCATACTCGTGGATCAGTGCTCCAGCGTTGGTCGTTCCGCGCTCAGCGCTGGGTTCCACGGTCGCACTGGAGAGAACGATGGCTGATCGCTCCGGATAGACAGGATCGCAGAAGGCATGCGTGGCGAAATGGAGCACATCGCCGGGCTGAGCCGCGCCCATGGCGACCTCATCGCTGCGGATCCCACCGCCCGTGATGCTGCGGCCTGAGAAGATCCTGAGCAAGCCTTCAACCTCGGCTGTGTTGTGGGCAAGCGGGACAATGGCGTCGCGGAATGCGCTGCGCAAGCTGCTTTGAACATCGGAAGGATCAACGCCGCGCGTGTCGATCGGTTCGAATTCCGGCGCGATGGCAAGCAACTCACCCACCGGCTCCGAACGCGATGGATCAGGTGAACTGACCAGCGCATACTCATAGTGCACAGTGGCCAGGTCCCCGAGCAAGGTTTGGTTGCCATCCGCAGCGGTCACGGGCAGTACCTCGAACGGCAGCTGCGCGAGTTGCGCCTCCGGAATGACCAGTAATTCTCTCGCGCCCTGCACGGGCAACGAACCCAGGAGCAGGTCTCCAGCGCGTTGAAGCGATTCCTGCTGCCAGCTGCCGGAGCGCCCAGACCGGAGGCTGTCACTCAACGCAGCCAGCATCGTCTTGTCTGTTGCCCTCAACGTCTTGGAGAGGAACAAGCTGGTATCCGGGAACACCGCCAGTACATGCAGGGATGTGTCTCCGAGCGCGTATGTGAGAACGCCGGTGCTCCTCCCGGCGAGCTCACGAGCACGAGCCAGCGCACCCACGGAGACCGGAGCGGTAAAAGAGGGTTGCGTTCTCTTGAGAAGCTCTTGAAGGGAATCGATGACCGAATTCAGGCGGTCGCGTTCATTCGCATCGAGACCGGGGCCGCTCTGGCGGCTGATGCGCTCCGCTCTGCGCTCCTGCAGTTCCCGCGCTGCAGCAACAGCGCGCGGATCGGATGCCGCGCAGAACTGCTGGAAACGACGAAGATCCAATGACCGCCGCTCGTCCATCACCTCGGCCAAATGCTCGAACGAGGTCAATCCTGCACGGTGCAGGGAACTGAGCAGATCGAGGTACTGGCTGTTCTGGACCAGGTTCTGGCCCAAGGCGCTCGCCACCCCCGCCGCATCCAATTCATCGAGATTGAGCATGGCCACACGTCGATTCTCCTCGTGCAGCTTAGCCGCGTACGTGCCGTACACGATTTTGCCTGTGCATCGATGCAATTCCTGAACAGCCGATGCTTCGTATGCGAGGCGGGCGAGAAGGCCGGTCGGATCCCCGCCTCCCGTATGGTCGAGCGGAAATTGCACTGTATCCAAAGTCAGCCAGGCCAAGGCGGTGCGCTCATCACAACTGGCCGCGGCAGCGTATGCGATCGTGGGTGCGATATACACATCATGAATCACTCCGTATGCCGGATGGTTGACCGGCATTGCCTCAATCGCGAACCGACAGCAACGGATCACCGAGTCCGCATCAAGCGGTTCACGCACCATCATCCTCGCTTTGTTCAACAAGGCCGAGCTGTGATCATAGCTCTTCGCACCGTATCCGAGCCGAGCGTTGAGGATGCTGATATCCATCCAGACCATGGCCGAATCGAAATCCCCGAACGCCATATACACTTGTCCGAGCAGGTTCGCGGATTCGTGCAGCAAAGCTGGATCGCCATGAGGTAGGCTCTTGTGCTCCTCGAGCGACCGCTGCCAGCATTCCTTGCAGATGGGCATCGCTTCCTCGAATGAACGTGCCATCACGTATGACATGCATAGCGTCATAGCCGACTTCCGCTTAAGCACTGGGTCATCGCCGTCCTGAGCTACTTCATATCCCATTCGCGATGCATAGAGGCTCTTGTCGAGGTCGCCGACGCTTCCGTAGATCTGACCTAAGCTCATGAGCGCAGGTCGATTCCCCTTCCGCCTCCACCAAGGGATCAGATCGCATATCCCTTCCATCTCGCGCAATCGGGCGAGGGCATGGTCGTACATGCCCATGTTCTGATAGCGCAATGCAGTTCGATTCATCATGCCCAGCGCACGCGCCGTATCCGCCTGAGGAAGCGTCATGCACTTCCACGCGCACATCGAACCCAACCGCACCGCAGCTGTATCCTCGTCCTCCTCGAACAGGGTCGTTGCCAACGCGAACATCGAGTCGAGCGCGATCGTGA
This sequence comes from Flavobacteriales bacterium, assembly GCA_016716605.1. Taxonomy (NCBI): domain Bacteria; kingdom Pseudomonadati; phylum Bacteroidota; class Flavobacteriia; order Flavobacteriales; species Flavobacteriales bacterium. Next base: position 9,706 of record JADJWA010000001.1, read on the forward strand.
AGGTGTCCGGATACGTCTGCCAGGCTGCATAAGGCGCTGCCGGATTCAATTCCGAACTGACCTGGTCATTGGCCGGTGCTCCTGCCTGATCCGCAGCCGGACCCTCTTCCTGCCCAGATTGCGAACACGACGCGCAAGCCACAAGGGCCGCAAGTACGACGACGCTGTGCCCGGAAAAGCCGGCTTCACTCCTTGATGAACTTCCCATGGGCTTGCCACTGCTTTGCTTGCAGCTTCACGAAGGAACTAAATGCAAGGAGAACCGCGGCGCACTGGTGCGCGCTTCCCCTTGTGCTGCAGATCCATGACTGTTCTGCCAACCCAATCCGGAAAGAGGCAACCAACGCCCGCCGCATCGGTCCTGTGCACAGCGCTGAAAGCGGAGTTGCGATCAAGCCGCCAATCGGGCCTTACTGCGCCGCCTTGCCCACAGGCCAGCACCCGCAAGGAGGGCTGCCCCTGCGGCCACCCACATCCACGGCTGCATCGATGCCCGCTGCTTCAAAAGCACTGGCTCATTATCGCCAATCAGAACAAAGGCTGCCCACTTGCTCGGGGGCTCATTGGGATAGGTCGTGCGGTACAACCGCTTAGCCTCGGCCAGAGCTTCGGCCTTGCCCATGCCCTCCGCAAGGTTGTCGTAAAAGGAAAGCATGATCTCCTTGGTGGCGGCATCGTCCACCTTCCACAGGCTGCTTACGATGTTGTCCACCCCGGCATAGCGGAAGGCGCGGGCCAATGACATCACCCCTTCGCCGGCCTGTTCGCGGCCCACGGCGGTCTCGCAGGCGCTGAGCACAGCCAGTTGGGCATTGAGCGGCATGGTCTGGATCTCCCAAGCGTGGAGCAGGGCATCGTTGGGGCGGCTGCTCCAACTGCGGTCGCTGCTTGCTGCCTCGTTGTTGCGTTGCGCGGCATCGCCGCTGATCACGATGGCCGAGCGCTCGGGGTCGTCCTGGTCGGCGAAGGCATGGGTGGCGAAGTGCAGCACGGCGGCGTTGCGCATGCCCTCCAGTACCTGCTCCTTGGCCAAGTGCGTGCCGGTGATCGTGCTTCCCTTGAAGCGCGTGGCCAAAGCATCCACTTCTTCGCGGTTGTGGACCAATGGGCCCAAGTTGGCGCGGAGGTTGGGCCGAGAGGCAAGCAAGTCGTTGAGGGCGATAAGATCCGTATCCGTAGCAAGTGGTGGGGGAGCGAACTCCGGGGCCAGGGCGAAAAGGGTGCCGGGTACGGCGCTCTTGTGCTTGCGGTCTATGAGATCGATGGAGTATTCGTATCGGATGGTGGTGAGATCGCCGAGGAGAGCGGTCGCTTCATTGTGATGTGGCACCTCGATCGCTTCAAAGGGTATGTGGCACAGGGTGCCATCCGGGATGATCAGCGTGCTTGATGTGCGGGGTACGGGGATCTTGCTGAAGATCAAAGCGCCGAGGCGAAGTGCTTTGTCCACACTTGATGCGGGGTTTGACAAGCCAGCTTGGAATGAGCTGATCAGCTCACGCTGCATCTCATCGAGATGCTGCCATGCCAATATGGTGGTGTCCGGAAATACGGCGAGTTGGAAAAGGACAGAATCGACCATGGAGAATGAGATCACACTTGTTCCATTCTCTGCCACTGCCCGCAACTTCTCGAAAGCAGTTCCCGACGTACGCTCCAGCGACGGAAGACGACCGCCGAAGAATGCCTCTTGCATGGAATCTATTCTGGCCTCCAAAGCACCCGGCGAAAGCGAATCGATGGATAGACCTGCATTTCGGGCTCTTATCAGGCGTTGGAGCCTATGGTAGTTGGAACCACCATTGGTTTCTGCAACGGCTGCATCCTGCATGAACTTGCGCAACTGAAGTGACTTCGCCTGATCCATCAACTCGGTCGCGAACGGGATGTCAATGGGCATGATGCCCTGCTCACTCAACAATGCCAGCAGGTACAGATATTGTTTCTTATGCTCACTTACTTGGGATGTCAGGCGAGGCATTCCGTCCAGATCCATATTCCGGTAGATCGCGTGGGCACCTCTGTCCACCTCTTCAAAGAAGCGCAACGCCATCCTTGCGGCTCCAGGATCCCCCGTATGCTTGAAGATCTCCTGATGGATACCCGCTTCATAGCCATACAGACCGAGCATGGTCATTGGGTCTCCCTGTTGCTGCCAATCAATGGCGATGGAAGATGTATCCAATCGGTCATACCCATGCAGTTCATCCAGTCTGCCAGCATGTGCCAGAGTCCAGCCGATCATGGGGTCAATGTTGTAGCGCTTGATCATGGCTTGAGCCGGATGTTCTTCCGGTAGTAGAGTTTCACCAAGGCGCAGATAGTGCAATACCGAATCCACTTGTACTGGATCACGCAGGAAGCTGATACCCTTGTTCAGGATGGCTGTTGCATAGTTGAAGCTCGGAATGCCGAAGCGATTCCCTGCGGCAAGGATCCCCAAGTTGAAATACTTGCTGGCAACATCGAAATCTTCCTGTGCATTGCTTACCTGGGCCAAGCTCATGCAGATGCGATATTGCCAGTAGTACCTTTCTTGTTCCTCGATCTCAGCCATCTTCAGTAGGTCTAGTGCCCGAGTTCCAGTCCGGATCGCGCGATCATATTGGCCTGATGAGAATTCAATGTCCAGCAGCGCATCCAAGGACTGAATTAGACCGATGGGTTCGGCCAATACTTCTGCGATCCTAGCGGCCCGACCGGCGGCTTTGAGTGCTTGGTCGAGTTGATACAGATTCCTATGGTTTGTTGCCGCGAGGGACCATATCGCAACATGGATCGATGCCGCTTCACTGGGTCTCCAGCTATCAAGGAGTGCATTTACGCTTTGGTGGGCAACGAGGGCACCATCAATGTCCCTTGCTTCGCGCAACTCATCAGCCAAGGTTACCAGGGAAAGTAGCGCCGTAGCTGTATCGGGCAAGGGCAGCTTCAACGCTGAATCCACCACCTGCCAGGCCAACTGGGCACCTGCTTCGATGCTGTCCGCGTTCAAGAGGGCTACCGCCTTTACATGCATCGCCTTTATCCTACCCAGCCCAGCGGTATCCTGCTGCACTGAGGAGGCAATCTCTTGAATACTGTAAGCGGATCGCTCCTCATCCGCCTGCGTGTCCGTAGCTACATCTGGTCGGTCAATGCTTGCACAAGCCGAAAACAAAATACCGAAGATCGAGTGCCACGTGATCCTCCTCAAGAATGTGGGATGGTCCATGTCTTGGCAAGTGTGGTAAAGGTTGAACGACCTGCTGCATGTCGAGATGGACTTGCCATACAACCCGATCGTGCAAGCTAAGTAACATGACTATCAATCGATCGACCATGGTACACTTGATGTGGTACGGATGGAGTGCCGTGCTTCCCGGGCATTGAGCAAGTCGCCTCCCCCTCACCACCCCGGCACCATCCGCCACGTCCTGTTCTTCATCTCCCGGTACGCCTCGCCGAAGGCCGCCTCCAGGGTGCGCTCCTCGGTAGCGATGCGGCGCGTGTACACCCAGAACATGCCAGGCCCCATGATCAGCAGACCGGCCCAGCTGTGGAAGAGCAGGGCCACGCCCACGAACACCAGCCAGGCTCCGGTATAGCTTGGGTGGCGCAACAGTCGGTACGGGCCGCTGGTGATCAGCTGTTGTCCTTCCTTGATGCGCACTGTGGCGCTGAAGGCACGGTCCAGCGTACGGATGCTCCAGTAACGCAGGATCATCCCAGTGAGCATGACAGCGCTTCCGCCGATGGCCAGCGGGGTGAATGTTTGTGACGCTTCGCGAACGTAGGCCCACTCCAACAGGCAGGCCACCTGGCCCAAGGCGCTCACGCCGAGGATCAGCCACAGCGTATTGCAATCGGTGTTGCGATGTTCCTGGGTCTCCTTGGCATCGATCACTGGTTGGGTGGCTAGGAGCAGCGTACACAATGTGGCGGCGAAGAGTACAGGCCAACTCAGTAGCAGCGTAGGCGCTCCCAGTAGGGGCACCAAGTAGAGCAGGGACAAGAGGAGCAGGATGGAAGGGAGCTTGCGCATGGCGGTGGTTTAGTGGTTGATTCCCGCGCTTTGCTAACCGTTATCAGTTATTGCGGCTCACTGCACCACGATGCGCTGTTGAATCCGCTTCCCATCGCCCTCCAGCACTAAGAGGTACGTGCTCAAAGCTGCTTGCGCGAGATCCAGCACGAAGGGCTCTCCTGACGGTGTAACGGGAAGACGTTGCACATGTACCGTGCGACCCATCATGTCGAGTACACGCAAGGTTTGGAAGCGGTCGCCAGGCCCGGATATCAGCACGTTGAAGTGGCCATCACCGGGGTTGGGGAAGATGGTAAAGCCGCGATGGTCCGCATCTTCTTCTATACTGGTGATGATGGCTTGGAAGGGCTCGGAGATGGCGGAGCAACCATTGGCATCCGTCACCACTACTTGGTAGCTACCGCCGGTCGTGATCTCCAGCGCGGCTCCGTCCTCACCGGGGAGCACCGTGCCGTTTAGCGTCCATACATGTTCCGAGCCGGGCGGATCGCACGTGAGTGTGGTGCCGTTCTGAGTGATGCTCGGCGTTGGGGGCAGCGGAAGTACCGTGATGCTCTCACTGGCACTGACCACACATCCCTCCAAGTCGGTGTAGGTAACGATTACGTCAAGGTCCACGTCGGGTGCATAGCTCTGTGTGCTGCCGCTCGCGCCGCCAGGGTTCCAGAGAAGATCGCCACCGGGCGGTGTGGGGGTCGCGGACAAGTTGACTGTGTCCCCGAGGCAAACGGCGTTCTGGTCCGAGGTCAAATTCAATGTGGGAGCGGGACAGGCCAGCTTGACAAGGAGGCCGTCATCCGTGAGCCCACCATCCCCATGGACTTCTTGAAAGCTGCCTGGCGTGGCGATGCCTGTGGAGGTAGTCGTTCCGGAGATCAGGAGGTTCCCGAATACGTCCACAGCGATCCCTAGTCCACGGTCATCGCCGCTGCCACCGTAGTACGTGCCCCAATCCAATTGACCAGCTGGCGTGAACCGCGCAACCACCATATCGTCGCCACCCGCATTGTTGGATTGTACCGCTCCGAGTGTTGCGATGCTTGTGGTGGACATGGACGATCCGCACAGCATTGGGCGATGGAAATTGTCCAGTGTGATTACCCGCGCTAGATCGTCAGCTGGTCCTCCGTAGTAAGTTCCCCAGAGCCGGTTTCCATCCGTATCGAAGCGCGCCAGGAATAGGTCATTTCCTCCGCCACGCGAACTTTGGTATGAACCGGGTGTGGAAATGTTGTTGTCCGATTCCGTGTAGCCCTGCATGTAGATCGATCCATCTTGGCTCACAATACACGGCCTGCCGATGTCATGCGCCGATCCCCCATAGTAGGTGCCCCATAGCCGGTTGCCATCAAGGTCGAATTTGGCAAGGAAGCCATCGTTGATGCCGCCTCCGAATGAAGGCTGATGGGAGCCTGGCGTGGCAATGCTATCGGAGGAACCAGTCCAACCGGAAACGAAGACATGACCGGAAGGATGGTATGATACACCATGCATGTGGTCTGTTTCGTCACCTCCATAGTATGTACACCAAATGAGTTGTCCTAACGGAGTGAACTTGGCAAGGAAAGCATCCTGCACACTGTTCAGTGTTGTCTGGTGTGCACCAACGGTTGCCATTGCGGAATCGGAGCGTGTGTAGCCACTCACGTACACATTTCCATCCGGGTCGGTCTCGCAGTTGAAGCCGCTGTCATCCGCAGATCCGCCGAGGTAAGTGGCCCAGAGCAGCGCTCCGTTCTGATCGAACTTGGCGATGAGCACATCGTCTTGCCCACCCAATACTGTTTGATGCGTTCCGGGTGTGGCGATGTTATTCGGGGAATTGGTCTGGCCTGCGAAATAGATCGCACCAGAGGCATCCATGGCACCATACCAAGCCTCCTCCATCCCGATTCCGCCGAAGAAGGTTGCCCAAAGACGGTTCCCTTCGGCATCGAATTTCACCAGGAAGGTATCCGTGTCCCCACCACCGAAGAGTTCCTGGTGGACACCGGTGGTGGCGATGTTGGCGATGTCCTCCATCCAACCGTTCTGATAGATATTACCCTGGGCATCGGTGAGTACGTTCCGAGCTTGCACATTGCCGGCCCCACCGAAATACGTCGCCCAATCCAGCACCGGCGGGTCGATGAGCAAGGGTGCGGCGGGGTCGGCGCCCTGCACGGAAATGCTCACCACATCGTCCTCAATGAGCCAACTGGCTTCAACAGGCCTGCCATGCTGGAGCACTTGCAGTGGACCTTCAGTGATGGTGCCCGCCGGGCTGCGCAAGTGCAGGTATCGGCCATCGCTATCCACCGTCGCCCCGCGCACACGAAAGCGGATGTTGCCGACTGACGAGGCTCGCAATAGGTGCCAGTCAATCTCCATGGCGCCCTCGCTGCCATGTACAAGAAGATCCACATCGGGCCAGAGCTCGTGCAGCGTCACCGCACCATGGCGCGGCACGTCCAATGCAGGACTGCCTCCGGTCTTAATGTTGTAATAGTTGTTGCGGTCCGAAGCGGTACTCGCGGTTGTGATGCGTGCGGGCATACTGGCATCCAGCCAGTCCACATCGATGCGGGTGATCAGGTGATCGTTCACCACCAGGTCCTCATTGGGGTCCGGTCCGTGGCCTTCGAAGAGCACACGGCTGCCAGTCTTCTCGAAGAACTGGTAGCTGATGCCGTCCTCGCGTAGGTGCATCACCTTACCCTTTGCGGTGCTGGTGAAGAGGACATCGGGTCTGGGGTAGTTGTGCTGGTCGCGCACCTGGCCACGGTTCTCCTCCAGTGTGATGCCTTGGGACTTGGAGAAGTTAGTGGGCTGGCCGGAATATGCTTGCAAGCCTATGCTGGCGGTGAAAGCCAAGGTTGAGGTTAGGAGGAGGTTGCGCATGGTTCCAAGGGAGTTGGGGAAGATTGAATGTAGGCCATTTCTGCGAGGGGCGATCGGGTGTCCGACTCGATTGAGAACATGTTCGAAGCGGTGAACCTGAGGTGCAGGGGCGTCTGGGCTTATCGAAGGTGTTCGAAGCTATGGGTGCTCCGGCGCAGTGTGATGGGCATCTGCGCTCCTAGATGGAAGTGGCACATCGGAACGTGAACTGGTCTATTGCCGAAGTGGAGAATCCATGGAACAGGGGCCTCCACGCCGAAATTGTCTGCTTCAAACGCGGACGGTTTGGTCACCATTGATCACTCCTTCACTACCCGGCTGGTGAAGCGCCTTCCTTCGGCATCGATCATCTGGAGCAGGTAGATGCCTTTGGGGTGGTCGATCATGAACTCGATCGGTGCCTCGTTCCCACCTCCGGTCAAGCGGTGCTCCTCGATCAGTCTTCCGGTCATGTCCATGAGCAGGAGTTGTTTGGGGCGGATGTCAGGGGGAAGCTGAAGGAGAACGTTTCCGGTGGTGGGGTTCGGGAATACCCGAAGTGGGTCAGCGGTATGTTCCTCCTCGATCCCCACGTTCGTCGTCACGTTCACTTTGAAGGTGGTCCAGGATACGTCGTTGGCGGAACGGTCGTCGGTGCTGTAGCTGGAGCCATTCCGCGAGATCTTCACCCCGATGTAGTAGCTGCCTGGTGGCACGCCGACCGTATTGAGCGTGTAGCTGTTCACGGAGCGCGATATCGCGGCCATGTTGCCCAGGCTGTGCATGGCCACAAGGTGGTCGCTTGAACCGAGACTGCGGTCTGTGGATAGGTAGAACCGCAAGCGCACGTTGTTCTGCTGTGTGGTGGAATTGTTCTCGGCAGTGATTCGATGAATCGTGATCTGACCACCGGAAGAAACCATGGTGGGGCTGGCATAGCTGTTCTGCAGCCCGGATCCGCTCAGTGCTCGATAGGTTTCCGCACCAAGGTCCGTAACCACATTCACCGTGGCCTGATCCGCATACTTGTTCCTGATCACTTGGGCATCCTTGGCGTGGAGTTCGCGGGCATTCTCCCATACCGCTCCACCGTAGTATCCGTGCATCACAGAAGGCTGTCCGTAGTCGTACGACTCCGGATAGTTGGCCCCGACCTGATAGCCCCATGCATGCCCGGTCTCGTGCATGATGATGCTGCGATAATCGACGATGTTGGACTGAGCTGCGGTATTCCAATCAGTGGTCCAGGAATAGGCAGGATTGAAGGCAATATCGGCCTCTTTGATCCGGCTGCACGCCGTTCCGTTCACTGAATAGGTGATGCAAACGCCAAGGGCGGATGCCCCCCAAGTATATCCGTAGGCTTGATCGAGGGTACTGCTGCTTTGCCAACCCAGGATCTCGTTCTTGCCATTGTTCGCCCCCCATGTGCCGTTGGACGACCCCGGCGTGTTTGTGAAGATGTTGATGTGCTTATCGTAGATGTCCCGGGCATAAAGATCAAGGACGGCCCAGTTCGCAAAGCCAGGGACATCATCGTTCTTCTTTATCGAGATGTACACGTCCTGGTACTTGCAAGCCCCCAAGGCTTTGGGGTCACCGGCTGCCTCCTTGCCCTCCTGATGGTCCCCAGATCTTTCAAAAGTCAAGGCGGGCATGGGCTCTGTGTTGTTTGTCCAGTCGAGCAATGAAGGCCGGTCGAAGTGATGCTCCTGGATAGTCCGGGTCAACTCGCCGAGCGGCATGAATTCGCCTTCGTACAGGTGCATGTCGTCGCTTAGGTCGCTGTCGAGGCCATCGTCCTCGCCATGGCTGCATGTACCGTGTTCATGTGTGCCGGGGTCTATCAGGCAGCGGGACATGATCAGGGTGTTCCCGTCGATGCCGAGCACGGCATGACCACCGGTGTTGACCGCATAGGTCGTACCTCCATCGGGGGTGGTCCTGATGATGAACTGTCCCTGGCTGGCTCCCACGATGGGCGTCATGTAGCGGGTGCCATCGTTGAGCAGGAAGAGCAGGTAGCGCTCGCCCGCAGTGAACGTGGGCATGCCGCAGAAATGCAGGTTGATGCCGTCGGCGGAACCACCGAGATAGTGCAGCTCCAATTGCCCGTTCCGTGGAGCGGTGCCGGGCACATTCTCGCGGATGGTCTCCACGGCATCGAACCAAGCCACCGTCCCCACGATACCAGGGCGAGCGGGGTCGGCCTGCGCGCGGACATCCGTGCAGGTGGCGGTGACGATCACGTGTGCATTAGAGACCAGCCCGTGCAGGTCCATGTGCATTTCCATGGCCATCGAGGTGCCGATGGTAGTGGCTGAAAGAATGGCTTTAGTCAGGTAGCGTTTCATGTCAGTGGTTGTTGGTTGGGTCCAAGCTTCATTCCTCGGATTGCACGAGCGTTATCATGCGCGTTAGGGTCCACATTCAACAAGCAATGCTGACGTTGATGCCGAATTACCTGAATGGTTATCGGTGCGATGAAACTATCCGGTGCATCGTTAGCCCAGTGTGTTGTCTGACCACCGGCGATCACTCGGAGCGAATCGTCTATTTCGTGGTGCCAACGGAGCCCAACACGCCGATCAGTGATGCCCATGCGCTTCGGCTGACTGGTGCCGCCTGTCCGTTCAGGAGAACACGGTCTCGCCCCTTCAAACCCTTGGCATGGTGCAGCGCAACAATGCAACTCCGGTGCGTACGCATGAAGACCCGGTCAGCAATTCGCTGACCGCACGCCAGTCGAACTTCCAGATCGCTAAGGCTGTGCATGAGCACGGCATTGCTGCCGTTGGTGTAATGCAGTCGGCTGTACTTATCCTCAGCATCGATACGCAGGATGCTGTCCAGTTCAATGAAGACCGGCCCGTAGGCGCTCTTCAGGATCAGTGGGAAGCGGGGTTCCAATGTCGTTTGGTGTTGGTAGGTTCAAGAGCATGGACAGTATTCCGGTAGCGTTATCATGCCGCCTTCAATGCCACCACCGCCTCCAGCCCGACTTCTTGCAGCTCCACCCGGTTGGCCCTGAGCAGTTCGCTGTAGTGGCCTTCCAGCAGACAGCCAGGACGCATGGCCTCACCCCGCTCGTAGCGCTCAAGTCCATCGGCGATGCGGAAGCCCATGCGCTTCCAGAAGGGGGCGTGCGGCTGGTCGCAGGTGAACAGGCAGTGGTCGATGCCGTAGCGGTGGGCAGCGGCGATGATGCCGAGCACGAATTGCCGGGTGGTGGCCAGTCCGCGCAAGTGGGGCGCCAGGCAAAGGCGGCTCACCTCGCGAAAGGGACGTCCATTGCGCGTGGCCTCATCGAGCTTGGTGCGCAGCCTGTTGGCCGTCTCTTCGTTGATGCCGAACTTGAACAGGTGCAGCGGGTGGCGGCCGAGGATGGGCTCCAACAGCCGCACGCATCCCACCAGATCATCGCCCTCGTACCAACCCAGATGCAGGGCACTGCCATCGAACTCGTCGATATCCGTGCCGGAGCGGTCGTTCAGGAATCTGCTTTGTACGCTGTCGGCGTAGATGTCATAGCGGAAGCGGTGGTAGGTCTGCCGGTCGGCGCGTGAGCTGATGGGACGGAAGGTGGGCATGGCTGGTCGTTGATTTGGTGGTCCTGCGGTTGGGTCCGTCAATGGCTGCAGCCACGATTCACCGTCTGGCACGCGGCGATGTTGAAGGAACTCGCGCTGCATCCCGACCCGCCGCTGATGCCAACGAACTGCAAGGACCAGCTGCCAGGGGCCAGTTCGATGCTCCGGGTCTCGCCGGGGTCGAGCGAGCCGTAGTTCGTGCCGCTGATCATGATCCGCTGGACCGTGTTGGTGGATGAATTGGTGCAGCGCAGCGTGCCCGTGGTGCAGCTCGGGCTGCTGTTCGGACTCACCGCATCATCCTTCTCGCAGGAGGACAGCGTGACGAGTGCGACAGCGAGGATCGGAAGAAGTCCAGTTTTCATTTTCCGTTGTATTGCGCCTACTCATCTGATTCGGGCTTTTCGGCTTCCGCCCGGTACCGATCGCTTCGGTTACAGCAGTTGATACCCTGACCGCATTCACCGTTATCACCCTTCCCCTTCCCTCTAGCTTCGCCCCCCATGGCCTCCCGTCGATCCGCACAAGCCTTCGCTGACGCCCCGCGCCCCACGCTCACCCGCGCCACCTTGCGCAAGGCCACGCGCGTGTTCCGCTACCTGCGGCCCTACCGCTGGCCGTTCATCGGCGGGCTGCTGCTGCTCTTCGTCACCACGGGGCTTTCGCTGCTCTTCCCGCTGCTGCTCGGGCAATTGGTGGATGCCGCGCGCGGCGATGCCGGTGCGCAGGAGGCGCTGCTGAAGCGCATCGACGAGGTTGCGCTCACGCTGCTGGCGGTCTTCGCGGCACAGGCTTTCTTCGGCTTCTTCCGCATCTTCCTCTTCTCGTGGATCACGGAGAACATGCTGGCGCGCATGCGGCGCGACACCTACGAGCACCTGCTGCGCCTGCCCATGACCTTCTTCGCGCAGCGCCGCGTGGGCGAGCTCAACAGCCGCATCAGCGCCGACATCGCCATGCTGCAGGATGCGCTCACCACCAACCTCGCCGAGCTCATCCGCCAGGTCCTCGTGGTGGTGGCGGGCATCGTGCTGCTCACGCAGGTCAGCATCGACCTCACGCTCACCATGCTCGCCATCATCCCGGTGGTGGCGCTGGTCGCGGTCTTCTTCGGAAGGTTCGTGACCAAATTGAGCAAGCAGGTGCAGGACCGCATCGCGGATACCGGCGTGATCGTGGACGAGACGCTGCAGGGCATCCAGAACGTGAAAGCCTTCGCCAACGAGCGCTGGGAAGCGCTGCGCTACGGCACGGCGGTGCTGGAGGCGCGCGGACTGGCGCTGAAGGGCGCGCGCTGGCAGGGCGCCTTCGTGAGCTTCATCATCCTGTGCATGTTCGGCGCCATCGTGCTGGTGATCTGGCGCGGGGTGCGCATGCTGCCCGCAGGCGAGATCAGCATGGGCGAGCTCTTCACCTTCATCCTCTACAGCATGTTCATCGGCGCCAGCATCGGCGGACTGCCGGAGCTGGTGAACCGCATGCTGAAAGCCATCGGTGCCAGCGAGCGCTTGATGGACCTGCAAGAGGAAGTCGCGGAGCCCATCACCTTGGAAGAGCGCAAGGAGCAGCTTCAGCTCCAAGGCGCCATCGCCTTCGAGCAAGTGGCCTTCCACTACGCCAGTCGCGCCGACATGCCCGTGCTGCGCGAGGTGAGCTTCTCGGCCAAGCCCGGAGAGCGCATCGCGCTGGTTGGCCCCAGCGGCGCAGGCAAGAGCACGGTGGCCTCGCTGGTGCTGCGCTTCTATGATCCGGTGAGCGGCCGCGTGCTGATCGATGGCCAGGATGCGCGCGACTACGACCTATCGGCGCTGCGCGACCGCATGGCCATCGTGCCGCAAGAAGTGCTGCTCTTCGGTGGCAGCATCCGCGAGAACATCGCCTACGGAAGGCCCGGTGCCAGCGATGCCGAGATCGAGGCGGCGGCGCGAAAAGCGAACGCGCACGACTTCATCGCATCGTTCCCCGAGGGCTACAAGACCATCGTGGGCGAGCGCGGCATCCAGCTCAGCGGCGGTCAGCGGCAGCGCATCGCCATTGCCCGCGCGGTGCTGAAGGACCCGGCCATCCTCATCCTCGACGAGGCCACCAGCGCATTGGACAGCGAGAGCGAACGCCTGGTGCAGGAAGCGCTGGAGCAATTGATGAAGGGCCGCACGAGCATCGTGATCGCGCACCGGCTCAGCACCATCCGCGATGCGGATCGCATCCTGGTGCTGGACAAGGGCGTGGTGGCCGAGAGCGGCACGCACGAGGAGCTGATCGCGGATAGCGAGGGGCTCTATCACAGCTTGAGTCGGTTGCAGACGAACGAGGCGTAATTAGTCCGTGCTCGGACTTGCATTCCGGTATCGGGCGATTAACTTCAACCTCCCAATTCTTTTCACCATGACGCCAAACGCCAAACGCCAGAGCCTGATTCTGGTTCTATTCATCGTTGCTATTGCAACGAAGGCGCAGCCCGATTTCCATCCCGACTATTTCGGTGAAGCCTTGAAAGACGCGATTGGCTACATCGAGAACCGGGGCCAGGTGAAGAACACGAACGAGGTGCTGGTGCCCGACGTGCTCTACTACACCCAAGGGGCGAAGCCGCGCGCCTACTTCCAGCGGAAGGGCCTGGTCTCGTACGTGCTCGCGAAACGCGACACCAGCATTGCTGTACCGGACACGCTGTACCGGCTTGATATGAAATGCGTGGGGCCGAACGTGCAGGATGTGGCGCCTACCGCCTACATCGTGAAGCCCTACACCCAGAGCTTCTACACCTCATGGACGGGAGATGGCGTGGAGAACGTGAACGGTTATAGCCGCTTGGTGTACGAGGACATCTATCCGGGAATCGACCTGCACTTCTACACCGGACCGTATGGCCAGAAGATGGCCTTCGTTTGCCATCCCGGTAGCAGCCCCGACAACATCAAGCTTCAGTTCGCCGGACACGACGGTATCGCCATTGATTGGGATGGAGCGCTTAGGCTGCTCTTCAATGGTCATTGGATCAGGTTCAATGAGGCCATCGCATATCAGTACGACGCGGGAAATAATGTCTCTCAACTCGGCTGGACAGCCAGCTACGGATTGGACAGCTTGCTGTCCATCTCGAACTTCACCTTCGACACGTTCGACCCCGATTTGCCCTTGGTGCTGCAGATCGGACCTCCGCCTGGTGGCGGTGGCGGCCCAATTGAAACACCTGGCCTGTGCTGGAGCACCTACTTCGGCGGTGACCAGAGCGATGTGATCACCAGCAGCACCCAGGATGCTCAAAGCAACTACTTCGTGGCGGGGAGAACGGGCAGCGGGGAGTTGGAATTCCCTGCGGCCCCCGGAACCTTCGCCTACCCGAACACCGGAGGCAACCTGGCTTTCCTGGTGAAGATGGATGACCAGGACCGCATGATGTGGCGCGCCTTTCTTGGCGGCGAAGGCGGAGACATCACAATCGCAAATGCGGTGGTGGCCAAGGACAACACCAGCACACCCATGGTGTACATCGCGGGAAGCACGAACTCGAATACACTGAGCACGTGGGCCAATGGTTCGGCGTACTTCAATGGGAGCAGCACGAACACGACCTTCAAGGGTTTCATCGCTTCTTTCGATAATTCAGATGTGCTGCCAACCAGCCTCAGATTGTGGACAACTTACATCGGTGACTCCGATGTGCAGATACACGGCATGGCCAAGGATGCCAGCGAACGGCTCTTCCTCACAGGACAGACCTTGGGCTCCCTGCCGCCAGAGCAAGAGACAGCGCCGAGCGGGAGTGAGCATTACCCTTACGTTGATGGCCTCGATGCCTTCATCATTCTGTTGAACGAAGATGATCGCACCCTTTGGGTTACGCCTTACGGTGGCAGCGGCGATGACAAGGCCAAAGAAGTAGTGGTGGGCGATGGGAAAATGGTGATCGCTGGGGATACAGAAAGCGCTGATATTATCACTGTGGATGGCGGGAGCAATGCGTGGGACAGGGAATTCGCCGGGGAGATCCGCGAGTGCTTCGTGGCCGAATTCGACTTGAGCGGCCACCAGCAATGGGGCACTTGCCTCGCAGCGGACCAGGATGGAAGCCCCACGATCATGGACATGTTCGGTAAAGGCCTGGCCATCGATCCGGTCACACAGGACATCATCATCGGTGGCAGCTTGTTCTCACAAGGATTGCTCATCGTGGAGGGGCCAGGTTGGTACGACAACACCGCATTGCCTGGCGTCCAGAACAGCTTCCTTGCCCGCTTCTCCGGCACCGACCGCTCCCTGACCTGGAGCACTTACCTCGCAGGAAGCAATGCGGCCTTCATGAACGAGGTGCGCACCTTGTATTTCGACGGTATCGGCAACCTGTATGTGGCCGGACGCACGCGCGATCTCTCACTGCCCTTGACTCCGCTGGAAGATCTGTACTATACTAACCTCATCCAAGCGGATGTCGTCGCTGTGGACCCTGGACCGCCGCCGACGGCCATCGTGGAAGCCTCGGACATGTTCGTGATGTCGTTCACGCCCGACCATTGGCTGGCCTGGTGCAGCTACATCGGCGGGCAGGCCGGCACCTTGCACGAACTACCGCACACCTTGCTCCGCCGCAATAGCGACCTCTACGTGGCCGGCTTCACCAGCAAGCACACCGTGCATTTCGATGGATTCAACTTCACCAGCTTCTTCCCGCTGCACGATACACAGGTGCCCGGTGTGCATTTCACGGACACCTATGGCGACGTGCCCAACTTCGAGGGCAATGGCACTTCCGATGCCTTTATCACACGTGTCTGCGCTTCGGCGCTCACGAGCACGGGCGAGCGTCCAACGTCCTTCTCCGCCGGACTGCTCGCCAGACTTGAAGGCGGACGCATCGCGCTCGCAGGCCTGCCCCTTGGGCCGCACGAGGTTGCCATACACGATGCCTCGGGGCGGGTGGTGCAACGCGCACGGGTTGTCAGCGACGGAAGCAAGGCGCTGTTCCCTTGCCCTGTTGTGAGTGAAGGCGTCTATTTCGTCACTGTGATGCAGTTGGGCCTTGCGGCCAAGCTGCACATCACGCGCTAACCGCGGCCCATGGTACGCGCACTACTTGTGTTCATGGCATGCGTGCCGTGCTTCCAATTTTTGTCGCCGGCTCAATATTGGGCACCAGCGAACCTGCCGGTGGTAGTGGATGGGCAACTTACTCAATTATACAGTGATGAAGCTGAAAACGCGTTCTGTGTCTGTGGCTTAACCCGAGTCCCCGAAAACGCACCAAGCCCTTGGCGGGTTGGGCTGGTTTGCAATCTTGGCAATCAGTGGGACACACTCGGAATTTTCAATAACACGATCGGTCCTGTGGCGAAATGGGCAGATACATTGTTCGTTTCAGGCGGCTTTACAGGAGTAGATTGGAATCCACTACCGGGTCGTGCGGCCATTTGGTATGATGGTCAATGGCATCCCGACCCTCAGTTTAATCTGCCGTCGCATGCGGGCATCATCAGGAAGACGGGAGTAGCGGTCTTCATTCTGGGCAAATTCGAGGAGTCTCCAGGAGTGGATCACACCGGCGTTGGCATACGCCAAGGTGGCCGATGGGTGCCCGTGGGCAACTTGCCTGCGCTGAGCAGTACAAGCAGCGGCCCGCAGATCTTCGACATCATCGAGTTCAATGGCGAGCTCGTGATCACGGGCAACATCAACACGGTGCTTGGCGATGATGTTCTTGTTCTCGATGGCGATGATTGGGTACCTCTCGGTGGTGGACTGGTGGGCTGGAACAGCTTCGGTAAACGCATGGCCGTGTATCAAGGCGAATTGTATGTGGGCGGCGGCATGTCCATGGCCGGAGGCGACGTGGGACAGAACATTGTTCGTTGGGATGGGACGCAGTGGCACCCAGTGGGCAGTGGCCTGCAAACCCAACTGAACAACTTCGGTGCGTATGGAACAGCGGAGGACATGGTCGTGCATAACGATGAGCTATTCGTATGCGGTGGTTTCCGCTACGCTGGAGGCATCCCCGCCAAGTGCGTTGCCCGCTGGAACGGAAGCCAGTGGTGCTCTGTTGGCGGCGATACGGGCGACTATATCTTCTGCATGGGTTTCTTCCAGGACACCCTGCTGGTCAACAGCCAGACCATGGGACATATCGCCAGGTTCGTAGCACCTGAATACGAGGACAACTGCGGCTTGTGGACAGGGGTGGAGGAGCACACCGCTGAGACTGATGCGATCCGTGCCTGGCAGGATGCTGGAGCCATAGTGATTGAGGGCCTGCCGATTGGTACGCACGAAGTGAGCATGCATGACGCTACAGGTCGCTTTGTGCACCGTGCGCGCACAACCAGCGATGGAACCAAGGCGTATTTCCAGCGGCCAGTAGTCAGTGAAGGCGTCTACTTCGTCACCGCTGTGCAGTTGGGCCTTGCAGCCAGGTTGCACATCACGCGATAACGCCGCCCATGTCACGCGCACGACTTGCGTGCATGGCACTCGTGCCGTGCCTCCATTTTGCTTCGCTCGCCCAATACTGGGCACCAGCGAACCTGCCGCTAGTGGTGGATGGGCAGCTCTGGCAGTTCTACTCGGACGAAACGGAAGGGATTTTCTGTGTGTGCGGCCGAACGAAGGTCCCCGAGAACGCGCCGAGTCCATGGCGAAATGGCCTTGTGTGCAACGTCAACGAACTGTGGGATACGCTGGGGATTTTCAACGGTGACGTAAGCTCCGCTGTCCAATGGGCCGACACGCTATTTGTGTGCGGCGGCTTCACAGGAATCGACAGTCTGGCCCTTGGAAGAATACTCGGCCGCGTGGAAGGTGCTTGGCTCTCGTTAGGTGAACCGGAGAATGCTGGTGCGACGAAACTCAAAAGGATCAACGACGAGCTGTACCGCCTGGGCAGCGGCCCCACATTGCATGGCTTGCCAGCCACGGGGATCTCGAAGCGAATGGGCGGCCAATGGGTGCCACTTGGTAATCTACCGCCACCGGACGTGCCTGGCGGGGGAAATTGGATCTTCGACATCATTGAGTACAACGGCCAACTGGTTATCACTGGCAACATCAACACGGAAGTTGGTGATGATGTGTTCGTGCTACAGGGTGATGACTGGGTTCCGCTTGGCGGGGGGCTGGTGGGCTGGAACAGTTACGGCAAGCGGTTGGCCGTGTACCAGGGCGACCTTTACGTGGCCGGCGGCATCTTCATGTCACAGGGCGATGCGGGGCAGAACATCATGCGCTGGGATGGGCAGCAATGGCATCCGTTGGGTACCGGGCTGCAGACCCAACTCGGCAGCTTCGGGCAAACCGGTGGCGTAGAGGACATGATGGTGCATCATGGCGAGCTTTGGGTGAGCGGCGGCTTCCGTTACGCTAGTGGCGTGTACGCGCGCGGGGTAGTGCGCTGGGACGGCAGCCAGTGGTGCTCGGTGGGTGGCGAGCCAAGTAGTACCGTCTTTTGCTTCGGCTTCTTCCAGGACACGCTCTACATCAACAGTCCAGGGCCCATCGATGGGCAGGACATGGACTACGTGGCCAAGTTCGTGGCGCCCGAATACGAGGACAACTGCGGGCTATGGGCGGGAGTAGGCGATGCGGGCTTCACCTCACTTCCTTTGGTAATCTGGCCGAATCCAGCCGGTTCCTTGCTTCGTTGCGCCACGCCAGTCAGGGGCAGCGTGCGAGCTCGAATCTGGGATGGAGTCGGTCGCCTTGTCCGAGATGCATCCCTACGGGTGATCGAGGATCAGCTTGAGATTGACGTCACGGACCTCGAGCCCGGCTTGTTCCTACAGGAAATTGAGGAGCAATACGGGCTGAAGCGCGCGACGCGCTTTGTCAAAGATTGACCGGAGCTACAATTCCACCTCCACCACCTTCTTGGTGGCGAAGAACTCCTCCTCGAAGTGCTCGGAGAGGTCGTGCACGCGGTAGCGCTGCTTGATCGGAAGGAGCTCATCGGCCAGCTCGCCGCCTTTGAGGTAGAAAAGCTTCCCCTCCCCTTTCGGGACCAGGTGCCGCGTCATGCGCAGGAATTCGGGCAGGGTGGTGACGGCGCGGCTCACGATCACATCGTAGGTCTTCTTGTGGTCCTCGCTGCGCACCTGCTCGGCGGTGCAGTTGGTGAGGCCGAGGCCTTCGATCACACCCTTCACGGCCATGATCTTCTTGCCGATGCCATCGATGCCGTGGAAGGTGCAATGGGGGAACAAGATGGCCAGCGGGACCAAGGGGAAGCCGCCGCCCGTGCCCACGTCAACGATGCGCATGCCCTTCTTGAACTGCACCACCTTGGCGATGCCGAGTGAATGCAGGATGTGCCGCTCGTAGAGGTGCTCGAAGTCCTTGCGTGAGATCAGGTTGACGCGGGCGTTCCACTCAGCATAGAGCGGGCCCAGACGAGCGAACTGCTCCCGCTGGTGCGCGGTGAGTTCGGGGAAATACCTCGCGATCAACTCGGCACCATCCATGAGTCGGCGGCCCGGATCAGATCGTGTCCTTGCGCGCGTTGAGGAGCCCTTCGAGGAACTCGCGGGCGCGGAAGAGCTGGGCCTTCACGGTGCCGAGCGGCAGGTCGAGCTCCTGGGCGATCTCCTCGTAGCTGTACTCCTGGTAGTAGCGCAGCTCCACCAGCTGCTTGTAGCGCGGCTTCAGCTTGTCCACCACCTCGCGCATCACTTCATTCTTCTGGTTGCGGATGGCCACATCGGCGGGATCGGGGCCGTGGCCCTTGAGCTCGATGGTCATCTCGTCGCCGTCGTCGGTGCCGATGGGCGCATCGATGGAGAAGGTCTTCTTCTTCTGTTTCCGGATCCAGTCGATGCAGTTGTTCGACGCGATCTTGAAGAGCCAGGTGCTGAAGGCGTAATTGGGCGTGTACTGCTTCAGTCGGTTGAAGGCCTTGCCGAAGGCCTCGATGGTGAGATCCTCCGCATCGTCCTTGTTGTTGATCATCTTCAACAGCATGAAGTAGATGCTGTCGCGGTAGCGGCTCATCAGCTCGGCATAGGCCTTCTGGTCGCCCTTGTCCACGGCCTTGCGCACGAGGATGTAATCGTACCGGGCCTTCTCACTGAGGTTCTCGTTCACTTCCATCGTTTGGGCTTTACGAGGATCGTGCTGGCATAAAGCAGCGGATCCAAAAGTAGGAACAGCCATTCCAAAGGCAGGGCGAGCCAGGCGATGGCACCGGCCTGCAAGCGGCGCAGCGCGGCAATGGCCACGGGCTGCAGCAGCAGGAGCTGAGTGCCGAGGCCGATGGCCGATTCGACCCAACGCTGGCGCAGGAGCAGCATGATCAGCGCGCTCCAGAATACCAGCCGCGCCAAGGGCAGCAGCATCAGCAGCACCTGATGGCCGAAGCGGTAATGCACTGCCGTGGTGTAGTGGCGGCGCTTGCGCCGGATCCAGGTGGGCAGATCGGGCGTGGGGCGCGTGGTCATGAAGCTGTGCGGATCGGCCACCACGGCGGTGTTCCCTTTGCGCGCCGTAGCGTTGATGAGTAGGTCATCGTCGCCGCTCATCAGGTGGTTGTGCTTCTGCGGGCCGCTGGAGCCGAAGAAGACATCGCTGGCGTAGCCCAGGTTGCGGCCAACGCCCATGTACGGGATGCCGGCCTGGGCGAAGCCGAGGAATTGCATGGCCTTGATGGCGCCATCGTAACGCTCCAGCACACTGCCCAAGCCGGGCGACTTCGCGTACGGGCTGTGGCCGATCACGATCTTCCTGCCATCGCGGAAGCCGGAGGCCATCAGCGCGATCCAATCGGTGCTCGCGGGAATGCAATCGGCGTCGGTGAGCAGCACGTGCGGGTGCGATGCGGAACGGACACCGACCCCGAGCGCGATCTTCTTCCCGTAGTTGAAGCGCTCATCGGCCTGGATGTTCACGGGCTTCAAGAGCGGGTACCGGGGCTTCATCCATTGCAGGATCTCCCAGGTATCATCATCGCTGCGGTCGTTCACCACCACCACCTCGAAGGCGCGGTGGTCCTGCTGCATGAGCAGGGGGATCAGCTCCTCGAGCGTGCGCGCCTCGTTGCGGGCGCAGATCACCACGCTGATGGGCAGGTCACGGTCGGGCTGCGCCGTGCGCTTGCCGAAGGCCAGCCGGGCGAACATCACGGCGTGGAAGGCCAGCAGCACGGCCAATGCGCCGAGCATCACTTGGAAATCGATGGGCCACATGCAATCGCGAAGCCGCACCAAGGCGGCACGAGCGCTGGCGAAACTACCGGCAGGGGGCGGCGGGGTGCCGCACGAATCGACCATTTATGAACACCATGTGCCGGGCAAGGGCTATTGAGCCAACAGGTCCAAAGGCATCACGGGCGCGCTTTGTAATGCGAGCCTGTTCTTCCCCTGCTGACCTATACAGCCTATTAGAAGAGGAGAGCATGTAAGGCCCGTGAATTCTCCGATCGACCATGACGCGAGGCCTACTTTCGCAGCCATGTTCACCCTGGTGACCGTACCTGACGAGAAAGCCGCGTTCATGCTCGAGCTTTTGCGAAGCCTGCGCTTCGTGAAGCGGATCGAATTGCTGGACGAGAACGTGCCGAATAAGGGCGTATCAGGGCCCAAGTCGGATGTCTTGCGCAAATCGACCGCGAAGCGCGCATCCAAGAAGCGGCCGAACCGTGGAGCCAAGTGATGTGTCCCTGATTCCTCGGATGCCCTTCCAGTTCGACCTACTCAACAACGACCCGCATTCCTCGGCTCGGGCCGGCGTGCTTCATACTCCCCACGGCCCCATCCCCACGCCGGTCTTCATGCCTGTGGGGACACTGGGCGCGGTGAAGGCCGTGCATCCGCGCGAGTTGAAGAACGACCTCGATGCGCCCATCATGCTCAGCAACACCTACCACCTCTATCTGAGGCCGGGTACCGAGGTGCTGGAGCATGCGGGAGGCCTGCACCAATTCAATGGCTGGGACCGCCCCATCCTCACCGATAGCGGCGGCTTCCAGGTGCATAGCCTCAGCGACATCCGCAAGATTACCGAGGAAGGCGTGAAGTTCCAGAGCCACATAGATGGCAGCACGCACCTGTTCACGCCGGAAAAGGTGATGGATATCCAGCGCAGCATCGGGGCCGACATCGTCATGGCCTTCGATGAATGCACGCCCTGGCCCTGTGAGCCCGCATACGCCGAGAAGAGCATGCACATGACGCATCGCTGGCTCGATCGCTGCATGGCGCGATTGAAGGAGACCGACCCGAAATACGGCCACGAGCAGGCCCTCTTCCCCATCGTGCAAGGCAGCACCATCGCCGAACTGCGCAGGCAGAGCAGCGAATACATAGCCAGCAAGGATGCCGCGGGCAATGCCATCGGCGGCCTCAGCGTTGGGGAGCCGGAAGAAGAGATGTACGCCATGGCCGAGCTCTGCTGCTCCATTCTGCCTGCCGACAAGCCGCGCTACCTCATGGGCGTGGGCACGCCGTGGAACCTGCTTGAGAACATGGCGCGCGGCATTGATCTATTCGACTGCGTGATGCCCACGCGCAACGGCCGCAACGGCATGCTCTTCACCCGCGAGGGCATCGTGAACATCAAGAACAAGCAATGGGCCGATGACCATAGGCCGCTGGACCCTGACGGCACCTGCTGGGTTGACACCGCTTACTCGCGCGCCTTCGTGCGCCACCTGTTCCAGAGCGGCGAGATGCTGGGCCAGCAGATCGCCAGCCTGCACAATCTGGGCTTCTACATCAGCCTGATGCGCGAAGCCCGCGAGCGTATCATCGACGGTAGCTTCACCGCGTGGAAGAATGAGCTCCTGCCCCGCTTGAAGACCCGGAACTGAATCGCGCTGACCAAGCGCACCGCTGCCACCGTCAACTGCCCACCGTCCACTCCCTCACCGCCTCGTGCGCATCCTCGATCGCTACATACTCCGCAAGTTCCTGGGCACCTTCTTCTTCATGCTGGTGCTCATCATGCTGGTGGCCATCGTCTTCGACCTGAGCGAGAAGACGGAGGATTTCGCGCGCACCAAGCCCAGCGCCCGCGCCATCGCCTTCGACTACTACGTGAACTTCGTGGTGTTCTATGCCAACCGCTTCAGCGGCCTCTTCACCTTCCTCGCCGTGCTGCTCTTCACCAGCCGGCTCGCGCATCGCAGCGAGATCATCGCCATGCTCAGCAGCGGCGTGAGCTTCCCGCGGCTGATGCGCCCGTACGCCATCGGCGCCACGCTCATCGCGGCGATCAGCCTCTACGTGAACCACGAACTGCTCCCCAAGGCCAATGAGAAGCGCCTGGCCTTCGAAGAGGACTACGTGCGCGTGGTGGCCTTCATGGTGAAGGACCGGCACCTGCACCGCGAGATCGCGCCCGGCCTCATCGTCTATGGCGAGCGCTTCTCCATCGAGGAGCATACCATGCACCACTTCGGGCTGGAGCGCTGGGAGAATGGCGCCCTGCACAGCAAGCTCGACGCGGAGCGCGCCGTGTACGACAGCCTGAGCGGCCATTGGCGCGCGATCAACTACACGCGCCGCGTGATGGGCGCACAGGGCGATGCCCTCACGCGCGGATTCGAGCTCGACACCGTGCTGCCCTTGCGCCCCGCCGACCTCGGCCAGCGCGTGGAGACGGCCATGGCCATGCCCACCGGCGCGCTCAACACCTACATCACCGACCGGCTCCGCCAGGGCGATGGCCGCGTGGGCCCTTACCTGATCGAAAAGCACCAGCGCACCGCCTACCCCCTGGCCACCTACATCTTCACCCTCATCGGCGTGGGCATCGCCAGCCGCAAGGTGCGCGGCGGCACCGGCCTGCACCTCGCGTTAGGCGTGATGCTCGTGCTCGTTTACTTCTTCGTGGTGCAGTTCACCACCGTGGCTGCCACCAACGCCGGCATGGACCCCTTCCTGGCCGTGTGGCTGCCGAACCTGGGCTACGCGCTGATCGGGGTCTGGATCTACCGCACGGCCCCGAAGTAGGCCAACGGCCCATCACATCCTTTCCATCGGCATATTGCGATGATATCCAATCATCGTAATATTGCGATCTCATTACGAACCATGGGACTCATCAAGGCCGACCTCTTCACCGACGAGCAGAACCGCTTGGCCGCCCTGGCCAAGGTGCTCGGGCATCCAGCGCGCATCGCCATCCTGCAATACCTCGTGAAACGGGGCAGCTGCGTGAACGGATCGCTCGTGGAGGAGCTGGGCCTGGCGCAGGCCACCATCAGCCAGCACCTGTGGGAGCTGAAGAACGCCGGGCTCATCCAAGGCACCATCGAAGGCACGAGCGTGAGCTACTGCATCGACCCGAAAGGCTGGAATACGCTGAAGAAGGGATTGAACAAACTGCTCACGAGCGTGAGCGACAACTGCTGCTAGTACGGGCAGGATATATCCCGCCCTCAACTCAACTAAACCCAACCAAGATGAACAACACAACGCATGGGCCGGGAATTTCCGGCCCCAACGAGATCAAGGACCTCGTCCGCGCCAAGTACGCGGAGATCGCCAACCAGGACAAGGACACCAACGCCAGCAGCTGCTGCGGCGCCGGGGGGTGCAGCACATGGTACGGGCCGGACATGTCCGGCCCCAACGCCATTTTCTCTGACGATTACTCACATCTGCCCGGCTACAACGCCGACGCCGACCTCTCCCTGGGCTGCGGCCTGCCCACCGAATCCGCAGGGATCAAGAAAGGCGACACCGTGCTCGACCTGGGCAGCGGCGCTGGCAACGACTGCTTCGTGGCGCGCCACGAGACCGGCGAGGATGGCCGCGTGATCGGCGTGGATTTCACACCCGAGATGATCGCCAAGGCGAAGGCCAACGCAGCCAAGCTGGGCTACCAGAACGTGGAGTTCCGCCAAGGCGATATCGAAGCGCTGCCGCTCACGAGCAACATCGTGGACGTGGTAGTGAGCAATTGCGTGCTCAACCTGGTGCCCGATAAGAAGAAGGCCTTCAGCGAGGTGCTGCGCGTGCTCAAACCCGGCGGCCACTTCAGCATCAGCGATGTGGTGCTGAAGGGCGAGTTGCCAGGCAACTTGGCCAAAGCCGCCGAGATGTATGCGGGATGCGTGAGCGGGGCCCTGCAGGAAAGCGACTACCTCGGCATCATCCACGGGCTCGGCTTCGAGCAGGTGACGGGGCAGAAGCGCAAACAGATCATCGTGCCGGACGACATCCTTGCGAACTACCTCAGCGCTGAAGAGCTCTCGGCATTCAAGGCAAGCGGAACAGGCATCTTCAGCATCACGGTGTCCGCGACGAAGCCCGGTGCCATCGGTGCGACTCCGGGTCAAGCCAAGGACAACAAAGAAGAACTGAAAGCCGCCTGCTGCGGAAGCGGAAGCAACTGCTGCTGAGCCATCGCCATGCTCGCCCTCATTCCTGCCTTCTTGCTGGCCATCACGGCACAACCCGCATCCGACATGGACCGCACCCTTCATCCCGAACTGCAGCGCTACGTGAATGAGCGCGTGATCCCTGCTATGGCCGCCATCCCCACGGAACGCAAGGAAAGCCTGGACCTCATCGTCGCCTTCGTGAAGGAGCGCAAGGCCGCCGGTGCCACCGCCGACCTCACCTTCATCTGCACGCACAACAGCCGGCGCAGCCACCTGAGCCAGCTGTGGGCGGCCACCGCAGCTTGGAGCTTCAGTCAAGACCATGTGCGCACCTACAGCGGAGGCACCGAGGCCACGGCCTTCAACCCGCGTGCTGTTGCTGCCGTGGAACGCGCGGGGTTCCACGTGGTGAAGCCCGAAGGGAAGAACCCGGTGTACGAAGTGTCGTTCGCGAAGGACCATGCCGTCGAACGCTGCTGGAGCAAGAAGTACGACGATGCCGCCAACCCCCAGAAGGATTTCTGCGCCGTGATGACCTGCTCTGAGGCCGACAAGAACTGCCCCATCGTCTTCGGCGCCTTGGACCGCATCAGCCTGCCCTACAACGACCCGAAGGAGGCCGACGGCACGCCCGAGGAAACCACTCGTTACGATGAGCGCTGCCTGCAGATCGCTGCAGAGCTGTGGTACGTGATGCAACTGGCCGCGCGATAACCGCTCCATGGCGTCCCACACGCGCCCGCTTCTGGCCGAACTGCTGGGCACCTACGCGCTGGTGTTCGCCGGCACGGGCGCCATTATCGTGAACGAGCAGACCGGTGCGCTGGGGCATTTCGGCGTGGCGGCCACCTTCGGCCTCATCGTGCTGGCCATGATCTACGCCTTCGGCGATGTCTCCGGCGCGCACCTCAATCCGGCGGTGACGATCGGATTCGTGGTGGCGAAGCGCTTTCCACCGGCGAAGGCCCCGCCCTACATCGCCGCGCAACTGTGCGGAGCGCTGCTGGCCTCGATCACCTTGCGGTCGCTGTTCCCGAACGACGCCAGCCTTGGTGCGACGCTACCAAGCGGCAGCGCAACACAGTCCTTCGTGCTGGAGCTGTTGCTCACCTACTTCCTCATGTTGGTGATCCTTCAGGTGGCGCACGGCTCCAAGGAGGTGGGCCTCATGGCAGGCATCGCGATCGGCGCCGTCGTCGGTCTGGAGGCCATGTTCGCCGGACCGATCTGCGGCGCGAGCATGAACCCGGCGCGGAGCATCGCGCCGGCGCTGATCAGCGGTGAATTGAGCTCCCTATGGATCTATATCGTCGCTCCCCTGTTGGGGGCGCTGGCGGCGGTCGGTACCTGGGGACTGCTGCGATCGAGCAATGCCTGACCGACATGATGACCATGCGCATCCGAACGCTCACTGCGTTCCTTCTTCTACGGCTCGTCGCCATCGCACAGGACGCGCAATCTCCGGACTGTGCCTCACGATCGACGTGACTGGCGACCTGTCCGAACGCTGGAGCTACAACATCGATCTCATCGATGCTATAAGGAACGGCGAACATGGCATCGAGGCCGGGTTGCTGTACATCGACTGGAGGATGCCATACGGATGGTTGCACCAGTACAATCCGCAGGTCACCTGGGTGAGCCGGCTCGCGCGGCCCTGAGGCCGACGACGGTCACCGGAACTTCAACACCCTTGCTGTCGCACTTCCCTTGGGCCCGATGATGCACACGATGTACGCACCATCCTGCAGCGCCGACAAAGAGATCACCTGCATGCCTGATGACAACACCGGTTGCCGATGGACCACC
Organism: Flavobacteriales bacterium; assembly: GCA_016716605.1. Taxonomy (NCBI): domain Bacteria; kingdom Pseudomonadati; phylum Bacteroidota; class Flavobacteriia; order Flavobacteriales; species Flavobacteriales bacterium. The sequence continues at coordinate 36,296 of JADJWA010000001.1, forward strand.
GCCCCCAGCGCTGAATGAACCACCAGCTCCGCACCCGGTTCCAGCCATGGCGAGCTCACCGTCATCTGGTCCGAAGCAGGATGGGGGAAGAGCTGGAGGGGCATTCCGGGCCCTGCGGCCTGCAGGCCGGTGGTGATGTCGCCGAACTTCTGAATGAACACATCGTTGGCCCCGAAGGCGGACACGGTGAGGTCCGTTGGTCCGGGGTCCAGGTCCATGGAACCGACGAACATGCCCGCGGTGTACACGTTGCCAGCAGCATCAAGGTCCGCGGCACAGAGCTCGAAGTTGGTACCGCCCTGCTGCAGGCCCCAAGCGAGCTGCCCGGCGTCGGTGTACTGGGCCAGGAAGATGTCCGTGCTCCCAGCGGATGTCAGATTGAACGTTCCTGGGCCGGGATCGAGGTCCACGCCCACCGTGAACGTGCCGCACAGCACCGGCAGCCCGGAGGCGTTCACGCGGCAGGTGCGCACATCCTCGTCTGCCGGACCACCGATCTGCGCCGCCCAATCGAGCACACCGGCGGTATCCAGGCGCAGGAGGAAGGCATCGGGCGTGCTCACCGGCGAAAAGCTCTGCGTGCCCGGTCCGGGATCGAGGTCGGCCGAGGCGCCGCTGAAGGTGCCCGCCACGTACACCGCGTCATTGGCATGCACGGCAACCGACCGGGCGCGGTCCACATTGGTGCCGCCTACGCTGCCCGCCCAGCGGAACTGGCCGGTTTCATCGAGCTTCAGCATGAAGGCGTCCTCGTTGCCCACCGCCGCGATCACGTCCGTACCGGCGCCGGGATCGAAGTCCACCGTGCCGCGGTAGGACCCCACCACATACACCTCTCCATCCGGGCCCGCATCCAACGCATGAACCTCATCGCCCGAGGTGCTGCCGAACCGATGCGCCCATTGGTAGGCGCCCGTGCCGCTCAGCTTCAGCACGAAGGCGTCTGCACCGCCGGCCGAGGAGAGGGAGGCCGTGCCCGAACCGGGATCGAAGTCCACCGTATTGTTGAACCAGCCGCCCACGAGCACTCCGCCCGCATCATCCACCGCCACTGCAGTCCCGCGGTCATTGAGCGTGCTGCCGAGGCTGGCGGACCAGAGGTAGGCCCCCGTGCTATCCAAGGCCACCACGAAGATGTCCTGACCGCTGCCGTTGGCCACCACATTGGCCACGCCGGGCCCGGGGTCGGCATCGAAACTGCCGATGAAGTAGCCGGTGAGGAAACAATTGCCCTGCGCATCGGTGGCCACCGCAGCAGGCCATACCTCGCCGGTGCCGCCCATGCTCAGTGCACGTACATGACTTCCATCGGTGTTGGTCCACGTCACGAACAGGTCGAAGGAGCCGTTGGCCGTGAGCGGGTCGGTGAAGTTGACATCGGGGTTGAAGTCCACCGTGTTCTGGAACGAGCCGGTGCTGACGAGCCTGTCCAGGGGATCCACGGCCATGGCCAAGCCTTGGTCCACTCCCGTGCCGCCCACGCGACCGGCCCATTCCAGCACTTGCGCGTTGGCTTCAGCAGCACCCAACAGGTTGAACGATCCTGCGCAAAGCAGGGCGAACGTGTTCGATCCTTTCATCTGGACGGGGTGGTTCTTGAGGCTCAAAGAAAACGAACCCTCGCGCCCTCTCTGTTCAAGGAATGTGAACTTCGTTTGCGCCTCTTCAGTTCCCAACACGAATGAGCTCTATTGCCACTCTCGGCCTCCGCGCCAACTGGAAACAGTTCACCCTGCTCGTGATCGTCAATGCTTTCGTGGGCGGCATGGTAGGCATCGAACGAACGGTGCTGCCCGTGCTGGCGGAATTGGAGTTCGGCATCGCCTCGCACGCTGCGGCGTTGAGCTTCATCATGGCCTTCGGCATCAGCAAGGCACTGGCGAATTACTTCACCGGAAGGCTTGCCGGACGTTACGGGCGGAAGGCCTTGCTTGTGACCGGCTGGCTGCTTGCCTTACCCGTGCCCTTCATGCTGATCCATGCTGATGCGTGGGCCTGGATCGTGGCGGCGAACATCCTGCTGGGCATCCACCAAGGCTTCGCGTGGAGCAGCACCATCGTGATGAAGATGGACCTGGTGGGCGAAAAGGACCGCGGCCTGGCGATGGGCCTCAACGAGTTCGCCGGCTACCTGGCGGTCGGTGCGATGGCCTTCCTCACCGGCCACCTCGCGGCGCAGTATGGCCCGCGTCCTGTGCCTTTCCAAGTCGGCATCTCGATCGCCGTCATTGGCTTGTTGATGACGCTGCTGTGGGTGAAGGACACCGTGCATCATGTCGCAGCGGAGAGCGCGCATTCCATCGTGCCCAGATTGAAGCGCGTGTTCTCGGAGACCAGCCTTACGCACCGGACATTGGGCAGCGTGACGCAGGCCGGCCTGGTGAACAATCTGAACGACGGCATGCTGTGGGGACTACTGCCGGTATTGCTATTGAGCGAAGGCTTCGGACAGGGGCAGATCGGTGCCATCGCTGCGGTGTACCCCGCCGTGTGGGGACTCGGACAGCTCTTCACCGGCAAGCTCGCCGACCATGTGAACCGGCGCACGTTGCTCATCATCGGCATGGTGCTGCAAGGGCTCGCGATCCTGCTGCTTCCCTATGTGCATGCACAGGGCACGTACATCGCATTGAGCGCCGCGCTCGGACTGGGCACCGCGCTGGTATACCCGACTTTCCTCGCCGTGATCGCCGCGCACACGCATCCGCAGCAACGCAGCGAGGCTGTTGGCGTGTTCCGCCTGTGGCGCGACCTGGGCTATGCCATCGGCGCATTGCTCACCGGCCTCATCGCCGATCGCTTCGGCATCACGGCTTCGATTCTCGCCATTGGAGCGGTCACGGTGCTCAGCGGCGTGGTGGTGTGGCTTCGCATGCCCAGCGAGCGCAAATGCCTGGAGCCGGAAGATCTGAAACCGCTGCTCGGCAAGCCCAACGTGCGCGTGGTGGATGTGCGCAGCGCGGAGGAATTCGCGACTGGCCATCTGCCGCAGGCCATCAACATCCCCCACGCCGAGTTGCTGGAGCGCGCGCGCAGCTGGTCGCCGAAGGAGCGGATCATCACCGTGTGCGCGAAAGGCGGCGGAAGAAGCGCTCAGGCTGCGCAGGTGTTGCGCGATAGGGGCTTCGGGCGGACGTGGTGGTTGTGCGGGGGGACGTTGGGTTGGCGGTGAGGCAGCGAGAACGACACCAAGGGCTCAGACACCCGCCTCCACGAAGGCTCCTGAAAATGCTCGGCCATCAGGGACCAGGTATGCCATCGACCAGGTCAGGCTGCTTGATGTTCCGGGCAATCCGTGCGAAGCTCAGCTACCGACAAGTCCTTTTCCAGTAGTGCACAATGATGCTTGCCTTTGCGGTCTCCACGGTAATGCGCACACGACCAACACATCCGTTGGACCTGCACCTCCCCACTGCTTAGCAAGGACTCGAGCAGGCGCATCAAGGCCAGCAGCAAGACCTCACGTTCACGGAGAGGCAAGGTTGCAAGGGCCTCCGTGAAGGGACCACCATCAGGCATCCATCTCCTACCGGCCGCTGATACGCGGAGCGCATGGCTGCGTCCATCGTGTGGATCCGGCTTCCGCAGGAGGAGGCCGCGCTCCACAAGCAGTCCCACACTGTCACTGATCGTAGGTCGTGTCACTTGCAGTTCCTCTGCCAATCGGGCCACACCGATGGATTCTCCTGGATGCTCGACGATGAATCCAAGGATCCGGATCTGCAGTGGGCTCAACCCCGCACCGGTGGCTTGTTGCCAACGAAGCGCACGTGAGATCTCACCGATGCGCTCCAACAGGCGGGCAAGTTGCGCATTCAATGTATCGTCGCTCTTGTCTTCGCGGGCCATGTCCGAAAGGTATTGCGCGAAAAAGGACCCGGCTCATACGGCCGGGTCCCTTCGCCTCTTCTGCGCGATCAGAACTCGCCCTCGTTCACGTATGGTTGGCACCAGAGCGTGGCGGTCATGGTCACTGCCTTGAACCAGGCGGCGTGCATCTTCTCCACATCCTCCGTGCTGTGTCCCTTCTTTGCCAGGAAGTCCTTCATGGTAGCGGTGATCGGAAAGATGAAGCCCACCAGGTAGCGCATGTGGATGATGGGCTCCGCCTGCACACCATCGGTCGCGTTCTTCTTGGTGCTATGGTGTCGCAAGGCGATCTCGTACTGGTAGTTGAGCCAGTCCTGATCGTAGGGCCGGTTGCAGATGTCCATGATCCACTGACCGAAGCGGGCACGCACAGCGGTCAGGTACTCCATGTCCGGCTGGCCCTTGTGCGAGAAGTAGTGTACCAGGTGCGGATGGCTTCCCACATAGCCATACCACAGGTCGAGCACGGCATCGGTCTGGTCCTTAAGCACTTCGCCTGCCATGTGCAGGTACTTCTCATCCTCGGGCCCGAAAAGCACGGTGGCCTTCAAGGCGTCAAGGTCCTGCATGGTGAACGGCGATGCGCCCACCTTTCCATACGCGTATCCATTGGGTGTTTCCATGGTCGTTGAGGGTTTGGTTTGTTCCGGTGAAGTGGTCTTCGGTCGCTGGGCGAGCACGGGGATCGTGGTCAGGCCCAAGGTGATGATGATGGTTGCTCTTTTCATTGGGGTCGATTGTTCAGGAGTGACGGACTGAAGGGATCGCGATCCTTCGGTCGCAAATATAGTTAGGTTTCCTTACTTTTGTCGCGACCGCTCCCTTGAAGCCATGAAACACCTCTTCACCTTCCTGCAAGCACTCCTGATCGCGATCACCATGCAGGCCCAACAACGCAACACCATGAACGAACAGACGAAAGCGGCCGAAGTGGCCGTATGGGACACCTATGTCACCCGCAAGGATGGCCGGGTGATGCACTTCGACATCATCGCACCGAGCGGCCAGCGCGACACGACTATTATCCATGGCTATGGCCGAGCCTACCTGGACAGGAAGGGTGAAGGCGGACAGCCGCTCACCGCGAGGGAGTGCCGCTTCTGTCACGTGCGCGCCCTACTGCCCCAGTGGGAGGCCGAGATCCAAAGCCAAGGCTACTTCATCCTGGAGATGGACAACTGTGACTGAGTCATTGGTCCCCCAAGGGGCGCAGGTGTTGCGCGACATGGGTTATGGAAAGACGTGGTGGCTTTGCGGTGGGGCGGTGGGTTGGCGGTGAACTCGAGAAACGAACCACGCATCACATCAACGCTGTCCGCATCACCAGAGGCTGTTGGATCATGCGCCCCGATGGTCATACTATCCCAACGCCGTAGCTCAGTGGCATGGGACTCGTGAACGGCCAACTCTTCCTGAAGAACCCGCGATTGCCGGAGCTGGAGCCTGTTCCCGTGCACGCCTTGGTGGATACCGGGGCCGTACACCTCTGCATCCCCGAGCATGTTCAGATACATCTGAAGCTGGAAGCCATCGACCAGAAGGAAGTGACCTTGGCGGATGGCAGCCGGAAGCTGGTGCCGTATGTGGGTCCCATCGAGATCCGGTTCAAGAACAGGACCGGCTTCGCGGGCGCCTTGATCCTCGGTGATCAGGTGTTGATGAGTGCCATTCCCATGGAGGACATGGACCTGGTGGTGATCCCCAAGACCCGCACCATCGATGTGAACCCGGACAGCCCGAACGTGGCCTCGAGCGTGGCCATGGGCGTGCGACCTTCACATCGGTCCTGAGCCGAACGAGCAGGTGCCTTCGGGCATCCTTGCGACAGATCGAGGTACTCAAGCACCAGTTGGATGCGCCCATCGAAAGAGCGGAACGTCACCGTGTGCGCGAATGGAGGCGGGCGTTCTGCGCAGGCCGCACAAGTACTGCGTGACCTGGGTTTCAGGAGAACGTGGTGGTTGTGCGGGGGCACGCTGGAATGGCAGTGAGGGAATGCACCTTCAAGCTGGTCCATGAACCAAAGTGCCCAACGTTGACCGCTACGGCATTCGCGAACCTGTGAAGTCGGAAATGCGGGCCGCGGTCATCGAGAAGCTAAGAGCACTACCCCCGGACCGACCTGAAAAAAGACCTCAGCGCGCCATGCGAATCGTGTACGGCTCGCCATTGAGCCAGATCCGCCCGAAGTATGCCCCCTGTGCCGCTTTGAAAGGAAGGCGCGCACGGTGATCGCCTTGATGCATGGATACGGTGCTGCCTGCATGGAGCACCCGGCCGGCGGCATCCAGGAGTTCCAACCGCACCTCACCCGGTACGAGCAGGGTGAACAAGAAGCTCACCTCATCCGCCTCAGGCACCAGCGCCAATCGTGATAGCAGTGCCTGCTCCTCGATCCCGACGGCATCCGCGATATTCACCGTATAGTCCTCGATTTCCCCATGGTAGCCCAGCGGATCAACCGGGTAGTCGCACGGCGTGGGCACGGTGTGGCCACCATGACTGCACATCTTGGCCGTGACCCGCATCCGCGTTGGGCCGGTCATTGCATTCGCTGGAATAGTGATCTGCCCCGCATGCGTCGGTCCAGCCACATGATCGACGCTCAAGAGCGTCTCGCCTGCATCGTCCAACTGTCCATCGTGATTGAAATCAATCCAGATGCGGAGATTCATGTGAGGGCTGATCAGCGCATCAATCGTGAAGCCCATGGTGATCGGGTAGCTCATCCCCCGGACGAGCGTTGTCGTCAGGCCGGTATTCACGTAACTGTTCGAAGGGTAGTTCTCGATGTCCGCGCTCACTCGCGAGATCGAATTGCAGCTGAACTGGGTGATGCCGGGCATGTTGGGCCCGTAAGGGATGGCCGTGGTGGGCATGCACCATTGGGCATCGACCGCGCAACCGCTTACGGAAAGCGCGGAAAAGAGTAGCAATGTTCTCATGGCAGATGATCAGGTTTGCTTCGATTGACCTGATCGCCGGAATCGCCGTTGCTCTCATGAGTGACGGTCGGTTCACCGCTCGGAATCCGGTGCTTGCTGCGCAGGGAACGGCTCATTGCAGCGCCCCTTACGACAACCAGGATCACACTGTCAGATCCAGTGACGGCACCGCGCCGTTGCTTCAATCCCCCGTGATGCACAGTTGATTCAGCGTAACTCGATGTTTTCGTGCTACGGCAAAGGCACCAAGGCACCTCCGTCAAGTGACTTGTGCGCACCCCATCTCCCGGAATTCAGCGGACCTGCCGTGCTACTTTCGCATATACCAGCATACCTGCTCCGATGCGAATGCTTTTAGCCTCCATCCACTTGGCTAGCGCCCTTTGTTCTTTCGGTCAGGACGCCGGATTGCATTCACGTTCGACGATCGCACTCCGCTCGGAACTGGAACGCATCCACGACCTCGATCAGCGCGACCGGAACAACGTGCACCACTACATCCCGGGCGCGGAAAAGGACAGCGTGATCGCGCACATGGTGATGCAGGATAGCCTGAACCTCATTCGCGTGAAGGCCATCATTGATAGCGCGGGCTGGTTGGGTGAGGATGCCATCGGCCACAAGGCCAACTCCGCGCTCTTCCTGGTGATCCAGCACGCGGATGCTCGTCCGGACCTGCAGGCCAGGTACCTCGAGGTGATGCGCGAAGCCGTGGAACGTGGCGATGCGAAGCCCGACCAGCTGGCCATGCTCGAGGACCGCGTAGCCGTGAACCATGGCCGTCCCCAGATCTACGGATCGCAAATCGGCTGGAAGGACGGCAAGGGCTTCGTGAAACCCATCGCGGATGAGGAGCACGTGAACGAACGCCGCGCCGCCGCGGGACTTGAACCGCTGGAGAGATACGTTGAGCGTTTCGGCCTCACCTGGTCACCGCCGGTGAAGAAAGAGCGCGTGCTGCTGCTGGGGCCTGCGAACCCGCATTGATGAACGCGGGTTCGGCTTCCTCGTGCGGCACATCGTCGAGGTGGAGCTGCTCTTCGCCAAGAATGTGTTCGGGCTGGAAGGGGTGCACGCGCGTGCCAGCACCGTGGCCACGGGGCACGACACCGGCGAGTGGACAGACCTCGCTGCGTTGAAAGCTTACGTGCAGGAGAGCTCCGACACGCTACGTCGCGCCATCGAGGCCACGCCCGATGCCGGCTGGGATAAGGTGATCGAGACAAAGGAGTTCGGTCGGAAGACCAAGGCCGAGGCGCTGGGCAGGATCGTGACGCACACGGCCTACCACGCAGGGCAGATCGGGATAGCGATGAAATACGGGACGGGTTAGTATTGGGCTCCGAGAATGGACGCCTCCTTTCTGCTCATCCCCGCCGTAGCGATCGTCGCCTCGCTGATCACGCTCATCAGCGGCTTCGGTCTGGGCACCTTGCTGCTGCCGGTCTTCGCGTTCTTCTTTCCGCTGGAAGTGGCCATCGGGCTCACGGCCGTGGTGCACTTGCTCAATAACCTCTTCAAGCTGGGGCTGCTGTGGAAGGACATCCACTGGACCACGGTACTGCGCTTCGGCGTGCCGGGCATCGTTGGAGCCTACCTCGGTGCACGGTTCATGGTCCTGCTCGGCACGCGCGAGCCGCTCTATCATGGCGTGCTGCATCCGGTTGATCCGCTCGACCTCGTCATCGCCGCGCTCATGCTCATCTTCGGGCTCCTTGAAATATCCAAGCGCTTGAACAAGCTCTCGCTGCCATCGACCTGGATGGTGCCCGGCGGAGTGGTCAGCGGATTCTTCGGCGGGCTCAGTGGTCATCAAGGAGCGTTGCGCAGCCTCTTCCTCTTGCGCAGCGGCTTAGCCAAGGAAGCGTTCATCGCAACGGGCGTAGCCATCGCCTGCCTCGTGGATTTCACCCGGCTGCCCACCTATGCGCGCGGCGACACGCTCTCCATGGCGCGTGAACAATGGCCTTTGCTGCTCGCGGCGACGATTGCGGCCTTCATCGGCGCGTGGTGGGGCCGCAAGCTGATTCCCAAGGTGACCTTCCATGGCGTGCAGCTCACCGTGGGGGTGTTGATCCTCGCGATCGCGGGGCTACTGGCTTCGGGCACTATTTGAAACGCCCTGTATCCGGTGCGTCAACGGGCTTCCTTGATGGGTTCCCGGTCAATCATCCCGTCGCTGAGATTCAGGACCTGGTTCAATTGCCTGGTCATCGTGGCGAACTCAAGGAAGGCCATGAGGAAACCGCTACTTCACCCCCGCATCGGGAAGTAGCGGTCGGATCTCTACCGACGAAGCACTATTCTCCTGCGCATGTGCAGGTTGATCAACTGGCCCATGAGTGCTGGTTGATGCAGTGAGGATGCATCAGCGTGACCAACGGCCACTGCCGGGCCAAGCACGACCTTTACAACCCCAGCCTGTGTTTCGTCACCGGCTCGCCCATGCCCACCGCCTACACCGTCTACGTCATCGAGCTTGCCCGCAAGGTCTTCACCGAGGACCGCAGGTTCCGCGAAGCCAATCCGCAATACAACGGCGTGCTGGAATGCGTGTATGTGGGCATGACGAGCAAGACGCCGCAGGAGCGCCTCGCACAGCACAAGACCGGCGCGCTGAGCAAGAAAGGGCACAAGCTCAGCAGCAGCATCGTGCAGAAGTACGGGCGCTATCTGCGACCGAGTCTTTACCGGGATATCGGCCCCCTGAGCCGGGCAGAGGCGCTGGAAGTGGAAAAAGGCCTTGCGCAAGAGCTTCGCAGCAAGGGTTACGCGGTGTGGACGAACTGAGGAATCCTCGCCGCCACCCAAAGAAGCACGACAATCCGTTCCTTCACCACATGCGCCAACTGGTCACGATCCTGCTTCTCATTTTCCTGCACACGGCGCACGCGCAGGTGCTGCCGGCCTACGCGCTCTTCGATGCGAAAGGCAAGCCGCTCTCGCACAAGCGCATGCTCGCGAAAGCGGCCGCCGCCGATGTGGTCCTCTTCGGCGAGCTCCACAACAACTCCATCGCGCACTGGCTGCAGCTGGTGATGGCGCGCGACCTCGCAGCGCGCGGACCACTGGTGATGGGCGCTGAGATGATCGAGGCCGACGACCAATCGGCGCTGGACCGTTACCTGCACGGCGAGGTCGATCAGGCGGGCCTCGACACGCTCGCGCGGCTGTGGAAGAACCATCGTACCGATTACGCTCCGCTGGTGGACTTCGCGAAGGAGAGGGGCCTGCCCTTCATCGCGTGCAACGTGCCCCGGCGCTACGCACGCGCGGTGAACAAGGGCGGCTTCGCAGCGCTCGATACGATGGCCGCAGCGGAACGCGTATTCATGGCCCCGTTGCCCATCGCCTTCGACCCTACGCTACCGCGTTATGTGGCCATGCTGGAGATGATGGAAGGACATGGCACGGCCCAAATGGTGATGGCCCAAGCGCTGAAGGATGCCACCATGGCGCACTTCATCGCGCAGCATGCGAAGGCCGGCGCGCGCTTCCTGCATTTCAATGGCTCGTACCACAGCGATTACCACGAGGGCATCGGATGGTACTTGCGCCGCGCACGATCCGATTTGCGGCAGTTCACCATCGCTACCGTGACCCAAGGGCAATTGAAGACGCTCGATGCGGAGCACCTCGGCAAGGCCGATGTCATTCTATGCGTGGATGCGGCAGTGCCAGGGAGTTATTGAAGTGCAACCGAAGGTGTGCGAGCAGCTAGCGTCACGCTGCTTATTGCCTGCACATGCCAGGCACGGCCACTCCAGCGCCGACGAACCTACACCGCCAATAGCATCTTCACCCCTGCCATCAGCAACACGGCCACGAGCACCACAAGAATGGCTCGCGTACCGAAGCGCGATGAGCCGAGCGCTGATCCCAGCGCGCCACCGGTGATCACGGCCAACAACCAATACAAGAGGAAAGGGTCGAAGACGGCCCCTGCCATGCGCGATCCGAAGAGGCCAGCGATGGAGTTGATCAGGATGAAGAGCGCGGCAATGCCGCTGACCTGCCGCACGGCCGCCCAACGGCCTGCGATCAGGATCGGTGAGAGGAAGATGCCGCCACCCACGCCGATGATGCCTGAGAGGAAACCGACGGGCGCACCGATCACGGTGCCGAGCCAGGGGGGCAACGCACGAGGCTCCTTGCCTTCGCCGAATTGACAAGCGCGCCACGCCATGAGGAATGCGGAGAGCACGAGGAACACACCCGCACCACGCGCGAACCAGAGCGCGGGCAATTGCAAGGCCCCGCCGAAATAGGCCATGGGCATGGCAACAATGATCAAGGGCAGGAACACCTCCGCATCAAATCGGCCGGCACGCAAGTAGCGCCAACTCGCGATGCTCGCCACGGCGATGTTCAGCACCAGCGAGGTGGGCTTGATCGTTTCCGGCGCGAAGGAGAGCAGCGCCATCACCGCCAGATAACCGCTTGCTCCGGCGTGGCCTACACTGCTGTACAGGACAGCGATGCCGAAGAAGAGCACCAGGGCAAGGAAGTGGGGATCCATCCGGAGAATGTAGAATGCAATAGGTAGAATGCCAAAAGTTCAATGACGGACCTACGGTCACATCGGACTCATGCCATTCTGCTTCTTCGGTTCTGCATTCGGAATCCTGCTCTCTCATCCTTCCCACTCCGCCCAGCTCGTGGCCGTCTCCTGCAGTCGTGCAGCGCACAGCCTCACCTCAACGGGCATCTTCGGTGCTAAGTCCTCCACGATCGCGAGCAGGATGTTCTCGCAAGTGGGTTGAAATGAGGTGAAGATCACCCGTCCGAAGAGTGCATTCGACAGGTCCACCGATCCCTTCTCCCGATCGTGCAGGAATAGGGCATGGTCATAGCGGTCCACGATGGGCTTCACCATCCGCTTCAGGTCGGCGAAGTCGATGACCATGCCGTCCTTGGGATGCCCGGGCGCGTTGGCCGGCGTGCCTTCGATGGTGATGTCCAGCACGTAGCTGTGGCCGTGGATGTTGGCGCACTGGCCATCGTGACAGCGCAGGGCATGGGCCATCTCGAAGGCGAAGCGCTTGGTGACGCGGACGTTGCGGGTGAGGCTCATGGGCGGCGAAGATCGGCACTGGCGTCTTGTGGTTGTTTCTTCGCAGAGCATGCGTTCGGTCATCTGCGTCATTGCCATGCTCACCGGCTGCACCGCTTTCACCCAGCGAGTGACCTCGGCCCAAGCGCACCTCTGGGCCTCGCACTGGGGCGATCATCGCATCAGCGAGCGCTGGGGCTTCCACACCGAAGGGCATTGGCGGCGTGCCAAGCTGGGCCAGGATCGGCAGCAGCTGCTCCTGCGCCCCGCCATCAACTTCCATCTGAACGACCAGGTGCTGCTCACGCAGGGCTACAGCTACTACTTCAACTACGCGTACGGCGCGCACCCGATCAAGTACCAGAACTGGGAGCATCATCTATACCAGCAAGTGCAGCTCAGCGGGCATGCCATCGGCCGTGCACGGCTGCAGCATCGGTTCCGCATGGAAGAGCGATTCATCGCGAAGCTGAAGCCCGCCGATGACGATGCCTCCGTTGGGGAATTCGACAGCTACACCTACCAGAGCCGCTTCCGCTATCGTGCTTGGCTCACTGTGCCGCTTGGCCACGACAAGGTGGAACCCGGCGTGTTCAGTGCGCAGTTCTACGATGAGGTCTTCCTGAATTTCGGTGATAGCCAACGACTCGATTTCATCCAGCAGAACCGGATATCGGCGCTGCTGGGCTATCAGATGAACAAGCCCGTGAGCATCCTGGCCGGCTACCTGTACCAGAGCATCCAGCGGCCCGGCGCTGCGAGCGGGGTGGACCTCATCGAGCTCAACAGCACCGTGCACATCGCGCTCGTGTGCAACCTCGACCTGCGCAACTCGAAGGCATCGACGCCTTGACTTCGAAACGTCCTGCCGGCATTGGTCCCCTGACTTCCGGCTGCGATGCCGGGCCGGCCCGGCGTGACGAACCAGGAATCGAGAACGCTCCTCCTTCCGGAAGGGCGCCCCCAATGGCTCCTGGTTCCGAATCACAGCATCGTCGTCGGGCACACGTACTCGGTGCGCTTCACATCGGTCTCCTTGATGGCGTTGAATCCGCCTTCCACATCAACGAAGTTGTCCCAGCCCCGCGCCTTGAGGATGCTCGCTGCGATCATGCTGCGGTAGCCGCCCGCGCAGTGCAGGATGAAGGGCTTGTCCTTCGGGAATTGCGCCAGGTGCTGATTGATCTGGTTCAGCGGCACATTGATGGCGTCGAGCACATGTTCGCTATCGAACTCGCTCTTCTTGCGCACATCGATGACTATCGGCTTACCCGCATTGCGCTTCGCGAACTCCTTCGCATCAATGCGATCCACCCTGTCCACCTCCTTGCCCGCCGATCGCCATGCCTCGAACCCGCCCTTCAGGTAGCCGATGGCGTTGTCGTAACCCACGCGGCTCAGGCGGATGATGCTCTCTTCCTCCCTTCCCGGTTCGGTCACCAGCAGGATCGCTTGCTTGATGTCCGTGATCATCTCGCCCACCCACATGGCGAAGTTGCTGTCGAGCCCGATGTTGATGCTGTTGGGGATGAACCCCTTGGCGAACTCCCCGGCCGGGCGGGTATCGAGCACCAAGGGACGCTCCTCGTTTGCCACTACCTCGAACTCATCGGACGCGTAGGCCTTCTTCCCACGCTCCATGATGGTATCGAGGCTCTCGTAACCCTGGATGTTCATGAGCACGTTCTTCGGGAAATAGCCCGGAGGCGCGGTGAGGCCCGTGAGCAGCTGCTTGATGAATTCCTCTTTCGTGAGATCCGGATCGAGCGCATAGTTGGTGCGCTTCTGATTGCCAAGCGTATCGGTGGTCTCCTTGCTCATCATCTTCCCGCACGCGCTGCCGGCGCCATGATTAGGGTACACGATCAGGTCGTCGCTCAAGGGCATGATCTTGTTCCGGAGCGAATCGAAGAGATGTCCCGCCAGCTTCTCCTCGGTGAGGTCGGCGATCACGTGCTGCGCCAGATCAGGGCGGCCAACATCGCCGATGAAGAGCGTGTCGCCGGTGATGATGCCGTGCTCCTTGCCTTCTTCATCAATCACCAGGTAGGTGGTGCTCTCCATGGTGTGCCCTGGGGTATGGATGGCCTTCACCTTCGCCTTGCCCACGATGAACATCTCACCATCGGCGGCCACATGCGCCGGGAAGCCGGGCTTCGCCGTTGGGCCGTAAACGATGGTGGCCCCGGTCTTCTTCGCCAGGTCGAGGTGGCCGCTCACGAAGTCGGCATGGAAGTGCGTTTCGAACACATACTTGACCGCAGCGCCATCGGCCTTTGCGCGATCGATGTAGGGTTGCACTTCGCGCAGCGGGTCGAAGATGGCCGCTTCGCCATTGCTCTCAAGGTAATACGCCGCATGCGCGATGCAGCCGGTGTAGATTTGCTGGAGCTTCATGGTCGTTGGGTGGGGGTTGAGGGTTGATGGAACGCTGAGGGTCGCATTGGCCCAATCCTGCTGGAACGCAAAACTCCCCTAGCCGTGGACCCGCTTCGCTGACGATCATCAGCGACAGACGCCCTATGTGACTTGCATCACCGGCCAGTAAAGCGAAGGCCCGGCTCCGGGACGATCCGGGCCGGGCCTTCAAGCAAGGGATCCACTACTGGTTAGGTGCCGCTGCCGGGGCTTCCTCGACCTTCACATCGTGGGTATGCGCTTCGGCCTTGCCGGAGCAAGCCGCTTTGTCGCCTTTTGCCTTGCCAGCGCAGCAGGCGGCGCCTTTCGCATGGCCCTCGGGGGCAACGGTCTCGGCCGCAGGGGCAGCTTCGAGCGATGCAGCGCCTACGGTTTCGGGTGCGATTGCCTCAGCCGTCTTCGCTTCGCCCTTGTCGTGGCAGCCCGCCTTATTCGCGCTGGCTTTGCCCGCGCAACAGGCGGCTTTCGGGGCGGCCCCGTCGGGTGTTACTGCAACGGCCTCGGTCTTCTTGGCCTTGCGTTCTTTCTTGGTGCTGGCGTCTTGAGCTGTGGCCGTGGCCGTGATGAAGGCCAGGGCAAGGATGCTGAGGAGGATGCGCATGGTGTCTGTTTGTGTGGTGCGAAAGTAGGCGAAATGCGAGGCCTCAGCCCTGCGCCTCGTCCAATTGGATCATGGCGAATACCGCGTAGTTGATGATGTCGAGGAAGTTGGCGTCGATTCCCTCACTCACCAAGGTCGCCCCTTGATTGTCCTCGATGCTCTTGATCCGTAGGAGCTTCATCAGGATGAGGTCCACGAGTGAGCTCACGCGCATGCTCCGCCAGGCCTCACCGTAATCGTGGTTCTTGCGGGTCATCAGGTCGCGCGCATGCTGTTGCTGCCGGAGCACTTGATCAGCAGCGGCCTTGGCATCGAGGTCCGGTGCCTCCACCACGCCAAGCTCCAATTGCACCAGGGCCATGGCCGCGTAGTTGATGATGCCCACGAGTTCCGGCCTTATCCCTTCGCCCACCTTGCTCTCCCCCACCTGCTGCAGGGTGCGGATGCGCTGGGCCTTGATCAGGATCTGGTCCGTGAGTGAGGGCACCCGCAGGATGCGCCAGGCCGTGCCGTAGTCCTTCGCCTTCTTCGCAAAGAGGTCGAGGCATTCATGAATGATGGCGTCGTATTGCTCCAGCGTGCGTTCCATCGGCGGCCGAAGGTAGGTCCCCGCTTCCGCCGTCATTCCTCAGCCACGCGTGCGCTCCATGCCCAACTCAGCGCGCCACCACCACCGAGCGTCGTGTGGCGAGCTGTTCCGTGCGCAGTAGCACCTGATAGGTGCCGGGGGCCAGCGCGGATACATCGAGCTGCACGCGTGGCGCACCACGGCTCAGCGCCCTGGTGAGCACGCACCGGCCAGCCGCATCGAACAGATCAACGGTTGCCGCGCCCAGGGAACCTTCCCCGAAGGTGAGGCTCAGCACGTCTGCCGTCGGATTGGGCACTATCCCGAAGGCGGATCCCGATCCAGCCTCTTCGACCCCAACGCCCAGCTCCCAGACCTGCGTGGAGCTGCAGGCACCGCCATCAACCGTGAGCGTGATGGTGTAAGGCCCTGCGCCAGCGAACGTATGCACCGGGTTCTGTTCTGTTGAGGTGGTGCCATCACCGAAATCCCAGAGCCAGCTGCTGGCGCCCCCGGAGGCTTCGCTGAAGCTGAGGGTGCTGCCGTTGGCCGCATATGTGAAGTTGGCGCCGGGAACCACGAACGCGGTCACCTCAACCGGTGAACTGCGGCAGGGATCGGCCACCACTTCCAGGTCATAGAGGTAGTAGTAGAATCCGTTTCCGGTGGTTGAAGAGGAACCGGTGAGCGAAATGAGGCCGGGCTGGATGTATGGATACACCGCGCCCGCGTTGTTACGGTAGAGGTTCATGTTGCTGCCCCCCACGCTGTACACGCCCGGAGCTGGCACATGGAAGCCCAGATCGATGCGGCCCTGGCCAACAGGAACGTTCACCTGGATGGTCTGGATCGGCGCGCCACTGGTGCCATTCACGCCGTACCAAAGGCTGATCGTCCGTACGCCCGCCGTGGCGGCTTCGACCCAAGCGGAAACCAAAGTCAAGGGCTGGAAAGCGGTGAAGTTCACCGTGCCGATGAAGGCGTTGCCATGCTGCCCGCCGGTGCCGATCGCGTTGTTCAAGGGCCCAACGTTGACCGGCGCGGAAGCGATCTCGTTGCGCACGAAGAAGGTGCTCGTGCTGTTCAACGGCGCCGTGACAAAGGGGTCGCCGCTGCCGATCGGCTCGTCCTGCGCATCATACCAGACCGCTTCGTCATCGGCGCTGGCCGTAAGCGTTCCTGGGGTGCCATAGCACACGGTGATGTCATCAGCGATGGGCGGCTCGGGCAGGTCGACGGTGACCAGCATCGACTGGGTGTCTGACCCGATGTTGTTGGTGACCGTGAGCGTTACGGTATAGGTGCCACTGGTCGCGTAAGTATGGCTCGGGTCCTCCTCCGTGGATGTGCCGCCATCGCCGAAATCCCATGCCCACCCTTGCGGGATATCCGTTGAGGCATCGGTGAAGGAGACCGTGCCGTTGCACGCGGAGAGTATCGTGAACGAGAACGCTGCGGATGGCGGCTCGGTGGCGATCAAGCAGCTGTTCGGCAGATCGAAGGCCTCCGTTTGGTCGAAGCGCGAGGTGCTGCTGCCCTGATCCGCACTGAAGCCCAGGCCGCGCGTGGCGAAGGCCTGCCAGATGAGGCAGCGGTTCGCGCCGGCGTACAGGAGCTCATCGGCCGCGAGGATCGCATCGCGCCCATCGACGAAGCCGGGGCTGCATGGCTGCAGCTTCAGGGCCTCGATCACCAGCTGCATCGCGATGTTGTTGCCGCCACTGCCCGTGTACAGGTCCGGGTCGAAACCGTACGCATCGACCAGTGCCCATGTGAGGTCCCAGAGCATGGTGGCCCACACGAAGCCCACGCCATGCGGCTCAGAGAGCGAGGAGTTATTGGTGGCGCCGTAAGTGTAGTTGTTCACGGCGAAGGAGGTGGAGTAGCGTGCCGGGCGGATGCCTACGCCGGTGATGGCCTCGCCGGAGGCGTAGGTGGCCATGCCGCGGCCGTCGGCGGCCTGATCGCCCGGCTCCATGGTGAGCATCAGGCCGAACCAATCGCTCCAGCCCTCACCCATCTGCTCATCGTTGCTGAGGCAGCTGGAGTTGCTGCCCCCGCCGGTGAGCCGGATCGAGATGCCGTGCCCGTATTCATGCGCCACCACGCCGTTGTCGAAGGAGCCATCGCGGTCGGGGGATCCCGCCGTCCAGTTGTACATCTGCATGCGGCCGTTGCTTCCCTCAGGCGGTGACGAGAAGTTGGCGTTGTTGGTCCCACCGCCGTCCTGCGCCTCAGCCAGCACGTGGTCGCCGCCAGAACCCGCACCGCTGTAATTGGTCTGCTGGAAGTTGCCGCTCTGCTCATCGAAGCCGTAACGCTGCCACACATCGTGCATCAGGTTGTTCCAGTAGAACAGGTTGGTGATCGCCGCATCCTGGTTCCCCGCGGGCGCCAAGCCCAGGTTCAGCGGGAAATCGAAGGTGAGGGTGGCGCCGCCCTCGGGGCTGTATCCGGGCTGGTCATCGTCGTCGGCATCCTCGTACGCGCGCACGTTGTTGCCGCGGGTGGTGGTGAATTCCGCACCTGCAACGCCATTCACATCGTGCCAGCCATAGGGCGATGCGATGGGATCCGCAGGGTCGATCACCAGCGTGCGAAGGCCGTGGTTCGGGCTCTCCACGGGCGAATCGAATACGCGGTAACCCGATGTTCCGGGCAATGATCGAGGCGCCGCTGCATCGCAGGCCTCCCCGGCACGCTCATGGTGCCGATGCTCCGTTTCCGGGAACTGGCATTGCACCGTGTAATCGGTCACGCGCAACAAGCCGCCCGTGCTTGCATCCAACGCAAGGTTCCACCAGCTCGCGCTCTTCCGTGAACGGATGGTGAGCTCCCAGGCCAGCCGCAGCCTTCCATCGTCAACAGGCTGATAGATCAACCTTGCGCGGATGGGTTCATGCGCGATGCCGGAGGGCGAGAGCTCCAGGATCCCGCCTGGCAGCGCGTGAAGCACGACCGGCTCCCGATCGAGGTCAAGATCCATCGCGTCGGCGGCAGCACGAAGCGCCAACGGAGCGCTCAGCGCTGGTTCCGAAGGGCCCGCCAAGGCGGCGGCATCGCGCACGAATCGGCCCGCGATGTGCACCACTCGGCCTTCGCGCAGCGCGCAGGTGATGATCGCGTTGTGCACGTCGAGGCCATTCACCATCTGGTTCACATGCACGATGGATACACCCGGCGCTTTGGAAGAGGGCTGGTCGGTGATCCGCCAATGCTGCGCGTCGGTCCCGGTGAGGCCCAGCTTATCGGCATGCTCAAGCAGGTACGCGCGGATCGCGCCGTCATGGTGCTGCGCTCCAGCCAAGGTCGCACAAAGAAGCAGGGCTATGAAAGGAATGAGGCGCCGTTGCATGGGATGGGGGCTTGGTTGCGAAACGGCCCGTGATCCACGATCGGGGTCGAGCCGCGTTGCTCAAACATAGCTGAATGCGACCTTCGGCGCGGAAGCAATGCACGGAATGGCCACTTGGCGACTGAAGGACCGGCTCCACGAAGCCCGCTTCCCCATGGTCATGGGGATCATCAATGCTACGCCTGATTCGTTCCTTGCGGCCAGCCGGGCGGGCACCAGTGATGCGCTGCGGCTCGGGGAGCGGATGCTCCTGGAGGGCGCGTCGATACTTGATATCGGCGGCATGAGCACACGACCGGGATCCGAGGAGGTGCCGGAATCCGAGGAGCTCAGACGCGCGATTCCTATGGTGGAGGCCCTTCACCTGCGATTCCCGGAGGCACTGCTGAGCATCGACACGTATCGCTCGCGCGTGGCGCACGATGCCGTGATGGCCGGCGCTAGCCTCGTCAACGACATCGGCGCTGGCCTGCTCGATGACAGGATGCTGGAGACAGTGGCTCGGCTTCACGTTCCGTACATCGCCATGCACATGCAAGGGAATCCCCGCACCATGCAGGCCGATCCGCGCTACACCGATGCGGTGGCTGAAGTGACGCTCTTCCTCAGCCGAAGGCTCAGTGCCGCGCGCCAGGCGGGCATCGCGGATGCGGTCCTCGATCCAGGATTCGGATTCGGGAAGGCCATCACGCACAACTACGCGCTGCTCGCACGGCTCGGAAGCATCGTGGCCCTGGGAGCCCCGGTCCTTGTGGGGCTTTCGCGCAAGCGAATGATCAACGAGGTGCTGGGCACCGCGCCTGATGAAGCGCTCAACGGCACCACCGCGCTGAACACCATCGCCCTGCTGAAGGGGGCGTCGATCCTTCGCGTGCACGACGTGAAGGAGGCCATGCAGTGCGTGAGGCTCGTTGCTGCCCTGCGCGATCAGAAGTAGGCCCGCTTCCGCTTCTTTCGCCGGCTGGCCGCGCGCTGGGCCATCTTCTCCTTCTCCAGCGCACCGATCGCCCGTTCGTAGTGCACCATCACGCGCTCGGTCTCCGAACGCATGCGCTCGGTGTATTCGATGTCCCAGCTCAGGTTGCGCACACTGTGCTTGTAGCTGGCCATGCCCACCGGCATGTCGAAGAGCTCGAAATCGAAGCGCTCGATGAAGGCGAACAGCGTGATCTGCACATCCATGTCGTAGAAGGGGACATCAGGGAAGAGCGGGATCTCGCGCGCATCGATCCGCACATACTTAGGCACCATGTCCTTGCGGTAGAACCACACCTGGTAATCGTAGCCGCGCTCGAGGTAGATCTCGTAGTTCCCCTTCCAATCCGTGAACACGGTCTCGCGCTCAATGCTGTCCTTCACAAGGCGCACCTGCACCTGCTTGAGGCCATCGCCGGTGAAGTACTCGCTCACCAGGCCGTGCATGCGGATGTAGAACGCGCTGGCGGAGGATGCCATGAGCACCAGCGCCAGGGCCATCAGCCCGCGCGACCCGGTCGCCCACCTCCGCTTCTTCGCCATTGCTCCCAAATTACCGGGTACGGCGGCAAAGGTGCGGTTTCTTCGACGGACGCATCTTCGCGGCAAACCGATTCCCATGTTCCGCGACCTGCGCGCCTCGGAGAACTTCCACATCGTGCTCTGGCTGGTCAAGGACCTGTGCTGGGTGATGGGATTGAAGGCCCTCGGGCTCGCCATGTTCATCCCCACCCTGCTCATGGCGGTCCATATCGCCTGGCGGATGCGCGGCGATCGGGGGGAGCTGCTCCATTGCATCGCGGTGGTGTGCTGGATCACGGCCAACGGCATCTGGATGATCGGTGAGTTCTGGTTCGAGGATACCAAACGCCATTGGGCGGTGCCCTTCTTCGCAGCCGGGTTGCTCATCGTGGCGTGGTACTACCTGATCATGCTGCCCAAGCAAGGCAGGGGCGGTTCCACGGCGGGACCGGCTTAACATGCAGCGATCAGCCGCCTTCTACTTTCGCCGGCCCGCAAAAACGAACCTCTTCACATGGATCCGCTCGCGCGCCTGAGGCTCCGCTCCAACCGCACGCTCCGCATCGCGGCGGCGTGGGCGGCCATGGGTGCCTTGAGCGCCTTGTTCGAGCACATCGCGCTCGCCGAGCAGGGCGTTCAGAGCGACCTTGGAGCCGGATTGATGGAGCGATCAGCGCTGGTGTTCGCGATCGGCATCGTGGGTGGCGGTGCGTACATCTTCGTGCTGCGCGACCGGCTCCGGCACCTGGCCTATCTGCCGGCGCTGGGCATCATGGCCGCGCTGATCGCATTGGTGCTCGCGGCGCTGGGCGCTTGGCTGCCCGCTCAGGACGACCCCTTCGGCGGCGACTTCGGCGATCGCCTCTTCAGCGTGGCCTGGCTCGGCCAATACCTTCAATGGACCGCCCTGATGGGCGCCACCATGCTCACGGTGCGACTCAGCGACCAGTTCGGGTCCAGCGGCCTTTCCTACCTCGCGGGCCGCTACAGCCATCCTCGCCAGGAGCTGCGCATCTTCATGTTCCTCGACATGCGCTCGAGCACCAGCATCGCGGAGGACCTCGGCCACGTGCGCTACTTCCAGCTGATCAATGAGCTGTTCCAGGAGATCACCGACCCGATCGTTTACTCGCGCGGCGAGATCTACCAGTACGTGGGCGATGAGATCAGCGTGAGCTGGCCCTTGCGCCGTGGCGTGAACAAGCAGCGCTGCATCCGCTGCTTCCTGGACATCCGCGCGAAGCTGAAGAGCCGCGCCTCCCATTATCAGGCGCGCTACGGCATCACGCCCACTTTCAAGGCCGGCTTCCACTACGGCGAAGTGACCACCGGCGAGGTGGGCCTGGTGAAGAAGGAGCGCATCTTCAGCGGCGATGCCGTGAACACCGCCGCGCGCATCCAGAACACGTGCAATGCACATGGCGTGGACAACCTGATCAGCAAGGAGCTGCTGGACCTCCTGCTCCCGAAGGGCGCGCTTCCGGTGCGGGAGATCGGCAGCATCGCGTTGAAGGGGAAGCGATCGGCCATCAGCCTATGGACCATCGAAGAGCCGGCCAAGCCGGCGAAGCCAGCTCAATAGGTCCACGACCTCCGTCGCGAAGCCACCACGGTCATGCCCAAGGGGCTGCGGTAAACCACGCGGTCCCCGAAGAGCTCGAATCGCCTGATCGCCGCCTCGCTGCCGAAGCGGAAGCGCGCACCGTTCAGGATGCCATGCAGCTCACGGTTCAGGTCGAGGTAAGCCAGCAGCGCGCCCTCCACTTCCCATTGCTCGGGAACGTAGCCCTCCACCGCAACCGATGCACCATCGCGGAAGAGCATGAGCCGCCCATCATCGAGGTAGAGGAGGAGGCTGTCGCGCACCCAGTATTCCGTCGGCGGGTCGTCCGTGACGCGATGCAGCGCGCCGCGATCGAAGCACTTCAGCCTTCCGTTGCCATCGATGAAGGCGACGAGGCCATCACCCGCCTTCGCCGACGCGGGCCGCAGTTCGCTCAATTCATGCTCCGTTCCGTTGAAGAGCGCCTTGAACACGCGCGCCTGTCCGTCCCACCAGCCAACCACGCCGCCTCCGGCCACCGCAATGCCTACATCGGTGCTGTCGTTCAGCACCCGAAGCTTGCCGCCCTGGAATAACGAGAGCCTTCGCGCTTCCTTGTTGAAGAGCACGAGCAGGTTGGACCCCAGGAGCCATTGCGGCCGTTCGCTGCCACGTTCGATGCTGGCAACCGGATGGTGCAGGCCGCGCCAGATCACGCGCAGCTCATCGTGGAGCGTATCGTGCAACGCGATCAGGCTATCGCTCACATCGAAGTCCGCCACATGGGTCGCGATGGCATGAGCACGGCCTTCGCGGATGGTCTTGAGCGTATCCGCGCTGAGCCAGGCGAGGCGGTGCCGTGTGCCCTTCGGCATTCCGGCCCTGCGATCGAGCAGGTGCAACCGCCGACCTTCTTCGATGAACAGCTTCAACCGGCCATCATGGTCGCGGTACGCCACTTGGCCATTCATGGAATGCACCCATCCGGGCGGTCGCGGCTCGAGCTTCTCGAAGCGCCCATCAGCCAGGATGATGAAGCGCTCCTCCCCGGAGACGAAAGGCACCGGTGCCTGCGCACCAACGGGTCCGGAGAGCAGAACGAGAGCGAAGGCCAGGGACCGGTTCCGCATCATTGAGCGACCCTCAGGCGTGAAACCTCATGCACGCGCACCTCACGCCGCTTGCCCTTCACTGGCACCAAGTGCTCCGGTCCGATGTCGAATCTATCCGCGGCATCCAGCATGCGCGCGAGCATCTCGGCGCTCACCAGGATCCGCGTCTTCATCGCCTTGGCCAAGCCGAGCATGCGGCTTACGCTGTTCATCACATCACCGCTGAGATCCACGGTGCGTTTGATGTGCCCCACCTGCGCCGAGATCACGCGCCCACCGTGCAGGCCTGCGCGGAACTGCGGCACCAGCCCATACTCGCGCTTGAACTCCTCCTCATGCTGCGCGATCCGTGCCTCGATGTCGAAGAAAAGGTCGAGGCAGTTGAGGTGCCGTGTTCCGATGCGCATGGGCCAGGTGAAGATCACCTCATCGCCCACATACTTGTGGATGTCGGCCTCGTTGCGGAGCACGGCATCGGTCATGAGCGAGTACACATGGTTGAGGAAACGGTAGTAGCGCAGATCGCCAAGGCGCTCCGCGATCTCGGTGCTGCTCACCAGATCGAGCGTGAGCACCACGCGCTCCTCGCGCTTGGGGCGCTCATACCGGCCGAGGAGGAATCCCATGAAGGTGCGGCGGCCCATCCATTCCTCCACCTGCACCACCAGGATGGCGATGGAGCTGACCACCACCGCGCGAAGCACGAGCCGGTAGAATTGCGCCATGCCGAAGATCTCATGCATGCGGTAGGGCGCATCGCTGGCGAGCATCGTGAAGCGATCGCTGCCCCAGAGCCAAGCCACGCCGATGAGCAGCACGGTGAACAGGTTCACTAGGAGCGCCTTCCCGATGAATTGCAAGGGGACCGCCAATGCACGGAAACGCCTTCCGAAGAGGTACTCTTCCAGGACGCCTGTCCAGAGGCCGAGCAGCAGCCACGCTCCCAATACGGGCAGGCTGATGTCATCGCCGGCGAAGAGCGTGAGCACCCAGGCCACCATAGCCGCCACCAAACCGTACTTGGCGATCTTGCGGAGCTTATAGCGCGTAAGGGCGTTCATTGCGGGGCGCGAATGTACTTGCACCGGATGCCGCCACCTTTGCGGCATGGACCTCGTTCGCCGCACCATCGCGCGCTATGTTGAGCTCTCTGATCGCGATTGGGCGGTGATTGCTCCGTGCTGGAAGGAATATGCATTCAGCCGCGGCGCTTTCATCAGCCGTGTCGGCAAGGTCGAGGACCGCTTCTACATCGTAGCCCAAGGCGTTCAGAAGCTCTCGTTCCCGCACGATGGCGCTGACATCTGCGTAGGCTTCGCGTACGGCGGGAGCTGGAGCGGCGAATACGGATCCTTCATCACGCGGCAGCCAGCCCGGTTCGACGTGGTGGCCGTCACGGACAGCATCCTGCTGGGCATCACGCACGGCGACTTGCAGCGGTTGTATGCCGAACTGCCCGTGCTGGAGCGCTGGGGCCGATTGATCGCCGAGGAAGCGCTGCTAGGCCGCGCCGCCCGTGAGATCGAACAGATGAGCCTGAGCGCAGGAGAGCGCTACGAACGCCTGGTGAAGCGCAGCCCGCAACTGCTGCAGCTCGTTCCGCAGAAGGACATCGCCAGCTACCTGCGGATGACCCCGGAGACGCTGAGCCGCTTGCGACGGAGCACTTCTTGATGCAGATCAACGGGGCATGCCCGCGCGCGTTCATTGCTTCGCGGCATGAACCGGAAGCCCATGGATGCTCAATCCCTTTGCGAAGGGCTGATCGCTGACCTCGAGACGCAGATCGCCCGCGCACGCGCCATCGCGCAACTGCCTGCCGAACGGCTACTGCATCGCCCGGAACCAGCCAAATGGAACGTGCTCGACGTCTTCGAGCATTTGGTGCTCAGCAGCGGTGTTTACCTGCAAGGCTTGGAGCACGTCTTCGCAACACGCGCGGCCGACCTGCCCGCATCACTAACCTTCACTCCGGGACTGCTCGGCGACTATTTCACGCGCGCCATGCTGCCCAAGGCCGATGGGCGCCTGCCCTTGCGCATGCCCACCATCCGCCGCTTCGATCCCGCGCGGAACACGGGCTCAGATTCGGGGAGCATCCTCCGGTTCGTCGCGATGTGCGAGGGCCTCATCCGCCTGCTGAACCGTGCACCGGCCACCGACCTCAACCGCATGCGCATCGTGAGCACGCTGGGGCCTTTGGTGCAGCTCCGCGCCGGCGATGCCTTCCGCTTCCCGATCGCTCATCAGAAGAGGCACTTCACGCAGATTGAGCGTTTGCTGGCCCAACACTGAAATCGCAGGGCCGCTCCCGCTCATTCCGCGGCGAGCAGCCTTTTCAGCACACGAACGAATTCCCGCGGCCGTTCGATGTTCGGAACGTGGCCCGTGCGCGGGATCACGATCCAGCGATCCTCCGCCAACCCATTGCGCGCAAGCACCGCCCGTCCAACGGCATTCGGGATCAGCTCATCGCGCTCGCCCCAGATCAGGTGCACAGGCATCTTCCAACCGTAACGCTTGCGCATCAAGAGGTCCTCATGCGCGAGCAGGTCCTTCAAGAGGGTGATCTGCGCCGCACGGTAAGGCTCGGCGAATTCGCGATAGATCTGGTTCAGTATGAATCCCGGCATGGGCGGGTCACGGTAGAGCGAGAGCCGGATCCCGAAGCGTAAATCCTTGGCAGTGGGGGTGCGCATCACCGCCAGCATGCTCGGCGCGCCGTGCGCCCGCGCGATGCTATCCGCGAGGGCGGCGCTGTAATCGCTCACAAGGCCATCGTAAATAACCAAATGCTTGATGCGTTCTGGGTGCAATTCGGCCAAGCGCGCCGCGACCCCGCCGCCGTAGCTGTTGCCGACCACTGGGATTGGGTCTTTCACGCCGAGGCTGTCGAGCAGGAGGATCACATGCGCCACTTGGTCATCGATGCTGCGTCCCCCATGGGCGGTATCCCACTTCGTGCTCAGGCCATGGCTGAGCAGATCCGGCAGGATGCAGTCGTAGTCCTTGCGAAGCAGCTTGGCCGTCTTGCTCCATTGAAGAGCGCCGGTTCCTGTGTACCCGTGAAGCAGCAGGAGCTTGGGCTTTCCGGTGTCGCGGTGCCACGCGAAACGCGGCCCCTCAGGCGTAGCAAGGGTCCGAGCCTCGTAGTCATTGCGCTCCAATCGCTTATCGCAGGAGCGGCCATGCATACGAGCGAGGTTGCAGGAGGAGAGCCCAATGACTAAGAGGAGAAGGAAGATCAAGTTCACTGCACGCTGCATCCTCACCTGCGTGCCCTCCGCTTGCTCAATACGCTCCCCGCATCCAGGAACCAGATCGCCTTGAGCGAGAAACTGTTGATGCCGGGAGATCGCCATGTGTTGTCGAGGTTCTCGAAGTAGTCCTGGCGCACGATGCCTTCGCGGACGAAGATGTTGTCTTTCCAGCCAGGGTGATCTCGCTGCCGGGCGCGAAGTTCCAGCGCAGCCATACATCCACGGTGAACGCGTCGAAATCCACATCGTGCTTTGACGTGCC
This sequence comes from Flavobacteriales bacterium, assembly GCA_016716605.1. Taxonomy (NCBI): domain Bacteria; kingdom Pseudomonadati; phylum Bacteroidota; class Flavobacteriia; order Flavobacteriales; species Flavobacteriales bacterium. Next base: position 62,780 of record JADJWA010000001.1, read on the forward strand.
ATCCTCGTAGCGGCCGTTGTACCCCGTGGCGGCCAGCTTGCCATCGAGCAGCAGCTCGTGGTATTCCACGTATTGCGCGCGGCTCCAATAGTGTCGCACATCAGCGTTGAGCGAAAGGGTGTTGGTGAAGGTGTAGCTGCCTTCCAAGCTGAGCTCCGTGGTCCACTGGTCGCGGCGGCCCAGGATGATGTCATCGTCCGAGAAGGCCACCCATCCCACGTCCTCATCCTTGAACTCGTGGTAGCCGCCAAGGATGAAGAAGAGCTTGTCGTTGGGGCGTACCCGATTCTCCAGCACGACCCACATGTTCTTTCGGTCCCGCTCATAGAAGCGGCGATAGCCTCCGCGCAGGTCAACCGCATAAGGCAGGTTATAATTGGTGCTGATCCACGCTTCGTAGCGCACGTTGGTGGGGAACTCATAGAGCCTGCCCGGCATGCGCGCCTCGAAGGGGTCGTAGGTGAGCACGGGTTCCGCGCGTATGCTGCCTCCGAAGGCATTGAAGCCGCGCAGCACGCGGAAGGTGTTCACCTCCATGGCGAGGTTGAAGAAGTGATCCGGGACGATCACGCGTGAGTATTCTCCATTGAATCCGATGCCCCAGCGCTGCCAAGGTGCCTTCGGCTTGTACTTCACGAAATTCAACTCAGGCTCCACGCTGCGGTAGTTCACCCACGGCCAGAATCCGAGGTCGTTCGGGTCGTACTCCGGCGAGAACTCCTCGTACGAGGTGCCGTAAGTGAGCGCGCCTCCGGTCTTGCCGATGCCGAGTTCGTAGGAGTAGCCGAGGTCACGGTCAAGCCCCGTTGCGAACTGCTGCGTGATGCGGCCCACCGCACCGCCTTGCAGCGTGCGCGCCTTGTTGTTCACCAGCAGGTCGAAGGCCGTGGTATTGGCATCGTAGGTATCACCATCGCGGAGCACGTTGGTGTTGATAAGGCTCGCGTAACCGTTGTTGGGCAATTGCTGATCGAGGACGATGACATTGTAGTTCGACAAGGGATCCGTGAGCACTTCGCGGGTGTTGCCCAAGCTGTCAGTGATGGTGCCGTAGGTGGCACGCGTCACTGTGTTCAGCAAGCCGATGCCCAGCCCTTTCGGGCCACGACCGCTGATCTTGGTGGCGTTGATGAGCTTGCTCACGCCGGGGTCGTCGGTGACGGTCTCGCCTTCTCGCAGCGATGCGTAGAGGTTGCCGCGCAACAGCGGCACCCCACCGATCCTGCGGCTGTAGAAGACATCGCCCCGCTGGAAGAGCTCGGTGCCCTCGGTGAAGAACTGCCGGTTCTCGTTGAACTGCACCTCGAAGGGCGAGAGGTTGAGCACCACGTTATCGCTCACCACCTGGCCGAAGTCGGGGATCAAGGTCATGTCCAGCGTGTAGGCATCCGTCAAACCGAGCTTCACATCCATGCCGCCGTTGAAGGTGGTCGTCCAATCGCTCTCGTTCGGGTCATCTTGCGGGAAGTGCTGCGCATAGGCTGAAGCGTACGGAAGCAGCATCAGGCGCAGCGGCGGTTCGATCCCGCTGATGCCCGTGAGCACCCCGCATTGCCGCAGCCAGCCTTCCTTCAAGGGGTCGATCGGGTTCCAGAAGCTCTTCTCGCGCGTCCGTCCTACGAGACGCATGAATTGAACGCTCCACACGTGCTCCTTGGCCTTGGGAAAGCGGAAGGCCGAGTACGGGATGCTCATCTCCGCCACCCAGCCTTGCTCCGTGATGCGCGCCGCGCTGTGCCAGACGGCATGCCAGTTCTCGTCCTCTTCCTCGTTGGCCACGATGGCATCGAACTGAACACCCGCCGCTGTGACAATGAACTCGAAGCCGTTGCGGCCGCTCTCATAGGGATCCAAGGTGATTCCGAACCAGTCGGTGATGCCGATCTGGTCGCGACCGCTGAGGCGCATCATCACACTATCGGGGTCATCGTAGAGAACTGCACTAATAAGGATGGCGTTGTCACTGTACAGCACGCGCACCTCGCTCCGGTAGTTGCTGGGCTCGTTGGGCCGCGGCTCGTTCTGCACGAATTCGGTGCCGATGGCCGCCGTGGCCCACGAGGGCTCATCGAGCACGCCATCCACCACGATGCGCTCCATGGCCCGAGCGGCCGTGAGATTCTTGCAGACCAGGGTGGTGTCCTGCGTGAAACCTGCTGAAGAAACGAGAAGAGCGATGAGGGCAGACAGGCGCATCGAGGCACGAAGGTCGGGGCCACGGGTTGAACAGGTCAGTCCTCGTGAACCATCCGAAGCGGGATGGACCGTTTCGAACGAACGCGCCCCACGGTTTCCCGCAGGGCGCTCGGTCGGACTGCACTGAGAACTACGCCGCCACTTCTTCCTCCTTATGGCTGCTCACCAGTTTATGCTGAAGCTCATTCGGCACGGGCTGGTAAGCGTGGAAGCGCTCGCTGTAAGTGCCGCGTCCTTGCGTAAGGCTGCGGAGCGTGGTGCTGTAGCGATCGAGTTCAGCCAGCGGCGTGAGCGCTCTGATGATCTGGTAGCGGCCGCTGCTGTCAACGCCCATCACGATGCTGCGGCGCCCTTGCAGGTCGGTCATCACATCGCCCATGAGGTCGGCGGGCACGCGCACCTCCAGTTCCTGGATGGGCTCCATCAGCTGCGGGTCGGCGTTGGTGAAGGCTTCGCGGAAAGCCTGCAAGCCCGCGATCTTGAAGCTGATGTCGTTGCTGTCCACCGGGTGCATCTTTCCGTCGTGCACGATCACGCGGATGTCGCGCGCGGGTGATCCGGTGAGCGGGCCGCGGTCCATCTTCTCCATCACGCCTTTGAGGATGCTCGGCATGAACTTGTTGTCGATCACACCGCCCACGATGCAGTTGTAGAAAACCAGCTTCCCGCCGGTGGGCAGTTCATGTTCCTCCTTGCTGCGCACGCTATGACCGGTGGGCTCGGGCATGCCTTCGTACCAGGGCTCGATCTTCAGATGCACTTCGCCGAATTGGCCACTGCCGCCCGTCTGCTTCTTGTGGCGGTAGCTGGCGGCCGCGCTCTTGCGGATGGTCTCGCGGTACGGGATGCGCGGGCTGCTGAAGGCGCAATCGACCTTGTAGTGGTGGTTCAGCTTCCACTTGAGCATGTTCAAGTGCAATTCGCCCTGCGCTCCCACGAGCTGCTGCGCGGTCTCGCGGCTGTACGTGAGCACGATGGTGGGATCCTCCTTCTGGATCTCCACCAGCGCGGCGTGCAGCTTCTCCTCGAGCTTCTGATCGGTGGCTCTGATCACCTGGCGCAAGCGCGGTTCGGGGAAGGCGATAGGCTGCAGTTTGATGCTCTTGCCCGGGGCGTGCAGCGTATGCGCGGTGGCGGTGTCCTTCAGCTTCATCGTCCCACCGATGTCACCGGCCACCAGCTTCTCCACCGGCTTGCGGTCCTTGCCGTCAACGATGAAGAGCTGGTTGATGCGCTCGGCGCTCCCGGTGTTGTCGTTCACCAGCTCCGTGCCCTCCTTCACTTCACCGCTCATGACCTTGAAGAGCGTGATGTGCCCTGCCTTCGGCTCGATCACGGTCTTGAAGGTGAAGAGCACGGCAGGCCCGTCGGCAACGCATTCCAGCCTTCCGCCTCCAACGAGCTCTTCAGCGGGCATCTCCAGCGCGGCAGGGGCCACGTTGTCGATGTAGCCCATCAGACGGCCGCTGCCCATGTTGCGCAGGGCGCTCAGGCAAAAGACCGGGAAGCAGGTGCGCTTCATCATGCCCTGCTTCAATCCGATGCGCATCTCGTCCTCGTCGAGCTCGCCCTTCTCGAAGTAATGCTCCATCAGGGCCTCATCGTTCTCAGCCGCCCGCTCAACAAGCTCCTTGTGAAGGGCATTGGCCTTCTCGAGCTCATCGGCTGGAATGGCCTGCTTCTCGGGCCTTCCCCCGGCATCCTTGAAGACGTACATGGTCATCTTCAGCAGGTCGATGATGCGGTGGAAGCCATCGCCCTGCTCCACGGGATATTGCATCACCGTCACTGCGCTGCCGAAGTGCTCGTTCGCCTGCGCGACCGTGGCCTCGAAATCGGCGTTGGGGTGATCGAGCTGGTTCACGCCGATGATCACCGGGCGGTCGTAATGCGCGATGTGGTCCCACACCAGGTCGGTGCCCACCTCCACGCCGTGGTGCGCGTTGAGCAGCAGCACGCAGGTATCGGCCACCCGCAAGGCCGGAATGGTCTCGCCCACGAGATCATCAAGGCCGGGCGTATCGACGATGTTGATCTTGTAGCCCTGCCACTCGGTATGCAGCACGGTGCTGTAAACGCTGCTTCCGCGCTCGTGCTCGAGCTCGTGGTAGTCGCTCACGGTGTTCTTGTCCTCGACCCGGCCGCGGCGTTGGATCAGACCCGCCTCGAAGAGCATGGTTTCGGCCAGCGTGGTCTTGCCGCATCCGTGGGATCCCAGCAGGACGATGTTCTTGATATGCTTCGCATCGAAGGTTTTCATGGCATGGAAGGGGTTTGGGGTGATTGGGTTTCTTCCGCCATTCGTGGAGGTCGCCAACTGATCCCATCTCCAGCAGGAGCGGAGGGCACTCTTCAGCGACGCGCGAGGCTTGGGCTGAAATTAGCCGAAGCGCACGGACATTTCCAAGGCATTCCTCAGCCCCGAAGCGCGAAGGCCCGCCGAAGCGAGCCTTCCGAATGATCGGTTATGCCGGTCAGTTCAGTGATTCCATGGCCCGCCCGGCCTGCAGGCGCTTGAACCGCTCAACCACCTCATCGTAGTTGGCGGGCAGGTTCAATTCCTTCTGCGGACAGAAGGCCAAATCCGCGCTCTGCTGGTAACCGCTTGGTTCAGCGGGCTTCTGGTGCTCTGCCGGGGTGCCCTCGCCATTCGGCTGGGCTTCGCTCGCGTTCTGCATCACGGGTTCCTTCCTTTTAGCTCAGGGGAACACGCCGGGAGCGGACTTGTTCAGCGGAGCGGGGCGAATGTATGGCGATGGCCTCCGCGTGTAAACAACCACTGTTCACGGATAAGCCCATCATGGGAATCCCGACATCGGGCGTGGGCCCATCTTTACCGCACCAACTCCCGCACCCATCATGCGCAAGCTCCTGATCCTTTCCTTGCTGTCCTGCTCCCTTGGCTCCTACGCTCAATTCAACGAAGCGGGCCGCTTCCACGCCTCTATTGGCGGTGCCGTTGGCTTTCACGCCACGAGGTACTATCAGAAGTTCACCTTCAACTTCTTCGGGACGCCGGTCAACGTGGACACCACCTCCACTGACGGAGCCGCGACATTCACCTTGCCCATCGAGCTCGACTTCGGCGTCGCCAAGTTCATGAGCCTCGGTCTCTACCTGGAGCCCGGTTCTTATGTCGATTCCAGTGCAACGGAGAGCAACCGCCTCATGATGGCAGGCATCCAGCCGCGCTTCTACCTGCTGAACAAGGATCGCTTCGCATTGCTCGCCTCGCTCCAACTGGGCGTTGCCGGACTGAACATCGTGCGCACCGAGCCGGGCTACACCAGTGATGCGCGATACATGGGCTTCCAGTGGGGATTGGGCACTGGCATGGCGGTGGGCTTCGGCGACCATTTCGGGATGCGCTTCATGCTGCGCTATGTGAGCACCAGCATGCCGCTGCGGGCCATTGAGGAGAACGGCAGCAGCATCGACCTTGACAATTTCGAAGCGAAGCTGACCACCGGCGGCGTGCTCCTGCAGCTTTCCCTGTGCGTGCGTTTCGGAGGGAATTGAGCCGCGCCTACTTTCGGCCCCGCATTGCGGTTCCGCCCTACGGCGGATGAAAAGGGAATCCCGTGCGAACCGGGAGCTGTTCCCGCAGCTGTGAATCGCTGAGGTCCAGCGCGAATGCCACTCGGCAACGGGGAAGGCGCGATGGATGAGGGCGATGAGCCAGAAGACCTGCCGCACTGCCCAAGACAATGGCCCCGGGCAAGGGCGGGTTGGCTGGCGGTGGCCATCCTTCCGTTCCTGGGGTTTCACCATCACGAACGCCGCGCGGTGAACGCGGCAGCCAAATCCCAATTCCCATGTACCGCTCTTTACTCTCAACAGCTGCGCTCGCAGCAAGCTTCTGGTGCCAGGCCCAAGGCCCCATGGTTCATCAGGTCCTCGTGCTCAGCGAAGGCTACTACGACTACTTCGGCGGCGGCGGACAGCTGGTGCCGGTGACCTTGGGCAGCTACGACCCGGCTGCAGGAACCTATGCAACCGTCGCGACCATCAACGGGCCGCGCTTCGGCAGCGATGTGCTCGTTGATGAAGGCATCGTGTTCGTAGCGACCGACGATCGCGTGCTGCGCTTCGATGCGGATACCTATCAACCGCTCGGCGAAGCCCTGGTGGCTGGTGTGCGCAAGCTGGCCATCTGGGGCGATGCGCTGCTGATCACCCGCGGCGAGCTGGGCGGCCTCCCCCACTACTTCGAGGCCCGCGACAAGAGCACGCTTGATCTGCTCTGGACAATCGACCCCACCGATGGACTGACCATGAGTGCCGAGGATGTGATCGTGGTTGGCGACAAGGCATATCTGGCTGTGAACAACGCCTTCGACTGGAGCAACCTTGCGGGAAAAGTGGGTGTGGTGGACCTTGTAGCGCAGAGCTATGGCACCGAGATCGACCTGGGGCTGAACGGGCTGAACCCTGAGAAGCTCTTCGTGAAGGACGGCGACGTGCTCGCCTTCTGCAACAACGATTTCACGAGCAGCAGCATCAGCCGCGTAAGCGTTGATGGGACCCCCGTGCTGCAGTACACCACGGTGGTAGCGGAGAATTCCGGCTGCGCTGCATCGGCGCTCGTGGAGGCCGAGGACAAGGTGTACTTCCTCGAGTACGCGCAGAATGAATTGGCGCGATTCGACCTGGCCACCGGCGCGGTGAGCGATACCCTGAGCGGCAGCCCGGCCATCTACGGCATCATCGAGGATCCGATCAACGGCGTGCTCTACGCCACCACCACCGATTTCTTCAGCGCCGGCGATTTCCATGTGCTCGGCCTCGATGGGCAGGTGACGGCTACTGTGCCCGCTGCCGTTTCCAGCGGGAATCTGGCACTGGATATCCGCTTGAGCACCGGTGTGCCTGAGCGCGATGCGGCGTCCATCACCGTATTCCCGAATCCAGCGGATCACGAGCTCTTCGTTCAAGCACCCCGCGCGGCCGCTTGGGTTGAAGTGCGCGATGCCGCAGGCCGCCTGGTACGGCGCGAAGTGATGATTCCCGGCGTGCAGCACCGGTTGATGGTGGACGGGATCGCGCCTGGCTTGTACACCGTTCAGGCGGAAGGTTCGAGCGCCTCGCGCTTCACCAAGCGCTGATCGGATCGGGCATCTACATTTGCCGCCCGCATCAGCCTCCTTAGCTCAGCGGTAGAGCAGCTCATTCGTAATGAGCAGGTCGTCAGTTCAAATCTGACAGGAGGCTCCAAAGGGATCGCGCGAGCGGTCCCTTAACCGTTTCCCCTCCTTCGTGGCTGCTTCGATGGCCGCTCGATGACCTTCAACGCCTCGAACTTGGATTCCACGACCCACTTCCCAGCGGTATCGATGCATCCCCAACTGTAGCCCCGCTTGGCAGCTGCATAGCCGTTCTCGCCGAAACGGGAAGCAATGCTTGAATTTGGGTGGGATGACCATATTATCCGAGTTGTCCACGTAACCCCAGAAATCGCTGCCGGCAGGCCGGGCCCGGGCGAGGAAGGTTTGGACTTACAAGCCCGTGCTGGGCAGCACGGCTGAACATGCGAGGAGGAAATGCTTCATGGCCTATGTGGACTGGTGGAACGAAGAAACGCAGACTCACCGAACCATGCAATGACATGGCCCGATCGCAGGCTCGACCGACTGGATTGCCGGGGGTGCCGAACCCATCCACTCATTCGCTGATGAATGAGCTCACCCTACCCCTCGACCCAAGCAGGCAGGGGCACATGGTCCGTACGCAGGGACGCTGCGAAAACCACAACCCTGGAAAATAGGACCGCGAATCCCGGATGGCGAAGCGATCAAGTTCACCCATAGTGTGCTGCAAGATCCGGCAGGCGCCACTGGACTCATTGCGGTGAGGCACGGCTGGCCCCATTGGGCACGCACCGATCGACGCGCGCACATAGATTGGCGCTCATGAAGTTCCGCACTACCATCACCGTCGATCTGCCCCGCGAGCGCATGATCCAACTCTTCGACAACCCGGCGACCATGAAGGAGTGGCAGCCCACGCTCATCAGCTTCGAGCCCATTAGCGGCACACCGGGACAAGTCGGCGCGTAGAGCCGATTGAAGTACAAGATGGGCGGCCGCGAGATCGAGATGGTCGAGACCATCACCAAGCGCGACCCGCCACGCGAGTTCAGCGGAACCTACGAAGCGAAGGGCGTGTGGAACGAGGTGCGCAACACCTTCGAGGAGGCTGGTGCCACCCGGACCATCTGGCATTCGGACAACGAGTTCCGCATGCGGGGCTTCATGAAGCTGATGGCCCTCCTGATGCCCGGCGCGTTCAAGAAAGAGAGCAGGAAGATCCAGGAGCGTTTCAAGGCCTGGGCGGAGAAGCACGGTTGACCATTACTGCCCTTTCATCTCCCCTCCCGTCTGCCTGTTCCGTTCCTCCTGCATCGGGTTCGGTCTGCGCCATTGCTGCTCCTTGAACACATCGAAGCGCGTGGGCACCATGCGCGGCGGCCAGCTGTTGTTGTTGAGGTCGCAATCGGCGGTTTCGAGCAAGGGATCGAGCACAACGCTCTTCACCTCCTTGCGCTTCACGAAGACCTTGCTCATCTCGTCGCTGGTCTTCCAGATCTCGGCCGGGATGCGCTCGATCTCCTTGGTCCCGTCAGCGTACTCCCATTCCAGGATCACGGGCATCACCAGGCCGCCGATGTTCTTGAACGATAGCTCGTAGAGGTGCAGGTCCTCGTTCAAGAGCGCGAGTTCTTCGGGCTTCAAAGTCTTCTTCCACTTCTCATAGGCGGCGAATTCGCGCTCGGTAGCTGTGAGTGGATCGAAGCTGTTGTAGAAGTCGCGCGTGGCGGGGTCCCGGTCAACCACGAAATCGAGCTTCGCGTCGATGTTGCGCTGGCGGCTGAGGTCGGGAATCTCGCGCGCCTTCTCCTCCCGCTTCGCTTTCTCGGCCAGTAGAGGGTCTCGCGGCGATAAGCGCTTATAGCGGAGGTTCGCGAGCTCGATGTCCACATGGTCGGTGGTATAGAACCAGCCGCGCCAGAACCAGTCGAGATCCACGCCGCTGGCATCCTCCATGGTGCGGAAGAAATCGGCGGGCGTGGGGTGCTTGAATTTCCACCGGTCGCAATAGGTCTTGAAGGCGTGATCGAAGAGCTCGCGGCCCATGATGGTCTCGCGCAGGATGTTGAGCGCCGTGCAAGGCTTGCCGTAGGCGTTGTTGCCGAACTGCGTGATGCTCTCACTGTTGGTCATGATGGGCTCGATGCGCGCCTTCACCTTGTCGGGCGCGGCGTTCGGATCGCCCTTCATGTAATCGACGATGTTGCGGGGCTTGCCGCGCCAACTGGGGTAATCCTTGTCCCACTCCTGCTCGGTGAGGTATTGCACGAAGGTGTTGAGGCCCTCATCCATCCAGGTCCACTGCCGCTCATCGGAGTTGATGATCATGGGGAAGAAGTTGTGCCCCACCTCATGCGTGATCACGCCGATCATGCCATACTTGGTGCGCTCGCTGTAGGTGCCGTCCTTCTCGGGGCGCCCGCCGTTGAAGCAGATCATCGGGTACTCCATGCCGATGCGGTCGGTGTGCACGCTGATGGCCACCGGGTAGATGTAGTCCGCCGTGAACTTGCTGTAGGTCTTGATCGTGTGCGCGACGACCTTGGTGCTATACTGCTCCCAGAGCGGATTGCCCTCCTTGGGGTAGTAGCTCATGCAGAGCACGTTGTTGGTCTTCACCGGCTGGTTCATCGCGTCCCAGATGAACTTGCGGCTGCTGGCGAAGGCCACGTCACGCACGTTCTTGCTCATGAACACCCAGGTCTTGGTGCCGCTGCTTCGCTCCTTCTCGTTGTCCAGCGCTTCCTGCGGGGTGACGATCATGACGGGCTTGTCGCTGGTGCGGGCCTGGGCGAGACGCTTCTGCTGCGTGGGCGTGAGCACGCTGGATGCATTGGCCCAATCACCGGTGCCCGCCACGATGTGGTCGCTGGGTGCGGTGATGCTGAGGGTGTAGTCGCCGAAGTCGAGCGTGAACTCGCCCTGGCCAAGGAACTGCTTGTGCATCCAGCCGCTGTAATCCATGTAGGCGGCCATGCGCGGATAGAAGTGCGCGATGGTGAATAGGTAGTTGTCCTCGTCGGGGAAATACTCGTAGCCGGCGCGCCCGCCCCACTTCATGCGGTCATTGATCCAGTTCCACCACTGCACCTTGAAGCTGAAGGTGGCGCCGGGCGCGAGCGGCTTCGGCAGGTCCACCCGCATCATGGTCTTGTTGATGGTGTACTTCAGCTTGCCGCCGCTGGCATCGGTTACGCTGGTGATCTTGTAGCCGCCCTCGAAGGGATTCACCCACTTGTCCACTTGCGAGAGGCTCACGCTATCGCCAAGGGTTCCGGTGCGGATGAGGTTGGCATCGCTGCCTGGCTCAAATATGTTCTGATCGAGCTGCAGCCAGAGGTACTCGAGCTTGTCCGGGGATTGGTTGTGGTAGGTGATGGTCTCGCGGCCAGTAAGCTTCGGCAGCACGCCCTCGCCGGCCTTGGGCTCGGTGATCTCCACATGGATGTCGTAGTCGGCCTTCATCTGCCAATAGGCATGGCCGGGGGCTCCGCTGGCCGTGCGCTGCTCGTTGGGCGTGGGCAGTTCCTGGTCGAGCTGGCGGAACTTATCGCGACCGTATCGGGGGGAGTCCTGGGCGAGGGCGGTGCAGGCAATAGCCGCTGTGCTAAGGGCGAGGAAGAGCTTCGATGGCATGTCCGCGAAAGTAGTGGGCAGTGGCGAGTGGGCGAGTGCTCACGCATCCAACCACTCGCCGCTTATTACTCGCTACTCTTGACCAACTTTGGACTGGAATGAACGCCCTCCTCCTCGCACTCCTCCTCTGCAGCGCCCTCGCGCCCCACGACTTCTTCGTCTCAATCCTCACCATCCGCCACACGCCGAAGACGCAGACCCTCGACCTCACCTGGCGCATCACCGCGCACGACATCGAGCATGCGCTGGAGAACGTGGCCCCGTTGAAGCTTGGATCGGACAACGAGCATCCCAAATCCGATAGCCTCCTCCAAGCATACTTCATGAGGCATTTGGTGCTCTTCCAGGAGAAGCAGCTCGCGTGGGCTTGGATCGGCAAGGAGCTCGATGGCGAGACGCTGTATTGCTACCTGCAGGTGGAGGGCATCGCCTCACCGAACGGATTGATGGTCTCCAACACGCTCTTACAGGAGGTCTTCGCCGAGCAGCAGAATTTGGTGCATGTAGAGGGCGAGAAGTTGCCGACCCGGTCGCATACGTTCGTGAGGGGGGGGGCGCCACATGCGTTCACCTGGTGAGATGCCCTTTATCCGCGGCTGTTCCTCATGATCTTCATGCGCTCGCAGAAGCGACAAACAGGGAGCAACGTCATGGGCCGTGAGAACCGAGGCGGATCAAACCGCGATCAAGTCCAGGACCGCAAGCGCCGCGCATCACCCCGATGCCTCGATTCCTCCAAGGACAATTCGATCTCTCCTTCATGGCCCTTCGGCGATCGGGTCGCGCCATCGCACATCCGATCCACGCTCAAAGCCGATATCGCATCAGCGTCGATGCTCCATCCGTTAGGTGGATCAAGGCACTATGGGAGGTCGACGAGACAGCGCTCTATCTCCTCCATGGCAAATCCGCGCCTCAAGCCATAGGCTATCACCTTCTGCCGGCGGCGGAACGGATCAGCTTCCTTCTCGTTCGCCCATCGTTTGACCAGCAGCCCGCCCAGCTTCTCCATGCGCTCTGCATGATCAATGCCCCCCAACGCCGCGCGGATGCACGGCTCGCTCACGCGCTTCTGCTTCAATGCCGATTCGATCTTGCGCAGGCCCCAGCCCTTCTGCCGCAATTTGCTCACCGCGAAGTGCTCCGCGAAACGCGCCTCGTTGAGGAAGCCCTCGCTGATGAGTTGGGCGATGATGGCTTCCACTTGCGTCTTGTGCTCTCCCCAGCCATAGAGCTTGTCCCGCACTTCCTGCTGGCAGCGCTCCTGACGGGCGCAATAGGCGCGGGCTTTGGCAATCGCTTCGGAAGTAGATGGTTTCCTGGGCATGAGGACAGCGCCGAACGTAATACCGCCGATGGATGCCTCCTACCTTTGGAACATGCTTGCGAACGAGCAACTCATGGAAAGCCTCCGGGCTTACTTCGCTGAACAGCCGGTGAAGCATGCATACCTCTTCGGCTCCTTCGCTCGTGGGGTGGCCGACGAAAGCAGCGATGTGGACATCCTGGTGGAACTGGACCACTCGAAGCCCATCGGCTTGGGGTTCGTGCAGATGAGCCTTGATCTGGAAGCGCTGTTGGGCCGCCATGTGGACCTTGTCACCACGAAAGGATTGAGCCCGCATGTGAAGCCCTTCGTTGATCGCGATAAGAAGTTGATCTATGCGCGCGCCTGAAGCCGATCGCATTCGGCTGATCCACATCCTCGAAGCCATTGAGCAATTAGAGACCAGTGTTCCTGAAGTCACAGAGGAACAACTGGACCAGAATGCGATGTGCGCTACGCAACAGTGAAGCTCATCGAAGTGATCGGCGAAGCGGCCAACATGCTCACCAGGGAATTACGGCAAGCGCACCCCGAGGTCCCTTGGCGGCTGGTCATTGGCATGCGGAACCGCTTGGTGCATGACTACTTCCGCATCGACACGTCGATTGTGGCGGAGGTGGTGCGGGTGCATATCCCGGCGCTGAAACCACAGATCGAGGCGTTGCTCGCTGGGCTACCGAAGTGACCACGGATCAATCACGGCCTTGAAACCGCAGGGTCGTCCGCGCATCGCTTCGCAAAGCCTCGCGAGCGCGGACAGACCACTGCGGAAGCATCGCAAGAGGACCACCCTGCGCAGGCCCAAATAAGAGCACCGACGCAAAGTGCGCGTCGGCGCTCTCGAGTCGGACATGGCTAGTTCTCCAAGCCGAAATAGCGACTCACCTCCTCGTAAGAGTTTGGGTTCACTCCGTCCTCGAGCATCATTCCGGAGTTAGCAATGGCCACCACCTTGAAAACATGCACCTGGTTCGGAGCAACGGTTAGCTGGTCATCATCATACACTTCAATCTGGACAGAGCTTGGGCCGTACGTGTAGAGCCAAGTCTTATTCCAGGTTGAACCTTCAGGAATAGTCACTGGCAACGGTGCCCAATGATCCGAACCGTCCCTGACGTACACCAGTACCGCACCTGATGAAGCGATGGAACTGGTCACAATCGGAACCGTGTAGTTCACGCCGAAGCCGTAACCGACTTGTCCGGATGTTCCGAACGGGCCCCAATCGCCAGGGCTTACGCTGAAGGTTGTCGACGTCACATTCGCATTGCCGGGAGGACCCTGCGCGCCGTCTTCGCCATCCTTGGCGCAAGAAGATAGCAGAAGAGCACTCACTAGAATTCCGAAGGTCAGGGGTTTCATGGGGTTTGGTCTTTGCCCCCAAACGGAAAAAAAAATGGAGAATTCCAAATCCCCCTACACCGGCACCTCGTTCCCTGCTCCGTCCTGGAAGCTGTACGCGAGGTATTGCAGCGCGCCCTCGGGCTTCACCTTCACCCACTTCTTCCAGCGCCAGTACCACTTGCGCTGGATGCTCCAGAGTCCCTTCGTGAGGTAGGCGTGGATGAAGGGATGCACGCAAAGCGTAAGTCCGCTCATGTCCTTCTCGGTGAGCAGGTAGTTGAGCGTGTTCTCGATCTCGTCGATGATGAGCACCGGTGCGCCGACCTCTCCCGTCCCATTGCAGGTGGGGCAATTCTCGCTGGTGTCGATCTCGGTCTCGGGGCGGACGCGCTGGCGTGTCATCTCGATGACGCCGAAGCGTGAAGGCGGCAGCACATTGTGCTTGGCCTTGTCGTCCTCCATGGCATCCTTGAGCGCCTTGTGGAGGAGGCGGCGGTTCTCCGCTTCGTAGAGATCGATGAAATCGACGCAGATGATGCCGCCCATGTCGCGGAGACGGAGCAGGCGGGCGATCTCTTGGGCCGCCTCGATGTTGATGTCGAGTGCGTTCTTCTCCTGGGCCTGATTGCCGCCCTTGCGGCTGCCGCTGTTCACGTCGATGACGTGCATGGCTTCGGTCTTCTCGATGATCAGGTAAGCGCCGCTGCTCAGCATCACTTGCTTGCCGAAGGCCTGCTTGATCTGCTTGTTGATCCCGAAGTTGTCGAAGATGTCGATCTTGCCCTTGTAGTGCTTGACGATGCCGGCCTTCTCCGGAGCGATGCTCTCCAATGTGGTGCGGATGTCATCGGCAAGGAGCTCATCGTCCACATGGATGCCGGTGAAGGTCTTGTTGAGCACATCGCGCAGCACGGCATTGGTGCGGTCCACCTCGCCCAGCACCTTCTTGGGCGGGATGGCGTTGCGCAGGTTGCGGAACATGGTGTCCCACCGCTCCAGCAGGCTCTTGAGGTCGGCTTCGAGGTCAGCGCTGGCCTTGTCGGCGGCGTTGGTGCGGATGATCACGCCGAAGCCCTTCGGCTTGATGGCCATCATCAGCTCCTTCAAGCGTTTGCGCTCCACCTCGTCGGTGAGGCGGCTGCTGATGCTGATCTTGTTGATGAAGGGCACCAGCACCATGTAGCGCCCGGCGAGGGTCACTTCGGCGGTGAGGCGCGGACCCTTGGTGCTGATGGGCTCCTTGGCGATCTGCACCAGGATGCTCTGGCTGGCGCTCACCACATCACCGAGCTTGCCCTCTTTGGGGATATCGGCATCGAGTTTCCAATCGGCGAGCAAGCTGCTGGTGACGGCTCCGCTCACCGCGCCCTTGGTGAACTTGTAGCTGTTCTTGAACTGCGGCCCCAGGTCGAAGTAATGCAGGAAGGCGTCCTTCTCATGCCCGACGTCCACGAAGGCGGCGTTGAGGCCGGGCGCCACCTTGCGAACCTTGGCCAGGTAAACATCGCCCACGGCGAAGCCGCGCTCGGTCCTCTCACGGTGCAGCTCGCTCAGCACCTTGTCCTTCAACAAGGCAATGGAGACCTCTCCACCGGCTGACCGGATGACCAGATCGACGCTCACGCGATGATGCAGTTGGTGTGCATGGAATCAGGCACGCAGCCGCGCGCCGAACAGCAGCAGGTTAAGGCGATGCGCCTTCAGCCTGCCCCGTTGCTACAAGATCCTACCGGATCTTCTTCTTGTGGCGGTTCTTCCGCAGGCGCTTCTTGCGCTTGTGGGTGGCCATCTTGTGGCGCTTCCGCTTTTTTCCGCAGGGCATGTGCTCTTCAGTGTTCGTGTTCGTGTCCTTCCAATTCCTCCAAGAAGCCATCCACCTGACGGGTGATGGCCGTGTCTTCGACTACCAGATCCCTGTACCGACGAAGGGAGCTGATCGCTTGATCGATGCTGTCCATGGTGGCATAGGTGCGCCCCAAGTAGAACCAGACGTCAGGGAATCCCTCGGCGTCCAGGTCGCGCACCTTCTTGAAGCGGTCAAGAGCCTTGTCCATCTGACCGCTCTGAACCGAGAAGAGGCCCAAGTGCCAATGCGCCTCGGCATTGGTCGGCTCCTCCTCCACGATCTGCCGCAGCATTTGGATGCCTCGCATGGGCTCAGAGCCATTCACCAAGGCCACGGCTTCCATCAGCCGAGCCTGCGCCGGTGTTACCGTAGCAGCTTCCTCTGCTTGCTTCCCCGAAGGTGTCCGGGGCACCATCATCAAAAGAACTACTACCGCCGCCGCGCCGGCTAAGGCCAGCAACTGCGGCTTCCCCAATCCCATCATTGACCCTCAGGCTTCGCCGACCGGTTCTTCACCTGATCCACGAACACATCGGCGGGCTTGAAGGCCGGGATGTCATGCGCGGGGATGATGATGGTCGTGTTCTGAGCGAGCAGGCGGCCGGTCTTCTGGGCGCGATGCTTCACGATGAAGCTGCCGAAGCCGCGCAGGTGAACCGGCTCACCAGCAGCCAACTGGTTCTTCACCTCGTCCATGAACGCCTCAACCGTGGCCAGCACGATCATCCGCTCGATGCCCGTCTTCTTCGAGATGATGCCCACAAGTTCCGCCTTCGTCATAGCCCGATTGATTTGGGGGCGCAAATATAGACGGGCATCCCGGACGCGCAACCCATCTTTGTGCCTGTATGTCAAGCCGTTCATGGTTCAGCCGCGCCTTGCTCCCGTGGTACCGCGAGAACCAGCGCCCGCTTCCATGGCGCACCAGTCCCGATGCTTACCGCATCTGGCTGAGCGAGGTAATACTGCAGCAGACCCGGGTGGACCAAGGCACAGCCTACTGGCACCGCCTCGTGGAGCGCTACCCCACCGTGTCTCAATTGGCCAAGGCCTCTGAGGACCAGGTGCTTCGCCTCTGGCAAGGGCTGGGCTATTACAGCCGGGCCCGCAACCTGCGCACGGCTGCCCAACAGGTGGTGCAGGAGCACGGCGGAAAATTCCCTGCCGACCACTCGGCCCTGCTGAAGCTCAAGGGCGTAGGCGACTATACTGCCTCGGCCATCGCCAGCATCTGCTTCGGCATTCCGGAGCCGGTGGTTGATGGCAACGTTTACCGGGTGCTCAGCCGGGTCTTCGGCATAGCCACCCCAATTGACTGCACCGCTGGAAAGAAGGAGTTCCGGGCTCTCGCAGCTGAACTGATCTCGCGCGAGCACCCCGGTGACCACAATCAAGCGGTGATGGAACTGGGCGCCCTGCTTTGCACGCCGAAGAATCCGCACTGCGAAGAATGCCCGTTGGCACGCAAGTGCATTGCCAAGGCCGAAGGGCGCATCGACGAACTACCCGTGAAGAGCGTCAAGGCGAAGACCCGCACGCGGCACTTCAACTACCTGCTCATCGAGGCGGAGAGCCGCATCTACCTGCAAAAGCGCATCGGCAAGGACATCTGGCAGGGGCTCTGGGAGCTGCCGATGATCGAGACCGAAAAACCAGCGACGGCTTCAGTGCTGAAAAAGCAAGGCCCTTATACCAGCGTGAAGCGGATTGAGGGTCCGGTGAAGCATGTGCTCAGCCATCAAGCGATCCGTGCGGTCTTCTGGGAAGTTCGCGTTCCGGCACGATTCACTGAGCCAGGAAGCTGGGTGTTGATGAATGAGAGGCAGGTGGACCGATACGCGAAGCCCCGGCTGATCGAGCGCTACCTATCCGAGCGGAAGGCGGTGAAGTGAACCGCTACCTTCGTCTCCCCTATTCCCCATACCATCATGTCCGGCGTGAACAAAGTGATCCTGATCGGCAACCTCGGCGCCGATCCCGAAGTGCGGCACCTGCAGAACGGCGCCGCTGTGGCCAATTTCCGCATCGCCACCAGCGAGACCTATAAGGACAAGACCACCGGCGAGAAGCGCGAGCAGACCGAGTGGCACAGCATCGTGGCGTGGCGCGGCCTGGCCGAGATCGTGGAGAAGTACCTGCGCAAGGGCAGCAAGGTGTACGTGGAAGGCAAGCTCCGCACCCGCCAATGGCAGGACAAAGACGGCAACACGCGCTACACCACCGAGATCCACGCGGATGAAATGAACATGCTCGACCGCGCGAATGCCGGCGGTGCGGCTCCACAGGGGCAGCAACAGCCTTCCGCCTTCACGCAGGCCACCGCGCCAGCCGGGAACTTCGCCGACGAGGTGGACGACCTGCCCTTCTAGGCCGTCCGCACGGTTGAACCTGAAACCTTCCGCTTGGAGTCTCCCTCCTTCCTTCCGCTCATAGCCCTGTACTGGCGCCCGCTCGATGCGGCCACGGCGGGCATCTTGGTGGTGATCGCGCTCCTGCTGGTGTGCAGCGCGGCCTTCAGCGCGAGCGAGGTGGCGCTCTTCTCACTCACGCCCACCCAGCTGCGCGACCTCAAGGAACGCGGCGGCAGCTGGGGCAAGCGCGTGCTCGACCTGCTGAGCAAGCCGCGCCGGCTGCTGGCCACCATCCTCATCGCGAACAACTTCGTGAACGTGGGCATCGTGATCCTCAGCACCGTGGCGGTGTCCTCGCTGCTCGATGTGGCGCGCATGCCCACCTACCTGGTCTTCATCATACAGGTGCTGGCCGTCACCGCGGTGCTGCTGCTGCTGGGCGAAGTGCTGCCCAAGGTGTACGCCACGGCCAACAACATGCGCGTGGCCCAGCTCATGGCCGGCCCGCTGCTCGCGCTGCGCCTCGTGTTCCGCCCGGTGAGCGAGGCGCTGGTGCGCAGCGCCACATGGTTCGAGAAGCGCTACCAGAAACGCGCGGCGCAACCGATCAGCATGGATGCGCTCGGCCACGCGCTGGAGCTCACCAAGGATGCCAGCACCACCGCCGAGGAGCAGCGGATCCTGCGCGGGATCGTCAAATTCGGCAACATCGAGGTGAAGCAGGTGATGCGCCCGCGCACAGAGGTGGTGGCCTTCGACCGCGAGCTCAGCTTCAAGGAACTGCTCCTGGCTATAGTCGATAGCGGATTCTCGCGCGTGCCCGTGTATCAGGACACGATGGATCGCGTGGTGGGCCTGCTCTACATCAAGGACGTGCTGCCGCACATCCACCAGGGCGACTTCGATTGGCACTCCTTGCTGCGCGAGCCATACTTCGTGCCGGAGAACAAGAAGCTCGATGACCTGCTCCAGGAATTCCAGCAGGAGAAGGTGCACGTGGCGGTGGTGGTGGACGAGCACGGCGGCACCAGCGGCATCATCACCCTGGAGGATGTGATCGAGGAGATCGTGGGCGACATCACCGACGAGTTCGACGAGGAGGACCTGATCTACAGCAAGCTCGACGACCGCACCTGGGTCTTCGAGGGCCGCGCGCCGCTGCCCGATGTGTACCGCGTGCTCGGCATCGATGGGCAGGTCTTCGAAGAGCACAAAGGCGAGAGCGGCACCTTGGGCGGCTTCGTGCTCGAACTCACCGGCCGCATCCCGAAGAAGGGCGAGCAGGTGGCGCTGCGCAACTTCACCTTCGTAGTGGAGGCCTCGGACAACAAGCGCATCCGGCGCGTGAAGCTCACCATGCACGATGAAGCGAAGAGCTGAAGGATTGCTGCTCATCGCCGCGCTGCAGACCGGTTGCATCGACGATGCCGTGCCGCGCCCGAAAGGCTGGCCCAGGCTCGACCTGCCCGCAGCGGCACCCATCGCCTGGAGCAGCGAAGGAGCGCCCTTCTCTGCGGAAATACCGGCCTATGCCGTGCTCGCTGAGCGCCAAGCAGAAGGCGATGCGCGCTGGTACGACCTGCGCTTCTCTGGGCAGCGCGCCACGGTGCATCTCACCTATAGCGCGGTGCAGGGAAATCTGCCCAACCTGATCGAGGACGCGCATGAATTCAAGCGGAAGCACGAGGCCAAGGCGGCACGCATCCGGAGTGAGCGCACGCTGCGCGATAGCGCGCGTGTCTTCGGAACCCTCTTCGATGTGGAAGGCGATGTGGCCAGCCCTTGCGTCTTCTACCTCACCGACAGCGCCCGCCATTTCCTTTACGGCGCGCTCTACTTCGATGCCCTGCCGAATGCCGATTCGCTGGCGCCGGTGACGGCACGCCTGCGCGCCGATATCCGGCACATGGCCGCTACCCTGGAGTGGGGCGCCCGGTAACGTGAATGGCCTTCATCAGCGCCGTCAGCAGGAGCAGCGCGCCCAACTGATGCAGGACGGCCATGGTGATATGCACTTGGGTCAGAATCGTGATCACTCCCAGCGCGAACTGGATGACGACCGCAGAAATCAGCAGCCTCCATGGCAAGTGCTTCACCGCTCGGAACCGCCATGCAAATACGACGAAGCCTGCAGCCACCAGCCAAGCCAGGTTGCGGTGGATGAACTGCACGCCATCCTTGCGGGCGGTGAAATTCAGCCAGTGCGAATCGAGCGCCGTGGCATTCTCCGGCAGGAAGGTGCCATCCATCAGCGGCCAGGTGTCGTAGCCGTGGCCCGCTTCGAGGCCGGCGGTGAAGGCGCCCCAGATGATCTGCACCGCAAGCAGCACCAGCAGTGCGCGAGACCACAAGCCCGCCATTGAGCCGTCCGACTGAATACCGCGCCTGCCGCTGCGGATGTCGAAGACCGTCCACAGCACCATGCAGAACACCGTGAATGCCGCGCATAGGTGGATGGCCAACCGGTAATGGCTCACGCTCACGAGCAACTGGCCATTGGCATCGCGCTGGTCCACCAGTCCGCTCAGCACCATGAACCAGCCGAGGCTCGCCACCACGCCTCCGCCGACCATGATCCACAGCGTGCGCTTCATCAACCAGCCCTTCAACAAGCCCTTGCGCCAGAAGAACAGGAAAGGCACGATGAACACGATGCCCATCAAGCGCCCCCAATTGCGGTGGGCCCATTCCCAGAAGAAGATTTCCTTGAAATCGGCCAACTGCATGTGGCTGTTCACCAATTGGTATTCGGGGATCAGCTTGTAATTGTCGAAGGCCGCCTGCCAGGCCGCATCATCCATTGGCGGCAATGCGCCCATGATGGGATCCCATTCCGTGATGCTGAGGCCGCTTCCCGTGAGCCGCGTGATCCCGCCAATCACCACCATGAGCGCGATCATGGCGCAGCCGGTGAGCAGCCAGATCACCACGGACCTCAGTCGCTTGGAATCGAGCATCAGGCGGCGAAACTAGAAATGGCCAGATGAACGAACGGTTGAAGAGTGGTGGATAACTTGGATATGCACTAAACTCCCGATCGGTTAAATTCACCCTGCCAAAACCATCAGCTATGCAGACACTCAGACACTCAGACACACAGATACTCAGACACTCAATTACTCAGGTGCGTGGCCAAATACTAGATTGCTTCATAAGCGCTGCACCTTAATCCTATTGTCATGGTTCTCGGTTGTGGCGTGTAGCTTCTCGCAGTTCATTCCGCCGGACCCCATGGGCGATCCTGGCAGGGGAATCAATCACCTGCGCGAGGGGCACGGGCAAATCATCCGAACGGACGGAACGAGCCTGACGGACTGCAAATTCTATTATGAGAATGTCCCGGCGAACGTTCTATTCCTGACTAAGAGCCGCGTCGATTTCCTGATGGCAGCTATTCACCACGACAGTCTCACACCAGATACGAGTTACCTCATCGAGATGAGGTTGAGCAATCAGGACAAGGATCCATTCCACACCGGTGCTGAAGTCGGTGGGCTCTCGAACTACTACTTCGGCCCGATTGCGGCAGAGGGAGTAAAGGCTCACGAACGGATCATCTACCCAGCGGTCTATGACAGCACCGATGTCCACTTCTACTACGGTCCCTCCGGACCGCGCATGGCCATTGTCATGCGACCCGGCGCTGACCCGAGCGAGGTGAAGCTCTCCTTTGCAGGGCAGGATAGCATTCACATCGATTGGCAGGGCGCGTTGCGCGTCTACCTGGCCGATAGGTATGTGAAGCTGGAGCAAGCTATCGCCTATCAAGTGGATGGAAATGGTACCGTGACACCTGTGAACTGGCTGCCGCAGTACGTGCATGAAGTAGGGAACGTGACCGTAGGATTCGAGTACGAGAACTACAACCCTGCATGGCCGTTGGTTTTCCTGGCTGGATATCCTGCGATGCCACCGCCGCAAGGCCCCGGCACCACAGGAAATCTTGGCTGGTCCACCCACATGCCATCAGCATTCGGGAATGAACTAACCAGCGTCGAGGTGGACGCCGATGGCGACCCTTACTCCTGCGGATACTTCAGCTATTATTATGTCCCACTACAGCTTGGCACAACGACATCCACTATCAATGAACCCTTGCTGGCTGAGTCGCGGTGCGGCATGGTGATCAAGTTTCTCAAGGACACAAAGCAAATACGATGGGGTACATACATCGGAGGCGTGGAATCTGGAGAAACGAGAGCTCACAAACTTGCGCTTTATCTAGGGGTAGACCCAGCCCTTAAGCATGTCTTCGTCACTGGAAGCACGAATAGCGACGACTTCATTTCGGCTGCACGAGTCAATACTGCGTATTCAGGGGCCTTCACAGAAGACCATATTGGTGGAGATTGTCGAATGTGGCTAGCCGCCTTACGAATGGGAAGTGGGGTACGAGATTGGGCCACCACCCACGGCCAACCTGCCCCGGACCGCACATGGAACACGCATGGGCTTGCGGTGACCATTGATCGTAACGGCCGGTTGGCGGTAGGGGGCATGATCGCTAAAGGCTTCAATACCGATGTGCCGCAATTTCCCTTGGTGACACCAGCGGGTGCATTCAGCCGGGCCTTGGGCGATGGTTTCCTAGTGGTCTTCGCGCCAGACTTCACGATTGAATGGAGTACGACCTTGCTCGAATACTCAGCCGATGCCCGTTATGGCCGCATCAACGATATGCGCACCACCACCACGGATGGCGATCATCGCGGCTTGTGGCTCGTGGGTGCGAGCATACAAGGAACCAGCGAGCCGCTCGAACTGATGCCACCGCCCAGTGGCGGCTATTTCCAGGATGTGGCGGGGTCACTCAGTGCTGTCATCTTGCAAGTCGACCTGAACAACCATCAAATCGCCTACTGCACTCGATGGGGCAGCCCAGGCACAGGAGCTGGCTCATCGGCGCTTGCGGTCCACGAGACGGCGGACTACACTTACGTGGCGGGCTTCACGCAAGCGTTCGATCTTACCACCGCTGAGTGCCCACCGCCGCCTACCGGGACCCTGGTGCTCAATTCACATACGAATCAGACCACTAACTCCAATCAAACATCCGATGGCTTCATCCTGCGCTTCAAGAACCTGTCTGGCTACCAACTCGATTACGGCTCTTTGTATGGCGGGGACCGGGATGATATTATTCTCGACGTCACCGGTGACGGTTCTGGCAACGTCTTCTTCACGGGTGAGAGCAGGAGCAGCGGCGGCCTCTCCTTTAACACCCCTGGCGACCTCTACCTGCAATGGCCACTGACGGCCGTGAACAAGCGCGATGCGTTCATCACTGGAATCCGTGACTTGGAGTATCCTGCTCTGTTCTGGAATTCCGCCTTCGGTGGTACCAATAGCGATCGAGGTTGGGGCATCGCTGCTAGTCCCGATGAAGTGTACCTGTGCGGAACCACGGGAAGCGGTTATTTTGATGACTTCCCCCTCTTGGAATGGAACACGGACCCCAACGACCCGAACTCGTCGTTGGATTGGTATTGGGATAGTTCGCCAAGCGGGCTCGCCGCGGAACTCATCCCTTGGGTAACGTTCTACCAAGCCCAGGACTACGACGAGTTTGGAATTGATGCATTCATCGAAGGCTTGAACAGCTTCCACGATGGCTTCATCGCCTCGTTCAACTTGAATGAGGATGTGGCAATCTCGGACCTTGCAGGCACGCATCTAACTGCATCGATAGAAGCCTTGCCCCTAGCCGACCAAAGCGGGTACTACTTGAAATTCCCATCTGAGGATACATGGCAGATAAACCTCTATGACGCCAGCGGGCGCTTGATAAGACGCGCCACTGTAACTGGTCGAACCTTTATAATCGGCATGGCAGACCTTGGCCAAGGAATGTACATGCTACAAGCCACTACAGTCGGGATTCAGATCGGTTCAAAGCTCGTAAGGCCATGAGATTCCTACTCTTGATAGTGTTCCTGCTGATTGCGGGAACAGGTACCGCTCAGCATTGGAAGCGACTAGGTCGCGGCACTGTGGGCTCCACGGCGGTGAATCAGATCATGGCTGACACGATCGAAGACCGCTTGCTCATCTGCGGCGAGTTCAACTATTACATGAATGAGACTGACACAGTCCACTGCAGTGGCATAGCTCAGTGGCAAGGTGAGCGCTGGGACTCACTCGCACATAGAATCTACCAAGGGGAGTCTCTCTCCGCTGGCCCATTCTATTGGCTCACGCGATTCAACGAAAGGTTGTATGTGAGTGGAGGATTCACCCTATCGAACGACACTGGCATTGCCAGTGGCGCCTTCGCACGGCTCAATGAAATCACACTCGAATGGGAAGACCTTGAATGCGCCCAACCGTACTATGGAGGTCTTCTGCACCTGATGCCAAAGGAAACCGTTGGCCAGCCGTACCTGTATGCCACAGGGCTTTCGTGGTCCCTATGCGGTTATTTAGCCGCATGTGTGTACCGTTACACGGGCAGTGGGTTCCAAGTCTGGGGACCATGGAACCAGATACCCTCGGCGCAAGGGAATCTGGTCACCTACGTTTTCGATTATAACGGGAAGACATACATGTGCGGCGAATTCGGCAATCCAATCGGGTCCGGTTATCGGTACTTCATGCGGCACAATGGCACTTCTTGGGAGGAGGTGCCTGGCTGGGGAAACGGCATCGTTAAGGATTTTACTATTTACAGGGACACGCTGTACGTCGTGGGGGTGCTGCAGGAATCGAGCGGCGGGCCAGGCAATGGCATCTCCGCCTTCGATGGAGAGCAGTGGTTTCGGCTCGGAGACGGCGTGTCCTTGGATTGGGCTCCTCAATACACTTCGGCCCTTTCCCTGCGCTGGTTTGACGACGAACTATACGTGGGTGGCCAGTTCAACTCCGCAAGCGGAATACAAGCCAACGGTTTCGCCAAGTGGAACCGGCGGCGGTGGTGCTCCTTGCCAGGATTCGATGCGGAGTCGATGACGACCGGCGTAAGGCGCGTTGAATCAATGGCCGTATGGCGCGATAGCCTGTACATCGAGGGCGCCTTCGGTACCGGACTTGAAGGGCAACCAATCCGACAGATTGCCCAATGGATTGGTGGCGACGCGGTAACCGACTGCAGCGCGCCGGTGGGCATGCATGATAGGGCTCCAGCGAATCGCTTCAGCGTAGCGCCCAACCCGGCATCGAATGAACTCACGTTGCATCACATTCCGCCGAGCGCTCTTCGTGTTGAAATGCGCGATGCGCTAGGTCGCCTTGTCCTGGCCCAGCCCGCAGTGCCCATTACCATTGGCGTCGCCCATCTCACACCGGGGCTTTATCACGTTCTCGCGCTCGATGCTACCGGTGTGCCGGTTGCGCAAGCCCGCGTCGTTAAGCAATGAACTGCGCGTGCAGAAAGGGGCCTCAGCCCCCTTCCTTCACTTGCTTCGGTGTGAATCTCAGATCCGCAACAGGCGTCCGATCAGCGCTACGATGCTGGGCAGCACCACGTCCTTCGGGGCCACCACGTTGCGCGCGTCGTCCTCCACCTTCGCCTTGGCGCTCTCGCCATGGCCGGTTCCGCCTTTCACCTGCTTGGTGATGTCGATGGCCAGCACCTTGTACTGTCCGTCGTGCAAGGCCTGGATGGCCTCGATGATCTGCGCATCGGAAAGGGTGCCCCCATCGTAGGTCACGATCGCATGGTTCGGGCCGTCGTCCTCGCTCATGCGGATCTCCGTGCCCTGCACCCCCAAGTTGGCCAGCGCCTTCTTGATCGCGCCGCCGCACATCTGCTCGCAGCTCATGCCCTCGATGCTCAGATCGGCGACGGTGACCGGCTCGCCGCTGGTGATGGCCACTTCATTGACCGTGCGCGCCACTGAACCCACGGCCTGTTCAACAGGGGCATTGCCGCTGCAAGCGGCGATGAGGGCGGTGATCAGGAGACCGGCGAGGAGGCGATCGGTGCGCATGGCTCTGGTGGTTCAGCGTTCATGGGACGGCTTGCCCCCTGAAACGGTTACAAATGTACCCGCAACACCCTCGGATACATTCGCGCCCTGTTATGAAATCTGAACGGGCCGGAGGCACCTGGATCCTGCTGGCTTTGCTGGCGCTGATCTGGGGCAGCAGCTTCATCCTGATGAAGCGCGGCCTGTACCACGAGGAGTTGCCGGTGCTCACCCCCTGGCAGATGGCTACGGCGCGATTGGCCATTGCCTGGTTGGCGCTTTCGCCCCTGCTGTTGCGGTATGCAGCCCTCTTCCCGCGCCATTGGAAACCCCTGCTCGGCACCGGCCTGCTGGGCAATGGCATCCCGGCCCTGCTCTTTGCCACCGCCCAGACCCGAATCCCAAGCGCGCTCA
The DNA here is from genome assembly GCA_016716605.1 of Flavobacteriales bacterium. Classification (NCBI taxonomy): domain Bacteria; kingdom Pseudomonadati; phylum Bacteroidota; class Flavobacteriia; order Flavobacteriales; species Flavobacteriales bacterium. The sequence continues at coordinate 88,885 of JADJWA010000001.1, forward strand.
GCGGCATGCTCAACAGCCTCACCCCGCTGATGACCATGCTCACGGGTGCGCTCCTGTTCGCCACGCCCATGCGCGGGGTGCATGTGCTGGGAATCGGCATCGGCCTGCTTGGGGCGATGGGCCTGGTGGCCTTCGGACAGGCCGATGGGCTCGGCGGCTGGTCGTGGTACGCGCTCCTGCCTGTGCTTGGCACCCTGGGCTACGGCTTCAGCGGCAACATCGTGAAGCGCCACCTGCATGCCGTGCCGCCGATGGCCACGGCTGCGCTCGCGCTCACGTGGATGGGACCATTGGCGATTATCCTGGCGCTCACCAGCGGACTGCCCGAGAAGCTCCGCAGCGACCCGAACGCTTGGAACGCGCTCGGCCATGTGGCGGTGCTGGCGGTGATGAGCTCGGCCTTCGCGCTGGTGCTGTGGAACATGCTCTTGCAGCGCACAACGGCCATCCGCGCCAGCATGGTCACTTACCTGATGCCGGTGGTGGCCATGGCTTGGGGCCTGCTCGATGGCGAGGCCTTGAGCCTCGCGCAATTGGGCATGATCGCGCTGGTGCTGGCCGGCGTATGGCTCGTGACCTCGGCCGACCGCAATCGGTAGCCGTTATCAACCTGCCGGCATGGACGGCGCGCAACGAAGCCGCTCCCTATGGCGTATGAGCCGCCTCAACTTCGCCCGCATGTACCTCGGACAGAAAGTCGTGATCGTGCTGCCTGCTTATCGCGCAGCGCAAACCCTGGAGCAGACCTACCGCGAGATCCCCTTCGACATCGTGGACGAAGTGGTACTGGTGGATGACAAGAGCCCGGACAACACGGTTGAGGTGGCCAAGGCGCTCGGCATCAAGCACGTGGTGGTGCACGAGCAGAACAAGGGCTACGGCGGCAACCAGAAGACCTGCTACGACACCGCTAAGAAGCTGGGCGCCGACATCGTGGTGATGCTGCACCCCGACTACCAGTACACGCCCAAGCTGCTCACGAGCATGATCGCGCTCATCGGCAACGATGTGTACCCGGTGGTCTTCGGATCCCGGATCCTGGGCAAGGGCGCTCTCAAGGGCGGCATGCCCATGTACAAGTACATCGCCAACCGCTGGCTCACCTTCACGCAGAACATGCTCTGCGGGCAGAAGCTCAGCGAGTACCACACCGGCTACCGCGCCTTCCACCGGAAGGTGCTCGATGCCTGTCCTTATCACCTCTGCTCAGACGACTTCGTGTTCGACAACCAGATGATCGGCCAGATCTTCTGGCACGGCTTCGACGTGGCTGAGATCACCTGCCCCACCAAGTACTTCGACGAGGCCAGCTCGATCAACTTCAGCCGCAGCATGACCTACGGCTTCGGCGTGCTGAACGTGAGCTGGCGCTATTTCCTGGCGCGCACCGGCATCATGGGCTGGAAGCTCCTGGGAGAGCGCAAGGCCGCCTGATCTCCACGATCCTACCTTCGGCGCCATGCCTTCACATGGCCGCTTGCAGCTGCTGATCATCACGATCGCCGCGCTGCTCTTCATCCCAGGTCTGGGCGCGGTTCATCTCTTCGATTGGGACGAGATCAACTTCGCGGAGCTCGCGCGCGAGATGGTGGTGAGCGGCGATTGGCTGCGCCCGCAGATGCACTTCGAGGCCTTCCACGAGAAGCCGCCCCTCTTCATCTGGATGCAGGTGCTCAGCATGAAGGCCTTCGGCGTGGGCGAGTTCGCCGCACGCTTCCCCAACGCCATCTGCGGCATCGTCACGCTCTGGCTGCTCTATCGCATCGGCGAGCAACTGCGTGGCCGGGTCTTCGGCATGTGGTGGGCAATGGCGTACATCGGCTCCATCCTGCCGCACCTCTACTTCCGCAGCGGCATCATCGATCCGTGGTTCAACCTCTTCATCTTCCTCGGGCTGCACGCCATCATCACGTTGGCGGCGCAGGACCCCAAGCGTGACCCGCGCGCCATCAATGCGCGCAATGACCGTTACGCCTGGGTCGCTGGCCTATTTCTCGGCCTTGCGGTGCTGACCAAAGGTCCAGTGGGCGTGCTGGTGCCCGGGCTCGCGGTGCTCGTTTTCTGGGCCTGGAGGCGCTTCCGCTTCGTGCTGAGCCTTCGCAGGATCAGCCTCATCGCGCTCGCCGCCTTGCTCACGGTATCTGCTTGGGCGCTGATCGACCTGGTGCGCAACGGACCGGATTTCATGATCGCCTTCTTCTGGCGGCAAGTGGCCATGCTCACCACGGAGGATGCCGGCCACGGCGGCTTCTTCGGCTACCACTTCGCTGTGCTGCTCATCGGCTGCTTCCCGGCATCGCTGTTCGCATTGCAGGAACTGCTGAAGCCTACGCGCACCACCGATGCGCATGAGAATGACCACCGCCGGTGGATGGTGATCCTCTTCTGGGTGGTGCTCATCCTCTTCAGCATCGTGAAGACCAAGATCGTGCACTACAGCAGCCTCTGCTACTTCCCGCTCACCTACCTCGCCGCGCTGCAACTCGAGCGCATCTGGAAAAAGAATGAAGGCTTCGGATGGAGCCGTTTCGCCCTAGGCGCATTAGGCGCGTCCATCGCGGTGATCGTGATCGTGGCGCCCTTCGCGGGAATGAACATCGAGTTGATCAAACCGCTCTTCGCGCAGGACCCCTTCGCGCTGGCCAACCTCGATGCCGAAGTGAATTGGACAGGCCTGGAGGCTCTTGCCGGAGTTGTCCTGCTCGGCGGATTGATCGCCGGCCATGTGCTGCACGCCCGCAAGCGGATTCGCGCGGCGGTGCTCAGCGTCTTCGCAGGAGGAGCACTCTTCGTGACGACCACCTTGTTCTTCTTCATCAAGAACATCGAGGGATACTCGCAGCGAGCAGCCGTTGAGTTCTTCAAGAGCAAGTCCGATGAGCGGTGCTGGCTGCTCACCAAGGGCTACAAGAGCTATGTGCCGGAATTCTATGGAAGGGTGAAGGAGGCACAGCCCGATGAGGCCACGCTCTGGCGCGGACCTATTGACCGGCCGGTGTATCTGGCGTGCAAGGTGACCCATGAGGAGGAAGTGACGGCGCTCGGCACCTTCCGCGAGGTGTCCCGCAGGAACGGGTTCGTCTTCTTCGAGCGAAGGCCGTAGCAACGATGGTGCACCGCATACCTTGGCTCACCAAACCACCCGTCACATGAGCCTTCGTTACACCCTGAAGCTCGTCTCGTTCCTGATCATCGGCGCGATCCCGTTCCGCGGCCTAGCGCAAGGCGACACGTGCACCACTGCGCTGCAAGTGGTGAGCGGCATACACCTCGCCAACGGTCCCAGCACAGGCTACGCCGGCCCAGGATGCGGAACCGGCCAGAACGGGGACTGGTATCTGTACACGCCCAACTTTACCGGGACCGTTGTCGTGAGTAGCTGTCACCCGCTGAGCAACATGTTCGAACATGACACCTACGTGAAGGTGTTCTCGGGCGACTGCTCGAGCCTGACCTGCCTGGGCTTCAACGACGATTATGTCATGGCGGGCCAGCAATGCAGCGCGAACAGCTTCGCTTCCTACATGATGCTCAATGTCACCGCAGGCACCAATTACTACATCGTGTGGGTAGATGCTTTCGATAGTGGTCCCTTCTTCTGGGAATTGAGCGAATGCGCAGGCACCGTGACCGGGGTTACGTATCGCGACCTCAACGCGAACGGCGCCAGGGACATCGGTGAGCTGCAGGTGAACGCCATGCTCACCATCAACCCCGGAGGCATGAACTCCTATTCCGGTGCAGACCCTTACTCATTCTGCAGCGCTTTGGGCGACTACACCATCACGGCCGCTCCGCCGCAGTACCATACGGTGACACCGGCATCACAGAGCTATTCCGTTCCTGTTCAAGGCACGCAAGTGGTGGGCATGGACTTCGGCTTCCAACCTGTTCCGGGCATCTATGACGCCGCGGTGAACCTCTGGGGCCAGAACGCGTGGATCGGCAACAACACGCATCTCTACGTGGGCTACGAGAACCTCGGCAGCGAGCCGGTCAACGCCGCCATCACGCTGACGCTCGATCTGGCGCTGAGCTTCGTTTCAGCGAGCGTAGCGCCGACGAGCGTGAGTGGTCAGACCATTACTTGGGCATTGCCCACGCTGCCCCCCTTCAGCGAAGGCATCATCGATGTCACGGTCTTCACGTCCATCACCACCGCGCCGCAGGCCCCGGTGCTCAACTATGTGGTGCTCACCACCACCGAGGTCGACATCGACATAACGAACAACCTGGACGACCAGCATGCGACCGCCGTTACCGCGATCGACCCCAACGACAAGCATGTGAGCGCGACCTCCATCACGCCTGATGACGTGGCCGACCAGAAGCTCTTGGAGTACACCATCAACTTCCAGAACACGGGAACCGCACCTGCGGTGAACATCGTGATCAAGGACAGCCTCGATGCCGACTGGGACCTGAGCACCTTCGAGATGATCGGCGCTACGCACCCCTTCACGCTCACCATTACCGAGGAAGTCGCCATCTGGACCTTCGCCGAGATCATGCTGCCGGACAGCACCACCGACGAGCCCAACAGCCACGGCAGCATCCACTACCGCATGGCACCGAAGAACAGCCTCGTGCTGGGCGACCAGCTCACCAACCGCGCCGATATCTACTTCGACTACAATGCGCCTGTCCTCACCAACACCACGGTGACCACGGTGGAACTGAGCACGGGCATGGCGGACAGCGGCATGGGCAGTGGCCTGCTCATCGCACCCTCGCCCAGCACAGGCATGGTGAACATGCACTGGAGCGATGTGCATGCGGGCAATGCGCAGCTGAACGTGCATGATGCCTTGGGCCGCGTGGTGTTCACGATGAGCATCGCCAGCGGCAGCAATGCACGCAGCATCGACCTCGGCTTTCTGCCTGCTGGCAGCTATGTGGCGCGGCTCAACAGCGGTGCTGAGGCTTGGGCCCGCTTCGCGATCCAGCACTGATCCATCCGCTCAATTCCGAAGGGCGCCCACGTGGCGCCCTTCTTCTTTCCCCACATTCGCCCCATGGACCTGAGCGAGATCCTCACCCACCTCGGCGAAGACCGCGAGCGCGGCTACGATGCCGTGGTGCCGCCCATTGTGCAGAGCGGCAACTTCACTTACCCCACCGTGGCCGCCATGCGCGCGGTTGTGCAACAGGAGTTCGACCGGCCGCTGTACACGCGCGGCTACAATCCAACGGTGGCCATGCTGCGGAAGAAGATCGCGGCGCTGGAGCATGCCGAGGATGCGTTGGTCTTCAGCAGCGGCAGCGCGGCCATCGCGGCGGCGGTGATCGCCTTCACCAAGGCGGGCGACCACATCGTGTGCGTGCAGAAGCCCTACAGCTGGACCAAGAAGCTGCTGGCCGAACTGCTCCTGCGCTTCGGCGTGGAGCACACTTTCGTCGATGGCACTGACGCGGAGAACTACCGCCGCGCGATAAGGCCGAACACGGCCTTCTTCATCCTGGAGAGCCCCAATTCGCTCACCTTCGAGTTGCAGGACATCGCCGCCGTGTGCGTCATCGCGAAGGAGCACGGCATCCTCACGCTCTGCGACAACAGCTTCAACAGTCCGCTCTTCCAGAACCCTATCGATCTCGGCATCGACCTAGTGGCGCACAGCGCGACGAAGTACCTGAACGGACACAGCGATGTGGTGGCGGGCGTTCTCGCCGGCACACATGCGCACATACTTCAGGTGATGGCGAAGGAATTCATGACGCTCGGCGCAGCACCTTCACCGCACGATGCGTGGCTCTTGATGCGCGGCCTGCGCACATTACCGTTACGCATGGAGCGCAGCGCGGACAACGCGGAGAAGGTCGCCACCTTCCTGAACGCCCATCCGAAGATCACGCGCTTGCATTGGCCCGGACTGCCGAGCCATCCACAGCATGAACTCGCGAAGCGCCAGATGAAACGCGTCGCCGGTGCAATGACGATCGAACTCAACGCACCGGACGTCGCAGCGGTCGAACGCTTCTGTGACAACCTGAAGAGCTTCCTGATCGCAGTGAGTTGGGGTGGTTACGAAAGCCTACAGTGGCCGGTGTGCGCGTTGCAAGGGCCGAGCGGTTACTATAGTGATCTGCCCTTCAACATGGTGCGCTTGTATGTCGGCCTAGAGGACCCCGCTGTCCTCATCGCTGATCTGGAACAAGGACTTGGGCGGATCTGAAGTCCGGCCGCGATCCGACATGCTTTCAATCCATTCGCCGTCCAGCGTGGGCCGCAGAGCGCTACCACCGCACGCTCACCGGCTCACTGGGTTCGCTCTCGCTGCCGTCGCTCAGTACCAGGCGGACAACGTAGGTGTTCAATGCTCCAGTGCGTGGCGAGGGATCCAAGTGTCCGTCCGAGTCGACTTTCACGGTGCCCAACAGGACAAGCTCGCTTTCGTCCACCGCACGATAGACCTTCAGGCTCTTTCCCTGGCGCGCGGCTGCGGCCCATTCCAACTGGATACCCTTTGGTGTGCTGCGGGCCATGAGCATGCGCGGTGCGCGTTGCATGGATGCGTCAGCGGTGAGCGCGGCCTCGACCGAGGGTACTCCGCGCGTGCCATCAAGCGTCACCCCCACAATGCGGTAGCGGTAGGCGCGCTCCGGTGCTGCGGTGGAGTCCGTGAACACCATCACTCCGGGATCCAAAGATGTTTTGTTCAGCGCGGAGAACGCATCGCTTCCTTCATCGGCGCGTTCCACCACGGCATGGAAGGCACCCGGCTCACCGGCCCACGGATCGCGCCAGGAGATGACCACGCCCTGCGCTCCTATACGCCGAACAGCAAGCTCCGTTGGTGACGTGGGGATGCGCCGGTCGAAGGTCTGCACCTCGGCACGTTCCGAGGGTTCGCTGATGGTGCCTCCGATGCTCACCGTTCGCACCCGGTAGCTCATCACCGTATTGCTGGCCGTCGTGCTATCGTTCCAGTGAATGACCCCGCTGCTATCCGCCCGAAGGCCATCGCCCACCAGCACGAACGCATCGGATCCCGGAAGCCCGCGTTCCACCTGGTAGTACGCGGCATCCGGCCCGATGTGAAGCCAGTTCAAATGCACCCCATTTCCTTCGGCACGGATCATCAGTGCGGTCGGTGCGGCGGCTGCGGGTTCCGCATCGCTCAGGCCCTGCACCGGCATGCTCACGGTGGAAAGACCCACGACATCGATGACCTCGATGCGATAGAAGTAGGTCTCCTTCACACGCTGCACGCGATCGGTGTAGCTGCTGTCGGAAGCGGGCACATCGGCCAGGCGTTCGTACGGGCCGTCGTAGCGGTCGGCGCGATGCACCGTGATCCCGCGTGCGCGCACTGCGTTCTCCAGATGCCAGGTGATCTTGATCGCGCGTTCGCCGGGCAGGTCTTGCGCGTGGATGGAATGCATCCAGGGCTGTGCTTCGCTGTTCAGGTTGTGCGCCGCGATCCATGCCGATGAAGCACCTTCCGCGCCGAGGCTGTCCACCGGCACGATGCGGTACTCATAGATGCCCAGTTCGGTGAACGCGCTGTCCCAGCACAACACGATGGTCGAGTCGTTGCGCGTGCCCGAAACGACCAGCGGATGGATCTCCGCCTCCTCGCCGATGTGCTGGCGGCGGCGGTACACGCGCACCTTGGCCACCGTGCAGGCCGGTGACCACCAGCCGATGCGTATGCGTTCACCTTCCGTGGCAGCGGATAACGGGGTCAGTTTGCAGGCCTGGACCGAAGGGGTTTTTGTTCCACCGGTCGAAGTGCTTGTCGCGGGTTGTTGAGCGAGGCAGGGGATCGCGAGGATCGCCAGAAGGAGGCTCAAGGTTTTCATGGTCATTCGCTTTTTCATTGTCCGCATGATCCACTGATCCGTGCCAAGGTGATCTTGCCACCGGAGTTCACGCTGCCCTTCACGGTGAGGTCCACGCTGTCCCCGACCCCGCAGATCGATGCGCTGGCGGAGGCCGAGCCACAGGCGGTCATGGTGAGCTGGCTGTTCTGGTAAGCTGCCTCGAACAGCATTTCGACACCGGCGGAAACGTTGGCCGAGGAGCAGTTCGGTATGGGGCTGAGCAACCAGAACTCCATGCCGAGATCAGCATAGGCCATGCCGCCCATCCCGAGGCTGCCGCTCAGGTCCACCCAGGTACGGCCTTCCACCTTGCAGCTGGCGTGGCCTTCCACGCCGAGCACCAACAGGTTGATGCTCGGAACCGAGAAATCGAGCAGGTCGAGCCGGTTCTGCAGGTAGATCCCGGAGATCTTCTTGCCGGCCATGTGCGCGGGCAGCGTCTTCAGGCGGAAGTCCTTCATCATGTTGGTAAGCAGCGTGTCGGGGATCGCGTTGTGCGCACCGAGCAGGAACGCGGGATGGTGGTCCTGCAAGGGCCACGGCGCGGCAGGCACCAGGACGTGCGATTTCGGGACGGACACGAGGAAGCCGTCCTTGTCCACCAGCATGCCCACGGTGGCCTGCAGGATGTTCACCGCGCCAAAGGTGACATTGCTGATCGACGTGCCGCCGACGAGGCGCGCATGTTCGAAATCATAGGACATGCTCATGTTCCCGAACGGTGTGTTCAACTGCGACATGGAGATCTTGCCGTCGCTCAGGGCCACCGCGCCCTTCACCACGAAGGAGAGCTCGTTCTCCGGCGCATCATCGATCCCGCCCATGTTGAGCAGGTTCCCTTTGAAGGCGAGTTCGTTCCATTGGGTGCTGGCCATGGTCTGCCGACCGCTGTTCAGCAGCATCTTCTTGTCCAGCGAAGCACCGAAGCGGATCTCCTGTCGGGTGTTGCCCTTGTGGTTCTGGGCATCCACGCGGATCACATCCATGTAGGTGTTGTTCAACTTGTGATCGAGGTAACCGTAGGCGTACACCGGATCACCCGCGGCACCATCCTCCGGATCGATACGGAATCTCCCGTAGCAGGTGAACTGGCCGGGTTTGATCTCCTGGTCCCCCACGTGATCGCCCAGTTTGAAGTACACGTTGCCACGCCCTGTGGTCACCGTGGCTCCCAAGGGCTTCAAGCGGCTCACCGTCTTACCGCCCTCCTTGAAGAAGGAGAAGAAGCCCGTGGTGGTCGGTAGCCCCTTGATCTGCATGGAACAATTCACCAGCAGGTCCACGGCATCGGGTGTGAACTGCATGCTTCCCACGGGCGTTACATCCATGATGTCGTAGTAGCGGTGCTTGATCGCGCGCACTTCCGCAAGCGGCGCACCACGGCTCACCAAGGAGAAGCTGGAGAACTGCAACTTGCTAGGAACCAGTTCGGCGGGGCCCTGCACCGTGGCCACTGTCCCGTTCCCACCGGTGAGCGTGCCATAGCGCCATACGCCTGTCTTGCCATCGAGCACATAGCCCGGATCGTAGCCGAAGGTCCATTCCGCGTTGGCTTCCGGGACCAACGGGGCAACGCCGCCCAGGCGCACTTCGCCCAAGTTCTGCGCCTTCATGTCGAGCCCGTTCGGGCGGATCAGGATCTGCGTCATGTCCGCCTTCACCAACTGCATGTCGAGGATCCCTTTCGGTATCACGATCGCGGCCAGGTTGTTATCGAACACCCACGGTGCGGTGGACTTGAAGGTCCAGTTGTTCAGCTTGAAGCTGAGCTCGGTGCCACCGCCCTGTATGCCTTCGATGGAAGTGGCGGTCACGCGGATATCGCCCACATTAAGCTCCAGCACGTTCGGCGTGATGTCCGGGATGTCCTTCACCTCCACCACCGTGGCGATGCGGAACACGTCGGGTTCCACTACCGAGCGGCTGCGGTCACTATGCGCAGGAAATCCACGGAGCGAGAAGCGTGCGTCGGCGGGCAACCACTGGTTGGCTACGGGCCGGAGGGTCATCAGGTTGAAGGTGCGCTGCGGATAGGGCGCAGTGCTCCGGAACACATCGAACAGCGGTTGGTCCGCACTGGCACCGAGGTAGAAGCGCCCGCTGAAATCGTAGGAGAAGTTGAACGAGGAAAGCTCCGTGCTCACCGTGCCGCGCACTTCGCCGCCCTGTGGAGTGCCCTGCATTTTCACACGCCCCGGTAAGAGCAGGCCGGGCATGCCGCGCAGGGTCACGTCCAGGTCGGTGTACAGCTTCAGGGACACATGCGTCATGTCGGTGATCACCTGGTCGTTGGCGGGAACGGCGATGGGCTTGCCTTGTTCATTGGGCGTGCCGGGTGTCACCTTCACATTGGCGAAGGGTACGCGCTGCGCAGGATCCTCCAGCCGGAAGTTGGCGTTGCCCGGCAGTTGCACGAAAGCGCCGCCGATGGTGGAACTGCCATCGTTGTTCTTCACCAGTGTGGTCACTTCCACCGGGAAGCCGAGCAGGTGGGTGATGTCCATGTCATCCACGCGTTGCAGCGTGAGAACGGCGTAAGGCAGGGAGGGGATCATCTTGAACGACGGCGGCGGCCCCGGCACCATGCCGTACGTGATCGCCTGCGAGGTGCCGATGTAAGTGGTCTGTGGATCGGCCTTGGCCGCGAACACCGTGAAGGGACCCATCGGCACACCGGGAAGAATGAACTCGCCGTTCTCGTCGCTGAGGACCTGGTTGAGCTGCGGGCCGTACTGGTCCGTTCCGATCTGCATCCAAACGCGGGCGTTGGCCACCGGAACATCGCCCGGCATGGCGCGCACACGCCCGGTGAGCTTGGTACCCGACTCGATCATCTGCTCCAGCACTACCGGCTCCGGCGATACCTGGTTCACGATGATCCGGTCCACGGGCATCATGTCGCCCGGCGGATCCACCTTCAAGCGGAACTCGGTCTCGGGGGAAAGGAATTCGAAGAAGGCGATGCCCGCCTGATCGGAGGTGCGTTGCAGGTCATCCACTTTCACGATCGCTCCCGCCACCGGTCCATCGAACGAGGTCAATTTCACTTTTAGGCGATGGCGCTTCTCCTTCACCACGAAGGTGCCCAGGTCGCTGGGCGTTCCGCTCACGTTGAAGGGTACGTTGCGCTGCTCGGTAAGCGTGAAGTACTGGTCGCTGAGCGGGATCAACGTGATCGGCTGCATGCCCGGAGGCCCCGGCACCTTGAAGCGCTCCTGTGCGGTGAATAGCACCTCGCTCCAACCGCTGGGTCCTCCTCCGCCGCTGCCGGTCGCAAGGAGCACGGTCTCGGTCCGACCCCAGGGACCATCACCCACCTGCGCATCGCAACGCACGGGTGTGCCGCTCTCGTTCACCACATTGCCGCTGGCGAGGCCAAAGGGCTGGAGCAGCAGGCCACTGGTCATGTCCCACTGCAGGCCCATCTTCAGGTCCACCTTCGGGTTCTGCGGGTCGCTATTGTTCAACGGACCGGGCAAGGTTCCCGGCTCGTTCCCGGAGGCCAATGGTCGCGAGGTGCTCATGTACCCCGGTTTGCTCACCACGATGCTGGCGTGCGGACCGAGGAAGAACATGCCATCCTGTGAACCCTTCACCAGGATATTGGAGAAGTCGAAGAAGCCGTTCGCATCGGTCTTCCGCGTGAACTCCATGTACAGGAAATCGTAGCTCTGCGTGCTTTGGTCACAACCCACCACTACCGGTGGTACACTGCCGGGAGACTTGTCGTAGTAGAGGCGCAATTTCACGGTGGCATCCTGCAAGGGCTGCGTCACGCTCACCATCACGCGGCCGATCACTCGCGGTGACCGCGGCACCAGCGACACCGGCAGTTCCCACAACTGCACGTCGAACGCGCTGTTGCGTAAGTACATGGACTCACCGGGACCGGCATGGTCCCATTGTGTCACGATCGGACCATAGGCCTCCTGATCGGGATATGGCTTCTGCCAAGTGTAGTAAGTGTACAGGCCACGATCATTGTTCGTGCTGCACCGTACCAGATAATCGTCCGGAAGCTGCTGGGAGTGTACCACCAAATTGCGGAAGAGCGCCGTGCCGTCACTGCCTTTCGATGCACAGGTGGAGACCAGCGGAACGGTGCCCATCCCGGATATGTTCACCGTCTCCTCCAGGTCCTGGCCTTCGTTCTCCGGCAGGCCCTCTGTCGTATGGTCCGTGGGCCGTAGCACTTGCACCCGCACGTTGCCCATCGGCGCGCCGACACCGCCCATTTGTTGATCGCATGCGCCTTGCGTCACATTCACCTTCAGGTCGTAGCTGCGCACGTAGCAGGCCTGATCGGGCAGTTCCAAATTATCGCCGGGCTGCGGATACAATTCGATATCAGGGCTGCAGTAATAGGGCGAGACCACCTCGATCATCAGGACCTTGTAGGCCCTTGATGCGGTGGTGCTGCCGTTCCATTGGTGCGCAGGCTGGCCGTATTTGTCGAAGGGAATGAAGTAGTCGATACTGCCCGGCACGGGCAGGCCGGTGCAGGAAGGTTGGTGGTAGTACAAGTCGAACTCGCCGTTGCTATCGGTGGTGCCCGTGGCGACCAATTGGCCTTGATGCCAATTGTTGCCCTGTCCGAGGCCACCGAAACCGCCTCCTGGAACGGGGTCCACGCCAAGCACCAGTCGATCGGTTTCGCCCGTCACGATCCCATTGCCGTCACGCGACACCACGCCCTCCAATACCACCCGTTCCACCAGTTTGATGGGGATGTTCTTCATCGGCTTTCCGCCTACGGCGCTAACCGGGAAGCGGTCGATCCATTTCTCGGTGGGGAAGGGGTTCGCGAACTCCAAGGCACCCGCCAGTGTACTACTGCCCAGGTCCATTTGGCTGGCGCTCCCGGTGCCACCGAAGTAGTTGAAAGCACCCATCACCAAGTTCCCGGCCATGGGTTGGGCCGAGGCGCTTCCACTACCGGTGGTTCCCGATCCCGCTGCGGACACCAGCGGTACGTTGGCGACCACGACCGCCCCGTCCAGCGGAGCCATCGTGACCGGGCCTATGGCATCCGTGCAACCCACACGACCGCTGTTCTTGAAGATATGGACCAACCGTCCCTTGATGCGCGTATTGGCGATGGGACCGATCGGCAGGACGGTACCAACGGTGTAGCCGCTGACAGGTATGGTCGTTGTTGTCTGGCCGCCTTCGATCACGAACGTACACACCTCGCTCCTGCCTTTGTTCTCAATGATCATCGAACCGGAGATATCGCGCGCCACCACACCGACCGCGTAGGTGGTGTTCAATTTGAGCGACGGGTCGAATGGTTGCCATGAATAGGCCGGGATCATCAAGTCCTTGCGGGTGATCGGATTTCCCGTGATGCCGTCCATGGCGAGCCAGACCGCATCCGTGGGATTCTGGCCCGGGAAGAGTTCCAGTACATAGAGGTCGTAACGAATGTTGGCCACGTTGAAGTTGCCGATGGGCGGGCTCCAAGTGAACACCGGCCATTGCTCCGTAATGGTTTCCCCGCACCATGGGAAGGTGAGCATCGGTGGCTGCGCGTAGCTGATGGTGAAGAAGATGCATCCGACCGGTGCCTCCGGTGAGAGCGGTGCATTGGTGATGTGGTCCAAGGCCTGGATGCATAGCTCGTAATTCCCCTCGGGCAGGATGCCCGTTTGCTGAATGGCGTTCTGCACTTCCTGCGGCACGTTCACTTGGAAGTTGCCTTGATCGACAAAGTCCATGGATGGCGAATTCGCATAGAGCACACGCATTTCAAGCGGTGCCAAAACGATGGGTTGCGGAGGTTGATAGGATGGCTTCGTGTACGCACTATACCCATTATCCCCTTGTATCCGCCCGATCAACTTGACCTGTTTGGTCGCATTGGTCTGGTTCACGAGGTTCACCACCAGGTTGTTCTGGTAGTCGCTCAGATAGATGCTGTACGGCGGAGTGATCACCGGTGTCACGGATACATCGTTCTGCGCGAACAGCGCCGTGGTAAGGACCAGTGGAAGGATGGGGATGATGCGTGTGTAGCTCATGGCTCAGAAGTGTATGGAGAAGCCGAGGACGGCCATATCCTCCGTGAATGCCGGGATGAAAGGATCGTCGCTCTTGTTCACCTGATGGCTCGCTTGTAGGTTGAAACCGAATCGCTTGCTCACCTGCATGCTCAGGTCCAGGTTCAATTGCCAGGTGCTGCCTGTCCCGCCACCGGGCAGATCATTCAGCAGGTAATTGCCGCGTAGTTGGGTGTTCAGCTTATTGTCCTTCATCCACGAGCGTCCAGCTTCCATGTGGAGCCCTCGGCTGTCCGTTCGTCCGACCGCGCTCTTGGTACTTCGGTGGATCAGTCCACCACCGAGTTGTGCGCGCCGATGCTTCCAACTGCGCGTGTACGCCAGATCATTGTGCATACCCACGAGCTGGGCATTGTTGAAGGTGTTCTCCTGGCGATCGCTCAATGCGAAATAGTTGAAGGTGTGGCTGATCAGATGCGTTCCGTTCGTGCGGATGTATTGCAACCGCGGTTGTAACAGAAGATTCTGGCTGACCTGCCGTAAGAGCGCCGTGTCCACCAGGTTGGGACGGACCGGCTGCTGGGTGATCCCGAAGTTGCTGTAGTTCATCAAGCAGCCGAAGGCCTTGCCGCTGGTGTAGTTCAAGCCCAGGTTCCCGATGATGCGACGAGCGGTGGCGGTGCGCAGCTTCTTCAAGTTGTTATGCTGCCAGCCCAGCGTAAGGTTGGCGCTAAGCTTGTTCTTGAAGAAGGTGCTGGCCACCGTGCCGGTGATCTGCTCCACATCGGTCTGGAAGAAATAGGCGCCCATGGTCTTGAAGTCCGGATCCACGCGACGATAGACCAATTTGTACCGTGCGCGTTTGCGCTTCCATTCGAGACCGGTCTCCAATGCGGTAAGTCCTTGCGTACTGGTTCGCGGAATGAACACCCTGTTCACCGCGTCGGTGATCGTGGATCCGCTCTCCAGCAACTCATCATCGCGCTCGTCACGTGTAAAGGCGCTTCCCGCTAGATCGAAGTCCCAACGCAAGACCTTGCTCAGCTTCACCCTGCCTACCAAGCCCAGCACCATGTTCTCCTGGGGAGTGAGTGCTGTTCGCACAGGTTGCCGGATGGATCCCTCGTCATCGCTTCCGCGCAAGAGCACCACGTCCACGAACTCCTCGGCCGTTCCCACGCCCAACTTCACGGCATAGAAGGTCCGCTTGAAAGCCGGGACCGGCACATCGCTGATGTACTGGCTGGGGTCGTACATCGCCAGTGTGTCCTCCTCCACCGCTTTGCGCGTACGGCCATAGACGAAGCCAAAGCGGAATTTCCGAGGATTGAGCTCCACCCCGGCCATCAGCGCGCGGTGCCCCGCAAGGGTGAACTTCGAGAAAGAGACATCCCGGTACCCGAGATGCAGCTTGACCCACTTGTAATAGGGACTGATGCCGAACTGGTTGAACGGTTGTTGGAACTGACGGTCCTGATCGCTGATGAGAACGGAGAACGGCAGACTTAGACCCTGGATCGTTGCCGTGGGTGTACCGCTGATGGCCCAGAAGAACGGTGTGCGTCGCGGGTCGATCCCCTCGATGTGGTAGAAGCCGACCTGCGCTTGAAGCCCCGCGTTGAACTGCACCGGACTTTGCTGCCCGACCTGGCCGAGATCCTGGGCCACCACCGTCGCGGTGATGAGCGAAGCGATCAGACCCCAAGCAGGACGATGGATTGATGGAGCATGCACAAAGTGAAACTACCGGTGCGCTCCCGGCACCGTGAGCGCGATCAAGCAGGCGTGCCTTCCGATCGAGTATCCGGACATGTTCGGCTCATGGCGACCTACGGCCCGCTATACTTGGAACGTCTCGTGGAAGGCATCACGCCGGCTTTTCGCCAGCGGGACCGATGTCCCATCGTCCATCACCAGATAGCCGCCCTCGCTCCGCACGTATTTGCTCAAGTGCAAGGGGTTGATCAGGTGGCTCTGGTGGCAGCGGAAGAAACCGTGTGGAGCGAGCATTTCGTCCACGTCCTTGAGCGTGCGCGACAAGAGCAAACGACGCTTGTCCTGAAGGTGCACATGCGTGTAATTGCTATCGGCCTCACAGCGCACGATGCGATCCACACCGAAGAACTCCACGCCATCACCGGTGGGCAACGCGATCCGCGGATGCTGCACCCCCTCCGGACCGAGGTTATGCATCAGCACCCGCATGTTCCGTCCCCCTTCGGCGGAAGCCAGCCGCGAAACCGCCCGCCCTACCGCTTCCTTCAGCTCCTCGGGCTGTACCGGTTTCAATAGATAATCCACGGCGCTGAAACGGAATGCCCGGATCGCATACTGGTCGAAGGCCGTGACGAAGATCACTTGGCCTGCGATGTCGCCGAGTTTCTCCAGTACTTGGAATCCGTCCATACGCGGCATCTGCACGTCGAGGAAGATCAGGTCCGGTGCGTGTTCCTTCACCGCGGCTATCGCTTCGGGTCCACTGCTGCACAGGGCGAGCACGCTCACCTCCGGGCAATGATGTTCCAGTTCGAGCCGCAACGTTTCCCGGCTGTGCTTCTCATCGTCCGATATGATCGCTGTGTAGGGCATGATCGATAGGCTCAAGCAAAGGTCTCGTGTACGATGGGAATGTTCAATATTACCCGGGTCCCGACGGCAGCACCCGAAGCATCGACGAGGTCATCCACCCGGGAGCGTAGGCCAAGGCCCAGCGTCTTCGCGCTCAACTCCATCCGTTCGGCCGTGATCCGCATTCCGAAGGACCGTTCACGTTGGCCTTGGGCGTTCTTCAGTTCTTCCGCCTTCTTCCGGCCCACACCATTGTCCTCGATCACCACATGGAGTTCATCATCGACCTCCGTGATGTCCACGCTCAACGCCCCGCGGTCCTCGCGATTCATGAGCCCATGCCAGATGGCATTCTCCACGTATGGCTGCATCAACATGGGCGGCACCAATACCGTCTCCGTGTCGATGCTCTCGGCCACGCGTATCACATGGTCGAATTTGTCCTCCAATCGCATCGATTCGATCTCCACATACAGGCGAAGTGCTTCCAACTCGTCCTTCAGCGGCACCAGGTCCTCTCGTGAGTTCTGTAGAATGCGACGGATGAGCATGGCGAATTTCCCCAGGTAATCCGCGGTCTCCCGCGGGCTCTTCGTCATCGCGTAGTACTTGATGCTGTTGAGGCTGTTGAAGAGGAAGTGGGGATTCATCTGCGCGCGCAGTGCGTGCATTTCCACTTCGGCCAACTTCTTCTGGAAATCGGACTTGCGTTGTTCTTCCATTCGTACCGCATGCAACTTCATTCTGAACAGGACCAAGATGCCGGTCGCCACGATCAGGACCATGGCGATCCGCGCCCACGCGGTCCTATACCACGGTGGCACGATCGTGAAGCGGATGGTCCGTTCGTTGTCCAGCGCACTACCTCCGATCGCGGAACGAACGTGCAGCACATAGTCGCCCGGCTCCAAGGAGGCGAACCGAAGGCTGCGGTCCACACCAATGTTCCGCCAACCCTCATCCAACCCATCCATCCGGTATTCATAGCGATGCGCATGTGCGCGGGTCAGATCGATGGCCGAGAACTCGATGTACAACGGCAGGTCAGCATAGGCCACCATGAAGCGGGCATCGGAACGTGCATTCCGACCTGGCAGGAGATCGCCGTTGCGCGTGCCGATCCCCAGGAATTCAATGGGCGCGGGTCGTGGACTCCGCAACAGATCGTCGATACCAAAGACCTGGAGTTCCGCCTGATCACTGATCCCGATCACCAATCGTCCATCGCTCGTCACCATCAATGGCGAATCCCCGTCCGGCGGATCCAAGAGACCATCCGCTCTTCCAAAATGCTTGTAGGCCCCGGTCCGTGTATCCAGCATCAGCACACCCTTGTCCACGGCCCAGATGCGGTCCTGATCATCGATCTGCATGAACAGGGTGCGGTCGGGATCGATCCCCCTGCGCTGATCATGGACCTCCATGGTCATTCGACCCGAGCGATCCACCTCCACCTGACACAGTCCGCCACTGGCCAGACTCAACCACATTCGCTTCCTGCTATCGCGTGCGATGCTGTACACGAACGGTGTCCGGAATCCCTGCTTCTCCGACGCGTCCGCGCCGAAGTTCAGGAAGCGCTCGGCGGCCTCGTCGTACACGCTCAAGCCGTGTCGCGTTCCGATCCACATCCGTCCCAGTTCATCCTCTCCGAACGCGCGGATGGTGCTGTTGCTGATCAGCGAATTGGGGTCGTCGGGGTCGTGCTTCAACCAGCGATCCTGCTTCGTGCGCGGGTCCCGAATGAGCACCCCGGAGTTGCCTGTGCCGATCCAGATCCGCCCTTTCGCATCCTCGTACAATCCAGCGGTCCAGAACCGTTGGTCGGGGAACAATGGCCGGAACTCGCTTCCCTCCCGCCCCATCATCATCGGGCCATCGCGTGTGGTCATCCACACCGTGCCGTCACTTGCGATCAGCAGACCATTCACACGAACGGCGCGGTCATCCTCTGAACTGCGTGGGGCCTTGATCACCTCCCATGCACCATCGCGTTGGCGCATCACACCGTGCCCATCGTAGGTGCCGATGAGCAGGTCATCGCTTCCTGGCGCATGGGTCATGGCCATGACCCACAGCGGCGTGAGCCCGAGAACACCGTCGTCCGGGAATCCGATCAGTGAATAGGCGTATGGACTTGCGGACATGCGGGCAAGGCCGTTGTCCGTGGCGGCCAAGGATGTTCCGTCGCGCAACCGCAGCAGTGCGTTGATCGCGTTGTCATGGATCTCCTCAAAAGGATGCAGCATGGCATGCCTGGAGCGGATGTGTCCGGTTCGGGCGCTCACCTCCAAGATGCCGTACTCGGATGGCACCCACAACGTGCTGTCGTCCTTTGGCCAGACGCTGGTGGTATATCCGCCCATGATCCCGTTCATCTGCATGATGCGGAAATGCTCAGCCGGACCATGGTCGACCTTGAAACGCCGCAAACCCTGTCCCCAGGACCCCAGCCAGATCCATTCGTTCCAGACGAACGCAGGTACGGTTCCATAGCGCGTGGCTCCCTCCGGATCGGCATAGACCACGTATCGACCATCAGTGATGAGGAACTCCGCCACATTCACGGATGTGGTGACGATCACCCGGTCCGTTCGGCCAGGGTAGGCCGAAATGGACGTCACCGTCGCATCATCGAAAAGGGACCGTGGCAGTTCAAAGCGCGTGATCGTTCGGTCGGTCGTCCGGATCCTGACCATCTCCCGACCCATGCTGCACCAGACCGCATCACCTATGAGTTCCACATGGTTCGTGTTCAGCACCGCAGGCATGTGCGCATGATCAGGCCGCCAGGCACGGCGCATGGCCATATTCCATGCACACGGTCCGTTCTCTGTGGCCAACCAGAGCAGGCTATCGCCTTGCAGCGCCATCCAATTCACACTTCGTCCGCTTATCGTCAAGCTATCATCCGGGTCAGACCAGAACCGTTCGACCGTGGTACCATTGGTCACGAACAAGCCTTCCAAACTCCCGATCCAGACCCGACCAAGGCCGTCCTCGACCATCATGCCGATGCGCCGATCCTGCAATTCCGGAAGCGTCGTGACATAGCGGAACGCTTCACCTTCCGGGAACGGTTGAGCACGTATCCCGATCCCGAAAAGCGCTGCCGATACGATCGACCACACCCGGCTATGTGTTCGCACCACTATGGATCGGGAATAACGCACCGCATCGAAGTTCGAGCATGCGGCCCATTCTTTCGCCCCGATCGAGCATCAACGCCTTCGGATCGAGCGATCGGGATCCGCTGGCCAATATGGACCGTATTGATCCAGATCGGCTATGAGATGCTGCAGTGGCCGGTGTGTGCGTTGCAAGGGCCGAGCGGCTACTGCAGTGATCTGCCCTTCAATTTGGTGCGCTTGTACATTGGCTTGGAAGATCCGCAATCGCTCATCACCGATCTCGAGCAAGGTCTCGCGCGCATGTGAAGCCCCGCTTCATCGCGGTCCTTCACTCAGAACCTTGCTCGCAGCGCGATCATGAAGTTCCTTCCCGGCGCCGAGATGCCCGATGAATAGGGCCTATAGCGCTGGTCCGTGATGTTCTCCACGCTTCCGGATGCCTGCACCACCTTGCTCACATGATACGATGCGCGCACATTCAGCGTGTGCCAAGACGGCGAATGCGGACGTCCTTGCGCATCAAGCGCGTAGATCGGCAGCTTGGCCTGCTCGCTCGGCGGAAGCTCATCGAAGGTGAAGCCGCTGCTGAACTGCACGAATACCTGCGCGCGCACTTTCTTTCGCTCCCAAGTGATGCCCGCTTGCCCGAACGGTGGCGGTGCATGACGCAGGGGCACATCGGTCGTGCTCGCATCGTCCTGCTCTACGCCATCCTGCCAATTGTAACGCGCATCGAGCGTCAGGTTCTTCGCGATGCGGGCATCAATCCCGAGCGAGATTCCGATCACACGGGCCTGAGCCGCGTTCTGGATCGCGTCCACCCGACTGGGCTCACCTTCGTACGCGATGCTATCTGAGCCATTCAGCGTGAACGGCCTTCGCACCATCGCGTTGTCGAGCAGCACCTGATAAGCATGGCTCTGTAAGCGCACCTTTTCGCCGAAGGACTTCTCGATGCCGATGTCGGCCGAATAGGCGTACTCGGCTTCCAGGTCGGGATTGGGCACGATCACCGCGCCAGGCTCGCTGTCGAACACCTTGCCGATGTCGTCGATGTTCGGTGCGCGGAAGCCTGAGCTCAAATCGATAGAAAACTTCCAGTCCTTGCCCGGGCGGTAGGACGCGCCCAGATTGCCCGTGACCGCGCAGTTGCTCAAGCTCGCGCTTGTGGCCGGGTACGCGAAGAGCGAGGTGTCGAAGGTGCATTGCAGCGCCGACCAGTTGTATCGCGCACCAGCGGAGAGCGTCAAGCGGTCGTTGGCATCGTGCATGGCTCCGAGGTAGGCCGATCCCGCGTTCCACTTGGAACCATCCGGATAGCGTGAACTGATGGTCGTCTCCGCGCCGCTGGTCCGGTTCACGCGGATACCCTTCGACCCGATAGCATTCGTGACGTGCTCCGCACCGTAAAGCACCTGCGTACGCGCGCTCAGGTCCTTCTCCAGATCCAGATTCATGTAGATGCCGCTCACGCTTTCGGTCTGTGTTCGCTTGTTCGCGTTGCGGAAGCTGCGGTCGTTGCGGCTCTCCGTGTAGTCCTGGTAGGCGATGGAGAGCCGCGCGGTGCTCCAGGGTCCGCGTTTCGCCGCGTGCTTCGCGGTGAAGCTGCCCATCGTCCATTCCTGCGGGCCGTAATACCACTCCGCACTGCGTGGAAGCCCATTCTGCTCCAGCTCGATCAATCGATCGTAACGCGGCACATCGCTCGTGGTGCTGTGATACACGTACGCTCCCAATTCCAAGGATTCCACAGGCTTGAGGGCCAGCTTGCCAAAGAGGCTGATGTTGTCGTAGCCGCTGCCCACTTGCAGGTCCGGGTCGTCATTCACCACCATGGAATCCACATCATTGATGCGTGCCACATACCACGGCCGCTGATAATCCTCGGGGCCGTTGCTGCCCATGCGCAGGTCGCCGAAGCGCGTGAAGGACACGCTGCCGACGAATGCCAGCTTGCGACTCCCAAGGCCGAAGTGAATATTCCCGCCCATCTCATTGGCCGACGAGCCATAGCGGGCCATGGCGCCGCCACGCAAGAGCAAGCTGCTATCCGGGCTGAATCGCGGACGAAGCAGGTGGAAGTCCAGCACCCCGCCGATGGCATCGCTTCCATAGGTCACGGCGCCGGGCCCGTGGATCACCTCCGCACGGTCGATCGCATTGGCATCCACGCTGATCACGTTCTGCAAGTTGCCTGCGCGATAGATGGCGTTGTTCATGCGCACGCCGTCAACCACGATGAGCACGCGGTTGGCTCCGAAGCCACGCAGCATGGGACTGCCGCCGCCCAGCTGGCTCTTCTGCACGAAGACCTCGCCGCTCTGCTGCAACAGATCGGCTGCCGTTCCGGGATTGTTATTGGCGACTTCCCGCGAGGTGATCACCGTGATCTGGTCGGGCACGCGCGCGCGCTCCTGTTCCCAGCGGTTGGCGCTCACCACGAAGGCATCGAGCCTGATGGGCAGCGCTGACATGCCGACCCGATTGCCCATGGCGAGCACATGCTGGTAGCTGAGCACACGTGACTCATATCCGATCATGCGGAACCGGATGGAATCAGCGCCAGTGAAAGCGCTGATATCGGCGCGACCGCGTGCATCCGTGATGGCCGATGCGCCCGTGCTGGCATGATGCAGGGTCGCCGCTTCGAGCGGGGCCAGCGTGGTGGCATCGACCACCATGACCTGCTGACTCAAGGTATTCAACGGAACCATGAATGTTGCGAGGGAAGCCGCCAAGCTGCTCAACCGAAGCAATTGGTTCGCGGCTCCACAGAAGGACATGGCGCGCAAAGTAGCGGAGCCCGCGCAGCCGCAACATCCGGCACCTTACGGCTCCGGCTCCATGTTCACTCGCACGCGCAGCACACGCGACGGTGCGAGCACTTCGCGGAGCAGCGTCTCCAAAGCCAAGGCGTCCTCGGGGTGCTCCGTTTCATCGGACACTTGCAAGAGGCTCTCGATACGCACGTGCCTGGCATCGATGCGCGTGGCGCGCAAGGTGTAGCGCGCGCTCGGGCAATTCCATTCGCCCTGCAATGCCGTGAGGTCCATTACCTCCACCGGCTGGGTGAACTCGAGGTCGATGATGAAGCGATCGCTCTGCCGGAAGTCCCAGTGGAAGGGGAGGTCGCGGCTCTCAGCACGGAAGCCCTCCGCCACCGCATGGGCGAAGAAGGGGCGCAGCTCCATGGCAAAGAGGCCGTCGGCTTCGGGCGTCACCCACTGGGCGATGGCTAACTCTTGCCGCTCGCGGAAGCGGAAGGGAGGATCGGATTGCAGCCCTCGATCGCTGGAGCCGATCAACGCCGCCTGGGGCAAGTGCGCCGGGGAATGGCCATAGCTCGGATGCACCGTGCTGTCGATGCGATCGCCGAGGAAAGCCGCTCTTCCCAAGGTGCTGAACTGGCCGCTCAGCAGGATGCGTGCATCACCGGCAGCGTCAGCTTTGTCCAGGTCGATGCGCAGGCGATGCTCCATGGCCCGCACATTCGCAGCAGGATCGCCAGTGGGCAGTTCCACGAAGAGCGGCGGGCTCGGGTCATCGGCGATGAGGCGCTGGAGGTCGATCAGCAGCGCGTTGGAGCCTTCCCAGTAGAAAGGCAGCTCGTTGGCGAACCAGCCGTGGCGCTGGCGCTTGGGGTGCATCCAGAGCATGCCCGTGCCATCACCGATGCCGAAGAGCCATTCGTTGTCGCGCATGGGCGTGGTGAAGCGATCATCGAGCCGGCCGCTGCGCTTGTCGAGCAAGTAAGCAGTGACATGATCGTTGCCCTCGGCGTTGAGGAGCTTGCTGTAGAGGTCGTAGCGGCTGATGTCGCGCAAGCGCTCATCGCGCACTTGATCGCCCATGCGCGCGAGGCTTCGATCCAGGTCGAAGTACCAATCGCGATCGGCATCGTAGGTGAAGTCGCGGGCGATGCGCTTGTGCAGGGCCTCCATGCGGCGTGCCTTCAGCGTATCCGGGATCCCAGCACAAGTCTCGCGGATGAAGCCTTTGATCTGCCGATTCTGACGGTCGGGCAGCTTTGTCTGCGCCACGCGACGCCACCACATGGCCTTCGCCTCTCGCTGGCGGATGGCCTGCAGCCAGGGCTGCTGCGTGATCGGCAGATTGCTCAATCGCTCGCGCCGCAGGTTGCGTAGGTCATCGGGCGCGAAGGCGACGATGATGCACGGCAGCTCCTCGGCCGGACGCGCACCTGCCTCATCCATCACACCGGGCAAATCGCGATGCTCCCACACGGCACGACGAACGTTCCCATCGTGTTCCCGATGCACGGGCACCGCTCCGGCCATCTCCAGCCCGTGCTTCGCGTGGTAAAGCAATTCGATGCGCTGCTCGCGGATGGGCAGGCCGTGGTGGAAGAAGATGCGCCAATTGGTGAGCCGCGCCCAGTTGTCCATCCAGATGCTGCCGCGCCAGCCGAGGGTGTGCGGTGCGTTCGTGTCCCAGGGCAGCATGTACTTCCACCGGTACTCCACCACATCGCCCGGCATGATGCCTTGCGGATAGTGCGTCTCCGCCATCGTCGCCTGGAAGCTCACCGGATGGCCCGAATAGCCGCGAGCGCTTCGCATGGTCACGGGCAACTCGGTCCAGCTGCCATCGGGCCTGATCACACGCGCGGCGAAATGATCAACGCGCAGGTTGAAGAGCAGTGGGTAGGGCCGGGTATCAAGCCGCGCGTAGGGTTTGCCGAGTTCGTCGTAAGGCGGGTCGAGGCTCTCGGGCATCACAACAGCGCCGTAGCGCTTGATGTCCTCACGCTCCGTGAAGCGCACCACCCTGCGCCGCTCGAAGAAGAAGGAGATGTACTCGGGCTTCACGTTGCGGATGCGCAGCGAGAGCTCATCAGCGAGGATCTCCGAGTCGATGGTTCGGCCTTCTTCCCAGGAAGGATCCCACGCCGGCGCATCGCTCCAATCGAATGAAGCCGTTTGCGCAATCAGTGCTGCGGAACCAGCTAGCGCCGCGAGCAAGAGAGCGGTACGGGGGCGCATGGCGATGGGTGTTGGCCCATCGAAGCTAAATGATCGGAGGCTACTTCTTCCGGAAGTACAACCGGATCGGCACCCCGGTGAAGCGCCAGTGCTCGCGAAGGCGGTTTTCGATGAATCGCTCGTAGCTGGGCTTGATGTACTGCGGCAGGTTGCAGTGGAAGACGAAGCTGGGCACGTGCAAGGGCAGCTGCTGGATGAACTTGATGGTGACCTGCTTGCTCTTGTACATGGGCGGCGGCTGCCGCTCGATCTCGGGCAGCAGCACATCATTGAGCTTGCGCGTGGGGATCCGGCGCCTGCGGTCCTCATGGACCTGCATCACCATCTCCATCACCTTGAGCAGGCGCTGCTTCTCCACCACGCTGGTGAAGACCACGGGCACATCGGTGAAGGGCTCCATGCGGCGCTTCACTTCGGCCTCGAAGGCCTTCATGGTGTTGGTCTCCTTCTCGATCAGGTCCCACTTGTTCACCACCACCACCAGGCCCTTGCCGTTCTTCTGGATGATGGAGAGGATGTGCAGGTCCTGCTGCTGCATGGCCTCGCGCGCGTCGAGCATCAAGATGCAGATGTCGCTGTCCTCGATGGCGCGGATGGAGCGCATCACGCTATAGAACTCGATGTCCTCATCGACCTTGGCCTTCTTGCGGATGCCCGCGGTATCGAGCAGGATGAGGTCGTGGCCGAAGACGCTCCAGCGCGTGTTGGCGGTATCGCGCGTGGTGCCCGCCACCGGGGTCACGATGCTCTGCTCGCGGCCCAGCATGGCGTTCACCAAGGAGCTCTTGCCCACGTTGGGCCGGCCCACGATGGCGATCTTGGGGATGTCCGGCTCGGGATCCTCGGTGGGCTTGCGGAAGGTCTTGATCAACTCATCGAGCAGGTCGCCGGTGCCCGCGCCGCTGGCCGCTGCGATGGCATGCACCTCGCCAAGGCCGAGTGAGTAGAAATCGGCGGTGAGGTATTGGCGCTCGTGCGTATCGACTTTGTTCGCGGCGAGGAGCACGGGCTTCTTGCTCCTGCGCAGCAGCTCCGCAATGGTCTCATCGGCGCTGGTCACGCCGCCGTTCACATCCACCATGAAGAGGATGGTATCGGCCTCATCGATGGCGAGCATCACCTGCTTGCGGATCTCGGCCTCGAACACATCGTCGGTGCCGCGGATGTAGCCACCGGTGTCGATCACGCTGTAGAGGATGCCGTTCCATTCGCTCTTGCCGTAGTGGCGGTCGCGCGTGGTGCCGGCGGTAGGGTCGGTGATGGCCTCGCGCCGCTCGATCAAGCGGTTGAAGAGGGTGCTCTTGCCCACGTTGGGGCGGCCTACGATGGCGACGATGTTTCCCATGTTTCAGCTCAGGGTGAATGTCGAATGGTCATTGGAGAACGGGCACGAGCAGTCCTTGAGCCGGAGCCCCCATTCGCCAACCGCCATTGACCAATCGCCCAGCATTTCAATATCCGTATCGCTTCAGTTTCGTTTCATCCTCGCGCCAATCGGGATCCACCTTCACCTTCAGGTCCAGGAAGACCTTCTGATCGATGAACTTGGAGATGGCGATGCGCGCCTGGGTCCCGAGCCTGCGCAGCGCGTGACCACCCTCGCCGATCACGATGCCCTTCTGGCTCTCGCGCATCACGATCACATCGGCCTGGATGCGCACGATCCCCGGGGCCTCCTCGTAGCTATTCACCACCACCTGTGTGCTGTAAGGGATCTCCTGCTTGTAGTTGGCCAGCACCTTCTCACGGATCAGCTCGCTGATGAAGAAGCGCATGTTGCGGTCGCTCAGCTCATCCTTGGGGAAGTACGGCGGATGCTCAGGCAGGTGCTCGATCAGGTAGGCCTTCAGCTCCTGCACATTCAGTCCATGCAGGGCGCTCATGGGCACCACCTTGGCCTCGGGCAGCGCGCTTTGCCAGGCCTCCAGCGCGGGGAGGATCGCCGCTTCTTGAGCCGCGTCCACTTTATTCACCAGCAGCACCTTGCGGCCTTTGAAGCGGCGCGCGCGCTTGAGCACGTTCTCGGCCTTCTCGGGCTTCTGCCCGATCTCCACCAGCACGAGGAGGATATCGGCGTCGATGATGGCCTCGTCCACGGCGCTCATCATGCGCTCGTGCATCTTGTATTGCGGATCGAGGATGCCGGGTGTATCGCTGAGCACCATCTGGTGGTCGTCGCCGTTGAGGATGCCCAGGATGCGGTGGCGCGTGGTCTGCGCCTTGGGGTTGGCGATCACCAGCTGCTCACCCAACAGGGCATTGAGCAAGGTGCTCTTCCCCACGTTGGGCTCGCCGATGATGTTGACGTATCCGGCCTTGTGCGGCATGGCTGCGCGAATATCGCCGCCTTGACGATGGCTTGGGCGGCGGCAAAAAGAGAAGGCCCGGCATTCACCGGGCCTTCTTCGTAGCGGGGGTAGGACTCGAACCTACGGCCTTCGGGTTATGAGCCCGACGAGCTACCATCTGCTCCACCCCGCAATGGGGCGCAAATATAGCCGGACACCCGACTGGGCCAACTTCCTACCGGACTTTAAGCGCAATGGCCCCGAGTTTCACCACGGGTCCTTGGCCGTTGCTCAACTGAGCCGTGATGTTCTCGATCACGATCTTATCCCCCGGCCTCACCTTGGCGAGCACCTGCTTGATATCCGAGCTGAACGCCGCCCCTTGGCACACATGATCGATCGGATTGCTGCTGCCGCGCTGAAAGCTGAACGTGTAGCTCTTCGCCGTCCACACATCCCCGAACTCGGTGTTCGTCTTCACCGCCACTCCCGGGGCGTTCTTCAAGTCATTGAGCGCGATCCAGGTGTCGGCAGAGCCCTTGTCCCTCACGTATGCTGAGGGCGGAGGGAGGTTCTTCACCCTGAATACAACCGGCCCGATCCTGCGCGTGCTGCCATCGGGCAAGGTGGCGGTGGCGAAAACCTCGGCCTTGGAGTCGGTCATGCCCGTGGCCACCCAGCCATTGCCGCTGCGCGTGATCCGGCCCGTGCTGATGCCGGCTTGGATCCGTTCGGCCGGAACACCAGGCACCGATAGCTCGATGGGGTTCTCGACCCCGCGATAGAGCACATTCATCTTGGTGGGGCTGGCCACTAACAGCGGCGCCATCACCTGGTATGAAGCCGCGTAAGGGATCTCCTCGATGCCCTTGGGGCCATCGAACCGGATCGAGCCCTCCACGCGCTGCTCACCGATGGCGTCGCCGCGCACGCAGAGCTTGGCTTTGCCATCGGCGCCAGTGGGCAACTCTTGCCCGTCCTTCAACCTGACTTGCGCCGGATTGCGCGGATCATAAGCGGCCAGGAAGACATCGGCACGGAAGGAATCGCCGAGCATGATCAGGCTGCTCTGCGGCACCACGGCGGTGGTGAGCGTGCTGAAGCGGTAATCCTCGAGCTCGGCGCCGCGATAGAGCCACTTCACCATATCGTTCTCCGCAGCGCGCACATCCGCTTGGAGCTTGCTGAGCGTTGCGATGCCCGCCGCCAAGGGCACATCATAGAAGTTGATGCTCTCCCAGTTGTTGAGCGTGCCGCTGGCATCACGCCGGTCGCTGAAGTCGAAGAGGGCATCGAGCGAAGCTGATAGTGGCTGGCCCTTCTCACCCGCCAATCCCTTCAGGCTGTCTCGGAACGCCGTGATGCGCATGCGGATGCCGTGCGCGGTGCCATCGCCGGTGCGCGGCGATCCGGGCTCGCTGCCCACGAGCGCATGCGTGAGCACATCGCGGTCGTCCTTCTTCTCCAGCATGAGCAGCGCACGCAGCGTGTCGCGGCCATTGGCATCGGTGCCACGCAGGAGCCTGGGCGCCAGGCCATCGGCCTTGGCGATGGTGGCGGTCTTGATGCCCTCGAGATGCCGCACGATCGAATCGGCCATGGCCTTCACGCGCAACGCTTCTTGGTGCTTCGCCGCGAATTTGTCGGGGAATCGCGTAGCCATATCGGCGAACACGGCGTACTCCACTTGCGAGCGTTGCTCATGGGCGCGTTCGCTC
This sequence comes from Flavobacteriales bacterium, assembly GCA_016716605.1. Classification (NCBI taxonomy): domain Bacteria; kingdom Pseudomonadati; phylum Bacteroidota; class Flavobacteriia; order Flavobacteriales; species Flavobacteriales bacterium. Next base: position 117,416 of record JADJWA010000001.1, read on the forward strand.
CGCACGAGCTCGGCATCCATGATGGCAAAGGCGTCGAGCACCTCCTTGCTCACGTTCAGCGCGAGGATCGCGGTGAGCACGAGGTACATCATGTTGATCATCTTCTGGCGGGGCGGGAGCTTCGCGGAGGCCATGGCGCTGCGGGTTGATGAGGGTGCGGCATGCACCATCGATCAACCAATGCCATCAATGAGCGCTGGTAACGCTCAGGCCGGATTCTCCTCCCCCAGCTCCTCCATCCGCAGCGAAGCCTCTTCCCACTCCTTCATCGTCGCAGCGATGCGCTCCGCCACTTCGCCCATGCGCGCATAGCCCTTCTCCACTTCGGCTGCGGGCATGCCGCTGCGCATCACTTCGGCCTGCAAGCTCTTCTCTTCCGCTTCCAATTCAGCGAGCTGCTTCTCCAGGCGCGCCACCTGCGACTGCATACGCTTGCGCTCCTTGTCGCGCTCGCGGCGATCGGCATGCTCGCTCTTGTCGGTTCTCTCGGCCTTGGTCTTCGGCTGCGCCGCGCTGCTCTTGCCGATGTCGGCGCCCTGCAGGGCCTTGCGCTTCTCGATCAGCTCGAGGATGTCCATGTGCTGGTCGCGGATGCGGTGATCGTCGAGCTCGAGCAAGCGATTGGTGAGGCCGGTGAGGAAGTCGCGGTCGTGGCTCACGAGCAGGAAGGTGCCCTCGTAGTTCTTCAGCGCGTTCTTCAGCACATCCTTGCTCTGGATGTCGAGGTGGTGGGTGGGCTCATCAAGGATGAGGAAGTTGAGGGGCTTCAGCAGCATGCAGCAGAGCGCCAACCGGGCGCGTTCGCCACCGCTGAGCACCTTCACCTTCTTGTCCACATCATCGCCGCTGAACATGAATGCGCCGAGCATGGCGCGAACGCGTACGCGGTTCTCTTCGCTGGCGGCATACTCAGCGGTCTCCATCACCGTGCCCGCCGGATTCATTCGTTCCGGCATGTCCTGCGCGTAGTAGCCCACGATCACGTTGTGCCCGAGCTTGATCTCGCCATCGTAGGGCTCCTCGCCCATGATCATGCGCACCAGGGTTGACTTGCCCGTGCCGTTGGCGCCCACCAGTGCGAGGTGCTCGCCCTTGGCGATGGTGAGCTCAGCTTTGCGGAAGATCTCCTTGGTCTGCTCCGGATGCTTCCGATCAGGATAGGACTTGCTCACGCCCTTCACCTCGCACACGATCTTGCCGCTCTGCGGTGCAGGCGGGAACTTCACCAGCATCTTCCGCAGGTCCTCGTCTTCCACTTCAATGCGCTCGAGCTTGTCGAGCTTGGTGATCAGGCTCTGCGCGAACGCGGCCTTGCTGGCCTTCGCCCTGAACTTGTTGATCAGATCGGTGGTCTCCTTGATGTAGCGCTGCTGGTCCTTGGCTTGCGCGGCCTGCTGCTCGCGCTCCACCTTGCGCAGCTCCACATACTGGCTCCAGGGCACCTTGCGGTCGATGAGCTTGCCGCCCACGACCTCCAGCGTGCGCTTGGTGAGCCGGTCCAGGAAGGTCTTGTCGTGGCTGATGAGCACCAGGGCCGCCGGATAGGTGCGCAGGAGATCCTCGAGCCATTGGATCGCGGGGAGATCCAAATGGTTGGTGGGCTCATCGAGCAGCAGCAGGTCCGGCTGGATCAGCAGCAGCCGCGCGAGCTCCGCGCGCATGCGCCAGCCGCCGCTCATCTCGCTCATCAGCCGGTGCATGTCCTTCTCCACGAAACCGATGCCCTTGAGCATGCGCTCGATCTGCATGTCGTGGTCCGCGGCGCCGATCGTGTTCAATCGCTCATGCGCATGCGCCAGCATCGTGGCGAGCTCTATCGCCTCCTCGTCAGTGGTGGCCTTCTCAAGCGCCATCTCGATCCGCTCCAGCGAAGCGTTCAGGGCGATGGCCTCTTCGAAGGCTTTCTCCGCGACCTGCCAGGGCGTGAGCTCAAGGTTGTGGGCCATCTCCTGTGGGAGATAGCCCAAGGTGAGCTCATTGGGCTTGCCGATGGTGCCGCCGTCAAAAGGCTGCTGACCGGCCATGATCTTCAGCAAGGTGCTCTTGCCGGCACCATTGCGGCCAACAAGGCCGATGCGGTCGTCGCTCCCGATGAAGAAGGAGACGGCATCGAACATAGGCCGCTGGCCGAAGTGGAGGGTAAGGCCCTGTACGGTGATCATAGCCTGTGAAAGGGCCGCGAAAGTAGCCGATTGGCCCCGGGCGGAGCTTCATCAGCAAATCCAGAGGTCGTGCTCGAATGGGAAGCGGCGCTCTTTAATCGCTTCGCCTTCGAGCAGTCCGTCCAATCCTTGGGCATGCTCCCTGATGCGCCGGTCGCGAGCGTTGCTCTCCTTTACCAAGAAGCTGCTGAAGCGCCTCGACTCAAGCCATTGATCGACGGTGGTCCGGCCACCATCATTCCGAGGATTGAATTCCTCGGCATTGGCCAGCACATGCCGAAGCTCCGGGTCGTAGAGCCGGAAAAGCGGTGCGTGGCCGCGCAGTTCGCCGTCCTCACCGCGCACTTCTTTCATCGGGGCGATGCCGATGATGCGCTCGTCCATCACGCCGCGCTGCTTTTCGAAGACCCAATCCTCCTTGATCTGATCGCGCGTGACCTGCACTGCGGTGATGGGATCGGGCTGCGCCACGGGGAAGGGCATTTCCGGGTCGTCGAGGCTCGGTGTCCACACATTCACCATGGGGTTCAGCACCGAGTCGACTTCACCACGGAGCATCGGGTGGTTCAAGGAGTCGTCGTTGGCCAGCACGCCAGGCGCATGCACTGTGAGCGTAACGTCCTTCAACAGGGCTGGGCGGATCACATCGAAGAGGCTGCGATGGCCTTGGGCCGGTTCCAACGGGAAGATGAACGGGGGGTGATCTTCTCCCGCACATCGAGCACGCGCCTTACGCACTTGCAGAAGAGCACATCGGCTTCCCGAAGGAGTGCAAGGGGAACGGGGCGTCGCGTGGGAGCGTGCTCACGGATGTACGCGCCGTCGAGCAGGTGCTGGGTGAATGCAGCATGGCCGATCGAGCCAAGGATGAAGGTGAGGATCCACGTGCGCATGGGGGTGGTATCCCGTTAATGCATGCGCGCTCGAAAGGGGACCCTCAATAATGCCAGAGGTCGAATCCAATGGCCTCGAGCTGCCGGCGAACTGCATCGCTCTCCAGCAGTGCATCGAGGCTCATGCTGGTGCCGTTGATCGCGCGATCCTGCATGTTGCTCACCTTGGTGATGGTTCCACGGAAGAGGCGTCGGTTTAAGACTGTCTCGAAGGTCACCGGCGATCCTTCGGGGCCTTTTCCGGCCACCCACCACGCGAACAGCTGTCGGCATTCCGGGTAATAGAGCCAGAACATAGGGCGATAGCCGCGTAATTCGCCCAGTTCGCCACGAACCTCTTTCATGGGCGCCAGTCCGATGATGCGCACTTCCATCACCGAACGCGCTTTGTCGAATATCCAATCCTCCTTGATCATGTAGCGGCTGACGGCGATTCCAGGCAGGGTGTCCAAAGCCGCTAGATCGTGCATGAGCGGAGTTCTCCCGAGGACGGTGCGGAATCCATCATCCAATCCATCCCCGCCCGCAAGGAAGGCCCTGATGCCTCCTTCATCTCGCACACCGTGACGGATCACCTCAATCAGGCTGCGACAGCGCGTGGCGCCAACAGCAGGTCTTGCGAGCAATTGGTTCGTCGGTTCGGATAGGTCGATCACGCGCCAAACGCGCCGATGCCACATCACGTCGGCTTCGCGCAGCGGGGCGTACGGCCTTACGATGCCATCGCCACGGCAGGGATCATCTGGATCCAGCGTGCCCTGCGCCACGGCCGGTCCGCATGCGCAAAGGGCAATGAAGAGTAATCCGCTCCGGAGGGGCATGATCGGACAACGTCCGGAACCGTCATGAGCGTACTTGAACGACGAAGCCCCGGGGTCGCCGGGGCTTCGCAATAAATGCGGATCGGATCAGAAATTCCAGAGATCGTGCTCGAGCTCGAAGAGCGCTTGCTTGATCTCCTCGCCCTCGAGCAAAGCATCGAGGCCTGTCTTGTAATCACTGATCTGGCGGTCGTACACATTGCTCCACTTGGTGATGTAGCTGCTGAACTGCCGCTTCCAGAAGATGTCCTCGAAGCTGCGGCGTTCTGCATCATTCTCACGGTTGAAGGCATCCCAGTTCGCGAACACGTAACGGCACTCGGGGTAGTAGAGCCAGAAGAGCGGACGGTAGCCGCGCACCTCGCCATCCTCGCCGCGCACCTCTTTCATCGGCGCCAGGCCGATGATGCGGATGTCGAGGGTGCTGCGCTGCTTGTCGAAGATCCAATCCTCCTTGAGCTTGTACATCTTGATGTCGCGGCTCTCGAGGTCGATGGTCTGCACCACCATCTCCATGTCGCCGGTCACAAGGCTCTCAGTGTACTGAGTATCGAGTCGGCTGAAGAGGTCCTTCAGCTCGGTGGGCAGGAAGGCCTTCTTGAACTCGTCATCATCGGCTAGCGCGCCGGGGTCGTAGGCGGTGATCGAGCCATCGACCATAAGGCCCTGACGAATCACATCGAATAGGCTGCGGCGGTCATTGAGCGGACTGGTGGGGTAATACAGCGGGTGGTTGATCTTCTCACGCAGGTCAAGCGTGCGCCAGACGCGACGGTGCCACATCACGTCGGCCTCACGGATGTGCGTGTAAGGCACAACGCGCTTGGTCTTCGTGTGCTCCTTGATGTAGGCGCCATCGAGCACTGTCTGGGCCATCGCGCCGGGCGTGGCCAAGGCACCAGCCAGAAGGGCCAGCGCCATCATCAGGTTCATCAGCTTCCTCATCGCCGCTGTGATTTGGTTCTAGCGTACGTTACACCACCTTGAACGAGAGCGAGCCCAGGTTCCGCACGGTGCCGTCCGGTCCCCTGGCCTTGATGCCCTCGATGTACACCTTCTGGCCGGGCTTGGCCTTCTTGAACATCTCCTTCATCTGGCTGCTCACAGCAGGGCCCTTCGTCATCTGCTCAAGCGGGGTGCCGCCCACGATCATGGTCACCTTGAACTCCACCACCTCGAACTTCAGGTCGAAATCAAAGTCCACCATCTTCGCGATCACGCCAGCCGCAGCAGTGAGCTCTGCCTTCTTGATGTTCTCATCGTTCACGCTTTTTCCCGCGAAATAGGGTTGCGGGTTGGGCACGTTCTTCACGCGGAACTTCATCGGCGGCATGGTCTTCTTTGACCCATCCGGATTGGTAACGGTAGCGCTCACATTTGCTTCGCTATCCTTACCAGGCTTCACGATCCAACCTTCACCGGACCTGGTCAACGAACCGTTGGTCATTGAAGGCTGAACCAGCTTATCGCTGTACCCGGACACGCTGATGCTCACCGGGTTATCCACCCCGCGATAGAACACGTTCATCTTGGTCGGGCTCACCACCAGCGTGGGAGCTGCCACTTCGTACTCCGTGTAGAACGCTTCGATCTGCTCCTCGCCGCCGACGGGCTTGTACTTGATGATACCGCTTACCTGGTTCAAACCAGCGCTGCCGGCCTGGCGCTCCAGTATCGCCTTAGCACCATTCATGGGCAGCTTCTCGCTCTCACCGATGATCTTCGGCGGCGTGGAGGTCGTATCCACTTTCGCGCCGGGCTTACAGATCCAAACCTCTGGCGCATTCTGGTCATCATAGGCACCAAGGAAGATCTCGGCCATGTACTTCGACCCTACGGTCACATAGCTGCTCTGCGGCTTAACGATGGCCGTGAGCTTATTGAACTTGAAGCTCTTGCCTTCCACCGCGTCGAGCATGCGCTTCACCACTTCGCCTTCGGCGTTGCGCACATCCGCCTGCATCTTGCTCATGATGGTGATTCCTGCAGCGAGGGGCACGTGGTAGAAATTGATGCTCTCCCAGGTGTTATCCGTTCCGCCAGCGTCCTTACGGTTACTGAAGTCGAATAGACGATCCATGGCAGCGGCCAAGTCCGCATCCTCCGGGCGCAGGCCCTTCACCTTGTCGCGGAACTCCTCCATCTTGCGGCGAAGGTCCACCGCTGTGAAAGGCTCATCCTTGGGCTTCGCCGGCTCGCTGCCGATCATAAGGTTGGTGATCACGTTGTTGTCGTCCTTCTTGTTCACCTTCTCCAGGCTCATGATCCGGCCGTCTGCGAGCTGAACGCTGTCACGCGGGAGCTTTTCCGCTTCTGTGATCACGCGCACCTTGAGCGTATCGATGTACGCGATCAGGTCCGTGCCCATCTTCTTAACCACCTGCGCTTCCTTCCAGGCTGCTTCGTACTTGGTTGGATTCTCCTTCGCGTAGTCCTCGAAGGTCTTGTATTGCACGGCCATCTTCTCGTTGAGCGACAGCTTGGTGGTCTCCAAGCCATTGTTCACCGTCACGAAGCTGTCCAGGATCTCCTTGGATACGTTCAGCGCCAAGAGCGCCGTAAGCACCAAGTACATCATGTTGATCATCTTCTGTCTCGGGGACAGATTTCCACCGGCCATGGTTCAGGTCGTTTGGAGTTTCGGTTCAGGCTCGAGGTCGATCAGTTCACGCGCATGGCGCTGAGCATGTTGCCATAGACGGTGTTGAGCTTCTGCAGATTGTCGCTCAGCGCGGCGATGTTCTCCTTGTAGCGCTTGGTGTCGTCCACCGAGTTGCGCAGGTTGGTCATCATCTCGCCCATACCCTCGAACATCTGGTTCGCGGCCTCGAGCTTCTCGCGGCTGGTCTTCAACTGCAACTCATACATCTCGTTGAGCGCGGTCAGGTTCTGGCTCATCTGGCGCAGGCCCTCACCGGCATGACGACCGGCCTCCACGTTCTGTGTGAGCCCCGTGAGGCTCTCGCTGGCCTTCATGTAGGTCTCGCCCAGGTTGCTCACCTTGCTCGCGGCATCCTTCAGGCTAGTGGTGTAATCGTTTGTGGCCGAGGCTGCGCTGGTGATCTGGCCCATGCTCTTGGCATTGTCGCTCAGGCTGCGCATGCCATCACCAAGGCTAGCGATGAGCTCGGGTTCGATCTTGGCGCTCTCGAGCATATCGTCCAGCTGCTCGGTGATCGATCGCTGGTCCTCTTTCTTGAAGTCATCGCCCTCTGCCTTCTCGCCAGTGGCCAACTCCGGGTACACCAAGCTCCAATCGGGATCCTCATGCGGCGGCTCGAAAGCCGAGAAGAAGAAGATGATGGCCTCGGTGCTCAGACCAAGGATCAGGAAAAAGTCGGCCAAAGGCCAGTGCTGGATCTTGAAGAGCGCACCCACGATCACGACCGCTGCACCGAGTCCGTACAGCTTGGCCATGAAGTTCTTCCACTTCTTGCTGCCTGGTTTCATTGTTCTTCCTTGCGTTTGAGGTTCGTCTGGAGTGTTGGGAATGGCTGTTGAATGCGGCAGCGCTGGTTCAGTAACGGCCGCGGTTCACAGTAGGATCTAAAGGTCTTCGGCGTTCACGGCCTTGCCGCGGCCCAGGTAGGTCATCACTGACCGGAATCCGATATAGGCCTTGGTGGTGTCCTGGTACTCGTAGCTGCGCGTACCGGTCTGCATGTAGTACCCGATGTCCTTCCACGAGCCGCCACGAATCACTTTGCGCTTAAGTGACGGGGCATCGGTAGCGAGCGCATCGTAGGCGTACTCAGGGTTCAGGTCATGGGCGAAATCGTACACGCTTTCATCGTAGGCAGTGCTCGTCCATTCACTCACGTTGCCGGCCATCTGGTAAAGGCCGTAGTCGTTCGGGGTGTAGCTGTCCACCGGCACGGTGTGGAAACCTCCATCGTCCACGTAATTGCCATGCAGGGGCTTGAAGTTGCCGAGGAAGCAGCCTTGGCGGTTGCGCACATAGGGGCCGCCCCAAGGGTAGGGCGCCAAGTCCAAGCCGCCGCGAGAGGCGTACTCCCACTCGGCCTCGGTTGGCAGTCGAAAGCGGTTCACGAAGGCCTCTCCATTGTGCTCCAGCCAGCTGTTCATGAGTTGCGTGCGCCACACGTTGAAGGCATTGGCCTGCACCCAAGTGATGCCCACCACCGGATAATCGTCATAGGCTGGATGCCAGAAATAATTCTCGGTCATCGGCTCATTGAACGAGTAGGTGAAATCATGCACCCAAACCAGCGTGTCGGGATACACGTTGATCACTTCCTTGATGATGAATTTGCTGCGGTCACTATGTCCGCGAATCGCATTGTTCTGACCCTTGGTGTTGGTGTAGCTAAGATCCAGGTCGCGAGCCCAATTGCTCGGCGTGCCCTTGCGCGCGGCTTCCTTGAGGTCAATCCAGTAGTACTCGAACATGAGCTTGCGCGTGTCGAACTCTTTGCGACGGTAGAAGCGCTCGCTTTCGCTGAGGAACATATCGGCCAATGCCTCGCGCTCTTCATCGCCCCACCAATTGATCTTGGTCCTCCAATTCAGAACCGGCGGATCCAACTCCTCTCCGAATTCATCCTCTGTTGTAACGTGCTCACCGATATCCTCATCACCGAGGATCCGCTTCGCGATGGAGTCGCGGACGTACTCCACGAACTGGCGGTATTCGTTGTTGGTGATCTCCGTTTGATCGATGTAGAAGGCCTGCACCGAGACGGTCTTGCTCTTGTTGTTGATCGCGTATGGCACGTCCTGGTCGCTAGGACCCATGACGTAACTGCCCATGGGGATGTAATTCATCCCATACGGATCAATCTGAAACCAGCCGGGCCTGCCCAGCGCGCCAGTCAGTTGCCCCTGACCGCCTCCGCCACAGCTCGCCAGCAAGCCGATGGCACCGAGATACAAGATGGGACGTTGCATGTTCTTCCTGTTTTGCCGATCGGTTCTTCCTTGCAGGGACCCTTGACCTTCAGGCGATTCGGGTAAGCGAACACCTTGAGCCAAGCACTTTACGGCAGTTGAGGTTCAGTGGTTTCGGACGTTGATCAAAGGAAACGCGGGTGACTATGGCGCTGCACGTTGGGCGGTTTCACCAGCAAGGTGCAGAAATTCACCATGATCTCGTGGCTTCCGCTGCTGTAATTCCGGAGTTTCGAAGTGGTTACGTCGTAGCTGTATCCGATGCGCATCATCGACTTGGTGGTGGGCTTGAACTGGTAGCCGATGAGCGGGGCGATGAAGTCACTGGTGCTGTAGGAAACGCCCAGCCAGACCATGTTATTATAGAGGAAGTTGGCTGTGAGGTCGAACTGGGTCGAGGTCCCATCCATCTTGATCAGCGCGCTCGGCTGGAGGATGTACTTCTGATTCCCTTGAAGCGCCCAGTTGTAACCCGCCTGTACGAAATAATGCCGGCGCTGCTGGATGCTCACGTTGCGCAGTTCAACCTCCGTAAGGTGCGTGCTGCTGATACCGGCCCAGAGCGTCTTGCTCGTGTAGTAGATGCCAGCTGCAAGATCCCAACCCATGTCAGAATTTCCATTCGCCGGGATGGCATTATCACCAGGAACCCCATCGGTGGCAACCCATTTGTTGCCCAAGGTGTGGCTCATCATGCCAGCGGCAAGGCCGATTCCAAAAGTCCCTGGACCCAATCGACGATGGAAGGAGTAGCTCAATCGAGCATAGGTGCTCTTCTGCTGACCCAACTCATCCATGAACACAGAGAGGCCAACTCCGGAGCTGATTCTGGCGATCTTGCCTTGGGCGTTGAGCAGCGCGGTCTTCGGCGCGCCATCGAAGCCCGTCCATTGCTGGCGCAGCATCAAGGTGCCACAGAGCTCCCCGGACGTGCCGGCCACACCGGGATTGATGGACAGGCGATCGAACATGTACTGCGTGAACTTCGGGTCTTGCTGGGCGAACGACGCGCCCGCGATTGCCGCGCAGCAGATTGCAGTAGCTATCCCCCTCATGCTGGTTTTCCGTTCGGTTTGGAGCCTTACACACGCTGGGACAGGCAAAAGCCTGCCCCAGAACCGGCGCCAATATAGCAATTCCCCTTTCCTGCAAATTCCTGTTAAGCCCGGCGCGGGATTAAGCGTTGGGCCAACACGACAGAAGAGGTCCGCTCAAGCTAGTTTCTGGAAGGTCCGCCACCAGCGATCAGGCACTTCTTCCCGACAGGCTGCTTGGTAATCCGAATAGGAGCATGGCACGAGATGATGCCTCTCGAAGCGGGCCTCCTGCTCGGCCTTGTAGGGCACGTCCATCCACCAGCGGTCGCTCACCGAGCTCTTATAGAAGACCAGTTCCTGCTCGTGGCCACGTATCGGGATGCGGAATCGGGTGAAGCGCTTGCGGTCGAGCCAGGGCAGGTCGTTGGTACGGCTGCGAAAGCCATCGAGGAAGCACCAAACCATTTGGGCGGCCAATTGGGCGCTTACGCCTTCCTCGTCGCGACCCGGATCGAGCTCGTAGATTCCCAGCGAGCTGACCTTCTCGCTAACTCCCGCATACCGCATGAGCTGGCAGGCCTCGTCGCCGGCCAGTCCGTTCGGGCTTGGCCAAGTGGTTCCGGGGGCATCGGCGCGCCGGATTGCGCTCATGTCCACGCTCAATGTATCGGCATTGCGCAGCACTGGTTCGGCATCGGCGATATTCTGGCGCAGCTCCCCAAGGCGGTGGGTATCGAAGAGCAGCCGTTCCATCAATTCAATACCGGGCTGGTCAACGAAGTAAGTCTGATAACCCAGGTTGCTGTAGTTGAACAGGTAATTGGGCTGGCGGAGCACAATGTGGCTCAGATAGCTGGTATCGGCCAGGTTCTGCCCCGGCTCACCCAGATCGAATCGACTGTCGATGCAAACCAGATTCGCGGTGCGCTCGAGTTTCTCATAGGCCAGGTATTGACTGAACGTGTGGCCTTGGCCACCGCCTAGGAGCACCGGCACGATGTTCAAGCGCATCAATTCGGCGAGTGTCTCGGCCACAGCATGCTGTGTATCGGCTGCGGTGGCCCCGGAATGTATGTCCCCCAGGTCGATCAGCGGAACGGACGACGCGGGCTGATAAAGCCGATAGAGCTCTGCGCGGATGGCATCCGGGGCATTCACGCAAGCGCGCGGTTTGGCGTGGCCGGGATCATCGAGCACGCCGAAGAGGGCCACTTGCTTGCCTTCGAGCGATGGGAAGTCGCGGCCATGGCTGAAGAAGGCGGTTCCATCACCCAAGGTTTGACCGGCCCATTCCGGACGATTGCGCCCGAATCGCTCAGAGGGCTGGAAATAGATGCTGATGTCCATCGGCAGGTATCCGGAGCAGGCCGGCGAGCGCCTGCGAAAATGAACCGGGTATAGGCTCCGCGCATGGAGGCACCCGACTCAACTTCGCACAAGGCGATGTGAGCAGCTCTAAGGCTTCTTCTTCGTGGCCGGCTTGCGTGCCTTCTTCGCTGGCGCCTTGGCCGCGCTCCTGCCGGCGGTCTTCGATGCCACGCGTCCACCTTTCTTCCCGCCCTTCTTCTCTGGTGCAGCGGCTAACAGCGCCGTAGCCGCTTCCAACGTGAGCTCTTCCGGCTTCTGCTCCTTGGGCACGTTGGCGTTCTTGCTGCCATCCGTGATGTACGGCCCATATCGGCCCGCAAGCACCTGGATGCCTGAACCCTCGAATTCCTTCAGGATGTTCTGCCGAACGCCTGCCAGCTTGGCCTCGATCAGCTCGATGCCGCGTTCCAGCGTCACTGTCGGAGGCTCCTCGCCTTTCGGAATGTTGGCGTAGGTCTTCTGGTATTTCACGAAAGGTCCGAAGCGGCCACGGCCCACCACGAGCATCTCGCCCTTGTACTCGCCGAGGTCGCGCGTGGCACTGGCCGCCTTCTTCAGGTCGATGAGCTCCACAGCTCGTGCCAGCGAAATCTCGAGCGGGTCATCATCGGGCGTGAGGCTGGCGTAAGTGCTGCCCAACCGCACATATGGACCGAAGCGGCCAATGCCTACCGAGCACACTTCGCCATCGCGCTCTCCCAGGGTGCGTGGCAATTTGAAGAGATTCATGGCCTCCTCGAAGGTGACCGATGCGATGCTCTGGTCTTTACGCAGGCTGGCAAAGCGGGGCTTCTCCTCGTCCTCGGCGCTGCCGATCTGGATCATGGGACCGAAGCGGCCGATGCGGGCCACGACGTCCTTGCCGCTCACGGGGTCCTTGCCCAGGATACGGGCACCAGTAGCGCGTTCCGCGGTGTCCTTCACGGTGCCCAGTGTGGCGTGGAAGGGCTTGTAGAAGCGGGCGATCATCTCGCGCCAGTTCTCCTTGCCCTCGGCAATCACGTCGAACTCCTCCTCCACTTTCGCCGTGAAGTTCAGGTCCACGATCACGGGGAAGTGCTCCACGAGGAAGTCGTTCACTACCATGCCGATGTCTGATGGGAAAAGCTTCTGCTTCTCGGCGCCAGCGTTCTCACTGGCGGTCTTCTCAGCGATCTCACCCTCGGCCAAGGTGAGGATGCGGTAGGCGCGCGGCGTTCCATCGCGGCTCTCCTTCACCACGTAACCGCGCTTCTGCACGGTGCTGATGGTGGGCGCGTAGGTGCTCGGTCGGCCGATGCCGAGTTCTTCGAGTTTCTTCACCAGGCTCGCTTCGGTGTAGCGCGGCGCGGGGCGCTCGTAGCGCTGCGTGGCGGTCATCTCGCGGAGTTGCAACGCTTCGCCTTGGCGCATCTCGGGTAGCAGGCCTTCCTGTTCCTCGTCGCCCTCATCGTCGCGGCCCTCCATGTACACCTTGAGGAAACCGTCGAAGAGGATCACTTCGCCCTGCGCGCGCAATTGTTCGTTGGGGCGCGTGCTGATGTTGATGTCCACCACGGTCTTCTCCAGTTCGGCGTCGGCCATCTGGCTGGCCAGCGTGCGCTTCCAGATCAGGTCGTACAGGCGCTCGGCATCGGTGTCGCTGCCGGCATTGCGCACGGCCATGTCGGTTGGGCGGATGGCCTCGTGCGCCTCTTGCGCGCCTTTGCTCTTGCTGGTGAAACGGCGGCTCTTGCTGTAGCGCTCACCGTACTGCGTGCTGATCTGCCCCGCCGCTGCGGCGATGGCCTGCTCGCTCAGGTTCACCGAATCGGTACGCATGTAGGTGATATGCCCTTGCTCGTAGAGCCCTTGGGCAATGCGCATTGTGCGGTCCACGCCGTAGCCGAGCTTGCGGCTGGCCTCCTGCTGCAAGGTGCTCGTGGTGAAGGGCGCGGCTGGCGTGCGCTTGCCGGGCTTCTTCTCCACGGCGCCCACCGTGTACACTGCGCCGATGCATCCTTGCAGGAAGGCCATGGCCTCCGCCTCGGTGGCGAAGCGTGCGGGCAGCTCAGCCTTTACCGTGGCGCCTTTCTCCGTGATGAGCACCGCAGTGACCTTGAATGCGCTCTTGCTGTCGAAGCCGAGGATCTCGCGCTCACGCTCCACGATCAAGCGAACGGCAACGCTTTGCACGCGGCCCGCGCTGAGGCTGGGCTTCACTTTGCGCCAGAGCACGGGGCTGAGCTCATAGCCCACCAGTCGATCCAGCACGCGACGGGCCTGTTGCGCATCAACCAAGTGGATATCAATCGTGCGCGGGCTCTCCATGGCCTTGGTCACGGCCTGCTTGGTGATCTCATTGAATGTGATGCGCTTCACCTTTTCATCGCTGAGCTGCAAGGCTTCCTTCAGGTGCCAGCTGATGGCCTCCCCTTCGCGGTCTTCGTCGGTCGCGAGCCACACCATGGCTGCTTTGTCGCTGGCCTTCTTCAGTTCGGCCAACCGCCCTTTCTTGTCATCAGGGATGATATAGGTGGGCTCGAAGCCGTTCTCCACATCCACGCTCAGGTCACGCTCTGGAAGATCACGGACATGGCCATAGCTGCTTAGCACGGTGTATCCCTCGCCGAGATATTTCTCAATGGTCTTCGCCTTGGCTGGCGACTCCACGATCACCAGATCACCGCTCGCGTTCTTCTTGGCCATGCTTCCCCGAAGATTTTTCAGGGCGGCAAATAAAAGGGCGCCGCCCGCGATTCCTGACGACGATTCGCCTACCGCGGGCGCTTCCCCTTTAGGGGAAGGGAAATTTCAACACCTGGCGCATCCGAACCGAACGCGTGCCTCACGGGTTCTTGCAACAACCTCTGTCATGCGCGCGCCGCACACACGACCATCGGGCATGAGATCCCGCAACATCGTCCCCACCCTCCTCTCTTCGCTGCTGCTCATCGCCTGCGGAAGCAGTAACGGACAAGCACCGAAAGCACCTGCCATGAGCACCAACGACATGTCTCAGTACGACCACAGCTCGAATCCTTACTACTCGCACACCGACACCAACAAGCTGAACGTGGCGCTGAGCGAATGGAAGGAACTACTGCCCGCCGACCTCTACTACATCGCCTTCGAGAAGGGCACTGAGCGCGCCTTCACCGGCAAGTACTGGGACTTCGAGGGCATCGGCACCTACGCCTGCGCGGTATGCGGCAACGTGCTCTTCCAGGCCGACAGCAAATTCGCGAGCAGCTGCGGTTGGCCCAGCTTCTTCCAAGCCACGCGCAAGGATGCCATCCTCTACCACGAGGACCGCACCTTCGGCATGGTGCGCACGGAGACCACATGCGGGCGCTGCGGCGCTCACCTCGGCCACGTGTTCGATGATGGTCCGAAGCCTACGGGCCGACGGTATTGCATCAACAGCGTGAGCTTGGAGTTCATCGGGAAGAAGTAGCGAAACCAAGCTGGCGCGTGGAGTTGCTCCCACGCCTCGTGGTCTATGCCATGGTGCCGATCAATACCATAGGGATGGATCGCAAGCAACCTAGCTTCACACCCACCATGCGCAGCATAATCCTATCCACAGCCCTCCTCATCTGCGCGCAACTTCTTGCCCAGGAACCGCAACCCGCTGTTCCGCCCGCCAACGCGAAAACACATCTCGCGAAGACCTACCCCAAAGCCACCGTGAAGGAATGGAAACAAGGCACCAAGCTCTTCCGCGCGGAATTCACGCTGAAGGGCGAGAAGCACACGGCCGTGTACACCACCGAAGGCGCCTGGGTGCGCACCGAGCACGACATCAAGAAGGACGAATTGCCCGGCACCATCGCTCGTGCACTTAAGGCAAGCAAATTCGGGGCGTGGAAAATTGAAGACGTCGAAGAGCACGCTACACCAGAGCACGCAAGCCTCTTCAAACTGAAAGTGGAATCGGAGAAGGAGAAGGCCGAGCTCTCCTACTTGCCGGATGGGAAGTTGCTGAAGGAGGAGGTGAAGGCGAGGAAGGTGAAGGATCCGAAGGGCAGCTAGGCGCACTGCCACCCTGTCAGCCAACCCTTAGCCCCGCTACCTTTGGCGCCCTTTCCGGACGGCGTGAGCAAGCGGGTCTATATCGAGAGCTACGGCTGCCAGATGAACGTGAGCGACAGTGAGGTCGTGGCGAGCATCTTGGCCAAGGACGGCTACACCCCGGTGAAGAGCGCCGAAGATGCCGACCTGGTGCTGCTGAACACGTGCAGCATCCGCGAGAAGGCCGAGTACACCGTTCTGCAGCGCATCAACGAGATGAATAACCTGAAGGCCCGCAACAAGGGCCTGAAGGTAGGCGTGCTGGGCTGCATGGCCGAGCGCATGCGCGAGGACCTGCTGGAGAAGAAGAAAGTGGTGGACCTGGTAGTAGGCCCCGATGCTTATCGCACTCTGCCCGAGCTTCTGGAGAAGGTGGGCACGGGCCAGAAAGCCGTGAACGTGCTGCTGAGCCGCGAGGAGACCTACGCGGAGATTGAGCCGGTGCGGCTGGATACCAACGGCGTAACGGCCTTCGTGACCATCATGCGGGGCTGCGATAACATGTGCGCCTTCTGCGTGGTGCCTTTCACACGGGGCCGGGAGCGGAGCCGCGACCCGCAGACCATCGTGCGCGAATGCGAGCAACTGGTTCGCGATGGATACAAGGAGGTGACGCTGCTGGGGCAAAATGTGGATTCGTACAAGTGGACCCCGCGCGAGGCGAACGCACAGGAGGCAGGCGCAGCAGGCATGATGCAGAAGCCGTCTACTGATTTCGCCGACCTGCTGGAAATGGTGGCCCTCGCCTGCCCCGACTTGCGTATCCGGTATAGCACCAGCCACCCGAAGGATATGACCGACAAGGTGCTCTTGGTGATGGCGCGCTATCCGAACATCTGCAAGTACATCCACTTGCCCGTGCAGAGCGGCAGCGGCGATGTGCTGAAGCGCATGAACCGCGGGTACGACCGCGCCTGGTACCTGGAACGCATCGCGAGTATCCGCAAGCACATGCCCGATTGCGCGCTGAGCACCGACATCATCGCCGGCTATTGCGGCGAGACCGATGAGGACCATCAGCAAACCCTATCGCTGATCAACGAGGTGGGCTTCGATATGGCCTTCATGTTCAAGTACAGCGAGCGGCCCAAGACGTTGGCTGCGCGCAAGTACCCCGATGATGTGCCCGATGACGAGAAAGGACGAAGGCTCCAGGAGATCATCGACCTGCAGAAGGAGAAGAGTGCAGAACGCCTGCGCGGCTACGTTGGCGAAACGCATGAGGTGCTCCTTGAAGGCGTGAGCAAGCGGAGCGCTGAGCACCTATTCGGTCGCAATACGCAGAACAGCATCGTCATCGTCCAACGGCTCTTCAATGAATATGAATTGAAGCCGGGCGACCTCGTGAAAACCCGCATCACCAGTTCCACAGCAGGCAGCTTGCAAGGCGAGGTGCTTGAAGTGTTGAATCAACAACCCGCACTGGCATGAACGTGCAACCGATCAAACAGCGGTTCGAGATCATCGGGGCATCACCGTTGCTGGACCGCGCCATCGAGATAGCCGTGCAGGTGGCGCCCACCGACCTCACCGTGCTGGTGCAGGGTGAGAGCGGCAGCGGTAAGGAAGTGATGAGCAAGATCATACACGCCAACAGCGCACGGAAGCACGGCCCCTACCACGCGGTGAACTGCGGGGCCATCCCCGAGGGCACCATCGACAGCGAGCTCTTCGGCCACGAGAAAGGCAGCTTCACCGGAGCGCACGAAGCGCGCAAGGGCTACTTCGAGACTGCCAATGGCGGCACGCTCTTCCTGGATGAAGTCGGCGAGTTGCCGTTGAACACCCAGGTGCGCTTGCTGCGCGTGCTGGAGACCGGTGAGTTCATCCGCGTGGGCAGCAGCAAGTGCCAGAAGACCAACGTGCGCGTGGTGGCCGCCACCAACGTGAACATGCTGCAGGCGGTGGCGCGCGGCACCTTCCGCGAGGACCTGTACTACCGCCTCAACACGGTGCCCATCCACCTGCCCGCGCTGCGCGAGCGCAAGGAGGACATCCACCTGCTGTTCCGCTGGTTCGCGCAGCAGGCCGCCACTCGTTACAAGGCGCCCACCATCACCCTGAAGGACGATGCAGTGCAGCTGCTCACGGGCTATCGTTGGCCTGGCAACGTTCGCCAATTGCGCAATATCGTGGATCAGCTGAGCGTGATCGAGCGCGACCGCGAGATCAGCGCAGCCACCCTGCGCAACTACCTCCCTGCCGAGAGCACGGCGCTGGTGCCCGCTGGAGCCGCAGCCAATGGCGGCAGCATGGACAGCGTGAGCGAGCGCGAGCTCATCTTCAAGTTCCTCTTCGACATGAAGAGCGACCTGAACGCGCTGAAGGAGCAGGTGAAGGCCATCACCGGCGGGCAGCACTTGCCGACAATGGTGCACGGGATGCCGCAGGACGAGATCCTGCTGCCCCATGCCCCGCCAGCCTACGGAACGGTTAGCATCGTCCCGAAAGGGCAAGCGGTGAACGAGGACATCGCCCACACCGAAGTGGAAGAGACGCTCAGCCTCACGGAGAAAGAGAAGGAGCTCATCGTGAAGGCGCTGGCCAAGCACCGGGACCGGCGCAAAGCCGCAGCGAATGAGCTCGGCATCAGTGAACGCACCTTGTACCGGAAGATCAAGGAGTACGGGCTATGAAGGGCGAATCAGGCACTAGGCAGTTCGCGGTTGGCAACCGGCGGTTGGCTGGCATGGTCGTGCGCCGATTGTCTGCTGCCTGCGGCCTACTGGCCCTCTTGCACCTGCCCGCATGCAGCGTGAACTACTCCTTTTCCGGCGGGGACACTGGCGATGCACGCACCGTGAGCGTGGAACTTTTCGAGACCCGGGCACCGCTGGCCACGCCTTCTGCGGCGCAGGGCCTCACAGAGACGGTCCGTGACCTGATGCTCGCCCAGACGCGCTTGCGGCTCGCGCAGCGCGAGGGCGATGTGCAGTACAGCGGCACCATCACGGGCTACGATGTGCAGCCGGTGAACATCCAGGCCAGCGAGACCGCGGCGCTCAACCGGCTCACGATCGCCGCGAGCATCACCTTTGTGAACACCCTGGACCCGAAGAAGAACTCCGAATTCACCGTGAGCCGCTTCGCCGATTACAACAGCAGCCAGGACCTCACCGCAGTGGAAACGCAACTCGTGGATGAGATCGGCAAGCAGCTGGCGCAGGATATCTTCGATCGCACCTTGGGCAACTGGTAATGGAACGAGAGCGCCTCACCCGACTGCTGAACGAGCCCGGCCGCACCACGGCTGAAGATGCGGCTGAGCTCGCCGCCATGGTCGAGCGCTACCCGTGGTTCAGCGGCGCGCAGCTCCTGCGCGCTGCCAGCGAGCGCAATCAAGGCCAGGTGCTCGCGGACGATAACCTGCGCACCGCAGCGGCGCACTTGCCTTCCCGCGCGGCGCTATTCGACCTGGTGCATCCTTCAGCCCCGGCGCCCATGCGCGTGGTGCGGAACGAGCCAGAGACCAGCTTGTACCACCCACAGCCCGAACCTTTGGCAGAGCCTGCTCAGCCATTGCTGCCGGAAGCAATCTCGCCTGTGGAGCCGGAATCGGCAGTGCATCCGGAAACCGCAGACCTGAAGGAGGCCCCAGTCAGCTCGACTGAATTGGCGGACGATCCGGGATCCGGCCAAGAGCTGGTGATCGCAATCGCATTGCCAGTTCACCCGGAACCCGTTGCGCCTGTGACTGTTTTGCCTTCGGCCGCATCACCCGAGCTCGAAGCAGAATATGTTCAGGTCGCGCTCGCCAGGGCCTACGACCTGACTTGGCAGGAACAAGTGCCGGAGACCCAAGATGCCGCCACGAAGCCTGTGAACGGGCCCGCGCCTGAGACGGTGAGCTTAACGACCGATTCTCGCCTCCGCTTCTCCGATTGGCTCGAAGCCTCCGACGCGACAGCTGCTCGAACTGACGCTGGCCCCTCGGCGGCGGTTCCCCTATCCGTGCCCCCTACTTCAACGCCAACCGCAGATGGAGCGGCCCAGGCCTCACACACCGGCGAATCGCTCGATCCCAAGGCCCTGATCGACCGCTTCATCCGCCAGCAACCGCCAGAGATTCCTGCAAAACCTGCGTTCTTCACCCCGCAACAAGCGGGAAAGAAGAGTCTTGAGGACAGTGCAGGGCTGGTTACCGAGACCTTGGCCCGCATCTACGAGCAGCAGGGCAATATCAGCAAGGCCATGGAGGCGTACCGCAGGCTCGCGTTGAAGTACCCTGAGAAAAGCGCTTACTTCGCGGCCCTTTCAAAAGCCGCAGAGGCCAAACAGACCCCCTGAGCCATGTACACCCTCGTTACCGTCCTCATCCTCATCATCTGCGGGCTACTAGCATTGGTGGTCCTGGCCCAGAATCCCAAAGGTGGCGGTTTGGCAGCCGGCTTCACCGGGGCCCAGCAGATCGGCGGCGTGCAGCGCACCGCGGATTTCCTGGAGAAATCGACTTGGACCTTGAGCGGGGCCCTCATGGTGCTCTGCCTCATCTCGGCGGGCATCCAAACCAGCGGCAAGGGCAGCAATATGCTGAACGACACCATTGAGCAGACCGACGGCGATTCAGTCGATCCTGGAGCGGATGCCGCTGATCCAGGTACAGAGGCAGGTGATCCTGACGCGGAGGCCGACCCTAACCCGTAGCTTGCTTGACAGGCTGGCAGCAAGCCCGAAGGCCTGTCACCTGCTTTCCGAAATCTTGGCAGAAGCACCACCCGACGCCCCGCCCGGCACACCTGTTGTCCGGCGGGGCGCGGTCTTGAAAAGACCCCCTAAACCCAATCAACCCAACACACATGTCGAAAGTGAAACCGTTGGCGGACCGCGTGCTCGTCGAAGCCGCTCCCGCTGAAGAGACCACCAAGGGTGGCATCATCATCCCCGACACGGCCAAGGAAAAGCCACAGCGCGGCAAGATCATCGCCGTTGGTGCTGGCCGCATCGCCGACGACGGCAAGGTGACTCCCCTGAGCGTGAAGGCCGGCGACGAGATCCTGTACGGCAAATACAGCGGCACCGAGCTCAGTCTCGAAGGCAAGGACTACCTGATCATGCGCGAAAGCGACATCTACGCCATCCTCAACTAAGAAAATCCGTGTACGGGCCGGGAATTCCCGGCCCCAACGAAATCCCCCACAGAAAATGGCAGCCAAGAACATCCAATTCGAAATCGACGCCCGCGACCGCTTGAAGCGGGGCGTTGACCACCTCGCGAATGCCGTGAAGGTGACCCTCGGCCCCAAAGGCCGCAACGTGATCATCGACAAGAAATTCGGTGCGCCCCAAGTGACCAAGGACGGCGTTACCGTGGCCAAGGAGATCGAGCTGAAGGACGCCGTGGAGAATATGGGCGCCCAGATGCTGAAGGAAGTGGCCAGCAAGACAGCCGATCAAGCTGGCGATGGCACCACCACTGCCACCGTGCTAGCCCAGGCCATCGTTACCGCAGGCCTGAAGAACGTGGCCGCCGGTGCCAACCCGATGGACCTTAAGCGCGGCATCGACAAGGCCGTGATCGCCGTGGTCAGCGAGCTCAAGAAGATGAGCAAGACCGTGGGCGACGACAACGACAAGATCAAGCAGGTGGCCACCATCAGCGCCAATAGTGATGAGACCATCGGCAGCCTGATTGCCGAGGCCATGGCCAAGGTGAAGAAGGAGGGCGTGATCACCGTGGAAGAAGCCAAAGGCACCGACACCACCGTGGAGGTGGTGGAAGGCATGCAGTTCGATCGCGGCTACCTCAGCCCCTACTTCGTGACCAACGCGGAGAAGATGGAGGTGGACCTGGAGAACGCCTACATCCTGATCTACGATAAGAAGATCAGCAGCATGAAAGAGCTGCTGCCCATCCTGGAGAAGAGCGCGCAGACCGGCAAACCCCTGCTGATCATCAGCGAGGACGTGGACGGCGAGGCACTCGCCACCTTGGTGGTGAACAAGATCCGCGGCGCACTGAAAGTGGCCGCTGTGAAAGCCCCGGGCTTCGGCGATCGCCGCAAGGCCATGCTCGAGGACATCGCCATCCTCACCGGTGGCACCGTGATCAGCGAGGAGCGCGGCTTCAAGCTGGAGAACGCCGACCTCAGCATGCTTGGCAAGGCCGAGAAGATCAGCATCGACAAGGACAACACGACCATCGTGAACGGTGCCGGCAAGAAGGCCGACATCACCGGCCGTGTGAACCAGATCAAGGCGCAGATCGAGACCACCACGAGCGACTACGACAAGGAGAAGCTGCAGGAGCGCTTGGCGAAACTCGCCGGCGGTGTTGCCGTGCTCTACATCGGTGCCGCCACCGAGGTGGAGATGAAAGAGAAGAAGGACCGCGTGGACGACGCTCTGCACGCCACCCGCGCTGCGGTGGAGGAAGGCATCGTGCCCGGCGGTGGCGTAGCCTACATCCGCGCGCAGAAGGCGCTGGAGAAGCTCGAGGGCAGCAATGCCGATGAGACCACGGGCGTGGCCATCGTGCGCCGTGCGATCGAAGAGCCGCTGCGCCAGATCGTGGCGAATGCAGGCTTGGAAGGCAGCATCATCGTTCAGAAAGTGCGCGACGGAAAGGCCGACTACGGCTTCAACGCCCGCACCGAGGAGTACGAGAACCTCTTCGCCACTGGCGTGATCGACCCCACCAAGGTGACCCGCGTGGCCCTGGAGAACGCAGCCAGCATCGCGGCGATGCTGCTCACCACCGAGTGCGTGATCAGCGAGGAGAAGGAAGAGAAGGCACCGGCACACAGTCATGGTGGAATGGGTGGCGGCATGGACATGATGTAAGTCCTGTCCAGCGCATCTCTTCAATGCACGGGCCCCGGCTTTCGCCGGGGCCCGTTGCGTCATAGGAAGGCCCGCCGTTACCAACACCTGTCGAAAACTCGAGGACTCCCGCACGGAAGGCCCGGCTACTTTCACGCGCTAGAAAGAGGTCCGTTCCAATTCAGGACGGACCTTTTCGCAAGCATCGATGCCGATACAGCCGAAACGCTTCTTCGACTTCTGCGCCAACCATGTGCCATTGCTCAGCGCGATCGCCACGCGGCCCGGCGATGTGAGTGAAGCGCAGGTCAGGCAGCTCATCCGCACCCACAGCGACACCGCCACCGAGCAGCCCGAGACCACTTGGGAGCGCCTGCTGGAACTGCAGATCCTGGTGCCGCTGGAAGAGGGCAGCAGCCACTACGTGCTGGCGCAGCCCCTGCTGCAGCTGATGAATTACCTGCACGACGACGCGCTGCCCACCAGCCCGGAGATCATCCAAGGCTATACCGCGGCCCTTGAGAGCGCGCGGAAGCGGATCGCCAGCGGCACACAGGCCTTCGATGGGCTCAGTGTGGGCCTTGCCGCAACGGAGGTGGACCACACGCTGCGCCGGATGCAGGAGGACCTCGACGCCACGCACCGCGCCGTGATGGCCGAAGTGGCGCGGCACAAGGCCGACCGCAGCAGCGTGAGCGTACGCGAGCGCTACCTGCGCATCGTGCGCCTCATGGATCAGTATGTGCAGCCGCTGGTGGAGATCGTCCGCGTGGATGGCCAATTGGTGGAAACGCTCAATGAGCTCGACAACGCGCTCAGCGCCGCGCGCGAAGCCGGCGTCTTCGCAGAGCTCTCGCCGCTGCTGCGCAACGAACGGCAGATCCGCGCGCTGCGCCGCCGCGCCATCCACACGCTGAATGAGAGCCGCAAGGAATTGCAACCGCTCTACGAAGTGCTGCGCCGGAGCAGCGCCATCGCGCACGGCGCCACCCTGGCCCTGGGCCGCTTGCGCCACATGAAGCTCGATGACTGGGTAGCCCACTACGTGCCGCAATCCGGCCGCGCGCCGGTGGAATGCCCGCCCACCGACACCGTGCTCAAGCGCACCATCCACCACGTGGCCGCTCACCCGCCGCAGCCGCCGCCCAGTTTGCGCATGAACGAGAGCAGCGAGACGCCGCCTGATTATATCCGCCTGCTCTGGCTCAGGGCCCTGCCCGATGCCCTTGCCGCCGAATTGCCCGTCAAGGACCTGACCGATTGGATTGTGAAGACCTATCCAGAGAAAGGAACGGGCGACGCGCTGCTCGGACTCAGCAGGATCCTGTTCGATCCCGAGCTCACCGTGAGCTACAAGCACGGAAAGACCAAGGCCTACCGGACGCGCGATGGCGTGATCGAGGCCACCACCTTCAGCATCAGCAAGCCATGAACGAGCTTCCCTTCGTCAAGGACATCTTCGACAAGCTGCGCCAGGGCGCGTACATCACCCACGAACAGGGCAACCTGCACGCTCCCCTCACCGAGCGCTACGAGGCCTACGCCGAGTACTTCAGGCCGCTGGGGCTCGATCTGGTCCGCCATGCGCGCGACTTCTTCTACTTCCGCACCGAGACCGCCGAAGCCACGCCTCCGCCGCAAAGCCTCCCGCCCATCGCCGTGTTCTGCTTCATCCTGATCGAGGCCACTGCGAACGAAGGCAGGCCCGTGGAAGAATACCTGCTCTCCGAGCGCTTCAGCGTGGCTGGCCTGCCGCACCTCACCAGCGACCGCTTCAAGTCGCACATGAAAGCCGTGGGAATCGATGACGAGGCCAGCATGCGCAAGCTGATCAAGAGCATGGTGCGAATGGGCTGGGCCGAATACTACCCTGACGACACCTTCCGCTTCCTCCGCCCCTTCCACCGCGTGTTCGACAAATGCCAGGAGATCAGCCAGGTGGCCGAACAGGAGCATCGCAGCGCGCTGAAGGACAATGAGGACATCAACCCCGAGATGAATTAGTGCCGGCCGCTTTGATACGGTGACGCAGAGAAGTCCGCGAAACCAGGCCGTCCGGAACCACATCGACCAGCCAAACCGAATTGAACCCAAGCCGCATCCGATCGCTCGGCGCCTGCGCGCCCCTTCGGCCAACCCAGAGACCATGCAACTAGGACCCTCGAAACTCATCGCCATCCGCTCGGGCAGCTACGATTATGCTGAGATCGAGTTGGGCACCTCGCTCCAATTGGTCGGCCCCAACAACGCGGGCAAGACCACGTTGATCAACACCCTGCAATTCCTCTATCTCGACAACCGGAACCAGATGGTCTTCGGAGATCACGACGTGGAGGCCACGCGCGAGTACTATTTCCCTGACCACTACAGCTACCTGCTGTTCGAGTGCAACGGTCCGCGTGGCACCTACATGCTGGGATGGCGCGGTGCAAGCAAGGCCAGCAGCGGCGACCCCGTTCGCTTCACATACGACGGCGGCTACGACGTCGCTGACTACCTCACCGAGGATGGCCGCGTGGCCGAGCCGAAGCATGTGCTCAGCCGCCTTGCCGGCAAGCAGTACCGCGAACTCAAAGAGCCGCAGCTTCACCGTGAAGCCCTCCTCGTGGCCACCAAGGGCGAGAGCAATGGCCTGGGCATCGTGCAGCTCACCGAGGTGGAGCGCTACGCCCACTTCAAGGAAGTGCTCAAGAACCTGCTCAGCCTGCGCAGCATCGACCAGCACGAGATGAAGCGCAGCCTGTTGATGCTCGCCAGCCTGCCGCCCAGCAAGCCCGCGCTGGAAGCCAACAAGCTGATGACCGAGGAATTCGAGCGCATCCGCGACCGCCGCTTGAAGCTGAACACGCTGAAAGCCGAGCAGGAGAAGCTGCGCACCTACATCCAGCGCAGCGAGGTGCGTGCCGACCTCGAAGGCCGCCTGGCCGTGGTGCACGCCGACCTGATGGAGAAGCGTCGCAAGGCGCACGACCACAACAAGCACGTGAAGGAGGCCATCGTGGCCAAGACCGAATTGCTCGAGCGCGAGAAGGAAGGCATGGCTGCCGGCCTGCAGAACCTCGACGACCGGATCGCGGAGCTCGCCGGCATGAAGGGCCGTGTGGATGGCGATCTCGCGCGGTTGACGCATTTGGGCAAAGGGCTCGATGATTTCAGCGAACCGCTCGAGCGCGAGGCCCTCGCCAACGCGAAAGAGCGGCTCGCCTCACTGGACCGCAGCTTGGGCAATGCCCAGAGCGCCGACCGTGCCCGCACCGAGCGCGCGCTCCACGAAGCGAAATCGCGCGTGGCCAGCACCGAGAAGGCCATCGCCGGATTCGATCGCGCGCTGATCACCACCCTGCGGGCGAGCATCGATGAGCAGAGCCTGCACGATGCCTCGCGCCTCTTCAACATCGAACTGCTAAGGCTCCCGGTGGAAAAGGGCGGCGTGGAGGTGAAGAAGAAGAAGCAACTGGAGGCGATGCTGAAAGCGCTCGCTGCCAACATCACCGATGGGAAGTACAGCGACGAGGTGATGAGCCTGCCGCTGCCCGACAACAGCCACGCATGGAAGGACCTCGTGGATGTGAAGGCGCTTAAGAAATCGCTCACAGACCAGAAGCACGAGCTCGAGCGCTTATCGCAATTGATGGCCGCCATCGAGAACCGCGACAAGCTGGTGGCTGAACGCGATGCTGCGCAGAAGGACGTTGACCGGATCGCCGATGGCCTGGGCCGCTGGGAGCGCTTGCTGGAAGAACGGAAGGACGAACCGAAGCTGAAGAAGCGCCTGTCCGAGCTCAACAAGGAGAAGGTCGCGCAGGAATCGCAGCGCGTGGAAGCCCGCCAAAAGCTCGATGAGCTGAGCGTGAAGCTCTATGAGCAACGCAACGCCCTGAACAAAGAGGACGAGCGCTTCAATCGCCTGCTCCGCCTGCTGGAGCAATGCGCGCCGCCACCAGATGCTGAGGCCAAACCCACCGCGCCTATCAGCGTGCCCAACGATGCCGAGGACGCCATCGCGCTCTACATAAAGCTCACCGGCGAGCACAAGGACCTGAGCCGTGAGATGGATGGCCTTCGCGCCAAGATCGAGAACGTTTTCCGCGGCGACATCATCGGCGCCACCGAGTCCGACACCGTGCGCCTGATGCGCGAGCAGCTCGATGGTCTTCCCGCTTTCGAGGAAGCGCTGCGCAAGGATTGGGACAACTACCTGCATTTGCTGCGCGCCAGCTTCGCCAATGTGCTCAATGGGCTGCACGACATCAAGCAGGCTGCCGAGCAGCTCAACCGCCGCTTCAGCACCGTGAGCGTATCGAACCTCGAGAGCCTGCGCATGGAGGTGATCGAGCAGAGCGACCTGGTGAACCCGCTGCGCGAACTGGCCGAGACCGACCATACCGGCCTCTTCGATGACAGCAAGAAGCTCGATGCCGCCTACGCCAGCTTCCGCAACCGCCTCAGCGAGCGCATCACCCTGCATTACGGCGACCTCTTCACCCTGCGCTTCGGCGTGGCCATCAAGGGCGGCCGTGTGCACCACTACGACAACCTGCAGGTGGAATCGCACGGCACCGCGATCACCATCAAGGTCCTTTTCAACCTGCTCGTGCTGCGCAGCATGCTGAAGGAGGATGCCATCACCCTCCAGCCCCTGAGCCGCGTGCCCTTCTTCCTCGATGAGGTGCACTCACTCGATGCCGTGAACCGCAAGGCCGTGCTCACCATGGCGCGCGACCTCGGCTTCATGGCCATTACCGCCGCACCCGAGCCCGTGAGCGAGGTGGATGCCCTCTACTTCCTGCGCCCGCAGAACGGCCGCTTGGTGGTGCGCAACGAGCTGCGCGTGGGCGTGAAGTTCGATGAGGTGGAGGCCTAGTACTACGTGTTCATTCGTTCCCCAAAGGACCCGCTCATCGCAGCGGGTCCTTGCATTAAGCACCAATCACACATATCAGGCAGCGGGGCCAGGCGTACGTGATTCGACGCTCTGTTCGCTAATAGCGGGTTCATGAACAGTAGAGTGCTCGCTGCCCACAAGAACAGCTCTCAACACTTCCTTCATTGGAACTATTCGGGGGTTCGGAGTTGGTTATTGATAATTCATCGATGAAAACGCTTGACACGGCTATTCGACCTCACCTAGTTTCGCTTCGCTCTGAACCAATCCGCGCCCGTTGAACGGGCGTGAATCATCGCCAAGCGAGACTGCAAGCTCCATTGGCACCAGCCTGACCGGAATACGGACTTGGACCATACTCAAGCCCTATTCCCATGGCGTACTTCAACTCCCTTCGTTTCGCTTCACTGCCGTTCGCTACATGGCGCTCCGCGGTGATGGCTTTGGCCTGGCTCGCGAGCACCCAAAGCGCACAAGCCCAGGTAGCCACCATGTACACCTTCAGCCAAGCGGGAGGCAGTTGGACGGCCATCTCCGGCGGCACCGCCCTGTGGACCACCACGTTCGATGATGTGGTCTCCGGAGCGCAGACGATCCCGGCCTTCACGTTCAACGGCACGACCTATACCCAGATGTATGTTTCCAGCAATGGCTACATCACGTTCGGGTCTGCGCCAGCGACCACCAACTACACCCCGATCAGCAACGCCGCGACCTATCAACGCTGCGTTTCGGCCTTTGGCGCCGATTTGGTGAACGCTTCGGGCGGCACGCGCGATGTTCGCTGGCAGGTGGTGGGTGACGAGGTGGTTGTGCAATGGCGGGGATTACGGCGCTACTCTTTTTTCGGCTTGGGCGAGTCTTTCTCGTTCCAGATCCGATTGAATACCGTTTCCGGGGTCATACGGAATGTCTATGGGCCTTTCGCGAGCGGCCCCGCGAACAGCACGGCGCAGCAGCCACAGGTCGGGTTGCGCGGTCCGAGCAACACCTTCGCCACGAATGTGAACAACCGTCGGGTCGGCACCGGTTCAGAGAATTGGGGCACGAGCCTGTCGGGCACTGCGAACAACAATACGTTACGATTCACCAGCGGCAGCCCGGCGAAATCGTGGACGAGCGGGCTGACCTATACCTGGTCGCCGATCACCTGCAATCAACCGAGCGCCACGGCAAGCGTGGTGGCCGATTGCGCCTCCAACACCTACACCATCCAGGTCATTGTCTCCGGCGTGGGCGACGCCCCCAGCATCACAATCCAGTCGCCCACGGGTACCAACGTCCACTCCAACGTCGGCGCAGGCACCTATTCCATTGGGCCGATTGCCTTCGGCACCGCACGCACGGTCACGGTGGTGCATAACGGAAACACCCTGTGCAACCTGAGCCTGGGCAGCTTCAACTACACCAACGCCGCTGGCGTGTGCCACGGCGCTGCCGTGTTCCCGATCGCTGACAATGGCTGCGGTGCGAACAACTACACCAACGTGCCACTGTGCGTGAGCAGCACCGGCACCTCGCTGGGCTCGGATGTATTCGTGCAAAGCGTGGATCTCATCGCCAGCCACACCTGGGGCAGCGACCTTCGCTTCTACCTGAGGGCTCCGGACAATACCGAAGTGGGTCTGGTGACCGCCGGATACGGCGGCAATGGGACACAATTCGGCAACGCAGCGGCTTGTCCTGGCGGCCTCTTCACCTTCCAG
This sequence comes from Flavobacteriales bacterium, assembly GCA_016716605.1. Lineage (NCBI taxonomy): Bacteria > Pseudomonadati > Bacteroidota > Flavobacteriia > Flavobacteriales > Flavobacteriales bacterium. The sequence goes on from JADJWA010000001.1 coordinate 145,987, forward strand.
CAAGGAGGAGCAGCGCTCAGCGGCGTTGCGGGCGCCAGCACCAATGTGGGCACCTGGCAGCCTGATCAATCGCTCAACCTATTCCACAATGGCAGCGACCCGAATGGCGGATGGACGCTTCGGGCCTGCGATGCCGTGGGCGCCGATGTTGGGGCCGTGCGCTTCGCTCGCGTGAACCTCTGCACGCCACCCGCAGCCTCCTTCACCCCGGTTGACAACTGCGGCGCGAACCAGTTCAGCGTCCAGGTGGACGTGACCAGCTACGGTGGCGGCTCCACGGCCAATCTCAACTATTCGGTGGACGGATCGCCTTTCAACCTGAGCAACCTGCCATTGGGCATCACCACCATCGGGCCCTTCCCGAGCACCGCTGAGGTGAGCTGCACCCTCACGCACAACATCAGCAACTGCGGCAGCGCGGAGGCCACGCTGTACTCGAACTGCCCGATCACCATCACCTGCGGCAACACGATCACTCTCTCGCACTGCTATCGGAACAACGATCCGCGCACCTTCCACTTCATCGCCAGCAATCCCTGGGAGACCGTCACCCTGAGCTTCGTGAGCGGCACAATGGACGCGAACGACGTGATCCGGGGCTACAGCGGCAGTGATAATTCCGGCCTTTCGATCACCGGCCTCACCGGCAGCTTCGCGAACCTCGGATCACCGCAGGTCACCGGCTCGTCAGCTGGAGATGAGCTCTTCCTGGAGATCGACAGTGACGGCAGCAATAGCTGCGCCACCGGAGAGCAGAGCAGCTGGCTGTTCGAGGCGGAATGCACGGCCGGCTGCGTTGATCCGGATGCGGGCATCACGGTGAACACGAACTGCGCGGCCTACGACTTCACCATTGATGTGGAGGTGCTCTATGCCGGCAGTGCTGCGACCACCACTCTGCGATACAGCGTGAATGGCGGCGCCCCCACCGACGTGCCGGGCTTGGTGGAGACCGATGTGGAGACCATCGGGCCCTTCGCCATCGGCGATGCCGTGAATGTCCGGCTGCTCCACGAGACCGATGGAGCCTGCGATCGGAACTTCGGAAACTTCACGGACAGCGGCACCTGCCCCAACGCAGAGAACTGCGTGAACGCCTTGAACCTGGGTACGCAGATCAGCCCTTTGCCCGGCACCACGGTGGGCCGCGTGAATGACTTCAGCGCGGCCTGTGGCACGGCATCCGCCAACACCGCTGCCGATGCCTTTTACTTCATCGATGTCCCGAATGGCCAGCAGCTGCGCATCCGCCAGCAAGTGAACAACTATAACTCACAGCACTATGTGCGTTACGGAGGCGCTTGCCCCGGCTCCACAGTGATCGCCTGCGTCAACGACGATGCCGGCGAGGTGGGCTGGGTGGAATGGATCAACACCACCGGCAGCACGCAACGCGCATGGTGGATCCAGGATGGATTCGGCACCGGTGTGGGCACCTTCACCCTCGAATGGCAGCTGCTCACTTGCCCGATACCCACAGCACTCGCGGCTACCGGTGTCATCAACACCCAGGCCTTCGCGAACTTCTCAGCACCTGCCGGCAACTACATCGTGGAGTGGGGCCCTGCGGCCACCTTCACCACGCCGGGCAACGGCCTCATCGCCGGGCCCAATGGCAACATCGTACTCACCAGCGCTTCGCCCACGCTCATCACAGGCCTGAGCGCGAACACGCAATACCGCTATTTCGTGCGGCAGGATTGCGGCGGCACCTACAGCCCCAACAGCTCCGCTATCCTGTTCACCACTACCAATGCACCCACCAACGTGGTGAACGGCAGCTGCGGAAACAATGTGGCCATCGCTGACAATGGCTGCGCTACCAACAACAACATGCTCGCCTCCATTGCGATCAGCGGGCAGCCCAATGCGCTAGGCACCAACGTGGGTCTGAGCAGCGTAGAGATCATCCTTACCCACACCTACAGGTCCGACCTGCAGATGCGCCTGATCAGCCCCGCCGGCCAAGAGCTTCTCCTGGTGAACCAGCGCGGAGGAAGCGGAGACAATTTCGGGAATAACAGCAACTGCCCTACCGCGGTTTTCCGGCTCATAACCGGCGGCGCCGCGCTAACAACCATTCCTGGCACCACCGCCAACGTCACGGGCAACTACTCACCTGAAGTGTCGCTCACGGGCTTCAACACCGACGATCCGAACGGCAACTGGATCTTCAAGGTCTGCGATAATGCAGGCATCGATATCGGTGCGCTGAGGCATATCCGCTTGAACTTCCTACCCATCGATTGCCTTGGCGCGCTCAACGGCCCTGCCATGCCCGGCACCGGCTGCAATGATGGCAACCCTTGCACAACAGGCGATACGTGGAACGCGAGCTGCAGCTGCGTGGGCACCCCCTTGTCCGATAGCGATGGTGATGGCGTATGCGACCTGATCGACAACTGCGTGAGCACCCCTAACGCAGGTCAGGCCGATGGCGATGGCGACAGCGTAGGCGATGCCTGCGACACTTGTCCCACCTTGGCCAATGGCAACCCGGGCGATGCTTGCGATGACGGCAACCCCCAAACCGTCCTCGATGTGATCGGTGCTGGCCCTGCGTGCGGCTGTACCGGCGTGCCCTGCACCACCGACCTTGACTTCGTGTACCAGGCCGATGGCATTGATGCGCTCACCTTCGCCCTGTACGAGCAAGGCACGAACATCCTCGTGCAAAGCGGCGGTGGGCCGATCATCGGCAACGGCTCCGAGGCCACCTGCCTGCCCGACGGCTGCTTCTACCTGGTGGTCACCGACGGCGGCGGCGACGGCATCGTGGGCGGCGGTTACCTGCTGAAGATCAACAGCAGCGTGCGCCTGATCGATAACCTCAACGGAACCTTCGGCGAAGGCGGATTCACCAGCGGAAGCACCAGCCAGATCGCTGCCAACGAAGGCTTCTGCCTGCCCGTGGGCACCGACCGCCTGATCTACACCAGCTGCGACAAGCGCGATTGGAAGATCAGCCCCTGCGGCGGTGAATACGTAGTGGCCAATGGGAATCAGGACGTGAGCGATGAGTACGGGGTGAACAACGCGAACAGCGGCTACCAGATGTGGTGGTACGCGCCCAATGGCGGCTATAGCTTCAAGCGATTCCAGAGCCACAACACCACCAATGGCCTACCGGCCAGTGCTACCCGCGCGGCCCACTTCCTGCTCAACGGCTGGGCTGGCAACCAACTGGTTGAAGGCGGCTTCTACAACGTGAAGGTGCGCGGCCGCATCAATGGCAACTACAACAACTGGGGCCCCGCCTGCCGCCTGGTGGTGAACAGCACGGAAGCCCAGTGCCCACGCACCAAGCTCATGGACCTGCCAGGAAGCCAATTCCTGAGCTGCGGACAGATGCGCAATGTGGGCGTGAACGAGCGCGTGCATGCCCGCCCCGTGCGCCGCATGAACGCCAACTGCAACTGGCAGAACGCGAACCGCTACCAGTTCCGCTTCCGCATCCCGGCTGAGTTCGTCACCATTGTGAAGACCAGCCCGGTCGGGCAGTACTGGGTGAACACCGCAGGCCTGCAGTGCAACAAGACCTACGAGGTGGATGTGCGCGCCAGCTTCGACAACGGCAGTACCTGGTGCCATGCCAGCGACCCCTACGGCGACATCTGCATGCTCACCACCAACTGCGCCTTCGGCATGGCTGAAGAGGGCGGCAGCACCACGGCGAGCGAGGCCCGCGTGGCGATGTACCCGAACCCGAACCGCGGCGACCAGCTCTTTGTGAGCATGAGCAGCGTGGAGGAGGGCGTGGAGAGCATCAACGTGGACATCTACGACGCCTTCGGCAAGCGCGTGGCCCAGCGCACGCTTGCTGTCAGCGACGGGTTCATCAACATCGTGCTCGACCTGAATGGCAAGCTGGCCGCAGGCCTGTACTTGGTGAACATCACTGCAGGGGATGCCATATCCACGGTACGACTGGTGATCGAGCCATAGGATCGGAAGCAATCGACAAGCGAAGGGCGTCCATATGGGCGCTCTTCGCATTTCAACCGATCGGATCCCGAACTTTGAGCGATGGGTTGGGTCCGCGGTATAGTTGGTCGCACGGCCTGGCAGCCGGTACCACCGATCAGCGCACGGGCTTGCGTGATGGCCACGCTGGTTTTCACCAACACGGTCGGGGCGCAGGTTCCAGTGGATATGAAGCCGTGCTGGAAACTATTCGCCGGCGGCGACATGAAGCAGATCGCAGCGTGCATCGAACGACATGAGCGATGGTGCACCGGGCCTTCCGCCTCTGCGGCAGAACGGGCCGAGTTCTGGGCGCTGAAGGGCCAGTACGCACACGCGAACCGCGACCTGGAGCAGGCTGAGACCCTGATGCTGAAGGCCTATTCCAATTATCTGGAAGCTGGTTCGCCGTGGAAGCTCGGCAACAAGATCCTCCGCGTGCTGGGTTATTGCGCCTATGAGAAGGGCGACTATCACCGCGGGTTGGTGTACTACCGCGAGAATCTCGCCATCCACCTCCGGGAAGAACCCGACAAGGCCGGCAACGTGGCAGGCGCCCACTACAACGTGGGCAACTGCTTTTGGGGTCTGGATCAACGCGATAGTTGCTCTATCCATTACAATGAAGCCCTCCGCATATGGAGATCGGTGGAAGGCGGCGGGCCACCCATGGTGGCCTATGTCCACGAGGTCCTGGGTACCCATGCGTGGGAAGCCGGTGATCAGCGTGGGGCGCTCGAGCACTTCAACCTGGCCGCAGCGCGCCAATTGAAGGACGCTCCAGCAACGGACGCAGCGGATACCATGGCCGACAGCGCCGCTGTGGCCGCGACCGGCGGGCACCCTGACGAAGCATTGCGTTTGTACCAGCAGGCCTTGGAGTTCAGGGAGCGCACGCTGGGACCCGATCATCCGAGCACGGCGTGCATGAGCAGCGAGCTGGCGCGCATGCTGGCGACCATGGACCGCCCAGAGGAAGCCATGGGGCGTGCGCAGGAAGCGATCTCACGATTGGTCCCCGGCTTCATACCGGCGGATGACTTGAGCAACCCAAGCGACGTGAAGGCCGCGACGAACCACCGACACTTGCTCGATGCGCTCGTGGTGAAGTACCGCTTGCTGCGCGCTCGACCGGTCGACGCGCGAGCCTCGCGCGCCGCGGATGAATGCATCGACTTGTCCGTGCAATGCATCGAGCATCTCCGTACCGGTGCGCTCGCCGAGGGGTCCAAGTTGTTCTGGACCACCCAGGTGCGGGACTTCATCGAAGAAGCGCTGGAGCATTGCCGTACACGCTTCACGCGGGATGGTGATGAAGCCTCCATCGAGCGTGCGATAACGCTCATGGAACTCAGCCGGAACGCCCTGCTCGCCGAGGCGATGCGCGCACTGGAAGCGCTGTCGGACGCCGGCCTTCCGCGCGAACTCATCGATGAGGAACGAACGCTCAAGGCGCGGATCGCGGAGATGCGGCGCTACATCCTGCTGGAAGAGAAGAAATGCGACCGCATGGATGTGGACAAGGTGGGCTTATGGCGCAATGCCGCTGCCGCGGGCCAGGCCGAGCTCGATGGCTTGATCCAGCGGATGGCCGTGGAACACCCTGCCTACCACGAGCTGAAATATGCACCCTCGACGTTCGAGCGGAAGGCCTTGCAAGCAAGGCTTGGCTCGGATCGTTCGTTGCTGTGCATGTTCCTCGGATCGAAGCATGCATACCTCATCCTGCTCGATGCATCAGGCGCGCAATTCGTGAGGAACGATGATGTCCTGGGCATGCAGCAAGCAGCCAAGGGCTTGCGGGACCTGCTTGCTGATCGCGCGCGTTCGCTCACTGATCCGCAAGGGGCCTATGCCGTCTTCACCGAACATGCGCGAACGTTGCACCAACTCCTGTTCGGAGGAATCACCGTCCCCCCTCGTACGGCGCTCGTGATCGTTCCCGATGGACCGTTCCACCAGCTGCCGTGGGAAGTGCTGCTGACCGACGCGCCGCGATCGGCCACGCGCGACTACAGCGCCTTACCCTACCTGCTTCGATCGCATGCGATCAGTTACGTGGCCTCGATCCGGAACTGGATGCGCAGCGCATCTCCTTCGACCAGCACTGGCGAGTACCTCGGCGTGGCGGCGAGCTATCCAGCATCCACGGGCTTGGTGGAACTGCGCTCCAATGCGGATGAGGTGGAGGCTGTGCGCGAGCTGCTCGGCGGTGAGTTGCTGATCGGCGATGCGGCGACGGAATCGGCGTTCAAGCGGATGGCAGCAGAAGCCTCGATCCTCCACCTGGCGATGCACACCGCCATGGATGATATCGACCCGATGAATTCGGTGTTCGCCTTCGCACGCGTTGACAGCCTTGAGGATGGAAGGCTGCATCTCCACGAGATCTTCAACCTGGACCTGCATGTGCGCTTGGCCGTGCTCAGCGCCTGTCGTACTGGGGACGGCCGCGCCGTGAACGGGGAAGGCGTGATGAGCGCGGCCCGTGCATTCGCACACGCGGGTTGCCCGTCCATGGTGATGAGCTTGTGGAATTGCGAGGACGAAGCCGCACGTTCGATCATCGCATCCTTCTTCGGGCACGCCGCCCAAGGGATGGCCCTCGACCAGGCCTTGCAAAGCGCGAAGCTCGACTACCTGGAACAGAGCGATCCACAGAAGGCGCATCCGTACTACTGGTCCACCATGGTGCTCATGGGCGATGAGCGTGTGATGGGACTCAGCAAGCCGTGGTACAAGCGAAACTGGATCTGGATCGTGCTCGGCGGGATCCTGGTACTACTGCTCGTCAGGAAGCGCTTCCAATAGCCTTGCCGCTTCGGTGTGCTTGTATGCACCGGCATCGCGAAGCGCGGTGAATTGCACGCGGGCCAGTGCATGGTCCCCGTGGTTCATGGCCGCCAAGCCAAGGTACCAGCGCGCAGAAGCAAGAAGATCATTGTCCGTGGCGAGCACCTCTTGGAAGGCACGCATCGCTGCTTGTGGATCCGGGTTGGTCTTCAAGAGCAGGCACTGCCCGCGATAGAATGCGACCATATAGGCAGGCGCCGCATCGCTCGTCATCGTGTCGAGCCCGGTGATCGCGTCATCGTAACGCTCCTCCGAGTACGCATCTGCGAAGTGCGTCCATGCCGGATCATTCGCTCCATCATCGCTGCGTTCCCGATCCGGACCGGGATAGGCTACCATGTGCTCGGCGTACAGGTCCGAGGTGCTCGCCTGGCGCGATGCGAAGAAGTAGCTGACTCCGATAAGGACCAACACCGATGCGGCAATGGCGAGCCAACCGCGCCTCGTGATGGGGATCAGGCGCCCGCGGCGTTCCGGGAATACCTCGGCATGGATCGCTGCCAGCCGCTGCTTGAGCCGTTGGTCACCGGCGATCCGAACGACCGCCGCCGCAGCGCGGAACTGCCGGAACTGCTCCGCGAATGAAGGATCCGCGCGCATGCGCGCCTCGAAGTCCGCCCGTTCGGCCGTGGTCGATCGACCCTTCAAGTAGGACTCGAACAGTTCTTCGTGCGTGTTCATGAGCGTTGGTCCTGCAATTCGTTCAACCAATGCGCTAGGCCACCGTGCTCATCCATCTTCTCCTTCAAGCCCTTCAGGCACTTGTACTTCTTGTTGCGCGCGTTCTGCTCGTCCTTCAACCCTGTGTGTGCCGCGATCTCGCGCATATCAAGATCCTCATAGAAGCTCAGCAACAGGATCCGCTTGCACGCCTCGCCCAACTGATCGAAGAGCGCCAGCACCATCGAACGACGTTCGGCATCGATCAGCTCGATCAAAGGCGTTCCGTAACTCACCAGGTCCGCTTCCGCATCATCCGAAATGCGTCCGCGCTTCCGAAGCGACTTCAACCAGAGGTAGCGGCAGATGCTGTACAGGTAGGTGCCGATCGCGCTCTCACCATTGAAGCGGTCCTCCTTGATGTTCCGGTAGAGGACCAGAACACCGTCCTGGAACACATCGCGCGCAGCATCGGCATCGCCGCTGTTGCGTTGCACGTACCCGCTCACCGCGTGGAAATGCTCCCGATAGATCTGCTTCAAGGCCATGTCCTCTTCGATCGTGCCCTTCCTCAGGTGCGCGATCAGCTCCGCGTCGCTGGCGTGTGCCGGGCCCATGCTTCTCCTGCGACGAAGCTAATGGGAAGGTATGCGGTGGCTGATCGTTTGTGAGGTCGATCGTGCATTGGTCCCCAAGCGGGGGCTCGCCGTAACCACCCGAAGAATTTTCCCCTGGCCGGTTACGATCCACCTGGGGTCAGGGACCAAGAGGCAGATCCGCGCATAAGCGCAACAACGCCTCCCACGACCATGAAGCACCTGAACACCCTCCTGCGCTGGACGGCCATCATCACCCTGCTGCACTTCGCAACCCCGCTCTCCGCGCAGGACAGCGATGGCGATGGTGCGCCGGACCAAATCGACAATTGCCCGACGACGCCCAATCCGGGCCAGCTGGATAGCGATAGCGATGGCGTGGGCGATGCTTGCGACAACTGCGGCATGCTGCCGAATCCATTCCAAGTGAACATGGATATGGACGGATTCGGCGACGCGTGCGACAACTGCCCCTTTGTGCCCAACGACCAGTCGGATATCGACGGCGATGGCATCGGAGACGCCTGCGATGGGTGCCCTTTCGATTGCGATGACGGTGACCCATGCACCTTCGACATGTGCGTTGACAATGCCTGTGCGCATGGGCCGCTCCCTGTTCCACCAACGGCGTTGGCCCAACCCGCCACGCCACCAGGCTGCCTGGTGTACATGGGCCGAGACGTGCTCATCAACTTGAGCATTGATGAAGCGCAGAGTACCACTGCACCCGATTACACCCCCAGCGATAGCGCGGTAGTGGCCGTGTTCGCTGGCAGCGTGCTCTCGGGTACAGACCTCTGCTTCGACTATGTGGTTACCCACTACTTCGAGCCTGCCACGGTGCCCGCCGAACAACTGGTGGAGCCCGAAGGCCCGAATTGCATGCAATACAAGGGCGTCATCGTGATCGTGAACGGCGCGCAGGACGATGCGCTGACGACCGTTGAGGACGATTTCGTTCCCACGGCCGAAGGCGCTGTGGTGCTTTTCGCCGGGAGCATCGTGGTGGACTTCGTCGCTTGCTTCACCTACGAGGTGGCGCACCATTTCGAGCCGTATGCCATACCTGAGAGCGAACTGGCCCAGCCTGCCACGCCTGCACCATGCCTGGCATACATGGGCCGTGATGTGTTCCTCAACGGCAGCATCGCCGTAGAGCTCGTCACCATCGACACTGACTACGTCCCCTCCCCGGATCATTCAGTGGTGTTGTTCACCGAGACCATCGTCGAGGACTTCGTGACCTGCCTTGACTACATCGTCACGCATTACTACGAGCCCGTTGCCGCTGATCCCGCGGAGTTCGAACCTCCACCCGCGACGGATCCCTGCCTGGTGTACATGGGCCGCGTGGTCTACACGGACTTCACCTATGACGAGGAGCGCTCCACGCTTCCCTTCGATACGGTTCCGAGCCCATGGGGCGATTCGATCATGGTTTCGTTGACCCTGGTGAACCCGCCGATCCTTTGCTACGATCATATCATCACCCACTACTACGAGCCGCTGCCCATTCCTGCATCCGCGCTCATAGCACCGGATCCTTCACCGTGCTACATCCTGCTTGGCCGATCGGTTCACAGGAACGGCCTATACGATTACAATCTGTCAGACCTCCCCGAAGGCACGACGACCCCGACGGGTGGTACTACACAGGAGAGCACCGGTACGGTCAGCTTCAACAGCGACCCTTGCTATGCCTACGTGGTGACGTTCCTGTACGCACCCCTTCCGATCCCACCTGAAGCGCTGGTGCCCCCGGCGGCTCCCGGGCCATGCTACACCTACATCGGTCGCGAGGTCCTGCTGAACAGCGAGATCGCCCTTGAACACACGGATGTCCCCTTGGACTACGTTCCGTCAACCGATGCGCAGGTCTTTGTCACCTCGTCAACGCTGGTCGTGGAAGGCACGGTGTGCTACGACTATGTGATCACGTTCTACTTCGAGCCCACCGATTGCGATGATGGCGATCCTTGCACCCTCGATGAATGCAACCTCGGGATATGCACGCACACGCCATACGCACCGCCGGCAGGGTTCCTGGATCCGCCTCCCTTCCCTTGCTATACCTACGTAGGGCGGCACGTAGCCGAGAATAGCGTGTTCAGCACGGCGCTCTCCACCCTTCCCGTGGATTATGAGCCACCGTTCAACGGGGAGTTCATCATCTCCGGGCAGACCCTCGTTCAGGACTTCGTCACGTGCTACGACTACGCCATTCAATTCTTCTACAACCCGCTATCCTGCGATGATGGCGACCCCTGCACGATCGATACTTGCGATCCAGCCACCGGCGTTTGCGTGTACACGCCAATGAACTGCGACGATGGCGACCCTTGTACGATCGATCTCTGCTTCAATGGCACCTGCCTCAACCTGCTCCAGAGCTGCAGTGATGGCGACCCATGCACCTTCGACTACTGCGATGCGCTGGGCGAATGCCAGCACGACCCCGTTGCGGAATCGACCCTTGAGATCGACACGGATGGCAATGGCGATGAGACGAATTGGGAGATCCGCGCCGAAGGATCGGGTGCCGTGGTATGCAACGGCTCCTCGTACCCTGACAATGCCACGATCACGGCGGATTGCTGCCTGCCGGACGGCTGCTACACCTTGCACGTGTTCGACGATGGCAGCGACGGCATCGCGGGCGGTGGATATGTCCTTCGCGCACCCGGTGGCCAGCGGATCATCGACAACGGTGGCAACTTCAGCAGTGGCGATGAGAGCACCAGCGCGGAAGGCTTCTGCCTCCCCATGGGCAATGACCGACTGATCAGTGCAAGCTGCGACCGCCTCGACCTGCGCCGAGGCATCAACGGCGCATGCTCGGATGTGCTCACCGCCGACCTCACGCCGAACAGCGCACCGAACAACGTGTTCCAGTTCTGGTTCTACGACCCCAATGGTGGGCTGAGCTTCCGTTGGCCGGCCAATTCGGCTGGCTTGAACCAGGTGAACATGTACAGCCTGGGCTCGCTCGTCGAGAACAAACTGTACAACGTGCGCGTGCGCACCCGGATCAGCCCGGGTAACTGGCGCGCGTGGGGGCCGGCCTGCCGCATCATGATCAACAACGGCTTGGGCCAATGCCCGATGACGGAGCTACAGGATGAAGCCGGCGCGCATTTCTCCTGCGGCGTGACCAAGCCACTCGGCAACGGCACACCCAACCTGGTGTACGCCAAGCCGCGCACCCGCAAGACCGGTAGCTGCGCGAACCAGCAAGCGAACAAGTACCAGTTCCGCTTCCGCATCCCGAGCGAAGGCGTGGTGATCGTGAAGAATGGCGTGAGCAGCAACCCGTGGACCTACTTGAACATGACCAACGTAGCAGGCACGCCCCTGCCAAACGGCACCGTGCTGCAGCCCTGTGCGCAGTATGAAGTGGAAGCGCGTGCCAGCTTCGATGGCGGCGCCACCTGGTGCGTAGGCACGAATGCGGACATGTACACCAACCTCACCCCGTGGGGCGATGTATGCACCGTGTTCACCACCTGCGCCTTCGGCATGGCTGAAGAGAGCTCTTCAAGCGAAGCTGGTCAGTCCGAGCGGAGCGTGGGACTGTACCCCAACCCGAACGACGGCAGCCAGCTGACGCTGAGCATGCCGCATGTGGAGGAGGGCGTGAACACGGTCTCGGTTGACATCTACGATGCCTTCGGAAAGCGAGTGGCCCAGCGCACGATCGGCGTGCAGGACGGCTATGTGAACACCTCGATCGCCCTGAACAGCGAACTGGCCAACGGCATGTACATGGTGAGCATCACTGCTGGAAGTGCCATTTACACCGAGCGCTTGGTGATCCAGAAGTAAGGACTGCGAGCAGCCCTATCACTCGACCCTGAATGCATAGCCCCCGTTTGCTCTTAGCAAGCGGGGGCTTCTTGCGCTCCATGGACCGGGTGAGCTTTTGCACTCCGATCAAAGGAGCCATTCAACCGGGACCGAACCGGATCCGCGATCGGAATATTCCAGCTTATCGAAAAGCAACGCTTGACAATGTAAAATCTCCCGGTTAGCTTGGCTCCTTCTAAGGGATTTCCTGCAAGGATCCCGAAGACGATCGGCCCGGTTTGCAAGGCCAGCCGATTGAGGAACCGCCTGAACTCAGAGAAAGGACTTGGGAACCTGACCCAACCCACAAGCCCCCTGACCCCCATTCCCCTATCGCTCCCGATATGCGCTTCGCGCTACGGGACTTGCATCCAGGCAACCGCCTTACCAACGTCTTGGCGCCACGGAGGCCGCCGCCAATCTCCCCTTTCCTAAACCAAAACCCAAGACCATGAATTGTAGAAACTCGAACTCGCCACGGCGCACGCGTTGGTGGCAAACCGCGGCGGCCCTTGCCGGTGCGCTGCTGATCTCCTCGGCAAGCTTCGGCCAAGCCGGCGTCTGCTTTCCTGGATCCTGCGCCGGGCCCGGAACGTCTTGGGGAGTAGCCCAAAGCACTACTTCCAGCACCTTCGTGAACTCTGTTGCAGGAACCTACGGTGGTGAGTACAACACGTACAACGTGACCAGCGGGCAGCAATACGAATGGTCCTTGTGCGACGCAGTGGATGGTGCGGTCAATCCCACCGCCGACATGACCATGAGTCTGAAGACCACCGCCAACGCCCACATCTGCTATGCGGATGATGTGTGCGGTGCTGATCCGAAAATCCTTTGGACAGCTACGTTCACCGGGCAAGTGCAGGTGTTGATTTATGGTTACCCGTGCGCTACCGTTTCCGCCAGCCACACCGTGCGCTGGCGCTGCGTGAGCTGCGGACCGCCCCCGCCAGTCGGCCCATGCCTTACAAGCACCTACGGGGAGTACCCCACGGGTGCTGTGACACCGACCTGCAATGGCCTAGCGAACGATGTTGCGCTGGGTTGCGGTTATAATGGCGAGTACACCACGCTGAACCTTACGGCTGGCACTACTTACACCTTCACCAGCAGCGTTGCAACGGACTGGATCACGATCAGCAATGGCGCTGGTACCGTTGGTCTCGCATGGGGCCTTGGACCGGTGAACTACACACCTACCACCACGACCACGTACCGTTTCTGGACCCATACGAGTTCTGCATGCGGCGCATTAGGTTCATGCCGTCAGCGACGCGTGCAGTGCACCGCCCCTGTAGTTGACCCCTGCACCGTACCAGTTGCTGCTGCTGCTTGCGGCACTACGCAGTCCCCAGGTTTCAGCGGCGGCGGCTTCGGTTGGAGCCCAGGCAGCTGCGGCTTCGGCACACCAGGAGCGGAGCGCCTCTACACTTACACGCCCCCAGTTACCGGCAACTACTCCATCACGGTTACGGCTGCTACGGGCGGTTATGTCGATTACTTCTGGAAGCCGGTCTCGGCCGGTTGCAGCGCCACCGGTTGGAACTGCATCCTGGACGTGAGTGCGCCAGCGACCTTCGGCAGCATGGCTTGGACGGCTGGCGTACCAGTGTACATCCTGCTTGATGCCGAATACAACGTAGGAAGCGGAAGCCAGACCTGGCGCATCAACTGCCCACCGCCGGCCAACGATGCCTGCGCAGCGGCGATCAGCATCCCGAACGTGCCTTACACGAGCCCCGGCATCTCCAACTCAGCGGCGACAACGGATGGTCCCGTGACCACCTGCGACGGCCCGTACAATAACATCTGGTGGACCGTGAGCGGTGTTTGCGGACCCATGATCGCCTACACCTGCGGATCGAGCTATGACACGGAGATCGCCGTTTACGCAGGCACCTGCGCCGGGCTGACCCCGATCACCTGTAACGATGATGCCGGGGCGAATGGCCCCTGCCCATCCACGCTACAGAGCTGGGTAACCTGGGCAGCCACCCAAGGCACCACCTACTACATCTCGGTGGGCAGCTACTGGAGTGGTGGCACTACAGGCAACAACGTGCTGACCGTAACCGCGGTTGATGGTGACAACGATGGCGTGGGCGATGCGTGCGACAACTGCGTGAGCACCTCCAACCCGAGCCAGGCGGATGGCGACACTGACGGCGTGGGCGATGCCTGCGACAACTGCCCTGCCATCTCGAATGCGAGCCAGACCGACAGCGATGGCGACACCAACGGCGACGCCTGCGACATCTGCCCCGGCGGCAACGACTTCGCGGATGGTGACGGCGACGCCGTGCCCGACTTCTGCGATGTATGCCCCACGGTGAACAACGGCACGCCCGGACAGGCCTGCGATGACGGCAACCCGTTGACGGTGCTCGATGTGCTCGGTGCCAGCCCCACTTGCGGCTGCGCAGGCACCCCGTGCACGCAAACGGTGACCTTGACCTTCCAGGCCGATGGCTCCAGCGGCATCCGCTGGGCGCTCCGCCAGCAGGTCACCAACATCCTGGTGCAGAGCTCGCCCGGTTACCCCGCCTACGACTTCCCGCCGCCCAGCAGCAACTACACCTACACCACCTGCCTGCCCAACGGCCAGTACTACGTGGTGGTGGAGGATGACGCCTGCAACGGCATCGTGAACGGCGGCTACATCGTGCGCGTGGGCGGAACCCGCGTAATCGACAACCGCAACAACTTCACCAGCGGCTGCACCAGCCAGATCGCAAATGGTCAGGGCTTCGGCATCCCGCTGGGCAACGACCGCCTGATCTCGGCGAGCTGCGACCGCCTCGACCTGCGCCGCGGCGTATCGGGCACCTGCTCCGACGTGCTCACCGCAGACAACACCCCGAACGGCACCAGCGGCCTGAACTACCAGTTCTGGTTCTATGACCCGAATGGAACGCTGAGCCTGATCTGGCCAACAGCCTCGACCGCTGGCGGGAACCAGGTGAACATGTTCAGCCTGCCCTCCTTGGTGGAGAACAAGCTCTACAATGTGCGCGTGCGCACCCGGATCAGCCCCGGCGTATGGCGCGAGTGGGGCCCTGCCTGCCGCATCATGATCAACAACACCTTGGGCCAGTGCCCCATGACCGAACTGCAAGATGAGGCCGGAGCGCAGCTCTCGTGCAACGTCTCGAAGTCCATGGGCAGCGGCGCTGCGAACCTGGTGTACGCCAAGCCGCGCTCGCGCAAGACCCCGTCCTGCGCGAACCAGCAGGCCAATAAGTACCAGTTCCGCTTCCGCATCCCGTCCGAGGGCGTGGTGATCGTGAAGAACGGCGTGAGCAGCAACCCATGGACCTATCTGAACAACACCGGTATCGTGGCTTCTCCGCTGCCCAACGCAACCACGGTGCTCCAGGCCTGCAAGCTCTATGAGGTGGAAGCCCGCTTGAGCTTCGATGGCGGCGCCACCTGGTGCGTGGGGACCAACACGGACATGTACACCAACCTCACTCCGTGGGGCGATGTATGCACCGTGTTCACCAACTGCGCCTTCGGCATGGCGCAGCAGCCCGGCGGCTCAGAGAGCAGCAGCAGCGTGAAGCTCTTCCCCAACCCGAACGACGGCAGCCAGCTGACGCTGAGCATGCCGCATGTGGAGGAGGGCGTCAGCACCGTCACCGTGGACATCTTCGATGCCTACGGCAAGCGCGTGACCGCCCGCACCATCGCGGTGCAGGATGGCTTCATCAACACCGTGCTCGACCTCAACGGCGAATTGGCCAATGGCATGTACATGGTGAGCATCACCGCCGGAACGGCCTTGCACAACGAGCGACTGGTGATCCAGCGCTAGGTTGAACGAAACTGAAAGGAGGGGGCCGTCTCGGAAGAGGCGGCCCCTTCTGTTTCGCACTGGCTGAACCGCGAGCCTGAACGCGTGTACCGGTCAATGTTCCAAGGCCCGGATACCTTCGTCCGCACAAACGCCCGCCCATGCGCCTCGCTTCCTTCCTCTTCGCCACCGCATTCCTGCCCTGTGCGACCTCCGCAGCCGAAGGCGAGAAACCCATCACCAGCAAGGTGAACGAGGTGAAGGTCTTCCTGAGCGGCGCGCAGGTATCACGAGCGGCCAGCGCCACCATCGCAGCGGGCACCAGCCTTCTGGTCTTCACGGGCCTCGCCGAGGGCATGGACCCTCAGAGCATCCAGGTAACCGGCAAGGGCGGCTACCAGATCCTGAGCGTGAATCACCGGATCAACTACCTCACCGAAAGCCCGAAGAAGAAGGAGATCGAGGAGCTCCAGGCGCGCATCAAGCGGATCGAGCACGATTGGAACATCGAGCATGGATTGCAGCAGGTGTGGGTGAACGAAGAGCAGCTCCTGCTGAAGAACAATGCCGTTGGCGGCCAGCAGAACGGGCTCACCGCCGCGCAGCTCCAGGCTGTGAACGACTACGTTCGGGAACGCATGAAGGCGATGAAGGCAGGTTGGCTCGCGCAGGAGGAGAAGAAACAGGCCCTGCAGGAAGAGAAGCAGAAACTGCAGCAGCAGATGCAGCAGTACCAATCGCAGGCGCCGCGGCCCACCAGCGAAGTGGTGGTGGAGATCAGCAGCACTATTGAGGTGAGCGCCACCTTCACCATCACCTACTTCGTGGGCAATGCCGGCTGGCTGCCCGCCTATGACCTGCGCGCCAAGGGCGTGGGCCAGCCGATCGAGCTGCTGATGAAGGCCCAAGTGACCAACAACACAGGCGAGGATTGGAGCAAAGTGGACCTGAGCCTGAGCAGCGGCAATCCCATCTTGGGCGGCGTGATGCCATCGCTGAGCCCTTGGGTACTCTACACCTACCAGCCGCGCAGGCTTGAGAGCGTGACCATCAGCAGTCGGGAACAGCGCGTGAGAGGCGATGCGCCCATGGCTGCTCCAAGCGCAATGGATGATGGCCTGCTGCGGATGAAGCAGGAAGAGGTTGCCTCGGGCATCGTTTCCAACACCGTGGCCTTCCGCACCACCACCGTCGAATTCGTGATCGAAACGCCCTTCACCATCCCTGCCGATGGCAAGGCGCACACCGTGGGCGTGAAGAGCCACAGCATACCCGCCAGCTATAAGCACTACGCAACGCCCAAGCTCGAGAAGGATGCCTTCCTCTATGCGCGCACCGCGGGATGGGAAGACCTGAACCTGCTGCCAGGGGAAGCCAACGTGTTCTTCGAGGGCACCTTCGTGGGACAGAGCTACCTGCAACTGGATCAGCCCAAGGACACGCTCGACATCAGCCTGGGGCGCGATAAAGGGGTCGTGGTGGAGCGCGTGAAGCGCAAGACCACCAATGAGAAAGCCATCGTGGGCGGCAAGCGCACGGTGACCATCGGCTGGGACCTCACCGTGCGCAACACCAAGGGCACGGCGGTGGATCTGGAAGTGCGCGACCAGTACCCGCTGAGCCCGCAGAGCGAGATCGAGGTGAAGCTGATCGATAAGGGCGGCGCAGCTGCCGATGAGCAGAAGGGCCTGCTCACCTGGAACCAGCGCATCGAACCCAAGGCTACGAAGAAGCTCGGCTTCAGCTATGAGGTGAAGCACCCGAAGGACATGCCGGTGGTGCTGGAGTGAGCACCCAGGCCCATGGCCTCGGATCGCGCGGCTAACTTGCCCGCCGTGCGCAAAGTGCTGGACCGCTATTATGGGTTCTTCCGCAAGCTGAAGGCGAGCTATGTGGTGCTGAACCTCTTCAACCTGAGCAAGCTGAAGCATGCGCAGCGCATGTACCGCAAGTACGGCGTGAAGCGCAATGTGCTGCTGCCGATCAACAGCAGCCATCTGCCCAAAGGCGCGATCGAAACGCCGTGGCTTGATGAACCCGATGCGCTTGAGAAGCTGAAGGCATCAGCGGGCTTGCAGCGCTTCGATGCAGCCACCCGCGAGGCGATGCTCCGCTGGCCCACTGACGGCTATATCGTGCTTCGCGGCCTTTTCTCGCAGGAGGAAGTGACCGCCATGAACAACGAAGTGGACCGACTTATCCGCGACAAGGTGGTTGACTTCAACTTCACCGGAAGGAAGATCATGTTCGCGTACAGGCACAGTGAGCTGCTGCGCCGATGCACGCATGACCGCCGCATCCTCGACGCGATGGACTTCCTGCTCGGCCGCAGGGTGCGTGTCTTCCAGAGCATCAACTTCCTCACCGGCAGTGAGCAGCATGCCCATAGCGACAGCATCCACATGACCACCTATCCGCTCGGCTACATGATCGCCGCATGGATCGCGCTCGAGCCCATCACGGCCGACAACGGCTGCCTCATCTATCACCCCGGAAGCCATCGCCTTCCCTATCTGCTCAACGACAGCTACGATCATGGTGGCAATCGCTTCGTGATCGGCGATGATGCCTATGCGCGCTATGAGGAAGCCATCGACGCGGAGATCCGGAAGGGCGGCTTCCCCGCACAGGAGTTCCATGCGCGGCCAGGCGACGTGCTGCTCTGGCACGCCAACCTGCTCCACGGCGGAAAGAAGATGAGCAAGCCCGATGCGAGCCGCAAGAGCATGGTGATCCACTGCTTCGCGGAGGATGTGCTCTGCTACCATGAGCTCACGCAGCGCCCGGCGATGATGGAAGCGGACTGAGGTTGATCGGTTGGCCGCCTCCTCCGTTGCCCGGTGGTCGGAGGATGGGGCCTTGTGAGGCCCGTAGCCCTGCCCTTGTGCGACGCATGGCTGATCGGCCTTCCATTCAACGGGCTTTGAGCGCAAGCCGAAACCACGGGTTTTCTACATTCGCGCCCGCCTTTTCCGGGAACGGCCCAAAGGCCTTGAACGACAACGACATAACGACAACCGTAGAGACCATGGGAAGTGAACTGATGTACTATGTGCCGGTGATGGGCGCACTGGGCCTGGTGGTGATGATCGCCAAGGCCATGTGGGTGCGCAAGCAGGACGCCGGCGATGCCAACATGCAGGAACTCGCGGGCTACATAGCTCGTGGCGCGAGCGCCTTCCTCAAGGCGGAATGGAAAGTACTGGGCGTATTCGCCGCGATCGCCGCTGCGCTGCTGGCTTGGAGCGCTGAACTCGAGGCCGTGGCCAAGCATACCGATTGGGTCATCGCCATCGCATTCCTCATCGGGGCGTTCTTCAGCGCGTTCGCCGGATGGATCGGCATGAGCATCGCCACCATGGCCAACGTGCGCACCACGCAGGCTGCGCGCACCAGCCTGGCGCAGGGCCTCAAGGTGAGCTTCAATGGCGGCACCGTGATGGGCCTGGGTGTCGCGGGCCTTGCCGTGGTGGGCCTGGGCTCCCTCTTCATCGTGTTCCTGCGGATGTACGTAGGCGACATCGCCGCCGGCACGCCGGAATGGAACGATGCCATGATGCAATGCCTGGAAGTGCTCGCAGGCTTCTCGCTCGGTGCGGAGAGCATTGCGCTCTTCGCTCGCGTGGGCGGCGGCATCTACACCAAAGCCGCCGATGTAGGCGCCGACCTCGTGGGCAAGGTCGAAGCCGGCATCCCGGAGGATGACGCCCGGAACCCCGCCACCATCGCCGACAACGTGGGCGACAACGTGGGCGACGTGGCCGGCATGGGCGCCGACCTCTTCGGCAGCTATGTGGCCACCATGCTCGCCACCATGGTGCTCGGCCGTGAGGTCGTGGCCACCGGCGATGCGTTCAACGGGCTCTCTCCGATCCTCCTGCCCATGGTGATCGCCGGCTTGGGCGTGATCTTCAGCATCATCGGCACGCTCTTCGTCCGCATCAACAAGGACAGCGACAGCGTGATGGCTGCCCTGAACAAAGGCAACTGGGGCGCCATGATCCTGGTTGCCATCGCGAGCTACCCGCTCGTGCAATGGATGCTTCCTCCCACCATGCAGTTCGTGCGGGGCGGGGTTTCCACGGAGATCACCAGCATGAACGTGTTCTGGGCCATCATGCTCGGCCTCGTGGTGGGCACGCTCATGAGCATGGTCACCGAATACTACACCAGCATGGGCCGTCGCCCGGTGCTGAGCATCGTGCGCAAGAGCGGCACCGGCCATGGCACCAACGTGATCGGCGGCCTCGCCATGGGCATGGAGAGCACGGTGCTCCCCATCCTCCTTCTCGCCGCAGGCATCTGGGGCTCGTTCGCGCTGGCAGGCATGTACGGCGTGGCGATCGCCGCAGCAGGCATGATGGCCACCACGGCCATGCAGCTCGCGATCGACGCCTTCGGCCCCATCGCTGATAATGCGGGCGGGATCGCGGAGATGAGCGGCCTGCCAAAGGAGGTGCGCGAGCGCACGGACAATCTGGACGCCGTGGGCAACACCACCGCCGCAACCGGCAAGGGCTTCGCGATCGCATCCGCCGCGCTCACCGCCCTGGCGCTCTTCGCCGCGTACGTGGGCATGTCGGGCATCAGCGGCATCGATATCTACAAGGCTGATGTGCTGGCCATGCTCTTCGTGGGCGGCATGATCCCCTTCTTCTTCAGCAGCCTCGCCATCAGTGCCGTGGGCAAAGCCGCCATGGACATGGTGAAGGAGGTGCGCCGCCAATTCCGCGAGATCCCCGGGATCATGGAGGGCAAGGGCAAGCCGGAGTACGAGAAGTGCGTGGCCATCAGCACCAAAGCCAGCATCCGCGAGATGATCGCACCCGGCGCACTCGCGCTGATCTCACCGATCCTCGTCGGTTTCCTTGCCGGGCCTGAAGCGCTGGGCGGCCTGCTCGCGGGCATCACAGTGAGCGGCGTGCTCATGGGCATGTTCCAGAACAATGCCGGTGGCGCGTGGGACAATGCCAAGAAGAGCTTTGAGAAGGGCGTGGACATCGACGGCACCATGTACTACAAGCACAAGGCCGACAAGCCTTCGCCGCCGCACCAAGCCGCTGTGACCGGTGATACCGTGGGCGACCCCTTCAAGGACACCTCGGGCCCCTCGATGAACATCCTGATCAAGCTCACGAGCATCGTGGCGCTCATCATCGCACCGCACATCAATAAGAACGGGCACGCCGCAAGCAATCATGCCCAGCACGCGGCGGCACAGGAAGCCGTTGCCCCCGGCGCGCAAGGAACCCCCAAGAACGACCTCAGCGCCGAAGACGCGGCTCGCGTGAATACCGCTGCGACCATGGTAACGCGGAGCACCGAATTCACCCATACGCTGGTCACCGGCAAGCAGATCTCGGGAGCTTCAGCCGGCATGGAGAACGACCTGATGACCTTCATCATGCGCGCCATCCCGGCGGACAAGCGCACCTGGATCGGCCTGAACGAGGTAGCCTATTACGATCAGGGCGGCGTGAACGTGGAAGAAAGCGCTGTGCAGCTTGATAACCTGGCCGAGATCATGCGCGCCTATCCCACGCTGAAGCTCGAGATCGGCGCCACGGCAACCGATTTCGTGGATGCCGAGCCCGCTACGATCGAGAAGAGCGCACGCACCCGCGCAGAGGCGATCGTGAATTCCCTGAATGACCGGGGCATCGCGCTCGAGCGGCTGACCGCGAAAGGCTACGGCGCCGATGCTCCTTTCGCGACCGCGCCTCTCTTCCTGGATCGCGCGCCCACCAAAGGCGCCGCGCTGCGGGTGAGCGAGCGATAGCCCATCCACACAATGGACGAAGAGGCCCGCTGCGCATGCAGCGGGCCTCTTCGTTCGGGGCGGAACGCGACCCGGTCGTAGAGCCCTATCCTGCCAACGCGCGCTTCACCATCGCAGCCACAGCGCTGCCATCGGCCTTGCCGGCCAGCTGCTTATTGGCCTCGCCCATCACGCGGCCCATATCCTTCATGCCAGCTGCGCCTGTTGATGCGATGATGGCGCGAACGGCGGCCTCCACCTCCGCCTCGCTCATGCGCTGCGGCAGGTAGGCCTCGATCACCATGGCCTGGTTCTCTTCTTCCTGGGCCAGGTCCGTGCGCTGCTGGGCGTGATAGATGGCGGCAGCCTCCATGCGCTGCTTCAGCAGCCTTCCCAGGATCTTCAGGCCGGCCGATTCATCCAGGCCGCCGCTGCCCTCCTTGGTCAGCTCCAGCAGGATTGCGCTCTTGATGGCCCTCAGGGCATTGAGCTTGTCCTTCTCTCGGGCCAGCATGGCGGCCTTGATGTCCGCATCGATCCGTTCTTGCAGATTCATGCCGCTAAGATGGCGGAAAGCAGCGCGCCCGGCGAAGTGGTCCGCCGGGCGCTTCAATGCGGTCACCAAGGATCAATCGACCCTATCGTGCAGGTGCGGGTTGTTCTTGCTCAGGGTGATCCGGCGCTCTCCGCCTTCGTCGATGGTCTCGTTGAGCGAGAAGCGGCTGATGCTGCTGTCCGTGCTCTTGGGGCCTTCATGCAATTGCGTGCGCCGACGGATGTATGCCGGTTCACGCTCCATGTCCGCCACGCCATTGGGCGAACGCATGCGCAAGTGAACCTCGCGCATCTGGTTCAAGCGCTCCTCGGAACGGACGGCTTGATCGGCAGCCGCAGGCCGTGCCTCGCGCACATCGGCCCCTTGAGCCGGCTGGGTGCTGCGCTGCGGCAGGGCAGCCTGCGGAATGGCCGGAGGCAGCGCGGGCGCGCCATCCTCCGATTCATCGTAGAGCCCATGCACCAGTTTCTCATCTGGTGGAGCGGGCGGCTGCGGTGTGACCACGCGCGGGGCCAAAGGCTCCACCTCGAACTCGATCGTGCGCTGCGTGATGGGCTCGGGCTTCGGTTCTGCGGCCATCGCAGGTTCTTGCTTCACCACGATGTAGGGCTCGTCTGCAGCAGGCGGCGGTGCGGGCGCGGCGGGAGCTGCGGCCCCGGTCACCGGATTGGCGATGGGCTCCGTGATCATCGTGGGCACATCGGCATCGAGGGGGATCACCGTGCGCTGGGTGAGCGTGCTGCGGCCTTCGCCGGTATCGGGCTTGGACTGGAATCCGGTGGCGATCACCGTGAGGCGCAGTTTGGCACCGAGCGATTCGTCGAGGCCGTAGCCGAAGATCACATCGGCATCCTCGCCCGCTGCGGCCTGGATGTGCCGCGTG
Source organism: Flavobacteriales bacterium (assembly GCA_016716605.1). NCBI lineage: Bacteria > Pseudomonadati > Bacteroidota > Flavobacteriia > Flavobacteriales > Flavobacteriales bacterium. The sequence continues at coordinate 168,892 of JADJWA010000001.1, forward strand.
ATCTCCTCGATCTCATCGAGGCTGATCGCGTTGGAGCCATGCTCCGCATTGAACAGGACGAACTTGGCCCCGCGGATATCATTGTCATTCAGCAGCGGCGAATCGAGCGCCTCTTGCGCCGCACGCAATGCGCGGTCCTCGCCTTCCACCTCGGCCATGCCCATGATAGCCACGCCGCTGCGGGTCATCACGGTCTTCACGTCCTCGAAATCAACGTTCACCTTGCCGGTCTTGGTGATGATGTCAACGATGCCGCGCGCTGCGGTGGCGAGCACGTCGTCGGCGTGCGCGAAGGCATTGTCGAGGCTGAGGTTGCCATACTGCTCGCGCAAGCGGTCGTTGTTGATCACCAGCAGCGTATCCACCACGTTGCGCAGCTCCTCCATGCCGGCGAGCGCCTGTTTCTTTCGCTTGGGGCCTTCCCACTGGAAGGGCATGGTGACGATACCAACGGTAAGGATGCCCAATTCGCGGGCGATGTTGGCCACCACCGGCCCTGCGCCGGTGCCGGTGCCGCCGCCCATGCCCGCGGTGATGAAGAGCATCTTGGTCCGCGTGGTGAGCACCGAGCGGATCTCGTCGAGGTTCTCCTGAGCGGCGTCCTTTCCCTTCTCGGGGAGGCTGCCGGCGCCAAGGCCTTCGGTGAGGCTTGGTCCGAGCTGGATCTTCACTGGCACGGGGCTCAGGTCGAGCGCCTGGCGATCCGTGTTGCACACGATGAAGTCCACGCCGCGGATTCCTTGGGTGAACATGTGGTTCACGGCGTTGCTGCCGCCGCCGCCCACGCCGATCACCTTGATGATCGAGCTGAGCTCCTTGGGAAGGTCGAATTTCATGGCGTTGGTCTTGAGGGTGGTTGAGGCCGGGGGCGGCGCTTGATGTTCGTTCAGGTTCAGATGTCGTCGTCGGTGCTGAGCAGGTCCGAGGTCTTGGCGATGAACTTGTCGAAGATGCTCCCGATGCCGGAGCCGGTGTTCACCTTGCTCTTCCGTGGTGCAGCTTCGGCCGGGATGCGTGCGCGCACCTGATCGAGGTGCTCGAAGCCCTTCATCACCAGGCCCACGCCCGTGGCGAATAGCGGGCTGGTGACCGCCTCGATCTTGCTCTGGCCCAGGTGCTCATTCGGGTAGCCGATGCGCGCGTCCATGCCGGTGAGCAGCTCCACCAGGTGCTTGAGGTGCTTGAGCTGGGCGCCGCCGCCGGTGAGCACGATGCCCGCGATGAGCTGCTTCTCCAGGCCGCTGTTGCGGATCTCGAAATGGATGTGCTCGATGATCTCCTCCATGCGCGCCTGGATCACTTCGGCGAGCATGCGCAGGCTGATCTCCTTGGGCTCGCGGCCGCGCAGGCCGGGTATGCACACCACTTCATTCTCCTTGTTCTCCGCGGCCAGCGCGCTGCCGAACTTGGTCTTGAGCAATTCGGCCTGGTCGCGCATGATGCCGCAGCCCTGGCGGATATCCTCGGTGACCACGTTGCCGCCGAATGGGATCACCGCGGTGTGGCGGATGATGTTGTCGAGGAAGATGGCGATGTCCGTGGTGCCCCCGCCGATGTCCACCAGCACAACGCCGGCTTCCTTCTCCTGCTGGCTCAGCACGGCCTCTGCGCTGGCCAGCGGCTCCAGGACGAGGCCGGTGACGTTCAGCCCGGCGCGGTGCACGCACTTGTTGATGTTGCGCGCTGCGGTCACCTGCCCGCTGATGATGTGGAAGTTCGCCTCCAGCCGGATCCCGCTCATGCCGATGGGGTCTGGGATGCCCTGCTCATTGTCCACGATGAACTCCTGCGGGATCACATGGATGATCTCCTCGCCGGGAGGCATCACCAGGCGGTGGCTCTCCTCAATGAGCTGATCGATGTCCTTCTGCGAGATCTCCTCCTCGATGCTCTGCCGCATCTTCATGCCGCGGTGCTGCATGCTGCGGATGTGCTGGCCCGCGATGCCCACGTGCACGGTCTCGATGATCACGCCGGCCATGTCCGCTGCATCGTTCATGGCGGCCTTGATGCTGTCGACGGTGCGGGGGATGTTGGCCACCACGCCGCGGGTGACTCCTTCGCTGCGCGCTTTGCCCATGCCGAGCACCTCGATCTTGCCTTGGGCGTTGCGGCGCCCCACGATGCAGGCGATCTTGGTGGTGCCGATATCGAGGCCGGCGACGATGTCCAGGTGGTTATCAGAGGGGCTGCTCACGGTTCGTTGGGATTGGTTCGTTTGGTGCACACGATCTGTTCGCTGAAGCGCAGGTCGATCCGGCTGTAGCGCCGCCAATCGGCCTTGGGGATGCCGTGCTTGTAGAAGAGCCGGAGCTTCGCGAAGCGCTGCTCGAGGCTGCTTCCATCGCCGATGAGGATGCGCTGGCGACCTACGGTTGGCACCAGTTCCATCTGGCCATCGGCCGCCACCACCACCTGGTCGATCAAGGCGCTCCATAGATCATCCTGCCGCAGGAACATGGCCAGGCGGTGCAGCTCGTCGGAGCGGCAGCGGCCGGTGAGCGTGTCGTGCGCATGCACGTTGATCACGCCGTGCGCGGTGCCCGGCTCGTACAGCCAACCCATGGCCACGGGCACCCGGGCCGTGTAGCGCTCTTGCACGGGCATGGTGAAGCCATCGGCATCGATGTAGAAGCTGCTGCCATCGGCGTTGATCACGCGGATCACAGGCTCGCGCTGGCGCACGGTGACATGCAGCACGCCATGCAGGTCGTGATAGGCCTCGGCATCGGCCACGCACGGGATCGCGCGAAGGCGGCGCTCCAGTCCGGCGAGGTCAACCTGGCCAGCGGCCGCGCCGATCACGCCGCCCTGGTCGGCTAACGTGCGCCGCACGGATTCCTCATCGATGAAATGCAGGCCCTCGCCGCCCTGCACCGCCACCGTCAATTCGGCGATCGGCGTAAGGGCGGTGCTGCGGTCAACGAAGCCCAGGATGATCAGCGCGCCAACGGTGCCTAGCGCGAAGCCCAATGGGCGCAGGAAGCGGCGCAGGCGGCTCATGGCGATTGGCGTTGGTTCAGCAGGCGTTCGATCGGAGGCACCAAACGGTCGATGTCCCCGGCCCCCATGGTGACCACGACATCGACCGCTTGCGAAGCAACCGCTTCCACAAGCGCGGTTTTGTCCGTGCACGACTTCTTATCCATAGGCACCTGTTCGAGGAGCCACTCGGAGGTGATCCCCGGGATCGGCTCCTCGCGCGCTGGGTAGATGGGCAGCAGGATGAGCTCGTCGAGCGCGGCGAGGCTTATAGCGAAATCGGCGGCGAGGTCGCGCGTGCGGGTGAAGAGGTGCGGCTGGAAGATGCCCGTGATCCTTCGTCCTGGATAGAGCTCACGCACGCTGGCGATACAGGCATCGAGCTCCTTCGGGTGGTGCGCGTAATCGTCGATCAGGGCCACATGCGGCAGGCTGATACGGGTCTCGAACCGGCGTGACACGCCCCGGAAGGAGGCCAGGCCCTGGCGCAGCAGCTCGGGGCTTACGCCCATTCGCAAGGCCACGGTGCTCGCAGCGACGGCATTCTCGACGTTATGCCTCCCGGGCATTCCCAAGGTGAGGCCGCGCAGCTCCTGGCCCTCGGCGATGAGATCGAAGTGATAGCGTCCGCTCGCAACGGTGATGTTCTCGGCGCGGGGCTCATGGCGGCTATCCAGCGAATAGGTGCCCAGCTGCGTGCGCTCCTCAAAGTGCCTGGCGATGCGCTCATGCACCAGCAGCGGGCCATCGCACTGAACGGCGAACGCGGTATAGGCCTCGAACATGGCCTCAGCCGTGCCATAGATGTCGAGGTGATCGGGATCCATGGCTGTGATGATGCTCTGGGCCGGGCACAACTGCAGGAAGCTGCGGTCGTACTCATCGGCCTCCACCACATTGACCCGCGCATCGTCGTTCAGAAGGACATTGGTGCCGTAATTGGCGCTGATGCCGCCGAGGAAAGCATTGCATGGCACCTTCCCTGCCGTGAGCAGGTGCGCGAGCATGGTGCTCACGGTGGTCTTGCCATGCGTGCCGGCCACGGCTATGGTGGGCTTGTCTCGCGTGACCATGCCGAGCACTTCGGCGCGCTTGAGGATGCTCGCGCCCTTCCCTTCCCAATACTTCAGCAACGGACTGCTCACCGGCACGGCAGGCGTGCGCACCACGCTGACTTGGCCCGCTGGCGCATTGCGATAGGCTTCGGGGATCAGCTCTGCGCGCTCCTCGAATTGCACCTCGATCCCTTCGCTCTGCAATTGGTTGGTGAGCTCGCTCGGCGTTCGGTCGTAGCCCGCCACCTGTGCGCCCCGGCGGCGGAAATAGCGCGCAAGGCCGCTCATGCCGATGCCGCCGATGCCGATGAAGAAGAACCGATTGCCGGCGAGCGTGCTCATGGAAGTTCAGGATGCGTTGTCCAGGGATGGAACGGAGGAATGCAGAGGCAACGCCCACATCGTGCATGCGCGGATGCATCCATCGGCGGCATCTGTGGAAGGATCGGTGGCTGCTTCATGCTCGGGCGATGCGGATCACTTCCGCAGCGATGGCCTGCGCTGCATCGTGCCGGGCGAGCCCCGCGATGGCCAGTCGCAGGCGATCCATGGCCTGCGGATCGCGGATGAGCTCCATGGCCTTTGCGCCTAGCCGCTCCACCGCATCGGCATCGCGCAGCAGAACGGCCGCCCCGCGATCGGTGAGCGCGCGCGCATTATGGGTCTGGTGGTCCTCGGCGGCGGTGGGCAAGGGCACCAGGATCGCCGGCTTTGCCACGATGCACAACTCGCTCACGCTGATGGCGCCGGCACGCGCCACCACCAGATCGGCAACGGCGTAGGCCAGGTCCATGCGATCCACGAACTCGTGCACCTTGCATTCCCCATAGCCGATGCGCGCCACGGCATCCTGCGCCTGCTTGAGGAAAGGGGTGCCCGTTTGCCAGATCACTTGCACGCCCTCCCTCTTCCACAGCGGAAGCGCGGCTTCTACGCCCCGGTTCACGCCCCGTGCGCCCAGGCTTCCACCGGTGATGAAGATGATGGGTGCATCCTCACGAAGGCCGAATTGCTCGAGGCCTCGCGGCTTCTTGCCGGTGAGCCTCACGGTATCGGAGCGCACCGGATTGCCTGTGAGCAGGATGCGGTCCTTTGGGAAGTACTTCTCCATGCCCTCGTACGCCACGCAGATCCGCGCTGCGCGTTTCGCCAGATGGACATTGGTCTTGCCAGGCAGGCTGTTCTGCTCCTGGATCAGGGTGGGCACGCCCATGCCCTGCGCGGCTTTCAGCAAGGGGCCGCTGGCGTAGCCGCCCACGCCCACGGCCACCTGAGGCCTGAACGACTTCACCAAGGCGCGGGCCTTCAGCCAGCTGCGCAACAAGCGCCACGGCAGGCCGATGTTCTTGATCAACGAGCCGCGCTGGAAGCCGCGGATCGGCAGCGACACGATCTCGAAGCCTGCGGCCGGTACCTTCTCCATCTCCATCTTGCCTTCAGCGCCCACGAAAAGGAAACGCGCATCGGGCCGGGATTCGCGCATGGCCTGCGCAATGGCGATGGCCGGGAAGATGTGCCCGCCCGTGCCGCCGCCGGCGATCATCACGCGCAGCGCCGCCCTGGCAGCATCAGGAGACCGCGGTCCTTGGCTTGGCATGCTTAGGTGCTTCTTGGGGCTGCTCCAGGCTGCGGCTCACACTGAGGATGATCCCGATGGCCAGGCAGGTGAACCACGCACTGGTGCCGCCCATGCTCACCAAAGGCAGCGGCTGGCCGGTCACGGGCACCAGGTTCACGGCCACGGCCATGTTCACCATGGCCTGCACCACGAGCATGAGCCCCAGGCCCACGGCGATCAGCGATCCGAAAGGCTTCTCGCAGCGCTTGGCGATCACCACGGCGCGGTGCAGCAGAATCAGATACAGCAGCAGGAGGCCCAAACCGCCTAGGATGCTGCCGTACTCCTCCACGATGAAGGCATATATCATATCGCTGTACGGATGCGGCAGCCAATTGCGCGAAGCGGCCGTGCCCGGCATGCTCGGAAGCAGCCCGCCGCTTGCAATGGCGATCTTGGCATGCTCCACCTGGTAGTTGGCGTCGTTGCCGGCCTCGCTGCCGAAAGCCTTGAGGCGCGCGGCCCAGGTCGCTGCGCGCGGCAGCAGGTCGGGGAAGAAATCAGCGATGAGAAGCAGCAACGCGAAGACCGCCACTGCCGCGCCGATGAGCACCGCGAGATGCTTGATGGGCACTTGCGCGATGAACATGAGCAGCACGCAGATCGCGAAGAGCAGCGCCGCCGTGCTGAAGTTCGCGGGCAGGATGAGGCCGCAGACCACGCCCACGGGCAGCATGAGCTTCAGCGCCACCTCGCGCAGGGTCCATTCACCTGTGTGGTGCTTGGAGAGCACGCGGGCCAGGTAGGCGATGAGCACCACCTTGGCCAGATCGCTGGTCTGGAAGCTCTGGTTGATGATGGGAATGGTGAGCCAGCGGCTCGCGTCGTTGATGTTCGACCCGAGCACCAGCGTTAGCAGCAGCAGGCCCGCGACGAGCCAGATGCTCAGCTGCGCCAGGCGCGAATAGATCCCAAAGCGGAGCTGGCTCGCGTAGTACATGATGAGGCCGCCGGAGCCGAGCATGAGCGCATGCTTCAGGAGGAAATGCAGCGTGCCGCCATCGCGCTTAACGGCCAGCGAGCTGATCGATCCGTACACGGCCAGCAGGCTGATGAGCGCGAGGAAGAGCGACGCCATCCAGATGGTCCGGTCGCCGGGGAGCTTCTTCAGGAGCGCGGTCATGCAGGTGATCGATCAAGGGTCATGCGGTCGCATCGCTCAGAGGTCCTTCACGGCACGTTTGAATTCCGCGCCGCGCTCTTCATAGTTGGCGAAGCCGTTCCCGCTCGGGCAGGCCGGGCTGAAGAGCACCGCATCACCGTGCTGCGCCAGCTCGCGCGCAGTGAACACGGCAGTGCGCAGGTCCTCGGTGCGGTAGATGTGCCCGGGCAGGCTCTCTTCACTGCCTTCCTCGATCGGGCCATAGAGCACCACCGTCCGCACGCGCTCGACGAGGAGCCCGCGCACGGCCACCGCTCCCATCTCGCTGCTCCAGGCGCCCACGATCCACACCAACGGCCTGTCGATCGAGCTCAGCGCTTCGAGGCTGGCGTCGAGGAATGTGGATCGGCTATCGTTCACGTAGAGCACATCATCAACGCTGGCCACGGCTTCCAGGCGGTGCGGCCCCCAGGCGCTGAGGGCGGAGCGGCGCGCATCGAGCAGCTGGCCGCCCGCGATGCGCAACTGGATTTCGGATCGACGCTTCGGTTCCATGATGCGGCGCTGTCGGGATGATCAAAGCGCGCGGACGGCGGCCTTGAAGGCCCGGCCGCGCTCCTCATAGTTGGCGAACAGGTCGAAGCTCTTGCAGGCGGGGCTCAGCAGCACGGCATCGCCTTCTTCAGAGAGCGCGTAGGCAGCTTGCACGGCCTGCTGGGCGCTGTTGGTCTCCACGAAGTCCTTCACCAGGGCGCCGAAGGCCTCCTTCAGGCGGCTGTTGTCCTTTCCGAGGCAAACGATGGCTTTCACCTTCTCCTTCACGAGCGGCACCAATTGCTCGTAATCGTTGCCGTGCTCCTCGCCCCCGGCGATCCAGATCACCGGCCGGCGCATGCTCTCCAGGGCATACCACGCGCTGTTCACGTTGGTGGCCTTGCTGTCGTTGATGAACTCCACGCCATGCACGCTGGCCACGCGCTCGAGGCGGTGCTCCACGTTCTGGAAATCGCCCAGGCTCTCGCGCACCGATTCGTTGCGGAGGTCGAGCACGCGCGCAGCGATGCCCGCTGCCATGCTGTTGTACAGGTTGTGGCGGCCTTGGAGTGCGAGTTCTGCGATGCTCATGCGGAAAGTGGTTTGGTTGGTGGTGATCTGAAGCGTTTCGTTGTCGGCGAGGCATGCGCCTTCAGGCACATGGCGCTCGATGCTGAAGGGCCAGCGGCGCGGGGTGATGGCGTGCCCGTCGATCCACGCGGCGATCACGGCATCGTCCGCGCTGTGGATGAAATGGTCGCCTTCGCCCTGGTTCATGGCGATGCGGAACTTGCTGGCGGTGTAGCGCTCCATGCTGTGGCCATAGCGCTCGAGGTGATCCGGCGTGATGTTGAGGAGCATGGCCACTTGCGGCCGGAAGGCACGGATGCCATCGAGTTGGAAGCTGCTCAGCTCGAGGACGTACCAGGCATGGTCGCCTTCCGCGATCAGCCCGGCGAACGAGTTGCCCACATTGCCTCCCACCGCCACGTCGAGCCCCGCACGCGAGAGGATGTGGTGCGTGAGCAGCGTGGTCGTGGTCTTGCCATTGCTGCCGGTGATGCCCACGATGGAGCCCTGGCAGTAGCGATAGGCGAACTCGATCTCGCTGATCACGGCGATGCCTTTCTCCATGGCAGCCCGCACCAGCGCTGCGGTATCGGGGATGCCCGGGCTCTTCACGATCTCGTCGGCCTCGAGCACGCGCGCCGCGGTGTGCCCGCCCTGCTCGTAAGCGATGCCCTCCTGCTCGAGCACGGCGCGGTACTCGGGCCTGATCAGGCCCGCGTCGCTCACGAACACGTCGAGGCCGCGCCGCTTGGCCAGCTTCGCCGCACCCACCCCGCTCTCTTGCGCGCCCAGGATCACCATCGCTAGCGCAGCTTGAGGGTTACGATGGACAGCACCGCGAGCATGATGCCCACGATCCAGAAGCGCGCGACGATCTTGCTCTCGTGGATTCCTTTCTTCTGGTAGTGGTGGTGCAGGGGCGACATCAGGAAGATCCTCCGCCCCTCACCGTACTTGCGCTTGGTCCACTTGAAGTACGAGACCTGGAGCACCACGCTGAGGTTCTCCACCAGGAAGACCCCGCAGAGGATCGGGATCAGCAGCTCCTTGCGCACCAGGATGGCCAGCGTGGCGATGATGCCGCCGAGCGCGAGCGACCCGGTATCGCCCATGAAGACCTGCGCCGGGTAGGCGTTGTACCACAGGAAGCCGATGCAGGCGCCGAGCAGCGCGCCGATGAACACCGCCAGCTCGCCCGAGCCGGGGATGTACATGATGTCGAGGTACTGCGAGAAGATGATGTTGCCGCTCACGTAGGCCAGGATCCCGAGGGCGAGCACCATGATCGCGCTGGTTCCGGTGGCCAGCCCATCGACGCCGTCGGTGATGTTGGCGCCGTTGCTCACGGCGGTGATGATGAAGATCACCACCAGGATGTAGATAACCCAGGTATGGCGCCTAGCCTCGTTTCCGAAGAGCTTGCCCAGCACCGATGAGTAGTTGAACTCATTGTCCTTCACGAATGGGATGGTGGTGTTGGGCGACTTGCGGTTGAGCATGTGGTGGACCGTGCCGTCCTCCTCCGTGATGGTGTGCACCATGGCGGGATCCATCTGCTCGGCGAGCGATTCGGAGATCTCCACGCGTGTGCGGATCTCCGGATGGAAGTACACGGTGGCGCCTACGATCACGCCGAGGCCCACCTGCCCGACGATCTTGAACCGCCCCGCGAGCCCGCGCTTATCCTTCTTGAAGACCTTGATGTAATCGTCGAGGAAGCCGATCCCGCCCATCCACGCGGTGCTTACCAGCAGCAGCAGGATGTAGATGTTATCGAGGCGTGCGAACAGCAGCGTAGGGATGATGGTGGCGCCCAGGATGATGAGGCCGCCCATGGTGGGCGTGCCTTGCTTCTGGATCTGGCCCTCGAGGCCGAGGTCGCGCACGGTCTCGCCCACCTGCAAGCGGCGCAGCAGGCGGATGATGCTTCCGCCGAACCAGAGGCTGATGAGCAGCGAGCCGAACACCGCCAAGGCCGCGCGGAAGGAGATGTAGCTGAACACCCCCGATCCGGGCAGGCTGTAGCCGATGCTGTCGAAGAGGTGGTAGAGCATCTATTTGTGGAGGAGTTCGAGCGTTTCCTGCAGCACCGCGGCGTCGTCGAAGGGGTGCTTCACGCCGTTGATCTCTTGATAGGCCTCATGGCCCTTGCCTGCCAGGAGCACCACATCACCGGGTTTGGCCATGCCCACGGCCTGGCGGATGGCCTCGCGGCGATCGGCGTTCACGAAAGCGCGGCCCCGATCGGCGGAAGCGATGCCCGAACGCATCTCCTCGATGATGGCCATGGGCTCCTCACTGCGCGGATTATCACTGGTGAGGACCACCAGCGCGCTGAGCGCCGTGGCGATGCGCGCCATGTCCGGGCGCTTGGTGCGGTCACGTTCGCCGCCGCAGCCGATCACGGTGATCACGCGCTCATCGGCGCCGATGACATCGTTGATCGTGGCGAGCACGTTCTTGAGCGCATCGGGCGTATGCGCGTAATCCACGATGCCCAGAACGCCGCTAGCGCCCCGCACCAACTGGAAGCGGCCGCGCGGCGGCGCCAGGTCGCTCAGCGCCGTGAGGATGTCGAGCGGCGCCTTGCCCAGAAGCAGCGCCACGCTGTACACGGCCAGGAGGTTGCTCGCATTGAACTCGCCCACCAGCCGTGCATAGAGGTCGTGGCCATCGATGCTCAGGTGCAGCCCGCTGAGCTGGTTCTCGATGATGCGGGCGTGGTGGTCGGCGAGGCTCCGCACCGCGAACGAGCGCTTCATCGCGCGCGTGTTCTGCACCATCACCGCGCTGTTGGCATCATCGGCGTTCACCAGCGCGAAGGCCTCCGCGGGGAGCCCATCGAAGAAGCGCTTCTTGGCCTTGATGTACTCCGCGAACGTGCCGTGGTAATCGAGATGGTCGTGCGTGATGTTGGTGAACACGCCCCCGGCGAAGCGCAGGCCGGCGATGCGCTGCTGCACCACGCTATGGCTGCTCACCTCCATGAAGCAGTGGGTGACGCCGGCCTCCACCATCTCGGCCAGCAGCGCATTGAGCTGCACGGCATCGGGGGTGGTGTGCGTGCTCGGGATCGTCTTCTGCCCGATGCGGGTCTCCACGGTGCTGATCAGCGCGCTCTTGTGGCCCAGCGCACGGAACAAGCGATAAAGCAGCGTGGCCACGCTGGTCTTGCCGTTGGTGCCCGTGATGCCCACGAGCTTCAGCTGCCTGCTCGGCTGATCGAAGAAATTGGAGGCGAGCAGCGCGAGCGATTCTGCGGCATCGCGCACGCGCACGTAGGTGACGCCCTCGGCGAAACGCTCCGGCATCCGCTCGCATACGATCGCGCCGGCTCCATCGGCCACCGCCTTCGCGATGAAGGCATGACCATCGGTGCGAGTGCCGCGCACGGCCACGAAAAGGCTCATGGCCTGCACGGCGCGGCTATCGAACACCACATGCTCGATCGCGCAGTTGGTGCTTCCTTCCACCTGCTCGATGGGCACGCCGTACAACAGGTCCTTAAGCAGCTTCATGCCAGCTCAATGAGGATGGAAGCACCGCGCAGGGCACGCGTGCCGGGTGCGATTGATTGCCGCTTCACCATGCCGGCGCCCTGCACGCGCACGCGGTAACCGCGGTTCTCGAGGAGATAGAGCGCATCGCGCAGGCCCATGCCCAGCACATTGGGCACCAGTCCGCTGGCATCGGTGGTCACGGTGCGCGGGCGCGCTGTCACCGCGCTGTCCCCGCTCTCGGTAGTGAGCCATTCGCCCTCACCATCCTGGATGAAGGGCACACCGAGGCCGGCCATCGCCGCGCGCAGGTCGGTTGCGCGGCCGCTCATGCTCACCGGCGCGCGTGGCCCCATTGCATCGGCCAGCACGCGCTCGGCCTGCAGCTCCAGCCGGTTGCTGTAGACCTTATCGGCGATCTCCCGGAAGATCGGGCCGGCCACCACGTTGGCGTAGTAGCCGCTCATCGTAGGCCCGTTCACCACCACGATGCAGCTGTACAAGGGCTTGTCTGCGGGGAAGTACCCGGCGAAGGAGGCCTGATAGCTCTTGCCGTGCTGCTGGTAGCTGCCATTGCGCAGGATCTGCGCGGTACCGGTCTTGCCCGCGATCCGCAACTCGGCATCGTGCAGGTTGCGCGCGGTGCCGCTGTCCACCACGCCTTGCAGCAGCTCGCGCACGGTGGCCAGGGTGCGTTCGGAGCAGATCCTCTCGTTGAGCACCTTCGGCGCGAACTCCTCCTTCACGCGCCCATCGCGCGAGACCTGCGTGACGAGCTGCGGCTGCATCATGCGGCCATTGTTGGCCACGGCATTGTAGAAGGTGAGCATCTGGAGCGGCGTCACGGCCACCTCGTAGCCGATGCTCATCCACGGCAGGCTGGTGCAGCTCCAGAACTTCTCGCCCGGTGCGCGCAGCGTGGGCACCGCTTCACCGGGGATCCTGACACCGGTGATCTCGTGCAGCCGCATGCGCTTGAGGCCATCAACGAAGCGCTTGGGGTCCTTCTGGAACGCCTTCATCACTGCCTGGCTGCAGCCGGTGTTGAGCGAGGCCTCGAAGGCGCGGCGCACGGTGACCTTGCGATCCTTATAGGGATGCGAATCCACCATCTTCTCCTTGCCGCAGTAGGTGATGGAGCCCCACTTGGTGTCCACGGTATCATCCGGACCGATCAGCCCTTCTTCGAGGGCCACCATGAGCGCGGGCAGCTTGAAGGTCGAACCGGGCTCCGCCGCCTCACCCACGGCCCAGTTCATGGCTTCGGCATAGGTGCTGTCGGCGGTGCGCGTGAGGTTGCTGATGGCCTTGATCCGGCCCGTGGCCACCTCCATCACCACCACGCTGCCGTATTGCGCGCCATGCTTGCGCAGCTGCTTCTCGAGCGCGGCATCGGCCACGTCCTGCAGGTTGATGTCGATGGTGGTGTGGATGTCGGTGCCCGGCTCGGGATCGGTGCCGTTGCCGTCGTCGATCGGCATCCAGGTGCCGCCCGCGAGCCTGCGCTCAAGCCGATGGCCGGTGCGCCCTTTCAGGTACGTATCATATCCGCCCTCGAGTCCGATGGTGGTGCTGTCGCGCAGCACGTAGCCCACGGTGCGCGCCGCGAGCCGGCCGAAGGGCCTTGCGCGCACGAGCCGCTTCTCGGTGACCAGCCCGCTCTTGTAGCGGCCATCGCGGTAGAGCGGGAATCGGCGGAGCTCCTGCACCTGGGCATGGCTGGCGCGTCGCTTCACCAGGTAGTATCGCTCCTTGCGCGAACGGGCATCGAGCAGGTCGCGCTTGTACTCGGCCTGGGTACGGTCCTGGAAGAGCCGGGCCAGGTGCCACGCGAGGGAATCGATGCTGGCATCGAAGCGCTCAGGCGTGAGGGCGTCGGCGACCATGTCCATGCGCACATCGTACTCCGGCACGCTGGTGGCCAGCAATCGGCCATCGGCGCTGTAGATGTGGCCGCGCTCGGGCTGCACGGTGCGCCATGCCGTGCTCACGTGCATGGCCTTGGCGCGCCATTGCTCGCCTTCAAGGAGCTGCACGCGGAAGAGCTGCACGGCAACCGCGCATGCGAACAGCACCACGCCGATGTAAACGACGCTCGCGCGCAAGGCCATCGGCTTGTTGGTGCTCATCGGGTGCGCGTGTCCTCGAGTTGGTCCTCATCAACCGCCAGCTTCACCGGGGGCACCCGGCTCTCCTTCAGCCCCAGCGCGCCGATGCGGCCAGCCACCTGGCTCTGCTGCTCCTGCTTCTCGAGCTCAGCGCGCACGCTGATGTACTCGGCCCGCTGCTCCTTGAGCGCGGCACCGTGGTCCTCGATGTTGCGCACCACGCGCTCGGCGTGGTAGCCATAAGCGATGCTCAGCAGGCCCGCCCCCGCGAGGAAGAGGATGAAGGGCATGTTCAGCAGCACATTATCCTTGGTGAGGAAGGAGCCGTTGAGCAGGCTGATGAAGGCGCGCGGCAGGCGCATCGGCTTGGAGGCCTTGCCGGCCTTCGGCTTCCTTTCGGCATTCTCGCGCATCCGGTTCATGCTCTCTCTGCTATGCGTAGGCGGGCGCTGCGTGCCCGCGGGTTCCTGTTGATCTCTTCTTCGCTCGGCTTGATCGCCTTGCCCGATGGATTGAATGCCCTGAGCCGGTTGCCGTAGAGGTCCTTCTGCTCTTCTCCGCCGAGGTCACCGGCCCGCATCCAGTTCTTCACCAAGCGGTCCTCGAGGCTGTGGTAGCTGATCACCACGAGCCTTCCGCCGGTGGAGATCAAGCCGGCGCTCTCCTTCAGCAGCGCTTCGAGCGATCCGAGCTCATCGTTCACCGCGATGCGCAGCGCCTGGAAGACCTGAGCGCGGAAACCGCTCTCGTCCTTGCGCGGCGTCACGGGCGCAATGGCTTCGATCAACTGACGCGTGGTGCCGATGCGCTTGGAGGAGCGCGCGCTCACGATTGCCTTTGCCACGCGGTGCGCTCCTTGAACCTCGCCGTAGCTGCGCAGGAGGCCGGTGATCCGCAGCTCATCCCACCCATTCACGATCTCGGCGGCGGTGATCTTCGCGCGGCGGTCCATGCGCATATCCAGCGGGCCGTCGAAGCGGATGCTGAAGCCGCGATCGCCGCGATCGAACTGATGGCTGCTCACGCCGAGGTCGGCGAGCAGGCCATCGATCGGGATGGCTTCAAGGAAGCGCAGGTGGTTGCGGATCCAGCGGAAATCGCTCTTCACCAAGGTGAAGCGCGGGTCGTGCGGCGCATTGGCCCAGGCATCCTTATCACGATCGAAGGCAATCAGCCTTCCGTTCGGACCGAGCTCCTTGAGGATCGCGCGGCTATGCCCTCCGCCCCCGAAGGTGGCATCGACATAGACGCCGCCGGGGCGGATGTTCAACCCATCGATGCAGGCTTGTGAAAGAACGGGGTCGTGGTAATCACTGCCCGTCCTCATTCCCCAATGCGCCCATTACCTGGTCGGAGAGCGAGCTCATGTCCACGGTCTCGCCGCGCCATTGGTCGTACCGCGTGGCGTCCCAGACCTCGATCCGGTCGTCTGAGCCGAGCAGCTTGATGTCGGCGCCCAGCTGAGCGCTCTTCACCAAGGCGTACGGCAGCAGCATGCGACCGGTGGGGTCGGGCGCCACTGGAGTGGCCCCTGCGTTGAAGCGCCGCACGAATTCCGCATTCGCCTTCACGAATCGGTTCAAGCGGCGCAGCTTCTGGCTGGTCTTCTCCCAAACGGTGTTGGGGTAGAGCACCAGGCAGGGGGCATGCACATCCCGGTTCATCACGAAGCCGGCGTCCGCCTCCTTGCCTAGCTGCTTGCGCAGCACAGCGGGGAGCACCAGCCTCCCCTTGGCGTCCAGCCTGCAATCGAATTCCCCGATCAGGTTGAGCATGCGTGACCATCAGCGTGCGTGACGGCGGCGAAAGTATCGGAGCTCCGGCACTTTCAGGCCTTTTCAGGCACAATTGTGGAAAACTTGATACGACAAACGTAATCGATTGGATGCATTCGAGACCAAGATGCCCGCTAACACAGAGAAAATCATATGGGCCGAAAAGTGCCGGAGTTTCCCACAATCGACTTGCCGGCAACGGGCGCAGACCTCATCCCTCAGGCTCTTCCCTCAATCACGCTCAAGCGCGCTCCACCATACGCAGCGCCATGAACAGATGGCCATGCGGCATCAGCCTCTACGATCAGAGGCAAGCGATCCGATGCGCTTGGACAGCCCGCCTACATTTGGCCGGACCCGATGGCGCACACGCTCAAGCAAGAAGGCGAATTCCACTATCTCGACTCCGGCGATGGCCAGGCGCTCGTGCTGCTGCATGGCCTTTTCGGCGCACTGAGCAACTTCCAACCGCTTTTCGATCATTTCTCATCACGCTATAGGGTGCTGGTGCCCATGCTGCCGCTCTACAGCATGCCCATGCTCGGCACCAACGTGCCGGCGCTGGCTGATTTCCTCGACCGATTCGTAAGGCACCTCGGCCTGGAGCGCTTCAACCTGCTGGGCAACTCACTCGGCGGGCATGTGGCGCTGATCTACTGCACCAAACATGCTGCGCGCGTGCGCACCCTCACGCTCACCGGAAGCAGCGGGCTCTATGAGAATGCCTTCGGCGGAAGCTTCCCGCGCCGCGAGGACAAGGAGTACCTGCGCAAGAAGATCGCCCTCACCTTCCACGACCCCAAGCATGTGACCGACGCGCTGGTGGAGGAATGCTACGAGACGGTGAACGATAAGGGCAAGCTTATCCGCATACTCGCTCTGGCCAAGAGCGCCATCCGCCATAACATGGCCAAGGACATCCCTCGCATGGCCATGCCCGTTCTGCTGATCTGGGGCAGGCAGGACACCATCACGCCGCCGGAAGTAGCCGAGGAATTCCACAGCCTCTTCCCGAACAGTGAACTGCATTGGATCGACGGCTGCGGGCATGCGCCCATGATGGAGCACCCGGAGGAGTTCAACCGGATCCTGGGTGCGTGGCTAGCGAGAATGCCCTAGTGGCGAGTGGGCCAGTGGCAAGCGGACAGCTGGTGCGACCGTCGTGCGCTGAGCTTTCAATCGCTGCACGCACGCCACCCGCGCGTCTCTTCAACCCAACCGTTTCGGGGCATTCAATGTTACTTGCGAACTCGTTATTCGCTGAAGCCCATCTCATCAGCCCACCTCACCCTCCAGTCATTCGCTTGCATCTCGCATACCCGCCGCTTGCGCGCCCTCACCACTGATCAGCCCATGAAATCATTGCGCGCCGAGCACCTCACCAGCGGACGCGAAGCCGCGCACTGGGCGAAGCCCACGCTGCCGGAGTACGCCTTCATCGGAAGGAGCAACGTGGGCAAGAGCTCATTGATCAACATGCTCTGCCAGGTCAAGAAGCTGGCCCGCGTGAGCAATACGCCGGGGCGCACGCGCAATGTGGAGCACTTCCGTGTGGAAGGCACGCTAACCAGCAATCGGCCGTGGATGCTCGCGGACCTTCCCGGTTACGGCTTCGCGAAGGCAAGCAAGGCCGATCGCGCGGTGTGGGAGCAGATGATCCGCGC
Organism: Flavobacteriales bacterium; assembly: GCA_016716605.1. NCBI lineage: Bacteria > Pseudomonadati > Bacteroidota > Flavobacteriia > Flavobacteriales > Flavobacteriales bacterium. The sequence continues at coordinate 185,797 of JADJWA010000001.1, forward strand.
TTACCTGCTGAAGCGAGAGAACCTCCAATGCGTCTTCCTGCTGGTTGATTCCCGTTTGGAGCCGCAGCGCAACGATCTCGACATGATCCAATGGCTCGGCGAGAACGGAATTCCCTTCCGCATCGTGTTCACCAAAGCCGACAAGCTGTCGCCGCCCAAGGTGCAGGCAAACATCGCAGCGCTGAAGCGCAGCCTGCGCAAATCGTGGGAGGAACTGCCACCCATGCACACCACTTCTTCCGAGAACCGCCAAGGACGGGACGAATTGCTGGAATTCATCGAGGCGGTGAATGCCGTCCACGCCGCATGACCGGAACCAGGCGCCCTCGGGCCGCTGACTTCCCGCATCTTCGCCCTCCTACTTGATCGCATGCCCCACCTGATCGCTCCTTCCCTTCTCTCCGCCGATTTCGCTGAACTCGGCAAGGCGATTGAACTGATTGAACAGAGCGACGCGGCCTGGCACCATCTGGATGTGATGGACGGCGTCTTCGTGCCGAACATCAGCTTCGGGCTGCCGGTGATCAAGAGCATCCGCAAGCGGGCGAAGAAGCCCTTCGATGTGCACCTGATGATCGTGGAGCCTGATAAGTACATCACGGCCTTCCGCGATGCGGGCGCTGATCACCTCACCGTTCACCTCGAAGCCTGCCCGCACCTCCACCGCAGCATCCAAGCCATCAAGGCGGCAGGCATGAAGGCCGGAGCGGCCATCAACCCGCATACACGGTGCGATGCGCTTGAGGAGGTGATGGCCGACCTCGACCTGGTGTGCATGATGAGCGTGAACCCCGGCTTCGGCGGGCAGCGCTTCATCGAGCGGACCTACGCCAAGGTGGAGGACTTGATAGACCTCCGGAAACGGACGGGCTCGCAGGCGCTGATCGAGATCGATGGCGGCGTGGGCCTCGAGAATGCTGCACGCCTGATTCGTGCCGGGGCCGATGCGCTGGTCGCCGGCAATTCGGTATTCGGCGCCGCCGATCCGTTGGACGCGATTGCGCGCTTGGTCCGGGCCTGATCCGTCACATCGATCAGAACCGTGGGTTGAGCGGCTTTGCGCGCTGTTGGGGCGAATACGGACGCCATTCCGCAACCTGATCGTGGCACCCCTTCGTTTCGAGCGCACCGCACGAATCCGCTTATGCGCCCTGTCACCCTCCTTGTTCTCTTACTCACGCATCTGGCGCTCCCCGCCCAGCATTCGGGCATCGGGATCAAGGGCGGTCCGCTGGCAAGCGATGCACGGTCGGGCGCGACCCGTACGAACTTGCTCCCCGGCGGCAGCATCGGCTGCTATTTCGCACTTCGCGCAGGTCCGCGCATGGAGATCCAGCCAGAGTTGCTGGTCTCCGCATTGGGCGCCGCCTACACCCTGCCCGATGGCGGGCGCAGCTCTGTGCGGACCCTCTATGCACAAGTGCCCTTGTCCTTCAAGCTCTACGCAGGCAACGTCCTGAACTTGCAAGCCGGTGCGCAGATGGGGCGCCTGCTCATGGCCCAACAGACAAGCCCGAATGGCTCTGCGAATGTGACCCCTGATCACGAGGAATGGGATTACGGGATGATCCTTGGCGCGGGAGCCGATTTCGTGAGCGGAATCGACCTCGGGTTGCGCTTCTACAGCGGCCTTCGCCCGATGCAGCATGATGGCCACTTGGTCTACGCTCGCAACCGATCCATTGCTCTCAGCGTGGGCTACCGGGTGGGCCGCTTGCGCTCCCCCAAGCTCTCGCGGAAGCGCCGCTAACCGCGCGCGATGCACGCCGGGTATCTTCGCGCCGCATGCGCAAGATCCTTGAATCCAGAAGGCCTGTGATTGCCCTGCTGGGCGGAGGCCAACTGGGCCGCATGTTCATCGAGAACGCGTTGCGCTACAACGCCAATGTGCATGTCCTGGATCCGGACCCGGCGGCTCCTTGCGCGTCCGTCGCCACCCGATTCACCACCGGTGATTTCCGCGATAGGGAAACCGTGCTGCGATTCGCTGCTGATGCCGATGCGGTGGGCATCGAGATCGAGCAGGTCAACGTGGAGGCCTTGGAAGACCTTAAACGCCTGGGCAAGCACGTGATCCCTGACCCATCGGTGCTGCGCATCATACAGGACAAGGGCTTGCAGAAACAATTCTACGCTGATCACGGCATACCATCCGCTGACTTCGCGCTGCTCGAGAGCGGACGTGGCCTAGCTGATCACACGCACCTGCTGCCTGCCTTCCTGAAGACCCGCACTGGCGGATACGACGGCAAAGGAGTGATGGCCATCGATTCAGCCACAGATGCGCCCAGGGCCTTCGATGCACCGTGCGTGCTGGAGGAGCGTGCTGATATCGCCATGGAGCTGGCCGTGATCGTGGCGCGCGCAGCCAACGGAACCCTGGTGACGTACGATCCGGTTGAGATGGTCTTCGATCCGCGCTTCAACCTCGTGGATCACCTGCGCGCGCCTGCGCGCATTCCGCAAGCGGTGCACGACGCAGCGCAGCGGCTCGCCAACCGTGTGGCCGAAGCCTTCGCGCAGCCTGGCCTATACGCTGTGGAGATGTTCCTGACCACGGACAATGAGCTCTTGGTGAACGAGACCGCTCCCCGCGCGCACAACAGCGGGCACCACACCATCGAAGCGTGCGCGAGCAGCCAGTTCGACCAGTTGCTCCGGCTGTACATGGGTTGGCCGCTGGGCGATGGCAGCCTGCGGGGGCATGCCGGCATGATCAACCTCGTGGGCGAAGGGGGAGACGGCGCACCGGTGGTGAACGGGCTCAGCGATGTGCTGCATGTGCCTGGCACCTTCATTCACCTGTACGGCAAGCAGGAGACGCGCACCGGAAGGAAGATGGGGCACATCACGGCGATCGCAGCGAGCCATGCCGAATTGGACCAAGCCATCGCCGTGACCAAGGTGCATTGCAGCGTGAAGCCCAGGGAAAAGCTTAAGGAGGAATGATGAAAGCAGGAACAGGAGACCAGAAAGCCGATGACGCGCCTTTCGTTTCAGATTCCAGCATTCTGCTCTCTGCTATCCTTCCGTTGAACAAACCATAATAGCAATGAACATGGTTGGCATCATCATGGGAAGCCGCAGCGATCTGGAGATCATGCGCGAGGCATCGGATACGATGAAGGAATTCGGCGTGGAGCACGAGCTCACCGTGGTGAGCGCGCACCGCACGCCGGATCGGATGTTCGCGTATGCCAAGGGTGCGGCAGCGCGCGGCGTGAAGGTGATCATCGCCGGTGCTGGCGGCGCAGCGCACCTGCCCGGCATGGTGGCCTCGCTCACCACGATTCCGGTGATCGGTGTTCCCATCAAGAGCCGCAACAGCATCGATGGTTGGGACTCGCTGCTGAGCATCGTGCAGATGCCTGCCGGAGTGCCCGTGGCCACCGTGGCGGTGAACGGCGCGCGCAACGCCGGGCTTCTCGCCGTGCAGATCCTCGCGATCCACGATGGGAAGCTGGCCGCCAAGCTCGAAGCATTCAAGGGTGAGCAGGAGGACAAGGTGCGCGATGGCATCGCCGCGCTGAAGCAGCAATTCCCGAATAGCTTCGACAAGTAATAGCGGTTACGGCACCACTTCCATCATGGTCTTGCCAACGACGATATAGGGATAGATTTCGTCAACATCACGGTTCCGCAGCGCGATGCAGCCCCAGGTCCAATCCTCGCCCGCATCGATCCAGTGATCCATGCCATCGGGCACACCGTGGATCCCGATCTCCCCGCCTATTTCTCTCCCGCCCGGGATCAGGCCCTGCGCCTTCCGCTCCCTGTAGCGCCGCCAGCTCTCGGCATTCGGGTAATCGACCCAGATGAACTTGTGCCATTGCGCATGCACGCGCTTGCTACGGAAGCCGAAGGTGCCTTCGGGCGTCTTCCGGTCGCCTTGGTGGAATTTATCCCCCTCGGGCATCTCCCCGAGCACGCAGGGATAGGTCTTAAGCAAGCGATCCTGCGCGTACACGCGGAAGCGCCGTTCGCCCTTGTTCACCTGGAAACGGATAGAGCGCGCATCCAGCGCGAGTGAATCGATCAGGAAGGCGAGCGCCCGTTCCGGGGCCGTTACCGTGGCAAGTGGCTCGGTCGCATACACCAGGGAATGCTGCGAATGCCCCTGGCAAGCCACGAGCACCGGGACGAGAAGCAGGAAGGCGCAATGCATCGTGCGGTTCATGCACCACGCAATGCGCCTTCGCTCCGCACGTAACGCCTATTGAACCAAGTATGGGATCTCCACATCGATATCAGTGGACCCGCCGGCATTGGCGATGTCGCCGCCGCTCACGCCCGCTGCGCCCTTGTTGGGCTCGTGCCGCAGGATGATCCGGAGCTGGCCGCTGCCCGCACCCATGGAAACCCAGGTGCTCAGCAGCCCAACCGGCAGCCCATTCGGGTCGGTGTCGCCATAGGAGGCCCAAGTGAGCGAACCGCCTGTGGTGCTGAAGAAGAACTGGTGCTCGGCGGCTTCATCCGCCACTTCGTTGCTCACCGTGTCGGCGGGCGACTCGCTCTCATTCAGCACCAGCAGGCTCACGTTGTAGCTGGTGCCCGCGAGGAGCGTATCGCCAAGGATCACGGGGGCGTTGCCGCCATCGCCATCGATGTCAACCCAACTGAACTCCGCCGAATGGCCACCGCCCACCTGGGCGAAACTCGCCCGAACGGTGGTGATCAGCTCCTCCTCGTTGTGATCGTGGTCGTCGTGGTTATAGGGGTCCTCTTCCTTATCGGGCTTGCAAGCCGAAGCCAGTGCGGAGACGGTGAACAGGATCAGTGCTCCCTTGGCCATCCGGTTAAGGCTGGCGGTTGCTGTTCTGCATTCTGCTTTCATGTGTCGGGTGTTTGGGTAGTGGCTGGTTGATCAGGAAGCCTTGTTCAGGCATTCGTTCGAATTGGTCAGAAGGCGAGGGCCAGCCAGAGCTGGATGTCGATGCCGCGCGCATCGGCGTAGTAGCGGAGGCGGTCGAGGTAGTCGCGATAGGCGGCGTTGAGCAGGTTGGTGCCGCGCAGGCCGATGCGCAATTCGTTCCTGCCCACCGGGTGCCTGGCCGAGATCGATGCGCTCAGCAAATGATAGGTGCCCGGTGCATCGGCGAAGTCGAGTTCCTGTTCCACGCGTCGTTGCCGGAACACCACTGCGGAACCGACCTCTGCTTCGATCGCGCGCCAGGCCCCTGCTTTCCGCACTTGCTTGCGCAGCGCCACCCCGATGCGGTCGCTGGGCATGAGGAAGAGCCATCCGCCTTCGGTGAGGTCGCGGCCCTGCACGGTGCTGGCCTGCGCCACCGTGATCAACCCTTTGGACAAGCCGATCTGCACCGCGAGGTCGGCGCCAGTGATGAAGGCATCCGTGGCCACATATCGGAACACGGGGAACGCGCCGCGGATGGTGAGGCGCGTGCCATCGGGCCGCAGGTAAATGAAGTCGTTGATCGTCGCGGCGTGCAGCGTGGCATCGAATCGAAGGCGGTGCTTGCGCGAGGCGATCCGGCCTTCGAGGACGGCTTTCAGCGCGCGCTCGTTGGTCAGGGCAGGGTCGCCCTCTTCGATGGAGGCCGTGCCGTGATGCAGGCCCTGCGCATAAAGCTCGCTCACGTGCGGCGGGCGGAAGGCGGAGCTGATGTTGAAGCGCAGCTGCACGCTGTCACGTGCCTGCCAATGCGCGCCAGCGCTGAGCGCGTGATTCACGAATGCATGCCGTCCCATGCCGCCCAACCCATCCTGATCGGACACATCGAGGCGCGTGGCTTCCAAGCGGGCTCCAGCCTCGAGTTCCAATTCCTCATTCACCGGGAGATGCTCGATCACGAATGCCCCTGCTGAGCGGCGCGCAAAGTCGGGCAGGAAGGGCGTGACGCCCGTGCCGGGGATGTTGCTGTTCCGTTGGAGCAAGCCCGTGAGGCCGGCCTTGCCATGCACCTTCGGCCCGAGCCAATGCTTCAGCACCAATTCTCCGGTGTGCGTGGCGAGGAAGAGATCCAGCGAGGGGCGTGCGCTTCGGCCCCCGCGCCTGCGGTCGTATTCCTGGCGGCTGTTGCCCTGGTAGCCGTATGTGGCCTCCAGGCGATTAAGGTCCGTGATCGCGATGCCTGCCTGCGCTTTCAACAGATGATGCGTGACTGCCTGGCGTGGCGCATCGATCTCACGCGTGAAGTCGGCCACGTACCATGGCTCTCCGCTGTCGATGGCGCGCTGAAGGTCCGTGGTGCTGCCGATGTGCGCCGCGCGCAGGATGCCCAGCTCGCGCTGGAAGCGGCTGTAGTACACCGATCCATGTCGCCGATGGTCCCGGTAGCCTATGGAGGCGGAGCCCGCCCATTCGCGCAAGCCGGTGTTGCTCAGGTTGTACCGCGGCGCCTCGCTGTCGCCGACCGAACGGCCGCTGCCCTGCACGCGCCAGCCCAATCCTGTGATGCCCGGCGCCCCGCCTTGGAGCATGCCGCTGGCTCCGCCTCCTCGCCCGTTCCATGCACCAAGAACGCGCAGCTCGCCATCGATCCCACCAGCGCGCGGAAGCTCCACCGGTTCGGCGATCACCACCCCGCCGATGGCATCGCTCCCGTACTGCACGGCGGCTGCGCCCTTCACCACCGATAGCCGATCGCTGCTGAGCGGGTCGATGCTGGGTGCGTGATCCGAGCCCCACTGCTGGTCCTCCTGCCGAACGCCCTGATTAAGCGTAAGAACACGATTGCCGCTGAGGCCATGGATCACCGGCTTCGCGATGGATGGGCCTGTAGAGAGTAGCGTCACTCCTGGCAGCACGGCCAGCATCTGCGCGAGGTCCTGTCCACCTGCACTGATCATCGCATCGCGCACGATCCGCTCCTTGGCATGGCCCACGTTCTCATCAGGCCGTTCCTGGATCACCTCCAATTCCTTCAACTCCTCAGCATGGTGCTCCAGCTTGAATTGGATCGTCATGGCCTTGCTGATCCGCAGGACGCGCGTGACTGTTTCACAGCCAACGTGATGCACGCTCACGGTATAGGTCCCGGCGCAGATCCCTTCGATCCTGAAATGGCCCAGATCGTCGGCGACGGCGCCTTTGCCCAAGGCCGGGATGAAGACCTCGGCACGGGAAAGCGCTTCACCATCGTGCTCATCGACCACGCGGCCGCTCAAGCTCAGCGCACAGGACTCCGGTTGAGCCACGGCCAGCGCAGGCAGCAGGAAAAGGAGCAGGAAAGAAGGATGGTTCTTCAGGTACACGGACACGCGGAATGGTGACGGATGGGAAGCGGCATGCGGCAGGGCGCAACGCCATCAGTCGCGCATGAGCGCGACCGATTGATGCAGCATCACCCTTGCGGCGGTCCTCGCGCGGCCTCGGTACCGATTGGTAGAAGCAGCGGCTCGCGCACGGATGCGCTCCACCGCTCCGACCAGCAAAGCGGCTCCAAAAGGAGCATGGGGCCTACGCATGGATCCGCGATAGGAAGCGCCAAATCGCAGATCGCGCAAACGGCATCGACAGCTGCGCTGTCCTGGTGTTCATGGTGCGCGCCCCGCTCAACATGGCAATCGTGCGGGAGCGTGCGCCCCAGGAAGTAAGGCACAGCAGCCACAGCCAGTAGAATGGCCAATGAGGTCCTCTGCCATGCGGCGCGCATGGCGCGAATGTAGGCCTGCGAGGAGCCGGGGCTGCCGACTATTTTCGCGCCCGCCTCACCGGGGCCTCCAGAAAACCGCCTGCCCATGAACCGCATCCTCACCGCCGCGCTGCTTTCCACCCAATTGCTGGCCCTCCCTGGCCTTGCTCAATGGAACATCATCATCCACCCCGGTTACCAGGCCGTGAAGAGCGTGACCAGCGGTGGCGGCGCGCTTTATATGGTGGCCTACCCGAGCGGTGTGGTGAAGAGCACTGATGGCGGCAGTGTATGGAACCCGGTGAACTCCGGCCTTCCCGCAGGCACCGCCGTGCATTCGGTGCATTTCGTGAATGGGGCCCTGCTATGCGGCACCGAGAGCGGCGTCTATCGCAGCACCAATGGCGGCACCAGCTGGGTCCTGGCCAACGCCGGGCTGCCGAGTGCCAGCACGAACAACTACGCCAAGAAGTTCTTCCAGTTCGGCACCACGACGCTCGCCATCTACAGCGCGACCATCGGCAACGGAGGCGGCATCTACCGCAGCACCGATGGCGGGGTGCAATGGTTCAGTGGCAACAATGGGCTTGCCGCGAACATGGTGGTGCACCAAGCCGCCCAGGCTGGCAGCCTACTGTACACGGCCACTACAGCGGGGCTGGCCAGCTCGAACAACCTCGCCGTCACCTGGAACCAGATCGCCACGGCCAACTTCGCGTGCTACGGCGTGCAGGGCACAGCTACGCGCCTGGTGGTGATCAGCGCGCTCGGTTACCGGTACAGCACCAATGGAGGCGGCAGCTGGACCAACGCCGCCGGCACCCCGGGCGCTCCCATGGGCGGGGAGTTGATCCTTTACGACGGGAAGTACTGGGCGATCAACACCGCGAGCCCCATGGACGTGCTGCGCTCCACGGACAACGGTGCGAGCTACAGCGTGTATGAGAGCGGGCTGCAGAATGCGGATGTGATCTCGCAGAACACCTTCCACGCGAGCGGCAACAACCTGTACCTGGGCTGCTTCAGCAACCTATACAGCCATGCCGGTACCACGCTTGGCCTTGACAACGCTGAAGCCGACCCATTGCCCATTCCCTACCCGTCGCTGTTCATGGATGGCTTCTCCATCAACCTCGGTGCTGAGCATGCTGGAAGCGCGCTGGTGCTTTTCGATGCCACCGGCCGTGAGGCGCTGCGCCATCAACTGATCGCAACTGGGATCCAATGGATCGAACGGGGCGACCTGCGTGCGGGGACCTATCATGCCGCACTCGCTGACCGCGTCACCGGTGAACTCCGTCCGCTCGGCAAGCTGGTTGCGGAATGAGTCCGGGCCCGGCTATCGGGCACATCGGCGTCTTCACCTCCGGAGGCGATAGCCCTGGCATGAACGCTGCCGTGCGCGCGGTTGCCCGCGCTGCAGCGAATCATAGCATCCGTTGCACCGGGATCCTGAGCGGCTACGATGGCCTGATCAATGGTCGCTTCATGGAGCTCGGGCCGCGCGCCGTGAGCAACATCATCCAGCGCGGCGGCACCATGCTCCGATCGGCACGGAGCGAGGAATTCCGCTCTCCCGAAGGCCGTGCGAAGGCGGCCATGCAGCTGCGCGAGCACGGGATCGATGCACTGGTGGCCATCGGCGGCGACGGCACCTTCACCGGCGCGCGCCTGCTCTTCCAAGAGCATGGCACGCGCATCATCGGGCTGCCGGGCACCATCGATAACGACCTGTCCGGCACCGACCGCACCATCGGATTCGACACCGCCGTGAACACGGCGGTGGAAGCGATCGACAAGCTGCGCGACACGGCAGCCTCGCACGACAGGCTGTTCTTCGTGGAAGTGATGGGGCGCGATGCGGGTTTCATCGCTCTGGATTGCGCCATTGCGGCCGGAGCCGAGTACGTGATGCTGCCTGAGGTCCGCCAGCGGATTGAAGAACTGGTGGCCGCGTTGGCGCAGGCCAAACAGAGCAAGAGCAGCAGCATCGTTGTGGTGGCGGAGGGCGATGAGGAAGGCGGGGCCATCACCATTGCGCGCAAGGTGAAGGAGCAATTGCCCCACTACGACATGCGCGTGACGGTGCTGGGCCATCTGCAGCGAGGCGGTTCGCCGACCGTTCTCGACCGCGTGCTGGCCAGCCGCTTGGGCGCTGCGGCCGTGGAGCGCTTGATCCAAGGAGCGCACGATGCCATGCTGGGCGAAGTATGCGGGCAAGTGGTGCTCACCCCCTTCGCCGAAGCCATTGGCAGGCGGAAGGAGCTGCCGGCCGATCTGCTGGCCCTGCTGCCCGTGTTGGCGAGCTGAGGCGAGGCAACCTGTTCCGTATTGTTCAGGTCGTTAAACTTGGTCTCTCCCAGCAACCGGCATGCGCGCACTGCTCCTCTCCTTCGCTTTCGCTGCAGCGGCCTATTGCTCAGCGCAGCCTTGCCTGGTCGGTTACACCCTCACCCAATCGCCCTTGCCGGACAACGGCACATACGCCTGCGGCGAGACAGTGACCTTCTGCTTCACGGTCACCTTCTGGAACTCGACCAATGCCAACTGGTTCCACGGCATCACCGCCTCCTTCGGTCCGGGCTGGGACATGAGCACGCTCACGCCAGGCCCACCGCCCCCTTCGTGCTCAGGCAATGGCTACTGGGCGTGGTACCCGAGCGTCACCGGCACCGCCGGAACGAACATCGGACCGCAAGGCCCCGGCTTCTTCTACAACTACAACACACCTGCCGACGGCAACCCCGGCAACAACTTCGGCGACTTCTGCGTGGGCGCGGTGAACTGGCAGTTCTGCTGGACGATCAGTGTGCTCAGCCCGCCTGCATGCGTGAGCGGAATGAGCCTCAATGCCGGCTTCAACACCCTATCCGATAGCGAGACCGGGTCGTGGGGCAGTGCGGCCTGCGGCCTCGATCCCGTACCCACGCTTCCTGCAGTGATCCAAGCCTGCGCCGTGGATCCGGGCACCGATGGCACGCTCACGGTTTGCACAAGCTCAATGCCTAGTGACCTGTTCAGTGCGCTAGGTGGAACCCCTCAAGCAGGCGGCACTTGGACCGATCCGAGCGGCGCCCCGTTCGTCGGGATCCTGGATCCCGCCACAGGCCTTTCGGGCAATTACACCTACACAGTGAGCTCGAATGCGCCGCCGTGCTCGCAATCGGCCACGGTAGCCGTAACGGTGAACCAGGAACCTAGCGTGGGCATCGACGCTACCACTACCGTGTGCGCGAGCGACCCGGCTTTCAACCTCTTCAACTTGCTGGGCGGGGCGCCAACGGCAGGCGGAAGCTGGAGCGGCCCTGCGGGTGCCGCGACAGGCATCTTCAACCCTGCTGTGGATGCGGCTGGCATCTACACCTATACGGTAATTGGCACTCCGCCGTGCTTGGATGCGAGTGCATCAGTAACGGTGAATGTGAACCCCTCCCCGACCGCTGGCGTCGGCGGGCCTTTGCTGCTCTGCTCCAACAGCCCGCCGGTTTCGCTGTCCACAGCCTTGATCGGCGCTGACCCAGGGGGCACATGGACCAACGCCAGCGGCATCGCCGTGAGCGGCACCTACGATCCCGCCGTTGATGCGCCGGGCAACTTCACCTACGCCGTCGCGGGACTGGCGCCTTGCCCCAACAGCACGGCTATTGTTGCGGTTACGGAGAATCCGCTCCCGGATGCAGGCAGCGATGCAAGCGCGACGCTCTGCGCAACCGCTGCGATCACCAATCTGATCGGCCTATTGGCTGGGGCTCCCGATTCCGGCGGCGCCTGGAGCGATCCTGGCGGAGCGGCCATAGGCGGCAGCATCGACCCCTCCACCGCGGCCAGCGGCGCGTACACCTACACGGTTGCCGGAATCGCACCTTGCCCGAACGCAGCCTCAACACTGACGATCACCATCAATGCACAGCCTGATGCGGGCACGAATAGCACCGTGAATCTCTGCACGGCATCGGCGCCGATCGACCTTTTCGCATCGCTTGGCGGAGCGCCGGACGCCGGCGGAAGCTGGAGCGGACCGAGTGGGCCTTTGGGCAACACCACCTTCACCCCGGGGGTGAGCGCACCTGGCGCTTACACCTATTCCATCATGGCAGCCCCACCGTGCGTGAATGCCTCGGCCACGGTTACGGTGAACGTGAGCGCGCAACCTTCGGCCGGCGTGAGCGCGCCGCTGGACGTGTGCAGCAGCGGAGGACCCACTGCTTTGCTACCATCCTTGGGCCCCACCGCCCAACCGGGTGGCACTTGGACGGATCCTTCAGGAGCGATAACCGCAGGCAGCTTCACACCGGGCACTTCGGCCGATGGCATCTATACCTACACCATCACCGGCACACCGCCATGCCCGGATGCCATGGCAACCGTTACGGTGACCACCGTGCCTGCGGCGAATCCAGGCGCGGACGGATCGCTCACGGTCTGCTCTTCCGATGCGCCTTCAGCCTTGTTCAGCGCCCTCGGCGGCATTCCTTCGGCAGGCGGATCCTGGACCGCGCCCGGCGGCGGCGCCATGAACGGCACCTTGAATCCATCGACCGCAGCAGCCGGCAACTACACGTACTCGCTCCCCGCGAACGGTCCATGCCCGGCAGCTTCAGCAACAGTTTCAGTCTCCATATCACCAGCGGCGAGCGCAGGAACGAGCGGCAGCCAATCGCTCTGCAGCACCGCGGCGCCTTTCAACCTGATCAACGCGCTTGGCGGCGCGCCGGCTGCCGGCGGCAGCTGGACCGATCCGAGCGGCGCAGCGCACGGGACAACGTTCAGCACCGCATCCGACGCCCCTGGCGTTTACACCTACACCGTGACTGGTTCGGCTCCATGCCCATCGGCATCGAGCACCGTGACCATGAGCGTGGTGCAAGCACCCAATGCAGGAACCGGCGTCACCTTATCGATCTGCGCGAGCGATGCGATCGCTGACCCTTCGGCCTGGCTCGGTGGCAACCCCGATGCTGGAGGCTCATGGACCGCACCCGGCGGTGGGGCCATCAATCAGGTCGATCCAACCACGGCGGTGAGCGGCACCTATACCTACACGGTGAACGGAACGCCGCCTTGCCCGAATGCCCAGGCCATCATTCAGCTCACGGTCGATCAGCTCCCGGATGCCGGCACCGATGGGATCCTCAACATCTGCATCAATGGCCCAGCCACGAACCTGTTGCCCTTGCTGGGAGGCGCGCAAGGCGGTGGAAGCTGGATGGGACCCGGCGGGGCATTCGCCGGTACGTTCACGCCAGGACAGGCCGCGCCCGGCGCCTACACCTATACGGTGAGCGGATCAGGCGCTTGCGCGAATGAGATCGACCAAGGCACCGTTTCGGTCACGGTGAACCCACTGCCGCAGCCTTCGTTCACCGTTGATGTTTCGCGCGGATGCGTTCCGCTGGAGGTGAACTTCACCAACACCACGCCCGAACCGCTGATCAGCGCCGGTTGGATCTTTGGCGATGGTGGCGTGGCGAGCACGGTGATGAGCGCCTGGCACCAGTACATTGGTGCCGGACAGCGCGATGTGACGCTCACGGTGACTGATGTGAACGGCTGCACAGCCAGCATCACCATTGACAATGCCGTGCTCGTCTCCAACGGACCATCGGCCTCCTTCTATGCGCAACCGATGCGCGTGAGCGTGAACGACCCGAGCACCACGATCTTCCAATCGCCGGAGCCCGGCGCGAGCTATCACTGGACAATCGATGGCACCGAACTCGACACCATCGGAGATTTCCGCTGGACATTCAACCCGCCCGAAGTGGGCCAACGCGAGATCTGCCTGATCGCGACGGACACCCTGGGCTGCTCGAATGCGAATTGCCTTCGCGTATTGATCGACGATGACCTGACGATCTGGGTGCCCAATGCCTTCACGCCGAACGACGACGATAAGAACGAGGTTTGGCGGCCGTCGGTGCTGGGCGTGGAAGAAGGTTGGTACGAGTTAAGGGTCTTCGATCGCTGGGGGCTCGAGGTTTTCAGCACCGATGACCCGGCGACCGGCTGGGATGGCACCCTGCACAATGCGGGCGAGAAGCTGCCGCAGGACGTGTATGTCTGGGTGCTGAAGGCCAAGGATCAATTCACGCCCGAGAAGGCCGATCTGATCGGCACCGTGACCTTGGTGCGCTGAAACGGAAAAGCCCCGGCATTCACCGAGGCCCTTCCTTCCAACATCGGTTCATCAGTGCCTGACGAACCTGGCGTGCGCAAGCGGTCTGCCTTCCGCATCGTGCGCAACGATCGTGTAGATTCCCGGGGCGAGCGCATCGATCAAGAGGGATTCCAGCCAGGAGCTCTCGATCACGAGCGCGCCGGTCGCGCTTCGCACGCTCAGCGCGCGCACCCCGGCCGTGCTGCAACTCAAGCGGATGGCACCGCCGCGCGCCGGGTTCGGGATGACCTGTAGGCCATGGGCGGTATTGCTGTCGCTGAATCCCGTGCTGAAGTCGCAGGCATCGCCCGTTCCATTTCCATCAGCGTCGGCCTGATCGGGGTTGAAGGACATCACGCAGTTGTCGCAGAGGTCGCCGACGCCGTCTCCATCCAGGTCGGATTGATCCGGATTGAAGGCCGCCGGGCAATTGTCGTCGCAATCGAGCACTCCATCAGCGTCGGCATCGGGATTCGGAACCATTCCGGTGGCACCTCCTGCGCATTGGCCGCAGGCATCGATGAAGGCCGATCCGTTCGGTGTGCCCGCGCAATCGATCACCACCTGCTCTCCGATGCAGAAGCACTGCGCGCTCCAGGCATCGTTCACGGTGAGCGGGTTCGCATCGTTGCAGGGCGTGCCGGGCAAGGCGCTGCCGCCGGGGGTTCCCAGGCAATCGATCAGTTGCCCGATGCACTCGCAGTCGGCATTCCATAGGTCGTTGCCCGTTGCGGCATCGTTGTCGTTACAGGGTGTTCCGGGCAATGCTGTCCCATTGGGGGCACCCAGGCAGTCAACGTTCACGGGCATACCCGCACATTGGCAATTGCCGCCGATCGCATCGTTGATCGTGTTCGCATCGCCATCGTCGCACGCTGCGCCGGGCTCCGGATTCCCGCAGCCGCAATTCCCAGGCGCGACCTTCATGGGGTCATTCGGACAGGCATCGCCACTGCTGGGGACGAATCCATTGGGCTGCGAGCAGGCTTGCTGCGAGGTGGCGGGATCGCCTGCGCCATCGCCATCGGCGTCGGCGTACCACATGGCGGCTGCCGTGATGGTGATGCCTGCCGTGGTGCTGAACGCCGCGCAGCCTCCGCTGGCCGCAACGGTGTAGGTGACCGTGTATGTGCCGCCCGAGCTGCTGCCTGCCGCGATGGCGCCTGTGCCGCTATTGATGCTGAGGCCCGCTGGAGCGGCCGAGTAGCTGCCGCCGCTTGTGCCCGTTCGTATGACGCTGATGCTGCCCTCCGCGGTGCAGATCGGTACTGCGCCATACGTGATGGTTGCGCTCGGCGCTGCATTCACAACCACCGGAATGCTCTCTTGCGTGCTGGCGCATCCATTGCTCACGGTCACCGTGTAGGTTCCTGCGGCTGCGGTCGAAACCGTAGTGATCGCCGGGTTCTGCGCGCTCGCGCTGAAGTTGTTGGGGCCGGTCCAGTCATAGCTCAGCGTGCCGGAGCCGCTCGCTGAAAGCGAGAGCGTGAGCGTGGATCCCTCGCAAACCGGGCCGTTGCTGGTCAGGCTCGCAATGGCGGGCGCCGCAGTCGCTACACCCGTACACTGGCAACCAGCGCTCCACGCATCGTTGATGGTGCAAGGGTCGTTGTCATTGCAGGGCGTGCCGGGGAGCGCTGAGCCACCAGGATTGCCGAGGCAATCAGGAGCGGGCGCGCCTGCCGCTGTTCCGATCGCGCCGAGCGAGAGGTTGTAGTAGCTGCCGCTGGCGCCCGATTCGAGCTTCACCGCGCGCACCATGTAATCGCGCCCGGCAACGAAAGGGATCGCGGGGTTCGAATAGCTGCTCCCAGCGACCGGGCTCATGGTCAGGGGCGTGACGCTGCCATCGGAATTGAACTCATACACATGGTAGCCCGCGATCCCGGGCTCCGTGCTCGGCACCCATGCGAAGGCTGCCGCGCCAGCATAGTTGCTGATGGTGAGGTCCTGCGGCGGGGCCACCATCTTCATGCGCAGGGTGGGATCGCCCATGAGGCCCAGGTGCACCTTGCCGATGGACCCCTGCCACCCATCGTGGATCGGGGCATAGAGGCCCGTGTTGTTCATGGTGGCCCATGCGCTGTAGCCGATGTTCTCGCCCAGGCCCATGTGATGGAAGTACCAGCCCGGAATGGCCGACCACACATTGGTGAGCGCCTGTCCGCTGCCGAGCGCAGCGCGCAGGAAGTTGTTCTTGTTGTCCCAATCGCCGAAGTAGCTGCCGAAGGACATATTGAAGGCACCGCTCATGCTGGTGGCTGCGTAATCATGCACGGTGCCCACGTTGCCCGCTCCATGGTAGGTGAGCACGCCGTCGTAGGTCTCCTGGCCGCCGCCGCCACTGGCATAGGTCCAGAGGTAGCTGTTGTTGTTCACGAGCATGTAAAAGGGCGTGCCCGATTGGTTGGCCGTGGTGACGTTCGATGCGCCGACCAGCGGTCCCATGGCGCGCCAGCCTGATGCGGCCAGCGGATTGCTCACCCATTGGATGTTATCGAACATGATTCCACGCGCTTGCGGGGACCAGGCCTTCACCTTGAATCCGTGCGCCTTGTTCAGGTAGTTGCGCATCAGCTCAACGTAGGATTGGCTGAACGCGGGCAGGTCAAAGAGGTCCACGCGTCCCACTTGCAGCTCCACCTCATTGGGGAAATTGTTCTGATCGAATTTCCCGTCGCCGGGGATGTTGCGATTGGCGGGCCGCTGCGCCCCGTTGTTGTTCACGCTGTTGTCCGTCCACGTGCCGTTCACCTCAGCGTAAAAGCCATCGCATGGCCATGCGCCACTGTGCTCGTTGTGGCCATCGGGAGCCTGGTTGCCTGAGTAGGGCACGGGCACATGGCCCACGATGTACACGGCCTTCACATTCGAGGGATCTGCGTTGTAATGGCCGGCCACGATGCTGCGCACGCTGCTCACCGTTGCCGTAGGCGACACATCATTGCGCAGCACGCCCCAGCCATCGGCCCGCAGGTCCTGTTCCAGCTGGCCCAGTTCCGTGCTCAGGGCAGAGGCGATCGTGTTATCGACGAGGAGCACCACCTTGCCGCGATGGTGCACCGGCGGCACCTCGATGCCGGCGCAGATGTACCCATTCCCGGTCACGCCATTGTTCACGCGCACGATCCGGTACTCGTAGGCCGTGCCCAGTGCAACGGAGTTATCCTGCCAGCTCAGGTCCGATGCCGCAGGCGTGGCGATGGCGCTGCCCCAATTCGTCGCGGACTTCAGCTTACGGTAAATGGTGATGCTCGCGGTGCTCGGGATCGTTGGCCACGATAACGTGATGCGCGGTGGTGCCGATTGCACCGTTGCGCTCACTTGCACGGCGGCCCGCTGCGAGCTGGTTTGCGCCAGCATGGAGCCGGCGACCACGACAAGGATGATTGAGAATGATGCACGGATCATGGCACGCTGATGTTGGGTGGGCCGCATCACGCTCCCTTGACTGAGCTGGATCACAAGCGAGGCAGCGCAAGGGATCCGGGGGCATGAGACGAACCGCGGCCTTTTACAGGATCGGATGACGTGCGGTTACAGGCAGGAGATCCCGGAAGCGACAACCGGGCGAAGCCGTGCGAAGAGGCTTGATCAGAATGAGGACGGGATCCAGCCGCTGGATCAATGGCGGATGATCCGCGCGCGCCCGATCACCGCACCGTCCGAATCGAGCACGAGGAGCATGTAGGTGCCTTGCGCGAGCGGCGCCAGATCGACCAAGGTCGCGAACGGCAGCTGCATCACGGTGGCCCCGATCGCATCGATCGTCATCAAGCGCGTCGCTCCGATGACCGGCGCGATCCGGATCAGGCCGCGGCTCGGATTGGGATGCACAGCCAGCCAGGGCGCAGCGATCGTCTCATTGATGCCGATGTCGTCGCACGCATCGCCGAGGCCGTTCGCATTCGAATCCTGCTGATCCGGGTTCGGCACCCAAGGGCAATTGTCACAGGCATCGCCCACGGCATCCCCATCGAAATCCTCCTGAATGGGATTGGCGAGCCCTGGACAATTGTCGAGGCAATCAGGCGCGCCGTCGCTGTCGTCATCGGGATTCGGTTCAATCCCGGTGGTGCCGCCCGCGCACACGCCGCATAGGTCGATGAACGCGGTGCCGTTGATCACGCCGGCGCAATCGACCTGCAAGCCGATGCACGCGCATGTCAAGGTCCAGGCGTCGCTCACCGTCAATGGATCACCATCGTCGCACGGGGTCCCGGGGAGGGCCAGGCCTCCTGCGATGCCCTCGCAATCGTAGGCCTCGCCCACGCAAAGGCAGGTACTGGTGTAGGCATCGTTTCCGGTAGCAGGATTATTGTCGTCGCACGGCGCTCCGGGCAAGGCATCTCCGCCGGGCACCCCTGCGCAATCGACCAGCATTCCTACGCATTCGCAATCGGCCGTGAATGCATCATTGGCCGTGGCGGTATTTCCATCATCGCAGGGCGAACCGGGCAGGTTAGGGCCTGCGATGATCCCGAGGCAATCAGGATAGAGCCCCACGCAGTCGCAGCCATTGCTCCAGGTGTCCTGCACGGAAACGGGGTCGCCATCATCGCAAGGCGTACCGGGCAGTGCTGGGCCGCCGGGCACTTGCTCGCAATCATAGTAGAGTCCGGCGCAGGTGCAATCTGACTGCCACGCATCATTGCCAGTGAATATGTTACCATCGTTGCAGGGTGTGCCAGGCAAAGCGGCTCCACCGATAACGCCTTCACAATCGATTGCCACACCTGCGCATGTGCAGTCCGGCTGCCAGGCATCATTGACGGTGCCCGCATCACCATCGTTGCAAGGGGTTCCGGGCAGCGCAGGGCCGCCTGCGAAGCCCTCGCAATCAATCAGCTGGCCTTCACAGGTGCAGTCGAAGAGCCAGAGGTCGTTGCCCGTGAGCGGATCACCATCGTCGCAGGGCGTTTCAGGGATGGCGCTCCCGCCGGGCACACCGAGGCAATCCAAGGCTTGGCCCGCGCACATGCAGTCCGTCTGCCACGCATCGTTGCCGGTGTCCGGATCACCGTCATCACATGGCGATCCAGGAACCGCGCTTCCCCCGGGGGCGCCCAAGCAATCGAACGTCGCGCCCATGCACTGGCAATCCGCGCCCCACGTATCGTTGCCTGTCTGCGGATCACCATCGTCGCAGGGAGATCCAGGCAGCGCCGGGCCACCTGCCTCCCCGGTGCAGTCGATGAGTTCACCTTCGCAGCTGCAGTCCGCCTGCCATGCATCATTGCCGGTGCTGGCATCACCATCGTCGCACGGCGAACCGGGCAGCGCAACTCCGCCGGGATCGCCGAGGCAATCGAGCGGCGCGCCCATGCATTGGCAAACCGCGTCCCAAGCATCGTTCCCCGTGTCCGGATCCCCATCGTCGCAGGGCGTGCCAGGCAGGGCGATGCCGCCCGGCGCACCTGTGCAATCAATCAGTGCGCCCAAGCATTGGCATTGCGCGGTCCAGGTGTCGTTGCCCGTTGCTGTATCTCCGTCGTTGCATGGCGTCCCGGGCAGGGCGCTGCCGTCAATGGTCCCTTCACAATCAATCCCCACTGGCTCTCCGGCGCAGAGGCAGTCTGGCCCATACGCATCGTTGATCGTTAGCGCGAGGCCATCGTCGCAGGGCGATCCGATCACGGCACCGCCACCGGGCATGCCTTCGCAATCGATGGGCAAGCCCGCGCAGGTGCAATCCGATTGCCAGCTATCGTCGCCTGTATCGGCATTGCCATCATCGCAAAGCGAACCGATCACAGCGCCGCCTCCGGGCACGCCTGCGCAATCAATCGGAAGACCAGCGCAGGTGCAGTCCGCTTGCCAGGTATCATCTCCGGTGCCGCTATTGCCGTCGTCGCACAGTGTGCCGGGAAGCGCGGATCCGCCGATGACACCCATGCAATCGACGAGGATGCCTATGCATGAGCAATCAGGGCTCCACGCATCGTTCACGGTTGATGCGATGGCATCGTCGCAGGGCGTTCCGATCACAGCGCCGCCACCGGGCACGCCATTGCAATCGATGGGCAGGCCCACGCAAGTGCAATCCGATTGCCAGCTATCGTTGCCCGTACCGTCATCGCCATCATCACAGGGCGAACCGACCACGGCGTTGCCACCAGCCACGCCAGCGCAATCGATCGGAAGGCCCGCGCAGGTGCAGTCCGCTTGCCATGTGTCAGCGCCAGTGCTGCTGTTGTTGTCGTCGCAGGGGGTGCCGGGCAGGGCAAGTCCACCTTCCACGCCTTCGCAATCGGCTGACGGTAACGCGTAAGAAACGCAGAGGCGCGCCGAACGCGCCGGATCCTGATCGAAGCTCCACGCGGTCCGCCGGCCCATGCCTTGCACGAAGGCCGCCACCGCGTTGCCCGATTGCCAACCGGGGAGGTCGATCACCTGCTGGAGCTGCGCGGCCAGGTTCGACGTGCGCTGTGCGGCGCCGCTCGCATTGGCCGTTGGCCACGGCGCCGGGATCCAAGGAATGGCACCGGTGCGAGGGCGCGCGGAATAGCTGAACGGCACGAAGCCAAGGGCTTCGGCATCCGGGCTCTCTTGCAGCGAGACCTCCAGCGAGCAAGGGTTCACTTGGGTGGTGCCCCGAGCCGTGAATTGGATCCGCGCATCGACGATGGTGCTTCCTGCCGGGATGGCGACATCGCGCCAGCGGATCGCGATGAACTGATTGCCTCGCCAAGGATTCGCCTCGCTGTCGAACACCAGGTCGAGCGCGCCGGTGTTGGAGTAGATGTTCCCGTTACCGGCCTCTTCGCCATCGGGGTTCGGCGACCCCATGAGGCTGAAGCAAGCGGTAACATCGATGCAATCATCATTGCCTCCGCACACGCCGCACAGGTCGAGCACCGCGCCGCCACCGGGCACGCCGTTGCAATCGATCGGCAAGCCTGCGCATGCGCAACTCGCGCTCCATTGGTCGTTGCCTGTGGACGGATCGCTGTCATCACAAGGCGTTCCGGGCAGGGCGGATCCATTGGGCACCCCCAGGCAATCGACCGATGTTCCAATGCACTGGCATGAACCGCTCCAGGAATCGCCCACGGTTTGCGGATCACCATCATCGCACGGAGAGCCGGGCAACGCGCTTCCTCCGGGCATGCCCTGGCAATCGATCAAGAGTCCAATGCACTGGCATTGTAGGTCCCACGCATCATCTCCCGTAGCGGGGTTCGAGTCGTTGCAAGGCGTGCCGGGCAATGAGCTGCCACCAAGAACGCCCAGGCAATCGACCAACTGGCCCGCGCATTGGCAATTGGAGCCGATCACATCACCGATCGTCGAAGGGTCATTGTCGTTGCAAGCCGTGCCGGGTTCCGGATTCCCGCAGCCGCATTGCCCTGGCGCGGTCTTGCCCGGATCGTTCGGACATCCATCGAGCGCGTTGCAAGTTCCATCGCCATCGGAATCGCCGCTCGGAACACCCGCGCACAGGCAGCTTGCGCTCCATGTGTCGTTGAGCGTACAAGGGTTGTTGTCGTTGCACTGGGTTCCCGGGAGCGCGCTTCCGCCCAGCACACCATTGCAATCGGTCACCTGCTGATCAAGTTGAACCTGCCCGAAGGCGCCAAGGCTGAGGTTCCAATAGCTGCCGCTGGGCGATACCTGCAGCTTGAGCGCTCGCACCATGTAGCGCACGGTGCCGCCCAGGCCTGCGGTGTTATCAACGAAACTGGTGCCAGCCACAGCCGATGACGTGCGCCGCTCCCATTGCTGGGCACCGTTGTTGAAGCGGTACAGATGGTAGCCAGCGAGCCCGCTCTCGGGCGATGCCGTCCAGGAGACCGTGGTACTGGTGCCATTCGAGGAACTGGCCGTCACGTTGCCCGGGGGAGCCACAACGTGCATGCGCAGGCTTGGGTCACCGAGCAAGGAGATATGCACGCGGCCAGCTTGCGGATTGCCTGGCTCGTAATGCCCGTTGCCGTTGTTCTGCGTGGTCACTGCGGCGTAGCCGATGGTCTCGCCCATGCCCATGTGGTGGAAGTACCAGTTGGGATAACCGGCCCAGAAGCTCGTCAGGATCGTGCCCGAGCCGAGCGATGCGCGCATGAAGTCATTGGTGTAGTCCCAATCGCCGAAGTAGCTCCCGAAGAGGATGCTGAAGACGCCCTGCGCGCTGGAGCTGGCGAACTGCGCCGTTGTGCCCACGCCGGTGCTGTGCGTCCACCATCCCGGCCCGCAGCCGTAGCTCCAGAGGTAGCTGCCACCTGTAAGCGCAGGGATGTAGTCGCCGGCGGTCACATTGTTCGGGTGAACGAGCGGGGCGAAGCCGCGCCAGCCATTTTGCGCGAAGGCATCTCCATAGCCCGTGAAGTGATCATCGACCACGGCGCGCTCCAGCGCAGTGATCTGCTTCACTTTCCACTGATGAAGCTTGTTCAGGTAGTTGGCCGTGAGCTGGGTCTCGTTCTGGGCGAAGGCCGGCAGGTCGTAGAAATCGACGCGGCCCACAGCGAGCTCCACCGCAGTTGGAATGATGCTCTGGTCGAACTTCCCGTCACCGGGGACATTGTGGTTTCGCGGCCATCCGGCTGTGGTGCTGTTCACCGTGTTGTCCGTCCAGCTTCCGTTCATCTCGCCGTAATACACATCGGCCACCCAGGCCCCGTAATGCTCTCCATGGCCATCGGGCGCGAGATTGCCGCTCATGGGAATGGGAACATGTCCGAGGCAGAAAACCGCTTTCGTGTTGGCGGGATCGGAATTGTAAGCCGTCGTGACCAACGCCTTGATCGAGGTCACCGGTGCGGTCCGGCTTACATCGTGGCGGATCACGGTCCAGCCATCGCCCTCAAGATCCAGGACCAACTGCGCAATCGGTGCCGCCAATGAAGTGGTGAAGGTGTTGTCAACCAGCAGCACCAGCCTGCCCCGCGCCTCCACCATGGCCAACTCGATGCCTGCGTTCACGTAACCGTAGCCGTTGCCGAGATTCGCCGTGGTGCGCGTGATCTTGTACTCGTAGCTGGTGTTCACCGCCACGTTGTTGTCGATGTACTGCAAGGCCGAGCCGCCAAGCGTTGCAATGGCCGAACCCCAGCTGGTGCCGCCCTTCAGCTTGCGAAAAACCGTGTATCCCGTGACATTGGAATGTCCCAGCCAATCGAGCGTGATCCGCGCCGGCGAAGCCTGTACCGTGGCCCAAGCACGCACCGACCGGTCGTGGCTCACGGTCTGCGCGAGGCCGCTCCAAGAGAGCAGCATGAGGGTCGTGATCAGGAGGATTCGGCGCATCCCGCGAAAAAGGGCCGCAAAATAGACCCCTGGGCAACTGTATGGCCACCCAATTCGATGCGCACTGATTGAAGAACGGTCACTTGCGCATCCGATCGATGAACGCTTTGCGGTTGAGGAATGGCATGCGGCGCGCTATCCAGCCGCCCTCGATCGGCGGGTACCTTCGCCAGCACCTTGGACCCAAGGCAACCCCCCTGCGGAGCATTGCGTTCCAAGGCCCTTGCCCACATGAAGACTCAGAAGCGGCGCGCAGGCTCCTCCGTGAACCGGAAGCAGGCGCGCCGACGCATTCCCAGCAACACTGCTAATGGCCAGCCAACATCACAATCTCTTCAGCCTCTTTGATCTCGATCGCGACGAGGCCATCGCCCTGGAGCACGGAGATCAGCGGATCACCTACGCAAGGCTGATGTCGAGCAGCAGCCGGATAGCGGCAATGGTCGCTGCCGGTGGAGGCACACACAGCACCATCGGCCTCTGCCTCGACCGCTCCCCCGAG
Source organism: Flavobacteriales bacterium (assembly GCA_016716605.1). NCBI lineage: Bacteria > Pseudomonadati > Bacteroidota > Flavobacteriia > Flavobacteriales > Flavobacteriales bacterium. Next base: position 209,297 of record JADJWA010000001.1, read on the forward strand.
CTCATCGTCTCCGTCCTTGGCATTGTGCAGGCCGGCGCCGCCTACGTGCCCATCGACCCTACTTACCCTGCTGAGCGCATCGCGGGCATGCTGGAGGACGCCAAGCCGCCGGTGGTGATCACCAGCAAAGTGCACCAGCATCTCTTCAAAGGCACGAGTACCAAGTTGCTCTTGATCGAGGACATCGACCTGGAGAATGGTCCTGTGCTCGGGGGCCCCTGCCCGGCCAAGCCCGAGGACCTGCTCTACGTGCTCTTCACCAGCGGAAGCACCGGCCGGCCCAAGGGCGTGGCCATGCACCATGCACCGCTCACCAACCTGATCCAATGGCAACTGCGCGCCAGCGTTTGCAAAGAAGGTGATCGCACGTTGCAATTCGCGCCCATCAGCTTCGATGTGAGCTTCCAGGAGATCTTCACCACGTTCGCACAAGGCGGCACCTTGGTGTTGATCACCGACGAGGACCGCCTGAACAGCACCCAGCTCCTGCGCAAGGTCATCGCGCAGAAGATCAACCGCATCATCGTGCCCTTCGTAGCACTGCAGTACCTGGCCGAGGCCGTAGAGCGCACTGGCGAAGTGCCTTCCTCGCTGAAGGAGGTCTTCACCAGCGGGGAGCAACTGAAGATCACCCCGGCCATCGCCAGCCTGTTCAAGCAGCTGCCCAGCTGCCGCTTCTGCAACCAGTATGGCCCAACCGAAGGCCACGTGGTGAGCGAGCTGGAATTGAAAGGCGATCCTTCCACCTGGCCCGTACTGCCCAACATCGGAAAGGCCATCGACCACGTGAAGCTGTACGTGCTCGATGAGCAGATGAAGCCGGTGAAGAAGGGCGAAGAAGGTGAACTCTATCTCGGCGGCGCGTGTGTGGCCAAGGGCTACATCGGTCGCGATGACCTCACGGCCGAGCGGTTCCTAGCGGATCCGTTCAATCCTGGTGGCCGCCTCTACAAAACCGGCGACCGCGCTGCGGAACTGCCCAACGGCGAGATCGACTACAAGGGCCGCATCGACGGCCAGGTGAAGGTCCGCGGCTACCGGATCGAGCTCGGCGAAGTGGAATTGGCCATGGAGAAGCACGCCGCCGTGGAACAGGCCGTGGCCACCGTCCGCGAGGACCGTCCGGGGCTCAAGCGCCTGATCGGCTACTATGTCGCGAAGAGCGAACTGAGCACGAACGAGCTGCGCAAGCACCTCGCCTCCCTCCTGCCCGACTACATGCAGCCTTCCGCCTTCGTGGCCGTGAAGGAACTGCCCCGCACCCCCAGCGGCAAGATCGACCGCAAGGCGCTGCCCGCACCGGATGTGAAGCGCCCCGACCTCGACGTGGCCTTCGCCGCCCCGACGAGCGCTGTGCAGAAGACGCTGGCGAACGTATGGGCCGACCTGCTCGGCATCGACCGCGTGGGCATCGACGACAACTTCTTCGACCTCGGCGGCAACTCGCTGCTGAGCATCCAATGTGTGGCGCAGCTCGAAGGCCACGGCCTGAAACTGCCGATCGTGAAGCTCTACCAGCACCCGACGGTCCGCGCATGTGCTGCCTTCCTTGAGGGTGATGCAAGCGCTGCTTCACCCGCCGAGATGGCCAAAGCCCGCGTAGGGGCGAGACATGTCTCGCCCGAAAAGCGGGACGTGGCCATTATCGGCATGTCCGGCAAATTCCCTGGCGCAGCCAACGTAGAGGAATTGTGGGCAAATCTGCTCGCGAAGAAGAACAGCATCAGCACCTGGACGGTGGACGAGCTCGACCCGAGCATCCCCGCCGAGCTGCGCAACGACCCGGACTATGTGAAGGCGCGCGGCGTAATCGCCGATGCCGACAAGTTCGACCACGCTTTCTTCGGTGTGAACCCGAAGGTGGCCGCGCTGATGGACCCGCAGCAACGCGTGTTCCTGGAGACCGCCTGGGCCGCGCTGGAGGATGCCGCCTACGATCCCGCGCAGTTCGCGGGGCTCATCGGCGTGTACGCCGGCATGGGCAACAACACCTACTTCACCCGCAACGTCATCGGCCACCCCGAGCTCATCGAGCAGGTCGGCGACTTCGCGGTAATGACGGCCAACGAGAAGGACTACATCGCCACGCGCCTCGCGTTCGAGTTCGACCTGCGCGGTCCGGCGCTCAGCATCCACACCGCGTGCAGCACCTCGCTCGTCGCGATCGCCCAGGCCTTCAAGGCGCTGCGCGATGGCGAGTGCGACATGGCGCTGGCCGGTGGCATCGCCATAACCGCACCGATCAACAGCGGCATCGTGTACAACGAGGGCGGCATGTACAGCCCGGACGGCAGTACGCGTACCTTCGATGCGAACGGCAAGGGCACCTCGTTCAGCGACGGTTGCGGCATCATCGTGCTGAAACGCCTCGATGACGCGGTGCGCGACAAGGACCACATCTATGCGGTGATCAAGGGCGCTGCATTGAACAACGACGGCAGCGACAAGGCCAGCTTCACCGCACCCAGTGTGCGCGGACAGGCCGAAGTGATCGCGATGGCGCAGGCCGATGCCGGTGTGACACCCGGCGAGATCACCTACGTGGAAACGCATGGCACGGCCACCCCGCTCGGTGATCCGATCGAGGTCGAGGCGTTGACGCTCGCGTTCGGTGGCAAGACCAACGGTCACCACTGCGTGATCGGTTCGATCAAGAGCAACATCGGTCACCTGACACCGGCCGCCGGTGCTGCCGGTGTGATCAAGACCGCGCTCGCCCTTCAGCAGGAGGTGATCCCGGCGAACGTGGGCTTCGAGACACCGAACCCCGCGATCGATTTCAAGAATTCACCGTTCAGGGTATTGACGGAAAGTGAAGCATGGCCGCGCGTGCCGGGCAAGCCGCGCATCGCTGGCGTCAGCAGCTTCGGCGTGGGCGGAACCAACGCGCATGTGATCCTCGCTGAGCCGCCGGTGGCCGTGGCCTCCAGCGCTTCGCGCAGCAGGCAGCTGTTCCTGCTCAGCGCGAAGAGCAAGACCAGTCTGGATGCCATGACGGACAACCTCCGAACATGGCTAGAAACGCATCCCAAAGCTTTTCTGGCTGACGCAGCTTACACGCTCCAAGTGGGCCGCCGACATTTCAAGCACCGTCGCCTCGTTGTCGGTGGCAGCCATGGAGAAGTGATCCATGCCATCGCCAACAAGGACACCAACCTGATCGGTACGCGCGAGCTGCACGAGGCCGCGCCCGGCGTGGTGTTCATGTTCCCCGGCCAGGGTTCGCAGTACGTGAACATGGGCCGCGACCTCTGCGAGAGCGAGCCCGTCTTCAAGCAGCACTTCGACCAGTGCTGCGATCTCTTCACGAAGGAGTTCGGCACGGACCCCGGGTCGGAGCCCGGGGCAGGCCTCAAGGCCATCATCTTCCCGAAGGCCGGTGAAGAGGAGAAGGCTGCCGAACAACTGAAGCAGACCATCTACACACAGGCCTCGCTCTTCACCATGCACTACAGCCTCGCGAAGCTGTGGATGCACTGGGGCATCACGCCGGATGCGATGATGGGCCACAGCATCGGTGAGTTCGCAGCGGCCTGCCTGGCCGGCGTGTTCTCGCTGGAGGATGCCGTGAAGCTGGTGGCCAACCGCGGCCGCATGATGCAGGAACTGCCTGGTGGCAGCATGCTCAGCATCCGCACGGCGGAAGAGGATGTGGTGAAGCGCCTACCGGAAGGATGCAGCATCGCCGCGAACAACGGTCCGCAATTGTGCGTGGCCAGCGGTCCGCGTGAAGCGATCACGAAACTGCAGGCCGAACTGGAACATGATGGCATCACCTGCAAACTGCTCGTGACCAGCCACGCCTTCCACAGCCCCATGATGGATGCCATCATGGAGCCTTACAAGAAGGTGGTGGAAAGCGTGAAGCTGAGCGCGCCGCGCATCCCGATCGTCAGCACCGTCACCGCCGAATGGCTGAAGGACGACGAGGCCACTTCATCGAAGTATTGGAGCGGTCACCTGCGTGCCACGGTGCGTTTCGCACAGGCCGTGAAGTTCGCGTGGAGTGATGCGGACCGTGTGATGCTCGAGGTCGGCCCGCGCACGACGGCCACCACGCTTGCGCGCCAGCAGAGCACCGACAATAAGAAGCAAGCAGCCGTACCCTCCCTGGGCGATTCCGCCGGCAACGGCAACGAACTCACGCAACTGCTGAAGGCCGTGGGTGGCCTCTGGCAGAGCGGCGTGCTCATCGACTGGAGCAAGTTCTACGAGCGCGAGGACCGGTGCCGCATCTCGATGCCGACCTACGCCTTCGAGCGCATCCGTCACTGGGTGGATCCCGTGGCCATGGTGGCCGATGGTGGCCGTACCATTGCCAGCACAACGATCGAGGCTCCTGTTCCGAACAGTGGCGACGCGAACCTTTCCCCCAAGGAATCGCTGATCGCACAGATCAAGCACTTGCTGGAAGAGAGCTCCGGCCTGGAACTGACGGAGGCCAGCAATGAGGAGACCTTCCTGGAAATGGGCCTCGATTCGCTCTTCCTGACGCAGGTGGCGACATCGTTGAGCAAGAAGTTCGGCGTGAAGATCTCGTTCCGTCAATTGAACGAGGAAGTCCCGAACCTGGACAAGCTGGCGGACCATATCCTGCCGCATTGGTCGAATGCTGGAGCAGGTGCAGGAGCAACAAGCAACGCCACAGCCTCGTCGGCCGCTCCTGCTGTGAATGCCTTGGAAGATGCGCCAGAGCTGAAAAAGGTCTTCGGTGCACAAGCGCGCATCATCAAGGAGAAGGTGGACGACATGACGCCACAGCAACGCGCGTGGTTCGATGCCTTCGTGAAGCGCTACGTGGCGAAGACCTCGAAGAGCAAGGCCTTCACCCAAGAGAACCGCAGGCCGATGGCCGACCCGCGCGTAGTCACCGGTTTCAAGCCGCAGACCAAGGAGCTCATCTACCAGGTGGTGGTGGACAAGAGCAGCGGTTGCCACCTCTGGGACATCGACGGCAACGAGTACGTGGACATCCTCAGCGGGTTCGGTTCATCGATGTTCGGCTACATGCCCGACTTCATCAAGAAGGCCTGCCACGAGCAGCTGGAGCAGGGCATCGAGATCGGCCCCATGCATCCGCTCGCGGCGGAAGTATCAAAGCTCTTGTGCGAACTGACCGGTGCCGATCGCGCGGCGGTATGCAACACCGGCTCCGAAGCGGTGCTCGGCGCCATGCGCATGGCCCGCACGGTGACAGGCCGCAGCCTGATCATCTCCTTCAGCGGCAGCTACCACGGCATCAACGACGAGGTCATCATCCGCGGCAGCAAGAGCAAGAAGAGCTACCCTGGCGCGCCTGGCATCATGCCGCAAGCCGTCGAGAATATGCTCGTGCTCGACTACGGCACGCCCGAGAGCCTGGAGATCATCAAGCAGCGTTGCCACGAAGCAGCGGCCGTGCTCGTGGAACCGGTGCAGAGCCGCCGCATGGAATTCCGTCCGGTGGACTTCCTCCGCGAGGTGCGCCGCATCACGCAGGAGAACGGCACCGCGCTGATCTTCGACGAGGTGATCACCGGTTTCCGCACGCACCAGAACGGAACGCAAGGGCTGTTCGGCATCCAGGCCGACATCGGCACTTACGGCAAAGTGATCGGCGGTGGCATGCCCGTGGGCGCCATGATCGGCAAGAGCGAATGGATGGACGCCCTCGACGGCGGCCATTGGCAGTACGGCGATGATAGCGTGCCTCCCGCAGGCGTGACCTACTTCGCTGGCACCTTCGTTCGCCATCCGCTGACCATGGCCGCGATGAAGGCCTCGCTGTTGTACATGAAGAATGAAGGGCCCGCGTTACAGGAGCGTCTGAACACCATGACCGAGGACATGGTGGCGCGTGTGAACGGCCTGTTCGATCAGTACCAGCTCCCCTACCGCTGGGTGAATTTCGGCAGCGCCTTCAAGACCAAGTACGACGAGAGCGTCAACTACACCGAGCTCTTCTTCATGCTGATGCGCTACCATGGGGTGCACGTGCTGGATTTCCCGCACTTCATCACCACGGCGCACACCGCGGCCGACATCGAGTTCATCATCAACGCGGTGGAGAAGACCTGCAGGGAGCTGCTCGAAAGCGGCTTCATGCCGGAGCGCACGTATCCCATCCCCACGGTGAATAGCGTGCTGGGCGGGCATGTGCGCCACTTGAGTGAGCGCGTGATCAGCGCGATGGAACCACCTGTGGCAGGCGCACGCCTGGGCCGTACGCCGAAGGGCGAGCCGGCGTGGTTCCTTCCGGATCCGAAGCGGCAAGGGAAGTACTTGATGGTGGAAACGGAAGAGAACTGAGCGAGCATTATGGAGAAGTTCATCCAAGAACCCCGATTCGTCGCTATTGATTTCGACCCCTTCACTGGGCCGGCGATCGAACGCACCATCCCCACCACCGAGGCGCAGCGCGAAGTGCTCACCGCCTCCGAGATGGGCGTGGACGCCAGCTGTGCCTACAATGAGAGCGTCACGCTGGAACTGAAGGGAACGCTCGACCGACCCGCCCTGGAGCGCGCGATGCACGAATTGGTGAAGCGCCACGAATCACTGCGCGCAACGCTCAATGCCAGCGGCACACGCATGCTCGTGACCGATGAAGTGCGGTTCGAGCTGCCATTCACGGACCTGACATCGCAGAACGAAAGAGAGCGCGGCAAGCAGCTTGATGCCATCGCGCAGAAGGAAATGACCACGCCCTTCGACCTGCGCAACGGCCCGCTCTTCCGCGCGCAGTTAATCAAGGTCGCGAGCGACGCGCATCTTCTTCGGCTGTGCGGCCACCACGTGGTGTGCGACGGATGGAGCCTCGGCATCATGATGGCCGAGATCAGCGCGTTGTACAATGCCGCGAAGAATGGCAGCGCACCAAAACTCCCTGAGGCGAACCCCTTCAGTGAGTATAGTATCGCCACCATCGACTTCGCGAAGAGTCCCGAGCACGCTGCCGTGGAGCGCTATTGGCTCGATCTCTACAAAGGGCCCATCCCGCGCCTCGACCTTCCCACCGACCGTCCGCGCCCGAAGCAGAAGACCTACAAGGGCAATCGCCTCGACCTCCTGCTCCCGCAGGACCTGGTGCGCGGCCATAAAGAAGTGGCCACGCGCAGCGGCGCCAGCTTCGTCACCACGCTGTTGACCACCTTCGAGGTGCTGCTGCACAAGCTCACCGGCGACAGCGACATCGTGGTGGGCTTGCCAGCCGCTGGCCAGAGCGACCTGGGCATGAAGCACCTGGTGGGCCATTGCGTGAACCTGCTCGCGCTGCGCAGCCGTATCGACGAGGAGCAGCCCTTCATCGAGCACCTGAAGGCCCGTCGCACCGGTGTGCTCGACGCATTCGACAATCAGAAGTACACCTTCGGCACATTGCTGCGCAAGCTGAACGTACCGCGCGAACCCGGCCGCATCCCGCTCTGTCCGGTCGTGTTCAACATCGACATGAACATGGACGATGGCGTTGGCTTCGATGGGCTTCAGCACCGCTTCATCAGCAACCCGCGCGCCTTCGAGAACTTCGAGCTCTTCCTCAATGCCACCGGCAACGAGAGGCACCTCACGCTCGAGTGGAGCTATAACACCGACCTCTTCGATGAGGCCACGGTGCGCGGGTGGATGGACCAGCTCATCGCATTGATCAAACGCGTAAGCGATTCACCCAATGCCACCATCGCCGACCTGGTCAGTGATGCGGCCCTTGCTGGTGAGCAGCAGTCGCCGAAGCCCGAGTGGCACGGCCGCGCCACCTCTTACCCGAAGGTGGATATCGGCAGCCTCTTCGATGAGGTGGCCGCGAAGCACGCGGACCGCACCGCAGTGGAATTGCTCGACCAAAAGATGAGCTACCGCGAGCTGCAGCAGCGCGTGCATGCAGTGAGCGCCGCGCTCATCGGCATGGGCGTGAAGACCGGCGAGCCCGTCGGCCTGTGCATGGACCGCAGCTTCGACATGGTGGTGGCCATGCTCGCCACGCTCCGCACCGGCGGCTGCTTCGTGCCATTCGACCCCGCTTACCCAGCCGATCGCCTCGCCTTGATGTTCAGCGACACCGATGTGAAGGTGATGCTGACGCAACGCCATCTGGCCAACGCCTTGCCGAAGCATGGCGCTAAGAACATTCTCCTCGATGAGGTGAATGCCGGCGGCGACGCAACGGTTCCGAAGGTCTCGCCCGATGCGCCCGCGTACATCATGTACACCAGCGGCAGCACGGGAATGCCGAAGGGCGTGGTGGTGCCGCATCGCGCTATCGTGCGTCTCGTTCGCGAACAGAACTTCGTGGCCTTCGGACCGGACCTCTGCTGGCTGCAGCTCTCGAACATCAGCTTCGATGCGAGCACCCTGGAGATCTGGGGCGCCCTGCTGAATGGCGGCAGGCTCGTGCTGCAGGCGCAGCAGAAGCCCACGCTGCCGGAGGTCTGCGACACCATCCAGAAGCACAAGGTCACCAGCGTATGGTTCACCGTTGGCCTCTTCAACATGCTGGTGGATGAGCAACTCGACCGCCTGCGAGGCCTGAAGCACATCCTCACCGGCGGCGATGTGCTGAGCGCGCCGCACGTGAAGAAGGCATTTCTGGCCCTCGGCCCCAATGTGCTCATCAACGGCTACGGTCCCACGGAGAACACCACGTTCACCTGCTGCTTCCCCATCAACAGCAAAGCGAGCATCACTGACAGCGTCCCCATCGGCTTCCCTCTCAACAACACAACCGTCCATGTGCTCGATGAACAGCGCAACCCGGTACCCGTGGGCCGCAAAGGCGAGCTCTACACCGGCGGCGACGGCGTGGCCTTGGGTTATTGGAAGCGCGACGACCTCACAGCCGAGAAGTTCATCGACGACCCCTTCAGCGGGAAGAGCGGCGCCAAGCTCTACCGCACAGGAGACATCGTGAAGTGGCAGGCCGATGGCAGCATCGCCTTCATCGGCCGTGCCGATGGGCAGGTGAAGATCCGAGGCTTCCGCATCGAGCTGGGCGAGATCGAGAACGCGCTGAACGACCTGCCCGGCGTGAAGGACAAGGTGGTCGTCGCACGTCAGGTTGGGCCTGGGGAGAAGCAGCTCGCCTGCTACGTGATCCCATCAGAAGCACACCACGGCAATCAGGACGATCTGCTCAACATCGTGCGCGAGCACTTGCGTGCGAAGCTGCCCAGCTACATGGTGCCCACGGGCTTCATGGTGCTGAATGAACTGCCGCTCACCGCGAACGGCAAGATCGACCGGCGCGCTCTCCCCGCGCCTTCCGCGCAAACCAGCGCGCTGAAGGCCGAGCATGTGGCACCGCGCAACACCATCGAGCGCGCGCTCGCCGCCCTCTGGGGCAGGGTCCTCAATGCATCGGACATCGGCATCCATGATGACTTCTTCGACCTCGGCGGGCACTCGCTCATCGGCATCCAGCTGCTCGGACAAGTGGAGCAGCAGTTCAGCAAAACGCTGCCGTTGAAGTCGCTCTTCGAAGCACCGACCATCGCGCAATTCGCAGAGCTGCTGAAGGGTGAAGGCGACGCGCACGAGTGGAAGAACCTCTCGCTCATACAGCCCGACGGCGAAGGCCTTCCGCTCTTCTGCGTGCATGGCGACGAAGCGAGCCACTTCATACCCAAGCATATCGGCAACACGAGGCCCTTTTACGCCTTCTTCCACCAAGGCGAGGATGGCAAGCGCATCGAATACACCACCGTTGAGACGATCGCTTCACACTTCATCCGCGAGATGAAGCAGGCGAAGCCAAAAGGGCCATACCTGCTCACAGGTTTCTCCTTCGGGGGCATCGTGGCCTACGAGATGGCGCAGCAGCTCGCCGCAGCCGGCGAAGAGGTGCCCATGCTCGCCTTGATCGACACCTACTCCCCTGCCTTGCACGCTGAAGCGATTGCCACCGACAAGCGCTTCTACACGCCGCTGAAGAATGCGATCTACCGCTGGATCGTTCGTCGTGCGTTGCGCAATGGAGCCGCCGTGCCCACGCGCTTCCGGAACTTCCACATCATCGACACCTACGACAGCGCGGTGCTTGCGTACGATCCGAAGCCCTGGAAAGGCGCACTCACAGTGCTGAAGGCTCAGGACTCGTGGGGGCCGAAGGAGATGGGATGGGAGACCCTGGCACAAGGCGGCCTAGAGGTCAAAGTGCTGCTCGGAGGCCACTACAACATCATCAAAGAGCCGAATGTGAGGGCGCTCGCGCTCGCCTTGGAGGACTTGGCGCGCACCATGGCCAACACGCAACGCGCCTCGGTGCTTTGAAGCATCACCATTGATCGCTTGGTCGCCGATCATCGCACTTCACTCAACCGGATCAAGCACCTCGGCATACCCTGGCTCACCCACCCCGCAAGGACACTTCACCCATGCCTGAGCGATTCCTGATCAAGCTCCGCAGCGAGGGGCGCCTCACCCCATTGGTGTGCGTGCTTTGCGACCTCGCAGGCCGCGAGATGCCCAAGCATGTAGAGCCGGATCGCGCGGTGCTTGCGCTGAAGCATCAGGGCGACAATGGCCTACGGATCCAGCTCACAACGGTTGAGGCCATCGCCGAGCGGTACCTGCACGAACTGCGGGCGGCTGTTCCCGGAGGTCCGGTGATCCTCTGCGGCTACTCCTTCGGGGGCGTGCTGGCGTATGAGATGGCCATCCGGCTGGACCAGGCCGGCATGCAGCCGCCGCTACTGATCCTGGTCGATTCTTATGCGCCATCCCTGCATGCAGAGGCCATGCGCCAAGGGCGAAGCGTCTTCAGCGCGATCAAGCACTCGCTCATCGCCCCCGTGGTGGAACGCCGATTGAGGAGGGGCCTGCCTCTGCAAGGCGCATTCAACCACTACCACATCATCGACACCTATGACAAGGCCACTTTGGCCTATCAGCCGGTCGCATACAACGGCCGCATGACCGTTCTCCACGCAGCCGACGGCTGGGGGCCGCCTGATATGGGCTGGCAAGCGCACGCAGCCGGTCCGTTCAGTGCTCGGATGGTCGAGGGCGACCATTTCACCATGGTGAGGCCTGCTGGCATCAACGCGCTCGCTACAGCCATCAACGCAGCGATCGCCGAGGCGGGCTGTTGACGCAAGCCGTTCCTTCGCGGCATGTTCTCGCGTGAGATTGAGCTGCATTGCTCACCGACAGAGCGTACGGCGCTGGCAGGCGACTTGCCCCGGCTGGATGCCGGCGGTGAAGTGCAACTCCTGTTCGCCACCTTGACTGCGTGCAAAGGCGAAGGCGCCCGCTTGCTGAGCGTGCTCGATGAAGATGAGCGTGCGCGCGCCGCACGATTCCGATTCGCTGAGGACCGCGAGCGATTCGTGCTCGGCCATGGCTTGCTGCGCGATGTGCTTGCCGGGGCACTGCCCGCTGACCCCGCAAGCATCCGTTTCGTCAGGGGCCCGCATGGGAAACCCTACATCGAAGGCGCGCCGATGCACTTCAACTTCAGCGATACCAAGGATGCCGTGCTCGTGGGCACCGCCCAGGGCCTGGAGATCGGCGTCGACCTGGAGACCCTTCACCGCCGCGTGGATCATAAGGCGGTAGCCGGCCATCATTTCACCCCTGCGGAGGTCGATGAGCTCAATGGCATTCCCGGCGAGGCACGCAAGCGGCGCTTCCTTGAATTGTGGACACGCAAAGAAGCGGTGCTGAAGGCCAGCGGCGTGGGCATCATGGACGACCTGAAGGAGATGCGCGTGCTCGATGGCGCCAATCCCATGCGCATCACGCATCCGGCGTTCTCCAGCCTTTCCGCGAACGCTTACTACGTGAAGACGTTCATGATCGGCGATACCCATCTGGTGAGTGTGGCTGCATCATCACCCTTCACGGTGAAGCTGGCCGGGTACCGCGCCGGTCAGTCCTGATCGCCCCAAAAGCGGGGATGGAAATTGAGCAGGTGAAGCTTGCGCGTGGCGCGCGTAACGGCAGTGTAGAGCCAGCGCAGGTACTCCTGATCCACCATATCCTCGGTCAGGTAGCCTTGATCCACGAACACCGTTCGCCATTGACCGCCCTGCGCCTTGTGGCAGGTGACCGCATAGGCATACTTCACCTGCAGCGCATTCAGGAAGGGGTCCTCGCGCAGCCGTTTCACCAACTCGCGCCTGGGCATGCCCTCCAACCCGTCCCTGATGGACTGGCCCAGCTGCTTCATCCGCGCCGGAGGAAGGGCCGGCGTCTCAGCCGCCAGGGTATCGAGGAACACCTTCACCTCGAGCTCGCGCTCTTCGTTGCCGCTCCACCAGGAAACCGTGAGGTCGGCGAAGCGCAATCCATAGCGCTCCTCACTGCGGTGCATTCGCTTCAAGGTGACCGGCTCCCCGTTGGCGATGAGCTCCGGTTTGCCATTCAGCCCGGCCCAGAGGTAGTTGTTCTTCACCACCATGAGCCGATCGCCGGGGCTCAGCTCCTCTTCGTAGCCATGGATCCGCAAACGGACTTGCTGGTTGTACAGGTACGCGCGCTTGTTGCTGCGGCAAACCACGCACACTTCATCGTCGCCATCGCGGGCATACGCATCCTCCAGTGCTTCCTGGAGGTCGTGCCCATCGGTCCGGATCACATCGCTCTGCGGAACGAAGCGCGGCAGCGGTGCCATTGGCCGAGCGCCAGCCTGTTCCGTTGGCGGCGATGCAGCGGCGAGCAGCGAACGCAGGGCGGTGGCGTTGCTGAGGATGCCCGACGCCTTGGCTTGACGCACCACTTCGGTGAGCTCAACCGAGCCTGCCAACAAGCCGTACGACCTCAGCTCCTTCGCGCTCAACGCCGGGCTCAGAGCGCTGCCCACCGGTGGCAATTGGGCCGGATCGCCCACCAGCACCAGCTTGCAGCCAGGCGCCATGTACACGTGCTCGAGCAGATCTCCCAGCAAGTCGCGCGCGCCGAAGCCCTCTTCCGCCGATGATCCGCCGATCATGCTCGCTTCGTCCACGATGAAGAGCGCGCCGCCATCCTTGTTCGGCGCCAAGCCCAGGGTGTAACCCTCATCATCGCCGCCCACGCGGTATATCCTCCGATGAATGGTGCTCGCCTCTTGCCGCGCATGCGCTGCGAGCACCTTTGCGGCGCGGCCTGTCGGCGCGAGGAGCACCACTGGCCTTCCTTCCTGGCGCATGGCCTCGACCAAGGCCCCGAGCAGGGTGGTCTTGCCGGTGCCCGCATACCCTTTCAGGATCAGCGCAACGCGTTGCCGTCCAGTAGCATCGAGCCTGGATAGCGCTTCAATCGCTCGCTCCTGACCAGCCGTGGGCGCATGCACCAAGGCATGCCTCATGCGATCGGCGAGGGTCACGCCTCTTCGGAATTAGCATGGAACGGGCTCACGGGAAACGGCGCTGCACGGCCAAGCAACGCGCCGGAGCACGGGGTGAAATTATCCTACTTTTGGCCGCCTCGCAGACCCCATACAACCATGAAGAGCATTGGCGGATACGTGTTCCCGGCCCTTTTGATCATCCTTGGCGGCATCGTGTTCGTGCTGGCTGTGATGGATGAGCAGAACGTGTGGGTGAAGCTCGGCGCCTTCCTCGCCTTGCTCACTGGGGCAATGGCGCTGTTGCTGCAATTGGGCATACTTTCCCGGAAGGCCGGCATGGCGGTCGGGCTGGTTTGTGCCGCCGCTGCGCTCTTCCTCGCGTTCCGCAACTATCGCTCAGTGGCGGGCGAGATCGAGGCTCGCGAGGCGAAGCGCGCCTATGACAGCAAGATCATCCAAGCGCTCAGCGATATCCGTGAGGCCCAGCGCAAGTACAAGCTCGCGAACGGTGCTTATACCGGCAATCTGGAGGTGCTGCGCGATTTCGTGAAGAACGGTACGTTCCCGGTGATCAAGGCCATCGGTCAGGTGCCTGATTCCCTCACCGAACTGAAGGCATTGGAACTGAAGCTGATCGTGCGCGACACGATCCAGGTGAGCGTGCTGGACAGCACGTTCCGGACCGCCAAGGCCTTGGAAGGCCGGGTGCATCCCTTCAACCCGGACAGCTTCATCTACTCGCCGACCTCGCGGAAGCCGTTCATCCTCAAGGCCGGAATGCTCGCCGTGAGCGGCCGCAATGCCCCGGTGGTCCTGTGCAAGGACCCCAGCCCCTTGGTCGCTGGCGACACGCTTCAGTTCGGCAGCATGGAAAAGCCCACCGACAACGGCAACTGGCGCGAGTGAGGCCATGAAGAGCGGTGGCTGGAGCGCGCCGCGCTATGAGCCCGCCCAAGAACGGGCGTGGCATCTGAGCACGCTGATCAACGAAACGCAATGCGCGTGGTGCGCGCATGACATTGCCTCCGGAGAGCCGATGGCGCTGCACTGGTCCGAAGGGCACGATGCGCTCGATAGCGATGCGCTGCCCGCACAACCGGCCTCGGCCACTTTCGTGACGCTGCCCGAATGGAGCGCCATGGTGCCCGAAGCGGCACTGGCCCCGGGTGCAGAGGCCCAGCACCTGCGGTTGGTGCATGGCGGGCTGCCCACCGGGGCCATGCGCACGGAAACCGTGGATACCCTTGGCGCGGTATGCGTGTACCTGCATGACGATGAATTGGAGCGCAAGGTCCTTGACCGCTTTCCGAATGCGCGGCCCCTGCCCATGCAATCGCTCCTGGCGCGCGGCGCCATGTCGCGCTCAGCCGATGGCCCGGTGCTATTGGTCCATCGGGGGCAGGACAGGCTCGATTGCGCCATTGCCGACCATGGCCGACTGCTGCTCTCGAACACTTACCCCGCCCGCAGCTCGCAGGATGCCCTTTACTATGCGCTGCTGTCAGCCGATGGCGCGTCCCTTCGACCTGGCGAGCTGCGGCTCCTTTTCGGTGGCACGCACCTCACGCCGCATGAGATTGACCTGCTGCAGCGCTACTTCCCCCAATCGGGTGCTTCGCTGCGTGCTTGGAACGGGCACGCGGACGAACCGGGCCGCATGCCGCAACGATGGTTCGCGCTGCTGGAGCAATTCGCATGCGCGTCATAGGCGGCAAATACCGAAACCGCCGGATCCACCCACCTGCCGGCATCGAGGCACGGCCCACCACGGACTTCGCCAAGGAAGGCCTCTTCAATGTGCTGCGCAACCAGGTTCCGCTGGCGGGTATCCGCGTGCTCGACCTCTTCGCCGGCACCGGCAATATGTCGCTTGAGTTCCTGTCGCAAGGCGCCGATGATCTGGTGAGCGTGGAGAGCGATCGCCGGTTGCACGATTTCATGGGGCGCTTGGCCGCTGAGCTCGGCGAATCGCGCTGGCATCGGGTGCGCGCCGATGTGTTCACGTACCTGCGGTCCGCATCCGGTCCCTTCGACATCGTGTTCGCTGATCCGCCTTTCGCACTGGAAGGCATCGAACGGCTGCCTACCTTGGTGCTCGAGCATGGCCTGCTCGGGCCCGATGGGCTGCTGATCGTGGAGCATTCTGAGCGCGTGAGCCTGGCGCATGTGCCGGGCTTCCGATCGCAGCGCAGCTACGGACTGGTGCAGTTCAGCTTCTTCAGGAACCATCAATCGGCACAACCAGCTTCCGCATGACCGCCCCCATCGCTGTCTTCCCCGGCACCTTCGACCCGATCACCATCGGGCACGTGAGCATCGTGCGGCGCGCGCTGCCCTTGTTCAGCAAGGTCGTGGTTGGAGTCGGCGTGAACGCCTCGAAGCAGACGCTCTTCAGCGAGAAGCAGCGGCTGGCGTGGGTGCGACAAGCCTTCGCTGGGGAGGCGCTGGTGGAAGTGGTTTCCTTCAGCGGACTTACGGTCGATCTCTGCCAGCGTGTGGGCGCGGCCTTCATCGTGCGCGGCCTGCGCAACAGCACCGATCACGGCTACGAGCGCAGCATCGCCTTGGTGAATCGGCAGCTCGCCGGCGTGGAGACCCTGTTCCTGCCTGCAGCACCGGAACACGCGCACATCAGCAGCACCATCGTGCGCGAATTGCTGGCCAATAGGGCCGATGTTTCCGCGTTTGTTCCTTCGGGCATCATGCCGAAACTGCCATGAGCCGGATCGCTGTCCTGTGCCTCGCCCTCTGTGCCGTTCGAATCAGCGCTCAGGACCTCACCTTGAGCGTTCACGCTCCCGGCCATGCCGGAGAAGTGGCGCAGCTGTACCGATACGATGACCTGTTCACCATGCGCACGGTCCGGATCGGTGCCGCGCTCGTGAACGATGAAGGACGGGCCGAACTGGCCGCTTCGGTTATCGGCACGCAACGGCTGCGCATCCGGATCGGTGATGCGCATGGCGACCTCTATGCCCGGCCCGGTGCTCGCTATTCGCTCACCTTCCACCAGCCGGACACCCGAGCGGCGCGTACCATCAGCGGCACCACGCGTACGGAACTCACCTTTCATGACCTCGACCCGCTTGATGTGAATGCGCTCACGAGCGATCTGAATGCACGCATCGACGGATTCATCGCCGAGGACCTGGCCACCGATGAAGCCGCAGGCATGCAGGCGCTTCCCGTGGTCAAGGTGGATGGCAGCGCGCCGGATTCCTCGCGGCGCCCCCCCACCCTGTTCGTGATGCCCACCTTCAGCAAGGCCCGGATAGACAGTTTCGAGATGCGTGTCCGGCATTTCTACCGGGAGGTGCCCGATGACTGGTTCAACCATTACCTCACCTACAGCTTCGCAGGACTCCGGCACGGGCCGCGGGTGAATGAATCAGAGCTCTTCAAGTCGCACCTGCAGGGCAAGCCGGTGCATTACGATGACCCCGAGCAAGCCCGCTTCATCCGCAGCTTCTTCAGCGAGCACCTCGCGCAGGCGCATCGCCTGCACGGCCCGGCCCTCATGCGCGCGTACGCACTCGCCGAACCTGATAGCTTGAAGGCGGTGCTCGCGAAGAATGAATTCCTTCAGGATGACCGGTTGTGCGAACTGGTGATGATCGACCTGTTGCACCAGCAGTTCAACTCCGCTGCGGTGGAGAAGGCGTCGGCGTTGGCGATCCTCCACCGGCTGGCAGCCGCATCGCGCTATCCGGAGCACCGCGTGATCGCCGCGAATGCCTACTGGGACCTGACGGCCATGCGCACGGGCGAGGCGCTCCCGGCAGCTCGTCTCAATGATTTGCGCGGCCAAGCCGTGGCGCTGGACAGCTTGTTGAAGGGACCCGTTTGCGTGATGGTCACGGCCTCATGGTGCACCTACTGCGACCAGGAGCTGCAGGCGCTGGAGCAATTGCATCAAGAGTATGGGGATGCCGTTCGGGCGATCGTGATCCTGGTTGATCGCGAACCCGGGGAAGCGCGGCGCTATGCGGATCAGCGGCAGGGCTCTCGGTTCGTTTGGCTCCACGCCGAGGCTGAACAGGAGTTCCGCGACGAATGGCGGATCGTGAGCCTGCCTGCGTTCTACCTGCTCAATGATCGCGTGCTTGCGCGATCGCCGGCCCCTCCGCCCAGCCGCGGGCTGGGCGCTTTGCTGCACAGTGCGAAAGCGAATGCCGAGAAAAACGGCGGCATCAAGGTGTGGGACGACTGATTCCGGAAAGGGATCACACGTTCACGTCTTTCAGGCCTTCGAGCAGGCTGGCCAACAGGGCATTCGGATCGGTGGTGATCGGGAGCTCGATCTGCACATGACGGGCATCGCTGAACTGCTGTCCGTTGCGGAAGCCCTTGCTGATGTTCAGGAACAGCGAGCGCGGGTATTCACCGGTGAAGTGCAGCTGCACCGCGTAACCACCGGCCATGCGGAGCACATAGCGCGGGTAATGGCTGTGCGCATCAACCCATTGCGTGTCCTCCTCGAGCACATGACCCTTGGTCCTGAGGTCCTCGCCCCATTGGTCCATCACGTAATAGAGCGTGTCCTCGACGAAGATCTCAGGGTCGCGTGGGAGTTGGTTCTGGGAACGGTCAACCGGTGCCAGCAGGCGCGAGCGTGTGCTCCGAAGCGCAGTGGCGATATCGTCAATCTGTGCGGTGAAGGTCATTTCAATGCGTGTCTTCTCTCACGTTCGCGGGGCAAAGTATCTGACTGCGGCGTGATGGAACAAACCAGTGGGATTTGTTTTCCACGATCCGGGCGCACAGTCATGACCATCATCATATCCTGCTGCGGAGGGCGTTGCAGCTTCACCAATCGGCGGCCCCATGGCTGGGCGCTGCTCCTGCACTTCCCATGTCTGCCGTGCAGGCTCCACTTCTACATTTACCGCTCCTTAAACCGCAGTTGATGAACAAGTTCAATTGGCCTGCACTGCTCGCGGGCCTGGCAGTCCTTAGCGCCTGCAGCAAGGATCCGGGCGAAGGCGGCCGGGCTGAGATACGGGGCCTTCTGTACGAGCAGCGCTACAATGGCTCCTCTCCGCAAGGGCAGCCCTATCCGGTTGCCGATGCGCGTGTCGCCATCATCTATGGCGATGGCGAGTACGCCGATGATGATACGCGGACGGGGCCAAACGGTGAGTTCCGCTTCGCCTGGCTGCGCAAGGGTGATTACCGGTTGTATGCGATCAGCGAGTGCCAGAGCTGCCCAAGCGGTGAGGAGGGCGTGTACCTCGATGTGAGCATCAACGGGCGCAAGCAGGTGGTGAACGTGGGCACCATCACCATCCGCAACTACTGATCAAAGGATGAGGCGGCACCGCGCACGCCCGGTCGTGCTCGCAGCGGCGCTCCTGCTCGCATTCGCAGCAGAGGCCCAGGATCCCTTGCGCCCAGCGCAGCGCCAGGAGCTCTGGGTATCCGCAGCCGCGACCTCGCGCTTGCCGGAATCGCTGCATGGCCTATTGGGCAGGCGCTATGATCGATTCCGCGTGCGCGGTGAGCTCGGCTACCGCAGCGCCGATGTGTTCTTCGCGGGCCGGCAGATCTACCTCGATGTGAACCTGCGCTTCAAGCCGAAGAAGTGGCTGGCACTGGCCGTGGAGCACCGTTTCGCCGGGCGCACCGGAACGACCGGCTTGCGCAACCGCAGCATCGTGCAGGCCGAGATGCAGAAGGAGATGGGCCGGGCAACAGCCGAGTACCGCTTCGTTTACCAGCACAGCTTCATCGAGTGGGGCGGCCAGCGTGAAGTGTTCCGCAACCGCTTCCAGCTCGGCTACAACATCCCGAAGTGGAAGTTCGATCCGGAGCTGAGCGTCGAGCTCTTCACCTGGGCCGGTTACAGAGGCTGGTCGTACTTCGGTACCCGATGGCAATTCAGCACGGAATACAAGCTGGCCAAAGGCCATGCGATCAGCGCTGCGCTGGTGCATGACCGCGAACGCGACAGGGCTTGGCCAACCCACCGATGGATCGGCTCCTTCACTTATACGGTGAACCTGCGCGACCTTTGAGCGCGTGAACCCGCTGCTGCTCCGCATCGCAGCCTTCTCGGCCATCGCCGCAGGGCTCATCATCACGGGCTACTTCATCGTCCGGCCTTCCGACCGTCTCCCGGTCCTCCACCCGAAGCAGATCAACCCACGGCTGGTAGATGCCGATGTGCGCCAAGCCGAGGGCGAGCACCGCATCAGCGACTTCATGCTGATCGATCAACGCGGAGACACGGTCACCCTCGCCACTGCGGAAGGGCGCATCATCATCGCGGACTTCTTCTTCACCACCTGCCCGACCATCTGCCCGAAGATGACCACGAACCTCGCGCGCGTGCAGCAAGCCTATCCTGGCGATGCGCGGCTCATGATCCTCTCCCACTCGGTGACGCCCGAGGCGGACAGCGTGCCCGTGCTAGCAGCCTACGCCGCGCTCCATGGCGCCGACCATGCCCAATGGCGATTCCTCACCGGAGACCGGGCGCAGATCTACCGACTCGCGCGCCGTAGCTACTTCGCGTGCCTCGACGAGGGAGATGGCGGCCTGCAGGATTTCGTGCATACCGAGAACCTGGTGCTCGTGGACCCGCAGTGGCGCTTGCGCGGATTCTATGACGGCACCAGCACCGCCGAGACCGATCGGCTCCTCGCTGACATCGAGAAGCTGATGCGCGAAGAGGAGGAACGGTGAATCGTCTCCGTCACGGACTGAACTTCGCACCGTGCGCGCACTGCTCCTGTCCGCCTTGCTCCTGCTGTCACCTTCACTGCCGGCCCAATCGTCCGTGCCGATGGCGCACCCCAAGCAAGGCATCGCGGACATGCTCGTGGAGTACATGGCATTGCGCTATCCCGATGCGAACCTTGCCGGCGACCTGCTCTACATCTCCGCGCGGCGGCAACGGCTCTTCCATGTGCGTGGCAGCCAACTGCTCGCGGATTTCCCGGTTGCGACCAGCAGCAATGGCCTTGGTGGCGCGCAGGACAGCTTCCGCACGCCCACCGGCCTGCACCGCGTGGCAGAGAAGCACGGAGCGCATGTCCCGCCGCTCGGGATCCTGAAAGACCGGGAATTCACCGGCCAACTCGCCGACCCCGACTTCAGCGGCGTGGACAAGGACTGGATCACCTCACGGATCCTATGGCTCGAAGGCATGGAGCCCGGCATCAATATGGGCGAAGGCATCGATAGCTATGCGCGGTACATATACATACACGGCACGGCCAATGAGCGCAGCGTCGGCACGCCCAGCTCACGCGGATGCGTGCGCATGCGGAATGCCGACGTGATCGCCGTGTTCGATCAAGTCCCGGTGGGCGCACTGGTCGTGATCCTCGACAACTGAGGCACGGGCCGCACCTACCTTCGGGGCCGTGCTCCCTGGACTTGCCATCGGACTGCTGCTCGGCTTCATCGTGGGTTACGCCTTTCACGCCTGGCGCACAGGAAAGGCGGGCTTGGAAGTGATGGATCAGCTCCGGACCGCGCATCGCGATGAGGTCGATGGCCTTCGTACGCAGCTCAACGAGCAGGTGCGCCGGACAGAAGAGCGGACCGCCGAAGCCGGGCGCGTCGCGAACGAGTTGGCTGCTGAGAAAGAGAAGCTGAAGCACGCACTGCAGCGCCTCGATGACCAGAAAGCCGAGATCGAGCAAATGCAGCAGCGGATGACCACCGAATTCGAGAACATCGCCAACCGTCTGCTGGCCCAGCGCGGCAAGGAGCTGAATGAGCAGCAGCAGGAGCGCCTCACCGGGATCCTCAAGCCCCTGCAGGAGCGCATCAAGGACTTTGAGGACAAGGTGCAGAAGGCCTACGACGAGGAAGGGCGGCAGCGCTTTGCCTTGAAGGGCGAGGTGGCCCGGCTGGTTGAGCAGAACCAGAGGCTTAGCCAGGATGCCAACGACCTCACCCGTGCCTTGAAAGGCGACTCACAGGCGCAAGGGGCCTGGGGCGAGATGCTCCTGGAGAAGCTGCTCGAATCATCGGGCCTGGTGAAAGGCCAGGAGTATTCGATGCAGGAGAGCACCACGCTGGCCGATGGCTCGCGCCTGCGGCCCGATGCCGTGGTGATGCTGCCTGAAGGCAAGCACATCATCATCGACAGCAAGGTGAGCCTGCTGCACTACGAGCGCTTCGCGTCAGCTACCGATGATGCGGAGCGCGAGCGCATGATGAAGCTCTTCGTGGAGAGCCTGCGCGCGCATGCGAAAGGCCTGGGCGAGAAGGACTACACCAAGCTATACGGCGTGCAGAGCGTTGACTTTGTGCTGATGTTCGTGCCCATTGAACCGGCCTTCCTGCTCGCGCTGCGCGAACGGCCAGAGGTGTTCCAAGAGGCCTATGACCGGCAGGTGGTGATGGTGACGCACACCACCCTGATGGCCACCCTGCGCACCGTACACGGCATCTGGAAGAACGAGCGCATCGCGCAGCACCACCAGGAGATCGCGGAACGGGCCGGCGCCCTATACGAGAAATTCGTTGGCTTCACCGACGACCTGCTGAAGGTGGGCACCGAGATGAATCGCGCGAAGGACTCATACGAATCCGCCATGAAGAAGCTGGGCACCGGAAGCGGAAACCTGGTGCGGCAAGTGGAATTGATGAAGAGGCTCGGCGCGAAGACGAGCAAGAGCCTGAACGAGAAGCTGCTCGCGCGATCAATTGGAGAGGAGCCATGAGCGGGATCAGCCGATTGACCGTCCTTGTGGCCCTGGCCATCACTGCCTGCCGCGGCTCGGCGCCCATCATGCAGCGCGACAACCTCGTGCACGTTTACGGCAAAGGGCCGGCGAGCATCCGCCTCGACGCGCGCGTGCATCACATCGACGGGGAACGTTCCGTGATCTACTTCAAGCTGAACACGGCAGACCTGCTCTATAAGGGCGATGGCATCAGCGGTTCCTTCAAGGCTCGCGCACGCATCACGTACGGCAGTTTCCCGAATTGGGAATCGCGGCAGCTGCTCGATAGCGCCAGCACCATGGTGACCGATGTGAGCACCGCCGCAAACGAAGAACGCGAGCTGATCGGCAGCATCGCCCTTAGTCGGAATTCGGGCCGGAACTTCGTCCTGAAGGTGGTGGCCCGCGACCTGCACCGTGACAACGAGAGCGCCGTGATGCTGCGTGTGGAAGGAGCCGATGAGATGGCCCAGCAGCACTTCCTCCCGATCGACCCGAACAACGGCCTGCCCCTCTTCAGCGATCATCAACCAGCATATCGTGCCATCGCCGTGCGCAACGAGGCCCTCCCAGGCGCCACCCTGCGCATCACCCGCCACACCATGCCCCAGCACATGCCCTCACCGGTATTCAGCACCGATGCGCGCGACCGCAGCGATCCGCAGGCGGACAGCTCCTTCACGGTGGTCATGGATTCCACGGGCCGGTGCGACCTGCCTCCGCTGGGCCCCGGCATCTATCACTTCGCCAAGGATTCGCTTGCTGCGGGCCTGAGCCCCGGCTATACGCTGGTGCTGCTTGAAAAGGCCTTCCCGTGGGTGGACCATGCCGAGGACCTGCTGAAGCCCTTGCGCTACATCACCAGCCTCCAGGAATTCGAGCGTATCAGCAAGGAGGCCGATACGCGCAAGGCGGTCGAGCGCTTCTGGATCGATGCGTCAGGCGATCGCGAGCGCGCACGCGAGGCGCTACGGATCTATTATGGCCGGGCGGAGAACGCCAACCGCCACTTCAGCGCGCTCACCGAAGGCTGGCGCACCGATCGAGGACTGGTTCACATCATCTTCGGCACCCCCACCACCATCTACCGGAGCGATCGCGGCGAGACCTGGACCTACGGCGAAGAGAACAACATCATGAGCCTCTCCTTCAATTTCGTGCGGCGCAAAAGCGCATTGACGGACAACGATCTCTGGCTCGAGCGTGATGCCACCTTGAAGGGCGCCTGGTACCGCAACGTGGAGAGCTGGAGGAATGGAAGGGTATATCAGAATTGAGGCTGAAGGATCATGGTTTCGGAACTGTAGCGTCTCCCGCCAGATGGCTGGGACACCGGGTTGACTCGCCAGGCTGAAGGTTGAACGCAAGACGAACAAGGAGCATGCGCGACAAGGAGCTGATTTGCGGAGCACACGCGGTGATCGAGGCGATCCGCGCAGGCAAGAATGTAGAGAAGCTGTTGCTGCGCCGTGAGGCTGGCGGAGAAGGCATCCGGGAGATCCGAGCGCTGGCCTTGGAGCGCGGCATACCGTGGCAACCCGTGCCCGTGGAGAAGCTCGACCGGCTCACGCGCACCGAGCATCAAGGTGTGATCGCGCTGTTGAGCCCGGTTGATGAGCAGGACCTCGACGAGGTCATCGCGCAAGCCTACGAGCGGGGTGAAGCGCCATTGATCATTGCACTTGATGGCGTCACGGACGTGCGCAACCTCGGCGCGATCGCCCGCAGCGCCGAGTGCTTCGGGGCGCATGCCCTGCTGGTGCCCAAGCAAGGAACAGCGCGCTTAGGCAGCGATGCCGTGAAAAGCAGCGCCGGCGCCTTGATGCGCAAACCGGTTTGCCGGGTATCGCGCTTGACCGAAGGATTGAATCGCGCTCGCGCGCATGGGCTGCGCATCGTTGCCCTCACCGAGAAAGCCAGCACTACCCTGCACGGCACCGACCTCAGCGGCCCGCTTGTGGTGGTGCTCGGTGACGAAGGGGAAGGGATTTCGGACCCTGTGCTGCGCATGGCCGATGCCTTGGCGAGCATTCCCATGGCCGGCAGCATCGGTTCGCTCAATGTGAGCGTAGCCGGCGGCATTGCCTTGCACGCCGTGCTCCACGCCCGGATGGCCGGGTAGAATCCATCGGGTGCATGCGCTTGGCCGGCCTGCCCTGAGAGGGCATCCAACGGTCCGCGCCCGGAACATTCCAGCGCCCGAACCGGTATAAGGCGTCCGGAAAACGACCGGCCGCTGCGGACCACTCATCCGGACGGCCCTGAACAACAGGACCATGAAGCAGATCACAGGCTTCGGTTACGTGGTGGCGATCGCCACGTTCCTGCTCACCAGCACCAGCGGCGCGGCACAAGGGCATGCACCTGCCACAGCCTACGCAGTTCGCGTCGAAGGCCTTACAAGCGAGGACCGCGATGCACTAAGACTCCAATTGAAGAACCAGAGTGACCTGCAACTGATCTATGCCTGTGTGCCGGCTGGCGTGCTGGTCTTCGAAAGCGGTCCCGGAACCACGCCGGAAACGCGCAAGCTCCGCGCAAATGCACTCGTGCGCTCAAGGACGGAAGCAACGAGCATCACCGAGCTGCCCGAAGGCTTGGCCGGTGCCGAGGCCGCATGCGCCCAAACCCGGAACCGATGAGGAGCCTGTCCCGCGTACTTCAGCCATTCTCCTTCGCCGGCCTTTACGCCGGTTTTCTGGCATCGGCGCCTTTGCAGGCCCAGCTCACCGTTGCCCCCCAGGCCGACCTGCAGCAATTAGCCGAGGCCATCAGCGGACCTGGCGTGCTGATCAGCAATCCATCCATCACCTGCCACGCTGAAGGCTACGGGGAGTTCAGCTACGCCGGGAGCCTTTGGGGCCTGGAGAGCGGCGCAATCCTGTCCAGCGGCCGCATCACGGAAGCCATCGGGCCCAACGATGCCGAGAACAAGACCTTCCAGCAAGGCACCTCCGGCAGCAGCTTGCTCAACACGGTGACCGGCCGCAGCACGCGTGACGCGTGCCAGTTCGAGTTCGACATCATCCCCAGCGGAGATAGCCTCCGCTTCGATTTCGTCTTCGGCAGCGAGGAGTACAATGAATGGGTTGGCTCCCAATACAATGATGTCTTCGGCTTCTTCATCAGCGGCCCGGGCATCATCGGGGACCCAGGCATCGGGGCCGACCGCAACATCGCCTTGGTGCCGGGCACCAGCGACCCGGTGGCGATCAACAACGTGAATGCCGGCCAGAACAGCACGTACTACCAGTACAACGCTGGTGGCCAGCAGCTCCAGATGGATGGATTCACCACCGGCCTTGTGGCGCGCAGCACGGTGCAGCCCTGCCAGACCTACCACCTGAAGCTCGTAGTGGCCGATGCCAGTGACCGCAAGTTCGACAGTTGGGTATTCATCGAGCGCATCTCCAGCCCGAGCGTCTCGCTGAGCACGCGAACGGTAAACGGCACGGCCAACATGGTCGAAGGCTGCAACCCCGGCTGGATCCGCTTCTCAAGGGACCCCGTGGAGCAGGACCCGCTCACGCTAACCTATTACCTGCAGGGCACCGCGATCAACGGGTCGGATTATTCCGCCATCGGCGATGTGAGCCCGAGCGCTCCGAAGACGATCATCATCCCGGCCGGAGAGGCTTACGTGGAGCAGCCCGTGAATCCCTTGGCCGATGCGGTGAATGAGCCGACGGAGGTCCTGCGCATCATCCTGGGCAATCCGAATTGCCCGGGCCTCGCCATCGATTCGATCGACTTCGACCTCACCGATACGCTGATCGCCACCGTTGAGCCCTTTGGCATGCAGACCATCTGTAGCGGCGGAAGCGTCCAGTTCGATGTGCAGGGCGGTTTGGTGTACGCCTGGAGCCCGGCGACCGGCCTGAATTGCTCCGATTGCCCGAACCCCGTTGCGTCACCGTCGGCGAACACCAATTACTCCGTGGTGATAAACGAAGGCACTTGCGTGCGCACGGTGAGCCGCCTGGTGCGCGTGAGCAATCCTGCGATCGCCAGCACATCAACCCAGCCGCTATGCGATGGCAGCACCAACGGTGCCATCAACATCACCGTGAGCGACGGCATTGCGCCCTACTCCTTCAACTGGACCGGCCCCAACGGCTTCACTTCCGCCAGCGAAGACCTCGTGAACATCGCTGCCGGCGCGTACACCCTTGCGGTCAATGATGCATTCGGTTGCAGCAACGTTCAGAGCTACGACCTCGGCTCACCGCAACCGCTGGCGATATCGCTCGTCCCGAGCATCCTGGTATTCGGGCAGAACATCGCCTGCCATGGCGCCGGCACCGGCACGCTGAGCCTTACGATCACCGGTGGATCCGCACCGCATGCCGTGCTATGGACGGGCCCCAACGGCTTCAGCTCCAACCAACAGAACCTGACAGGGATCGCGGCCGGCGATTACCAAGTGACCGTGACCGATGCCAACGGCTGCACGGCCGCAGGCAGTTACACGATGAGCCAATCACCCGCCCTGAGCGGAGCGATCAGCGGCGTTCAGCACGTCAGCTGCAACGGCGGAAGCAACGGCCAAGCCACGGTGACCGCGAGCGGCGGCATGCCCCCATACGCCTTCAGCTGGAACAGCGCGCCAGCGCAGACCGGAGCAACCGCCACCGGCCTCCCTGCGGGCAACTACTCCGTGACCATTACCGATGGTTACGGCTGCACGGCACAAGCCGCTGTGGCGATCACCGAACCGGCCACGGTCCTCACAGTGGGGATCACCGGCACTACCGATGTGCTCTGCCACGATGGCCTGCAAGGCACGGCGCAAGCCCAAGCCGGCGGTGGCACCGCGCCGTACTTCTATTCGTGGAACAGCATGCCGCCGCAATTCGATGCCAATGCCATTGGCCTCCCTCAGGGCAGCTACACCGTGACCGTGACCGATGCTCAGGGATGCACTGCCCAAGCCGTAGCCAGCATCGGTGGGCCGCAGTTCGAGGTGTGGGCCTTTGCGGAAAGCGTGGCGCCTGTGAGCTGCTTCGGCCTCAGCGATGGCTCAGCCACGCTCGACGTGAGCGGCGGCAGCGGATCCTACACCATCACGTGGAACACCACACCACCACAATCGGGCCTCACGGCTACGGGCCTAGGACCCGGCATGTACTGGGCCCTGGTGATCGACAACAACGGTTGCGACCACGAGAAGTGGGTGCCTGTGGAGATCCTCGGGCCTGCTGCTCCGCTTGAACTGGAGGTGGCGCAAGCCGATATCACCTGCGCGGGCGTCGACAATGGCTCATTGGACCTGACGATCAGCGGAGGACTGTCGCCGTACTCGCATACATGGTCCGATGACTTCGGCGGCAGCACCGGCGTTGAGGACCTCAGCGGCCTCGACCCCGGAGTCTATCACCTGCAAGTGAGCGACGCCGGCGGATGCACCATCGACACGAGCTTCACCATCACGGCGCCTGCACCGATCAGCGCCACCGCGCAGATCACACCGGCTGCCTGCGCAAGCACCCTTACAGGGGCGATTGACCTGAGCGTAAGCGGCGGCACTGCGCCCTACGCATACATCTGGAGCTCGGCCAGCGGCTTCAGCGCCAGCACCGAGGACATCAATGGCATCGGAGCCGGCAGCTACATCGCGATCGTGATCGATGCGAATGGCTGCCAGTACGTGAACGGCTACAACGTATCGCAGCCCGGCGGCTTGCAGGCCAATCTGAGCGTTATTGACCAGAATGGCTACGGTACCAGCTGCTCCGGCGTGAATGATGGCGCGATTGACCTGACCGTGCAGGGCGGTATTGCCCCATACGATATCATCTGGTCCGGACCGAATGGCTTCTCCAGCAGCGCCGAGGACATCAGTGGCCTGGAGCCCGGGACCTACACCGCGCAGGTGATTGACAGCAATGGCTGCATCATCGCCGCGCAGGATTCCATCACGGCTCCTTCACCGTTGGTGGCCGATGCCGTCAGTGCTCTGTTCAACGGCTACAGCGTGAGCTGCCACGGCGGAACCGATGGAGCGATCAATCTCGCGCTCAGCGGAGGCGCAGCGCCCTTCACTGTGATATGGACCGGACCGAACGGCTACAGCTCGAGCAATACCTCGATCGCCGCACTGGCAGCCGGAGAATACCAAGCAGCCATCACTGATGCCAATGGCTGCTCCGCTTCGGCTATCGCAATGCTCACGGAGCCCCCGTTGCTCAGCGCAACCGCACAAGCCTTCGCCTGGCCCAGCGGAAGCAACATCTCCTGCGCCGGAGCGACCGATGGATCCATCGATCTGGGCATTGCCGGGGGCATCGCTCCGTATGGCATCAATTGGACCGATGGCCTCGGCTACACCGCCACCACGGAAGACCTTGATAGCCTTTCCGCCGGTGGTTATCAGGCCTTGATCACGGACGCCAATGGCTGCATCACGAATGCCTTCGCTTTGATCACCGCGCCCGACCCGATCCTGCTCACAGCGCAAGCCGCTCTGATCAACAACAGCAACGTGAGCTGCTATGGTGCAATGGACGGATCGGTCGATGCGACGGTTATCGGCGGATCGGCGCCGTACACCTTCGCTTGGAGCAACGGCGAAACCACGGAAGACCTCATTGGTATCGGTGCGGGCGCGTACACGTTGACCGTCACCGATGCGCACGGATGCGCGTCGAGCGTTTCAATCACGCTGGATGAGCCATCACCCATCAGCGTCGATCTCCTTGCAGTCACTGCTCCGGGCGGCGCCCACGTGAGCTGCCATGGCTCATCGGACGGTACCATCACCAGCACCGTCACTGGAGGCGAATCGCCCCTGAGCTACGCCTGGAGCGGACCAAACGGATTCACCCATTCCGACGCTTCGCCCTCCGGGCTTGGCGCCGGCCTGTACAGCCTGATCGTCACCGACGGGCAGGGCTGCTCCGCGGCAGCAGAACTGACCTTGATGGAGCCGCTTCCGGTCATCGCTTCAATCAGCGCCACCCTGCACAACGGCTTCGCCATAGCCTGCGCCGGCCAGACCAGTGGCAGCGCTGAGGCCAGCGCCAACGGCGGAACAGGCAGCTACAGCTTCGTCTGGAGCGGACCCGGCGGGTTCAGCAGCCCCAATGCTTCGATCAGCGGCCTCCCGGCAGGCAGTTACACGGTGATCGTCACCGATGCCAACGGCTGCACCGGATCGGCCAGTGCTGACCTTCTTGAACCTCAAGTGCTCGATGCCACGATCAGCATCACCGACCTGGGCGGCTTTCACGTAAGCTGCAACGGCAATGATGGCAGCGCCGAAGCGGTGCTCAATGGCGGCACGGCCCCCTACGCGACCGTGTGGACCGGGCCCGATGGATTCAGCAGCACGCTGGCCTCGGTCTCCGGGCTCGCTTCCGGCGATTATCAGCTCACCGTCACCGACGCGAATGGCTGCACGCTCAGCGAGACCATCACGCTCACGGCGCCCATGCCGGTGGAAGCCACCTTCGCAATCTCCGCCAATAACTGCCCGGATGAGGCGAATGGCAGCATCGATGGCGCGATCACCGGCGGTGCGGGCTCATACGCATACACCTGGAGCGGCCCGAACGGGTTCACCAGCACGGATGAGGACCTGAGCGGCCTGAGTTCCGGCACATACAGCCTCATGGTTACGGATGCCCTCGGCTGCAGCGGATCATTCAGCGCGGAACTCATCGGCCCAGCGCCGATCAACAGCGGCACTTATGTCTCCTTCTATGGCCTGTACAACCTGCAGTGCATGGGCGACAGCAGCGGCGTACTCGACCTGACCCCGGTCGGTGGCACCACGCCCTTCAGCGTAGCGATCAGCGGTCCGGGCGGCTTCCAATCCACCGCGCTTACCAATGGTTCACTCGTAGCGGGTGAATACTTGATCACCATCACCGATGCCAACGGCTGCGCGATGGATACGCTGGTGACCCTCACGGAGCCGGGCACGCAGGTGGACGCGCAGCTCAGCGTGAGCGTTTACCCCAGCGGTACCAATGTGAGCTGCTACGGCGCGAGCGACGGCTGGATCGACGCCACCATCACCGGCGGCAGCGGCCCCTACACCTTCGATTGGCGCGGGCCGGACAGCCTTGCCTTCAGCAGCGAGGACATCTTCAACCTGCCGGCGGGCACCTATGCCTACGAACTGGTAGTTACCGACGCGAACCAATGCGCCTTCAGCACCACGGTTACCCTGACGCAGCCTGATAGCGCGATGCAAGCCAATGCCGCGATCAGTGCATACAACGGCTTCGGCGTGAGCTGCGAAGGCAGCAGCGACGGCGCGATCGACCTGAGCTATGGCGGCGGCAACGGCGGTTACTCGGTGAGCTGGGCCGGACCGAACGGCTTCACCTCCAACGACGAAGACCTCAGCGGCCTCACCAATGGCACCTACACCGTGACCATCACCGACTTGAACGGCTGCGAGCTCGTGCAAGCCTATACCCTCGATGCGCCTCCTATCATCGCGACCACTCTATCGCCCTCGGACTTCAACGGGAACGGAGTCAGCTGCGCCGGTGCGAATGACGGTGGCATCAGCGCCGCCATCACAGGCGGTACCGGGCCTTACGCTTTGTCATGGAGCGGGCCGGGCAGCTTCAGCAGCAGCGACGCGCAGATCAACGGGCTGGTGGCCGGCACCTATTGCCTGGCCATCACCGATGCGAACGGGTGCACGGCGCAATCGTGCATCGCCCTCGATGAACCAATGCCGCTCCTAGCCATGGTGCAGGCCAACATGGCCTCTTGCGGAAACAGTAACGGCTCGATCCTGTTGAACGCATCGGGAGGGACTGAACCGTACAGCTTCGCCTGGAGCAATGGCAGCAGCGCGCAGAACCTCATCGTCTTGAACAGTGGCGACTACGATGTGCTCGTCACCGATGCCAACGGATGCACCGTCCAGACCAGCGCAGCGATCACGAACACGCCTGCCGTTGAGGCTCAGGCGCAAGTGAGCGATGTGCTCTGCAATGGTGCGGCCACCGGCGGCATCGCAGTGGATGTGATCAGCGGCAGCGCGCCGTACAGCTACGCATGGAGCGATGGAAGCCTGAACGAGGACCTTGCAGGCGCCATCGGGGGCAGCTACGCCTTGGTGGTGACCGATGCGAACGGCTGCACGTGGAACGGCCAATGGACGATCGCTGAGAGCGAAGCCATCGCAATCGAAGCGAGCCTGAGCAGCTACACCGGAGGCTACGAAGTGAGCGCCTTCGGCGGGACCGATGGCAGCGTGATCCTATCGGTGTCCGGTGGCACAGATCCCTACAGCTACTGGTGGTCGAATGGAAGCACCGCCAGCTACCAGAGCGGCCTTCCCGCAGGCACCTACACCGTGACCATCACCGATGCCAACGGTTGCACCGCCACGCGCACCATCACCCTCGAAGAGCCCAACGACCTAGTGATGCCCACGGGCTTCACGCCGAATGGCGATGGGCACAATGACCTCTTCGTGGTGCAGGGCCTCGATGCCTTTCCGGGCAATCTGCTCACCGTGCTCAACCGATGGGGCAACGTGGTGCTGGAGCAGCTCAACTACAAGAACGACTGGGCCGGTGACAATGCCAAAGGAGAGCCGCTGCCCAACGGCACCTACTTCGCCATCCTCAGCATCAACAGCGGGCAGCGCAATCTGCAGGGCTACGTTGACCTGCGCCGCTAACGCCGAAGCATATGAAGCACGCACGACTCTACCTGGTCCTCGCAGCGCTTGCTGCAGCCATTGCCGCCAGCGCGCAGCAGGAGGTGATGGTGAGCCAGTACATGTTCAACGGGCTCTTCTTGAACCCCGCGTATGCCGGAAGCCACGGTTATGCCAGCAGCAGCTTGCTCCACCGCAGCCAATGGATGCAGGTTGATGGCGCCCCGCGCACCAGCATGCTCGCCATCGATGGCCCGCTGATGAACAATAAGATGGGCCTCGGATTCTCTCTGGTGCACGACCAGATCGGCGTGAGCCGAGACCTGGACCTGAGCGGGCACTATGCCTACCACCTGCGCGTGGGCAAGCGCAGCAAACTGGCGCTCGGCTTGCGCGCCGGCCTCTCGATCTACAGCGCCCGCGTGAGCGAGCTGCGCCATTGGGATTCTGCCGACCCGCTCTATCAGCAGGACATCGTGAACGCACCGCTAGGGAAGTTCGGATTCGGACTGTACTGGTACGACCGCACCAGTTACGTGGGGCTGAGCGTGCCCACGATCTACGCAGCCGATGGCCGCATCACGCTTGATGCGCCGGGCGCCTTCGATCACTACTTCACGCAGCACTACTACCTGCACGCCGGCAAGGTCCTCCCACTCGGCGAGAGCCTCGACATCAAGCCAAGCACCTTGGTGAAGTTCACACCCAACGCGCCGGTGGAGGTCGACATCAACTGCAATGTGCTCTACCGCGAGCGGGTGTGGCTTGGCCTCGGCTACCGCACCGGCGATGCCCTGGTAGCCATGGCGGAGTACCAGATCAGCCCGCAGCTGCGCATCGGATATGCGTATGACATGACCACCTCGAGGCTGCGCAACTACACCAGCGGGAGCCACGAGATCATGCTCGGACTCGACTTCGGGAGGGACCTGGTGCGCATCAAGACACCGCGATACTTCTGATGGACATGCGAACGACGAAGCCCTTCATCCTGCTCACCTCAGCGCTGGTCACCGGTTGCGCCCAGCACCAGCTCGCGCAAGCCGACAAGGCCATCGACCGGATGGCCTACGCAGAAGCTGCGCCGCGCTATGAACGCGCGCTGGCCTCCATCAGCGATCGCAGCGCCATGCTGCGCGCGGCCGATGCCTATTGCAGGCTGAACCAACCCGCGAAGGCCGCAGCCTGGTTCGCCGCCGCCGATCGCATCCAACCGCTCCAGGGCGACGACGCCATCGCCCATGGCCGCGTGTTGACCGCCTTGGGCCGGACGGGAGAAGCCGCGCATCAGTTCGAGCGCGCCCTAATCGAACGGCCCGAGGACCCCCTCGTGCGCGAGCTCGGCATGGCCATCGCCGATCGCGAAGCCTTCTTCGCGGACACCACGCTGTTCACGATCGCTCCTGTCCACATTGATGGCCTCACCAGCGCATTCAGTGCCGTGCCCATGGGCAGCAAGCTGCTGATCGCCGCCGAGCGCGAACGGGACGGGGGCAAGGCCAACCCATGGAACGGCGAAGCCTTCCTGGACCTCTTCACCATAGAGGCGCGCGAAGGCATCATGGCAGGCGCCGCTCAACCATTGGCCGGAGATGTGAACGGCCGTTTCCATGACGGACCGGCCGTGCTGAGCGCCGATGGCCGCACCATGTACTTCACCCGCAGCGACTACTTCCGCTTCCGTCTGAACAAGGACGAGCAGGGAACCAGCCACCTGATGCTCTTCCGCGCCGAGCTGCAGGCCGATGGCCGTTGGGGCCAGGTAAGCTCATTCGCGTACAACGGAGAGGACTTCAGCGCGGGCCACGCCGCCCTCAATGCCGACGGCTCCGTGCTCTATTACATCAGCGACATGCCAGGCGGTTATGGCGGCACCGACCTCTACGCCTGCGACCGAACCGAGGACGGATGGGGCTATCCGCGCAACCTCGGGCCCACCGTAAACACGGCCGGCAACGAGATGTTCCCCACCCTGCACGGCGACACTCTCTGCTTCGCCAGCAATGGCCACCGCTCCTTGGGCGGGCTCGACATCTTCCGCTCCGTGCTGCGCGATGGCGAATGGTCGGCGCCGGAGAACCTCAACTACCCCATCAATACGCGGTTCGATGACTTCGCTCTGGTGATGCTTGATGGACGCAAAGGATACCTGAGCAGCAATCGAGCAGGCCGTGATGGCATCTACCGCTTCCAGGAGAACGACCCCACGCTGGTGCTGAACATCTCGGTATTCGACCAGGAGGATGGTTCGCCCATGGCTGGCGCCGAGGTGCGGCTCCTCGAGCACATGCGCACCGAAGGATTGACACTTTATACCGACAATGATGGCGAGGTCCGATTCCCGCTCAGCGTTGACAAGCTCTACGAGGTGCTCGCGAGCAAGGACGGCGTATTCACCGAGCGCCGGCAGGTGAGCACGATGAATCAGCGCATCAGCCGCGATTTCAGCGAAGAATTCAGCATGCAGCGCGTGGTGGTGGACAAGCCGATCGTGATCGAGAACATCTATTACGATTATGACAAGTGGGATATCCGGCCCGATGCGGCCATCGAGCTCGATAAGGTGGCACAGCTCTTCATCGACAATCCGGCCTTGAGCTTCGAGCTGGGCTCGCACACCGACAGCCGCGCAAGCGATATGTACAACCTGGTGCTGAGTGATGCGCGGGCGCACAGCGCGGTGGATTACCTGATCCGCAAAGGGGTGCCCTCAGACCGCATCAGCGCCCGCGGCTATGGCGAGCGCAAGCTGGTGAACCGCTGCACGGACGGCGTGGAATGCCCGGAGGAAGAGCACCAGGCCAACCGGCGCACGGAGTTCAAGGTGGTGAAGGTGATGCCGATGGTGAGCGAGCGCCGCTGAAGCCTCGCTCAGGGCGCCTCCAGCGCATGCCGACG
This sequence comes from Flavobacteriales bacterium, assembly GCA_016716605.1. NCBI lineage: Bacteria > Pseudomonadati > Bacteroidota > Flavobacteriia > Flavobacteriales > Flavobacteriales bacterium. The sequence goes on from JADJWA010000001.1 coordinate 243,747, forward strand.
CACCACATCGCTGAAGGACTCGCCGGTTGACTTGGCCTCGGCCCAGGCGAGCACATCGAAGTACTTGAGCACAAGTCGCTCATTCGGGTCGTTCAGGAGCTCGGCGAGCTGGCCGTGCAAGGCCTTGAACAGATCGCGCTTCTGGGTAACCTCCGAGGCGCGGGCCAAGGTCCTGATGCCATCGATGAGCACCACTTCCACGTCATTGGCCCGCTGGCGCTTGTCGAGGAAGCGCTGGGTGCTGCGCACGATGTACGAGAGGAGGTCGTAGTTGCCCAATTCATAGTGCACCACCAGGTTGAACAGCCGCGCATAGGTGAAGATGTCCTGCCGCAAGGTGGTCTCATTGTCGTTGAGCACCTTGTTGAGCCAGGCCAAGGCCTTGTTCACCTGGCCGGCCCCGAAGTAGGCGCAGGCCATGCACCATTGGAACTCCAGGGCGTACTCCTTGTGCAGCCTGTCGCCCAAGGCCTCCATGCCCGCGATGAAATCCGGCGCCATCTCCACCGCCCGCGCGTGCTCGCCGCCGCGATCGAGCAGGCGCAGCTCGCAGATGGTGCCGGCCACGAACACCTGCGTGGCGATGCTGATGCCGCTGAATCCCGGCTCCTCCGGCAATGCGCGCATCAAGGCGATGTTGGCCCGCGCGCCATCGAGGTCGAGCAGCTCGATCTGGCCGTTGATGATGTAATGCAGCGTGCGCACGTAGCGCTTGGGCAGGTCGGCCTTGATCAGCGGGTTCTCATCGAGGATCTGCTTCACGCGAAGGAACTTCTCCAAGCTGGTGCTCCAATCCCGTTTGGCCCAGTGGCAGAATCCCTGGGTATAGAAGCAGATGGTGGCGGCGCGGCGAGATAGCGCGGTATTCTTCCCCTTGATGAGCTGGTGCTCGCTGATCTCCTCAACCATGGCGTGCTCCTCCTCAGTGCGCACGTACCCACCGCTCCGGAACACATAGTTGATCTTGCTGTAGAGGATGTGGTAGGCCGCAAGGTTCCGCAGCTTCTCGATCACCTCACGCTCCTCTTCGATCAACGCGTCCAGATCCTTGGTGAACTCGCCGCTCTCGTAGGCCTCCTCGAGGAGCATCTTCTCCCAGTTCAGCAGCTCGAATAGATAATAGAAGCGCTCGTTCTCCTTGGCGATGCGCTTGGCCCGGTGCAGGAGCTTGTTGCATTCGGTGTAGAGCGCCTTCTGATAGAGGATCTCGATGTTCTTGATCTCCTGCTTCAGGATCCCGCTCACCGACCCTTCCGCATGGAATGCGCGCAGCGCCTTCAGTATCAGCTTGTACAGGTGGTTCTTCTCCGAGGGCAGGTGCTTGATGAAGGTCTCCTTGGCGAAGAGCTTCTTCAGGGCCTCCTCGTCGTACACCGGCTGCTTGTCGATGGATTCAAAGAGCCGCAGGTAGTTCTTCGGGCCCGATTGCAGCGCGCTGTGCAGCTTGAAGAAGCGCTTCTCAGACTTGGTCAGCGACTTGATCAGGTCGTGCAGTTCGGTGCTCGGCTTCATGCGCTGATGATTCCTAACGGCCGTTCAAATGTAGGAATCCCAAAACGGGTGCCGCCGAATGCATTCCTTGCCTGACGCGGGTACATTTGAGCCATGCCTTTACTTCCCAACAGCCCACGAAGCGGGATGGTTCGGTGCGCACTCGTGCTGCTGGCCATTGCTTCCCATCCTAGGGCATCCGCGCAGTACGATTGCCAGAGCGCGAAGCACGGCCTGCATCATGCTCGCGGATTCGCCAAAGGCGGGGGCCTCGCGCTCTGGCCTTGGGACATCCTGCATCAGCGCATCACGCTCGACCTCACCCAAGGCAACGTGATCAGCGGGGCATGCGCGATCAGCGCGGTCCCGAGGGAGAACGGTCTTTCAACCGTGCCCCTGCAATTGCTCGCGCTCACGGTCGATTCGGTGGTGATGGACAACGCCCTCCTCCCATTCACCCACAGCGGCATCGATCTGATCGCGCAATTGCCCCAGGCCTTCACCACGGATGACACCATCGCATTCACCGTCCATTACAACGGCGATCCTGCGCTGGATCCCAGCGGATTCGGCGGCTTCTACACCACGGGCACCTACCTGTACAACCTGGGCGTGGCCTTCACGAGCGTACCGCACTCCTACGGCCGTGCCTGGTTCCCATGCGCGGACAATTTCACCGAGCGCAGCAGCTACGAATTCATCGTATCCACCACCGCGCCCTACGCCGCTTGGTGCAATGGCGGGCTCCTCAGCGAAACGCAGCCCACGCCCACCACCATCACGCGGCATTGGCGGCTTGATGAATCGATTCCCAGCTACCTCGCCTCGGTTTCAGCTGCCAACTATGCCGTGGTGCGCGATACGCTCACGAGCATCACTTCCGAAGGGATCCCAGTGACCCTCGTGGCGCGCGCGCCCGACACCACCGCGATGAAGAATTCCTTCATCAACCTGCAGGGTGCCTTCGATCGTTTCGAGCAATGGTTCGGGCCCTACCGTTGGAATCGTGTCGGCTATGTGCTCACACCGCAAGGTGCCATGGAGCACGCCACCAGCATCCACTACCCTCAATCCATCGCGAATGGTTCGCTCTCCTACCAGGACGTGATGGCGCATGAGCTCGCGCACCACTGGTTCGGCAACCTGGTGACCTGCGAACGCGCGGAGGAGATGTACCTCAACGAGGGATTCGCGGAGTACCTCGCCTACCTATTCATCGAAGAGGTGAACGGCGCGTCCGCTTACATGAACACGGTTCGCCTGAACCATCGGCGCATGCTGCAGCGCGCGCACCTCGACGATGGTGGCTGGTGGGCCCTGAGCGAGGTGCCCCAGGAATGGACCTACGGTGAGCACAGCTACAATAAGGGCGCGGACGTGCTGCACACCCTGCGCTCGTACATGGGCGACAGCCTCTTCCGCGTGGGACTCACGAGCTTCCTTGACGCCTTCGCCTTCGAGCATGTGAACACGGTGATGCTGCGCGACCACTTGAATCAAGTCACCGGGCTCGACCTCACCGACTATTTCGCCGATTGGATCCAGCAGCCAGGATGGGCCGCATTCGAGGTGGAGGCATTCGATTGGACTGATCAGGGGGATGGCACGAGCACGGTCAGTGTCTCTGTCCAACAGAAGCATCGCGGCCCAGCAGGCCACTACCACAACGTGCCCATGAGCATTTCCTTCGTTCAGCCGGATGGTGAACTATGGACGCTGCCGGAGCCCCTTCTGCTCGGCGGTGGGCTCACCACCTTCTCTGCCACCGTGCCTTTCATTCCGCACGGTGTGTTCCTGAATGCCGATGAGCGCATCAGCCAGGCCGTCACCTTCGACATGGAGGCCTTCAGCGGTCCGGCCACGCGGCAATACACCAATAGCGATATGCGGCTCACGGTGAACAGCACGCCCGCGCCCTTCACCATCCAGATCGAGGAATATTGGGTGGCCGCTGACGAGCAGGTGGATGAGGCCTTCGCGTATGTGGTATCGCCCGACCGCTATTGGCGCATCACCGCCGCGAACCTGCCCTCCGATGCCAGCCTCAGCGGCCGCTTCAACTACGATGGAAGGCCCGCGCCGGCCATCGCCTTCGACAGCGGTTTGATGCAGGATTTCGGCGGCTTGCCGTTCCGCGAGGATAGCTTGGTGATGCTCTATCGCGAAGGGCCTGATTGGCCGTGGGTCCTTCATCCGAACCAAGCGCTCACCACATTGGGCAGCGTCACCGACCGTCAAGGCCGCATCGACATCAACGACCTGCGCCCAGGCGAATACTGCTTCGCCTGGCGTAAGAGCGCGGTGGGCGTCGGCGAGATCAGCGCTGAATCGATTGCATGGACCTTGATGCCGAACCCGGCAGAAGATTTCGTCATCGCGCGCGCTGACCAGCCCGTGCAAGGAGTGATCGAGTTGCTCGATTCACGCGGACGCCTCGTGCGCTGGGAGCCGATCAACGGTGAGCAGGCGCGGATAGAAGTGCAGGGCGTGAAGCAAGGGGCGTATCACGTTCGCTTCGTTTCGACGCATGATTCCGGCGAGAAGGCAGGGAAACTGATCATTGAATAGCCTACAACTCGAATTCCTCCCTCTTCAACAACACGCCATCGGCGGCAAAGCATATGGCGTAGCGGCCGGGCGGCCAACCGCGCACGGCGACCTCCACATCGATGCTGTAGCGCCCTTGACGCAGATCGCGGCCCTCGTCGATCACGCGCAGGGTGCGGCCATCGGCATCCTTCACCACGATGCTGAGCACGCCGGCATGCCGCTGCTGGAAATCGACACGACCGGTGATGCGCGTGGGCGTTGGGTCGAAGGCACGTCCTTGGCCCGGTGCAACGAATGCTGTGGTGTACCACGGCACGGGCCTCCCGGTGAGCGCGGAGAGGAATTGTCGCAGCTCCAACGTAGCGTCATCGTCGTCCGCATCGACCGCGCTGATCGGATTGTCGTCGCTCACGGTCCACACGGCCTGCTGCATGGCGTTCTCCGTATAGCTGGATGCAGCGAGGTGCTGCGCGAGCTTCACGAGGCGCTCATCAGCCAAGCGGCCTTCATCGAAGGCATTGGCGAAAGCGGGGCTCGCATCGCCCGCTTCGCAGCAGAATGCGCGGCAGGCAACGGCTGCGCGACCATGCGGTGCCAAGGCCAGCACTTGATCGCCCACCACCAATAGATCCTGCTGGGTGCTGTCACGGCTACCGAAGCGCCAGCCGCTGGGGATGTGAAGCGTAACCGGTCGCGCGGTGAGGTTCTCGGCTTCCACCCGGAGGCAATGTCCGCTATGGCCGCCAAGCGCTGTGGTGGTGATGCGCGCTTCACCGGCGTGCAGGGCCGGGCCCAGATCAACGGACCACGAGGACGCAGGCAGTGTTGCAGCAGCGCAGAGCAAGTGGACGGTGCGTAGCATGGCGAATGGGTTTGCTCATGCAACGCGAAGGGGCACCAGCTTCGTGCGTCACGAAGATGCCCCCCACATGGATCAGGCTTCAGCTAACGTACCGCAGGCTCTTGCCGGGATAGATCCCCGCAGGGCCTAGCTGCTCCTCAATGCGCAGCAGTTGGTTGTACTTAGCGATCCTGTCGCTGCGGCTTGCGCTGCCGGTCTTGATCATGCCGCAGTTGAGGGCGACGGCCAGATCGGCGATGGTGCTGTCCTCGGTCTCACCGCTGCGGTGGCTCATCACGCTGGTGTACTTCGCGCGATGCGCCATCTCCACGGCCTGGATGGTCTCGGTGAGCGTGCCGATCTGGTTCACCTTCACGAGGATGCTGTTCGCGATGCCTTTCTCGATGCCTTCGCCTAATCGCGCCGTGTTGGTCACGAAGAGGTCGTCGCCAACGAGCTGCACCTTGCTCCCGAGTACTTCGGTCATCTTCTTCCAGCCGGCCCAATCGTCCTCGGCCATACCATCCTCGACGCTCACGATGGGATAACGCTTCGCCCAATCCGCCCACATCGCCACCATCTCATCGCTGGTGAGCGCATCACCGGTGCTCTCCAGGGTGTAGCGCTTCTTCTTCGCATCGTAGAACTCGGTGCTGGCGCAATCGAGCGCGAGCACGATGTCGTCGCCAGGCGTGTAGCCTGCCGCTTCGATGGCCTGCATCACCAGCTTCAGGGCGTCCTCGTTGCTGGGCAAGTCGGGAGCGAAACCGCCTTCGTCGCCCACGTTGGTGCTGAGGCCCTTCTTCTTCAGGACCGCCTTCAGCGAGTGGAAGACCTCAGCGCCCATGCGCAGTCCATCGCTGAAGCGCTTTGCACCCACGGGCATGATCATGAACTCCTGAACATCGACCTTGTTATCGGCATGCGCGCCGCCATTGAGGATGTTCATCAGCGGCACCGGCAGGGTACAGGCATTCACGCCGCCCACGTACCGGAAGAGCGGCAGGTTCAATTCGGCTGCAGCCGCTTTGGCCACGGCAAGGCTTACGCCGAGGATGGCGTTGGCGCCGAGGTTGGCCTTGTTCGGCGTGCCATCGAGGCCGATGAGGGCCCTGTCGATCATGGCTTGATCGGTGATGAGCGCACCGTGCAGCTCGTTATTGAGCGTAGCGTTCACATGCTCCACGGCCTTACGCACGCCTTTACCGAGGTAGCGCTTCTTGTCGCCATCACGGAGTTCCATGGCCTCGTGCGCACCGGTGCTGGCGCCGCTGGGCACGGCCGCACGGCCCATGTGGCCGCTGTCGGCCCAGACATCGACTTCGATGGTGGGATTGCCTCGTGAATCGAGGATCTCGCGTGCGTGGATCTTGGCAATCAGGCCCATCAGGTGAATCAGGGTTGAAGGTTGAGCGGTTGGAGGTTGACCTGCCTATGCGCTTTGCGGCACGGAGCGGCTCGTGCGCAACTGGGCTTTCATCAGTTCAACGAAGCGGTCGAACAGGTACCGGCTGTCGAGCGGTCCCGGTCCTGCTTCAGGGTGGTATTGCACACTGAACACCGGCCGGCCCTTCAGGCGGAAGCCAGCGACGCTTCCATCGTTGAGGTGCACGTGCGTGATCTCAATCGAAGCGTTCGCCTCTGCATCGGTGCGGTTCACCACGAAGCCGTGGTTCTGCGAGGTGATCTCGTCGCGGCCGGTGGTGAGGTCCTTGATCGGGTGATTGATGCCTCGATGCCCGTGGTGCATCTTCTCCGTGCGCATGCCCATGCTCTCCGCCAACAGCTGATGACCCAGGCAGATGCCGAATACGGGCATGCCACTGGCCACTATCGCCTTCACCGACTCCACGCTCGAAGGCATGGCTGCGGGATCGCCGGGGCCGTTGCTGAGCATGATGCCATCCGGTTTCCAAGAGAGCACCTCCTCCACCGGCGTGGCCATGGGGTACACGCGCACCAGGCAACCGCGCTCTGTAAGGCAACGCTCAATATTGCGCTTCACCCCGAAGTCCAAGAGGGCCACCCGGAAGGCTGAATCTGCCGCACCCAAGTCGTAGGCCTTCTGGATGCTCACCGTGCTGCTGAGCTCCAAGCCTTCCATGCTAGGGGCTGAAGCCAACCGTTGGCGCAATAGCGCTACATCCATCTCGATGCTGCTGATCAACGCATTCTGAGCACCATGGTCGCGGATGTGCCGAACAAGCTTGCGCGTGTCGATATCGCTGATGCCCACGATTCCATGGGCTTTCAGGTGATCGTCCAAAGAACCGGTTCCACCGGGACGGCTCCATACCTCGCTGTACTTCTTCACCGCCAGGCCAGCTATGGTTGGCGCGCCGCTCTCCTCTTCGCCCACCTTCACGCCGTAGTTGCCGATGTGCGGCGAGGCCATGGTCATGATCTGGCCGGTGTAGCTCGGGTCCGAGAAGATCTCCTGGTAGCCGGTCATGCCGGTATTGAAGCAAATCTCCCCTACCGTGATGCCGGGCGCCCCAATCGCGCGTCCCCGGAAAAGCGTTCCGTCCGCAAGGAGCAGGAGGGCTTCGGGGCGTTGGCTGATGAGCATGGTTGCGAGCGGCGGCGAAGATACCCGGACCTGCCATCAGCGGATGCTGTGATCGTCCACAGGTGTTGAAAAGCTCCGCGCGGATAGGTCGGCAGCTTCACCTCGTGGAACGCAGCACGGTCACTCAGGACCTCTATGGTGCCCGTGCGCGGCACGTAGCCTCCGGCACAGAAGCGCACCTCATATCTCCCCGGCGGCACATTCGGCCGCAGCAAGTAGAACCCATCGAAATCGGTCATGCCCGGCCCGACTTCGCTGCCTGCGACACTGATTCTCATGAATGGAATCGGCTCGCCGGTAAAGCCGCCGGTGACCTGGCCTTGGATGAAGTGCAGGTGATGCTTCTCCACCTGCGCGCTAACCGTCGCCTGAAGCAATAGCGCGAGCATCACGAGGAAGCGCATACCGAAAATCCCTAGCGCCGTAGCGACTGAAACGCGAAGAGGCGCCCTCGCGAGCGCCTCTTCATAGGGTTAATGTCGGCGATTACTCGCCTTTGGCTTCCTCAGCTCCAGCTTCAGGCTTCGCGTCAGAGGTGCCTTCGGCCTTTTTAGCAGCGGGGCTGCGGCGGCTGCGGCGCGTCTTCTTCGCCTCTGCGCCGGCGCCCTTCTCCTTGGTGTAGATCGTATTGAAGTCCACCAGCTCGATCATGGCCATTTCGGCAGCATCGCCCAAGCGGTTGCCCAGCTTGATGATCCGTGTGTAACCACCGGGGCGCTGCGCCACTTTGGGAGCTACGTCGCGGAAGAGGATGGCCGTTGCCGATTTGTTCTGCAGGTCAGCGAAGACCATGCGGCGGCTGTTGGTGCTATCGTCCTTGCTGCGGGTGATGATGGGCTCTACGAAGCGGCGGAGGGCCTTGGCCTTGGCCAAAGTGGTCTCGATGCGCTTGTGCTCGATGAGCGAGATCGCCATGTTGCTCAGCAGCGCGTCGCGGTGGGCCTTCTTGCGGCCGAGCGCGTTGTTCTTGTTTCCGTGTCTCATTTCAGTTGTCGTTGAGGCGTGTCATGACGCGCCCGTACACGTTATTCCTTGTCCAGCTTGTATTTGCCCAGGTTCATCCCGAAGCTCAGGCCTTTATTCTCCACCAGGTCCTCGAGCTCGGTGAGGCTCTTCTTGCCGAAGTTGCGGAACTTCAAGAGATCGTTCTTGTTGTAGCTCACGAGGTCGCCGAGGGTCTCGATGTCGGCTGCCTTGAGGCAGTTGAGGGCGCGCACGCTGAGATCCATATCGACCAGCTTGGTCTTGAGCAGCTGGCGCATGTGCAGGCTGTCCTCGTCGAAGTTCTCCTCCTGAACGCGCTCCTCCATATCGAGGCTGATGCGCTCGTCGCTGAAGAGCATGAAGTGGTGGATGAGGATCTTGGCGGCTTCCTGCAGGGCGTTCTTCGGGCTGATGCTGCCATCGGTGACCACCTCGATGTTGAGCTTCTCGTAGTCGGTCTTCTCTTCCACGCGGGTGTTCTCCACGGTGTACTTCACATTCTTGATGGGCGTGAAGATCGAGTCGATGAAGATGGTGCCCATGGGCGCGTTCACCTTGTTCTCATCGGCGGGCACGTAACCGCGTCCCTTGCCGATCACCAGGTCGATGCGCAGCTTCACGCTTGTTTCCATGTGGCAGATCACCAGGTCCGGGTTGAGTACCTGGAATCCGGTGGTGCTACGACCGATGTCGCCGGCGGTGAAGCTGTCCTTCCCGCTGATGTTGATGCTCACGCGCTCGCTGCTGCTGTCCTCGAGCTGGCGGCGGAAGCGCACCTGCTTGAGATTGAGCACGATCTCGGTCATGTCCTCGATCACGCCCTTGATGGTGCTGAATTCGTGGTCGACGCCTTCGACGCGCACGCTGGTGATGGCGTAGCCTTCGAGGCTGGAGAGCAGGATGCGGCGCAGGGAGTTCCCGATGGTGATGCCGTATCCGGGCTCGAGGGGGCGGAACTCGAAGATGCCGCGCTTCTCGTCGGATTCGATCATGGTGACCTTGTCAGGGCGCTGGAATTCGAGGATGGGCATGGTGTGTTGCGGGTTGTTCGTTGTCTGTTGTCCGATCTATGTTGCCAGTCCTTGTCCGATCGCTGATGGCTGCCTGGCATGGGCAGCCGGCAACGGCTGCTTCCTACTTCGAGTACAATTCCACGATGAGCTGCTCGCGGATGTTCTCCGGGATCTGCGCGCGCTCAGGCAAGGTGATCACCTTGCCGCTCAGATTCGCGGGGTTCCACTCAAGCCAGTCGAACCGCTTGCTGTTCACCGAGACGCTGTTGGTGATCGTCTCCAGTGCGCGGCTCTTCTCACGCACGGCTACGCTTTGGCCCGGGCGCAGGGTGTAGCTCGGCACGGTGACCACGCCGCCATCGACGATGATGTGGCCATGGCTCACGAGCTGGCGCGCACCGCGGCGCGTGGGCGCGATGCCCAGGCGATAAACCGTGTTGTCCAAGCGGGCTTCGCACAGCTGCAGCAGCACCTCGCCGGTGATGCCTTTCTTGCTTGCGGCCGTGTGGAACATCTTCTCGAATTGGCGCTCGAGGATGCCATAGGTGTACTTGGCCTTCTGCTTCTCCTTCAGCTGCGTGGCGTATTCGCTCTGCTTGCCGCGGCGCTTGGTGAGGCCATGCTGGCCCGGTGCATGGGGCTTGCGCTCCATCCACTTGGTGGGGCCGAGGATCGCTTCGCCGAATTTGCGGGCGATCCGTGTCTTGGGTCCGGTGTATCGTGCCATTGGGGTTCGATTTGGATGCGGCCTTGGTTTCCCGCACCGACAACGGAGCGCGCGTCCTTTCGCGCTCCTACAGGTTGATTGGTGTTAGACGCGGCGCTTCTTGGGCGGACGGCAGCCGTTATGGGGCATGGGGGTGATATCGATGATCTCGGTGACCTCAACGCCATTGTTGTGCAAGGCGCGGATGGCGCTTTCGCGGCCACCGCCTGGTCCTTTCACGAACACCTTCACCTTGCGCAGGCCGAGCTCGAAGGCTTCGCGTGCGGCTTCCTCGGCGCTCACTTGGCCCGCGTAGGGGGTGTTCTTCTTGCTGCCGCGGAAGCCCTGCTTGCCGGAAGAGGACCAGCTGATCACCTCGCCCTTGTTGTTGGTGAGGCTGATGATCAGGTTGTTGAAGGTGGCCTGGATGTGGGCCTGTCCGAAGGCCTCGACGACCACCTTCTTCTTCTTCTTCTTGCCAGCGGCCGCGCCGCCTTTTCCTTCTTGCTGCTTTGCCATTGTCGTTTCGATTGGTCGGGGTTGGTTCACGCGCGCCCAAGAGAGGGCCCATCATGATGCGCCCCTACTTGGTCGCTTTCTTCTTGTTGGCCACGGTCTTGCGCTTGCCCTTGCGGGTGCGGCTGTTGGTGCGCGTGCGCTGGCCACGAACGGGCAGGCCGCTCCGGTGGCGCTGGCCGCGCCAGCTCCCGATGTCAACCAGGCGCTTGATGCTCAGCTGCACCTCGCTGCGCAGGGCGCCCTCCACCTTCACCTGCTCATTGATGTGCTGGCGGATGCGCGCCTGCTCATCATCGGTCCAGTCGTCCACCTTGGTGTCGGGGTCCACGCCTGCGGCTTGGAGGATGTCCAGCGCCTTGCTGCGGCCGATGCCGTAGATGTAGGTGAGGCCGATGGCCCCGCGCTTGGTCTTGGGTAGGTCGATGCCTGCGATACGTGCCATGCTCGTTCGGTTGTGTTCTCAGCCCTGACGCTGCTTGAACTTGGGGTTCTTCTTGTTGATGATGTAGAGGCGGCCTTTCCGGCGGACGATCTTGCAGTCCGCGGAGCGCTTCTTGAGGGATGCCCTTACCTTCATGGTTGTCTTTTCTTTAGCTCTTGTATCGGAAAGTGATGCGCCCTTTGCTCAGGTCGTACGGGCTCATCTCCACCTTCACCTTGTCACCGGGCAGGATCCGGATGTAGTGCATCCGCATCTTGCCGCTGATGTGGGCGATGATCACGTGACCGTTCTCCAGTTCAACGCGGAACATGGCATTGCTCAGCGCCTCTTTGATGACGCCGTCCTGCTCGATGGTCCCCGTCTTGCTCATTTCCTTCCTTTCGTTCTTCTTTCACTATCCGTTGCGCTCACCGCTCCGAGCGAATCCTGATTCGCCCCTACGCGGTGATCAATTCACCTTTCATCTTCAGCACATCTTCGATGTAGCTGAACGTTGACAAGACCTCTGCACTCCCGGCCCGCACGGCCACATTGTGCTCGTAGTGCGCGCTGGGCTTCCCATCCTTGCTCACCACGGTCCATCCGTCGGTGAGCTGGCGCACCTCCTTCACGCCCATGTTGATCATGGGTTCGATTGCCAGCACCATTCCGTGCTTGAGCTTCACGCCATGCCCGCGCCGACCGTAGTTGGGCACTTCGGGCGCCTCGTGGAGCTTGCGGCCCAAGCCGTGCCCCACCAATTCGCGCACCACGCTATAGCCGTGGCTCTCCGCGTGGCTCTGGATCGCGAAGCCGATGTCGCCGGTGCGGTTGCCCTCGAATGCCGCCTCGATGCCCTTCGTCAGGCACTCCTTCGTCACGCGCAGCAGGCGCTTCACCGGCTCGGCCACCTCGCCAACCATGAAGGTGTAGGCGCTGTCTCCGTACAGGCCGTTCATGAGCACGCCGCAATCAACGCTGGCCACATCGCCCTCCTTCAGCACCCGGTCTCCGGGCAGCCCATGCACCACTTGCTCGTTCACGCTGATCAGCAATGTGCTCGGGCAACCATAGAGGCCCTTGAATCCTGGCACCGCGCCATTATCACGGATGAATTCCTCGGCCATGCGATCGAGCTCGCCGGTGGTGACACCGGGGCCGATGCGCCTGGCCACTTCCGCCAAGGTCCTGCCAACAAGCAAAGAACTCTCCTTCAGCACTGCGATCTCGTCATCGCTCAGGTCAACCTGGGGCTTGCTCCCCATGGTTCACCCAGCCATGCCATAGGCCGCTCCTTGATTCCTGCCCTTGATCCGCCCGCTCTTCATCAATCCGTCGTAATGGCGCATCAAGAGATGACTTTCGATCTGCTGCAGCGTGTCCAAGAGCACGCCCACCATGATCAGCAATGAGGTTCCGCCGAAGAACTGCGCGAATCCCTGTTTGATGCCCATCATGCCCGCGAAGGCCGGGAGGATGGCCACCAAGCCGAGGAACACGGCCCCGGGCAAGGTGATGCGGCTAAGCAGTTCATCGATGTGCGAGGCCGTGGCCTTGCCGGGCTTCACGCCAGGGATGAAGCCGCCGTTGCGCTTCATGTCGTCGGCCATCTGGTTCGGGTTCACCGTGATGGCGGTGTAGAAGTAGGTGAAGGCGACCACCATGAGGAAGAGGGCGATGTTATAGCCCCAGCTCTGGCTGTTGGTGGCGGTCTGCATCCAAGCGCGCACGCTCTCGCTCAGGAAAGGCGCCTGCGCGATGTACATGGGAATCAGCACGATGGCCTGGGCGAAGATGATCGGCATCACACCAGCGGCATTCACCTTCAAGGGGATGTAGTTGCGCACGCCGCCATACTGCTTGTTGCCCACCACGCGCTTGGCGAACTGCACCGGGATCCGGCGCGTGCCCTGCACCAACAGGATGCAGCCGGCGATGATGAGCACCCAGAGCACCACTTCGACGAGCAGCAGCACCAGGCCGCCTCCGCCGGGGCCCATGCGGCCCACCACCTCCTGCGCGAAGCTCTGCGGCAATTGCGCGAGGATGCCGATCATGATGATCAAGGAGATCCCGTTGCCGAGGCCGCGCTCCGTGATGCGCTCGCCGAGCCACATCACGAAGAGCGTGCTGGCCGTGAGGATCACCACGCTGCCCCACACCCAGCCCAGGTTATCGAGCGGAGCGGCTCCTTGCTCGATGCTGGTGTAGAGGTAGCCGGGCGCCTGCGCCATGCAGATGGCGATGGTGAGGTAGCGCGTCCACTGGTTCAGCTGCCGGCGACCGCTCTCCTCCTTCTGCTTCTTCTGCACTGCCGGGATGGCGATGCCCGCGAGCTGCATGATGATGCTCGCGCTGATGTAGGGCATGATGCCCAGCGCGAAGATGCTGGCGCGGGTGAAGGCCCCGCCGGTGAAGATGGCGAGGATCTCCGCGATGCCACCGCCGCCAGCGCTGCTGTTGGCCATGGCCGCGCTATCAACGCCGGGCAGGATGATGAAGCTGCCGATGCGATACACCAGCAGCAGGCCCAGGGTGATGAGGATGCGCGTGCGCAGCTCCTCGATGCGGGCGATATTCTTGATCGTGTCGATCAGGTTCTTCATGCCTCAGTCTTGGGGGCGATGGTGACGATCACTTCGGCCTTGCCGCCTTTGGCCTCGATGGCCGCTTTGGCGGAAGCGCTGAAGGCGTGGGCGGTGATATTGAGCGCTCCCGTTACTTCGCCGCGGCCGAGCACTTTCAGCAAATCGTTCTTGGCGATCAACCCGTTGGCGCGCAGCACGGCGGGGTCGAGGACGGTGAGGTTCTTATCCGTGGCCAGCGCCTGCAGGGCATCGAGGTTGATGCCCTTGTACTCCACGCGGGTGGGGTTGGTGAAGCCGAACTTCGGAAGTCGCCGCGCCAAAGGCATCTGGCCGCCTTCGAAGCCGCGCTTGCGGTTGTAGCCGCTGATGGCCTTCTGGCCCTTGTGGCCCTTGCCGGAAGTGCCGCCGCGTCCGCTGCCTTGGCCGCGGCCCAGGCGCTTGTTCCTCTTGGTGCTTCCCTCTGCGGGCTGTAGTCTGCTCAGGTCCATGATTCGTTATCGTTGTTGGGGCTGCGTGTCCGCCGCCCGGTCTGCTCTCAAGCGGCCTTCACGTTCACCAGGTGCTGCACCTTGCTTACCATGCCCAGCACCTGCTTGGTGCCTTCGTGGGTGATGCTCTTGCCGATGCGGCCCAGGCCGAGGGCCTTCAAAGTGGCCTTCTGCCGCTCTGGGCATTTGATCTGGCTGCGGGTCTGGGTGATGGTGATCTTGCTCATGGCCTATTGCCGATTGTCTCGGTATGCTGTCGTTATCCGTTGAATACGCGTTCCATCTTCACTCCGCGCTGGCGCGAAACCTGGATCGCATCGCGCATGCTGGTGAGGGCCTCGATGGTGGCCTTCACCACGTTGTGCGGATTGCTGCTGCCCTTGCTCTTGGCCAGCACGTCTGTGACGCCCACGCTCTCGAGCACGGCGCGCATGGCACCGCCCGCGATCACGCCCGTACCGTGCGCGGCAGGCTTCAGGAACACCTGCGCCCCAGCGAACTTGCCCTCTTGCGAGTGCGGGATCGTGCCCTTGAGCACCGGCACCTTCACCAGGTTCTTCTTCGCGTCGTCGATGCCCTTGGCGATGGCCTCCTGCACCTCCTTGGCTTTGCCGAGGCCGTGGCCCACCACGCCGTTCTCGTTGCCCACCACCACGATGGCGGCGAAGGTGAAGGTGCGGCCGCCCTTGGTCACCTTGGTGACACGGTTCAGGGCGACGAGCTTATCCTTCAGCTCGAGCTCGCTGCTCTTTACTTTCTTGAGGTTCGTATCGGACATGTGCGGTGTTGATCAGAAGTTGAGGCCTGCTTCGCGGGCGGCTTCGGCCAGCGCTTTCACGCGGCCATGGTACAGGTAGCCATTGCGGTCGAACACCACCTTGTCGATGCCAGCGGCCTTCGCTTTCTCAGCGATGGCCTGGCCCACGACCTTGGCCTGCTCGATCTTCGGGATGCCGTTGGCCTTCTTGTCCTTGAGCGATGATGCGCTCGCCAAGGTGCGGCCGGCGACATCGTCGATGATCTGGGCGTACATGCCCGTGTTGCTCCGGTAGATCGACAGGCGCGGGCGCTCATTGGTGCCTTGCACCGTCTTGCGCACCCGTTGCTGGATCTTCTGTCTGCGTGCTTCCCTGCTGAATGCCATGGCTCAATGGTTATTTGCCTGCCGCTTTTCCAGCCTTGCGACGCACCACTTCGCCGACGAAGCGCACGCCCTTGCCCTTGTAAGGCTCCGGCTTGCGCAGCGAGCGCAGTTTGGCGGCCACCTGGCCGATGAGTTGCTTGTCCGCGCTCTCGAGGCGGATGATGGGGTTCTTTCCTTTCTCCTGTCCAGCGGCCACCTTGATCTGCGGGGGCAGCACCAAGGTGATGCCGTGCGAGTAGCCCAGGGACAACTGCAACTGCTGGCCTTTGGCGGCGGCGCGATAGCCCACGCCCACCAATTCCTGCTCGATCACATAGCCCTCGCTCACGCCCTTCACCATGTTGGCGATAAGCGCGCGGTACAAGCCATGCTTGGCACGGTGCGGCTTGGCATCGGTGGGGCGCACGAGGTTCACCACCGTGCCTTCCTTCTTCACGGTGATCGCCGGGTCAACGGCCTGCTCCAAGGTGCCCTTGGGACCCTTCACAGTGATCAGGTTCTTATCGCTGATGCTGACCTCCACCCCTTTGGGCAGTTCGATCGGCGCTTTTCCAATTCGGCTCATGGTAGTGTGTTCTTAGCTCACGTAGCAGAGCACTTCGCCGCCCACGTTCAGCGCGCGCGCCTCCTTGTCGGTGACCACGCCCTTGCTGGTTGAGATGATGGCCACGCCGAGGCCGTTGAGCACGCGGGGCAGCTGCTCCACATGGGCGTACTTGCGCAGGCCGGGCGTGCTCACGCGGCTGAGCTCGCGGATGGCGCTCTGGCGGGTCTGCTGATCGTACTTCAGGGCGATCTTGATCAGGCCCTGCTTTCCGTCGTCCTCAGCCTTCCAGGAAAGGATGTAGCCCTTGTCGTAGAGGATGCGCGTGATATCCTTCTTGAGGTTGCTCGCGGGCACCACCACGACCTTCTTGCGCGCCATGATGGCGTTGCGCAGGCGGGTGAGGTAATCGGCGATGGGATCGGTGGTCATGGTCTTGTCTTTTGCGGTCTATCAACTGGTTGAGGAAAGCCTCTCCCTTACCAGCTCGTCTTGGTCACGCCGGGGATCTTGCCCTCCAGGGCCATGTTCCGGAACAGGTTGCGTGAAATGCCGAAGAGCCGGATGTAGCCGCGCGGGCGTCCAGTGATCTGGCAGCGGTTGTGCATGCGCACCTTGCTGCCATTCACGGGGAGCTGCTGGAGCTTCTCCCACTCGCCAGCCTTCTTCAGGGCAGCGCGCTTGGCGGCATATTTCTCCACCATGCGTGCGCGCTTGCGCTCGCGGGCTTTCATGCTTTCCTTGGCCATGGTCTCTTTTGTTGGGACCGGGATTACCCGGCCCGTGCTGTTTCTATTTCTTGTCCTTGTCCGAGAACGGGAATCCGAAAGCGGTGAGCAGGCTCTTGGCCTCCTCATCGGTATCGGCAGTGGTCACCACGGTGATGTCCATGCCTTGCATGCGCGTCACCTTGTCGATGTCGATCTCCGGGAAGATGATCTGCTCCTTCACGCCGAACGTGAAGTTGCCGCGGCCGTCGAAGCCGGAAGCCTTCACGCCGCGGAAGTCGCGGGTACGGGGAAGGCTCACCGCGATCAGGCGGTCGAGGAACTCATACATCCTGTCGCCGCGCAAGGTCACGCGCGCGCCGATGGGCATTCCTTTCCGCAGCTTGAAGTTGCTGATGTCCTTGCGTGATACGGTGGCCACGGCCTTCTGACCGGCGATGCTGGTCATCTCGGCCACGGCGTTCTCCACGACCTTCTTATCACCCACGGCGCTGCCCAGGCCCTGGTTGAGGGAGATCTTCACGATGCGGGGAACCTGCATGGGGCTGCTGTAGCCGTACTCCTTCTGGAGCGCGGGGGCCACCTCTGCGGTGTATTTGGCGCGTAGCCGGGGAACGTAGCTCATGGCTTAGGCCTTGTTTTTCTTGGTCTTCACGTAACGCTCCAGCTTGCCATCCTTATCCAGGCGACGGCCCACTCGGCCGGGTTCGCCGGTCTTAGCGTCGATCAGCATGAGATTGCTGATGTGGATCGGGCCCTCTTTGTCGACGATGCCGCCTTGCGGGCTGGCCGTGCTGGGCTTGCTGTGCTTCTTCTGGATGTTGCGGCCCTCGACGATGGCGGTCATGCGCTCGCGATTCACCTCGAGCACGCGGCCCTGCTTGGTGCGGTCCTCGCCGGCGAGCACCACCACCATGTCGCCTTTCTTGATGTGCGTCTTCTTCTGCATGGCTTAGAGTACTTCGGGGGCCAGGGAGATGATCTTCATGAATTTCTTCTCGCGCAGTTCCTTGGCCACAGGGCCGAAGATGCGCGTGCCCTTCATCTCGCCTGCGGCGTCGAGGATCACCACGGCGTTGTCGTCGAAGCGGATATAGGAGCCGTCCTTGCGGCGGGTCTCTTTGCTCGTGCGCACCACAACGGCCTTGTGCACGGTGCCCTTCTTGGCCTGTCCGTTGGGCATGGCATGCTTCACGGTGACCACGATGGTGTCTCCGATGCGCGCATAGCGGCGGGCGGTGCCGCCGAGCACGCGGATGCAGAGCACTTCCTTGGCGCCGCTGTTATCGGCCACGTTGAGTCGGGATTCCTGTTGGATCATGGCGGTCTGGGATTACTTGGCGCGCTCGATCACCTCCACCAGGCGCCAGCGCTTGAGCTTGCTGACCGGGCGGGTCTCCATGATGCGCACGGTGTCACCGATGTGGGCATCGCCCTTCTCATCATGCGCCATGAACTTGCTGGAGAGCTTCACGAACTTGCCGTACTTGGGGTGCATCACGCGCCGCTCCACGGTGACGGTGATGCTCTTGCTCATCTTATCGCTGGTGACCACGCCGATGCGCTCCTTGCGGAGGTTGCGGTCGGTGGCGGCTGCGTTGGTCTCGGTGCTCATTTGCCGGCTGTGTTGGCGAGCTCGCGCTTGCGGAGCTCAGTGAGGATGCGCGCTACTTCCTTGCGCTTGTGGCGCAGCTGCATCGGATTCTCGATGGGGCTCACGGTGTGGCTGAAGCGCAGCTTGGTGAGGCCATTGCGCTCCTCCTGCAGCTTGTCCTGCAGCTCCTGCACGGTGAGGTCGTTGAGTTCTAGTCCTTTCTTCTTCATGGCGCTCGCTTATTGGCCGTCGTAATCCTCGCGCATCACGAACTTGGTGGGGATCGGGAGCTTCTGGGCCGCCAGGCGCAGGGCTTCGGCCGCAGTGGCCTTGGGCACGCCATCCACCTCGAAGATGATCCGGCCGGCATGGCACACGGCCACCCAATGGTCCAGGGAGCCCTTGCCCTTACCCATGCGCACCTCCGCAGGTTTGCTGGTGACGGGCTTGTCCGGGAACACCTTGATCCACACCTGTCCTTCACGCTTCATGTAGCGCGTAAGGGCCACACGGGCAGCCTCGATCTGGCGGCTGGTGAGCCAAACGCTCTCCATAGCCTTCAGGCCGAAGGAGCCGAGGCTCACACGGTGACCGCGCTGGGCCTGCCCTTTCATGCGGCCCTTGTGCATATTGCGACGCTTGCTGCGCTTGGGTTGCAACATGGCTCTTAGTTGTTACGGTTATTTGCTCCACGACCCGCGCCGCCAGGGCCGCGGCGATCACCACCTCCACCGCCGAAGCGACGGTCTCCGCCCGGGCCGCGGCGGTCTCCGCCACGGCGCTCCGGGCGATCGCCGCCCATGCGAGGACCGGCAGCCCCTCCGCCCCTGGGTTGTCCCACATTGGGGCTCAGGTCGCGCTTGCCATATACTTCTCCGCGGCAGATCCAGCACTTCACCCCGATGCGGCCCATTTTGGTGTGCGCCTCGGTGATGGCGAAGTCGATGTCAGCGCGCAGGGTATGCAGTGGCACGCGGCCGTCGCGGTATTTCTCGGTGCGGGCGATCTCGGCGCCGTTGAGGCGGCCGCTCACCTGCAACTTGATGCCTTCAGCTCCCATGCGCATCGTGCTGGCCACGGCCATCTTCATGGCGCGGCGGAAGCTGATGCGGCCTTCGAGCTGGCGAGCGATGCTGTCAGCCACCAAGCGGGCATCGAGTTCCGGGCGCTTGATCTCGAAGATGTTGAGCTGCACGTCCTTGCCGGTGAGCTTCTTCATCTCCTCGCGGAGCTTGTCCACCTCAGCGCCGCCCTTGCCGATGATCACGCCGGGGCGCGCGGTGTTGATGGTGACGGTGACCAGCTTCAAGGTGCGCTCGATGACGATCTTGCTCACGCTGGCCTTCTTCAGACGGGCCATCAGGTAGGTGCGGATCTTCTCGTCCTCCACCAATTTCTCGGTGTAGTCGTTGCCGCCGTACCAATTGCTGTCCCAGCCCTTGATGAAGCCGAGGCGCTGCCCGATCGGATGTGCTTTCTGTCCCATAGGTTCTTGTTCTCGGCTTAGGCTTCGGTGCTATCGACGATGAGGCTCACGTGGTTGCTGCGCTTCTTCATGCGGTAAGCGCGGCCTTGCGGCGCGGGCAGCATGCGCTTGAGCCCGCGGGCCTCGTTCACTTGGACGCTGGTCACTTTCAGCGCGGCTTCATCGGCCTTACGGCCTTCGTTCTTGGCCTCCCAGTTTGCGATGGCGCTCATCAGGAGCTTCTCCAGGTCCCGGCTGCTGTGGCGGGTGCTGAAGCGCAGGATGCCCAGTGCCTTGTCCACGTTCTCACCGCGGATCAGGTCGGCCACCTGCCGCATGCGGCGGGTGCTGGTGGGCACATTGCGCAGGTGCGCGATGGCCACGGTCTTCATGGCCTCCTTGCGGGCCTTGGCGGCGAGGTGCTTACGCTGTCCCATGGCTTAGTTGCTCTTATTGCCGCTGTGTCCACGGAAGGTTCGCGTGGGGGCGAATTCGCCCAGCTTGTGGCCCACCATGTTCTCGGTCACATAGACCGGAATGAACTTGTTGCCATTGTGCACGGCGATGGTGAGGCCCACGAATTCGGGGCTGATCGTGCTGGCGCGCGACCAGGTCTTGATCACGTTCTTCTTGCCCGAGGCCTGCGCCTCGCCTACCCGCTTGGAGAGCTTGTAGTGGATGAACGGCGGTTTCTTGAGTGAACGGCTCATGATCTATGCTTGGAACTAGGCGCCCTTCTTGGCGTTGATGCGTTCGAGGATGAAACGGTTGCTGCGGTTCTTCGGCGCGCGGGTCTTCTTACCCTTGGCCAACAGGCCTTTCCGGCTGCGCGGATGACCGCCGGAGGCACGACCCTCGCCGCCACCCATCGGGTGATCAACCGGATTCATTGCCACGGCGCGCGTGCGCGGGCGCCGGCCCTGCCAGCGGCTGCGGCCGGCCTTGCCGCTCTTCTGCAGCATGTGCTCGCCGTTGCCCACGGTGCCCACGGTGGCCAGGCACGATACGAGCACCATGCGCAACTCGCCGCTCGGCATCTTCAGCGTGGCATAGCGGCCCTCACGTGCGCTGAGCTGCGCGAAGGTCCCCGCGCTGCGTGCGATGGACCCGCCCTTGCCGGGCTGCAGTTCCACGTTGTGCACCACGGTGCCCAAAG
Source organism: Flavobacteriales bacterium (assembly GCA_016716605.1). Taxonomy (NCBI): domain Bacteria; kingdom Pseudomonadati; phylum Bacteroidota; class Flavobacteriia; order Flavobacteriales; species Flavobacteriales bacterium. Next base: position 264,548 of record JADJWA010000001.1, read on the forward strand.
GAATCTCACTCAGCGGGAGTGCGTTGCCCACTTCGGGCGCTACACCGCTGCGGCCGCTCAGGAGCACCTGCCCGACCTGCAGGCCGGTGGGCGCCAGGATGTAGCGCTTCTCGCCATCGGCGTAGTTGAGCAGGGCGATGCGCGCGCTGCGGTTCGGGTCGTATTCGATGGTCTTCACCGTGGCCGGGATGCCATGCTTGTCGCGCTTCACATCCACGATGCGGTAGCGCTGCTTGTGGCCGCCGCCGATGTAGCGCATGGTCATCTTGCCCTGATTGTTGCGGCCACCGGACTTATTGGCGCCGCTGGTCAGGGACTTCTCGGGCACGTTGGTGGTCACGCCCTCGAAGTCGGTGATCACGCGGTGGCGCGTGCCGGCGGTAACGGGGTTGAGCTTGCGGATACCCATGGCTTAGATGCTGCTGTAGAGGTCGATGGTCTCACCGGCTTTCACGGTGACGATGGCCTTCTTCACGGCGGGAGTGCGGCCGCGCAGGATCAGGCTCTTGGTGTAGCGCGTGCGGCGCTTGCCGTGGCTGATCATGGTGCGCACGCCGGTCACGGTGACGTTGTACTCCTTCTCCACGGCCTGCTTGATCTGCACCTTGTTGCTGGTGCGGTCAACCACGAAGCCATAGCGGTTCTCCTTCTCGCCCTGGGCCGTGAGCTTTTCCGTGACGATCGGTCGGATGATGATCTGGCTCATGGCTTACTTGGTAAGGATTGCCTCCAACGGGGCGATCGCGTCCTTGGCGATGATCAGTCCGTTGGCGTTCATGATATCGTAGGTGCTGAGCTCGCTGGCCACCACCACACGTGCGCGCTGCAGGTTGCGGCTGCTGAGGAGCAGGTTCTCGTCCTTGGAGGGCACCACCAGCACGGCTTTGCGCGCGCCGAGTTCAAAGGCCTTGAGAAGGGCTGCGAATTCACTGGTTTTAGGGGCGCTCATCGCGGCACTGTCAAGCACTTTGATGGCGCCGTCCTTGGCCTTGTAGGTGAGGGCGCTGCGACGGGCCAGGTCCTTCACCTTCTTGTTCAGCTTGAAGTGGTAATCGCGCGGCTTTGGGCCGAAAACACGGGCGCCACCTGGGAAGAGCGGGCTCTTGATGGAGCCTTTGCGGCTGCCGCCGGTGCCCTTCTGCCGATGCAGCTTCTTGCTGCTGCCGCTCACCTCGCTCTTCTCGAGCGTCTTGGCGGTGCCTTGGCGCTTGTTGGCCAGGTGCTGCTTCACGTCCAGCCAGATGGCGTGGTCGTTGGGCTGCTCGATGGCGAACACCGCATCGTTCAGCTTGGCCCTTTTGCCGGTGGACTTTCCGTCCTTGCTGTAGATCTCGATTTCCATCTTACTTCCAGATGATCACGTAACTGCCCTTGGCACCGGGAACGGTGCCCTTGAGCAGCAACAGGTTCTTGGTCGCGTCCACCTTCACCACCTTGAGGTTCTCGGTGGTGATCTTGTTGCCGCCGGTGCGGCCGGCCATGCGCATGCCCTTGAACACGCGGCTGGGGTACGAGCTCCCGCCGAGCGATCCCGGTGCGCGGCTGCGGTCGTGCTGGCCGTGGGTGGCCTCACCCACGCCGCTGAATCCGTGGCGCTTCACCACGCCTTGGAAGCCCTTGCCCTTGCTGTTGCCGGTAACGGTCACGAAGCTGCCTTCCTCGAAGAGGTCAACGCCCACGGTATCGCCCAGCTTCAGCTCGGTCTCGAACTCCTTGAACTCGTGCGCCTTCACCTTGGGGGTGGTGTTGGCCTTCTTGTAGTGGCCCATTTCCGCAGCGTTCGAGCTCTTGGCGCGACGCTCGCCGTAGGCCAGTTGCACGGCCTGGTAGCCGTCCTTCTCTTGGGTCTTCACGTGGCTGACCACGTTGGGCGCAGCCTCGATCACGGTGCAAGCCACAAGGCTGCCGTCCGTATCGAACAGGCTTGTCATCCCGATTTTCTTTCCGATCAATCCGCTCATGGCTGCTGTTGTTGAGTCGAGAACTGCTATTGGCTATGGTTCCCGGTCAGACTTTGATCTCCACCTCCACGCCGCTGGGGAGCTCCAGCTTCATCAGGGCATCAATGGTCTTGCTCGACGAGCTGTAGATGTCCATCATGCGCTTATAGCTGCACAGTTGGAATTGCTCACGGGCCTTCTTGTTCACGTGCGGGCTGCGCAGCACGGTGAAGGAGCGCTTGTGGGTGGGCAGGGGAATGGGGCCGCTCACCACGGCGCCGGTGGTCTTCACCGTCTTCACGATCTTCTCCGCGCTCTTATCGACCAGGTTGTGGTCGTAGGATTTGAGCTTGATCCGGATCTTCTGGGTCATCTGGCTTGCCGTGTTAGGCTGACACTTTTCCACGCACCTTGGCCAGCACGGCCTCGGTGATGTTGTTGGGGGCGGGCACGTAGTGGCTGAATTCCATGGTGCTGCTGGCGCGGCCGCTCGAGAGCGTGCGCAGCGAGGTCACATAGCCGAACATCTCGCTCAGCGGCACGGTGCCCTTGATGGCCTTGGCCCCCGAGCGGTCTTCCATGCCCATGATGGTGCCGCGGCGACGGTTCAGGTCACCGACGATATCGCCCATGTTCTCTTCCGGCGTGATCACTTCGATCTTCATGATCGGCTCCATGAGCACCGGCTTGCACTTGGGCACGGCGGTGCGGAATGCGGCCTTCGCGCAGATCTCGAAGCTGAGGGCATCGGAGTCCACGTTGTGGAAGGAGCCGTCATAGAGCGTCACCTTCAGGCTCTCCATCGGGAAGCCCGCGAGCACGCCGTTCTTCAAGGAAGCCTCGAAACCCTTGGATACGGGTCCGATGAATTCCTTGGGAATCGCACCGCCCTTGATCTCATCGATGAACTCGAGGCCCAGCTTGGCTGGATCGGTCTGCGGCTCGATGCGCACATGGATGTCGGCGAATTTGCCCCGGCCGCCTGTCTGCTTCTTGTAAAGCTCGCGGTGCTCCACCGATCCGGTGATGGCCTCCTTGTACTTCACCTGAGGCGCGCCCTGGTTGCATTCCACTTTGAACTCGCGCTTCATGCGGTCCACCAGGATCTCCAGGTGCAGTTCGCCCATGCCGCTGATCACGGTCTGGCCGGTCTCTTCGTCGGTGTGCACCTTGAAGGTGGGGTCCTCCTCGGCCAGCTTGGCCAAAGCCGCGCCCATCTTGTCCAGGTCGGCTTGGGTCTTGGGCTCCACCGCGATACCGATCACGGGCTCGGGGAAGCTCATGCTCTCGAGGATGATCGGGTTGTTCTCGTCACAAAGCGTATCGCCCGTGCGGATGTCCTTGAAGCCCACTGCAGCGCCGATATCGCCGGCTTCGATGCGCTCTACCGGGTTCTGCTTGTTGGAGTGCATCTGGAAGATGCGGCTGATGCGCTCCTTCTTGCCGCTCCGGGTGTTCTGCACATAGCTGCCTGCCTCGAGCACGCCGCTGTACGCCCGGAAGAAGGCCAGGCGGCCCACGAAGGGGTCCGTGGCGATCTTGAAGGCCAGACCGGCGAAGGGCTCATCGGGGTCCGGCTTGCGGATCACTTCCTGATCCGTGTCGGGGTTGATTCCGGTCACCGCGTCGATGTCAACCGGGCTGGGCAGGTAGGCCATCACCGCATCGAGCATGGTCTGCACCCCCTTGTTCTTGAAGGCGCTGCCGCAAAGGATCGGCGTGATGCTCATGCTGATCGTGCTCTTGCGGATGGCGTTCATGATCTCCGCTTCGGTGAGCGAGTCGGGATCGCTGAAGTACTTCTCCATCAAAGAGTCGTCGCTCTCGGCAACGGCCTCAATGAGCTTGTCGCGCCACTCCTTCACCGTTTCGGTGAGATCCGCGGGAATGGGGATCTCGTTCCAGGTCATGCCCTGGTCCGCCTCGTTCCAAACCATCGCGCGGTTGTTGATCAGGTCAACCACGCCCTTGAAATCGGCTTCTGCCCCGATCGGCACCTGCAACGGAACCGGGTTGGCGCCCAAGCGCTCACGGATCTGCGACACTACGTTGAAGAAGTCGGCCCCGCTGCGGTCCATCTTGTTCACGAATCCGATGCGCGGCACCTTGTACTTGTTGGCCTGACGCCATACGGTCTCACTCTGGGGCTCAACGCCGCCCACGGCACAGAACAAGGCGACGGCACCATCGAGCACGCGCAGGCTGCGCTCCACCTCGACCGTGAAATCCACGTGTCCCGGGGTGTCGATCAGGTTGATCTTGTACTTGTTGTCGCGGTAGTTCCAGCTGGTGGTGGTGGCAGCGCTGGTGATGGTGATCCCCCGCTCCTGCTCTTGCTCCATCCAATCCATGGTGGCCGCTCCATCGTGCACCTCGCCGATCTTGTGCACCAAGCCGGTGTAGTACAGGATGCGCTCGGACGTCGTCGTCTTGCCCGCATCGATGTGGGCCATGATGCCGATGTTCCGCGTGTATGTCAGGTCCCGTTTGGCCATTGCTCGCTTGCTCTACCTGCGTTATCAGAACCGGAAATGGCTGAAGGCCTTGTTGGCCTCGGCCATCTTGTGGACTTCCTCCTTCTTCTTGTAGGCTGCGCCTTCCTCCTTGCTGGCTGCGAGGATCTCATTGGCCAGCTTCTGGGCCATGCTGCGCTCGTTGCGGCTGCGCGCGTAACCGATCAGCCATTTCATGGCCAGGCTCTTCTTGCGCTCCTCGCGAACCTGCTGCGGGATCTGGAAGTTGGCACCGCCCACGCGACGGGTTCGAACCTCCACTTGCGGCGTCACGTTGGTGAGCGCCTTGCGGAACACCTCGAGGCCGTCCTCACCGCTCTTCTCGGCAACGATGTCGATCGCGCCATAGAAGATGTCGAACGACTTGCTCTTCTTGCCGTCGTACATCAGGTTGTTCACGAACTTGGTCACCTGCTCATCGCCGAACTTGGGGTCGGGGAGCGTGGTGTGCTTGACTGCTTTCTTGCGCATGTTCCTGTTCCTTTTCCGTTAGCGCTTACTTCTTCTTGGCGGGAGCGGCACCGGCCTTGGGCTTCTTGGTTCCGTACTTGCTGCGGCGCTGGTTGCGTCCCTCAACACCGCTGGTGTCGAGCACGCCACGCACGATGTGGTACTTCACGCCGGGCAGGTCCTTCACCCTGCCGCCGCGCACCAGCACGATGCTGTGCTCTTGCAGGTTGTGGCCCTCGCCGCCGATGTAGGCAATCACCTCATACCCGTTCACCAAGCGAACCTTGGCCACCTTGCGGAGGGCCGAGTTCGGCTTCTTCGGGGTGGTGGTGTACACCTTGGTGCACACGCCACGGCGCTGCGGGCACGACTTCAGAGCAATGGACTTGCTCTTGTAAACCGGGTTCTCGCGGCCTTTGCGGATGAGCTGCTGAATGGTTGGCATGAGGGCTTTCGGCTTGACTTTCAGGCGTTTCCGGGTTTTTCTGGCGGAAAACGGGCTGCGAAAGTATCCGAAATCACTTTCCCACGAGTTGGTGTTGAATGAATTTTCTATGCGGCAGGCAAATTCCTGTTTGGATCCGATTGGAAATAACCCTCCACAATATCAGTATAACATATTGATTGTCTGTAATTTGAGTCCACCCTTTCAGCCTGATGTTGGACTGCCTATGGACAGGGTAAAAGACGCGAGCGCGAAAGCACGTTTCTGGTTATCCACTTCTACCTTTGTTCGCATCATTTGATTTGAATGGACGTAGCCAGCATCACCTACTATTCCATCAGTCCGCGCATCTTGGGCTTATTGGGACGGATCCATGAGCAGCTCGGACAGGTGGAAGCACGGCACATGGAACTCCCTCCGTCCAACTTGGGCAAGGCATACCGCGCCAGCATCGTTCACGCTACACTGGCCATCGAAGGCGGGCAACTCGCCACCCTTCCCGTTGCTGCCCTCGCGGATGACCATACGGCCAGCACCCAAGGACCTGCCGCGTTGGAAGCCTTGAACACCCACCGGACCCATGACCTGCTTGCCTCACTCGACCCCTTCGCTGATCATGACCTGCGCCATGCCCACGGAGTGCTCATGCACGGCTTGGCCGTTGATGCCGGCCATTACCGCAGCGGCAGCATGGAGGTCTTCTATGGCGACCCCCAGCCGTTGCGAACGGCTTCGGCCAAAGGCCTGCCCGTGGCTGTGCAGGAATTGCTGCGCTATGCGGAGGAAGATGATTTCCCTGCGCTGATCACTGGTTGCGTGCTGCACTTCGGCTTGATCTACCTGCGGCCCTTCAGCGCCGGCAACGGAAGGCTCGCCCGTCTTTGGCAGCGGGCCTTGCTCATGCGCCATTGGCCCGTGTTCGCCTACCTGCCCATCGAGGCCTTCATCCACAGGCGCGAACCGGCCTATCACGCGGCCCTCGAATATGCTGATCGCCGCGGTGACTGCGGAGGCTTCATCGTTTATCTGCTCGAGCGCATTGAGGAAGCCCTGGCGGAACTGCTCGCCGCACGCGACCCAGTGAGCACCAGCAACGACCGCATCGCTTCCTTCCTCCTCCACCGTCAACGCGGCAGCAACAAGGACCAGCCCTTCCGCCGCAGAGACTACATGGCCTTCCACCCCTGGCTGAGCACTGCCACGGCGACAAGGGACCTGAAGGAAGCGACCATCGACGGCAACCTGATCATCACGGGTCGAGGCAATGCGGCTTGCTATCGCCTGGGTACCAAGCCGGCCTTCGACAAGCGCTGAGCTCCGGTCGGCATCGGTCTACCTTCGGCGCCTCATGAATTATCTCGACGGCTTGAACCCCGCGCAGCGCGCCGCCGTGGAGGCCACGGACGGACCCATGATGGTGATCGCCGGCGCGGGCAGCGGCAAGACGCGCGTGCTCACCGTGCGCATCGCCCACCTGATGGCCGCCAAGGGCGTGGACCCCTTCCGCATCCTCGCGCTCACCTTCACCAACAAGGCCGCGCGGGAGATGAAGGAGCGGATCGCCAAGATCCTCGGGCCACAGAGCGGCGAGGCGCGAAACCTGTGGATGGGCACCTTCCACAGCGTGTTCGCGCGCATCCTGCGCATCGAGGCCGACAAGCTCGGCTACCCGAAGGACTTCACGATCTACGATACCGACGACAGCCGCAGCGTCATCAAGGCCATCCTCAAGGAGTGGCAGCTCGACGACAAGCTGTACAAGCCGAACCAGGTGCACGCGCGCATCAGCATCGCGAAGAACAACCTCATCGGCCCCCTCGAGTACCTCGCGAACGGCGAGCTGATGGCCGGTGATGCAGCTGTTGGCCGCGAGAAGCTGGGCGAGATCTACAAGGCCTATGCGGAGAAATGCTTCCGCTCCGGCGCCATGGACTTCGACGACCTGCTCTACAACACGGCCCTGCTCTTCCGCGACCACCCGGATGCCATGGTGAAGTACCAGAGCCGCTTCCAATACTTGCTCGTGGACGAGTACCAGGATACGAACGCGGTGCAGTACAGCATCGTGAAGACGCTGGCTGCGCGCCATGAGAACATCACCGTCGTGGGCGACGACAGCCAGAGCATCTACGCCTTCCGCGGAGCGAACATCCAGAACATCCTCAACTTCCGCAGCGACTACGCCGACCACAAGCTCTTCAAGCTCGAGCAGAACTACCGCAGCACCAAGACCATCGTGGGAGCGGCGAATTCGCTCATCGAGAAGAACAAGGACCAGATCCACAAGACCATCTGGACCGACAACGGCGAGGGCGACAAGATCAAGGTGCATCGCTCGCTGAGCGACAACGAGGAAGGCGCCTTCGTGGCCCACAGCATCTTCGAGACCAAGATGCAGAACCAGGTGCCGAACAAGGGCTTCGCGATCCTGTACCGCACCAACGCGCAGAGCCGCAGCATGGAAGAGGCGCTGCGCAAGCTCAACCTCCCCTACCGCATCTACGGCGGCCTCAGCTTCTACCAGCGCAAGGAGATCAAGGACCTCATCAGCTACTTCCGCCTCGTATGCAATCCACGCGATGAAGAGGCCCTGAAACGCGTGATCAACTATCCCACGCGCGGCATTGGGCAGACCACGATCGACAAGCTCGTGGTGGCCGCTACCGCGAAGCAGATGCCCATCTGGGATTTGATCCTGCAGCATCTGCAAGAACTCGATGTGCACGGTGGCACGCGCAAGGCCATCGCTGATTTCGTGCTCATGATCCAAGCTTTTCAAGCGCAGCTGCCCACGCACAGCGCGGCCGTGCTGGGTGAGGAAATCGCACGACGGACCGGCATCCTGAAGGACCTCTTCGCGGACAAGACGCCCGAGGGCGTGAGCCGCTACGAGAACATCATGGAGCTGATCGCGGGCATGAAGGAGTTCAGCGATGCGCAGGCCGAAGGCACCGATGTACCGCGCACGCTCAGCGACTTCCTGATCGATGTGGCCCTGCTCACCGATGCCGACAAGGACGACCCCAACGACAACGACCGCGTGAGCCTGATGACCATCCACAGCGCGAAGGGACTTGAGTTCCCGTACGTGCATGTGGTGGGGCTTGAAGAGGACCTCTTCCCCAACACCCTTTCGATGCAAAGCCGCGCCGACCTCGAGGAGGAGCGCCGCCTCTTTTATGTGGCCATCACGCGCGCCGAGAAGCGCTGCACGCTCAGCTACGCGATGAGCCGGTACAAGTGGGGCAATCTCACGGCCAGCGAGCCCAGCCGCTTCATCGACGAGATCGACCCGAAGTACCTGGAGATGCCGAGGCAGGCGGAACGTCCATCACTCTTCCCCGGCTTCGATAAAGGCACGCCGCCTTGGGCGCGGAAGACGGCATCAAGCGACCGAGGCAGTGACGAGCAAGCATCACGACCCATCTATGGACGCGAGCGCAGCGCACCCGGGATCGCGAAGGCAGCACCCTACTCCAAGCCGGCACCGGCAACACGCACACCCGCGTCCACCGAGCCGGAGCGCAAGAACCTTAAGCGCATCAGCGCAAGTGGGACTCCCTTGCAAGCCACGCGCACCTTGGGTGGGCTTGTCCCTGACCTGCAGGAAGGCCAGACCGTGGAGCACGAGCGCTTCGGCAAGGGCAAGGTGCTGAAGGTGGAAGGCAATGCACCGGAACTGAAAGCGACGGTCTTCTTCCCTAGTGCAGGGCAGAAGCAATTGCTGCTACGGTTCGCGAAGCTGACGGTGTTGGAGGAGTGATGTTGTAGGAGTTGAAAATGCGCCACTCAACGATTCCCTTGATAGCTGCCTGTTTGCTTCCATGCATCGCATGGTGCCAAACCCTCGTTGCCGATGGCAATCAGGCAATAGCGGATCCCTATCAACATGTGTTCGCCGAAATGGTCGGCATGATGGACCAGGAACAGCGCCTGCACATCGAAGGCAACGGGTACTCCATGGCGATCAAGAGCCATGATTGGCCGCCGGGCCACAAGGCCTATGAGAAAACCTTGAAGCGCCTATTGCCAAAGGCGGTGGTCGCCTCAAAGGATGATGCCCGATGGGCGCTGCCGAACACTACTTATGCTACCAGCGATACTGTGAGCGGGCTGCATCAGCGCTTCTACTTCCTCCCCAATGGCCCATCGAAGTACTGGGTAATCGGCTTCGCTGCTCCCATTGCCGGAGATCCCGTTTTCGAGCATGCCGTGGTTGAGCGTCTGCTCGCAATGGGTATATCCTTCGTTCCAACCGTGGTCCAGCCCGCCAATGAGATCGCTTTCTGCGGCAGGGTCATCAAGCTTGGAACAGCCTGCCACTGGATGGCGCCCCACAATTGCCAATGCTCCGGGTTGGGCCAGGTGAATTGGGGGGTGACCACCGATCATGATCGCGCAAGGGCAAGGCTTGATGCTCAACTGAACGCCACCATCATCGAACGCGAGGTCGTTTCGCGGGATACGGTCCCGGTGACCTTCGAGGGCGTTGAAGCCGGCGCGGTCCGGATCGCATACAAGGTGCCGGGCATCGTCCGTGCCGTTGGACAGACCGGGCGCACGATCATTGCCTATTACCTAACGGCCGAGGTGCGCGGACGGCATGTGCATTGTGTGCTGAGCCACTTCGATGATGAGGCGCCGGAGGGATCGCTTCCCAGGCTGCTCAACGAGGTGATGAGCTTGCGCTGAGCGCCAACTCCCTGGCACGATGTTCCGTTCAACCGATCGGCTTGCAAGCCCGATCAACTTTATCACGTGCCAACCAATCGGTTTCTACTTGCATTGCTTTCCTTGCTGCTGAGCTCCTTATGCGCTCAGCCAGATCGGCCATATGCGAACCGCGAATTCGGCTTCACCCTGAACCCGAATGCTCAGGGTCAATTTTACACGCTCTTCATCTATTCGGTGCTCAACGGAGCGGTGGTGGAAAGCCGCCCTATCCGGACCGAGGCCTTCATCCTGCAAATGGCCGGCCTCGAAGAGAGCCCAGCGAACATTGAGGGCATCGACCTATTCGAGGAGTACGGCATTCAGAATTGCGGCCCGCGGCTGGAGCACGGCACGGTCCGGAGCGGATTGGAATGCCTTCCGATCCGGAACCTCTGGAAGCTCCGTTTCCGAGACGCGCCAGTTGCTGGCCAGGGCCTGGGTTGGAGCGCCGAGGAGTCGGCGCCATCTCCCCGACAGCAGATCATGCTGCAGGCATACCGCGAACCAATGCATCCGCACTGGCAGGGGCCTTACTTCGGCAAGGACGCGCTGCGCCTGCTCCGCGACATGCAGGACCCCGCGTGGGTAAGGCTCTATCGCGACGGCGGCTAGTGCCGTGCCTTCCCTACTTTCGTCCGCGCGCTGCCGCCGCAGCGCCGCCGCCTCCAAGATGCTGAGGCGTCCCCGACCCGATCCCGCATGAATGCCGTGACCTTCGACTACAATACCCAGCGCCCGCGCCTGATCATCCCCGAGTACGGCCGCAATGTGCAGCGCATGGTGGAGATGTGCATGGAGATGGAGGACCGTGAGCGCCGCACGCGCTCGGCCAAGGCCATCATCCAGGTGATCGCGCGCTTGAATCCGCAACTGCGCAACAGCGACAACTTTGAGCGCATGCTCTGGGACCACCTCTGGATCATGAGCGATTTCAAGCTCGATGTGGATGCCCCCTATCCCATGCCCGCGCCGGAAGAGCTGGAGAGCAAGCCCGCTCGCGTGGCCTATCCGCAAGGCGACATCAAGAACGGCCACTATGGCAAATTGGTGGAGCGCATGATCGCGCAATGCGCGGCGATGGAAGCCGGCGAGAAGCGCGAGGCCTACGCCAAGCTCATCGCCAACCTGATGAAGCGGCAGTTCCTCGCTTGGAACCGCGATACCGTGCCAGACGGCCTGATCCTGAAGGACCTCGCCGACATGAGCGGCGGGAAGATCCGTCTTGCACCCGACACCCAATTGGCCAGCACGGATTCGTTGCTGAGCACCCAGCGCAACGGTCCGCGCAGCGAGGTGGACCCGCGCAAGGCCCGCTACGCCAACCAGGAAGGTGGCGGCGGCGGTAAGAAACGGCACCGGAAGAAGAGGAAGAACAGATATTAAGGGTTGCAGGTTGGATGTTGATTCGGGGTTGAGGGTTGGGGTTGATTCGAGGTTGGGGGTTTCGTAACCATCAACTTGCAACTGGTGGGCATGGCCCGTTACGTTGATCCCGGCCTTCAACCCTCAACCGGACAGTGCGAGCGGAGCGACAAGCAACAACCCTCAAGCTGTTGGCGTGGCCCTGTGCGTTGGCCTCAACCTGCAACCTTCAACCTGTTAGCGCGGCCCTGTGTGTTGGCCCCTACGTTCAACTCTACCGTAGCGAAACACAACGGTCTGTTAGTACCCCGTCGCCCACGCACGGACAACGGCGCCACCCGCGTTCTTGCTTCGCGGCAACGCGAACACCATGAACAGTTTCCGGATCGAAGGCGGACGACGGCTGAAAGGCGAACTCGTACCTCAAGGAGCGAAGAACGAGGCCTTGCAGATCCTCTGCGCCGTGCTGCTCACCGCCGAGCCGATGACCATCCACAACATCCCGGACATCGTGGATGTGAACAAGCTCATCGACCTGTTGAAAGCGATGGGCGTAGCGGTGGAAAAACTCGGTGCGGGGAGCTACCGCTTCCAAGCGAAGGATGTGAACCTCGAATTCTTCCTTGACCCGGAGTACAAGCGCATGGGCGGCAGCTTGCGCGGCAGCGTGATGGTGGCAGGTCCTGCGCTGGCGCGCTTTGGTCGCGGCTACATCCCTTCGCCCGGAGGTGACCGCATCGGCCGGCGTCGGATGGACACGCACTTCATCGGCTTCGAGCGCCTCGGCGCCGCCATCCGGTACGATGAGAAGGAAGGCTTCTTCCACGCCGAGGCCAAGAAGCTGAAGGGCTGCTACATGCTGCTCGATGAGGCCAGCGTGACCGGCACGGCGAACATCGTCATGGCCGCCACGCTCGCCGAGGGGCGCACCACCATCTTCAACGCCGCCTGCGAACCGTACATCCAGCAGCTCTGCCACATGCTGGTGCGCATGGGTGCCCGGATCCACGGGATCGGCAGCAACCTGCTGCACATCGATGGCGTGAAAGCGCTGGGCGGAACCGAGCACCGCATGCTGCCCGACATGATCGAGATCGGCTCCTTCATCGGCTTGGCTGCCCTAACGCGCAGCACCATCACCATCAAGGACACCGGCTACGATCACTTGGGCATCATTCCCGATGTGTTCCGCAAGCTGGGCATCGCCGTGATCCGCCAAGGCGACGACATCCTTGTGCCTGCCCAGGAGCACTACGAGATCGAGCCCTTCCTCGATGGCAGCAACCGTGTGATCAGCGACCACCCTTGGCCCGGCTTCACACCCGACCTGCTCAGCATCGTGCTGGTAACCGCCACGCAGGCCAGCGGGCATGTGCTCATCCACCAGAAGATGTTCGAGAGCCGCCTGTTCTTCACGGACAAGCTCATCGAGATGGGCGCCCAGATCACGCTCTGCGACCCCCACCGCGCATTGGTCATCGGCAAGGACTTCGAGCGGCCCCTGCGCGCCATCCGCATGACAAGCCCCGACATCCGCGCGGGCGTCTCGCTGCTCATCGCCGCCCTCAGCGCCGAGGGGGTGAGCACCATCGATCACATTGAGCAGATCCGCCGCGGCTACCAGGACATCGAAGGAAGGCTGAATGCCATCGGGGCCAAGATCGAAGTGGCGTGAGCCCAAGAAGGCAACGGGCAGATGGCGGTTTGCCGTTTGCAGGCTCCTTCGCCATGGAGCCTCTCGCCGACTGCCTGTTGCCGCTTCGTGACCCGTCCGGCCCTCTGCCTTCCCCTCCCGGCACGATCTTGGCTGGGCGCGGCGCCTGCAACCCACCTACTTTCGCCGCATGAATCTCCGCTCCCTCATGTCAAAGACGCAGATCCTCTCCATCTCCGCCGTGGTCCTGCTGGCCGTTTACGGTTTCACCTCGCGCAGCTCCTCTGCTGATGAACAGCAAGGCAAAGCCAAAGTAGGCACCGCCATCGGCGACAAGGCCCCTGAACTGGCCTTCTTCAATCCCGACAGCACCAAGATCCTGAAACTCTCCGAGCTGAAAGGGAAATTCGTGCTCATCGATTTCTGGGCCAGCTGGTGCCGTCCATGCCGCATGGAGAACCCGAACGTGGTTTCAGCCTACCAGAAATACAGCAAAGCCAAGTTCACCAACGCCAAGGGCTTCGAAGTGTACAGCGTGAGCCTGGACCGCAGCCGCGAGCAATGGAAGCAAGCGATTGCCCAAGACAACCTCATCTGGAAGTATCACGTGAGCGATCTGAAGTTCTGGCAATCACAGGGCTCCCAGCTTTACGGAGTGAGTTCCATTCCCATGAGCTTCCTGGTTGACCCCAACGGCATCATCATCGCCAAGAACCTGCGCGGCATGGCGCTGCACCAGGAATTGGACAAGCACGTGAAGAGCCTCTGAGTCTGAACGTCCCCTATCGGAAGGCCTCGGGTAACCGGGGCCTTCCCTTTTCGCCTCCCTGCTGCACCAGTGTCCCTGCCAAAAAGTCCCCGACCTTCGCGCCCCGTCAGCGAAATGCCTCATGGCACCGCGCTTGACCTGCACGCGATGATCTTCAAAAAGAGACGAAAGACCATGACCGAGCGACCCGATGTCAGCCCGGCCGAGGCGGCTGCTGACAAGGCTGCCGAACAGGCCCTGCCGATGGATGCCCAGGACGAACAAGCCAAGGACCCCTTGACCATAGCAAGCGAAGCAGCCGCTGAGCACGTGATGCACGATGCCGAAGCCGATGGACGCGAGGACATCAGTGAGTTGAGCGCGCAACTGGCCGCAGCGAAAGCGGAAGCCGCCGACCTGAAGGATAAATGGCTGCGCCTGAACGCCGAATTCGACAACTTCCGGAAGCGCACCGCGAAGGAGCGCTTGGAGCTGATCCAATTCGCGGGCGAGAACACGCTGAAGAACATGCTGCCAGTGCTCGACGACATGGAACGCGCGATCGCCAACAACGCGAAGACCGAGGACCTCGCTGTGGTCCGCGAGGGCTTCCATCTGATCCAGAGCAAATTGCTGCACATCCTGGGCAGTCAGGGCGTGAAGCCGATGTCCGATGTGAAAGGACAAGCCTTCGACACCGATAAGCACGAGGCCATCACCAAGGCCCCGGCCCCTAGCCCAGAACTGAAGGGCAAAGTGATCGACGTGGTGGAGAACGGCTACACCCTGCACGAAAAAGTGATCCGGTACGCCAAGGTGGTCGTAGGTGAGTAGCGGCGAATCGTGATTCGCCAAACGAACCGCATGGATTGAGAACATGAGCAAGCGCGACCCCTACGAAGTGCTCGGTGTTGACCGCAACACCAGCGCGGATGAAATCAAGAAGGCCTACCGCAAGCTGGCCATCAAGTACCATCCAGACAAGAATCCCGGTGACAAGGCTGCGGAAGAGCGTTTCAAGGAAGCGGCCTCAGCATATGAGATCCTGAGCGATCCCGAGAAGAAGGCGAAGTACGACCGCTTCGGTCATGCCGGTCCGCAGATGGGCGGCGGCGGATTCCAGGGCGGCGGCATGAACATGGAGGACATCTTCTCCCAGTTCGGCGACATCTTCGGCGGGCACTTCGGAGGTGGGTTCGGCGGTGGGTTCGGGCAGCAGCGCGGCGGCCGCACCATCAAGGGCAGCAACTTGCGCGTGCGCATCAAGCTCACGCTCGAGGAGATCGCTCACGGCGCGGATAAGAAGATCAAGGTGGTGAAGCTCGTGCGCGGCAAGGGCAGCGAATACGGGAATTGCCACACCTGCGGCGGCTCCGGGCAAGTGCGTCGCGTGCAGAGCACTTTCATTGGCCAGATGCAGACCGTAAGCACCTGTCCGGCCTGTGGCGGTATCGGCCAAACAGTGAGCAAGCGCGCGCCCGGCAGCGACGAGCACGGCCTCGTGCGCGAAGAGGTGGTGGTGCCGATCAAGATCCCAGCTGGCGTGGAGGAGGGCATGCAGCTCAACATCAGCGGCATGGGCAATGAAGCACCTGCTGGCGGCGTGCCCGGCGACCTGCTCGTCGTGATCGAAGAGGAGCAGCACCCCGAACTGCGCCGCGATGGCATGCACCTGCACCATGAGGTCTTCATCAGCATGGTCGATGCGGCGCTCGGCGCGAGCATCGAAGTGCCGATCGTCGCCGGAAAGGCCAAACTCAAGATCGAGCCCGGCACGCAGTCGAACCACATCCTGCGCCTCAAGGGCAAGGGCCTGCCTAGCGTGCAGCACCATGGCCACGGCGATCTCTTCGTGCATGTGGCCGTATGGACACCGACGAACCTGAGCAAAGAAGAGAAAGCAACGCTCGAGAAGCTGCGCAGCAGCCCAGGCTTCCAACCCAAGCCCACAGCCAGCGACAAGGGCTTCTTCGAGCGCGTGAAGGAGATGTTCGGGCACTGAGCGGGGCGGCTAGCTTCGCCGCATGCGCACATCGTTCCTGGCCTTTGTGATCTTCGCCTCTGCGTGCTCATTCGCCCAGGCCGATAGCATCGCGTCACTCGATGATCGAGCCCCGCTCGACATTGATTCCCTCATCGCTGCCTTCAACTGGCAAGGAGGCACGATTGAACTCGCGTATGGCGCAGCCACCATCGATGTGCCGCCCACGCATAAATTCCTCGCAGCTGACCAGTCCTATCACCTGCTCGTGGATGTCTGGCAGAACCCGCCGGCCATAGCCGATGACTTGCTCGGCATAGTGCTTCAAGCTGAGGCCGGTGTTTACGATGACCTCCCCGCCTACGTGGTGTACTACGAGGAGAACGGATACGTGCATGACCGCGATGCCGGTCGCATCGACTACGACGCCAAGCTCCGCGACATGATCCACGAGGACAGCCTGTCCAATGTGCAGCGCCGTGCGGCAGGCTACAGCGGGCTGCAGCTCATCGGCTGGGCCTCGCCGCCCTACTACGACCGCGAGCGCATGGCCCTGCACTGGGCCAAGGAGATGGTGAGCGACGACAGCGAGCGCAACGTGCTCAACTACAACATCCGCATTCTCGGGCGCTACGGCGTGCTGGTGATCAACGCCATCAGCACCATGGACCACCTTGATGAAGTGCAGGATGAGCTGCCCGCCGTGCTCGACATGGCCGCCTTCAACGAGGGGTACCGCCACGCTGACTACGACCCGGACATCGATGGCGAATCGTCCAAGGGGCTCGCGGGCCTGATCGATGGCAAGGAGCAGGAGGTGAAAGGCAAGCTGATGAAGCTCGTGCTCATCGCAGCCGGCGGCTTCGTCGGAATGCTGCTCCTGATCATCGCGCTCTGGTACTTCTTCGGGCGCAAGCGCTGAAGCCGATGGCGGATTTCAGCATCACCGGCCAACTCGTCCGTATTGAGGAGGGGCGCATCGCCAAGGCGCGCATAACGGTCAGTGAAGGCCGCATCTCGGGAATCGCACAAGCGGAAGGCCCCGGTGAAGGATTCATCATGCCCGGCTTCATCGATGCGCATGTGCACGTGGAGAGCTCGATGCTCGTGCCCAGCGAATTCGCCCGCCTTGGCGTGCTGCATGGCACCGTGGCCACCATCAGCGACCCGCATGAGATCGCCAACATCCTCGGCGAACAAGGCGTGGAATTCATGATCTCCAACGGTCAGCGCGTGCCCTTCCACTTCTTCTTCGGCGCACCCAGCTGCGTGCCGGCAACCGTCTTCGAGACGGCAGGCGCCCGCATCGATGCCGATGGCGTGGGGCGGTTGCTCGCCCGCCCGGAAGTGCGCTACCTCAGCGAGGTGATGGACTTCCCCAGCGTGCTCAACGGCGAAGCAGAGATGATGCGGAAGCTTGATCACGCCAAGCGCCTCGGCAAGCCCATCGATGGGCACGCGCCCGGCTTGCATGGCGACATGGCCACGCGCTACATCGCGGCCGGCATCAGCACCGACCACGAATGCTTCACCACCGAGGAGGCACGATTCAAATTGGAGCAGGGCATGATCGTGCAGGTGCGCGAAGGCAGCGCTGCCAAGAACTTCGAGGCCCTCATCGACCTGCTGCACGATTGGAGCCACTGCATGATGCTGTGCAGCGACGACAAGCACCCCGATGGCCTCGTGGAAGGCCACATCAACGGGCTTTGCGCGCGAGCAGTAGCGCGTGGGATAGACGTATTCAAAGTCCTGCGCGCGGCGTGCATCAATCCCATTGGGCACTACGCCTTGCCAGTAGGTCGATTGCGCGTGGGCGATCCGGCGGACTTCATCGTGGTGGATGACCTGAAGGAGTTCCGGGTGAGGAAGACCTTCATCCGGGGCCAACTCGTCGCTGAGGAAGGACGAAGCTTCATCGACCGCGTACCAGTTGATGCGCTGAACAACTTCAACTGCGGACCGAAGCGCATTGCCGAATTCGCCGTAGCCGCACAAGGCGAAGACCTCTTATGCATCGAAGCCCTCGACGGACAATTGATCACGCGGAAGAGGTGGATGCCACCCACTGTTCGCGGCGGCGATTGCGTGCCAGACCCCGCGAAGGACCTCCTGAAGATCGCCGTGGTGAATCGCTACACAGACGCCCCACCCGCCGTGGCATGGATCACGGGCACCGGATTGCAGCGCGGCGCCATTGCCGGCAGCGTGGCGCACGACAGCCACAACATCGTGGCCATCGGCGCGAACGATAAGGACCTTTGCGACGCCATCAACCTCGTGATCGAGCACAAGGGCGGCATCAGCCTCGCCGATGGAGGTCACCATCGCGTGCTGCCCTTGCCAGTGGCTGGCATCATGAGCGATGCCGATGCCTGGACCGTGGCTGATGCCTACTCCGCCATGGACCGCGAGGCCAAAGCCCTCGGCTCAACGCTGGCCGCGCCATACATGACGCTCTCCTTCATGGCGCTGCTGGTGATCCCGCACCTCAAGCTCAGCGATAAGGGGCTCTTCGATGGTGATGCGTTCAGGCTGATCGCCTGAGCCGGTCACAACAGCACCGTCTCGAAGAGCGGGCAGCCGGTCTGTCCCTGCGGCCCGTAGAACTCGATGAAACGCAGCTTGTACAAGTAGCCTTCCGCATCCTTCACGATGAAGGCGAGGTCCGGCACGATGCTGTAGGAACTGGTCTCGAAGGAATACACCTTCCAATCGTAGCCGATGGCATTGCGCTCCGCACGAAGCGGGAAGGTGAGCGTATCGGCCACGGTTATGGATGCGAAGTCGCGCCCTGTGACACGGGCGATGCGCGTAGTGGTAGCGGAAAGCACCCCGTTCACCAGGTAGTCGAGGCTGTACGTCTCGAAGCGATGCGTGTACTGCGTGAAGCAGAGGTCCCATGTCCCGATGAGCGGCTCGATGGGCTGCACGCCCGTGGTGAAGCTCCAGGACGTGAACGCGCGCTGCGGGTCCTTCGGTACCGTAGCGCCGGTGAGCCCGCTTCCGTCGAGGTTCGCCCATTCCAATTGGAATGCGTCCACTCCAACGCCCAAGAGCTTCAGCTTGCGCAAGCCCAGGAACTCCCCATCCGCGCTCACGCCCATGTCCACGATGAACACGCCATTGGTGCCGCGCCAATCGCCGAAGGCCAGGCTATCGGGTTGCAGGCTCGCCGCATCGACGCGGCGGATGGCGCTCAGGCCAGTTGTATCGTGCGGTGCCGTGATGTCAACCGGGCCGAGCGGCCAAACGGTCATCAAGCGCGCGCCATTGAGCAGCACGCGCCAGCCCTCGGGAGCGCTCTCGAAAGCGAGGTCCCAATCGCTGCGCGGGTTCTCGCTCACCACAGTGCCGCTGCCCAAGTCGAACCAGAGCTGGTTGGCATAACCAGCGCCCATGCAGAGTTGCGTGCTGCGCGCATCGCCGCGAGGCGTACGCGGAGCCGGCAGCTCTTCCTTCAGGCACGAGCTCAGGAGCGCAACTGCTAGCAGGAAGCCGATGGGTCTCATGCCTCTTTGCGTTTCAGTTCAAGTTCGAAGCGCAAGAAGAAGGTCCGGCCAGTGGTCATCGGCACGTTGCCTGTACCGGCATCATGCACTCCGTTGCTGAGCGTGGCGTTAAGGTTGCGCACATCAAAGAGGTCCTTGCAGCCCGCCGAGAGCGCGAGGCGCTTTGCCCAGAGCTGCTTGGTGATGGTGGCATCGGCCAATTGGAAGGCTTCGATGCTGCCGCGCTGCACGCTGCCATCGAGGCCAACGCTGTAGCCCGGCTGCTGGCCCTGGTGCTTCCAGAACAGCGAAGCGCTCCAGCCATGCCGCATCCACTGCCTCGTGATGGATCCGCGCAATTCCGGCGTGCTCTTCCATTCACCGAGGCCACCGCCTTCCAGATCATCGGCGCGCAAGGTGATGGCTGCTCCGACACTAACCATCCAATGTCCGTTGTCCCAGCCTGCGCCCATGCTTCCGCCAGCCGTGCGCAAACGACCGATGTTGGCGTACGTGAAGCTGGAGCCATCCCGCTGCGCGATCGTGATCAGGTCGCGCACGGAATTGCAGAAGCCATTGAGCTCGCTCGTGTACACCATGCGGTCCTTCGTGTGGCGATAGCTCAAACCTGCGGAAGCGCTGCGCGAGCGCTCCGCTTTCAGCTCCGGATTGCCGGTGATGTCGTGGTTCACATCCACGAAGTAGAGGTGCAGTTCCTTGAGCGACGGTGCCCGGAACCCTTCGGCGTAGGAAGCGCGCAGGTTGAACCGCTCCCCAAGGCGCCAACGCGCATTCAGGGAGGGTATCAGCGGAGCGGAGTACAGCGTGTTGTGCGCGTAGCGAACGCCCGGACGCAATGTGATCGCATCGGTCGGGCGCCATTCCGCACTGGCGAATCCAGCGTAGTCGCCGATGGTGCGCTCGCCGTTGATGCGGTCGCCGGAGCCGGTCTCGTGGTTGAGGTCAATGCCGAGCTCATAATGCAACCGTACGCTGTCCGGGGCCGAGCTGAAGGAGGCGCGCACGTTGGTGAGGGTGAAGCGCGTGGTGTCCTGCGCGCCATCGGCCTGGCTCAATTCCTCGCCGAGCGTGGTGAGGTCGCGCAGCCAGGTGTTGCGCGTGCGTGCATAGCGGTTGTAGGCAGCGAGGGCATTCAGCCTGCGTCCCTTCGTGAACCGGCCTTCGGCGAAGAGGGCATTGTCCAGGCGGGCGGTGAGGTACTCGGCATCGAAGGCGCTTTCATTGTACGGCGCGCGCGGACGGCCTCGATCGATGATGCGGTCGCGCAGTGCCTCGCCTTTCCAGCCGAAGCTCCAGCGGTCGCTTGTCCATCGGTAATTGGCGCGGGCGAAGAACTGCTCGCGCGGCTTCCATTGCTGGAACCGATTGGTGTCGGCCACTTGCGCACGCATCGCGGGCAATCCACTCTGCCGCGGATCCCAGCCGAGGAAGAGGGTGCGCCCACCGGTGATCACGGCCTCGCTCCGGCCCCATCGCCGCGTGACACCAAGCGTGGTGTTCAGTCTTCCGATATGCTCGGCATAGGCCGAAGCACGCACGGTTGCTGGCGCCTGCCCGCTCTTCTTCGTGATCAGGTTGATCGTGCCCGCGAGCGCGTTGGTGCCGTAATTCACGCTGAGCGGGCCTTCGACCAGCTCGATGCGGTCGATGCCCGTGAGGTCGATCTGCGAAAGGTCCACGTTGCCGTTCTGCCTTCCGGTAACGGGCACGCCGTCGACCAGCACCTTAACGTTCTCGCCGCCCAGGCCCTGCATGCTCACCGACGAGCCGAGCACATTGTCCTGGGCCAGCCGCAAGTTCAATTGATCTCTCAGTGCGTCACCGAGGTTCTGCGCGGCCATGCGCTGGATCCGCTGGCCATCAATCACACGCAGCTTCTGGACCGCTCCATCCACGGTGCCTGGCGCATACTGTCCTGTAACCACGAATTCGCGAAGCGCCGCTGCATCACGCCTCAGGGTGAATACGATAGGCGCTGACGACCGTAGCGTATCGTGCAAGGTGGCATAGCCGACGAAGGACACCGACATGGCCACGCCGCCGCTGATCTGCTCAGTGCTCACGGGAATGGAGCAACGGCCATCGGCGCCGCTCACCACGAGTTTGGTCATGGACTCCTTCAGTGGGCGGTACTGGATGTGCGCGTAGGGTACCGGGGCGCTGCCATCGGCCTCCACCACACGCACCTCGAGCTGGGCGCTGGTGATCGTGCTCCAAGCAGAGCAAACCATCAGGATCAAGGGCCGCAGGACCGGGTTCATTCGCTGCGCGAAGATCCCGGCGAGCACGATCGCACCTGTCACGCCAGCGTCAGGCCAGGCGCAGTTCAGCCTCGGCCTTGCCAATGATCGCGCGCCAGTGCTCCAGCTCCGGTATGCCCGGCTTGCGCTTGCCAAAGAGCTGCACGAGCTGTTCGCCCTCCGCATCGTAGCACTCCAGGGCCGTGATCATGCCGTCGGTGCTGGGCTTGCGCACCACCCAGGCTTGTGTAATGGCCGCTTCGCGCACATGCAGGTTGAAATCGGGATCCACCACATTGAACCACCCAGGGATGTCCAACAGCTTGCTCACCGTGCCTGTGTGGATCTGCAGCATGCCCGGATTGCCAACGAAGACCATGATGGGGCATTGCTCCGCTGAAGCCGCAGTCATCACGGCGCGGAATGCACCGGGCTGCACCGGGACGGCGAAATCACCCTCGGGTGCCAAGCGAAGTGCCTGGGTGCGCGAGACCCCGTGCTGCCGCAACAGCAGATGGAAATCGTGCGTGTCCTTCAGGTTGAGCCATCCTTCACGCAATCCGGCCGCTGCAATCTCAGCGTCTGGGCGCTCCGAGCGCGCAGGCCCAGCGGGTCGCACCATCATGGAGGGCGTTTGGTCCTCGGCTCGGAAGCGCGACACCAGATCATGGTATTCACCGGCATCACTCTCAGGAACCAGGTAGATCTTGTGCACGGCGTCACCGGCCGCGCTGAAGAACTGAAGGCTGTGGCGCGCGCCATCGCGACCGCTTTCGACCACGGCGAATGCGTGCGCCCATGCGTGCCAGAAGATGCGCAAGTCGATGTCGGCGCCGACGAAGAGCCCCACGGGCCCGTGCTCCAGCGACGGATTCAGGTAAACGCCCTTGCGCTCATGCACCACATCGTTGTTGCGCGTGAGGGCCATCACACGTCCCAGCGCAGGCACAGCGGCCATGATCGCCTTGAACTCTGGCTTCAGCCGCGTGACGCCATCGTCGATGCGCGTGGCGAGCAATTCCCCCTCGCTCACGCCCAGCTCCGCGGCCGCATTGCGGATCCGGAGCTTGGGGTCGTTGGCCAGCAGCGCATCCCAACGCTGTTTCAGGTCGGTGGTCGTTTCGGTGATCATGGCCGCAAAGCAGTCCCACCACGCACGAACCGGCAATACCGCAATCGTGGTATTAAGGCAGGTCGACGAATGAAGGATCCATCAACCTCAAGCCTCAACTGGTGAGCGATGGACCGTGCGTCCGGCCCAGCCCATTAAGTGAATCACTCCTTCACCAAGCGCACGGTGGCATCGATGCCATCGCCCTGCACGCGAACGAGGTAAAGGCCAGCCGGCAAAGCGCTCACATCGATGGGCCGTTGAACAAGGCCGCTCAACCCGGAAAGTGACTCTTGGCCGACCACGCGACCATTCATGTCGATGATGCTGAGCTGCGCAGAACGCGCTTCCGATGCGATGATCAAGTTTGTCGTGCTCACCGCTGGGTTCGGCGCGATGGCCAGCGCGGTGCTGCGACCTGTTTCATCAATCGAGGCCTGTCCGACGAGCTCTTGATTGAAGGTGAAATTGCCATTGGCGCTTCCGCCGTAGCTCACGAACACGATCTTCCAGATGTCGCCAGTGCGATCCTTCACGAAGTAGGTGCGGTCCTGGGCGTACTCCCATTGGAAGGTGGCTTGGTTGAAGTTCTTCCAATCGTAGCCGAGCACGTCCATGTCGGCATTGAAAGTCTCGCCCCAGTAGGTCGCATCGGCCGTGGGCACGCCATCGATCTGGATCGCCTCGACCAATCTGTTCTGCAGCACGCCCGCCACCGGGTAATGGGCGGGGAATGGCTGCGTGACGAAGGCCATGTACTTGGTGAAGAGCAGGTCCCAATCGGCGGCGAGGGGCTCGAGGTCGAGCGCGGTGTTGGTGGCGAGATTGTAGTAGCCGAAGTTCTTGCCGGGATAGGCAGAGCGCACAAGGCTGCCGCTCTGCTCGTCCGCGCCATCGAGGTCGGCCCAGGTGAAGGTGAAGCTGTTGGTGGCGGCCGTGAAGCCGTCGATGCGCAGCTTCTTCCACTCGCCGTTGCTCAGCTTCAGCACGAAGCAGCTATCGCCCGTGATGTTGTGCGTGACGAAGTTGTAGATGCCCCAACCGAGGTCGAAGGGATTCGTGGTGAGGCCCTGATTGAACGCGCCGCTGCTCCAATCGGACTCGCTGTTGTGCTGCTGAGGCCAAGAAGCATTGAGGCCGGTGGTGTCGATGCTGCCCCATTGCGCCAGCGTGTAGGGCGCCTTGTACAGCTTGTGCCCCTTGGCGGTGTTCAGCAGGATGCTGCCGGTGATGCCGGTGAGCTCGAAGGCGAGGTCCCAATCGGCGAGGGCCGTGCTGGCGACCACGCCGTCGCTGAGGCTGTAATAGACCTGCTGCGCGTTCTGCGGAGCAGTGGTGACGGTTGTTTGGGCGAGGATCGCCGAGCTCGAGATAGCAGCGGCGAGAAGGGTAGCGTTGCGCATATGCGGGTTGGATTTCCGGCCGCGAAGCAAGTTCCGAGGATCCAACGCTTTGTCGCGCGAATGTCATGAAGCATGGCGCCGGTCATGGAACTGCAATAGGTCCAGCTCGCGCTTCAGTATTGTAGCAGATAGCGGTGCTCCACCACCGCCGCGCGGCTATCGGGAAGCACGAAATCCAAGCTGAGCATCTGCACGCTGTAGCTGGGGATCGAATCCACCGCCCGAGGTACCAGCCCTGAGTCGAGCAGCTCACGGTAGTGCTCCGCATCCGTATAAATGACACCCCCCTCGCGTATCGCATCTCGCGCTTCGCCCGCATCGCTGAGCCAAGGCACCGGGTAGCCGGCGTACAGGTCGAGCGCAGGACCGTGGGCTTGCAAGCCATGGAAGGCTCCTTGTTCCAGACGCCGCTCGGCCGCCCATCGGCCGGCCGTGGCATTCACCTGATACCGCAGCACGGCTGGGTACACCAACACATTCAAGGTCAGGCCGGCCACGATCCAAACATGCATCGAGCCAATGAACAGCGCTTGATCCGGCTCGCGCCTGCCCAGCGCGCGCATGCGCCATGCGATCAACACGAATGCAAGCAGGGGCACCGGCCATGCTGGGTGCCGGAAACACCAAGCACAGAGCAGCACGGCCGCGGCGGCGAGCATGGTGAGCAGGGTCGATTGTGACCAGCGCAACCAACGCGGAAGCACCTGGGCGGACCATGCTTGCGCTCCGATCACCGCGAAAAGTGGAGCGATGACATAGAGGTAATGCGGAAGCTTGAAGCGTGACATCGAAAGTGCGATGAAGACCAGCGTGGCTCCACCGATGCTTGCGTACTCGGGCCGTGGCGCACGGCGGATCACGGACCGCAGCGAGTGCCACAGGCCAAGCAGCACGATTAACGTCCAGGGCAGCAGCTGCCAGAGCACCTCATGCGTGAAGAAGAGCGCGGTGCTATCGTCCTTCCAGCGGTTCTCGCCCGTGATGCGACCGAAACTCTGTTCCCAGAAGTAGAAGTGCAGCCCGCGCAGGCCATGCTGCTCGTACAGGCCCAGGCACATGGGCGTGAGCAGCGCGCCAACAATCAATGGCGCCACGAGCAGCATTGGCCGGCGCAGGATGGACCAGTCGCGGCGAATGATGAGATCCGCACCCAGTGCAAGCGCTGGGGCCATCAGGCCGATGGGGCCTTTGGCGAGCATGCCAGCCGCCACGGCTACGGAAGCACCGACCAGCTGCGAGGTCCGCCGCTGCCGCATCCATGCCGAGCCGAGCCAGATGGCGGTGATCACAGATCCGGTGAGGATCGTATCGCAGCGCACATCGTTGGTCATGACCAGGAAAGCTGCGCTCGTGCCGAGCATCAAGGCCGCGCGCCAGGCCGACTCACGCCCGTGGTGGAGCAGCGTGAAGCGATAGGTGCTGAGGATTGCGAGGAAGGCAAAGGCGATGCTGGGCAGCTTGTAGCTCCAGTTGTGCACGCCGAAGAGCTTGAACGAGAGTGCGGCGAGCCAGAAATGCAAAGGCGGCTTATCGAGGTAATCCTTGCCGTGGTAATGGAGCTTCGTCCAGTCGTCGCTCGCGAGCATGTCGCGGGCCATGATCGCGTATTGCGCGGCATCCACCTCCATTACATCGAGCACGCCGCTTGTTGCGGCTATTGCGGCGATGCCCAGGAGCAGGTGCCACTCGCGGTGCGTTGACATGCAGCAATGTTAGTCGGGGGCGCCCCTCCATGCGAGCCGAGTGCCTGCGCCGCAATCCGGAACGTGGAGACGCCTCGAACCAGTTCGTGATAGCTATCCAGAGGGATTGTCCGCACAGCCCAGGCGCGAAACCCGCGCATTGCCTGGCAGCTTGCACGGTTAGAGCGACAACACTCGCCCGGCAATAGCCAAGACGCAGCCCAAGGTAGATCCCAGGATGGCCTTCAATGCGCCCGTCATTCGAGGCGTGCCAGAAAGCACCAAGGCCCAACGGTGATGGCATCGCATCAGCTTGCGCGTTGACCCGCACAGGTCATCGGCATGCGCCTCATCGAGCACAACGGCGCCAAGGAACATGTCGAATTCACAGAAGTCCGAGCAGCCCATGAAGAGACCGCCCACCGGTGGGCGCGCATGATCGCACCGGATGTTCAGGACAGAGGACCGGGGCATAGGGCCACTAAACGATGCCGGGACACGTGCACACCTGTTCCCGAAACCGCCCTACTCCCCCAGCGTCCGCTTCACTTCTTCGATCACGAAGGCCTCGACGTGGTCGCCGACCTTGATGTCGTTGAAGTTCTTGATGGAGAGGCCGCACTCGTAGCCGTGGCCCACCTCCTTCACGTCGTCCTTGAAGCGCTTGAGCTCGTTGAGGTCGCCGGTATAGACCACGATTCCATCGCGGATGAGGCGCACCTTGTTCTTGCGCTCGATCTTGCCATCGAGCACATAGCAGCCGGCCACGGTGCCCACCTTGCTGATCTTGAAGGTCTCGCGCACTTCGGCGGTACCGGTGATCTTCTCCACCTCCTTGGGTGCGAGCATGCCTTCCATGGCCTGCTTGATCTCCTCGATGGCGTTGTAGATGATGGAGTAGAGGCGGATGTCGATCTCCTCGGTCTCGGCCAGCTTGCGCGCACCGGGCGTGGGGCGCACCTGGAAGCCCACGATGATGGCGTTGGAGGCCGTGGCGAGCAGCACATCGCTTTCGGCGATGGGGCCCACGGCCTTGTGGATCACGTTCACCTTGATCTGCTCGGTGCTGAGCTTGAGCAGCGAATCGGTGAGCGCTTCAACCGAACCGTCCACATCGCCTTTGACGATGAGGTTGAGCTCCTTGAAATCGCCGATGGCGAGGCGCCGGCCGATCTCATCAAGGGTGATGTGCTTGTGCGTGCGGATGCCCTGCTCGCGCTGCAGCTGCTGGCGGCGCGTGGCGATGGCGCGCGCGTCGCGCTCATCCTCGAACACCTGGAAGGCGTCGCCGGCGTTGGGCGCGCCATCGAGGCCGAGGATCGAGACGGGCGTTGATGGCGGGGCCTCCTGCACCTGCTGGCCGCGCTCGTTGAACATGTTGCGCACGCGGCCGCTGAACTGACCGGCCAGGATCACATCGCCCTTGCGCAGCGTTCCGGCATCGACGAGCAGGGTGGTCACATAGCCGCGACCCTGCTCCAGCGTGCTCTCGATCACCACGCCGTGGGCGCGCTTGCCGGGATCGGCCTTCAGGTCCAGCAGCTCGGCCTCGAGCAGCACTTTCTCCAGCAATTGGTCCACGCCGGTGCCCTTCTTCGCGCTGATCTCCTGGGTCTGGAACTTGCCGCCCCACTCCTCCACGAGGATGTTCATCTGCGAAAGCTCCTCACGGATCTTGTCCGCGTTGGCGCCGGGCTTGTCCATCTTATTGAAGGCGAAGATCATGGGCACGCCTGCGGCTTGCGCGTGGTTGATGGCTTCCCGGGTCTGGGGCATCACGCTGTCGTCTGCCGCGATCACGATGATGGCGATGTCGGTGACCTGGGCACCGCGCGCGCGCATGGCGGTGAAGGCCTCGTGGCCGGGCGTATCGAGGAAGGCGATGCGCTTGCCGTTGTCCAGCTCCACGCTGTACGCGCCGATGTGCTGCGTGATGCCTCCTGCCTCACCGGCGATGACGTTGGCTTTGCGGACGTAGTCGAGCAGGGAGGTCTTTCCGTGATCCACGTGGCCCATCACGGTGACGATCGGCGCACGGGTAATCACGCGCGCGGGATCATCCTCTTCCGCCTGCACGTCCTGCTGCACATCGGCACCCACGAATTCAACCTTGAAACCGTATTCCTCGGCGATCACGGCGAGGGTCTCGGCATCGAGCCGCTGGTTGATGCTCACCATCATGCCCAACGCGAAGCAGGCCTTGATGATGTCGGTGACCGGCACGTTCATCATGCTGGCCAACTCGCTGGCGGTCACGAATTCGGTCACTTTCAGCGTTTGGCCGGCGAGTTCTCGTGCGGCCTGCTCCTCCTCGAATCGCTGGTAGCGTGCATCGCGCTTCTCCCGGCGCATCTTGGCGCCCCGGCTCTTTCCGCCGGTGAGGCGCGCGAGGGTCTCGCTCACCTTCTTCTTCACGGCGTTCTCATCCAACTCGCCGGGGCGCGGAGCGGTGCGCTGCTCGGCCTGCACGGCGCGATCGACATTCACCGGGCCGGGCTTCACCAGGCGTTTGCGCTTGCCCCGTTCATGATCAGGCTTCTCCGCTGGCTTCCGCTCCTTCTCCACGGGCAGCTCGATCTTGCCCATTTGCTTCACGCCAGCGAGCTTCTGCACATTCACGCGGATGGTCTCGGGCTCGGCTGGCGGTTCAGGCGCGGGAGCAGCAGCCGGAGGTGCAGAGGCCGGAGCTTCGGCCGGGGCCTCAGCTGCCGGTTCAGGCTTCTTCTTCGTGGACTTCTTGGGCGCAGTGAGATCGATCTTGCCAACCGCCTTCGGGCCGGCCGCCTTCTGCGCTTTCGCTTTGATGACCTCTGGCTCGGGAGCCGGAGCCTCAGCCGGCGCAACCGCCTTCGCAGGTTCGGCAGCTGGCGGCGCTTCCGGTGCGGCCGCTGCCGGCTCTTCCTTCGCTTTCGGCTTGGGCTCGGCTTTCGCGGCGGTGCCCAGCACGATGGTCTCGCGCTCCTGCCGCTGCTGAACGGTCTGCTGCGCTTGGGCCTTGATCTCCTTGTCCTTCCCGAATTCTGCTTCCAGCAGGTCGTACTGGGCCGTGGTGATCTTCCCGTTGGGGTTGCTCTCCACCGCATGGCCCTTCGTGGCCAGGAACTCCACCACCGTGTGCAGCCCGAGGTTGAACTCGCGCGTCACCTTGCTCAATCGTATGCCCTTCTCCGTCGCTTCGCTCATGCGGTGGTTGGTTCGGCTTTCTTGGTTGCTTTCGTGGCCGCCCGTCGTTGGCGGCTGATCATCGGCTCCGCTTACGCTTCCAATTCGGCTTTCAGGATGCGGAGCACTTCGGCGATGGTCTCTTCCTCCAGGTCGGTGCGCTTCACGAGTTCCTCCGCAGGGATGTCCAGCACGCTGCGTGCGGTATCGCAACCGATGTTCTTCAGCTCGTTGATGATCCACTCGTCGATCTCATCGGCGAAATCGTCCAGCGCCACGTCGTCGGTGACCTCATCGGTATCGCGGTACACGTCGATGTCGTATCCGGTGAGACGACCAGCGAGCTTGATGTTATGGCCGCCCTTGCCGATGGCGAGCGCCACCTGGTCGGGCTTCATGTAAACCTCGGCGCGCTTGGTCTCGGCGTTCAGCTTGATGTCGCCGATCTTGGCGGGGCTGAGCGCGCGCTGGATCAGCAGCTGCTCGTTGGCCGTGTAGTTGATCACGTCGATGTTCTCGTTGCGCAGCTCGCGCACGATGCCATGGATGCGCGATCCCTTCATGCCCACGCAGGCGCCAACCGGATCGATGCGGTCATCGTAGCTCTCCACGGCCACCTTGGCGCGCTCCCCGGGTTCGCGCACGATGCGCTTGATGGTGATCAGGCCGTCAGCCACCTCGGGCACCTCCTGCTCGAACAGCTTCGCCAGGAACTCCGGCGCGGTGCGGCTCAGGATCACCTTGGGGCTGTTATTGATCATCTCCACCTTCCACACCACGGCGCGCACGGTGTCGCCCTTCTTGAAGAAGTCGGTCTTGATGTGCTGGTCCTTGGGCATGATCAGCTCGTTGCCCTCGTCATCGATGATCAAGGTCTCGCGCTTCCACACCTGGTAGACCTCGCCGGTGATGATCTCCCCCACGCGTTCCTTGTACTTGTTGTACAGGTGGTCCTTCTCGAGCTCGGTGATGCGCGCCTGCAGGTTCTGCTTCAGCGCGAGGATGTTGCGCCGCCCGAAGTCCTCGATCTTCACTTCCTGGCTCACCTCTTCGCCCACCTCGAAGTCGGGGTCGATCTTGCGCGCCTCGCTCAGCTCGATATCCAGGTTGTCGTCCTCGCTGAAGCCGTCCTCCACGATCACGCGGTTGAGCCAGACCTCCAGGTCGCCCTTATCCGGGTTGATGATGATATCCACCTTGGCCTCTTCTCCGAAGCGGCGCAGCACCACGCCCTTGAAGACATCCTCGAGGATGCCCATCATGGTGACGCGATCGATGTTCTTGATGTCCTTGAACTCTCCGAAGGACTCGATGAGGTTGACGGTGGCCATGGCCAGGGATCAGTTGAACGTGATGGTTGATTGAGTGCTCTTGATGTCGGCGAGGGGCACAGTGGTGAGCTCATCGTCGAGTTTCGGCGGACGGCCTTTCACCTTGCTGGGGTGCTGGATGCGAAGGCCAAGGGTGCTACCGTTCAGTTCGGCCAGTTGCCCATGGAGCGCGCGGCCATCATGCAGCGTGATATCGACGATGCGGCCCACGTGCTTCTGGTACTGGCGCATCACCTTGAAGGGACGGCCCATGCCAGGGCTGCTGAACTGCAATTCGTAGTTATCAGCCACCGTGCCCAGGTCGTCGCGCACGGCCTTGTTCAGCGCGGCCAGCTCGTTCAGGGTGATGGCGCGGTCGTCGTCCACCTCCACCACCAGCTTGTTGCCAGGGCGCAACTCCACCGCCACCAGAAAGTGCGTGGTGCCTTCCAGATGCTGTTCGACCAATTGCTTCACGTGCGCTTCCGTGATCATATCCGCCTGATGCTCAATGGGCTTCAACAAAAAAGAGGGGCGGTCCCCTCTTCCTCTTCCGCCTTAACGGGGGCGAATGTAGGGGTTTGATGCCGTTGGTGAATCCGTGGCACCGAGCCCAAGGCCCGCCAACGTCTCTCGGCCACAGGTCAACACGTCCTATTATGCCATTCCGGTGCCGGGCAGGCGCTGGCGATGGATGAATGCAGCAGCGCTGCGGCGTTGAGGTGAATGCGGAGAGTGCTTTTCATGCTGCACTCGATTGCTGTTCTCGCATGCGCGAGCTGCGAAGCCGCACGATGCGACGAACCAACCCGTCATGGCAGGTTGAGGCTATAAGACTTTCGTGTGCAGGGGGCTCCATGCCATGGGCTCCTGCCTCAAGGAGATGCGCATAGCTCGCGCCGGGCCGCGCGGTTCGGGCGCTAAACGTCGGAGGTGCGACGGAACCTGAAGGTGCCGCTGCTGATGTTGGCCTGCATGCCGGCAGATGCGCCGTTGCTGCGCAGGACCGTGCCGGTGAAGCTGCCCGTGATGAAGCCGCCCACCTCGCCATAGGCGGTGACCACTACGGTGTTGGTCTGGCTGATGTACAGATGCCCGCTGGTGCGCAGCGAGAAGCTCACCGGGCCCACGCCGCCGGTGCAGGTGAGCGTGGCCGTCGTGCTCCCGTCGAAGAGCAGCACGAAGCTGTTGTTCGCGTCGGTCATCACGGCTCCACTGGTCTCTGCATCTGAAACGGAAAAGGCCGCATTGCCCGATCCGCTTCCAGGGTTGATCGTGATGGTCTGATTTGAGTAACTGTCTCCATCGATCGTGAACATGACCTTGGGGCCCTCTGCGGCGGTGCTGCTTCCGCTGCCGGAGGGTGAAGGGCTGTCCTCATCCTTCTTGCACGATGTTGCGAGCGCGAACAAGGCGATCGCGAGTATGGCGGGGCTTCTCATGGTTGCGTCGGATTGGCTGCGAATTAGGCTGTAGCCGAAGGTTGCTGACGCGTGTACTAGTACCCCGGGCTAGTTCTAGTACACGGCTGCCAGAAGGCCAAGCCGTCGCTCTTTCGTGGCGATCATGCCATTGAAGCATCCAGTTGCGATCCTCATTGCAGGGCTCTTGCTGCTTACCGGCGATCCCATGCACGCACAGGACTTGCAGCAACTGGGGCGCAAGGGCGGTGTGAACCTCACCGGCGGGCTGAGCGCGTTCGGGGCCGCCTACACCAGCGACCTCGATGATCCGCGCATGGCGCCCTGCACCTGGGGCATCAATGCACGGCTCAACCTCGCCATCTACGACCTGCAGATCCCCTTCAGCTTCGTGTTCAGCGAGAAGGAGCGCGAGTTCCGACAGCCATTCAACCAGTACGGACTGAGCCCGAGGTACAAATGGGCCACCGCGCACATCGGGCACCGAGGCATGCACTTCAGCGAGCTCACCATGACAGGCCAACGTTTCTTCGGCGGCGGCCTGGAGCTCACCCCGGGCAGATTCCGCTTCGCTGCCATGTACGGTCGCCTGCGGAAGGAAATCTTCGCGGACACCACCACCGAGGCGATCGAAGAGCCGGCATTCCTGCGCAACGGGATGGCTGTGAAGGTGGGCGGCGGCACGCAGGCCAGCCATGTGGACCTGGTGCTTTTCCGCGCCAAGGACGAGTACGACGAGATCGCGCTTCGCAATGGCCGGTACGGGAGCGCATTGCCCGAGGAGAACCTCGTGCTCGGGATCGGCGCAGCCGTGCAACTGGCCAAGAGCCTTCAATGGCAGCTCGATGCCGCAGGCAGCCTGCACAACGTGGGCGCTGTGCCCGAGGAGCGCACCGGAGACCTGAGCACGGTGGCCAATGATTACGACTCGCCGCTTTTCAACATGGATGCGCGCTCACGCAGGGGCGTGGCCGTGAAGTCCGGCCTGAGCTACAATGTGCGCGGAACCACCTTCTCCGTGAATTACGACCGCATCGACCCGCTCTTCATGACGCTGGGCAACTACTTCTTCCTCCGCGACCTGGAGAACTACCGGGGGGCGGTCGCCACCGGGCTCTTCAAGCAGAAGCTGCGCGTGAGCGGATCGCTGGGCCTGCAGACGAACAACATCAAGCGTTCCCTCGCCACGCGCACGCAGCGCACCATCGGTAGCGCCAGCCTGAGCTACAACAGCGGCAAGGTCTTCTCCGCAACGCTCAGCTGGAGCAACTTCGAGGCAAACGTGCGCAGCGCGTACGAAGCCGCCGGCACCGATACGCTCACGCTTCGGCAGGTGTCCGAAAACCTCATGCTGAACACCAATCTGCGATTCCGCAATACGGCCACTGGCACTGCGCGAAGCATGGACATCGCGCTGGGCTACCAGGGTTTCGTGAACGAAGGCTACCCATCGCAGCCCGCCATGACCACCGTGACCTATACTGCCAGCGCGGGCTACCGCTCGCAGGTGAAACCGCGTGCCTTCGGCTGGGGCGTTCGAATGACCACCAGCCTGTTCGAGAGCGCAGGCTTCGGCCGGATCAAGTACGGCGCATCCCTCAACGCGCGCAAGGGATTCAACAAGGACCGAACAGGCCTGAATGCGCGCGCGGCCTTCTACCTGAACCGGGGCGAGCAGTATGGCGGCAGCACTTCATTGATCGCCAATGCCGGCGTTGACCAGAAGGTGGGGCAGGGCCACCGCTTTGGCCTGGGCGTGAACTATAACGGCCGAAGTACCAACGAGCGATTCGAGGACAGCCAGTACCAGATGCGCGTGCAGCTCACCTACTCCGTGGAGTTCCGCAAGCGCGACCGAAAACCGAACAAGCCATGAACACCCGGAAACCTTGGCCCACCCTGCGCGGCACTTTGCTCCTGGTCATCCTGTGCATCGCAGCACGGGCATCAGGCCAATCGTACCCGATGACGGTGACCACCACCGCGCCGCTGCCGCCGCCGCTCACTTGGGCCGAGCTCCAAGATCAGGCAGCCGAGGCCACCGTGACCATCAATTCGACGGCCTCCGGCTCCCGATCCGTGACCGCCCTCCTGGTCCTGCGCTGCGTGGAGCGGGGCATCCTGATCCGCTCCCGGCCGGAATTCGTGCCCAGCCAATGCACTGACATCGATCCCGGGACCACCGTGCTGAACGTGGACGAGCTCGCCGAGCGATTCGCCGGGGCCGGCATCGGCGAGGGCGACTTCGAGTTCACAGGGATCACTTATGCGCAGATCCGCGATGAGCAACTGCTGCCTGAAGGCTATTGGGAGATCTGCGTGCAGCTGCTCGCCTGCCCCGATGGCGAAGCCGTGAGCGCGCCGATTCCTGCCGGTTGCTCCGGTTGGCTGGTGGTGCACCCGCCACCGCCGGTGTTCACCAACATCTGCGGCACCACCTTCACCCTGCCAGACGGCCTGCTGAACATCGCGTGGACCTTCAGTCCGCCGCCGGCACTGGCCGATCGGATCATGTACAGGCTCGATATCGTGCGCATCGATCCGCCCGGCGATCGCGTTGGCGATGCCAATGATGCCATGCTCAGCGCAACGGAACCAGAGCTCTTCACCGCGGTCTCCGAGGATCTCGTGATGAACATCGAGATCCCCGACCAGCTGATGCTTGATGCGGGGTACTACTATGCGGTGCGCGTGAGCGCGGTGCTCAACGGCGGCATGGCCGATGAAAGCGCGCTGGTGCGCAGCGAGGTGTGCTCTTTCCTGTACGCCCCCGAAGGCGTGAGCGGCAACGGCGTGCTGCGCGCGGTGTGGCCGCAGGGCAACGATTGGGTGCCCTTCGACTTCGTGAACATCGTCACCCGCTTCGAGCCATATCGCGACTACACGCGATTCACGTACAGCACCACCCTGCGCGAGATCGGCGGCTCGGCACTGCCAGACTATTCGCGCACGCTCAACTGGCCCGACGGCCCGCCGGGTTCGCAGGGCTACGTCTCCTTCGGAGACATCACCGCCTACGAGTCGCAGTTCCTATCGGTTTTCCATCCGAACGGCGCCATCCCGGACAACAGCTTCCAGCGGGGCCGGCGCTACCAGTGGCGCACCAATGGCGATTTCACCCTGGGTGGCACCACGGTGCATGGCGATAGCGGCGAAGAGCCGTTCGGCATCGGCATGGGACCCTCGCAACAGCAATCGCCTGCCGATGGCGCGATCGTTCCCGCAGGCAATGTGGAATTGCGCTGGCTCACCGCGCTGCCGCCCTCCGAACCGCTGCCGCCCTTCGCGGTGGTGCAGGCCACCATGGCCGGAGGCACCACCTTCATCGATGGGTGGCATGCCGAGCATTGGCAGATCGAGGTGAGCCGGCGCTCCGATTTCAGCACCATCGCCTACACCACGCACGGCTCGCTCACCGGCCAGAACTGGTCCATCACCAGCGCGCTGGCTGCGGAGGAAGCATTCGTCAACGACCTGTACAAGGAGCTCAACGCGACAGCCAACCTCACCGAGGAAGGCACCTACTACTGGCGGCTGCATTGGAAGACGGACCCAGACGACATCACAAGCGCCAACTACAACACCAGCCCGGTTTCGCGCTTCTGCGTGGGCCATTGCGATGACGAGCCTTCGTCGGAGACCCCGGCCGAGGAGCCTGCGGGCACCTGCGTGAGCGTGTGCCTTGCCGATCCAATCACGAACCTCACCGCCGTTGGCGGACTCGATGCGGGCGATATCGTGCGCGTGGGCAAATTCAACATGACGGTGCTCACCGTGAATGGCAGCACCACCTACAGCGGGACCGGGAAGATCCCCGTGCGCTTCCTCAACGATGTGAACATCATGGTTGAGTTCAGCGAGCTGCGATGGAACAGCGATGGCCGCATGCTCAAAGGCCGCGTGGAGGCTCGCCATGACTGGAACCCTCCCTCACTCAACACCATCACCAGCGGCATCACGCGGATCCCGAACATGAGCGAGGACGATGTGGAAACGATGAACGGGCTCATCCAGGATGGCTTACGGCTCGCGAGCATGTTCGATAGCGGCCGTGAGATCGGCATGCCCATCGGGATCGATCGCGAGGTCGGCGACCGGCAGGTCACGCTCGGGATCATCAACATGCGCTTCGACTCGCTGCGCGCCTGCCTTGACATGGTGGCCGGCATCGATGTGATGGAGATCCGCACCATGCTCTCCTTCGGCATCGGTGATATGTGCTTCACGCCAGACGGCCTCGGCGATGAAGGCCGCGCCTACCTGCCCAACGATGTGCTGGTGACCGGCGATCTGGGCACCGAGTTCCGTTTCCGTGGCGGCGCCAGCACCGATGTGAGCGATCTCACTTACGTGGATTGGGACTGCTACGGGTTCCGCTGCATGCAAGTGGCGTGCGCCGTGAAGTTCGATCGCGGCACCATCGTTCCCGAGGGCGACCACGATGAAGCCAGCACCGAAAAGGTGGAGGCACGCTTCAAGTTCCAGGTATGCCGCGAGGCGGTCCACGATGGCGCCGTGACGGAATGGAACGTGATGGCCGCCTTCACCATGGACCCTTTCGAGGTGCCCGGCGCCGAGGATTGGGTCTTCACGGTGGAGGAAGCATGGCTCGATTGGAGCACGATTGCCAACCCGGAGGGAATCGACTTCCCAGAGGGCTACGACCATCCCGCCATACTCGAAGGTGCCACGCACGAGCTGTGGAAGGGCTTCTACATGAAGCGGCTGGCCATGCGCACCCCGGAGACCTGGGGCGACGGCACCGGCGCACCGGTGGGGGCTTCGCTGAACAACTTCATGATCGATGACCAGTCCGAGCTGTCTTTCAACTTCACCCTGATGAACCTGGTGGCCGTGAACCAGGGCCGCATCGACAGTTGGGCCTTCAGCGTGGACAGCGTGTACATGGACATGCTTCAGAACAACTTCCAACGTGCCGGGCTGAAGGGCAGGATCGGGCTGCCGATCAATGGCGAGCACGACTTCGTGAAGTACGTGGCCATCCTCGGTTTCGATGCCGACAGCAGCGAATTCGCCTTCACCCTGGAGGCCCAGCTGGAGGACACGCTCACCGCCCCGCTCTGGATCGCGGAGATGGAACTGGAACCCAACAGCTATGTGCGCGCCACACTCAGCGACGACAGCAAGGTGCGCGCGGAATTGAACGGCAGCATCAGCATCAGCACAGCGCTCAGCAGCGAGCTGGGCATCGACCTCGGCAGCATCCCGAGCATCAACATGCCGGGCATGAACTTCGAGGACCTGGTGCTCGACAGCGAGGATGGCATCAGCTGCGGGAACTGCGCGTTCGCCTATGCAAGTCCGCAGAAAGAAGTGGGCGGCTTCCCGCTCAGCATCCGCAACCTCGCGCTGGAATTCGATGATCCCGCGCACCCCGCGCTGGTGGTGGAGCCGATGGTGAGCTTGAGCGGCGGTGAGGGCGAGGGAAGCTTCGCTGCGAGCGTTGCGCTCAAGTTCGTGACCGAATTGCAACTGGGAGCGAATGGCGTGGAACGCTTCGACTTCCGCGATGTGCTCTTCACCGGCATGCACCTCGATGTGGATGTAAGCGCCATGCGCCTCGTCGGCGACCTGCGCATCACGAAAACGGCCCTGAAGGAGGAGGTGAAGGGCGCGCTCACCGTAGGCTTCCCCATGGGTATCCGCGGGGACCTGCAGGCCATCTTCGGTACGATCAAGACGAATCCGGCGGCCCCCATCAACACCAGCGCCCAGCACTACAGCTACTGGATGGTGGATGGCATGCTCTACTTCAACCCCGGCCTGATGATCATGACCGGCGTGGGCATCTATGGCTTCGGCGGCGGAGCATATCACCACATGCGCTTCATCGATGGGTCGCTCCCCACCAACGAGCGCATGGCGAGCATGGCGCCGCAAACGCCGCCAGACGAGATCCCACCCGCAGACACCAATGCTGGCGATGACCCGCCCGACGACTTCACCAGTGGGCTCACCGCCGATGCCAGTGCCGTGGGCAGTGGACCTGCGCCGAGCGGAGGGCGCTATGAAGAGGACTTCAACACCTTCCTCGGCATCCGGCTGGGCCTGGTCTTCGGCACCTACCCGAATCCCAAAGGCTGCAACATGGACCTCACCCTGCGTGCGGAATTCACGCAGGCAGGCGGTCTCAGCGCACTCATGGTCCGCGGCGACATCTACGGATTGGTGGACATACCCGAGCGCGATGAGGCGCGCATCACGGGCACCATCCTTTTCAGCTACGCCAACCGCGAAGGCAATGAAGTGATACACGCCAACCTGGCTGTGATGCTCGACTTCGAAGTGGCGCGCGGGGCAGGCACTGGCAACAAGCTCGTCGATGCCAACTTCCACACCGAGAGCCAGAGCGGCAAGTGGTACTTCATCATGGGCACGCCGGATAATCCCGGCGGCATCGTTGTCGGCCCGCCCGGTGGTTCGCCCATCCTTAGCATCACGAATTACATCATGACGGGCAACGACAGCATCCCCTTCGAGCTGCCCGACCCGCCTGCGCGCATCATGGAGATCCTCGGCCTGAACGACCCCTCGCGCGGACTTGGTACCGAAGCGGAGACGGCTGCAGCCATTGGCGGCACGCGAGACATGGGACCGCTCGAGAACGGTGCGGGCTTCGCGTTCGGCGCAGGGTTCTCACTTGATATGGACATCAACCTCGCCGTGCTCTACGCCACCTTCGGCATGTGCATCGGCTTCGACCTGCTCCTGAGCGAGATCCCGGAGAGCATGGTGTGCGCGGAGACAGGCCGTCGGCCCGGGGATAATGGCTGGTACGCGCAAGGCCAGTTCTATGCGGGCATGTGGGGCGAACTGGGCGTGCAGCTCGACCTTCTCTTCATGCGCTTCCGTGCGCCGATCCTGAGCATGAGCGCAGCCATGCTGCTGAGAGGCAACTTTCCCAACCCAAGCGGCTTCCGTGGCGATGCTGCGGTGCACTTCAGCGTGCTCAACGGCGCGATCACCGGCGACGCGAGCTTCCATGTGGAGGAGGGGCAGCAGTGCACCCTCATGCCGGCAGGCGATCCGTTGGCCGACTTCACATTCATCAAGGACCTGGGGCCGAAGGGCAATGACGTGAGCATCTTCGATATGCCCACGGCCAGCTACAATCTGCCGGTGCTCGAAGTACTGGAGGTCCCCAAGCTGATCCGCCCGGATGGCAGCGTCGAGCTCTACCGCTTCCACCCTTACGTGAGCAGTTTCACGCTGCATGAGGTGAGCGGCAACGTGAACGTGCCTGGCAGCAACCGCTTCCAGGACGACCGGGGAACGATCAGCTACCTGAGCCGCACCGATGTGCTGAAGGCGCGCACCGACTACCGCACGCGGGTTGAAGTGAAGGTGCGAGAGGAATACGCGCCTTACCAATTGCGCGATTTCATCCCCAACGGATCATCGAGTGCATGGCGCGAAGAGCGGAGCCAGAACTTCCGCACGGGCGCGGCGCCGGTCATGATCCCGGAGAGCAACGTGGACTACACCTACCCGGTGAACCGCCAGCGCTACTTCCTGCAGCAGGAATCGAACAACAAGGGCCGCGTGCGCCTCACCCTCGGCATGCCCTACCTGTTCGCGGCCACGGTGGAAGGTCGCAGCTACACCTACGTCGCCAAGTTCATCCCGCTCGGTGGCGGCGCATCGCAGGAGACGCCCATCGTGTACAGCGGCGGCATCGACATCCCGCTCACCGTTCCCACGCTTGATCCGCAGCGCATCTACATCGTGCAGTTGCTCCGCAGGCAGACCGCCACCGCGAGCGGCTTGCCCATGATCGGAGGAGCACCAGGGGCAGCCGGGATCGGCGCGACGGCTGCTCCGGCGGCAGCCTACGCCGCGCAGATCGGCGCCCCGCTCACGCAGACCTTCATCGCCGCCAACGGCGATGTGACGCGGATGAACCTCACCGGAGGGAATGTGCAGCGCGCCACCTCGCTTGCAGCGAACGACCATCTGCTCTACGCCTTCCGCTTCCGCTCGAGCAAGTTCAACACGCTCGCGGAGAAGTTCGCCGCGCTGACCCTCGATGGCCGCACTCCGGCGCGCTACGACGATTGGCGCAATGCCGATGCGCGAGGCCAGGCCGAGGAGCTCTTCGATGAGGCCGATATCCACGGCGTGTGGAAGAACGGACTGCAGAAGCTTGCCGCATTGGTCCGTTTCGCGCCCGACTGGAATGACAGCTACTTCCGCTACACGGAGGACCGCATGTACAATGCGCTCCAACAGTACCGCACCCGCCGCAGCTACAGCTTCCCGGGCAACAGCGTCACGCTGCCGCCCTTCCCCATGGCGCATTGGCTGCTATGGAGCAGCAGGCCGGAGGCTGTGGTGAGCTACAACGGTGTGATCGACTCGCCGATCAGCGATAACGAGAGCGAGATCGCTGCATCGCCCACGCCCCTGCTCAACGTGCCAGCAGGCAGTTGGGGGATCGCCTCCGTCGGGACGCTGCCGGGCGGCGGCGCGCCCGGAGGATTGAGCGGCATGTTCGCCGGTGTCGGATCCGGCTCCGTGGCACAGATGAGCCCTTGGTACAGCTTCGGCTTCCTCTACCGCGCGGGCAAGCTTGCCTCGGAGGATCAGGGCACCATCCGAGTGGCGGCGCTGAACGCGCTGAACGCCCCGGGCAGCAACGGTGATAACCTCAGCAATCTCCTGCTGCTCCATGGCCCTCAGCTCAACCGTATCAACATGCGCCTCAACGCCATGCAATCGTACACCGCCATGCACCTGCTGCACTCGGGCAATCTTCCTGCGCCGACACAGGAGTTCCCCGTGTACTACAATGCCACCTACCACATCAAGATGCATTTCCGCTCGCCGATACCCGCCTCGCGGAACACCTCGTCCATAAAACCCTTCACCCTGCGCTATGAGGAGCCTCCTGCTTACAACGACGGCACTGTGCTGTACTAGCCTGCTGGCACAGTCGCCCATCTCGCGCGCCGATTCGCTTGCGCTGCTGCGTGAGGATTCGATCTATCGTGCTGAGCGCGGCAAGCTCTATGCGCACATCGTGGTTAAAGCCCACTACGACGGCAGGGTGGTGCGCCTGCGCTGGGCGCCGGATGCGCCGGGCGGCTGGCTGAATGCCAACCAGCTCGGCTACCTAGTGGAGCGTGCGGATCTCGGCAGCGTTTCGGACACCAGTGCGCGCGAGGCAAACGCATTCGTGAACCTGACGCCAACGAAGCTCGCCCCGCTCGGGCAGCAAGGCTGGAAGGACCTGCATGCGCGCCTACCCGACGACCTCTACGTGATGGTGGCCGGGGAGATGATCCACACAGCGCTGCTTCCTGCGAACATGGGCTTCGACAAGAACATCAAAGAAGCCAGCGACAGGCTGAAGGAACGGTTCGGATTCGCATTGCTGGCCGCTGACTTGTCGTGGCCAGCAGCACAAGCCAGTGGCCTAGCCTACACAGACGAGAACGTGGTGCCCGGTCATCAATATCTCTACCGCGTGAAGGTGGCCACGGAGAACGCCAGCTACCCGATCGGCGATGGTGCAGTGGCCGTGAACACGGAGAAGGCCGATGTCATCAAGCTGCCGATCATCACCCGCGTGAACGAACAGGACAGCCTGATGATGATCAACTGGCCGCGTGCAGCCCACGAAGCGCACTTCACCGCGTACGATGTGGAGCGCAGCGCAGATGGTGGCGGCTCATGGAAGAAGATCAACCCGCAGCCCTTCGTCAGTTTCACCAACCCCGATCTGCCCGGTACCAAGGATGTCATCGTGTACACCGATACCGTGGATGCCACGAAGCGCGCGTACAGCTATCGCATCATCGGCCTAACTGCCTTCGGTACACGCAGCGCGCCGAGCAAACCGGTGCAGGCCACCTGGCGTGACCGGACCCCGCCGCCTTCGCCCACGAACGTTCGCGCTACGGAGAAGGAGGGCACCATCGAGATCACTTGGGACTATCCGGCCGGCGTGAAGGACCTCAAGGGCTTCCATGTGACTCGCGGCACCAGCGTGGCCAGCGATGAGCGGGCACTGAATAGCGCGCCGCTTCCGCCCACTGCGCGCAGCTTCGTGGACAAGTCGCCGGAGACCTTGAAGCACAACTACTATCTGGTGATCGCCGTGGACACAGCGAACAATCCAGGCCTGAGCATGAGCGCCATGGGCAGCGTGGTGGACAGCATACCGCCCGGGCGGCCCATCGGCCTCGAGGGCAAGGTGGACACCAACGGCGTAGTCACGCTGAAATGGCGCCTCGGCAAGGAAGCCGATCTGTACGGCTATCATGTGTTCTGGCAGAACCAACGCGACCACGTGGAGAGCCGGCTCACCGGGACAGCGGTGCGCGATACCGTCTACACCGATACCATCAGCATGCGCACGCTCACCGAGAAAGTGCTCTACAAGGTGATGGCCGTGGACCTGAACCGGAACGGCAGTGCGCACAGCGAACTGATCGAGCTGCAGCGGCCCGATCGGAGACCACCCACCGCGCCGGTGTTCAAGGATTACCGTGTGAGCGACGATGGCATCTGGCTGCGCTGGGCGCCCAGCAGCAGCGATGATGTGGTGCGGCACTGCCTGCTGCGCCGTGCGGTCGGGGAGACGAAGTGGGACACCATCGCGAGGGTGCCTTCCGAGGAGGAGCGCTTCGGGTTCATTGATCAGGACAGCGGCAAGCCGGCTTATTACGAGTACGCCGTGGTCGCCATTGACGATGCCGGTTGGGCCACGTTCAGCCACCAGAAACCGAAGCTCCGAATGAACAGCCGAGACAAGCTGCCGAAGGTGGAGATGCTCGAGGCGGAAGCCTTCCCGGACAAGAAGTACGTGCAGCTCAGCTGGGAGTACGCGCCACGCGACGGGGTGAAGTTCATCCTTTACAAGAGCATCAACGGCGGTAAATGGCAGCAGTTCGAGTTGCTTCCAGGAACCGCGCGCGCCCACAAGGACCGGCTGGTCAAGCCGGGCGATGAGCTCGGCTACTTCATCCAGGTGGTCACCACCCGCGGCCGCGACAGCGACTATTCACCGAAGGCGAGGGTGAGGATGTGAGCGATCCGGCTTGCTGTTGGGCAGGATGGCCTGCGACAGCGCGGCATGCATCACCGCGACTTGTATCTCTCCACGGCCTCTTCGCGGCTGCCAACATGCAGCTTCTTGTAGACGCTGTGGATGTGCGCCTTCACCGTGCTGATCGATAGGCCCTCCTGCTGAGCGATCTCCTTGTAGAGCAGCCCTTGCGCGAGCATGTCCAGCACCTTCTGCTCCCGCGGCGTGAGCGCCTCGTGCTCATTCGAAGCGGCGGAGGCCGAAGGCCGAAGATGATCCACCAGCCGACGCGCTACGCTCGCACTCATGGGCGCACCGCCCCGGGCAAGCTCGCGCACGGCTTCCAGCATGGCGATGGGCGTGCTGCTCTTGAGCATGTAACCATTGGCGCCGGCCTTGAGCGCTTCAAAAACGCGCATGTCATCGTCATGCACCGTGAAGACCATGAACTGCGCACGGGGCAGGAAAGGCCTGAGCTTGCGCAGCAGCTCGATGCCGCTGGCTCCAGGCAGGCCGATATCGCTGATGACCACATCCGCCTTCAACTCCGTGATGGACGGGAAGGCCTCCTCGGCGCTCTTGTACTCGGCGAGCAGGTCCATGTCCTGAGCGCGCGAGATCACGGTGCGCAGGAACTGCCGCATCTGAGGGAGGTCCTCCACGATGGCAAGACGGATCGGCTGGTCCACCCTCGAAATGTAGCGGGCCCCGGGCCTCGCTGGCGGTGTACTAGACCGCGGCCAACGGCACCTCGATGCGCGCGGTTGTGCCAGCGCCCAAGGTGCTTTCGATCCCGAAGGTGCCACTGAGCGCCTTCACGCGCTCGGCCACGCTTACTGTGCCGGTACCAGAACCAAGCCGGATGTCAACGTCGAATCCGCGCCCATCGTCGGCAACGGTCATGATCAGGTTGTCATGGCGCTGCACCATCCGCAGCATGGCATGGCGCGCGTGGGAATGCTTCACCACATTGAGGAGCAGCTCCTTGGCGATGAGCAGGAGATGCCTTCGTTGATCAGCTGAAAGCCTGGTCATCGGCGTGGCGACCTCTGCATGCGATTCAAGCTCGATCTCAGCGCGATCAAGCAACTCAGCCGCTGAGGATCGTATGTAAGCCACCAGGTCGCCCAAGGTATCCTGCCCCGATCCGAGTGCCCAAACGATGCGGCGCATATTGTCAGTGACCTCGCGCGCCCCCTCGCTCACGCGCCTCAACGCCTCGCGGGGATCGTGGAGCCCCCCATCCATGCTTGCGAGCTCTCCCTCCATGGCGATCAGCGCCAGGCTGCTCCCCAGATCATCATGCAGATCATGCGCGATGCGGACGCGCTCTTCGAGGAGCGCACGCTCCCGGTCCAGCTGCTCTCGGTGCTTGCGTAATCGGGCGCGAAGCACGGCACGGAAAACCAGCCAGCTGCACGCGGCGATCCCAAGGATCATCAAGCTCCGGAACCACCACGTTGCCCAGAAAGGCGGAAGTATCCTGAATTCCGCCACCGAGGCCGGTCCCCAGTGGCCTTTGGCTGTGCGCGCCTTCACTTCGAAGCGATACTCACCAGGTGGCAGGAAATTGAACGTGACCCGGTCCTCATCACCCACCAAGGTCCATGCGCTGTCCGATCCGATCAATCGGAACGCGAACTCATCACGTTCGCGATCGATGAGG
The DNA here is from genome assembly GCA_016716605.1 of Flavobacteriales bacterium. Lineage (NCBI taxonomy): Bacteria > Pseudomonadati > Bacteroidota > Flavobacteriia > Flavobacteriales > Flavobacteriales bacterium. The sequence continues at coordinate 308,911 of JADJWA010000001.1, forward strand.
TTGGCGCTTCGGAGCAGAAAGGTGAGGCGGTCGAGGTCATGCGCGAGTTCTATGCCTCCGCCGTTGTTGAGGTCCACGTCCGTTGCGATCAGGCTATCGAGCGCGAGCACGCGCGGAATCTGCACCGATGGGGGCGCAACGTTCACCAGCCCTTCCCTTCGAACCGTGAAGAAGCCCTCCCAGGTGCCCACGATCAGCGGCCCTTCGAGCGGCTCATGCATGGGGCTCAGGTTGAGCGGACCCGACGGCAGGCCATCCACCACGGTGATCATCGTGGATCGGTTCGTTGCAGGGTCGAAGTGCTGCAATGAGTTGGGCAACGTCATCCACAAGCCGCCGTCCTGCATGGCCGCCATCTCGGTGATGTTGCGCGAGCTGAGCGAAGCGCTCATATCCTTCACTTCTGAGGTTCTCGTTGCATCGGGTTGCAGCATGGCCAGCCCCGTGTGCTTCACGGCGAACCATAATCGTGCGTCCGGTGTCTCGGCCATGTCGCTCACCTCGAAGGGCGCGAGTGATGCCGGTCCGCTCACTGCTTCGATTTAACCGTCCGGGTGCAGCACCACTGGCGGTGAAGTGGCACTGAGGAACCATTGGCGTCCAGCGCGATCCCTGAAGACGTCCCATGGCCACGTTCCAAGCCTTCGCGCAAGCTCAGGTAACGAGTCGGAGATGGCCACGCAACGCCCGGTGATGGTGTCCACGTGGTGCAGCCCCATGGACCCTGTCAGGCACCAAAGGCCATGACCTCCATCGCCTCGCGCCCACCAGAGCATGCCGCCGCACGGCGTGCCCTCGAGCAAGTAGCGCGGACGCTCCACCGTCCCTGTCCTCAAATTGGCTGCCAAGGCGTGAGGCTTGCTGCACATGAGCAGCCTATTGGCATCCAGCCATGAATGCTGGTAGTAGCGCCGGTCGGTACCAGGCCGATGGAACCGGTGCATCAAAGCACTGCCGGCGCTGTCGTATACGAACAACCCGCGGTGATGAGACTGCACGAGCAGGTTCCCGGTGCGCGCATCGCGGTGCACGGCGAACACCTCATCGGTCTCCTCTTCCGGATCATGCGGGGGCAGTTGGCTTGATCGCACCAGGTTCGCGCGCGCGGACCAGATGTACAGCCCATTCGTGTAGGTGCCGATGCACAGCGCATCATCCATCCGCATCAAGCGTGCAGCGCCAGGGCATAAGGGGTTGCTGCTTCGGCAGCGCTCTTCGGCGAGTGAGCGATCGTAGCGCTGCACCATGCCGGTGCCGAGATCGAGCTGAAGCAGGCCTTGGTCGATCGTGGCCACGTGCACCATGCTTCCCGGCCCACGCAGCATGTCCTGCACCATGTGGTCCACGAACGTCGGTTCATGGTCCGGTTCGGGCCATAGCAGACGTACTTCGCCATCGCGCTTGCGCATGCGGAAGATGCCCTCGCTCCAGGTGCCGATGATCAGGCAGCTGTCATCATCCGCCACGCCCCGGACCTGGAAGGCATAGCCCGCACCGGGTGAATCGGCCGCCGGATGCAGATGGACCGGTGATGCGGTCCTGGTTTCCGGATCGAATCGGACCAGCCCTTTGAACGCTGATATCCACAGGACGCCGGCAGCATCCTCGTTGATCCCGATGACCGCTTCGCGGGATCGCGGCGATGGCAAAGGCGGTGGGATCTCCGTGGTGGCGAATGCTCGCGATGAAGGATCGAACAGGCTGAGGCATCGCGCTCCATGCGCCACCCAGATGCGCCCCTTCCGATCGATGTGGATGCGATTCACCCGCTGTTCGCCATGCGCGGAGAACGCCGGTATCGGGATCGGGATATTCGTGAGCGTATCCGCCAACGGATCGAGCATGGTGAGGTATGGCGCGCTCGTTCCGATGTATAGCAGGCCATCATTCCCCGCCGCCATGGCGATGATCATATCGCTCGGAATGGCCCGCATGCCCCCAGTGCGGTAGACCTTCACACGCTTGCCATCGAAGCGATTCAAGCCGTTGCTCGTGCCGATCCACAGGTAGCCGCGCCGGTCTGCGGACATGCACTGGATGTGATCGCTCGAAAGCCCATCACGAACGGTGATGGTGCGCAGCTCAGGGGCCACGAGTTGCGCGCGGAGCCCAGTGATTGCGATAAAGCAGATGGCCGTGAAGAGCCTGTGCATACCGCCCCGTTTATTGGAATTCAATCACAACCCATGACGGAACGTGTGCTCCTGCACCTTCACCACATGCAGCACGAAGGGGAACAGCGCATCCATCGTTTCCTGTGCGCCGCGGGTTGAGCCCGGCAAAGTGATCACCAGTGTGCGGCCGATCATGCCGGCGACGCCACGGCTCATCATGGCCCAGGGCATGCGCTCCTGGCCGTAGGTGCGCGCGGCCTCCATGATGCCGGGCACCTCGCGATCCAGGATGGGTGCGATGGCCTCCGGGGTGCGGTCGCGAGGTGAGAGGCCCGTGCCGCCAGTGGTGAGGATGAGGTCAATGCCTTCGTTCGCCCAGGCTCTCACCTGTGCAACGATCGTCTCGGGCTCATCGGGGACCACGGTGGTGTCGCTGCATTCTACCCCCAGCCTCTTCAGCCGCTCCAGCACTTCAACCCCGCCTTTGTCCACCTTCTTGCCGCTCGCAACGCTATCACTGATCACCAGCACGGCCGCTTTCACCGGCGCATCGAAACGGTCCTTCCAATCGCTCTTGCCGCCTTTCTTCTCCAGCAGTTTGATGCCGGCGATAACCACGCCTTTGTCGATGGGCTTTAGCATGTCGTAGATGGTGAGGGCCGCCACGCTGGCTCCGTGCATGGCTTCAACTTCCACCCCCGTGCGGTAGATGGTGCGCACGCGCATGGTGACGATGACCTCCGTTACCCCCATCGCGAAAGTGCACTCCGCATGCTCGATCGGGAGCGGATGGCAATCGGGGATCAACTCGTGGGTCTTCTTCACGCCGAACAGCGCTGCTACACGCGCACTCTCCAGCACATCGCCCTTGGGCACGCGCTTCTCTTTCACGGCGGCGATGGTGGCAGGATCACTAACAGTGACCAATGCCGTAGCGGTTGCTTCACGGAGCGTGGTGGGCTTGTGGGTGATGTCGATCATGGGATGGTCGGGGCTGGACATATCCCGCCCTTACGAATTGCTCTTCCAGAGATGACCGCTGTCGGACATGATTTCCTTCCCGAAGATCGGTAGTTCGCTCTTGACGCGCTCAACCACCCATGCTACCGCTTCCCGTGCTTGCAGACGATGCGGTGCACTGGCGAAGACCATGAAGCAAAGCTCACCAGCGCCGATGGCGCCAAGGCTGTGATGCACATGCAAGCAGGTCATCGTCGGCCAACGGACAAAGGCCTCTTCGCGAATCAAGGTCATTCGCTCCAACGCCATCTCGCGGTAGGCGGTGTATTCGATCGCCATCGTCGTACGTCCATCAATCGTATCCGCGCGCACCTGCCCCAGGAAGATCTCGTGCGCACCGATGTCCATCCGCGTGGCGTGCTTGGCGATGCTTGTGGCAATGAAGGCTGGGCCTATCGGCCCCTCCACGAAGATGTCCCTCACCTTATGCGCTCCCGCTTCGCTCATCCTCCTGCGAATGGGGGTAGCACGGCGATCTCCTCGTTGCCGGTCAGGCTCCGGTCCTCCTTCACGATCACGCGATCCACGGCGATGGCATGGCTGAGCGCCGTGAGCTCAGGGATGCGTTCCGCCAAGCGGGCGCGCAGCTCGCTCAAAGTGGAAGCCTCCAGTTCGAGCCTTCCCTCGCCCGCCTTCTCGGCGATCATTCCGAAGAGCAGCACCACCATGCCTCAAAGGTCGTTCGGCGCGTTGATGTTCCGGAACAGATCCGATGGCCAGCCGTCATGGCCTGGCCTCACTTCAATATGGCTGGTGCGCACTTGACTCAAGGCATCGCTCATCTTCAGCACGTCCAGCTCCACGCAGCGGCGGAAGACGGGCTGCGCGCTGCGGTGGTAAGCTGCGGCAAGCGGCTCGATCCATCCGTCATGCCTGGGCACCACGGCATCCGTGGCATGGCCTGCCTGCGCCTTCAGCAGATCGAAAAGGCGGTCGTTGAGCGCAGGCATATCGCAAGCGATCACCAGGAGCCTATCGTTGCATGCGTAGCGCATGGCCGTGGCTATTCCGCCGAGCGGTCCTTTGCCGGGCCATTCATCCGCGATCACGAACGGACCGACGGCACCATGCTTCTCCGGCGCGCCGATCACGAGCAGCTCGGCGCAATGCGGTTCGAGCTTGTCCAGCGCGAGATCAAGGAGCTTTCGCCCATCGACCTCGATGAGCGCTTTGTCGCGGCCCATGCGGGAGCTCTTTCCGCCCGCGAGCACCACGCCGGTCCAGCCCTGCTTCATGGGCGCGGCAGGTAGAGGACTTCAACATCCTTCGAAGAGCCGGCCTGCCCGTCTGCCGGGAAATACGCGATCGCGTCCGCCATGGCCATGGTGGTGAGCATGTGCGAACCTTCGTCGGGCAGCAGATGCACCATGCCGCCGCGCACTTGCGCAGCGAGGAACCCGGCACGACCGCCCTTGAGTTTCACGGTGCCGGCCAACGGTAGCCGCTCCGAGCGCGGCCAAGGTTCCCGCGCGCCCTGCATGGCCCGGATGAAGGGCAGCACGTAGGCGTGCCAGCAGACCAGCACCGCACGCGGGTTGCCGGGCAAGCCGAATACTTGTTTGCGGCCGAGTGAGGCGAAGAGCATGGGTTTGCCGGGCTTCTGCAACACCCCGTGGAAATGGATGGTGGCACCGAGCTCCTCGAGCACGGGCCGCATGAGGTCGTGATCACCGACGGAGACACCGCCGGTGGCGATCACCAGGTCGTTCTCAGCTGCCGCCTGCTTGAGCGCATCATTCAGCGCTTCGCGGTCATCGGCGGCAGAGTAAGCCACGTCGTCCGTGGGAAGCCATGCCTCACGGACCGCAGCGATGAGCATGCGGTCGTTGCTGCTGTGCATCCGCCCTTCATCGCGCTGCGCGCCCTCGATGAACTCATCGCCCGTGCGCAAGATGCCCACTTGAGGCTCCGCGGCCACCATCACTTCCTGCACGCCGCCCGAGGCGAGCACGCCGATCTGCGCCGAGCCGATACGCTCGCCTTTGGCCAGGAGCAGTTCGCCGGCGATGAAAGATTCTCCGCGCCGGCGGATGTTCGCACCGGGCCTCAGCTCGCCCGTCATCATCGAAACAGTGCCGTCATCCGTGCGGATATGCTCCTGCATGGCTACGGCTGCCGCACCTGCTGGCACCGCAGCCCCCGTGAAGATGCGGACGCATTCATCAGGCCTCAGCTCGATCCGCAGGGATTCCCCTGCCATGATCCGCCCTACGAGCTTCCATGGGCCGTGCCCCTCGCCCACCGCGAAACCATCCACAGCGCTCGTATCGAATCGCGGGTAATCATCGGCAGCGAAGGCATCGGCTGCAGCGAAGCCGCCCACGGCGTGCTCCAGCGCGCGGAACTCTGCGGGCGTGGAAGGCGCGTGCTGCATGATGATGCGGCGCGCCTCCTCGACGGTGATCAGTTCACGGATGCCTGGTAGCTCGTCCATTGTCGCGGCAGCGTTTCAAAAATCTCGAGCCGGCCGCATGCCACCGGCTCACCGGCCAGCAAGGATCGGATATGCACAGCCATACGTGCGGCCACGGCTTCGATGGCCTCCTGATGGACCAAACGCATGTCACAGCCATCCTGCCCGGCCCCTACCCTTCCAGTGAACAGATCGGCACGCGACAATCCTTCGCGATCACCGGGTGCATGCAGCACCAGGACCTGGCCTTGATCGCGATGCAGGGCGCCGCTCACCAATACGGTTCCGAGCCTCGCGCACGTGCGATCGATCAATGCCTTGGCGTGCAGGTCGTCCGTGCAATCGGCAACGATGCCATGACCGATCAGCAACTCATCCGCATTGCCCGCATCCAGGAATCGATCCACGGCAGCAATTGCGATCCCCGGTGCGCCCGCGTGCACCCGGGAACGCGCAGCGGCCGACTTGGCGGAACCGATGTCGCCAGCTGAATACAAAGGTTGCCGCTCGAGGTTGTCCGACTCTACGAGGTCGCCATCGATGATCGAGATCCCCTGGATCGGCATGCGCAGCAAACGCGCGATCAGGGCGCAGCCCAAGGACCCGGCGCCAACCAGGGCGATGCGATCGTGCGGCTTGCTGTTCACGTGGCCGAAGGTAGTCCCGGCCCCCTTGGCGCTGCGCTCGGTGAACGAGGCAACCATGGCCGTAACCGCCGATCGAGCTCTTTCCCTCCAAGGCGCGCAAGCAAAGCGAAGCGCCCCGCGATCCGGGATCGCGGGGCGCTCTGTCAAGCGATTGCCACCGGCCTACTGCACAACCACTCGCTGGTGGCTCGTGCCCAACGCATGACGGACCCGAACGATGTACTCGCCCGGAGCAATGCCCTGCACTCCGATGGTGCTGATGCCAGTGCTGCTGGCACCCAGGCTCAGCGCAACACGACCGGTCACATCCAGCAGTTCGATGCCGGTGAGGCCCGCCACGCCATTCGCCACAACCGTGATCGACTCATGCGCCGGATTGGGGAACACACCGATCGGGGCCTCGCCGTTCTCAGCGATGCCTACGCTGATCTCAACCGTGGCGGGATCGCGCAAGCTCTCGCAAGACACGCCTGCGGCCTCCACTTCCCAATCGTAGAAGAAGTAGTAGAAGTTGAGCGCGTTGGCCCCGGTGACACTGCTGGTGGTAATGGCGCCGACCGTGCCGAGGGCATACGGATACGCGGGATTGCTGCCGTTGCCATCTCGCCAGAGCTGCGGGTTGCCGCCCACGCAGCGCAGGCCATATTCGCCAGGGCCGGGCACGGCGTAGTTCAGGTCGATGCGGCTCTCGCCATCGGGGATGTTGATCACCTGGCTGGCAATGGTGCTGCCATCGGCACGATCGATGAGCGCCACGGTGCGGTTGCCAGCACCGTTGGCATACACCTTCACGCTCACGATGGTGAAGGCCTCGGAGGCGGTGAACACCGGGTAGTTGTCGCTATTGGTATGATAGGCTCCGGGCGCAGCCGTGGTGAGCCTGTCCGCCGGCCCTCCGAACCAATCGCCGCCGCCATGGATCGTGGTTGCGCTGGCGTAGAACGTGGTGGTGGAATTCAGGAAGGGGGTGATGAAGGTGCTGCCGCTAGCGATCGCCGGGCCACCGGAATTCTCCGCGAACCATTGGATATTCTCACCGACCGCCTCCAGCGTGGCTGAGCCAGGACCGGAAAGGATCACGTCATCGGCCACCGGCATGGGCGCAGCGAGCACTTCCACGTCGATGGGCGCACTGGTGAATTCGCCGCACGTGCCGGTGATGGTCACCGTATAGGTTCCCGATTGCGAGATGCTGGTCTGCTGGGTGGTTGCGCCATTGCTCCAGGCGTAGCCGTTGGCCACCGAGCTGCTGAGCTCCACCGAGCCGCCTTCGCAGATCGTGGTCGGTCCATCGGCCGTCACAGAGGGCGTCTCATCGGGGCTCTGCTGCACGAAGAAGCTCGTTGTTCCGGTGCAGCCGCTGCCATCGTCGATCACCACCGAGTAGTTCCCCGGCGTGGCCACGTTGATGGACTGGGTGCTGGCGCCGGTGCTCCAGGTGTACTCGAAGCCCGCATTCGCCTCCAGCACCACGCTATCACCATTTCCGCAAAGGACAGGATTGCCGATGGGCGTGATCGTCGCAACCGGGCTGATGCAGGTGTTCTCAATGATCGTGATGTACTGGTCGGCGGCAATGTCGTTGAAGGTCTCGGTGCCGCCAGCGGGCCAGCGCACGGTAAGGGTGGGGATCACCGTATGCGAACCCAGGCCGAACATGCCAGCGAAGGTGGTGACCATGCCATAGCTCTCACCGGAGCGCACCTCGCGGATCTGTGTTCCCCATGGGCCGGTGATGGTGATCCGGGCGCCCACGGCATCGCGGTTGCTCACGGTGCCTTGCAAGCGCACGCCGAACCAATGGTTGTCGTTGCCATTGTTCAGCCAGAGGCGGTCGGGGTTGTTGCTGTCCGTGCCGATGTAGCTGCTGCCATAGTTGGCGAACACGTCCACGAAGCCATCGTTGTTCAGATCGCCCGTGGCGAAGCTGTGCATGGCCTTGCCACTGGGGAACAATCCGGTGATCCGGGTGAAGGTGCCATCGCCGTCGTTCTTGAAATAGTACTCCACGCCCCCCGCGATGAGCAGGTCAACGAAGCCATCATTGTCGAAATCGGCGAACTTGCTCTGCAGCATGAAACCGCCGTACTCCAGGCCGCTACCGGCCGTGATTTCGGTGAAATGGCCGCTGCCATCGTTCTCGAAGAGCTGGATATCGTTGTCGTGGTTGGTGAGCACCATATCGAAGTCGCCATCGTTATCGATGTCGCCGAAGTCGGCCGTCCAGCTCTGGAAGCGGACCTGAACGCCGTAGTCCTCCGCCTGATCCGTGTAGTTGTTATTGCCGTCGTTCACGAAGAGGCGGTTCCAACGGCGGGGATCATCCGGGTTGTTCACGCCCTGGCGGCAGTGCGCGATGTAGAGGTCGAGGTCGCCGTCGTTGTCGAAGTCGGTCCACACGCTGCCGTAGTTCCCGCTCATATCGCTGGCCGGGGTGGTGGTGTAGTCGATGATATCAGCGTAGCTGAGGGTGCCGCTGCCGTTGTTGAGCCATTGCTTGGGCGCGCCATCGTCGTGACAGGCCCAATAGTCGTTGTGACCATCGTTGTTGATGTCGGCGATGTTCACGCATTGCGTGAAGAGGCTGCCATTGTTAAGGTCGCTGATCGTGCTCTGGCCGATGCCGGTGATCCGCCGGTAGTGCGTGCCATCGTAGCTGCCACCGCTCACCACGTCCTTATGACCGTCATTGTCAACGTCAGCCGCCGCGAAGCCCCATTGGCCGCTGCCGCTCATGTTGCCGTAGTCCACCGTTGTGAAGGTGCCATTGGCATTCTGGTAATCGACCCACAGCGTGCGGCTGTTGTGCAGCTTCACGATGTCGTCGAGCCCGTCGCCGTTCATGTCCGTCACGCCCATGCAGCCGCCGCTGAGGCTGGCGCTCATCAACGGGGTGCTGTTGGTGAAGGCGAGCTGGGCTTGCACCAGGCCGGGCAGAGCAGCGACGACCGCGGCCAAGAGTAGTTTTCGTCCGTTCATTTGGTTTGATTGGTTTCGGTTCCGGAAAATGGGTTTGCTTGCAGGCGCGCCGAATGTAGGAGAAGGCCCGATCCGGATCAGGCGCCCTTCGACTGGCTCTCTTTATATCCTACGGATAGCCCTTCGGCACCCTCAAAGGTCTGGCGGCGGATGCTCTCGCGGTGGATGGCATCCATGAACTCGCGCACAAAGGCCTCGCTCAGCCCCAGGTGCCGAGCCATGCGGAGCTGCCGTTTCATGATCCGCTCCCAGCGCTCGGGCTGCAGGATCGCAACGTGGTGCAGCCGCTTATGGTCACCGATGCGCTCGGCGATATCCATGCGCGTCCCGAGCTTCTGGGCGATCTCCTCGTCCAATTGGTCGATCAGGTCTCGAAGCTCCTCGAGGCCATCGCGCATGGCATCCGTGGGCACCGCTTGCCGGTAGATCAGGGCATCGAGCGTGAGGCCGAAGGCGGCCGGCGTGAGCTGTTGATCGGCATCGCTGCGGGCGATAGCGGGATCGGGATGCACCTCGATCATCAGGCCGGAGAAACCCAGGTCGAGGGCCTGTTGGGCCACCAACCCGATCCTATCCGTGCTGCCGGCTATGTGACTTGGGTCACACAAGACCTCAAGCCCTGGATGCGCCGCCTTCAGCCGGATCGGGAACTCCCACATGGGGCTGTTGCGGTACGGCGTGCGCTCGAACCAACTGAATCCCCGGTGAACCGCTGCCAACCGCCGCAGTCCCGCACGGCTCAATCGCTCCAAGGCGCCTACCCACAGGTGCAGATCGGGGTTGATGGGATTCTTCACCATCACCGGGACATCAACCCCTTGCAGCGCATCGGCGATGGCTTGCACGCTGAAGGGGTTGGGCGTGGTGCGCGCGCCGATCCAAAGGATGTCGATGCCCGCCTTCAGCGCAGCCTCCACATGTGCCGGTGTGGCCACCTCAGTAGCCAGCAGCAATCCGGTCTCGTGCTTGGCGTCCTGCAGCCAGCCCAGCGCCGCATCACCGGCGCCCTCGAAGCTGCCCGGCCTAGTTCTCGGCTTCCAAACACCGGAGCGCAGCACCTGGGCGCGGCCATCTGCCTTCAGGGCCCGCGCCGCATCCAGCACCTGTGCTGGGCTCTCCGCACTGCATGGGCCGGCGATTACCAGCGGGCGCTTCAAGCCTAAGCCCCAAGCTGAAATAGAGAGCGGCTCAAAGCCTTTCGGGTCCATTGTTCTCAAAAGTACGCCTTGCCCGGTGCCTCTGTTCGCTTCAGGCCAGGGCCATTGCCGCCTAGGCCTTCATCGCCGCCTCTACCATGTTCCTGCTCCCGATGTATAGGGGGCAGCGCTGATGCAGTTCAGCAGGCTTGATGTCAAGGATGCGCCGTGATCCATCGGTGGCCACGCCACCGGCCTGCTCCACGATCATGGCCAAGGGGTTCGCTTCATAGAGCAGCCTCAGCTTGCCCTTCGGCGATTTGGCGGTCGAGGGGTACAGGTAGATGCCGCCCTTCATCAGGTTCCGGTGGAAATCGGCCACAAGGCTGCCGATGTAGCGCGCGCTCATCCGCTGCTTCTTGCACGAGTCGATGTAGCGCTGAACGGCAGGTTCGAAGTCGTGGAGATTGCCCTCATTCACGGAGTAGGTCCTCCCGTCCGTAGGCGTCTTCATATCGGGATGGCTGAGGCAGAAGGTGCCGATGCTTGGATCCAGCGTGAAGCCATTGACGCCGTGGCCCGTGGTGTACACCAGCATGGTGCTGCTGCCATAGATGATGTAGCCCGCAGCCACTTGAGCGGTGCCCGCCTGCATGAAATCCTCCATCACGGCCTTATCACCCGTGCTCACGCGGCGGTAGATGCTGAAGATGGTGCCGATGCTCACGTTCACGTCGATGTTGCTGCTGCCATCGAGCGGATCCATGGTCACCACGTATTTGCCGCCGTTGTCGAAGTGGACGATGTCGTCGTTCTCCTCGCTGGCCACGGCGCACACCATGCCCTGGCTGCGCAGCAATCGGATGAAGAGATCGTTGGCGTACACATCGAGCTTCTGCTGCTGCTCTCCTTGGATGTTCTCGCTGCCTTGCGCGCCCAGGATATCCTCGGCCAGACCCGCCTTGTTCACCTCACGGTTCACCATTTTGCCCGCCAAGCGGAAGCTGGTGAGCAACTGGCTCAGTTCGCCCGTGGCATAGGTGAATTCGTGCTGCCGCTCGGTGATGAATTCGGCGAGGGTCTTTACGTGGGCCATGTGATCCGTGTAGAGTGGACGAAAGCGCTTGGGAGAGCGATGCGATTCCGAGGCGAAGATCGGTCGGGCGTTTCTTTGCACCGCATGGAAATGAATATTCGCAGCGCCAAGGAAGGAGACGTGCCGCGCATGCTCGAACTTGTGCGTGAGCTTGCCGTCTTTGAGCGCGCACCGGATGAGGTGACCGTGACGCTGGACCACATGCGCGATGCCGGATTCGGGCCGAACCCGATCTGGGTTGGTTGGGTAGCCGAGATCGATGGCATTATACAAGGCATGGCGGTGTGCTATGAGCGCTATTCGACTTGGAAGGGACGCCGCCTGTACCTGGAGGACATCGTCGTGACGGAGGCCGCGAGGGGTAAAGGCCTTGGCGAAGGTCTTTTCCGGGCCTGCGCGGCATACGCTCTGAGCAAGGAACACGATGGCATGACCTGGCAAGTGCTTGATTGGAACCACGGCGCCGTCCGTTTCTATGAGCGGCTGGGCGCCTCCTTCTCGAAGGAATGGTGGAACGGCTCCGTGAGCAAGGAGCAACTCAAGACCATCGCCGCCGGATGAAGGTCTTCAAGTTCGGCGGGGCCAGCGTGAAGGACGCGGCGGGCGTGCGCAACGTGGCGACGGTGGTGAAGCACTACGCGTTGGACGATCTGGTGATCGTGGTGAGCGCGATGGGAAAGACCACCAACGCGCTGGAACGCATTACTTGGGATTTCGCGGATGGAAGGGATACGGGTGCCGAGGCGGTTGCATTGCGCGAGGAGCACTTGCGCGTGCTGCACGAGGTGGCCCCGGACGACCAGATTGCGGCCGGGCAGCTGAGCGACCAGTTCGACAGGCTTGAAGCCATCCTTCGAGGCATGCCCAGCGGCGACGTGGACCGCGACTACGACCAGATCGTCTCCCTCGGCGAAGTGTTTAGCACGATCATCGTGAACGCCCATCTCCGGGTGGCGGGGATCATCAGCGATTGGTTCGACGCGCGACTGGCGATCCGTACCGATGACCGCCACCGCTCGGCGAACGTGGACTGGCCCGCCAGCGAAGCCATGGCCATGATGCAACTGCAGCCCCTGCTCGCACGACCACCCATCCGATTGGTCACCCAGGGCTTCATCGGCACGGCGCCCAACGGCTTCTTCACCACGCTCGGTCGCGAAGGCTCTGACTTCTCCGCCGCCATCTTCGCCTACCTGCTCAATGCCGAGAGCGTGACCATCTGGAAGGACGTGCCCGGCATGTTCAACGCCGACCCCAATCGCTTTCCCGACACCAAGCTTCTCTCGCACATCAGCTACAGCGAGGCCATCGAGCTCAGCTACTTCGGCGCCAGCGTGATCCATCCGCGCACCTTGCAGCCCCTGCAGAAGAAGGGCATACCGCTCTACGTGCGCTCCTTCGATGACTTGGGCGCTCCCGGCACCACCATCGATGTCCGGAGCGAGAATGACTCGCTGATCCCCTCCTTCATCGTGAAGCCGATGCAATTGCTCATCAGCATCACGCCGCGGGACCTCAGCTTCATCGTGGAGGAGAACCTCAGTGGGATCTTCGCGCGCTTCGCGAAACGCAACGTGCGCATCGACCTGATGCAGAACAGCGCATTGGCCTTCAGCGTGGTGGTGGACGATTCACCGCGCAGCCGCCAGCTCATCGAGGAGCTGAGAGGCGATTACTGGGTGCGCTACAACGAGGGCTGCGAGCTGCTCACGGTTCGGCACTACGATGAACCCACGCTGGCCCGACTGACGGGAGGACGGGAGAACCTTCTGGAACAGCGCAGCCGCACCACCGCGCGCTTCGTGCTGAAGGCGCAGGCCTAGCTTCGCACATGCTTCGCATTGCGCTCTTCGCCCTTGTCCTCGCCATTGTTGCGGAAACGACCGCTCAATCGCGATCAGCGCGGAACGATCCGCCACGCCCGACCAAAGCAGCTGTTGCCGCTGAACTCGCCCGCATCGATTCAGCTGGAGACGCCGCACAGTCAATCGATGCCCGTATGCGGATCGCAGAGCTGCTCAAAACCAAGGATGCGCTAATCCTCCTCCAGGACGCCGCTGCACGAGCAGATTCAGCTGATGATACTCGGCTTGGCATGGAAGCGCGCAACAAGCTGATGGCGCTCTACCGGGCCAACGGCGATCACAAGCGCGCTCTAGCAGAGGCATTGCGCATCATCGACCTAGGGCGCATCGTATGCGCCAAAGAGAGTGAGCGGGAAGCACAGGAAGCCGATGAAATGATCAGGGCTTATCACCAGGAGCGAGACAGCCTCATCGCTTTGCTCGAATACGAGTCCAGCGCAGCGCGCACGGCCATCGGCCAAGCCCAGAAGACCATCGCGCAGCGTGAGCTGATCATCATCGCTGTTGGCGCCATCGGCATCATACTCCTGCTGACCGCCATTCTCGTCCTGCGCCGCAGCCACCGCCGTGTCATGGAGCAGCTCCGCACGGAGCTCGGCGCCTTCCAAGCCCGAATAGCCGAAATGGCTGGGGAGATGAAGGAGCTTGTGAGGCAATATGATGCGCAGCGCGCAGCGCCACCAGCGACGCCGTCATCTGAGGCTCCAGCACCTGAAGCAGGGAAAGGAGCTCTTTCACCTGACCCGATGGTGCTCGCGATCTTCAAGCGGCAAGCACCGGAGCGCATCGCGGCATTAGAGGCAGCCCGCGAGGCGAATGACCATGATAAGGTGCTGCGCGTGCTGCATTCACTTCGCCCGCAGCTCGATGCGCTGGATCCGGACGGGCTGGGTGCTTCATGCGCGCGATTGCGCGCCATGCAGCCTTCCGATGCTGACCGGGATGCTGGCCTCAATCGGCTGATCGCCGGCATGCACGCCATGATGGCGCATCGCTGAGCCCTCAATTCGCGCAGAAGTAGCCCAAGGCGTCGAGCGCCTTCTCGTTGCCCAATTGCGCGCTGCGCCGCAGGTCATCACATCCTCGATCAGGCCTATAGGTCATGTGCTCTGCCATGGCGCGGTTGAAGTAGGCCTTGGAGTGCCTGTCGTCGAGCTGGATCGCCCGGTCGAAGCACTCGATGGCGCGGGCGTATTCACCGTAGAGCAAGTGGATGCTGCCTTTCATGTTCCAGGCATCCGGGTCGTTGGGCGAACGTTGCAGCGCTTCCTCGGCATCGGCGAAGGCCCCGGAGTGATCACCGAGCTGCTTGCGCACGAAGGCCCGGTTGTACTGCGCCTCGAGGTAGCCCGGATCGAGCTCCAACGCCCGATCATAATCCTCACGGGCGCCCGCGAGGTCGCCATCCTGCTTTCGCAACAGCGCCCGTTGGAAGAAGATGTGCGGACGGTCCGAGGCCAACTCGAGCGCTTTGTCCATGTCGGCGCGGGCTTGCTGCTCGTTGCCGAATTGCCGCTGCACAAGTCCCCGGTTGAAATGCGCGAGGTCGAAATAGGGATCCAAGAGCACGGCGCCATCGAGTGCCGTGAGCGCGTCCTTCCAGAGCCTGAGGCGCATGAGGGCCACCCCGCGCAGGTCGTGCGCGATGGCGAGGCGCGGCGATTGGCGCTTGGCCGCATCGAAGCTGGACAACGCCTCCATTGGGTCATCCTTCTGCAAGCTGGCCGAACCGCGCTTCAGCAAGAGCAGCACGTCCTTGGGCTTGTCCATGAGCAGCGAGTCGAGCTGCTCGATGGCGCGCTCCACTTCGCCGGCCGCAAGCCACGCATCGATTCGGCTCTCGCGTAAAAGGTTGTCGTAAGGATGCAATCGAATGGCCGCGCTCCAATCCTGCTCCGCGCCCTTCACGTCGTTCATCAGCAGCTTCACCTTGGCTCGGCGGTCGAAGATGTACTCGCTGTATGGATTCAGCTCGAGGGCGCGGTTGATATCGGCCATGGCCATCTGCGGCTGGCCCAGGCGCTCGTACAGCGCTGCGCGCTTCATATAGGCATCCGCGAAGCCGCGGTCGGTCTCAACAGCCGTGGTGTAGAGCCGCAACGCCTGCTCGCTGTTGCCGAGGCGCAGCTGCATGTCTCCCTGCTGTACCCACTGCACGGCATCGAGCCGATTGTTGAATTGCGCCCCGCCCGCGAGAGGCATCGCGACCGAGAGAAAGAGGAGAATCGACCGGCTGTTCATGGCTTCATGCTTTGGCCACCTGCTCCAATAAGCTGCGCTGCGCCACAGGATCCATGTGGGTGATGGGCGTGGCGTGGATCCGCACGATGTCGCCGCCGAGCAATTCATAGGAGGTTGCCTCCACCTCGCGGTAGAGCAGCGCCTTGGTCATGCCCTGCAGCAGCAGCTGCTTGTCGCGCCGCAATTCGCCGTTGACCAGCAGGAGCTCCTCGTGGTCAGTATCGAGCGTCGCGAACTGGATCAGCTGCCGCTCGATCAGGTGCCGGGCAAGCCGTTCGGCGGATTCAACGGTGCGGGTCTGGATGGTGAGGTGGATCATGGCGATGGTTCTAGCGCGTCCAGGAATTCCAGAGCGTGCCCGCCTCGTGATCGAGCGCGAAGAAGGCTTTCCGCAAACGCGCATCGAGCTCCACTTGGCGGATGCGCGCATCAATGAGCGGAACTTCACGGGCATTCACCAGGAAGAGCGAGCTCTCCCCAGCCGCGAAGCGCTGGTTCTCCCCATTGAGCAGGCGCTCATTGTTCTGCACCATGCTGGCGCCAAGGTCCGTCTGCTGGCGCAGCACCGCGATGTCATTGGCGCGCTCACGGATCCGGTTGCGGATCATCTGCCGGTCGCGGTCCACGGCGAGGCCTGCATCGGACAGCCTGAGCCTCGCCAAGGCCAGCTCTCCACGTTCCTTGCGCAGCAGCAGCGGCATGCTGAAGCCCACGCCTACCATCTGGCCGTCGCCCAGGAGCCGGGAACCTTCACTTGCGCCAATGGCGCTGGCGGCGCCGAGCCATTGATATTCCACATCGAGGTCGGGCTTCAGGTACTCGCTGCGCAGGCGGCGGTCCACTTCCAATTGATCGATCCTGGCGAGCGATTGCACCAGCAAAGGATGCCCATCGACCGCAGTGGTGAGAAGCGTATCGGGCAGCAGGAATGAGGCGGGCGAGATGAGGTCGCGCGCGTCCGGCTGAACGGCCTCTTGCAGCTCCAGTGGGCGCTGGGACGGATCCCACAGGTGATTGCTCAGCCTCAATGCGGCATTGCGCACGTTCAATTGGGCCTGCTGCTGGCGCATCAGCCTGTCCTGGAATTGCAGGAATGCCTCGAGCGTGTCGATGGCCGGCCGGTCCCCGCCGCGCCAGCTTCCGCGCACAGCATCGAGGCGGATCTGCGCGAGCACCACGGCATCATCGCTCACGCGCAACGCGGCGTGCGCCGCCACCCAATCGGTGTGGTCGCTCAAGGCTTGCAGCAGCAGCGAGTTCAGCAGCATACGGCGCTCGCCTTCCGTGGCGCGCTGATACGCCTGCGCTTTCCGCAGGGCGGCGCGGCGCTCGTCGATGAAGAGCCCTTGTCCGAGTGATGCCCTCACCCCCGCCTTCAGCAGCCCATCATTCGGTGTGGTGAGCTGTGGATTCAGGAATTCGCCATCGCCCTGCTCAATGCCCGCGAGCAGGTCGATGCCGTACCAGGTGGGCAGCTTCAGCCCGGCCTGCACCAGGCTGTAATAGTTCTTCTCATCGAAGTCCTTGGCGTCGTAGGAAGCCGAGGCCACCGGATCGAATCCGCCGCGCGCGCTCCGCACCGCGGCATCGCCCATCTCGTTGCGCAACGCGGCTTGGCGCGCCATCGGATGATGCTCGAGCACCAAGCGCAAGAAGGCCTCGCGCGTGAGGGTGGCAGGCACCTGCGCCGCAGAGAGCGCGCAAACGAGCATCGCGGCCGCCGTTTGCAGCGCCCGTCCAATGGCCATGCCTTCGCCTGTGGTCGATCGCATCATTTCTTTCCTGCTTCCTCTTCCGCGCGCATGCCGTTCATCACCTGCGCGGCGTCATACAGGTCTGGCGGGAATCCGTTGACCTGGCGCCACAGCTCATACCAGATGGGCACATTCTTCATCAGCGCGAAGCCCACGGCACCACCCCCGACGCGCAGCGCGTTCGGCCAGGGATCATCCTCCGGATCAGCTGCCACCAGGATGCGGTAATTACCGTTGGGGCTGATGAAGTTGTCGATGGCCGCCACGCGCCCGCCAAAGGTGCCGTAACTGGAATTGGGCCACCCGCTGAATACGATGCTGGGCCAGCCGTCGAACATGAAGCGCACCTTCTGGCCTTTGGTGATCAGCGGCATGTCCATGGGGCGCACATAGAGCTCCACGGCCAGGTCGAACGTTGCGGGCATCACGCTCACCAGCGGATCGCCCTCTTTCACGGTCTCGCCCAAGCCCGTGACGACCGCCCGCGTGATGTAGCCGCGCTGCGGCGCGGTGACATAGTAGTTGCCGGCTCGCACGGTGTAATTGGCGAGGTCCACCTGCATCTTGCTCACTTCGGCCTCGGTGGTGTACATCTGGCTCATGCTGGCGAACTTCTCGCTCTCGGCCTTGCTGAGCTTGTCGCGGTAATCGTTGCGGATCCCGTTCACCTCCAGTTTCGCGTTGAGCAGCTCATTGCGCGCGTCGAGCAGCTTGTTCTGCGCATCGATGAGCGTGGCGGTGGCGCGCTGCTGTTGCACCTGCCGCCGCTCCAGTTCCACCTTGCTCAAAAGGCCCTCTTTGAATTGCTGATCGCCGCGGGTGAGCTGCTCCTCGGCCACGCGCATCTCGGTCTTGGCAGCCTGCACGCGGATGCTGTCGCTCTGCAGCTTCAGGCGAGCCTGCTGGATCTTGTTCTGCGCCTGCTCGAGCTTGATGCGCATGCCGCCGCTGAGCGCATCGATCTGCGCATCGAGCGCGCGCACCTTCTCGTCGTAGCTGCGCGCGGTGAGCTCCTTGGCGGTGATCTGCTCCTGGGTTCGGTCAAGCAGCATCGGGTCGAAGTACTCCGGCTTCACCTCACTGAGCCGGAGGATGGTGTCGCCCTTCTCAACGAGCTGCCCTTCCTGGACGAACCACTGTTCGATGCGTCCTGGAATGATGGCATGGATCGTCTGCGGGCGCTGATCGGGGCTGAGGCTGGTGACGGTGCCGCGGGCACGGATGTTCTGCGTCCACGGAAGGAAGAGGCCGATGAGCACCACGGCGCAAGCAGCGATGAGCCAGCGCGCGAAGAGGCGGTTGGCGCTGGCGATGCCGATGACGCGGAAGCAGCCGAAGGTGCTGCGGTCGAGCATGGGCACGGCGTTGTGCGGGCTGAGGTCGAGCATGGCGTCAGGCGTTCTCGATGATTCGTCCATCGCGCAGGTGCAGCAAGCGCAGGCAGCGCTGCTGCAACCAGGGGTCGTTGCTCACGGCAAGCAGGGTCCACGGTCGCTCGGGCGCGCTGATCCAGCCCAGGAGCTGCTCGCGCTCCTTCGGCTCCCAGTCCTGCAGGCTGTCCTCGAGCAGGATCATGCGGGGCTTGCCCACGATGGCGCGCGCCTGCACGATTCGCTTCACCAGGCTGCGCGGGAGCCGGGCGCCTTCCGGGTCGAGCTGCGTGAGCAGGCCATTGGGAAGCAGGGCGAGCTGCTCCATGAGGCCGGTGACGCGGCAGGCCTCCACCACATCCGGCTCGGTGATCCATTCACGGCCCACGGTGATGTTCTCCATCACGGTGCCGGTGAACACATCGTCGTCGCTCAGGCAGTCCCCGATGAGCGATCGCACATGCTCCAGTTCGAGGCTGGAGATGGGCTGCCCATCGATCATCACGCTCCCCGATGTTGGGGGCATGCCTCCACCGAGGATGCGCAGCAAGGTGGTCTTGCCCGAGCCATTGGGGCCGCTCAGGCACACCTTCTCGCCAGGAGCCAGCCTCAGGTCGATCGCATCGAGCACGTTCCGCCCGCCCCAGCCGCTTCGGAAGGTGAGCGACCGCACATCCACGGCAAGGCCTTTCGCGGAATCACCACCAACCACGGTGAGGCCGCCCGTGCGTTCCAACGCGATGTCGGTGACGGCCCCGATCTTCTCCAGCGCGGTCACCAGGTCGTACACGCGATCAAGGCTGAGGATGATCTTCTCCACCGCGTTGAGCAGCACCAGGATCACGATCTCGGCTGCCACGAACTGGCCCAGGTTCATTTGCTCGTTCATGACCAGGAGCCCACCCAGGGCGAGCAGCGCCAGCGTGATGATGACCTTGAAGGCGACCAGCGCCGAGTACTGGCCGACCAGCACTTGGAAATGCGCTTTCCGCGCGCGCACGTAGCTGCCCACAAGCTCGTCGGCGCGATCGATCGGAAGCCGTGTGCGCCCCACCATCTTGAAGGTGTCTTGGCTTCGGCCAAGCTCTTCGAGCCAATAGGCGGTCTTGTACTTGTAGGTGCTCTCCTCCAAGCTGGTGGCAAGGCCGCGCTGGCCGGTGAATCGGAAGATGAGGATGAGCAGCAGCAGGAGCAGCAGCCCGAAGATGATGAAGAAAGGATGGTAGAGCGCGAGCAGGATGAGCGAAAGGACGATTTGCAGGATGGCCAGCGGGATGTCGAGCAGGAGCTTCGCCATGCTCTTCTGCACGGTCATGGTATCGAAGAAGCGGTTCACCAGTTCGGGCAGATAGCGCCCTTGCGCGGCATCGTACCGGATACGCGGCAACCGGTATGCGAACTCCAAGGCGCTGCGCGCGAAAAGGCGCTGCTGGATGTTCTCCGCCAAAGCCATCTGCATGATCTGCAGCACGCCGGTGAAGCCCACGCCGATGGTGACAAAGGCGATGAGCACGCCCCAGCTGGTGGCCACCTGCCCGCCACTGATCAGGTTGATGATGGCCTGGATGCCCAAGGGCAGGCTCAGGCCGATGGCACCGCCCACGAAGGCATACAGGTAGATGTGCCCGATCTCGCGCTTATCGAGGCGCAAGAGGCGCACGAGGCGCTGCCAGGGCGTGATGGGGTTCATTTGCGCTTGGCGTCAATGGAAGTGAGCACGAGATGCACGAGCAGGTCGGTGACGGCATCCTTCCCCCTAGCGGCTTTGCCGAAGAGCGCGGGAAGGTTCTCGTGGAAGAAGCGCAGGCTTCCGTTGCCCTCGAGCACGAGCGCCGCTAGGTCATGCGCATGCGGATGACCCGGCTTGGCGTCGAGGATCAGGTCACGCAAGCGATGGCTCAGGCGAACGAAGCTGCCGAAATGCCCATCGCTGTCGCCGGCGGCCACCTCCTTGGTGAACCAGGCCTTCGCGCTCTCATTCACCGCGATGCGGTAGAGCGCCTGGAGATCCACGTACTCATGCCGCCCGCGCTCGGTGATGGGGCTGCTCACGCTGCGGACGCCGCGCTCCAGCCGCTCACGCTTATCGGCGATGTTGGCCGTGTCGAATGCCAGCTTGATCTCGCGCCAGGCCCAGTACCAATCGACCAGATAGACAAGCAGCCGGTGCTTGTTGGCGAAGTAGCGATAGACGCTCGCCTCAGCCGTGCCCAGCGCCTTGGCCAGCTTCGCCATGGTGAAGGCCTCGAAGCCCAGCGCATCGATAAGCTCGATGCTGGTGCTGAGGATGCGGTGGCCCAGCTCGGTGCCGCTGGGATCCTTGGTGAAGACGCGCTCGCGCACCTGCACGTCCATGTTGAGCAAACGGTCCATATGCTGATCGTGGCTGCGAAGTTGCAGGCTCCGATAGTCGCCATAACAGACATGAGCGTTAAAATGTTTGATTTGATAGTTTTACTATCATATCCTGGACCCGAGCTCCCACCCCAAGGCCCCATGCCGAGCGTGATTGTTCAGCGGCCGGCCGCATCAATCAGCCCGATCACCCGGTCGGGGTAATCGCTGATGATGCCATCCACCCCAAGGGCAATCATCCGCAGGATGTCCGCGCGCTCGTTCACCGTCCATACCACGAGCTCGATCCCCTGCTCTTGCAGCTTCGTGCGCAGGGCCTCATCGGCCAAGCTGAAGTGCGGGCTGTAGATCGCCGGGGTGAACATCAGCCGCGAAAGGTTCACTTCCGGACCCTCGTCGTTCTCAACCAGCAGGGCATAGGCGAGATCGGGCTGCTCCGCATGCGCGGCCATGAGTGCAGCGGGGTCGAAGGATTGGATGATGCACCGATCGGTGATGCCCAGCTCATCGATCTCCTTCAGCACGATGCGCGCGAAATCATCCGGCCTGGGCTGGAAGGTCCCGTACAGCGCGTGGTCGCTCTTGATCTCGATGTTGAAGCCTGGCTGGCCTCCTCCCATGATCGCGGTCTCTTCGATGGCCTCCACCACTTCGCGCAGGGTGGGCTTGTGCGCGCGGCGCTGCTCCTGTTCCGGGAACCGCGGATGCTCGAGCCCGCCGCAATCGAAGGCACGGATCTCGGCAGCCGTCATCCCATACAGGTTGAAGGAGCGTTCGCCTTCCGGCGGTATATGATCCCCGCTTGCATCGGTGCAGATCACATGGCTCATCCAAGGCTCGTGGGAGACGATCACCTGGCCGTCGGCGCTGATCACCACATCGAGCTCAAGCCAGTCCACGCCAAGCTCTGCGGCGCGCAGGAAGCCGGGCACCGTGTTCTCCGGTAGCAGGCCCCTGCAGCCACGATGGCCATGCACTTCGGGTGCTTCGTGGCGTGAGGTGCTGTTCATGCAGGCGGAGAGGGCGAGCGGCAAAAGCGCCCCGATCAGGTGTTCAGCCTTGGCCATTGGGGAAAGCGTGGATGATCTTATCGGCGAGCACCTCCGCCATCTTGAGCTTGCCTTCGTGGGTGACCCCCGCGATGTGCGGCGTGAGCAGCACGCGCTCGTGCCCGAAAAGGCGGCGCTGCGCAGCAGGCTCGATCGCGGGGTCAAGGCCGCTGAGGTCGGGCCGCTCGAACTCCAGTACGTCGAGGCCGGCAGCGATCACACGGCCCTGGTCGATGGCATCGAGCAGCGCTTCGGTGTGCACCACGGCACCGCGAGAGGTGTTGAGGAACCAAACGGGCCGGCCCAGGCGGAGGAAGAAATCACGGTCAGCGAAATGGCGCGTCTCCTCGGTTAGAGGCAGGTGCAGGCTGATCGCATCGCTCTCGCGCAGCACGCGCTCGAGTGAGGACTCTGTGACTCCCGCCCGCCCGAAGCCGCTGCGGTACTTATCGTGCGCGAGCACCTTCACCCCGAAGCCGCGCAGCTTGTCGGCGAAGGAACTGCCCATGTTGCCGTAGCCGATGATGCCCACGGTCCTGCCGCGCAGGTCAGTGCCCCGGTTCTCTTCACGCAGCCATAGGCCGTGATGCACCTGGCCGTTGGCGCGCACCAGGGCCTTCATCAGGGCGAGCAGCATCATCACGCAGGCCTCGCCCACGCCGTCGCGATTGCCTTCGGGGCTGTTCAGCACCCTCACGCCATGCGCGCGGCACCACGCCGTATCGATGTTCTCCGTGCCGCTCCCAACACGACCGATGAAGCGCAAGCCTCCGGTCCGCTCCAGCACTTCCGCCATCAGCGCGCGGCTCCGCACCACGATGCCCTGCGCCCCGGTGAGCGCATCAGTGAGCGCGGCGTCATCCAGGTGATGCAGCATCACCAGTTCGTGCCCGGCGCGCGTGAGCAATTCGCTCAATCGCGGGTGAACGGTATCGATGAGTGCGATGCGCATGGATCAGATCATGATGCCCGCCAGCATCAGCGTGGCGATGCCGAAGTAGATGAGCAGCCCGGTGACATCCACTACGGTGGCCACGAAGGGCGCTGAGGAGACCGCCGGGTCGCGGCCGAGGCGCTTGAGGATGAGCGGGAACAGAGAACCGATGAGGTTGCCCCAAAGCACCACGCCGAGCAAGGAGAACCCGACCGCGAGGCCGATCTCGAACCAATGCTCGCCATAGACATCCACGAATTGGCTCCACACCGCCACGCGAAGGAAGCCGATCACGCCGAGCACGGTCCCAAGCGTTAGGCCCACGGTGGCCTCGCGCTTGAACACGCTCCACCATTCGCGGATGGTGACATCGCCGAGGGCGAGCGCGCGTATGATGAGCGTGCTGGCCTGCGAGCCGGTGTTGCCTCCGGATGAGATGATCAATGGAACGAAGAGCGCGAGCACCACGGCCTTGGCGATCTGGTCCTCGAAGAAGCTCATGGCGGTGGCCGTGAAGCTCTCCCCGATGAAGAGGATGATGAGCCAGCCCACGCGCTTCTTCACGATCTCCCACCAGCTGCTATTCATGTACGATTCCTCCAGCGCCTCCATGCCCGCCATCCGCTGCACGTCCTCGGTCTCCTCCTCGCGTATCACATCCACCACATCGTCGATGGTGATGCGGCCCAGCAGGCGCCCGCGGCCATCGACCACGGGCAGCACCACCAGGTCGTACTTCTCCATCAGCCTGGCGGCCACTTCGCCTTCCTCATCGGCCTTCACGCTGATGAAGTCCGGCTCATAGACATCCTTCACCGGCTGGAAGAGCGAGGTGGTGAGCAGCCGCTTGAGCGGGATGGTGCCCATGAGGCGGTCGTGCTGGTCCACCACATAGATCACGTACACATGGTCGATCTCGTCGGCATGGGCGCGGAGCTCCTTCACGCAATCACGCATGCTGCCGTCCACGCTCACCTTGACGAGCTCCTTGGCCATGAGGCCGCCAGCGCTGTACTCGTCGTAGGTGAGCAATTCGGCGATCTCCTCTCGCTGCTCAGCGTCCTCGATGTTCGCCATCACCTCTTCCTGCACGTCCTCGGGCAGGTCGGCGATCACGTCGGCGGCATCATCGCTATCGAGCTGGTCGATCACCTCCTCGGCGATCTCCTTCCCGGTGAAGGTCTCCAGGATGGCCTCGCGCTTATCATCGGGCAATTCGAGCAGCACCTCGGCGGCGAGCTCCTCATCGAGCGCATCGTAGAGCGTGGTGGCCTCTTCGACCCGAAGCCGGTCGAGCACCTCGGCGATGTCGGCTGGGTGCAGCTCCTTGAGATCATCCAGCACGGCTTGCGCACGGCCATGCTCAAGCCCTTCGCGGATTCGGTCGAGCAATGGCTTGGTTACATCGAATGACATGACGCCGCGAGTCGCTGGAATAGGCGCGGCAAGATAGACCGGCACTTCCGGGCGGGCAGCCGATCAGGCCGGTCCCGGCTCCAACCGCACCAGATCGATGCGCCCATGCGCCACTTGCGCGATGGTGAATCGGAAGGGCGCGATCTCGATGACCTGTCCTTGCTCTGGCAGGTCGCCGGTGTGGTGGAGGATGAATCCGGCGAGGGTGCCGTATTCCTCGCTCAGCGGCAGATCCAGGCCGAAGCGCTCGCGGATGCGCTCCACGTCGAGCCGGCCGCTGAGCAAGTATGCGCCGTCGGCGAGCCGCTCCTCCACATCCTCGGGCGCATCATGCTCATCCTCGATATCCCCCACGATCGTCTCCACCACATCCTCCATGGTGAGCATGCCGGCCGTGCCGCCGTATTCATCGACCACCACGGCCACATGGCTGCGCTGCTTGATGAAGAGCTGCAGCACCTCGTCGGCGGGCATGGTGCCGGGGATGAAGTTCACCGGTCGCATCACGGCGCGGATGCTGCGCGGGTGGCGGAAGAGCTCGTAGCCATGCACGTAGCCGATCACGTTGTCGATGCGGTCCTTGTAAACCAGCAGTTTGCTCAGTCCGGTCTCCACGAAGCGGCGGTGCAGCTGCTCAGGGCCCTCCTCGGCATCGATGGCCTCGATCCGCGCGCGCGGCACCATGATCTCACGCGCTTTGATGCTGCTGAGCTCAAGGGTGTTGCGCAAATACTCCACTTCGGCATCGAGCTGCTGCGCGCGGGCCGGCCCGCCGGACATCTCGCGCAGGAAATCGTCAAGGTCGATCCGGCCGAAGGCGATCTGGCCGGGTCGGGTGCGCACGCGGAAAAGACGGAGCAGCAACTCGCTCAAGCCCGTGAAGAGCATCATGGGCAGCCAGAGCACCACATAGAGCAGCGCCAGCGGCAAGGCGAAGAGGGCCAGCGCCCGATTGGGATCAAGGCCGAAGAGGGCCTTGGGCATGAACTCGGCCACCACCAGGATGAGCAAGGTGGCCAAGGTGGTTTGCACCGCAAGCACCAGCCACGGGCTCAGGCCCAGCGTG
The DNA here is from genome assembly GCA_016716605.1 of Flavobacteriales bacterium. Taxonomy (NCBI): domain Bacteria; kingdom Pseudomonadati; phylum Bacteroidota; class Flavobacteriia; order Flavobacteriales; species Flavobacteriales bacterium. The sequence continues at coordinate 334,366 of JADJWA010000001.1, forward strand.
GCGAGCCATGGCTCGAGCGCCTCGGCCACCAGCACACCATAGACCACCAGCGCGATATTGTTGCCCACCAGCAGGGCGCCGATCACCCGTGCAGGACGGCGCTGCAAGAAACCGATGAGCCGTGCCCACCATGCGCCACGCTTGCGCTCCAGCTCGAGGTAGAGCTTGTTGCTGGAGACGAAGGCGATCTCCAGCCCCGAGCACAGTGCTGAGAGCGCCACGGATGCGATGATCAGGAAGAGGTCGAAGGGGCTCAAGGCGGGCAGGCGAAGATAGATGGGGCGGCACGGGCGCTTCAGCCCTTGCGTTCATCCTCGTGCCGTTCAATCGCCTCCAACCGCTTTCGCGTGAAGCGCCGAAAGAAGAACATGGCCAACGCGATCACCGGATAGATAAGCCATTGACGGCCCTGCTCACCGCCTTCGGCGATCATTACCCAGACGGCTGCGAGGAAGGTGCCGATGGCCACCGCCAGCCAGAAGTGCTCCATGAAGCGCGTGATGCGGTTGATGGCGGCCATGCTCAGGGCTGGGAGGGCAAGGTATCGCCTAGCTGCAGCACGCCTGTGACGCGCCGGATGATGTAGGAGCTGAAATCCTCAGCGGCATCGAGGCCCTGGCCATGGATCACGTCCTGGCCGCGCTGGATGCGCACGGCCTTGTCGGTGCGCACGCGGGCGCTGTCCTGCCGCCAGGTGAGCTGCTCGGTCTCCAAGCGCTCGCCCTTTGCATTCACGAACACCACCTCATCGAAGACCTGCATGCGCTGCAGACCGGGCTCGATCAGCCCTCGGCGCGCCGTGAGCACGCTCACTTGCTCACCGAGCGGATCGAAGAAGACGAGTTCAAGCCCATCGTCGATCTCGGTTCGCTTATCCGGCTCGCCCCATTCGCTGATGCGGCCAGCACGCAGCCGATTGCGCACCACGCCGGAGTCTGTGTAGAGGTATTCAGCTTGCTCGGTCACCCGATCGGGCACGGCGGCGGGCAGCTCGATCGCGGCTACTTGATCGAGGTCATTCTTGCATGAAAGCAGCATGCCCGCCCCGAGCAGGGCAGGCATGCCGATGTTCCGTGCTCGACGGGCGAGTCCCACGCTACTTCTTGACGCGCACCGTAGTGCTCTCGTTGAGGCCGCCGCAGCCCATCTGGAAGCTGTCGCCCTCCTTCATGTTGCGGAAGAAGAGCTCTTCCTTGGTGGGGAATCGGGCGTTGCAGCTGCCCATGCGCTCACTGGCCTTGTCCGATACGCTGGGATCGAGGCTGCGCGCACGCTGGTAGTAATCATAGGCAAGCCAATAAGCGCCCCAGCTATCGGGCACTTCGCAGCTGCCTGCTTGCGCAGCGATGGCATTGCCGATCAGGATCAGTGCCTCACCGTTCTTCGACTCGATCTGCAGTACTTGGTTGGCGTAGCTCCTTGCTTTGCTATGATTACCCATTGCACTGGCCACCTGGCCGGCCTTCAACAGGTACTTCACCCGGTCGCTGCAGCCCGTGCAGAGCTCAGCGGCCTCCGCCATGTACTTGATCGCGCCGCTCAAATCACCCTTCTTGACCAGGTACTGGCCTAGGCTGTAAGCGCTCTCACTGGTCGGGGCGGCCTTGTGAACCTCCTCGGCGAGCCTCAGGTAGATACTCTCTTCGGTGCAATCCTTCGCGTTGAGCACGCGCAGCAAGCGTGTCTTCAGCTCTAGATCATCAGGATTCTCCTGCACCAGCTTCTCCGCGATGCTGCCGATATCCTTGCATTCGGCAATGCGGAAGAAATTGCCATTCACGTTGTCGCGCGACTTGATCCAGAGCTCGCGGTCGGCTTCTTTCAGGTTGGGGTCCGCCAGGTTCTGCTCAATCAATCCAGAAAGACGCACATACTCCGAGAGCATCTGCTCCTTGGTCGCGGCACCCTCGCCATAGAGGCAGTTGAGTGCGGAGTAATAGGCGCTGATGGTGGCGGGTTCGGAGCGCACGCCACCTAATTCGATTGCCTCCTTCATGATGTCGCGGGCCGCTATGCATTCCTTCGGGCGATAGAATTGAAGGTCAACTCCTTTGCGCCCCATCACGAAAGCCCTCTCGCCGAAGTGCGTGATGCGCATGTCATAGTTCAGCAGCAGCGAGTCGATCAAGCGCTCCTTGCGCGAGGCCTCCTTCTCCTTGGCGATGAAGTCGCCGAGCATCTTGCCGCCGTTCTGGTAGAGGCTCTTGCTATAGGCCGGGCATACTTGGAGAAGCATGCGATAAGGGCCATAGGCATCGCCGAAGCGGCCTTGCTTCATGGATTCCTGGAAGAGCGAGATGTTCTTCACGCATTCCGCGCTGTCGGCTGGCGTGGCGCCGTACTTCCCTTGGGCGAACAGGCCATTGCTCGCGGCGGCCATTGCGCTGACCAGGAGGATTCTCGTCAGGTGCTTCATCATTCGATTCGTCGTTTCTTGAACCATTGTTCCCGGAGGTCTGGGGTGATGGTGATTCCGATGTGGAGGTTGGTGTATCGTTCGCTCAGCAAGCCTGCTTCGGTGGTTCCGCGCTGCCCGTGCTCCACAGCCAGGTTGATGCGGCTTCGCGTGCTTGCTCCTGCAATGGGCAGCGAGCAGCCAAATGACATGCCGAACTGATCGATGCCCTGGTCTCGCAACGCGATGGGGTCCTCCGTGTAGCGGATGCCCGCCCGGTAAATGGTGCGCTTCAGGAAGCTGCCTCCTTGCTGTCCGGCCGGCCTGAATGATGCTCCGAGCGCATAGGTGGTGGCGGCGCGCAGATCGGTGCGCAGCGCGTATCCCTCCACGGTGCTGCGCAGCGCGGACCAATCGCGGTGCTGCAGTTCCGCAGCAAGCGTCCATCGGCTGTTCTCGATGCCGAACCCGCCGGAGAAGCCTACGGGCAGGTTCACCGTGCCGTAGGCGCCATCGATGCGCTGTGCCGTGTCAATGGTGGTTTCCACGGTTCCGGCCAAGCGGAAGGTTGTTGCCAGGTTGCTGTGCTGCGCCGTGAATGATGCGGGCAGGTCCAGCCCGATGCCTGCCCGCCAGCGCAACGCTTCGCGCCGCAGCTTGGGCAATGGTCTTGGCACCCACTTCGATGGCTCCCGGCCGGCATTGAGCCATTCCATCTCGTCCCGTTTGCTCCGGGCCTCGGCGCGGATGACCCGCTGTTGATGGCGCTCCTTGGCGCCCTCCATGGTCACCAGTTGCCCGCTTTGCATGAGACCCAACGTTCCGGTTGGCGCGCGAAGCACGAGCGATGAGGCCACGCTGCTGTGGTAGTATCCCGAGCCCAGCGGATAGAAGGCCTTGCGGGTGGCTTCCACCGTGCCGAAGAGGAACTCGAAGTTGGCGCCCGCGCTCAATTTGGATCGGAGACCTGTGGAATCGCGCCGCTGCCACAGGCTTCGCCCGAAACCGAGATAGGCGCGGTTCACACCACCCGATCCCGTGTATTCGTTGCGCAAGGTGCCGCCTTCCACCTCTTGCTTATCCTCGAACTTGTACGCCACCGTGCTGAAGGGCTGTATGCCCAGCGCCATGCCCCAGCGGCCACGCGCGAATGGCACGCCAAGCGAGAATCCAAGCAGCCGGGTGTTGCGTCCGCTCGCGCTTTCGTCTCCAATGGTCATGCGCGTCCAACGGACGGTTGCGCCCATCTCATACGTGGCATGGTGAAGCAGGCAGTATGTGGCCGGATTGGCACGAGCAACGCTGAACGGATCGGCCACGGCTACGGCTAAGCCGCCCATGCCCGACAAGGTCACTTGCCCCGGACCCGTGAGGTCGCCGAGGGCGTGGGCCGAGTAAGGTGAGCCGCTACCCTGCTGACCCTGAGCCAGTACCAGAAGCGGTGCCAGCGCCAAGGCTGTGGTGAAGGATGATGCGTAGGCCGTCAAGGGTCAGGAAAGGGTGGGCAAAGATGCCGCTTTTCAAGGCCCGTGCGTGCAACAGGGCATCACCTCCGGTGAGCACCACGCCAACACCGTGATGCGCTTGTTGAGCAGCGGCAATGAAGTGCTCCAACTCACCGATCACGCCATGTCGTATACCCGCTTGAAGGCTAGCCACCGTCGATTGTCCGAAGGGCGGCGCATCCTGATCGGTTTCAACCAGCGGTAGGCGAGCGCTGTAAGCCTGCATGGCCTTGGCGCGCATGCGCGTTCCTGGGCTGATGGCGCCACCGAGATAGGTTCCCGTGGAATCCACCAGGTCGTAGGTGATGCATGTGCCTAGGTCGATGGCCAAGGCTGCGCGCTGGGGGAATAGGGCCGCTGCCGCCGCCGCATTCGCCCAACGATCAATCCCAAGTGTTGCGGGGCTGCTATAGGCCGATCTGATGGGTGACCGATCGTTTGTTGATATCAGATGGATGGTTGCGCTTCCGTCCGGAAGGCCGCTCAATAGCCCATCGGCGTCACCAGCCACGCTTCCGATGCCGACGCGGTCAATCTGGAAGCCTTCGATGAACCGGCGCAACGCTGGACCTGGGCCGGAACCGAAGGCCGTAAGCCGCAGCAATCGTCCGTTCCTGAAGAGCGCGGCTTTGATGCGTGTGTTGCCGATGTCGAGGATGAGCTCCGTCACACGTATTTCGGTTGAAGTGCTTGTTTATCTTTGCCCGCCTTCCGCGCAAGCGCTGAGCCGCGCAAAGGAAACGGTGCCTTAGCTCAGCTGGTAGAGCAATGGATTGAAAATCCATGTGTCCCCAGTTCGATTCTGGGAGGCACCACCGGAGACCCTGGCCACGCCGGGGTCTCTTCGTTCAAGGCCCTAGGGGTTGCGCTCCAGCCACGCGCGCACTTCGGCCAAGTGCTTCTGCTTCGTAGGCTCGCGCAGCTGCTTGTTGGTCTGCGTGAAGTACGAGTGCCGTTCGATGAAGCGCTCCTGCAGCTTGTTCCATTCCCGCACTGTGCTCAGCACGCCATAGGTGCGCATCTCCTCGAACAGCGTTGCGCCGATCCGCTGGAAATCGGCCCGGCCCAAGTAATCGAGGTCGGCATCGCAGAGGATCCGAGCCAGCTTGTTGCGCGGGCTCTGCGGGATGCGCGTAGCCATGATCATATCACAGATCAGCTCGATCTGCCGCTCGTTGAAGCCGAAATCCGGCAGCACTTCGCGCACCAAGCGGCAGCCGGCTTCTTCATGGTCGGTATCCTGGGTAATGAAGCCCGCGTCATGGTAGAGCGCGGCGATCTTCAGAAGGACCAACCCTTCACCGGTGACCTCCTCCTGTTCGGCTATGCTGATGGCGCTGGCATACACATCTAGGGTATGCTCCAAGCAGTGATAGGTGCGCGAAGCCGGTAGCCTGGTTCGAAGCTGTTCCAGGATGAAGGCCCTTGCGCCGCTCGAGTCCATGGGATGAGCCGGCAAGATAGAAATGAGGCCGAATGGAGCCCCGAATCACATGGTCCTGCCCTGCATATTGCCCACAAGTGGGTAAGGCCTGTAATCGATGCGGGCGGTATCGGCCCAGCAGCCGGGTACATTCGCCCGCATGGCGCGGCAGTCCCACCGGTCACTTTGGCTCCTGGGTTCCGCTATCGTGTACATCCTCGCCCAGTTCATTTGGTGGACCGTTCTGCTCCTGCGCCGAGAAACCGAGATCGCCCAGTTGAAGGGAAGTCTGGGCCGACTGGATGAGGCTGCAGGAACCCCGCGCACCTGGATGGTCCTTGGTGAAGCTGGCGTATTCATGATCCTGTTGGGAACGGTGCTGATGCTGGCCTTCCTGGCCATCCGCCGAGACCTGCGATTGGCCGCCCTCCAGCGCAACTTCCTGCTGGCCATCACGCACGAGCTCCGCACGCCCGTCGCCTCCATGAAGCTGCAGCTGCAGACCTTGTCACGGCCGGGGCTCGGGGAGGCCGATGCGCAATCCCTCCGCTTGGCGGCTATCGAAGAGGCAGATCGCCTGGCCGCGCTCACGGATAAAGTGCTTGCAGCAACCGCCGACGGGGAAGAACAGATTCCGCTCCGCCCTGAGCCGGTCAATGCAACGGATATCGTGCGCGGCGCAGTGAATCGTGCCAGGTTGCGTGACAGCTCTGGGCATGATTGGAATTTGCGGTTGCTCCCAGAGTGCCATGTGAATGCCGACCCGCAAGCCCTTCGGAGCATCGTCGAGAACCTCGTAGAGAACGCGGTGAAGTACGCGCCGGCAGGCTCGGAGATCGGCGTAGAGCTTCTGGACCTCGGGAGCTCCTGGCGATTGGTGGTGACCGATCATGGCCCCGGCATTCCGGAAAAGGAGCGCAGCCGGGTCTTCGAGCGTTTCTATCGCGTCGGGGATGAAGCCACTCGCAGCGCACCGGGCACGGGCCTGGGCTTGTTCGTGGTCAAGCGCTTGGTGCAACGGCACGGCGGGAGGATTGAGCTGAGTGATACGTTGCCACATGGGGCTACTTTCGCGGCCACGTTCCCGAAGAAGAACTGATGGCGAAGAAAGCTGTGCTCATCATCCTCGATGGCTGGGGCATCGGCTCCGGCGGGAAGGATGATGCGATCGCGCAAGCCCGTACTCCGTTCATCGATTCGCTCCTGGCCTCAGCGCCTCATGCAAGCCTGCGCACCGATGGTTCGCATGTGGGCCTGCCGGAAGGCCAAATGGGCAACAGCGAGGTGGGCCACCTCAACATCGGCGCCGGGCGCGTGGTGCATCAGGACCTGGTCCGGATAGACCGGGCAATCGCGGATGGCAGCCTGCGCACGAACCCCGCCCTGAAAGCGGCCTTTGCGCATGCAAGGTCGCACGGCGGTCGGCTGCACCTCTTGGGCCTGCTCTCCGATGGCGGGGTGCACAGCATGCGCACCCATGCCGAAGCCCTGTGCAAGCTGGCGCACGCTGAAGGGATCAAGGAGACCCTGGTGCATGCGTTCACCGACGGGCGCGATACCGACCCGCGCAGCGGCCAAGGATACATGGAGCGCTTCCTGCAATCCGTGGCCGGCACCGGCGCGCGATTGGCGAGCATCATTGGCCGTTACTATGCCATGGACCGTGACAAGCGTTGGGAGCGCGTGAAGGTGGCCTACGACCTGCTGGTGCATGGCGCAGGTGAGCGCGTGACCGACCCCCTGCTCGCCTTCGACCGGAGCTATGCGCAAGGCGTCACCGATGAATTCATGAAGCCGCATGCGATCATCCGTGCGGACGACATTCGTCCGGACACCTTAGCGGACGGCGACGCCGTGATCTGCTTCAACTTCAGGACCGACCGCTGCCGCGAGATCACGCAGGCGCTTACGCAACGAGCCTTCCCCGAGTATGGCATGATGCCGCTCAAGCTGCACATGGCCACGATGACCGAATACGACGCAACCTACAGCGGTGTGTCCCCGATCTTCCGCAAGGACGACCTTCGCATGACTTTGGGCGAGGCCGTGAGCCTGGCTGGCCTGCAGCAGATCCGCATCGCAGAGACGGAGAAGTACCCGCACGTCACGTTCTTCTTCAGCGGCGGCCGGGAAGAACCCTTCCCCGGCGAGCGGCGATTGCTATTACCCTCTCCCAAGGTGGCCACCTACGACCTGCAGCCTGCCATGAGCGCCCAGGCCATCGCCGATGCCATCGTGCCTGAATTGCTCGCCGGCGCGCCAGATCTGGTGGTGCTCAACTTCGCCAATCCCGACATGGTGGGGCATACCGGCGTGTTCGATGCCATCATCGAGGCGGTGGAGACCACGGATGCCTGCGCGAGGCAGGTGGTCGAGGCGGCTCGCAAGGCAGGCTATCAGGTGCTCATCATCGCCGATCACGGCAATGCGGACAAGGCGATGAACACCGACGGCTCGCCCAACACGGCGCACACCACCAACCCAGTGCCTGTAATCACCGTCACGGAGGCACCCATCCGGTTGCGTGATGGCATCCTGGCGGACGTGGCCCCTACCCTGCTGGACTTGATGGGCATGGAAAAGCCCGTCGAGATGACGGGCTCCTCCCTGATTGTCCGTTGACGGATCAACGCCAGCCGTTGCGCAGGATCGTGAGGTGCCCCGTGTAGGGCTCATCCTTCTTATTTGAGAGGATCACCTCGTAGAAGTACGTGCCATCAGGAAGCTCGTCACCGTCCCACTGGTTCTGGTAATTGCTCGCCTCGTACACCAGCTGGCCCCAGCGATTGAAGATGCGCACCGTATTGCTCGTATAGGTGATGCCATCGATCACGAAGCGATCGTTGTACCCATCGCCGTTCGGTGAGAATACGTTCGGAACCACCACATCGCAGATCAACGAGATCGTGACCACGTCCTGCGCGGAGCGCCCGCATGCATCGGTGACGGTCACGGTGTAGTTGGCGAATTCATTCATGCTCACGTAGGTGTCGGGGCCAAGGTCACCATTCGACCACGAATAGGAGAGCGAGCCTACGCCGCCGGTGGCCAGCGCGCTGATCAACATGCTGTCCGGCCGGCACTCCACGGTGAAGTCCTCCGTCGTGATGAAGATCAGCGGCGCATCGATTATGGTGATGGTGACGCTCGCCGAGGTGGTGCGCCCGCAGCTATCGGTGTAAGTTCCGGTGATGGTGACGGTCTCTCCGTCATCAGGCATGTTATCCTCAAGCGGATCAAAGGGCACGATCGTATTGAGCACGCCGTCAGGGATCACCAAGGAGCTGTTCCATACGAAATCGCTCCCGTTGTCCGCCGACCCGCTGAAGGTGATGGTGATGGGCACATCACCGGGCACCCCTTGCGGGCGGATGAAGTTCACGCCTGTGTTGTCGCATGATTCCATCACCGTACTGGGACCCACGATGGCCATGTTCAACGGCGGCAGCGGCTCCAGCTCCACGAAGAACTGCGCGATGGCCGTGGTGCCGCAATCATCGGTGACGGTGGCGGTGTATGCGGTGTTATCGTTCGGTGTCACCGTGATGCTGTTCCCGGTCTGGCCATTCGACCAGGAGATCGAATAGGGCGGATACCCTCCGGAGAAGGTGGGTGTCAGTGTCGCTGAGCCCCCGCAGGGTATTTCATCGTATCCGCCCACGATCACCAGTTGCGGAGGCTGGATGATGGTGAAGATGAACTCATTCGTGACCGTGATCCCGGCACAAGGGCTTGGGCTGATCAGCGTGAGAATGATGGTTTCATCCCCATCGACATCAACAGGGCAGTTGAAAGTGAAGGTCTGAAGGCTGTCGCCAGGGTAGAAGATGAGCGAATCCGGGAAGGCGGGAACATAATCCACGCCTGCAGTAGCCGTGCCGCCGGTGACGATGTACACCACGCTCGTATCGCCGCCCGCGCCCTGCTGCGCAAAGTTGATGGTGACCGGGTAGCAGCTCTCCATGATGGTGTTGGTGCCGATGATGCCGGGACCGGGAGAGAGCGTCGGTATGAAGGGAACGCTTGTGAAGCTGCCAGCCTCCAGGAACACGCCTGAGTCGAAGGCGCTGTCGGAACCATCGCCGATTGCCATCTTGATATGGTAGGTCTGCCCGCACTGCACAGGCTGCACCGCTGTGAGCACCACAGTGAAGCCATCGTAGCAGATGGTGGTGCCAGCGCCATTGTTCACGTAGTACACCGTATTGCCCGTCCAGTTCGGGTCAGCGGCAGCGCAGGTTGCGGCATTACCGCCCGAAGTGCCGGGCACGCCCGGATTCACGGTATTGATAGCGATGGGGATGTCGGAGCCTGGAACACGTGCGATGTTGATGGCCCCGTTCTGGAATGGCCCTGCGATGCCCGGACCGCTGAGGAAGAAACCGAAGGCGTCGTTGAAGTTGGTGCAAACGTATTCGGGGTACTCCTCAGAGCCGAACACATAGCGGAATTTCACCGTGTCACCTTCTGGTACGAAGTCGAACTCGAGCACCGCGCGGTCGTTGATGTTCTGATTGGCCAAAGTGACCAGGTCCGGGTCACTGCCAGAAGTGTTCGTGCCGCTGGCGAAAAAGCTGGCTGGTCCAGCAACGCCGGTGGTTACGCCGCTGGTGAGCAGCACCCCTGCTGGGAGCCCGAGGTTGGTGGGCCCTGTCTCCACGAAGCTGGCGCTTCCGGGTTGCACCCCCACCGGATTCAATACACCGTTGAAGGAGATGTTGCTCACCACAACGCCCGTTCCCAGGAGCACGTCCTGCACGAGCTGCTGAGGAGTGAGGGTATTGTCAACGGTGATCTGGGCCTGCCCGGCACCGCTGCCCAGCAGCACGAGGCCAATCGAAAGAAATCGCTTCATCGCGTTCGGTTGTTGTTCAATTCTGGCTTCCACGCAACAAGGTCAAATGGCCCATGCCGTCCACTGGCGGGAAGTAATGCCCCTCCGCGCGGTATTTGTACACGTACACGCCAGTTGGAGCCGGTGAGCCGCCGTAGGTGCCATCCCAAGGTGCAAGGATATCGTTCGTGGAGTAAACGAGCTCGCCCCAGCGATTGAAGATCTGCATCTCAAAATGGGTGATGTAGTGGCCATCGGGACCGAACACCTCATTCCAGCCGTCGCCATCGGGGCTGAAGGCATTCGGGAAGTAGATGTGCGCTGGCGGGCGCAGGAGCAGGGAGTCATTCCCGTAGCAGCCATTCGGGGTGACGATATTCAACGTGACCCAATGCTCCTCAAGGTCAAGGTAACTATGCCGTACCTCGTCGTTCCGGTAGCGGGTGCCATCGCCCATGTCCCAAATCCAAGTGCGGGCATACGGCTGAGTGGCGGCCAACAGGTACCAATCGTCCTGACCCTCGTTCACTTCAACAATATCAACGGAAACATGCTCCACTTCGATCTCCGTCTCGCCGAAGCGCACCTCGCCGCATTGGTCGCGCACCATCACGCGGTACTCAGTGTCCTCAACCGGGCTCACCCAATAGAGCGGGTCGGTGAGGCTATCGGCCCCCGCCCAAAGGATGTGGTAGTAACCGCTTCCGCCGTTGACCAGCGCATGGACCATGGTGCTGTCTCCAGCGCAGAGGACATGATCGGGCACCATCGTGAGCACGAATGGGTCGTAGATCGGCATCACACCGTTCACGGAAGCCACGCCGGTGTAGCCGCATTGATCGTTGGCCGTAATGATGTACGGCGTGGTGGTGAAGACCGGGACCGTGATGGTCCAACCGGTGCCAATGACTCCGCCGTTGGGGTCGGTCCAGGTCCAATCGTAAACGCCATTGCCGCCGGTGATTCCGGTGATAGTGAGGGTGGTACTGTCACCGGCGCAGATCACCGCTTGGTCACCAGCCGTTTCAATCTCGATGTCCGGCAATGGAACGGTGCCCACCTGTACGCTATCGCTGATGCTGGTGCCGCAGCCTTCGCTCACGGTCATGGTGTAATACACCGGCGGGGTTGACGACGGCACGTTCAGCAACGGTCCGTTGCCCAAGGGCACGCCACCGAGGCTCCATTGGTAGCTGAAGACACCATCGCCTCCGGTGACGCTCAGCACGGAGATATCCCCATTGCCGAGGCAGTCAATCAAGGTATCCGGCCACATCACCAGCTCCAGCGGCGGGTAGATCGGCAGCACCACCACGAAATCGACGGTCTGCGGCGGGATGTTGCAGATGTCCGTGACTGTTACCGAGTACGTGGTGGTCACTGCCGGCGCAGCATTGATCGTGGCCGTGGTGGCCCCAGTGCTCCAATCGTAGGTGTATTGGCCCATGCCCCCTGACACCGATGGTATCAGGAGATTGTTCTGCCCGCATATACTGGGTATGGTGTCCCCTGTCACCACGAGCGGCGGCGGACTATCTATATTGAAGGTGAAGTTGGTCTGCAGCACCAAGCCGGCACAGGCCACCAATTGCTCGATGGTGATGATCATCGTCTCTGGCCCGTCCGGGTCGATGGGCACATCGAACGTGATCGTGACCGACTCCACATTCTCCGGGAAGATCAGCTGCGGCGGGAAGATGTAGGTGTAGTCAACCCCCGGGGTGGCGGTGCCGCCAATGAAGATGTCCACGGTATCCACCGTGCTCGTGTCGCCCAAGCGCGTGAAAGTGAGCGAGACCGGGTTGCAACCCTCAAGCATCGTGTTGCCAACCACCCCGGTTGATTGCGCCAGCGTGGGAATCACCTGACCGGTGCTCACAAAGCTGCCCGCTTCAAGGAACACCGCGCTATCGAAGGTGCTGTCCAGCGCGTCGCCAACACCCAGCTTGATGTGGTAGGTGAGGCCGCACTGCACCACATACGTCGCCTGCATCACCACGGTCATGCCGTCGAATACCACGGTGGTCCCGCCGGTGTTGTCCACATAGAATCCCGGGTTCTGCGCCGGGCAGGTTGCGTTCGTCGGGTTGTTGTTCAACCCGTTGTTCACGTTGTTGATCGTCACAGGCACCGTGGTGCCGGGAATGAGGGCTATGTTCTCCGATGCGCCGCTGTACGGACCTGCGATGCCCGGACCGCTCAGGAAGAAGCCGAATGCATCGTTGAAGGAGCAGACGTACTCAGGATATTCCTCCGATGCGAACACGAACCGGAATTTCAGCGTGTCGCCCGTGGGGATGAAATCGAACTCAAGCATCGCCCGGTCATTGATGTTCCCCCCTGAAACGCTCACGAGGTCAGGGTCGCTTCCAGTACCATTCGCATTGCCGCTGAAACTCGTTTGAGCGCCAGCAACCGCGTTGGCTTGACCGCTCGAGAGAATAAGGCCAGCCGCCAAGCCAAGGTTGCTATTGGTCGCCGTGAAGGACCCGCTGCCAATCACGTTCGCGGCCGGGTTCAGAACCCCGTTGTACCGGATATTGAAGGCCTGCACGCCATTGCCCAAGAGCACATCATTCACGAGCTGGGCCGGGGTCTGGGTATTGTTGATCACCAATTGAGCATGGCCAGCAAGGCCGAGCGCAAGCGCTGCGATGGTAAGTAGTGGTGCCTTCATAGGTAGGGTTGCCGAGGCGTTGGAAAAGTAGTCGTTCCGGACCATTCCATGACAGAGGAGCAATCCGGAAGGTTGCCCAACCAACCGCACCTATATTCGGCCACCAACAAACCCATCGCCTGTGCATCCGATCGACGCCTACCTTGAGAGCCATAAGGACCGCTTCCTCAGCGAGTTGCTCGACCTGCTGCGCATCCCTAGCGTGAGCGCTGACCCCAAGTACAAGGCCGATGTGGCCCGTTGCGCCGAAGCGGTGAGGCAGCGCATGCAGGAAGCCGGCCTGGAGAAGGTGGAGGTCTGCCCTACGAAAGGCCACCCCATCGTTTACGGCGAGAAGATCGTGGACCCCGCCAAGCCCACCGTGCTGGTCTATGGGCACTACGACGTGCAGCCGCCTGACCCCCTAGACCTCTGGCACAGCGGCCCATTCGACCCGGTAATCAAGGACGAAATGATCTACGCGCGGGGCAGCGCCGACGACAAGGGCCAATTCTACATGCACGTGAAGGCCATCGAGGCCATGATGAAGACTGGGGGCCTGCCTTGCAACGTGAAGGTGATGATCGAGGGCGAGGAGGAAGTGGGCAGCGACAACCTGGGCATCTTCGTTTCGCAGAACAAGGAGCGGCTCAAAGCCGACGTCGTGCTGATCAGCGATACGGCGATGATCGCCAACGACTGCCCCAGCATCAACACCGGGCTGCGCGGACTGAGCTACGTGGAAGTGGAGGTCACTGGACCGAACCGCGACCTGCATAGCGGCGTGTACGGTGGCGCGGTGGCCAACCCCATCAACGCCCTGTGCGAGATGATCGCCAGCCTGCACGATGCGGACCGGCGCGTGACGATCCCTGGCTTCTATGATGCGGTGGTGGAACTGAGCCCCGCCGAGCGCCAGGCCTTGGCCGAAGCACCTTTCGATGAGGAGGATTACAAAAGGGACCTCGGCATCGATGCCGTGCGCGGTGAGAAGGGCTACACCAGCGAGGAGCGCAGCAGCATCCGCCCCACCCTCGATGTGAACGGTATCTGGGGCGGTTACATCGGCGAGGGCGCCAAGACAGTCCTCCCCTCGAAGGCCTTCGCCAAACTGAGCATGCGACTGGTGCCCAACCAGAAGAGCGAAGCCATCACCAAGCTCTTCCAGGGTCATTTCGAGAGGATCGCCCCCCCCAGCGTGAAGGTGCAGGTGCGCCCGCACCACGGTGGCGAAGCTGCGGTGACGCCTATCGACAGCCCGGCCTACCTCGCAGCGAGCAAGGCCATGGAGGAGACCTTCGGCAAGAAGCCCATCCCCACGCGCGGCGGCGGCAGCATACCCATCGTGGCGCTCTTCGAGCTGGAACTGGGCTTGAAGACCGTGCTATTCGGATTCGGATTGGATAGCGACAACATCCACAGCCCGAACGAGAAGTATGGCGTGTTCAACTACTTCCAAGGAATTCGCACCATCCCGAGGTTCTTTGCGAACTACGCCACGATGAACGCGAAAGCCTGAGGGCAGGCACCATTCTGCCCGAGGTCCAGGTCGAAGATTCCAGGAGGGCTGGGACTCAGCCTTGCGCCGAGGCAAATTCCTTGATGAAGCCCACGATCTTCTTACGGAAGAAGACGAGCAATAGCAGGTAGGGCATCGCCATCAAGTACAGGATGCCGCGATTGAGCCCCTTGCCAATGGCTTGTTCACCACCGAAGACGCCATTGCCGCCTTGGGCCACTGCCTTGCACATGGCGCAACCTTGTGCGAACAGATCCCCCGACGGGAATACGACCGCAGCAACAACCAGCAATACAAGGAGGGCCTGACGCATGGGCCGGTAAATGTAACGGCCGCAACCGTTCACGGATTTCCGATCGCCGAAGCCATCTTCGGGCGCCATGAACACCATCACTTGGAACGAATTCGAGCAGGTCTCGCTCTGCGCTGGCACCGTGCTCTCTGCGGAGGATTTGCCCGAAGCTCGTGTGCCTGCCTATGTGCTCACCATCGACTTCGGCCCCCACGGCATCAAACGCAGCAGCGCCCGCATCACGGAACGCCACGCTAAAGAGGACCTGATCGGGAGGCAGGTGATTGCGGTGATAAATTTCCAGCCGAAGCAGATCGGCAGCATAATGAGCGAGTGCCTGGTGACCGGTTTCGCCGATGCTGAGGGTGCCATTGTGCTGGCAGCGCCACAGGGCACCGTGCCCAACGGAAGCCGACTGTGCTGAACGTATCGTTGATGGCCTGTTGATAACCTGCTCGGCTCAAAGCCGCTTCGCCGCGCGGTGCCGGGTACCTTGCCCACACGTTAACCCCAAAAACCGGAAGACATGCCAGCTGTACAAGGTTATTGCGTGAAGTGCAAGGACAAGCGTGAAATCAAGGACGCGAAGGAAGTGACCATGGCCAACGGCCGCAAAGCCATGAAAGGCGTTTGCCCTACTTGCGGTACGGGCATGTTCAAGATCATGGGGAAATAAGGAGCGCTCGAGCTCTATCCCGTGCTCTGACGGGCGCGCACCGTCACGCGGCGCGGAATGCGGGCGGATACCTTTGCCGGCATGCAGCATGAGTTGTTCCCGTTGGTGGATGCCGCGATCAAAGCAGCCTTCACCGCAGGGCGGGAGATCCTGGATGTTTACGGCACCGCATTCTCCACCGAGCAGAAAGCAGACAAGAGCCCGCTGACCGAGGCGGACAAGCGCGCTCATGGTGCCATCGTTTCCGCTCTATCCGTGACCGGAATTCCGGTGCTCAGCGAAGAAGGGAAGGAATCGGCCCTGGCGGAGCGGCAAGCGTGGGAGCGCTATTGGCTGGTCGATCCGCTCGATGGCACCAAGGAGTTCATCAAGCGCAACGGCGAGTTCACCGTGAACATCGCGTTGATGCAACGAGATGGCCTTCCCGCTGGGGCGCTCGGATCAGCAAGGCCCATCGCCGGGGTGCTCCTCGTCCCCGTGAAAGACATCCTGTATTTCGCTTGGCAGGGCGGCGGGGCGTATCGCCAGTCGGCGGCAACCCACGCGCACGGTGGGGCGTATGAACGCGCCTTGTCCGCCGAACGCCTCCCCGTGCAGCACGACCGCAGCGCATTCACCATTGTGGCCAGCCGATCGCATCCGAGCCCGGAAACCGAGGCCTATATCGCGCGCATGGAGCAAGAACATGGATCAGTGGCCCTCACGAGCATGGGCAGCGCCCTGAAGATCTGCCTGGTGGCCGAGGGCGCCGCCGATGCCTACCCGCGCTACGCCCCCACCATGGAATGGGATACCGCCGCAGGCCATGCCATCGTGAACGAAGCGGGCAAGCAACTCATCGACATCACCACCGGCGCGCCCATGCGCTACAATAAAGCCTCGCTGGTGAACAACTGGTTCATCGTCAACTGAAACCTAAACAGCGCTGCGGGCAGCGGCGCGCGCAACATGTCCAAGAAGAACGGATCATCGAAGAAGAACGGCAAGCGCAAAGTGGCGCTGATCACCGGCGTGACTGGCCAGGACGGCGCCTACCTGAGCGAGCTCCTGTTGAACAAGGGCTATGAGGTGCATGGCGTGAAGCGCCGCAGCTCGCTCTTCAACACGGACCGCATCGATCACCTGTACCACGACATGCACGAGAAGGGCCGTCCCTTCCACCTGCATTACGGCGACCTCACCGACAGCGTGAACTGCCTGCGCCTGGTGCAGCAGATCCAGCCCGATGAGATCTACAACCTCGCCGCGATGAGCCACGTGCACGTGAGCTTCGAGATGCCCGAATACACCGCCAACGCCGACGGCATCGGCACGCTGCGCTTCCTGGAGGCCATCCGCATCCTCGGCTTGGAGAAGAAGACCAAGTTCTACCAGGCCTCCACCTCGGAGCTCTACGGCGGTGTCCGGCCGCACGCGCAGAGCGAGGAGACGCCTTTCCACCCGCGCAGCCCGTACGGCGTGGCCAAGCTCTACGGCTTCTGGATCACCAAGAACTACCGCGAGAGCTATGGCATCTTCGCCTGCAACGGCATCCTCTTCAACCATGAGAGCCCCTTGCGCGGTGAGACCTTCGTGACGCGCAAGATCACGCGCGCTGCGGCCAAGATCAAGCTAGGCCTGCAGGACACCCTCTACCTGGGCAACCTCGACGCCAAGCGCGATTGGGGCCACGCCAAGGACTATGTGGAAGGCATGTGGCTGATGCTGCAAGCCAAGAAGCCCGATGACTATGTGCTGGCCACTGGTAAGACCTACACCGTGCGTCACTTCGTGGACTTGGCCTTCGGCGAAGTGGGCATCAAACTCGAGTGGAAAGGCAAGGGCGAGAAGGAGAAAGGCTACGACAGGAAGTCGGGCAAGGTGCTCGTGGCCATCGACAAGCGCTATTACCGTCCCGCCGAGGTGGACCACTTGGAAGGCGATCCCCGCAAGGCCATGCGCGAACTAGGCTGGAAGCACAAGTACGACCTGAAGGCCCTGGTGAAGGAGATGATGGCCAGCGACCTGGCCCTCTTCAAGCGCGACGTGTACTTGAAGAAGGGCGGACACAAGATCCTGCACGAGCAGGAATGATCGCCTTTGCCTGTACGATCGTTCCTGCTGTACGGGCGCGTCATGACGCGCCCCAACGACCACAACAATGAACCAGACCGACAAGATCTACATCGCAGGCCACCGCGGCATGGTGGGCTCCGCCATCGTGCGCCGTTTGCAGAAGGATGGCTTCACCAACATCGTCACGCGCACCAGCAAGGAGCTCGATCTGAAGGAGCAGCAAGCCGTGCGCGACTTCTTCGCTCAGGAGAAGCCCGACCTCGTCGTGCTCGCTGCGGCCAAAGTGGGCGGCATCCATGCCAACAACGTCTATCGCGCGCAGTTCCTGTACGAGAACCTGATGATCGAGAGCAACATCATCCATTCAGCCTACGAGAACGGCGTGAAGAAGCTGCTCTTCCTGGGCTCCTCGTGCATCTACCCGAAGCTGGCGCCACAGCCGCTGAAGGAGGAGAGCCTGCTCACCGGCCTGCTCGAGCAGACCAACGAGCCCTACGCCATCGCCAAGATCGCGGGCATCAAGCTGGCCGAGAGCTACCGCCGCCAGTACGGCTGCAACTTCATCAGCGCCATGCCCACCAACCTCTATGGGCCCAACGACAACTACGACCTCAACAACAGCCATGTGCTGCCCGCACTCATCCGCAAGTTCCACACGGCCAAGGTGAGCGGCGCGCCCAGCGTTGAGGTCTGGGGCACCGGATCGCCCATGCGTGAATTCCTTCACGTGGACGACCTCGCCGATGCCTGCTTCTTCCTCTTGCAGAGCTACGACGAGGAGATGTTCGTGAACATCGGCACCGGTGTCGACCTTACGATCAAGGAACTCGCGGAAATGATCAAGGACATCGTGGGCTACACCGGCGAACTGAAATGGAACACCGAGAAACCCGACGGCACGCCGCGTAAGCTCATGGACGTATCCCGCCTGCACAACCTGGGCTGGAAGCACCGCATCGGGCTGCGCGAAGGCATCACGGCGGTGTACGCGGAGTTCGCGAAGAGCGAGTTGGCGAAGGCCTGATCATCGCGCCATCAGCGCGCTACTACCAAACGCTCCCGGAGCTCTTCGCCTCCGGCGCGTAGAACCAATGTGTAGTGCCCAGCAGCAACTGCGTTCAGCGGAACCAGAAAGGAATTCTGGCTATATGCAGTGACCGTGAGCACCAAACGCCCAAGTTCATCCAGCAATTGCAACGTGCACGCGCCACGGAAGTGCTCGGGGATGAGGACCGTGACCGCATCGCTGGCCGGGTTGGGCTGAAGCATTAAGCGCCCCGCCGCATGCTGCTCCGGCACCGATGCGATGATCTCTGCGCAACGATCCGAGACCAGCCCCTCCAGCGGCAAGTATGCGATGTACTCCCCCGGCAGCTGCACGAACTGAGGGCTGATGCCCAGGTACAGGTTGTTCTGGAAGAATGCCATCATGCTGTTATCACCCGAGGGCATCGGCCCACCGATGCTGCAGAGCTCGCGCCCATCGTAGCGCAGCAGGCCGTACCATGTGGTATCGCCCACCCAGGTGTGGATGCCGCTGATGTACAATGCGCCGTCATACACCTGCATGTCGCGCACCACACCCACGAACTCCACCTGCGGGAAAAAGGGCCGCCAGGATTGGCCGTCCCAGATCTGCGCATGCTTCGACTGCACGCTCCCGCCGGGCAGGAAGTAACCGCCCACGTAAAGCGAATCGCCATAGCCGCAAAGGGTACCGATGAAGTTGCCCCCCACGCCGCCGCCCAAGGGAGTCCATTGATCCACGCCATCGAAGGCCACGATCTTGCGCGAGCCGAACGCATTGAAAGTACCGGCGAAGTAGTAGCTCCCCTGCCAGTACCCCACATCGTAAACGCCCGCTGAGTTGCTGAACGAATAACCTGGTAGCGGCTGCCAAGCACCATTGATCCACTCATTCACCATGGGCTGGTGCTGCCCATACAGCGTATCCGCCAAGCCGCCGTTGAAGAGCCGGCCGTTCGCCTCCATGAAGAACAAGGTGCTCTCCGGACTGCCGCAGGGCTCCCAGGTGCCGTTCACCAGCATCGAGGCGACCCGCAGGTCGAAATCATATTGCCAGATGTTCGCCAAATAACTGGCGAACAAGGTGTCCTCTCTGAGCGCGAGCGACACCACCGGCAGCCAATTCGACCCGGTGGTCACCGTATCGCCACTTCCATTGGCTAAGCCTTCGATGCTCCAAGACTCACCGTCCCACCAGGCCAGCTGATTCGCGCGCAGGCTGTCCTGATGCACCCAGGTAAAACCGCCACCGACCAGAAGGCGCGAGCTGTCAGCGTTGAACGCGAACGCGCGCACCTCCCAGCTCACCCCGCCATTCAACGATTGCCATTGAGCCAGCGCCATGCAGGCGTTGGCGCACAGCGCCAAGCCCAGCAACTCCCTCCTGAACCTGCTGCACATGACCTGATGCTTAGCGCATGATGGCCATGCGGGTGTGCCAAGTCTGGCTGCCCTGGATTAACACAGCCGAGTAGAGGCCGGTGGCCAGCCTATCCGTGGGGATGGAAACGCTGTTCCCTTGGCGTAAGGTGGTCTGCTCAACAATTCGCCCCAATTCATCCACTAAGCGCAGCTCGCCCGAACCGGTGAAACCGGCCGGCAGAAGCACGGTCACCGCATCGGATGCGGGATTGGGATAGACCGTGAGCCCGTTGCTCCGCGCTGAAGCTGCGGCTTCCTCGACCCCAATAGTCAAATCGTACCGCAGTTGGGCGATGTAGCCATCGGCGCGGTTCTGAGCGACAATGGCCTGCGGGGTCTCATTCAGGTAGGGCTGGTAATCGGGGATCACCGGCGCATTCGTGGGGAAGTTCAGGATCGAGTAGGTGTAGCCGCACACATAGACCCGATCGTCCGGTGCGGTGATGCCCCGTGCGAAATCGCTGCCGATGCCGCCGAAGTAGGTGGAATAGAGATGCACCGTGCCCGAATTGAACTTGACCACGTAGGTATCGCTCCTTCCGGTCGTCATCGCATCGTTGTGCGCGTAGTTGATGTAAAAGCCGCCGGCAGCAAGCATGGGCACCGGTGCCGTATAGGTTGGCGCGATGCGGTAGCTCGTGTGGTGGAAGTACACATTGTCCTCCCGGTCGATGGCCAAGGAGATCGGCTCGAAGCCACCGTTATTGAAGTTCGTGTTGTCGCCGATCTTGGTGCTCCACGTCAGCCTGGCGTCCTCATCGAAGCGGGCGATGAAGCGGCGCCTATCGTTCGCAACTTGCTCAAAGAACCCACTGGCATCGCATTTCGGGAAACCGTCATCCAAGGGTTCTGAGCACGTATTCGTAGCATACTGAGGGGTATCGCTCCAACCGGCCACATAGGCCTGTCCATCGGAGTCAACGGCAACATCCCAGATCCCGTCTTGAAATGCCCCGCCAACATAGCTGCACCAATCAAGGCCCATGTCCCCCAGCTTGAAACGCATGATGAAACCGTCCTCTGGGGTTTGCGGCGGATCGGACACGACCGCCGTTCCATTCAGCTTGTTCTGGAAATAGCCATCGGGGTACTCGCACAAGGGAAACTCGTACTGGCTGGCCAGCGGCGAGCAATTGAAACTCTGATTGGGATCGTTCGGCGTGGCCGTGCTCCCCACAACGTACAGGAGCCCATTCGTCAGATCCACCGCACAGCCGTTCACGAACTCGTTGCGCGGCCCGCCCAAACCCGTGTACCAGGTGAGGTTGGCCTGTGGATCGAGCCGCATGGCAAAGCCTTGTTTGGGCCATAGCTGTCCGGGGAATGGAGTGCCCGGATTGTTCCATTGCACATAAGCGCCTGGCGGATTCGCTGCACCCTCGGAAAGCGGGTCGATGAAGTCACCGTGACCGACCATGTAAGTATTGCCTACATCATCCACGGCGATGTCGCCTTCGTAATCCGACGTAATGCTTCCTTGGGTTCTTGTGAAGTAGGTCAAGAACCCATCGGATTCTTGTAACCACGCAATGAACTGGGCCGATGGCGGTGAACCCATGGATGCGTATGAATTCGGATTGCTCGCTAAAGCAAGGTTCGGTGGTGAGGTGCCCGATAGGGTGGAACCCGTTACCGCCACACGCGCGTTCACCTCATCATAAGCCAAGGCCACGCCTCGGTCCTCTGTCACCCCGCCGATGTAGGTCATCCAACCGGCACCATCCTCAATCTCATAGAACTCGTTGAACTTGCCAACGACTACGTCACTGGCGCCTTGGTTCATGAACTGAAAATCGCCTGGCGTAATCGGCAATCCACTCGCGCTCCTCGAAGCGCCGGTCACATAAATATTGCCCTCGGGGTCGTGGGTGATGTCGAGCATCTGATCGTGGTGCGCACCGGCAACGAACGTACACCACTCGGGCACTTGCGGCCCGCCGCCGCCCAGCATGCCGGGGTCCGGGTTGAAGGGCCGCACGATGAGGATGAGCGGCAAGGTGGGGTCATAAGCGCCGAACTCGAACCCGGTCTGCAATTGTCCGTTGTCGATGATGTAGTTGGCCAGCCAAGGGATCTCGATCACATCGTTGCCCTGTTGCTGATAGGCCAGTCCTTGTGTCAGCTTGATGAACTGCTGCTTGAACCAAACGTCCAAGTAGCCATTCAGATCGAGCCGCAAGCTGTCGTGCCCGAACCAATTCAACCGGATGTTGTTCGGATCCCCGCCCGGGCGGATCACGACATACATCTTCGGCCCCCACTTGTTGCTGTAGAAATGCACGTCGATGTTGTTGTACATGTTCTCGTACACCACACGCTTCGCGCCAGTCACGCCAGTGACCCCGGCTGGTGTGTACTCTTCGTAGAAATTGTATCGCCGCGCGGTGGGCTCAACGAAGACCGGTACCGGGTCGTTCACTGCAGGACCAGCAAATTGAAAATCAATCCGGAACAAACTGTCTTCCTGATGGGTGGGCAGGTCTGGCTTTGGGACGCAGATGGCGATTCGGCCCTTGTCCATGCCATAGATTGTCGGGTATGTGCCTACGGAGTGGAAGTAAACATCTTGGCGGTAGTTGCCATCGACATCATAGACTTGTCCGTTCTGAGGCAAGTAATGCCAAGCTGAAGATGGTGATTCACCATGCAAGTCTCGTGGGATCCATGGCCTGCCCATGAAGCGGGACTTGCCCAGCGAGTGTAAGGATCACGAGTAGTCGTGCATGGCGGGGGGGGGGGGGGCAGCAGATACATGTTCGCGGTGGATTGAGAATCAAATATGGCTAGCATTTCCTGAACATCCAAGCCCATCTCACCCCTTCCCTATTTTCGGCGGCCCGCCATTGCGAGGGCACTAGATGCGCTGCCGGTTTGCGTTATTCCCCTTGCTGCACAGCACCCTGCTCTGCGCACAGCAGAACGACGTGCCCTTGCAGCGCGACTTCTCCATTGACCTGGAGCGCAATGCAGCCAGGCGCGAGGCGAGGATCCACAGCGGGCTGAAGCCTGTGATCGAGAGCAGGGCCGACCTCACCAATGTGCAGGGCTTCCGGAAGGACAGCACGCGCTATTACTACGTGCTCACCACCAAGCTCTTCCGCGACCGGCTGCTCAGCGTGCGTGAGGACGATGCGCTCTTGAGCGCGGACCCGATCCTATCGTATGAGTTCGGCGCGGACAAAGGCGATGCTTCGGCTTACGCCGATACCAATCGTTACTACTTCAACACGCGGGGTTTCCTGGTGCGCGGAGATATCGGGCCGAAGGTCTCATTCTATACCATGTTCCATGAGAACCTGGGGCGCGTGCCGCAATACCTCTATCGCCGCGCGCTTGAGACCGGCGTTCTGCCAGGCCAGGGCCGCGTGAAGCTGGTGGATGGCAACCGCTTCGATTATGGATGGAGCCAGGGCGTGCTCAGCTACAGCCCCAGCGCGTGGCTGAATGTGCAGGCTGGCCAAGGCAAGCACTTCGTTGGGCACGGTTACCGCAGCGTGCTGCTCAGCGATAACGCGATCAGCTCGCCTTTCCTGAAATTCAGCCTGCTCAGCCCGAACAAGCGCTGGCAGTACACCTGGTGGTACACCAAGCTCATGCACGGCGTCACCCAGGATGACCGTCTGGCCGGCGGCGCCAGCAGCGAGAACCTCTTCCATTGGATGCGCGGCGCATTCCATCACCTCTCCGTTGACCTGGGACGCGTGCAGCTCGGCTTCTTCGAGGCCACGCTCTTCCGCAGCATCACCGATCGCGTGGAGCCCCTTGACCCTCTCGCGCTCAATCCGGTCATCGGCGTGAACACGGCCGCGAAAGGATTCGATGGCGCCGCCAATTGCCTCGTGGGCACCGACCTGCGCCTGAAGATCACCGACCGCGCATATGCTTACGGCCAATTCGCCACCGATGGCCCGGGCCGCCTAGCGTGGCAGGCTGGTGCGCGCGCCTTTGATGTGGGCCTTCGCGGGCTCCATTTGCAAGCCGAGTACAATACCGCCTCGCCCTTCATGTATATGGGCCAGCGACGCCGGGAGGCGTACATGCATGCCGGTCAGCCCTTGGCCAATCCGTTGGGCACCGCATACGGCGAAGCGGTGGGCATCGTTGAAATGAACTACAAGCGCTGGATGCTGCGTGGCCAGGTGAACATGAGCCAATGGCAACGGGACCCCTCCGATTCCTTGAACCTCGGCACCGACCTGGACAAACCCGACATCGGCAGCCCCGATGAAGGTGAAGCGCGCTCCTTCAGCCTCACCTTCATCGATGCCAGCCTGCAATGGCTCGTGAATCCCAACACCAATGCGCGGCTGGTGGGCGGCATCATGCGCCGCGACCTGCCGGGTGGGGCCGACATCATACAGAGCAGCTACTGGTACATCGGGTTCCGCACCTTCCTCTTCAACCGGTATTACGACCTTTGACGACCGCGTGAACCCCCATCAGCAGATCCTGGTCTTCAGCGCGCTCACCGCTTTCACGGTGGTGCTGCTCACCATGCCCTCGCTGATCAAGGTGGCGCGCATGAAGCACCTGGTGGACGAGCCTGGCGAGAACCGCAAGCTTCATCAACGCAGCGTGCCCACCATCGGGGGCATCATCATCTTCGCCGCCATCATCTTCAGCTACGCGCTCTGGTTCCCGCGCGGAGAGGTGCTGGGGCTCAACGATGCGGGGTACCGGGTGCTCTATGATCTGATGGTCGCCGCGTACAGCGACTTCAAGCATGTGATCGCGGCCATGGTGCTGCTCTTCTTCATCGGGGTGAAGGATGACATCATCGGCTTCTCCCCTGTGAAGAAGCTGTTAGGCCACATGATCGTTGGCTACATCCTGGTGGTCATGGCCGGCATCCGGATCACGGACATGCACGGCGTTCTCGGCTTCTATGAGCTTCCCGCCTCGGTGAGCATCGCCTTCTCCTTCTTCGTGTACGTGGTGGTCGTGAACGCCATGAACCTGATCGACGGCGTTGACGGATTAGCCGGCGGCGTGGGTCTGATCGCAGCGTTGGCCTATGGAACGTGGCTCTACCTCGCCGGTGATGTAGCCTTGGCGCTCCTGGCCTTCGTGCTCGCCGGTGCGCTGGCCGCCTTCCTCGTCTTCAACCTGCACCCTGCGCGCGTGTTCATGGGAGACAGCGGATCGCTGATCATCGGCGCCATCCTGGCCGTACTGGCCATGAAGGTGGTTGACCACGACACGGCCAAGCTTCCGCTGAAGCTGCAGCAATTGCCCACCCCGATCTTCGCCATGAGCGTCCTCGCCTATCCATTGGTGGACACCTTGCGCGTATTCGTGGTGCGCATGGCCCGCGGCAATTCTCCGTTCGCCGCCGACCGAAACCATATCCACCACCGCCTGCTCGCCCTGGGCCTGGGCCATCGCGGCACCACGCTCGCCATCTACCTGTATGCACTGGCGATCCTCGCCCTCAGCCTGGTCACGCGCAAATGGCACCCGAACATCGGCCTCATGGTGCTGGGCGTAACAGCCCTTGCGCTGGCACTGCTGCCATTCGCCTGGCCCAAGCCGAACAAGGCATGAGGTGGATCGCAGCCGTGCAGGCCATGTTGCTTACGTGCGCTTGCATGGCCCAGGCGGGCTGGCTGCCCGTGAGCCGCGAAGCGGAGCGGCCCTATGCCACTGCGCTGGCCCGTTGGAAAACCGATGCGCATACGGCCATCAGGCCATACCGGGTGCGTGATATCCGCCTCGTTGACCCGCACGATACGTTGCGCCCGAGCGCCGCATTGCCCATGCTCGACCGATGGGCCGGTGCCCGCAACGGCAGGCATTTCCGTTGGGGGCCGCTGCTCGATCTGCAAGGCGGTGCAGGCTTGGACACTGCGATGAGGAGCACCCATCGGCTGGGTGGCGGCGCTTGGCTCGAGAGCGACATCGGTGAGCGCTTCACGCTGCATGTGAGCGGACAGCTCTGGAGCGAGCGCTTCCCCGTCTACCTCGACAGCCTCGCACGCGCCACGCAGATGAGCGCGGGCGAAGGCTACGCGCATCCGGAGGGCAATGCGTTCATGCATGGCGATTGGAACGCGTACGCGAGCTGGGACCCGGGCAAGCACTTCAACTTCACCCTGGGGCGCGGCAAGAACTTCATCGGCGAAGGGCATCGTTCGCTCTTCCTCAGCGATGAGGCCAGCGCCTATCCGTACCTGCGCATCACCACCTCGGTCTGGCGCGCCAAGTACGTGAACCTGTTCACCATGATGAACGACATCCGCGGCGCGCAGGGCGATCCGTCTCGCTTCCAACGGAAGTACGCGAGCATGCACTACCTCAGCGTGAATGCCAGCCGCCGCATCAACCTCGCGCTCTTCGAGGCCATCGTCTGGAGCCAGGGCGACAGCCTGTACCCGCGCGGCTTCGAAATGAGCTACCTGAACCCGGTGATCTTCTACCGCCCGGTGGAATTCGCGCAGGGTTCACCGGACAATGCGCTGCTGGGCTTCGCGGCAAGCGTGAAGGCCGGCCGCCACACCCTGTTCTACGCCCAAGTGATGCTCGATGAGTTCCTGTTGCGCGAAGTGCGTGCGGGCGACGGCTGGTACGCGAACAAGCAGGCGCTGCAGGCCGGCGCGGTGGCGCGCGACGCATTCAAGGTGAGCGGCCTGACCCTGCGCGGCGAATGGAACTTCGTTCGGCCCTTCATGTACACGCACAGCGACACCCGCCAGAACTATGCGCACGCCGGGCAGCCGTTGGCCCATCCTTACGGCTCGAACTTCCAGGAAGCGTTAGGGCACATCGAATGGTCGCGCGGCCGCATGCTCTATGCCCTTCGCGGCAGCATGGCCTGGCTCGGAAGCGACACCACCGATAGCTGGGGCAGCAACATCTTCCGGCCGGAGAGCGACCGGCAGAACCTGCCCAACTTCGGCTACCGCAACTACAATTACCGCATAGGCGAAGCCATTGAATACACGCTCTTCCATGGCGAAATGCGTGCGGGCTGGCTGATCGACCCCGTCAGCGCAACGCGCCTCGAGGCCAGCTGGATATCCAGGTCACGCATGACCGAGGCCGGTTCGCCTGAATGGCAGCACGCCTTCCGCATCGGCATCAGTTGCTGGTTCCGGGAGCGGCATGCCGAGCAGGAGCCCCGCTATGTGCTCAATTGACGATCACGCACGATCGCCATGCGCGCGGTTGAGCGCGCGTTCGTGGAACGTGATGGTGAGCAGCAGGAAGAAGAGCAGGTAGATGCTGTCTTCCAAAGGAATGGTGCCCAGGCGGATGCCAAGGTTCTCCGCATCGTTGTACCAGACGATGGGCTCCGGCAACAGCCACCCGGTAAGACTCCATTCACCAGGAAGAACGGGACAAGGCTCAACGCATAACCGACGAAGAAGCGGCCCAGGTAGGCGCTGCGCAGCACCAGCGCATGGAGCGCGAGCATGGCAGAAGCGCTGATGAAGGTGATGGCCGTGTAGAGCCGGTCTAGGTTCATCAGGCCGATGATCAATAGCGCGATGGCCATCACCATGGCCAGCGGGCCGGCGATGCGGCCGAGAACATCCTTGCGCAAGGCATAACGCATGACCTCATACAGGTACACGCAGGCATAGGGTACGCACACGAAGAAGAGCCACTCCTCGATCGGCAAGCCGAGGAAACGCACGCCGATCGTGTACCGGTCGCTGAAGCCCCAAACGCCTTGCGCGGTGAAGGCCGCATCCCATGCCACGAAAACGACCATCATCACCCCGATGCCGGTGAACAGGCCGCGCCACTTGCGCCAATAGGCGATGCGTGGCTCGAAGCTCGCGGCCAACGGGAACGCGATGCTGAAGAGATCCAAGGCGAGGTAGTAATAGCGTTCCATTGGCCGCAAAGCAACACGCTGCGGCCGGAAAAGTGCGGAGGCGGCGCATGGCGCCGCCTCCGCACTCTGGCATGCATGCGTTCACTGCTTCACGAACCGTGCGGTCACAGGTCCTTGGGCGGTCATGATCCGGACAGTGTACGCGCCAGAAGCGAGCGCCGCGGTATTCAGCATGACCGTGTCATCCAGAAGCGTGGCCTCAACGGGATGCTCACGGCCTGCCGCATCGATGATGCTAACAGGTGCTTTGCCGACGCCCTGCAATCCGCTGATCCGCACTTGCTCCCGCGCGGGGTTCGGCGATACGAGGATCGCTTGTCCCGCCACGGATGAAGAAATGCCGGTGCTCAGACCAAGCACAGCCAAATGAGGAAGCCAATTGGTGAAGGCGCCGCCGATCACGAGTTCATCATCATGCACGACCGCAGCGTGCACGGCGGCCTCAGGCGCGGCGAGCTCAGCCACCGCATCAATCCCATTCCACCGGCCCACGTTGTACCCAAACAGCATCATGCTGCTCGAGATCCCGAACTCGCCCACGAAGTAGATGCCGCCCTCGTGATGCACAATGCGCTCGATGCGCGGGACACCCAAGGTCGGGAACATGTAGTTCGCAAGGCCCGGCATCATCTGTTCCCACGAAGGGGCCCCGGCAGCCATACGCGCCATCCCGAATACAGGCGCTATGTTCACGAACAGGTCGCCTGCGGCATGCAGCACGCCATCCACGCTGAGCAGGTCGCGCACGGTAGCGTTCAGTCCGTCGGCGAGCTGGCTCCATTCATTGCCCTCAAGCTCCGCCACATGCGATAAGGCCGGTAGCGGGTCATAGGCGAATCCCGTGAATGCGCCGGCTGCCACCAAGCGGCCGGCGTGCGTATCGAGCGCGTGCACGGTGCCATTCAACGCGCTGCCTACCGGCTGCCATAGCCCGCTTTCCAATCGCGCCACATGGTCCGTGCTCCCGGCGAATCCGGAAATGGTGCCTGCTGCGTGCAACTCGCCGCTATGCACGTGCAGAGCGGTCACCACCGGATACTTGCCATCGAATACCGTCTGGAAGGTCCAGTTCGCGCCATCCCAACGCGCCAGATCGTTGGGCCCATTCAGCATGGCTCCACCGATATAGAGGTCGCCCTCGAACTCCACTGCGCAATTCACGGTGCCCTGAAGGCCACTGCCTAGTGCAACGAAGGTGGTCCCATTCCATACCGCAACGTGGTTCGCAGCGGTTCCGCCGGCATCGGTGAACGCGCCTGCAACCAGCAAGTGGCCATTCGCCAGGTTCTCCAGCACTGTGACGTCGCCATTCGCCCCGCCGCCAAAGGGCTGCCATGGCAATGACGGCGGATAACCCGGTTGTATCCACGCGAGCTCGTCGGCCGTGAAGCCGTGCACGCTGGCCCATTCGGCAACAGGCGTCGCGAATCGCGGATCCGTGATGATCTCGTGCACATAGCCCAGATTGAAGCCGGTGCTGATGGCCTTTGCCAGGTCGCTGTGGCCGCTCTCGATCATGAGCCAGCCGACGGCGCATGCAGTGCCGAAAGGATCGATGAAGACCGGATTGCGCTTCGCCATCACCAGATTCTGCGGGAAGCGACGGCCTTCGGCATAAGCCCCTAAGCGATTGAGCAAATGCGCGCGATTGGCCCGTTGACCATCCGTTAGGCTAATCGTGCTCCGCAACAGCAATCGCTCGCGAACCATCACGAGGTGCCGCTGGATACGCTCCGATTCATGCGCGAAGGCCGCGGTTGTAAATCCTCCATCTGGAGCGGGGTCCTGCTTTACCCACTGCGCATTCACCTCGCGGAGGTGCTCATTCAATGGTGCCGAGGCAAAGGGCGGCAGCGCGGCGCTGGCGGCCTGGCACAGCGCGAATCCGAGAAACAGGGTAAAGGCGTTCTTCATGTGACTGGCTTTCGTTGACCCCATTGACAGCCGCCGCAGCACGGGCGCTGCCCGAGGGGTGATGGAAAGTTACTTCGCGTGACCAAACGCCATGACCAAGATCGCCATCGTAGGACCCGAGAGCAGCGGCAAGAGCACGCTCGCCCAAGAGCTGATGCTGCGCGCGCGTGCCTGGTACGTGAGCGAATCAGCCAGGGAGTACATCGATGGACTGGACAGGCCGTACGAGGAGGCTGACCTGTTGGAGATCGCCCGCGCACAGGCCAGCAACGAAGAGATGGTCAGCACCGAATTCAAGGGGCTCATGGTATGCGACACGGACCTGATCACCATCCGCATCTGGAGCGAAGAGAAGTTCGGCCGCTGCCACCCCTGGATCCTGGAGCAGAGCGAGAAGCGCCAGTACGACCACTGGCTGCTATGCAAACCTGATATCCCTTGGGAGCCGGATCCACAGCGCGAGAACCCGTACGACCGCGACCGGTTGTTCGAGAAATACAAGGCCCTGCTCGACTGGCTGGAGAAGCCCTACACGATCATCAGCGGCAGTCGGAATGCACGGGTGAAGACGGCTTTGGGCGTGGTGAAAACCGTGATGGAGCGCTGACTGGTGATTCCCAGCCGAGAGTCCTACCTGAAGGCTAGCCTGAATAGGTAAGCCGGCGAATCAGCAACAAGGAATCATCCCACGCTGCCTTCCAACGACACAGCAAGGAGCTTCTGCGCCTCCACTGCGAACTCCATCGGCAACTGATTAAGCACTTCCTTGCAGTAGCCGTTCACGATCAGGCTCACGGCCTTCTCCGTTTCGATGCCACGCTGGTTGAGATAGAAGATCTGATCCTCGCCGATCTTGCTCGTGGTGGCCTCGTGTTCCACCATCGCGCTGGGGTTCTCGCTCTCGATGTAGGGGAAGGTGTGCGCGCCGCAGCGGTCGCCGAGCAGCAGTGAATCGCACTGGCTGAAGTTGCGTGCGCCCTTCGCGCCGCGTCCGATCTTCACCAAGCCGCGGTAACTGTTGTTGCTGAGGCCCGCGCTGATGCCCTTGCTCACGATGGTGCTCTTGGTGCCCTTGCCGATGTGGACCATCTTGGTGCCGGTGTCGGCCTGCTGGCGGTTGTTCGTCACGGCCACGCTGTAGAACTCGCCGATACTGTTATCGCCCTTGAGCACGCAGCTGGGATACTTCCAGGTGATGGCGCTGCCGGTCTCCACCTGCGTCCAGCTGATCTTGCTGTTCTCGCCCAGGCAGAGGCCACGCTTGGTGACGAAGTTGTAGATGCCGCCCTTGCCCTCCTTATCGCCGGGGTACCAATTCTGGACGGTGCTGTACTTGATCTCCGCATCCTTGAGTGCCACCAGTTCCACCACGGCGGCATGCAGCTGGTGCTCGTCGCGGATGGGGGCGGTGCAGCCTTCGAGGTAGCTCACGTACGCACCTTCATCAGCGATCAGCAGCGTGCGCTCGAACTGGCCGGTCATGGCCTCGTTGATGCGGAAGTAGGTGCTGAGCTCCATGGGGCAGCGCACGCCCGGCGGGATGTAGCAGAAGCTGCCATCGCTGAACACGGCGCTGTTGAGCGCTGCGAAGTAGTTGTCCGTGCGCGGCACCACGCTGCCGAGGTACTTCCTCACCAGATCAGGGTGCTCCTGCACGGCATCGCTGAACGAGCAGAAGATGATGCCTTTCTCCTTTAACGTCTCGCGGAAGGTGGTCTTCACGCTCACGCTGTCGAACACCACATCCACGGCTACGCCCACGAGGCGCTTCTGCTCTTCCAGGCTGATGCCCAGCTTCTCGAAGGTCTTCACCAGCTCGGGGTCTGCTTCATCCAGGCTGTTGAGCGTGGGCTTCTTCTTCGGCGCGCTGTAGTAGTAGGCGTTCTGGTAGTCGATCTTGGGATAGCGGATGTGCGCCCACTCGGGCTCCTCCATCTTCTGCCAGAGGCGGAAGGCCTCCAGGCGCCATTCGAGCATCCACTCGGGCTCGTTCTTCTTGGCGCTGATGAAGCGCACGATGTCCTCGTTCAGGCCCTTAGCGGCCTTATCACTCTCGATGTTGGTGATGAAGCCGTAAGCGTACTCCTTCTCGGTGACCTCGCGGAGGATATCGTCGGTGTCTTGGGCCATGGCTCAAATGCTGGCCGCAGAGGCGCAGAGGCGCGGAGGTTGCTTTCTGTGGCTGCGGTCAGATTTCATCTTGGTTCTCTCTGCGGCTGCTTCCTCAGATGCTGAAGCTCTCCCCGCACCCGCAGGTCCGGTTGGCGTTGGGGTTCACGAATTGGAAGCCCTTGCCGTTGAGGCCACCGCTGAAGTCGAGGGTGGTGCCGAGCAGGTAGAGCAGGCTCTTCTTGTCAACCACCACCTTGACGCCATTGTCCTCGAAGACCTTATCGCCGTCCTTCATCTCGTTGTCGAAGTCCAGGTCGTACATCAGGCCGGAGCAGCCGCCGCCCTTCACACCTACGCGCACAAAGTGGTCGGGGCCACGGCCCTCTTGCCCAAGGAGTTTGATGACTTCCGCCTTAGCGGGCTCGGAGACTTTGATCATGGGTGCCGATTGTTTAGAAACGGTCTAAACAGTGTTCTGAGGCAAATGTAGGCGCTGGGCTTGCGATGCCGAGGGTGAACAGCGAGGCGGGCAAGAGGTTCGGGTGACGGAGCGCAGGGTTGGACGCGCTACATTATTGGCCACGGGATCGACGGGATATGCGTCAGCCCGCCAGGGATGGGAGCGATAGCCTGCCGAAGGCGAAGCGCAGGTGCGATGCCGAATGAGGACGCGACCGGAGGAAGCGCCCGGAATGGCAACCGCACCCGCTGAGCCGAGGCAGCTGAAGCGGACAGCCCGCAGGCGGCCAGAACACACACATTGATCGAAGCACCTGTAGAGTCGACCCCGTCATCCCGGCCCTGAGCCGGGAGGGCCGACATGACCCGGCGCCGATCGGAGAATGAAGAATGCAAAATGAAGAATGCAAAATGAAGAAATGAAGAACAGCGAACGAACCATCCTGCACCTCGACCTGAATACCTTCTTCGTTTCGGTGGAACGCCTGCGCGAGCCGAAGCTGAACGGCAAGCCCGTGCTGATCGGCGCCGACAGCGACCGCGGCGTGGTGGCCAGTTGCAGCTACGAGGCACGGGCTTATGGCGTGCGCAGCGCGATGCCGATGAGGATGGCCAAGCAGTTGTGCCCGGAGGCGATCATCCTGCGGGGCGACAGCGGCGCGTACCTGAAGAAGAGCGACGAGGTCACCGAGATCATCCGCGCGCATGTTCCGCTATTCGAGAAGAGCAGCGTGGACGAGTTCTATGCGGACCTGAGCGGCACCGACAAGTTCCACGGCAGCCGCAAGCTGGCGGCGGAGCTGCGGCAACGCATCATCAAAGAGAGCGGCCTGCCGAACAGCTTCGGCATGAGCATCAACAAAACGGTAAGCAAGGTGGCCACCGGCGAGGCGAAGAACGGCGCGGGCGAATGGTACGTGGAGCGCGGCACGGAGAAGCCCTTCCTGGCGCCGATGCCGATCGAGCGCATCCCCGGCGTGGGCGAGAAGACAGCGCACCTGCTCCGCAGCATGGGCGTGGCGAAGATCCACACCATGCAGGAGCTGCCGATCGATCTGATGCAACGCCTGCTGGGCGAGCATGGCCCCGTGCTCTGGCGCAAGGCCAACGGGATCGATGACAGTCCGGTGATCGCGTGGCACGAGCGCAAGAGCATCAGCACGGAGCGCACCTTCGAGCGCGACACCATCGATGTGGTGAAGCTGAAGGGCATGCTCACCGCCATGGCCGAGAGCCTCGCCTTCCAACTGCGCAAAGGGCAGAAGCTCACCAGTTGCGTGGCGGTGAAGATCCGCTATGCCGATTTCAACACGCACCTGAAGCAGCAGCGCATCGGCTACACGGCATGCGACCACATCATCCTGCCGATCATCCACGATCTGTTCCGCACGCTGTACGATCGGCGGCAACGCATCCGCCTCATCGGCGTGCGCTTCAGCCACCTCGTGGGCGGCGGCCACCAGATGAATGCCTTCACGGACACCGAGGAGGCCATGAACCTTTACCAGGCCATGGACAAGGTGCGCAAGCGCTTCGGCGATCGAACCGTGATGCGCGCCGCAGGCATGGGCGCCAAGAGCATCGGAAGGATGGATGACCCTTTCGATGGGCAGGCGCCGGTGCTGCTGGCGAATAGGAGGACGTAGCCTGACCGTTCAGAACTTGACCACCACGGCCGAGCCCAGCATCTCACCGGATGAGAGCAGTTGCACAGCATAATAACCGGAGGCCAGATCACCGATGTCCATCCGGATGGTGGTGCCTTGCGCCTTGCGCACTTCCACCACCCGGCCGATGGCGTCCACCAGCTGCACATCCGCACCGGCGAAGGGAACCGCCACAATGATGTGATCGCTCGCCGGATTGGGGTACACCAACACGGAACAACTGCTCGCCTCGACCGGTGTGAAGCTGAAGTTCCCGTTCACGTCCACTTGTTTCACCCGGTAATAGATCAGCGGCTGTTCGAATAGGATGTCGCTGTTGTCGTCCAGCACTTCATAGGACATGGCCGTTTGCGTGTTCCCTTCCCCGGGAACAGTAGCGAACACATTCCAAGAGGAGCCGTCCAGACTGCGCTCCACTTCGAAATGGTCATTGTCCTGCTGGGTGGCCACGGTCCAGGAGATCCGCCGGTTGCCCATCTCGCATTCCACGTTGAATGCCGTCCACGTGACCGGAAGCAGGATGTTGCAGTCGATCCCGCCACTCGGCATCTCGATGTAGAAGGTGGATGACAAACCACCGTTCCCATCGATAATCAGGTAATAGCTGTTCCCGGCCGTAAGCCCCGAGAGGTTGAACTCGCAATTCGCAGTGATCCCGTTCAAGTAAACATTGGCCATTGTACCAACACCACCGTTCGGCGCGGCATAGGATGTATTGTTCACACCGGGGGGGTCCGGACAGCCTCCCGTCGGCACTAGGGTCGGAGGACCGGAGCAGATGGGGTTGGTCTGCTGGACCACGACCAGTTGCATGTCCGCCGTGCCTGTACCGGTGGTGTTCACCATGCCGCTCACAGTGATGTTCGCTGTGGTTCCGGATGCGACGAAGCGGTACCATCCGCTATTGTTGTTCGCACCGTTCCAACCACAGCCACCTACCACATCGCCCGGGTAAAAGGGATCCAGTGGCGGATAAGCGAGGTTCGTTCCGCGGATCACGGACAATCCATCGATACAGGTGGCGCCGCTGCAGAAATCGTTTCCCGAGGCACCGGTCACATCGGTCACGACGATGGGTGGCCCGAAGACGAGTTCAACACGTTCGAACGAGACCTCGGATGTCGTGTTCTCAGCCAATTGGAAGGTCCAGTTGCCGTTCGGGTCTTCCCCGTTCACCGTGGTGAACGCATTGACCGCATCGGTGCGGTAGTAGCCTACGTTCCACGGGTGGTAGCCCTGTTGCGTGGTCGTGCTGTAGTCGCGGACACGTTCCAAGGCGATATCATCGCGGAACTTGATGTTCATCCATTGGCTCGTGCTCGTCGTGGTGAACGGTCCGAACAACTGGATGACAGTACCCGCAGGTGATACGATGCGGGCGTAGTAGGTGGACAGGTTGCCTTTGCACGCCGCAGTGCCCAGTTGCAGGTTCACTTGGCGCAAGACCGTTCCTGAAGCGCCCAACGGCGTAGGCAGGGCGGCCACTGCGATGGTCCGTTGAAAACCCGTGTAGGCATTCCCCGAATCCCACGTGTTGCAGGCAGCTGCTGTGGTGTTCGAGAACGTCTGTGCCACGAGATCCGTGCTCAGGATCACCGAGGTCGCCAAAAGGGTGCAAAGGGCTTTCATGACGAAGAGCTTCTCGAACCGCTCTGAATCCTGCCATGCGCTCCCGGCTAATGCCACAGCACCTCCGCACTGGTTCGTATGGCAAAAATAGGGAACCGAAACTATTGCACGGCATTGCGGCCGTGATAACGCCCCTTCGATGGGCAGGCGCCGGTGCTGTTGGCGAACAGGAGGAGCTAGTCCTTCACGAACGTCCCGCCAGCCACTCTCCCATCATTCAATTCCGCCCGCAGGAAGAAAAGGCCTGGAGCAAGCGTGCTTACATCGATCTTGCTCGTTCCGTCGTATTGCATTGGCACGATCTCGCCGAGCGCAGTCACGATCCACAGCCGTGTAACCGGTCTCGCGGTGCGAATGCTGATCTGATCGGAGGCGGGTGAAGGATACAGGCTCATTGCTTCGGTAGCCGATGCGTCGCGAAGCCCCATGCCGATGTATGCGAGCGTGTCGCTGCTGAAGACGCAACCCTCAAGGGTGGTGACCATTGCGTGATAGTCGCCATTCGCGTCGGCCTCGATGCTGGAGGTGTCGGAATCCAGGATCACCTCGTCGTTGAAGTACCATTCGTACGCGACGCCACCGATGATTGAAAGCGTGCTCCCGTTCGCCTGCACAGTGAAGCCGGGATCCGCCACTTCGTTGACGTACACGGTATCGACACGTACTTCCCCAATGGCATCGGTCACTTCCACGATGTACTCACCCGGACAGAGGGCCTCGATGTCCTGTGTGGTCGCCCCCGTGTTCCAGAGGAAGGTGAAGGGGGCTTCCCCATTGCAGAAAGCGACCGCTTCACCATTGCATGCGCCGGGGCATACGGTGCTCGCCCACGCGCTCACATCGAATGTGGTGTCGATGCCGGAGACGATCATCGCATCGCCATTGCCCATATCCGTGAGCGTGGTGCCGCCGTAGGTGATCGGCCCGAAGTAGTAACCGCCGAAGTAGAGCTCGTGCGGCGCCTCTTCCTGCCTGTGGATGCAGAGCGGGATGTCGCGCAGGAAGCCGCTAGGTCGTTGCGCCCAAACCAGATCGCCATCCGCTTCGATCTTGGCGATGAGCGCATCCTCACTGCCGAGTGCGCTGAAAGACTGTCCGAAGAAGGTAATGCTCTGCTGGAAGTGAGTGGCCACGTAGGCATTGCCGAGGCCATCGGCGATAACGTCCCAACCGATGTCGCGTTGGGTGGAGCCTGCGCGCTGCGCCCAGCGGTAATCACCGTCCTGGCTGAGGCCCATGATCAGCATGTCGTCGTTGCTGCTCGCAGAACTGAGCGTGTCATCCGGCAGGAAGAGGTCGCCCCACAAGCGGCCCACCACGAAGACATTGCCGAGCGTATCGGCCGCGATGCTGAAGCCTTCATGATCGCCGTTGCCATAGCTGCGCGCCCAAAGGCCGTTGCCACCAAGGTCGCAGGCGAGCACGTACAGGTTGAGCGAGTTGGTGGGTGTGATCTGGATGTTGTCATAGAACGCAGGCGCGTAGCCGATCTGCCCGGTGATGAAGAGCCGGTCCCCGGCCACGGTAATGCCGCGCGCGCTCTTCGGAACGCCGGTGCCCGTGGTGCTCTTTGCCCAGAGCGCGGTGCCGGTGCTGTCGTACTTCACGATCACGGCCTGGCGCTGGAAACTGCCGGTGCTCACCGCTATGGGTTCGAAGGTGAAGCTGGTGCCGCCTGCAAAGCCAGTGACGTAGAGATTGCCATCATGATCCAAGGCGATGCTGCGGCCCTCTGATGAGGTCGTGCTGTTGGTGATGCGCTTCGCCCAGACACAATTGCCATCCGCATCGTAACGCGCGGTGAACCAGTCATCTGAACTGCCAGAGCCGCTCAGACTGATGCCATTGCCGAAGTTGGTGGTGCCCTGGCAACTGCCGGTGATGTAGATGCGGTCCTCTGCATCGATGGCGATGCCATAGACCCATGCATCGTAGAAGCTGGTGGTGATGCCGCGCACCCATTGGCAAACGCCGTTCGCATCATACTTGGCGATTACGCCTGCTATGGTGTTGCCCGGTGTGAGCGTGCCGCAGCCGAAATCCGCTGTGCCGCTCGCGCTTCCCACCCAGTACGCGTTGCCCTGGCTGTCCGTGGCGATGCCATAGCAGAAGTCGGTGTTGCCGCCACCGCCGGCATCGGCGGCCCAGTTCCATTGCTGTGCGAACAATGGCAAGTGCAAGAGGAGGAATGGAATCAGGATACTTCGCATGCGGCAAAGGTGGACCAGCGGCAGCGTGTCCTCGCTTATTCCACCGTGAACCTCAACAGTGCGCCTTCGCTTCCGCGGAGCAGGTACAGGCCCGGGGCGAACCCGTTCACATCCATTGCATTCATGCCCGCGAGGAGCTTCAGCGAACGCACCTGTTGGCCTGCGGCATTGATCACGTTTCCTGCTTGTGGTGTCGCGGTTTGGATCGAGAGTGTCCCGCGCACTGGATTCGGCCATGCGCTCAGCTGAGCCTCGGAGCTCCTCTCGCCAATGCCCGTGCTCAGGTCGTCAAGGCGCCCCACCATTGCGGCTTGAAGCCCCCCAGCGTTGGTGCTATGCGGGTTGAATGTGAGCGGCGCGGCAAGGTGTCCTGCGAAGTGGATCACGCCCGCATTCGAAAGCGCCGAGATATTCTGTGATTCAGAGAAGCCCGTGGGCATGCTCGTGGCCTCCCATTGCGCGGTGCCGTCGGGATCGAAGGCGACAATCCCGATGCTCGATGCGCCCAAGGTGATGCCATCGCTGATCACGCCATTGCCCCAATCGACCGAGCCACGCAAGGTGCCGAGCAGGCGCGGGTGATCCTGGTCGTCCACGCAGATCGAAGGTCCCTTCGCCCGTCGGAAATCACCGGTGATCAAGCCTCCAGGCGGCGGGGCGCTCTCGATTCCCCATAGGAAATCGCCGGTGCTGTCCAACCGTGCAACGAATACGTCGTGCACCCAGAGCGGGCCATTGAAGGCGATGCCGTCCCAGACGGTGGCACCGAGCAGTTGCCCCGCTAGGTAAGCGTGTCCATCGCTCGTGGCGGCCACCGTAGGATCCTGGAAGGTGATGTCATCCGCGAACCGCGCGAAGCCCCCGGTGCCATCGGGCTTGTATCGGAGCACGAACATGC
This sequence comes from Flavobacteriales bacterium, assembly GCA_016716605.1. NCBI lineage: Bacteria > Pseudomonadati > Bacteroidota > Flavobacteriia > Flavobacteriales > Flavobacteriales bacterium. The sequence continues at coordinate 372,898 of JADJWA010000001.1, forward strand.
TGTAGCCCGTGTTCCCGTAGTTCTGATAAGCCAATCCACCGAAAGCGAATCCGTTGTTGTCCACCGATCCGGCCACGTACAGCCCGCCCCAAGGATCGAAACTGATGGTGCCGAAAAGACGCACGCCGTCGATGATGCGGGTCTCCGCATCGTTGCCTTGGGCATTCACGCGAACCACCTTGCCAACGCCCCATTCACTCACTGCGTACCAGAGGTTGCCTTGAGGATCGATTGCCAGCGACGCGACCTCATTGGCAAGCGCATGCGTCCAGGAGAGGTTGCGCGCCCATAAGATGGCCCCGGAGCCGAGGTCCACAGCCACAATGAAGAGGTTCTCCTGGAGCGGCACGGCAGGGAGCACCCCGCCGATCACAGAGCCATCGCACAACTGCAAGGCTCCCATGAAGCTGCCGGCGAAGTAGGCCTTACCATCGGCCGCCACCGCGCAATCGTTGATGCTCACCGAATCCGCGACCACGCATGACCACAGCGGCGCGCCAGTGGCGGGATCGAGCGATGTGAATGCGGCAGCGCCATAGACATGCTGTCCGTAGGTGTAAACGCCATTCAACGCGCGCATGTGCACCAGGCGGCCGGGCGCCGTGGCGATACGTTCCGAGGGCATCGCTGGATTCGAGCTGTAGGCAACGGGATCGCTGATGAGCCAATCGACCTGCTGGGCGGTGGCGTGAAGCGAGATGATGAGCCCGATGGAGTTAAGGATGCAGCGCATGTTGGGAATGTGTGCGGGTGAGACAGGTTGGCGGGGCAATCGGTTGCTTGCAGCTCACTTCTCCCCATACCTCGGATCCGCCGTCCACGGCAGCTTCTCCATGCTGTTGGTGCGCAGCGCGCAATGCCCGAATTCCTCCTCCACCACGCCAATGAGCCGATAGACGCCACGGCCGCAGAAGGGGTAGCGCTCCGCCACGCTGGGGAACTGCGTGCTGTCCCAGAAGTCGCCTGCCGTATCGATGAATGAACCGAAGCTCATGTAGCTCCCCGATTGCGTGGTGGTGGTCTTCACGTGGATCATGTAGCCGAGCATCGTCACGCGCTGGCCGATGTGCTTCTCCATGTCGCGCTTGAGGATGAAGGGAGGGGAAGAGGCGACTGGTGAATGGGAGTTGGTGAATAGGGCTGGCAGCGAGCGGTCCTTCCATTCGCCATTCACCAATGACCATTCACCGCACTCCACCAACGAGAACGGATCGCACAGCGGGAAGCCGAGCAGCTCCAGCTCATCGTAGGCATCGGCGAGCGGATAGAACTGCAGGTCGGGAAGCTTGGGCTCCTCCACGCGGGTGATGAAGAGGTCGCCATCGCTTGAGACCGCGGCGGGGCGGTGCAGCAGCGTGAGGTCCCACAGCAACCGCGGCTTGCTCTTGCCGGTGAAGCGCAAGGCGCCCACGCGAATGAGGATGCGCGCTTGCTCGATGCCCAGCGGCACGCGCTTCAAGAGGTCCTGCAGATCGGCGAAGTGGCCATGTCGGCTGCGCTCGCTCAGGATCAGCTGCACGGTGTCGCCCTTGAGGCTCTTGATGTTGCCGAGGCCGAGGAAGATGCGGGGCTTCACAGGTGAATGGGAGTTGGTGAATGGCGAATGGCGGCGCTCACCATTCACCAAGGAGCACAATTCTTCACTGGTATTGATGCACGGCGCCTCAATCACCGCTCCCGCTCGTTTCGCTTCATGCAGGTAGAACTCCGTCCGGTAGAAGCCGCCGAAGTTGTTGGCCACGCCCACGAGGAACTCCAGCGGATGGTGCGCCTTCAGGTAGAGGCTCTGGTAGCTCTCCACCGCATAGCTGGCGCTGTGGCCCTTCGCGAAGCTGAAGCTGGCGAAGCTCTGGATCTGGCGCCACACCTCTTCGGCCTCGCCGGGCGGATAGCCGAAGGCCTTGCAGTTGGCGAAGAACTTCTGCTCCACCACCTTGAACTCCGGCCGGTCGCGGTAGCGGATGTTCATGCCGCGCCGCACGGTGTCCGATTCCTCCAGGTCCAGCCCGCCATAGAGATGCACCACCCGGATCACATCCTCCTGGTACACCATCACGCCATAGGTCTCGGGCATGATCTCCAAAAGGCGCTTCGGCGCCAGCTTGCGCCGCTCGGGATCGTTGTGGCGCAGCAGGTACTCGCGCATCATGCCGCTCTCCGCAACGCCGGGGCGGATGATGCTGCTCGCCGCGACGAGTCCCAGGTAATCGTCCACCGCGAGCTTCTTCAACAGCATGCGCATGGCGGGGCTCTCCACATAGAAGCAGCCGATGGTGTTGCCGCTGCGCAGCAGTTCCTTGATCGCGGGATCCTGCTTGAAGCGCGGGATGTCGTGGATGTCCACCGCTGCGCGGAAGTCACAATGCTCAAGCTTCAAGTCACAAGCTTCAACCGAATGCGCTCCGCCATTGAAGCTTGAGACTTGAGGCTTGTGACATGAAGCTTGATTGACCAGCTCCACCGCATCCCGAATATGCCCCAGTCCTCTCTGGCTCAGCAGGTCGAATTTGTGCAGGCCCATGTCCTCGCATTCCAGCATGCTGATCTGCGTCACCGGGAATCCCTTCGGCGGACGGAACAGCGCCGTGAAATGCGTGACTGGCTTCTCCGTGATCACGATTCCGCCCGCATGGATGCCCAGATGGTGAGGCATGCCGATGAGTCGCTTGCTGTAGTTGATCACGGCCTTCGCCACTTTGTCCAGCTCGCTGCTCTTGGCGTAGCTGCTCGGCCGCCCGCGCGCGTAGTAGCCGTGGTTGCCCTCGCTCAGCGCATCGATCTCCGCCGGCGGAAGCCCCACCGCCTTGCCCAGCTCACGGATCGCGCCGCGCCATTGGAAGGTGGTGTAGGTGGCGATCTGCGCCGCGTGGATCCCGCCCGTATTGCCATCGGCTGTGTTGTACTTGTTGAACACGTAGCGGTACACCTCGTCGCGGTCCTTCCAGCTGAAGTCGATGTCGAAATCGGGGGGTTTCTTGCGCGCGGGGTTGATGAAGCGCTCGAAGTAGAGGTCGAGCTCCATGGGGTCCACATCGGTGATGCGCAGGCAATAGGCCACCAGGCTGTTGGCGCCGCTGCCCCGCCCCACGTGGAAGAAGCCTCGGCTGCGCGCATGGTCCACGATGTCCTGGTTGATGAGGAAGTAGCTGATGAAGCCCATGCGCTCGATCACGTCCAGCTCGTGATGCATGCGCGCCAGCACCTTCGGCGTCACCTCCGGGTAGCGGTAGCGCAGGCCCGCGCGCGCATCGCGGTGCAGCTTCTCGCGGTCGGCGCGCATATCGTTGGTGAAGGCCGCGCGCGTCTTGTCGCTGCCATCGAAGGCGATGCTGCACTGCTCAAGCAGGCGCTCCGCGTTTGCCAGCAGTCGCGGCCATTCGCGGTAGATGCGGCGCGCCTCCTCCTCGCTCCGGAAAGACTCATCGGGATCAGCCAGTTCATCCTTCGGCAGCATGCTCACCACGGTGTTCTTCGCCACGGTGCGCAGCAGGCGGTGCGTGTTGAAGTCGCTCTTCGCACTGAAGGTCACCGGCATGAGCGCCACGAGGTCCTTCATCCGGCGCGCCCACGGGCTGAAGGGCAGGCGCGTGAGATCGCCCGGCTTGATGCCCACGCGCTCGTTGGGCGCAAGCTGCTGCGGTGCGCGGGCGAGGGGATAAACGAAGAACGCCTCGTCGAGTTCCGGTGCACGCTCGGGGATGGGCGCATCGTCCAGCAATTGCGGGCTCAGCAATCCGTTCAGTTGCTGGAAGCCGTAGTTGCTCTTCGCGATGCCGATGTACAGCAGCCGCCCGCCCTGCCGGAACTCGATCCCTGCCACCGGCCGCACATCGAAGCGCGAAGCACCGCGCACGAAGTCTGGGATTCCCGCCGAGCAGTGGATGTCGGTGAGCGCGAAGGAGCGCACCCCGGTCTTCGCCGCTTCCTCAAGCAGCGCCTCGGGCTTCATCACGCCGTGCTTGAAGCTGAACCAGCTGTGGCAGTTGAGGAACATCCGGTGTGCGTTGCGATCGACGCTTTCCCCGTCAATCGCTGGCGCTAGAAGATATGGCGCGCTTGCACCCGACGAAAGCGGAACTTCGCGCCCAATGTCAGACACCCCTTCCCGCACCGAGCTATCCGCCCTTGGCGAGTTCGGCCTCATCGAGCGCATCGCCGCGCGCGTTGCCCTCCAGCACGCTTCTTCGGTAAGGGGCATTGGCGATGATGCCGCCGTGATCGATCCGCAAGGGCTTCATCAAGTGGTCACCACCGATATGCTCGTGGAGGGCATCCACTTCGACCTGGGCTATGTGCCGCTGAAGCACCTCGGCTACAAGGCCGTGGTGGTGAACGTCAGCGATGTTTACGCCATGAACGCCGTGCCACGACAGGTCACGGTTTCGCTGGCGCTCAGCAATCGATTCCCCGTGGAGGCGATCGACGAGCTGTACGATGGCATCCTGCTCGCCTGCAGGAACTACGGGGTGGACCTCGTGGGCGGAGATACGTGCAGCAGTCCCAGCGGACTGGTCATCAGCGTCGCCGCCATCGGCGAGGCGAAAAAGGAGGGCATCGTGTACCGGAGTGGAGCACGTGGCAATGACCTGCTCGTGGTGAGCGGCGATCTCGGTGGCGCATACATGGGCCTCCAGATCCTGGAGCGGGAGAAAGCGGTGTTCAAGGACACTGGCGCGCAGCCCGACCTCACCGGTCACGACTACATCCTCGAACGGCAACTGAAGCCCGAGGCCCGCAAGGACATCATCGAACTTCTGCGCAAACTGGAAGTGAAGCCCACGGCCATGATCGATATCAGCGATGGGTTGGCGAGCGAAGCGCTGCATCTGGCCCGCAACTCAAGGCTCGGCGTCCGCATCTATGACGAGAAGATCCCGATTGACCCCGCAACCTACAAGTCCGCGCGCGATTTCAATCTCGACCCCAGCACCTGCGCCCTCAACGGCGGCGAGGATTACGAGCTGCTCTTCACCATCGCGCAGAGCGATTACGAGCGGATCAAGGGGAACCCGAGCCTTACCGTGGTGGGCCACATGACCGATGAAGCCAGCGGATACAGGCTGGTGGATAAGCAAGGCGGTGAGCACGAATTGCGCGCGCAGGGGTGGGATGCGTTCCTGCGGCGGAGCTAAGCCGCTGCGTTCCTCATCCTTCCCACCCGCTGCCGGATGCACTCAGCCATCGCGGAACCGTTCAACTTGCCCTCAGCCCACGCCACAGGGTCAAGGTGCTCGAGCACATTCCGCTCTGCGGGGTCATCGAGGATATGTTCGGCTTCATCGCGGAAGGAGGCGAAGGCCGCCATGCGCTCCGCGGCGTGCTTGGCTCGCGCCAGTTCACGCATGAGCTGCAGCAGCCGCGACTCAAAGCTGCGCGCGAGTCCATGCTGCTTCAGGAAGCGCTCGGCGTTGCGCACGCCATAGGGCAGGAGGTCTTTCTTGCCCAGCTCTACGAGGATCATCAGATGCAGCACGCGCCCGTAACGCGCAGCATCGCTCACATCGTCGTGGCGAAGCCCATTGAGCAGGTCATTGCACCAGCCCAGGGCCTTGTCGAAGCTGCCATGCACGAAGTGCGCGTATGCCGCCAGGAAGCGCAAGGCCTCACGGCGCACGGGACCCAGGCGATGGACGTGCGCCGCTAGGCCCCGTTCCAAGACAGGGATCAAATCCATTGCCTTCTCCGCATCGCCTGAACGCAAGTGCATGCTCAGCTCCAGCGACACGGTCGTGGCGAACAGCTTCAAGTCGAGGTCCTCGGTCTCCGGCATGCCCCATTGCCCAGGGAGCTCGCGGAACAGCTTCAGCAGGCTGAAGGCGCGGTCATGGTCGCCGCATTGCATGCATACGTATGCCAGGTTGCTCACCACGCCGAGCACCAAGCTGGGCTCATCACGGAACGCGGCTCGGTCCGCCTCCAGCACGGCAAGGCAACGTTCGAGCTGGACGCGGCATTCCGCTGCGCTTCCCATGGCGAATGCGGCAGCGCTGCGGATGTGATGGTGGAAGTAACGCGCCTTCGGGGCTTGCAGCGCGGCCGAGGGGTCGAGCAACGGATGATGGAGCATTTCTGCTACCGCACCATGCACCGCAGGCTCGCGGGCAGCGCCCATCCGATACAACAGGATGAATAGCCTGCTCTTGATCGCCCACAGCGCATCGGTCTCCGCGATGCCTTGGCGCAGCGCTTCGTCCTCCCCCTCCATGCGCATGACGTGCCCGTCGTCCTTGTCCTCGTAATTCCTGCACTCGATCAGCCTGCGCTCCCATTCGCGCACGGCAAGCAGGTCCGGCAGCCGATGGCCTTCGGCGGCCAGCTTGCGCGCACTGCGCAGCACCTTCCCAGCATCGGCATACAGCGCGCGGTGGTGCAGGACCTCCACTTGGTGAAGCAGGCTGTGGATGCGTGCGGAGGTGGAGCCTTCGGCATGGAAGGTCACGAGCGAAGCCAGGATCGATTCGTAGAGCCTCCGTTTGGTGATGGCGAAGTGATGCGTGAAACGCTCGGATGCGAAGCGCTGCAGCAGGGCCTTCTCGTCGTAAGCCTCCATGGTGGAAATGGCATCGAAGAGCTGTTCAGGAATGCATCCGGCCTCGTGATTGTTGCGGGCCAAGTGCCGCTTGAACCACCGCTTCTCAGCAGGGCTCATCGACTGGATCAGCCGATGCACATGGTCCTGGCTCTTTGCGGGCATGCCCTGTATGCTCGGTGAGTGAAGCTACTGGGCGGCCTCCGGGCCGATGCGCCTGTCACGGGGAACGGACGGCGCAGGACAGCGAAGGGCTGAAATGAAAACGCCCGGTGTCCCGGGCGCTCATCGAATGAACCGTCAGCTGAGGGGGTCAGCTGTTCGGCTTCTTCTTCTTGTTGCGTTCGCCATCGCCCACATCGTCGCCATCGTCGCTGATGGAACTGCCGGATCCGGTGCCACGCAAATGGCCTGGCTTGCCGCCCACCTCATTGAATTCGAGGTCGGCCCCGCCGCCGTTCTTCGCGCCTCCATCTTGTTCTTGATCGTGCTGGCAGGGCGCGAATCCATCCTCCTTCGCGCAACCGGTCAACGCCATCACCACCAAGATGGCCATTGCAAGGGAGAGCTTCGGCTGAGAGGCGAGGACTTTCATGGCGCACCAAATGTATAGTCGTCAGCGGCGGTTTCCAAGCCTGTAACGCGTTTTGTTTCCGGCTGTTGCACAGGCAGTTCAATGATCACCACGGTGCCCTGCTGCCGTTCGCTGGGCGAGCCCGACCTTTCCCTAGGCCCGTCAATCCGGATATCGGTCAATTCGAGCCGGCGCAGCACATCGGCCCTGCCCTTTGTGATCTCAATTCCCCTGGAGATATGATCATTCTCCGTGCCCGCCTTGGCTAGCTGGCTCCGCTCCACTCCTATGCCGTCATCCTCGATTCGCACCACCACGCGGCCGCGCTGCGCTGATGGTTCCGCAGTGATGGCCACATGGCCCTGGCCCTCCATGGGAAGTATGCCATGCCAGATGCTGTTCTCCACGTAGGGCTGCAACATCATGGCCGGCAAGCGCACCTGCGCGGCATCCACAGCGGGGTCAACCGCAATGGTGTAGCGGAACTTATCCTTGAAGCGCATGTGCTCCAGCTTCAGGTAGAGCTCAAGCCGTTCCAGTTCCTCCGCTAGGGATGTGGTATCGGTCTGGCTGGCATCAAGGTTCTTCCTGATCAGCTTCGCAAAACTGGTGAGGTAACGGCTCGCCGTGGCGCGATCCTGCCGGTTGATGTGGAACTGTATGCTGTTGAGCGCATTGAACACGAAGTGGCGGTTCATGTTGGCGTTGAGGGCCTGCTGCTCCAGCTGCAGCATGCGCGAGCGCAGCACCAGCTGGCGGGTCTTCTCGCGTCGCGATCTGCGCGAAGCGCGGATCCGATGTATGCCGTACCCCGACGACGCGGCGAGCACGGCGCACAGCGCGAAGAACCACCATCGCGCCCAGTAAGGCGGATCGATCCGGAAGGCGAAAGCGACAGGCGCGCTCCAAGGTCCGGAGCCTACCGCAGCTGCCACTTCGAAGATGTACTCCCCATGTGGCAGGTTGCTGTACGAGGCGAAGCGTGCATCGGTGGGTGGCAGCCACTCCGTATCGATGCCGACCAGGCGGTAACGGTAGCGGACGTCTTCAGGCCTGCTGAAGGCCGTCGCAGCGTAATCGAAGGTGATGTAGTGGCGCCGGTGCCCAACGTGCAGTCCAGCGGGCAATCCGTCCATGTCGAGGCTGTCGCATTGTTCCTTCCAATCGCTTGCTTGAAGGAATGAGCGAACTCCCAGTATCCGCAGGCCAGGCGGGATTCCTTCGGCGCTTGGCTCTTGGCGCGCGGTGGGCCTCTGATAGAGGACCATTCCGGTTGCACTGCCGAAAAGCATGCGACCCCGGGTCAATGCTAGGGCGGAATTCAGGTTGAACTCCATTCCGCGCAGGCCATCGCTCATGGTCAGGTGGTGCTGAGCCGAAGGATCGTCCATGATCCGCTGCGGATCGAAATGGAAGAGACCGTTGTTAGTGCCCGCCCAGATCCATCCAGCCGTGTCAGTGGTCAGGAAGTTGATGTAGTTGGATCCGAAATCATCTCCGAAGCGAATGGCGCGCGGGCCGGTGCTGAGCATGCAGGTGAGGCCGTTGGCAGTGCCCACCCAACTACGTCCTTGAGCATCGCGTGCCAGGCAAAGAGCGGTCTGGTCGCTCAGGCCAGCCTTCGCCCCGATGTTGGTGAACCGGCCATCGCGGAAGGTGAAGAAACCCTCATCGCCCGCCAGTTCGAGCCCTCCATCGGGAGTGGCCATGATCGCACGCACGGACCGGGACGGGCCACCCGGGCCCATTTCCTTGCGCGCGATCGATTCACCCGGCGCGAATGAGAACAAGCCCTCGCGCGTGCCGCACCAGATCCGGCCATCGGCATCCTGGTGCATGGCGAAAACGCGCGTACCCAGCAGCAGCGGCTCACCGCGCGGGCGCTGCACCAGGCCATCGACGATGTGCGCCACTCCTTCGCTCGTGCCGAACCAGAGCGAGCTGTCCCGGTCGAGCAGCCCGCACCAGACCGTATTGTTGGGCAGGCCATCGACGGTGGTGATCATGGCCATGCCGTCCATCCGGCAGATCCCATTGTCATAAGTGCCGAGCCAAAGGTCACCTTGGGCATCGGCCGTCATGCTCATCACTTGGTCGCTGCAGATGCCATCCTTCACAGTGAAGGTCACGAGCGCATCGCCGAGGTATCGCAGGGCACCAGCGCCATCGGTGCCCAGCCAGAGATTCCCCTCGCGGTCCTCGAACGCGAATTGGATGTTGTCGTTGGGCAGGCCCTGATGCACCGTGTACGTGCGCATCCGACCGTCATCGATCATGTTCAGGCCCAACTTGGAACCGATCCAAAGCCTACCGCGCCTGTCCTTCAGCAGGCATCTCACGTTGTTCTGCAAAAGGCCGCTCTCCTCATCATGTTCCTCGAGCACGATGCCCTCCGGTGAGAGGCGGTACAGGCCATTGCCCAGCGTGCCCACCCACCACGACCCGTCGCTATCCTCGGCCAGGGCCTCCACCAGCTTGGGCTCCTCATCGCCTATGGCGACATCCACGCAGCGGCCATCGGCGCAGCGGACCAATCCATTGCGGTGGCCCACGAGCAGGGACCCGTCCCGGAGAAGCAACATGGTGCGCACGTTCAGCGCATGCTTCGGGTATCCCGCCAGGGGGTGGATGCCGGTGGAGTCGCGCTCATGAACACCGCTTCCATCTGTGCCGATCAGCAGCACCGCCCCTGCCGACGGCACCAAACTCAGCACACGCGCGCTGCGCTCGGCTCCAGGCAGGTCCTCTGCAATCAGCCTGCGGCCGCGAACCTGCACGATCGAATGGCCCGAACCGAGCCAGAGCCGGCCATCGGAGTCCAACGCGATGGCGCTCACCAACGGGTCGGGCAATCCATCCTGCACGGACAGGTTCTGGAAGTCCTGGCCATCGAACCGGCTCGCCCCGCCCAAGGTGCCGAACCACAGGAAGCCATCGGCATCGTGGGCCATCGCCCTTACCTGGCTCTGGGCAAGGCCGTCGCGCGTGGCCACCTGCCGGAAGGCATGCTGCTGCGCCGGGGCGGCGCATGACATAACGATACCGGCGAAGGCGGCACAGGCACGCATCGCCGGCAAAGCTCAGAATGTATTGATCAATCCGAGGAAATCGGGGAGCCGCCTGCGCGATACGGGGATCATGGTCCCATTGTCGAGCAGCGCCATGTTGCCCTCGGTGCGGCTGAAGCCCTTGAGGTGCGCCAGGTTGATGATGTAGCTCTTATGCACGCGGAAGAAGGTCTTGGGGTCGAGATTGTCCTCGAACACACGGATGTGCTTGCTGCTCACGCTGCGCTTGCCATCCTTCAGGTGCACCGTGGTGTAGCTATCGCTTGCCTCCAGGTACATGATGTCGTCCTGCTTCAACAGCACCAGCCCATCGCGCCCTGGTATGGCTACGCGCGTGCTCAGCGGCGATGCGGGATCCTTCAAGAGCGCAGCAATGGCCGAGGGCTGGCTGCCGTTGATCTCGCCCGTGGCTTTGGCCAGCTTCTTCACGGCGCGCTGCAGCTCTTCATGGTCGATGGGCTTCTCGAGGTAATCGAGCGCATTCTCCTTGAAGGCCTTTAGGGCGAATTCATCATAGGCCGTGGTGAACACCACCGGAAGGTCGAGCTCGGCGATGGAGGCCAGCAGCTGGAAACCGTCCTCGCCTGGCATCTTGATGTCGAGGAAGAGCGCATTGGGCTGAAGTTCGTTGATTCTCTGCCGGGCCTCTGCCGCACTCCCGGCCTGCCCCACGACCTGCACCTCAGGGCAATGCTCCTCGAGCATCATGCGAAGGTTCTCCCGGGCATCGGCCTCATCATCAACGATCAACGCGCGCAGTGACATGGTGTTCTGGTTTGGCGAAAAGGTAGCGTGAAGGCGGCAGATGCGGCTCCAACGACGGCGAGCGGTGCCGGCTGAACAGGAAACGGCTTTCGAGAGCGGCACTGTTGAAACCACACCTCAAGGAGAAGTTCCGCTACGTTCCGATCAATGACCCAGCCCAATGACCCGGTCGCTTTGCAAGAAAGGCCGGTCCTCGTTCATCCCATGTTCAACGGCTCGCCATGCCGTTAGCTTAGTGGCGCGGACGAAATGAACCCCTCGTTGCCATGCGTACCGACAGCAATTCACTCTGGATCTTCAACGATCAGGGCAGCTAGCCTGCCCATGGGATAGGGTTTGGTTTGGTGGTGGAAGGCCCGGTCGGCGAGAGCTGATCGGGCCTTCAGCTTTAGAGGAACCCAGTGCATGCACTTCCCGTTACAGGGTTGCTTTCCCGTGAGACCATGACAACCCCGCGATACGAGCTGCACCTCCGCATCGACCAGATTGAGCGACTGCTCATGTTCGATTACGAGCCGGGCACGGAAGGTGCGCTGTTCGACATCCTCGATGCGAATGGTTCCATCGTGAAGTCCGGCGACGTCCACGGCCCGATGACGCGCGTTCGCATCACCGACCTCGATGGCGAGGACTATTACCTGATGGTGCTCGACGGTGAGGCTTCAACCGTGCAACCCTTCCAACTCCGCCGCGTCGCTTGACCAGCTCCACACCGATCATCCCTACCTACCGGGCGCTCACCATCGCCGGTACCGTGTTGGAGAAGGACGACCAAGGCGAAGCTATCCATGCCTGCGTATCAAACACCACCTTGCCCGCCGAAGCGGAGGTGATCTTCGAGTTGTGCTGACCCACGCCACCCCTCGTACCGGTTGCTTCTCGTCGTTGGCCGTTCTGGCCCGCTGAGCCAACTCATGCCTGTCTCGCAAAGGACAGGCGACCGCCGCGCGCTTCGTCCCTTAGCTTTGGCTTCGCCAGACCTCGCCTTCGCCCGGCTACGGCGAACCAGAACATGAGCAAGATCGTCAGCAGGCCCGCAGCGAAAGCCGATCAGAACGGCCACGCGGGAAACGGCGCTTCGATGAAGACCGCCGCATCCACTGAGGCCATCGGCGCAAAGCCGGAACGCCTCCCGGTGATGAAGACGTACAAGATCTTCATCGGAGGCAAGTTCCCGCGCACCGAGAGCGGGCGCTATTATCAACCAAAGGGCACGGACGGCAAGCCGCTCGCGAACATCTGCCGCAGTAGCCGGAAGGATGTGCGTGATGCGGTGGCGGCCGCACGCAGTGCCTTCGGTGGCTGGTCCGGACGGAGCGCCTTCAATCGCGGTCAGATCCTGTATCGCATCGGCGAAATGCTGGAGGGTCGCAGCGTGCAATTCATTCACGAGTTGATGTTGCACGGCGCCACGCAGATACAAGCCGAAGCCGAGGTGGTGGCCGCTATCGATCTCTGGATCCACTACGCCGGTTGGTGCGACAAATACCAGGCGGTCTTCAGCAGCGTTAACCCCACCAACAGCAGCCACTTCAACTTCAGCGTGCAAGAACCCACCGGCGTGGTAGGCATCATGGCGGGTGGCGGCAATGGCCTGCTGGAATTGGTGAGCCTCCTCGCCCCGGTGATCACCGGCGGCAACACCTGCGTGGTGGTGGCCAGCGAAAAGCTTCCACTACCGGCCGTGACTTTCAGCGAAGTGCTCGCCACCTGCGACCTGCCCGGCGGCGTGGTGAACCTGATGACGGGCTTCCGCAGCGAACTGTTGAAGCCGCTTGTTGCGCACATGGATGTGAACGCGGTGGTGGTTGCTGGAGCTTCGGAGGAAGAACGCGTGATGCTCGAGACAGAAGCCACGTGCAACTTGAAGCGCGTCGTGTACCCGAAGGTTGATGATGCGGGACATGCGCCTTACGCCATCCTCGACACGCAGGAGGTGAAGACCACCTGGCACCCGATTGAAAGGGGGCAGGGAGGTGGTGGGAGCTATTGACTCCTTGGGCCTTCGATTACTCCGGTTCTGCGATCCGGTGATGACCCTGCCCCTCAACATGGCATGCTTGAGCACCTTAATGAGGTCGGATCAGGCAACCCCTTCCGACTACATTTGCGAACCGCCGGACTTTAGAAGTGTTCTAAATAGCCGTGTCCGGCGCCAATCAAATGCTGAAAATCGAACAGCTCCACGCCCGCATCGAGGGCAAGGACATCCTCAAGGGCTTAAACCTGAATGTGAGAGCAGGCGAGGTCCATGCCATCATGGGTCCGAATGGCTCCGGTAAGAGCACCTTGGCCAATGTGTTAGCGGGCCGCGAAGAGTATGAAGTGACGGAGGGCTCCGTGACCTACCTCGGCGAAGACTTGCTGGAACTGGCCCCAGAGGAGCGCGCGTGGAAGGGCATCTTCCTCGCCTTCCAATATCCGGTGGAGATCCCCGGCGTGAGCAACATGAACTTCCTGCGCACGGCGATGAACGAGACGCGCAAAGCGAACGGCCTGGCGGAACTCGGTGGCAAGGACTTCCTCACGCTCGTCCGCGAACGCGCCAAGCTGGTGGAGATGGACGCCGACCTGATGAACCGCAACCTCAATGTAGGCTTCAGCGGCGGCGAGAAGAAGCGCAACGAGATCTTCCAGATGGCGATGCTGCAACCCAAGCTCGGCATCCTCGACGAGACCGACAGCGGCCTGGACATCGACGCGCTGCGCATCGTGGCCGGCGGCGTGAACAAGCTGCGGAGCACCGACAACGCCATCATCGTGGTGACGCACTACCAGCGCCTGCTGGACTACATCGTGCCCGACGTGGTACACGTGATGGCCGATGGCCGCATCATCAAAAGCGGACCGAAGGAACTGGCGCTGGAACTGGAGGCGAAGGGCTACGATTGGGTGAAGGGATAGATCTGTAAGGGCGGGAAATTGCCAGCCCCAACGAAATGACAACAACGACCGCCACCGACCCCAAGGCCAACGTTCTTGCGCTGCTCGAGGGAAGCACCTGGCCCGGCGCCGCCGAAGCACTGGCCCAGGTACACACGCTGCCCGTTCCCACCAGCAAGACCGAGGCGTGGAAGTACACCCGCGTGGGCAAGCTGTTCAACCTGCCGTGCGCCGCGCCGAAGGGCGATGCGAATGTGGCGCTGCCCGCACGCCTTCCCTTCGAGGCCACGCGCGTGGTCTTCGCGAACGGGAACTTCCGCGCGGACCTGAGCGATGATCTGAAAGGTCAAAAGGGACTGGTGATCGATAGCCTGAAGCACCACCTCTCCCACGGCCCGGTGAAGGAGCACTACGGCACGCTGGCACCCACCAGCGAGCGCCTCTTCACCGCCATGAACACCGCTGCGCCAACCGACGGCCTGATCCTGCTGGTGACCAAGGGTGTGAAGGTGGAGCGGCCGATCCACGTGCTTCATGTCACCACGTGGGAGCGCCAATTGGTGCAACCGCGTGACCTCTTCATGCTGCAAGAGGGCGCCGAGGCCGAAGTGATCATCGAGCACATCGCGATGGATACGCCCGAGGCCTTCGTCAACAGCGTGCGCGAGTTCCTGGTGGGCGAGGGCGCACGCCTCACGGTCCACAAGCTGCAGCACGAGTCCAATGGACCGGCGAACATCAGCTTCGAGGGTGTGCGCGTGGCATCCAAAGGCCACTTCAGCATCAGCACCACGACACTGGATGGCGCACTGATCCGCAACGAGGTGAAGGTGTCACTGGCCGGTCCCGAGGCGCATGCCGAACTGAACGGCGTGTACCTGCTGAACGGTACCACGCACTGCGACAACCACACCTACATCGGTCACGATGTGCCGGACTGCACCAGCGACGAACTCTACAAGGGCATTGTGGCGGGCAAGGGCACAAGCGTGTTCAACGGCAAGGTGTACGTGAAGCAGGACGCGCAGCGCACGCGGGCTTACCAGAGCAACGCCAACATCCTGCTGGGCGACGACGCCAAAGTGTACACCAAGCCCGATCTGGAGATCTACGCCGACGACGTGAAGTGCAGCCACGGGTGCACCATCGGCCGCCTGGACGAGAAGGGCCTGTTCTACCTGCGCAGCCGCGGGGTGAGCGAGGCCGAGGCGCGCAAGCTGATGGCGCACGCCTTCGTCACCGAGGTGTTGGAGCGTGTGCAGAACGAGGATTGGAAGGCGGTCTTGACTGAACTTATCGATAACAAACTCGCACAGCTGTGAGCAGCAAAGCGGCACCGGTCTCCAGCACGTTCAACGTGGAGGAGCTCCGCGCACAGTTCCCGATCCTGAAGGAGCTGGTGCACGGCAAGCCGCTGGTGTACTTCGACAATGCCGCGACCAGCCAGAAGCCGCGCCGTGTGATCAAAGCCGAGAGCGCCTACTACGCCACGATCAACGCCAACGTGCACCGCGGTGTGCACACATTGAGCACGAAGGCCACCGAGGCCCAGGAGGCCGCACGCGAAACGATCCGCAAGCACATCAACGCCAGGCATGCCCACGAGGTGATCTTCACCAGTGGCACCACGGCGAGCATGAACCTGGCGGCGTTCAGCCTTGGGCAATTGCTGCTGAAAAAGGGCGATGAGGTGCTCATCTCCGGCATGGAGCACCACGCGAACATCGTTCCCTGGCAACTGGCCTGCGAGCGGCATGGCGCGGTGCTGAAGGTGATCCCGATCACGGATAGTGGTGAGTGGGACCTGACACACGTGCCGTTCTCGGACAAGACGCGCGTTCTGGCTGTTTCGCATGTGAGCAACACGCTGGGCACGATCAACCCGATCAAGGAGCTGATCGCCGAGGCGAAGAAGCGCGGCATCGTCACCGTGGTGGATGGTGCGCAGGCGATCGCGCATCTGAACGTGGACGTGCAGGACCTCGGCTGCGACCTCTATGCGTTCAGCGGGCACAAGGCCTATGGTCCTACGGGCACGGGCGTGCTCTACGGCCGCGAGGAGCTGCTGGAGCGCATGCCCCCCTGGCAGGGCGGCGGCGAGATGATCGATGTGGTCACCTTCGAGAAGACCACCTACGCGAAGCTGCCCTTCAAGTTCGAGGCGGGCACGCCGCACATCGCTGGCATCATCGGCCTGGGCGAGGCCATCCGCTGGATGGAGGATTACGATAAACAGGCCATGGCCGCGTACGAGCACCTGCTGCTGGAGCACGCCACCAAGGAACTGCTCACCATCGACGGACTGCGCATCATCGGCACCGCGATGGAAAAGGTGGGTGTCATCAGCTTCGTGATCGACGGCGTACACCACTACGACCTCGGCACCCTGCTCGACCAGCAAGGCATCGCCGTGCGCACGGGCCACCACTGCACACAGCCGCTGATGGACCGCTTCGGCGTGAGCGGAACGACGAGGGCGAGCTTCGCGTGCTTCAATACGATCGCGGAGGTGGAGGTGATGATGGTGGCGATAAGGAATGCGATCAGAATGCTTCGATGAGCTCAGTAATGACAAAACCCGCTCACCTACTTCCAATTCTTTGTGTGTTGGTTTCAGCTTGCTCGGATACCCTTGAGCAATCTGGACCCACGAACGCCATAAGCGTTGTCCCTACGAACGACCCAGAGAAGACCATTAATTTGGAGTATTATCCTAGTGGAAAACTCAAGTCTGCGGTGTTCCTTGACACCGATTCGGCGCAGACCGTCACCACCCAATTCATAGATAGCACCGGGCATGTCGGATTTATTATGGTGAGGACGGGGTCCCAGCAAAAGCACGCGGTGGAGTATTATCCGAATGGAAGGCCAATGGGTCTGACCAACTTCGATAGCACGACAACTGGTGATGCAATCTACTATCATTCCAACGGCCAGAAGAGCGAAGAAGGTAAGTGGATCAATGGGCGGCAACTAGGCGTTTGGAAACACTATAGTGAGGACGGGACCTTAACGAGGTTGGACACACTGGATTGATGTAGAATGGTACCCCCCGCCCAAACCCAACAAGAGCTCATCGACGAGTTCGCCATGTTCACGGACTGGCAGGACCGCTACGAGCACCTGATCGAACTGGGTAAGGAGCTGCCGTTGATCGCACCGGAGAAGAAGACCGAGGAGAACATTGTCCGCGGTTGTCAATCGCGTGTGTGGCTCAACGCCGAACAGAAGAATGGCCTCGTGCATTTCACCGCCGACAGCGATGCCATGATCACGAAGGGCCTTATCGCCTTGCTCGTGCGCGTGCTGAACGACCGCACCCCGCAGGAGATCCTGGACACACCGCTCACCTTCATCGATGCCATCGGCCTACGTGAACACCTGAGCCCGAACCGCAGCAACGGCCTCAGCGCGATGATGGACCAGATGAAGCGATATGCATTGGCGTTTTCAGCTAACACGAGCCGGTCATGAGCCGTGAGCGTGGTACTCCGATCAGGGTTGGATATTGTCCTATATACGATGCCTTGTGCAACACCGCCAGGCATAAGACATCATACATAGGACAATGCATGCTTCTCAACTACGCACGCCCTCTCCCCCCTGCACCATGACCCCAGAGGAGAAAAAGCAACTGGAAGAGCGCGTGATCCTCACGCTGAAGTCGATCTATGACCCGGAGATCCCTGTGGATATTTATGAACTGGGGCTGATCTACGACGTGCTGATCAGTGACGCTGGACACGTGGATATCAAGATGACCTTGACCAGTCCGGCCTGTCCGGTGGCGGGCACCCTGCCCGGCGAGGTGGAGCAAAAGGTCGCCGGGGCGCAGGGCGTTACGGGTGCCAAGGTGGAGATCACCTTCGAACCGCCATGGGACCGCACGATGATGAGCGAAGCGGCGCAACTGGAACTTGGTTTCATGTGATGAGCGAAGCGGCGCAACTGGAACTTGGTTTCATGTGATGAGCGACGAGAGCCCCATCATTAACAAAGTCGCCTCCAGCGGGATCATCACCCTCGACCTGGAGGAGTTGTATCCGCAAGGTGAACGCATCGTCTTCGACCTGAAGCCATTGCTGTGGCAGGAGATCGCCTTGAAGGAGGATGACCTGCGCGCCTTCTGCAAAGAACACGACTGGTCGCAGTACCAAGGCAGGTTCGTCTCCGTGCATTGCTCGGCGGATGCCATCGTGCCGACCTGGGCCTTCATGCTGGTGGCCACGCACCTGCAGCCGTTCGCAGCGTTCGTTACGCAAGGCGATATCGATCAGCTGGAGCGCACCGTGTTCACCCGCTTCGTGCAGCTGTTGGATGTGGAGCCCTACCGCGGCGCCCGCGTGGTGGTGAAAGGCTGCAGCAAACTACCCGTGCCGCTCAACGCCTACGTGGAGCTGAGCGCGAAGCTGCTGCCGATGGTGAAGAGCCTGATGTTCGGCGAGCCGTGCAGCACGGTGCCGTTGTTCAAGGCGCCGAAGGGCTGAACGTACTTTCGGCGCTCCCACAGCGGGATGCAACAGATGCGCTGGCTTCTTCCTTTCTTATTGATCCTGGACAGGGGGATTGCTTCGGCGCAGCCCGACACCGTGAACGTGCCGCACAGCACCAACGGCTGGTACCTCACCGCGCACGGCACCATCCGCGTGCTCGTGATCTTCTGCGAGCTCGACTACGACAAGACCCCATCGCGCGACCCGCAGCCCAACGGCGCTGATCACTGGCCCAAGGGCAAATTGCCGCTCTGGGCCGATGAGCTCTTCGATCCGCATCCGGCCCCAGCCTACCTCGGCCGCATCACGCGCTACTACCACGACATGAGCCTGGGCCGCTACACCATGCTCGGCGACTACATCGACACGGTGTTCACCATCCGCGAGAGCGAGCACCCCACGTTGGGCAACGTGCACAGCATCGGCTCGCTCGCAGTGAAGGAGGCCAACAAGATGGTCGCGCTGCGCACGAAGCATGGCTTGGGCATCGCCGACTTCGACCGCTGGAAGCGCGGCGGCCAGCCCGGCAAGCCGAAGCGCGAAGGCCCTGACGGTCCGCACAGCTATGATCATGTGATGGTGATCACGCGCAACAGCGGACTCACGCACAACCAGGGCAGCGTGGATCCGGGCAGCCCCGGCAAGCTCTTCGGCTTCGAGAGCGATTCGCAGAGCCGCTTCGGCGGCATGTACGGCATGCCCTTCGAGATCCTGCAGCACGAGTACAACCACATGCTCTTCGGCGGCAACAACTTCCACAGCGGCGGCGGCAACGCGAACATCTTCACCCGCTATTTCCTGTGCATGCAGGGCGGCTGGAGCATGATGGGCGGATCGAACAGCGCACTGCTCACCGGCAACGCGTGGGACAGGCGGCGCCTGGGCTGGACCGCGCCCGATAGCCCCTACCCCATCGCCGCACGCGATGCGCAGGGCCAAATCGTGAACGCCGACCTTGATCCGCTCATGGGCGACACCGGCGTATTCGTCCTCCGAGATTTCATGAGCACCGGCGATGCCCTGCGCGTGAAGCTGCCGCACCTCAGCAGCACGGAATACCCGCAATTCCTCTGGCTGGAGAACCACCAGACCTCGAGGCGCAACGGGAAGCTGAGCGATGCCTTCCATTACGAGCACGTCGATCCATGCGTGAAGGGCGCCGTTCCAGGAATCTACGCCTTCGTGCAGGTGGATCGCGAGAAGATGAGCGGCACCGACATCTTCGGCGGGCAATCGGACTACTTCCGCGCGGTGCCGGCCAGCGGATTCCACGACTACCAGCTGCGCGGTGACACCATCCGCTACGAATGCCTGTGGCCCGGACCAACGGCACCGCTCGTGCAACGCAAGTCGCACAGCAACGCGCTCACCGGCGGCAGCGAACTGGAGATCGTGCTCTTCGACACCGGCCAGGACGAACTCAAGGGGATCCCGCCGCGCATCATCGTTGACAATGGCGCGTTCCAGGATGCCTCCTTCTTCTTCGGCAACGCGCGGCAGGCCTTCGTGCCGGGCATCCATCCGGGCCTTGGCCTTGGGACCAACCCGCCCTTGGCCAACATGCTCACGTGGACCAACACGCAGGGAAGACCCTTGCACAAGAGCGCAGGACCCGACAATCGCACCGTCCACCTCACCGACATCGCGATCGACCTGTTGGAGCAGCGCAGCGATGGCGGCATTGCCGTGCGCGTGGCGCGCAATCGCGTGCGTATCATCAGCGAAGCACGCTTCTGCGCCGACAGCATCGTGCTGCATCGGCCCCAGGACCGGGAGCTGCCCGCCCTGCATGCTGAGCGCGGCGCCACTATCCGCATCGACAGGAGCACCGCCCCCACGCGCGCCGACAAGCCGGAACGCACAGGCGGCAAGCGCTGGTGGAGCCATGCCACGCGCTTCACGCTGATCGATGGCGCGCGCATGCGGCTCGATGAGCGTTCCACGCTCTCCCTCGAGAACGGCAGTGTGCTTCACGTGCTCGCGGGCAGCTCGATTGATCTGCACAGGAGGGCGCGGATCAAGCTTGATTCCGATTCGCGGATCGTGCTGCACGGCGATGCACAGGTGCGCGGCACGCGCAAGCAGCTGCGCAAGCTCGATCGCACAGGCCGAGTGCATCACATGCCATGAAACCTGGCCCGTGGTCGCGTGGCGCGCTGCTCCTGGTCGCAGCAGTGTTCACGTTCGCGGCCTTTCGTTACAGGATCATCGGCACCGATGGACAGGCCTGGCACAATGCGATCAACGGCGATGGGCATGGTTACCACGGCTACCTCGTCGGCCTCGTTCAACACGCGAATCCGGCGAAGGCACCGATCAATCCCGCCTTCCTCACCCCGGCGGGCGATGGACACGTGATCCAATACACGGCGGGTGCTCCGCTGATGCAAGCGCCGTTCTTCATCGTTGCGCATGCCGTGGCTACCCTTCGCGGCACCGGAGATGACAAGTGCCTTGGCATCGAGCATCAGATCGGTGTGGTGCTCGCGGCGATCACTTGGTCGCTCATCGGCCTATGGCTGATCGCACGGATTCTCGATCGCGCCCGCATCGCGGATCGCGTCGTCGCATTCACGATGCTGCTCGTGGGCCTTGGCAGCGGCCTGATCCACTACGCGGTGATCGCGCCCGCCCTGTCGCATGCCTATGGCTTCGCAGCAGTGTGCTGGTGCCTGTTCGAGGCGCAACGTGCTTTCAGCGGCGACTCGAAGGCATGGCCGCGCTTGGGTCTGGCTTTCGCGCTGGTGGCGCTGGTGCGGCCAACGCTGGGCCTGGTGGCGCTTATGCTGCCGGTCGTCGCGTTGGCCTCTGGCGGACGAGCGTGGCCGATGATCAAGCTCAAGTCCGTGTTGATGGCCGCATTGATCGGCTCCGGCCTCTTGCTCGTGCAACCGGTTCTCTGGAAGCTGCAATGCGGCGCTTGGCTGGTGGATGGGTATGCCGGAGAAGGCTTCAACTGGAAGAGTCCGCGATTGTGGCCGGTGCTCTTCGGCGCTCGCAAGGGCCTCTTCTTCTACTGGCCCGCCCTGCTGCTCATGCTTCCCGCCCTCGCGTGGGCCTTGTACCGGAAACCGCTCATCGCTGCGCCCGTCGCCCTTGGCTTCACCGCCCTCGCGTTCGTTACCAGCGCTTGGTGGAATTGGTATTACGGACACAGCTACGGCATGCGCGCATTGCTCGATGCGCTGCCTGTGGCGGGCTTGCTCATCGCCGTTTGGCTGGATGCGGTCGCTTCAGGAATGCGGAACGCGATCATGCTGCTCGCCTCCCCGCTGATCGCCCTGCAGCTCTTCCACGCGTGGCAATACGAAGCGGGCATCCTGCATCCCTTCAACATGGACAAGGAGAAGTACGCGCTGGTCTTCCTGCGTGGTGATGAAGGAGCCCGCAATCGCTTCGGTGATGCGAACGTGGCCGAGCTCTTCGCACCGAACGGCATGGATACCCTCGCGGTGGCTGCGCTATCCGGCGATTCCATCAACCACTTGAACGGCGCATGGCCCTACACCCCGGCGCTGCGCATCAGCGGCGATCGGCTCCCTGTTGGGCGTGAGCTCTTCGCGAACATCGAATTGCACCGGAAGGCCATCGACCACCTGGCCTCCGACACCGTGTTGCTGGTGTTCACCTATGCAACGGAAGGACAGCAACGCATGCACGTGACCTTCCCGATGAACGACATCCGCCGCATGGACGATAGGCATTGGCGGCATTGGCGCTACGCCTTCAACATGCCGAAGGCTGAACCCGGCGAAGAAGTCGCCCTCTACCTGTGGCAGCCGGGCCATGGCCGCGTACTCATCCGTGACCTGCGCGTGACGGTGCGCGCCGTGCGCGATCAGTAGGCCCGCACGTTCTTGCCTTCGCGGTAGTTGATGAATGCGCGATTCACCACGCGATTGCCGCCTGGCGTGGGGTAGTCGCCGGTGAAGTACCAATCGCCCGTATGCTGCGGGCAGGCGGCATGCAGGCCCTCGATGCTCTGGTATACCAAACGCACCTCCGCGTTGATCTCCTCCGGCGTGAGCAGCTCAGCGATCTTCTCGCTGATCTGCTGCGCGGTGAACGGCTTGTAGATGTCCTGCACCACGTTCTGCTGCTCAGCCAGCGGGCGACCCACCATCGCCAGCGCGCGGTCGTACACATCGTCGATGATGTTCTCCTGCTTGGTCTCCTGCAGCAGGTTGATGGCGGCGCGGAAGGCCACGAGGTCGCCGAGCTTGGCCATGTCGATGCCGTAGCAGTCGGGGTAGCGGATCTGCGGGGCGCTGCTCACCACCACGATGCGTTTGGGGCCGAGGCGGTCGAGCATCTTGAGGATGCTCTGCTTGAGCGTGGTGCCGCGCACGATGCTGTCGTCGATCACCACGAGGCTGTCGATGCCCGGGCGCACGGTGCCGTAAGTGATGTCGTACACATGGGCCACCAGGTCGTCGCGGTCGTTGTCGTTGGTGATGAAGGTGCGGAGCTTGGCATCCTTGATCGCCACCTTCTCCAGCCGCGGGCGCAAAGCGAGAATCGCGTGCAGCGCATTGGCATCTGGTTGCGGGCCCAGTTCCAGGATGCGGCGCTCCTTCAGCGCATTCAAGCGGTCCTCCATCTCCTTTAGCATGCCGTAGCAGGCCACTTCGGCGGTGTTGGGGATGAAGCTGAACACCGTGTTCTCCAGGTCGTGGTCAACGGATTCGAGGATGGCCGGGCAAACGCTGCGGCCTAGGGCGATGCGCTCCTGATACACATCGCGATCGCTGCCCCGACTGAAGTAGATGCGCTCGAAGCTGCACGCGCGCTTCTCCATCGGCTCGCGCACCAATTGCTCGGCATAGCTGCCATCCTTCTTGATGATGAGGGCGTGGCCGGGCGTGAGCTCCTGGACCTCTTCGGTGCGCACGTTGAAGGCGGTTTGGATGGCGGGCCGCTCGCTCGCCACCACCACCACTTCATCATCGGCGTACCAGAAGGCCGGGCGGATGCCCGAGGGATCGCGCAGCACGAAGGCATCGCCATGGCCCATCATGCCGGCCAGCGCATAGCCGCCGTCGAAGTCAATGGCGCTGTTCACCAGGATCTGCCGCACATCGAGCTTCTCGGCGATCACGTGCGTGATCTGTTTCTCGGAGTAGCCGAGCTGCCTGTGGATGGCCGCGATGCGCTCGTTCTCCACGTCGAGGTAGTGACCGATCTTCTCCAGCACCGTCATGGTATCGGAGCGCTCCTTGGGGTGCTGTCCTATGGAGACGAGCAGGTCGAAGAGCTCATCGACATTGGTCATGTTGAAGTTGCCGGCCACGACCAGGTTTCGCGTCATCCAGTTGTTCAGGCGACGGCGCGGGTGGCAATTCTCCAGGCCCTGGTTCCCGAAGGTGGCATAGCGCAAGTGCCCGAGCAGCACCTCACCGGCGAAGGGCATGGTTTGCTTCAGGCGCCCGGCATCGACTGCGGCGGAGGGGTCTTCGGCAAGGGCATCTGCATAGCCCTTGTCCACCTTGGCGAAGAGCCGTTGGATGGCCTGTTTGTCAGTACTGCGCTCACGGTCAATGTAGTTGAGGCCGGGCGCGGGGTCGATCTTGATGCTAGCGATGCCGGCGCCATCCTGCCCGCGGTTGTGCTGCTTCTCCATGAGGAGATAGAGCCGCTTCAACCCATAAAGCGCCGAACCGTACTTATCCTGGTAGAAGCTGAGGGGCTTGCGGAGGCGGATGAGCGCGATGCCGCACTCGTGCTTGATGGCTTCACTCATGGGTGGCCCGCAGCGGGGCGGCCAAAGGTACCCAACCGCCACCTGGCCCGGCTCATCAGCGCAGCTTCCCGGCCAAGCAACTTCAGCGGGGCAAGGGCTGTCTTCCTCCCGTACTTTGGCGCTTAGCGTTCAGGACCTTGCGCATTCCCCTCATCATATGGCTGCTGGCCCTTTCGGGCACCGTGCTGGGCGCATTCCCCAAAGCCACCTTCACGGAGAACAAGGGCCAATGGCCGGAACAAGTGCTTTACCGCGCGCTGATCCCCGGAGGGGCCATGTTCGTGGAGCGCTCAGCCTTCACCTACGTGCTCTACAGCGACAGCCCGCTGCGGCATCACGGGCACGCGCACGACGGTCACGACCACAGCGATGAGGGCAAGGCGCATGCGTACCGGGTGCATTTCGAGGGAGGGGCGGCGCGAATGCACTATAGCTCCGGCGCGCAGCCGCAGTACGAGAATTTCTTCGTTGGCGCCGATGAGCGCGCTTGGGGCACGGGCTGCTCGGTATTCGAAGAAATTCACCTGAATGATGTTTGGTCCGGCATCGATCTGCGCATCAGCGGGAAGGATGGGATCAAGTACGACTTCATCGTGGCACCGGGAGTTGATCCCAGCGCGATCAAGCTGCGCTACGAAGGACACGATGAGCTCCGCCTAGAGCATGGCCAAGTGCTCGTGAAGCTATCAACGGGCACGGTGGCCGAAGGCGTGCCCGAGACATGGAAAGAGCAACTGACCAGCGCTGCCGGGGACTCAGGTAATTTGAATCTGACCTACGGTGCGCGTGAAGCGCACCCCTGCTTGTATCGCTTGGAAGGGGACCTGCTCACCTTCGAGGTGGAGCAACCCAAAGGCGCGCGCCTTACGATCGACCCACTGCTCACCTTCGGCAGCTATAGCGGCAGCACGGCAGACAACTTCGGCTTCACCGCCACCTACGACCACGACGGCCACCTGTATGGAGCGGGCATCGTGTTCAACACGGGCTACCCGCTCACGCTCGGCGTGCTGCAGGGCTTCTTCGCGGGTGGCAACATCGATGTGGGCATCAGCAAATGGAGCCCCGACGGGAGCACATTGGTCTGGAGCACATACCTGGGCGGCAACGGCAGCGAGAGCCCGCACAGCCTTGTCGTGAACGATCTGGACGAATTGTACGTGATGGGCGGAACTGGATCGAGCGACTTCCCCACCACCGCGGGGGCATTCGATGCGAGCTTCAACGCTGGCGGCGGCACAGTCACCTGGACCAACATCCTTGGCGGTTACGGCTTCACGCTCCCTTCCGGTGTCGATGTGTACGTGGCGCACCTCAACGCGGCGGCCACCATGCTGATCGGCAGCACCTACCTCGGCGGCAGCGGGCACGATGGGATCAACAACTCCACGGCGCTCACCCACAACTACGGCGACAACTTCCGGGGCGAGATCGCGCTCGATGCGGCCGGCAACCCCGTGGTGGCCACCAGCACACGCAGCACAGACATGCCCACCAGCCCTGGCGCCCCGCAGGGCAGCAACGGGGGCGGGCAGGATGCCTACCTCGCCCGATTCAACCCTTCGCTCACCACTCTGATGCTGGGCACCTACTTCGGCGGCGCGGGCGATGAGAACGGACTGGGCGTGCAATTCGACAGTACGGGGCGCATCTTCTTGACCGGTGGCACCACCAGCGACAACGTGCCCGTGGCCGGCACGCCCTTCGACAGCACGCCCAACGGGGGCGCCGATGGATACGTGGCCCGCTATGCTCCCGGCGGAGCGCTCCTCAGCACCACCTACCTCGGCACCTCGGCATACGACCAATGCTACTTCGTGCAACTGAACATCGCCGACGAAGTGTACGTGGTGGGCCAAACGCACGGGGCCTATCCGGTAACGCCAGGCAAGTACGCCAACACGGGAAGCTCGCAATTCATCCATAAGCTCAACAACGACCTGAGCGCCTCGCTGTGGAGCACGCGCGTCGGAAATGGCACGCTCACGCAGGACCTCAGCCCGACTGCCTTCCTGGTCAGCGATTGCGGCCAGATCTACCTCAGCGGCTGGGCGGGCAGCACCAATGGCAACGCCGGCAACAGCGGCAGCACCACCACGGGATCGGCGGTCACGGCCGATGCTTTCCAGGGCACCACCACCGGAAGCGATGTGTACCTGATGGTGCTCCAGCCCGAAGCCACGGCCCTCGCCTACGCTACATTCTTCGGAGGCGGCAGCGCGGAGCACGTCGATGGCGGCACCAGCCGATTCGATAAGAACGGCACCGTGTACCAGGCGGTGTGCGCGGGCTGCGGCTCACAAGATGACTTCCCCACCACGGCTGGGGCATGGAGCCAGGTGAATGGCAGTTCGAATTGCAACCTGGGCGTCTTCAAATTCGACCTCAGCCCGGCACAGGCGATCATCGGCATCGACGGGCCCAGCAGCATCTGCGCCGGAACCAGCGCGCAGTTCACCAACAACAGCATCGGCGGAACCGACTTCCTCTGGGACTTCGGCGATGGCAGCCCCACCAGCACCGCACAGGCGCCATCGCACACCTACAGCATTGCCGGTGACTACACCGTGACCATGGTTCTCAGCGACAACAGCGGCTGCGCGCCCGGCGACACGGCCACGCTGACCATCACCATCCTCCCCTTGCCGGTGGCGGTGGCCGAACCGGTTGCACCGATCTGCCCGGGAGGCGACGCTCAGCTCAATGCCAGCGGCGGCGATGCATACAGCTGGTCGCCGCCAACAGGGCTCAGCAGCACGGCAATCGCGGATCCCGTGGCAAGCCCTGGCGCCACCACCAGCTACACGGTTACGGTGAGCAATGCTTGCGGCGATGATGATGCACAAGTGACGGTAACCGTGATCGTGCCGGCCTACACGCTCACGCCCGACACGAACATCTGCCTTGGCGCGAGCATCGTGCTGCAGGCAACGGGCGGCGGCAGCTATGCATGGGAGCCGAATCCGGTATTGAGCGACCCCGGCATAGCGAACCCAACGGCCTCGCCCGATACCGTAACCACTTTCCACGTGACCATTACCACGCCGGATGGCTGCATCGTTTCGGATTCAGTGACCGTGGGCGTGTATTTCGCTCCGCCGCAACCGCAGCTGCAGGACACCACGATCTGCTTCGGCACCAGCGCGCAGCTGAACGCCACACCCGCCGACAGTTACACCTGGGAGCCCGCCAACGGAATCAGCGCCCTCAACGTGCAATCGCCGATCGTCTCACCCACGATTCCCACGCTCTACATCGTTCACTTGATGAACTCCTGCGGATCGCTCACGGATAGCGCCTTCGTGGACATCATCTATGTCAC
Organism: Flavobacteriales bacterium; assembly: GCA_016716605.1. Classification (NCBI taxonomy): domain Bacteria; kingdom Pseudomonadati; phylum Bacteroidota; class Flavobacteriia; order Flavobacteriales; species Flavobacteriales bacterium. Next base: position 400,272 of record JADJWA010000001.1, read on the forward strand.
CGCCGATGCATGGCCCGATACCCTGGTATGCCCCGGCTACCCGGTGCCCTTGGGCGCAAGCGGTGGCATCGATTACGCGTGGAGCCCTGCGGCCGGCCTTAGCAGCGCGAGCATCGCCGATCCGATCGCCACGCCGGACGCGAGCACGCTCTACCAAGTGGTGGCCTTCGATGCCGTGGGCTGCAGCGATACGGCCTTCGCCTTCGTGGAGCTTCGTCCATGGCCCGAAGTGCAGGCAGGGCCTGATATGGTGATCGACTACGGCACAGTGGTGCAGCTCACCGCATCAGGCAATGGCGAATGGGTGTGGACGCCCGCCACGGGTCTGAGCGACCCGAGCAGCCCATCGCCATCCGTGCGTCCCGAAGAGAGCATCACATACACCGTGACGCTCACGGATAGCACGGGATGCACCAAGACCGATCAACTCACCATCATCGTCACTGGCAGCCTGTACATCCCGAACACATTCACCCCGGATGGCGACGACATCAACGATTTCTTCTTCGCACGCGGCAAGGACCTGGCAGAGATCGAATTGATGGTCTTCGATCGCTGGGGCCTGCTGATATGGAGCACCGACAAGCTCGGCGGCCGTTGGGACGGCACCTATCAGGGCACGCCATCGCCCATCGACACCTATGTCTGGAAGGTGAAGGCTAAGGAGCTCAGCGGCCGCAAGTACGATACGGTCGGCCACGTGAACCTGTTGCGCTGATCAACGCACGAATGCCGAGCGATCCATGGCGAGCCATTCGAGCGCGGCACCGCTGAGCAGAATCTCCTTCATGGCCGCATCGTAGGGCATGCCCTTGATGAGCTCGCCGGGAACGAGCTCGCCCAAGGGGAACGGATAATCTGTGCCCATGGCCACCCGGTTCGCCCCGAAGAGATCGACCACATGCTTCAGCACGGCGGGGTCATGCACCAGCGCGTCGATCCAGAAGCGGCCGAGGTAAGCGCGCGGGTTCACGTTGTTGTCCACAGCGCAGAGATCCGGACGCATGAGGAAGCCGTGCTCGATGCGGCCTAGCGTGGCGGGGAAGGATCCGCCACCGTGCGCGAAGGCCACGCGCAGCTTCGGCAGTTTCTCGAAGAGCCCGCTGAAGATCATGCTCACGATGGCGGTGGTGGTCTCCACGGGCATGCCCACGAGCCAGGGCATCCAGTACTTATCCATGCGGTCGGCACCCATCATGTCCCATGGATGCACGAACACCGCCATGCCAAGTTCCTCGCAGGCTTGGAACACCTGCCGCAGGCGCGGCTCACCGAGGTTCATGCCGTTGATGTGGGTGCCGATCTGGATGCCCGCGAGTCCGATTGCCCTGCAGCGCTCCAGTTCCTTGATCGCGAGATCCGGCTCCTGCATGGGAACGGTTCCGAGCCCGACGAACCGGGCTGGCCAACGACGGACGATACCCGCGATGTGGTCATTCAGGAACATCGAGAGGTCGAGCGTATCGTGCGGCTTGGCCCAGTAGCTGAACATCACCGGAACGGTGCTCAGCACCTGCACCTGCACGTGGTGCGCGTCGCACTCCTCGATCCGCACGCGCGGGTCCCAGCAATTGGCATGCACCTCGCGGAAGAACTTGTCGTCCATCATCATGCGCGCGCAGCCCGGCTTGTGGTGATCGAGGTGGATGAAGCCCCGATAGCCGTAGCGCGCACCGAAATCCGGGATGTCCTCCGGCAGGATGTGCGTGTGGATGTCGATGGAGAACAGTTCGGCCATGCGCGCGGACCTACACGAAGCGTGGGTCGGCCTCCATCACGTAGCCGCATTTCTTGCAGGTGCGCAGGTCCGTGCTCGCGTAGAATTCCCGGAATCGTGGCAGGAAGTCCTTCTCGATGTCGTGCAGCACGAAGCGGTACTCATGCAAGCGGTTGTTGCACTGCTCGCAGTACCACTGCAGGCCGTCGAGCATCTCGCGGTCGTCACGCTTCACCTCGATCACCAGGCCCACAGTGTTCGGCCCGCGACGCGGCTGGTGCGGGACATTGGCAGGCAGAAGGAACATCTCGCCTTGCTTGATCGGGACGGTCACCGCCTTGCCGTCCTCTTGGATGCCCACTTCGATATCGCCTTCGAGCTGGTAGAAGAGCTCCTCGGTCTCGTTGAAGTGGTAATCCTTGCGGGCATTGGGGCCCCCGACGATCATGACGATGTAATCACCGGCATCGGCGTAGAGGTTCTTGTTGCCGACTGGCGGTTTCAGCAGGTCGCGGTTGTCGGCGATCCATTGCTGAAGATTGAATGGGCGGCGGATGGGCATGGCGTGCTCGATTGCCGCGAAAGGTAGTCGGGACCCGCTCTTGGATGGATCCAGCGCCGACAAGAGCGCCCGTCAACGCTTCACGGAACGGCCGGCCTGCAGGAGCGCTGCGCCATTCGCCCGCATCATGTCGGCGGTGTACTGCTGATCCTGCACGAAGGCGAGCAATTGGCGGTTCCACTTCACCATGGCGAAGGGGAAATCGAGCACATCGGTATCGGCGCCCTCATACTTCTCCGCAGGCAGCATGCTCATCTCCATGTCGATGGGCACGAGGTTCTCGAGTTCGGCGGGCACCTTGCCGCGCGTGTCAACGAGCATGCGCTTGGGCAGGAAGCCCTCCTTCTGGAACACGATGGCGAACTCCTTCTGCAAGCCAAGGCCCAGTCCGAAGCGGCCGTTCTTGTCGGTCACCTGCGTTCCGACCACCTCATTCCCGTCATACACCAGCACTTCGCAGCCGGGCAGTTTCTTATCGCCGTCGGTGATGCGGCCGGTGACCTCCAGGATGCGGCTATCGGTCTGCTGGGCCGAGGCGCTGTAACAGGCCAGTGCAGCGAACAGGAAAATCAGGCGGTTCATGGCGGCCTTGTACCGGGCCCACCTCTCGGGGGTTACGCCCAAATGCGAAGGGGCAGGCCCCTAGGCCCGCCCCTTCGTTGAACCCGTTCAGTATCAGCGCACCACCCAGCGCAGGGTGGTCGCTTCGCCCTCGCCCAGCACGCGCACCGCATAGGTGCCGGGTGCGAGGCGGTCGCTCAGGTTCAGGCCATGCACCTGGCCCCTGGCCACCAGCGCACGTTCCTGATGCACCGTGCGGCCGCGCAGATCGATCACCGTTACCTCCACGGCGCCGTTCACCGGGCCCACGAGGCTGAAGTCGCCGTTGCTCGGATTCGGGAAGAGGCTCCAAGGCGTGTTGCTCGGGCCATTCAGGCCATCGCAGATGTCCACGTTGACCAGCACGTAATTCGAGCTCAGCGACACGCAGGTTCCGGTGGAGGTGATGTCAATCGCGGAGAGCCCGGGCTCGGCGCCTACCAGATCACCATTGTGGCTCACGCCCCACACGCGGTACAGGCCCATGGGGGCGCTGTTGAAATCGAGCGAACCGCCTACGAGCACCGTGATGATCGCGTCGTTGTCGTCGGTGAGCAAGAAGCTGTACTGCTCACCGCTGGTGCTGCTGGTGATGAAGTCGATCACATCGGCCTCGGTGTCCTGGCAGACATCCACGCTGAACTGGCCACCGCTGGTCTGCACCAGGCCGCCGTCACAAACCACCGTGGGCGTTTCGCCGGTTAGGCAGATGCTGAATGCGCCGCCGTTGCCGAAGGTGAAGTTGCTGTAAACCTGCACCACATAATCCGTGAAAGCCGACGTGGCGACCACGATCGGGTCGGTGGGCATGAGGTAGCAGCCAAGCTCATTGCCGCCACAGGCATCGAAGATCGCAATGGCCCAATCCTCCATGGTGCCGGGGTCGAAGTTGAGGGTGACCTCTTCATTCTCACCGGCATTGAAGGTGTACCAAACATCGAAGAGATAGCTGCCTTCGTCGTCGCAGCTCGGCACGCTTCCATCCATATCGGCGTACGTGTTGTCGCCGCTCACGGCATTGGCCGGGCAATCGTCAACCAGATTGATCCCCAGCGGTGCGGCGCTGATGCAATCATCGTTGGCCGGGCTGCAATCGTTCACCGTGACCGGTGCGCCTGCCACATCGAGCGCGCCGCAGATGATGCCGCCGCCCTGCACCAGCAGCGCGTTGATGTCGAAGCCCGTGGTGACGCCCAACTCGATCAGGCCCGGGTCAATGGTGCTCGGATCGTACACGATGGTGTGGATCGTGTAGCTGCCTGGTGCGCTCACCGTGAAGACCGGCCCGCCGGAGAGCGCCACGATCGTAAGACCCGCGCCCTCGGTGAGCACATAGGCCGTCTCGTAGCCGCTTGGCACGCTGGGCAGGATCCCGTGCGTGGCACCGACCTGTGCCTCGCCCATCATCAGGCATACCGGGCTCTCGTCGATGGTCAATGTGCCGGCGTCGGCATCGCATTCAATGCAATACTCCACCACGATGGGTGCGCCCACCGCATCGAGGCTGGCGCAGATGCCCTCATCGGCGATGTACTGGAGCAGGTCCGCCGCCGTAGTGACACCGAACTCAACGATGCCCAGATCAAGCGTGGCCGACGTGAACACGAACGCATGGATGGTATAGGTGCCAGGAGCGAAAACGGTGAACTCCGGGTTGCTCTCTCCGTCCACGATCACCAGGTCAGGACCCTGGGTGAGGGCGTACACGAGCTCGTAACCCGGCGGCACCACCGCATCGCCGTTCGGGGATGCGCTGATCACGGCCAGATTCTGATCGAGGTCGAAGCACACCGTATCCGCAGTCGCGGTAACAGTACCGGCCTCTGCGTCGCACGGCCCAGAGCAGTCGATCACCTGGATGCTGGCGCCGATCACATCCAATGAGGCGCAGAGCTGGTTGTCATTGATGTACTGCAGCACATCGCCACCGGTGGTCACCCCCGGCACGATGATCTGCAGGTCGAGCGAATCGGGATGGTACACCAGCGTATGGATCGTGTACTCACCTGCAGCGATCACGGTGAAGGAAGGGTCGGCATTGGCATCCAGGATCACCAGATCAACGCCTGTGGTGAGCACGTACAGGACGGTGTATCCATCCGGTACGACCGCATTGCCGTCGGGCGTGGCGGCAAGGTCAGCTGCACCTCCATCCAGGCACACGATATCATTGTCTGCCGTGATGGTGCCAGCATTCGCTTCGCATTCTAGGCATTCAATCACCGATACGGGTGCGCCGGCCACGTCGAGGCTTCCGCAGATGGTTCCGCCGCCCTGGATGAGTTGGGCCAGGATCTCCGATGCTTGCGTGACCCCGGGGACCACACCGCTCAAATCGAGCGTGTTCGGGTCGTAAACGAGCGAATGGATGATGTAATCGCCTAAAGCGTCAACGAAGAAGGCTGGGTCGGCGCTGGTCTGTTGAATGATGAGGTCCGGGCCTGAGGTCAGGATATGGAGCACCTCATAACCGACCGGGACGGTGGGCAGGTCATTGAAAGCGGCGTCTATGAGCGTCGGGCCGTCCTCGAAGCAGACCTCGGGGCGGTTGGGCGAGAGGGTGCTGGCATCGGCATCGCAGGTAGCGGGCGCGGGACCGAGGACGCAGATGGTGAAGGTGTGCGTGGTGGGCGCGGCAGCCGCATAGTGGAATACGCGCAAGTAGTAGGTGTTGCCGATGGTGAGTCCGGTGAAGTTCAGGCTCACGCCCACGCCGGTGGCTCCATCCGCATAGCACACGATCGGCGTTCCATTGCAGCCCGTCGCGCCATCGCGCAGTTGCACCACCGGGTCGAATCCAGCGCTCACACCCACGTTCACCACATGCTCGGTGGCGGTGGCCACGAACCTGTACCAGACATCATCGTTCGGGTTTCCCAGGAAACCGGAGCAACTTACCAATCCAGCGATGCTCGCCGTGGCATTCTCCGTGGTTCCCGCCACCGGGTTGCAGATCGGATCCGGGATGAGCTCGATGGCGTTGGCGCATTCGTCGTTGGCCGGCACCAGGCCATTGGTGATGCAGATGGTGAAGGTGTGCGTGGCCGGGGCAATGGCCTCATAATGGAACACGCGGAGGAAATAGGTGCCGCCGATCGTGAGGCCCGTGAGGTTCATCACTTCGGTCTGCCCTGTGCCAGCCGCATCCTGGCAGGTGATCGGCGATCCGTTGCAGCCACCGCTGCCATCGCGCAGTTGCACCGCCGCGTTGAAAGAAGCGCTCGGCACCACGGTCACCGTGTGCTCCGTGGCGGTGGCCACGAAGGCGTACCACACATCGTCGTTCGCATTAGCCAGGTTGCCGGAGCAATCAACCAATCCCGCGATGCTCTCCGTAGCGTTCTGCGTGGTGCCCGTAACGGGATCGCATACAGCCCCTGGCGTAAGCACGATGGCATCGGTGCATGCATCATTGGGCAGCGCCAGGCCCGTGGTCACGCAAATGGTGAAGGTGTGCGTGGCGGGCGCGATCGCCTCAAAATGGAAGACGCGCAGGTAATAGGTTTCGCCTATGGTGAGTCCGGCGAGGCTCATGGCCTCGGTGACGCCTGCGCCTCCTGCATTCTGGCAGTTGAGCGGCGCGCCATTGCAGCCGCCGCTCCCATCGCGCAGCTGGATCACCGCATCGAATGAAGCGCTCGGCGCCACGATCACCGTGTGGTCGATGCTGGTGGCCACGAAGCTGTACCAGACATCGTCATTCGGGTTGGCCAGATTGCCCGAGCAGGTCACGAGGCCCGCAATGCTGGCCGTGGCGTTCTCTGTGGTGCCGGCCACCGGATTGCACGTCTCCGAAGGCGTGAGCGCAATGGCCCCCGCGCAGTTATCGTTGGGCGGCACGGTGCCGGTGGTGATGCAGATGGTGAAGGTGGTGGTGGCTGGCAGGGTGGCCCCATAGCTGAACACGCGCACCAGGTATTCGGTGCCCACCGTGAGGCCGGTGGCCTCCAGCACTTCGAGCCCGCCGGCGCCCACCACGTCCTGGCAATCGATGGGCGCGCCATTGCAGGCGCCGCCGCGCAACTGGATCACCGCATCGAAACTGGAGCTGCCCTGCACCAGGATCAAGTGATCCGTTGCCGTAGCGGTGAAGCGGTACCACACGTCGTCATCGGGCGTGGCATTGAAGCCATCGCAGAATGCGGGGCCAGGGATGCTCTGCGTGGAACCATCCACATCGCCTGCCACTGGAGTGCATGCGGCGCCGGGGGTGAGCTCAATGGCACCGGCGCATTCGTCGTTGACCGGTTGGGCCTGCATGGCCAATGGGGCTAGCCCGAAAGCCATCAAGAGGACGAAGAGGAAACGTTGTATCATGGGGTTTTGCTTGAGTGTTGAGTGCTTTGGGGCGCCGGGCGCCAGTATCCAGATGCTGCTTGAGTGGTTTACGTGGCCTGCACATGGAGGCAAGCCGATTTGCCTGTGCTCCGGTTGCGCAGTGGCCTCGTGCGCTGAGGGGCAAAGATTCCGTTGCCCATTGCGCAGTCCGTCCACCGCCGGGCCCTAATTATCCACAACAGCACTCGGCATTGCCGGAAACCAGCGGGGCGGCCAATGGCCGCCCCGCAGTTCATGATCAAGGGCAGGATCAGCGCACCACGATGCGTTGCTCCTCGCGGGCATTGCCGCTGGTGAGGCGTAGAAGGTAAGTGCCCGGAGCAAGGCGACCGGCCAGTGCCAGCTGCATGCTCGAGGCCTTGGCCACCGAGCGTTGCTCGCTGTACGCCGTGCGCCCCAGCGCGTCGATCACTTCCAGCTGCACCATGCCGCCCATGCTGCCGGTGCGCACGATCAGGTTGCCATCCGTGGGGTTCGGGTACACGCCGAAGGCGGCCTCGCTCAGGGCACCAGCTCCGGTGATGATCCCGATCATGTCAACGGTGTAGTCCTCCACCTGGCCGTAGGTGCTGGTGTCGCAGGGCGTGGTGTTCGGGGTGTTGGGGTAATTGGCCCCTACGTATGTGTCGTGCAGGCGCACGCGCATGCGGGTCTGGCCAGCGGTCGCGGTGAGCGGGACGGTCACATTCCCATTGAAGGGGCCAACGCCCGGCGCCGAACTGAAGATGATCTCACCGGCATCGAACACGGAGTTATGGTCCCAATCCACCCAAGCCAGCACCTGGTCGGTGGCGAAGCCGCCAGCAATCGTGATGCTCAACGGGTAGGATTGGCCGGCCACCACGGTAGCGGCTGTGCCCAGCGTGAAATCCTCATAGCCCGCATTGCTCACGCTGTTGTTGTTGATGCCAGCGAAGGTCACGTTGCTGATCTTCTCGAATTGCAGCGAGTTAGCGCTTGCCTCGCAGTAATCGCTCGGCGGTGCGCAAGGTGCTGCTGCCACATTGATGGTGTACGGTCCTACGGAACCGACATCGGTAAGTACAGCGTAGTAATAGGTTCCGGCCGGCACATTCGTGTATTGGATGGTCACGTTATCGTTGCCGCAGCTCGTCGTCTCAAATGAGGCGGCCCCTACGAAATCCGTGAATGGGCAGCCGATGAAGAGGTTGAGGAACGAGTTCTCGAAGGCTGGCGCGGTAGCGCAGTATGACAACGTGATATTGGCGCATTCCGTGGTCGTGAAGGCGTCGCCCCACGGCCGAAGCCCTTGGGGTATCGGTGGCCCCGGTGTTATCACCGCTCAAATCCACGCTGCCCGGCACACCGAGGCCCACGGGGCCACCGCCTGTGCAGAGGTCATTGGGAGGCGTGCCACCGCCGCCGCAGGCCGTTGTGATCACTTCGATGCTGTACGCGCCCACTGGCGTATCCGCTGGATCCACCAGCACTGGGATGTAATAGGTGCCTGCGGCGAGTTCCGCGAAGCTCAAGGTGCAGTTGTCCACTGAAACGGTTCCTGTGAGAATTCCAGTAAGGAAGTCAGGGCAACCAACAGACAGATTGACGAGGAAGTTGTCGAACTCGGATCCGGGCACGCAATAGTTGATGTCCACATTGGCGCATGCAGCGATGGTGAATGCCTCCCATACGATCACGAACCCCGTAGCTCCGTCCTCCGTGGCTCCAGTGTTGTCTCCGCTGAAGGGTATTGGAGCCAGGTACAGCCATGTTCACCGCGACAGCACCGGTACAATCATCATTCGGCGGAGTACCTCCACCGCCTCCCGCAATCACGCAGGTGGTGAAGCCGAAAACGGTCTGCGGAATGTATGGCCAGTGGTACACGCGGTACAGGTAGGTGGTGCCCGGGGTAGTGGCGATCGTGAGCGATTCGGTCGCACCGCGCAGCGTGGCATCCACGCACCCCAACGAGGTGAGCGCAACGCACGAGCCGCTGAAGGCCTCAAGCACGGGATCCATGCCGGTGGTGGCATCACCCGATCCGGTCACTTCAATCGTGGTGCTCGCAGCCGTTGCCGTGAAGGTGTACCACACATCATTGGCCGAAGTAGCCGTGAATCCGCTGCATGCGGCCGGAGCCACGGATTGCGTGGCATTCTCCGTGGTGCCGGCACTGGCCACGCAGGTGGCGTTCACGCCGATCAGCGTCGCATTCGCGCAGAGGTCGTTGACCGGGGCGTTGCCGCCGCCGCCCGAAGTGATGTTCAGCACGTAGTCCTCGATCTCGCCGTAGCTGGCATCGCCGCACGGGGTGTCGTTGAATACGTTGATGTAGTCTGTGCCGTCGTGCGTGTCGTGCAGGCGGATGCGCATGCGCGTGGTGCCAACGGTTGCGCTCAGTGGGATGGTCACGTCACCGGAGTAGATATCCAGCGCATCGATGGCCGAGATCAGCACTTGTTCGCCTGCATCGTCGAAATCGAAGTCCTGGTTGTAATCGATCCAGGCCAGCACCTGGCTCTCCGAGAAACCGGTGGTGAGCGTGGTGGTGTTCACGTTCACGCTCAAGGTGTAGCTCATGCCGGCCGTCACATTGCCAGCAGGCGTGGGGTACAAGGTGTAGGCCGGCGCGATGGGTGCCGCGTTGGCAGAGGCATTGTTGATGTTCGAGAAGGCGACGTTGACGATGCGCTCATCGAGATCGAAATCAATCGAGCCTGAGGCGCTCGCCGCACAATAGCCGCCGCCACGCAAAACGAGGCCATTGCTGTTGTTGTGCTTCAGATGCGCTTGCGGGGCGCGGCGCAGGTTGGCACCGGCGACGCTGGACCGACCCGCATTGGAGCGCGTTTCCACGCGCGATTGTGCCGCAAGGCCGAGAGCACCAGCCGCGGCCAAGCCGAATCCGAGTGCTCGAAGGGGTGAAAGATTCATCATGCTGGTTTGGGATTGAGGCGACGAAGTGACGCACCAGCCTTCACGTTTCCAAATAGAATCTGCGCCTATTCAATAAAGGCACGCAAGCTCACGCAGTTCACAGGAACATGTGAGTTTAGCAGCACAGCCTTAACGGCAGAGGCTATTTGAGCCTTCTAGTTTCGCCGCAACGCATGAAAGAGCTCCTCCGCCGCTATCCCGTGCTCACCTTCGTGTTGCTCACCCTGGGCTTCCAGTTCGCCGTGGTGGGCTTCGTGGGTTGGCGCCTTCCCGATGGCGCCCGCATCCACGACGATGCGCAGGCGCACATGATCTTCCGCCTGCGCGTGTTCGGCCCGCTGCTGTTCGCCGTGGCGCTCACCGCCTGGTTCGAGGGCCGAGCGGGGTTGCGCAATCTCTTCGGCTCTTTCTTCAGGTGGCGCGTTGGTGCGCAGTGGTACGCCCTGGCCTTCGGCTGGAAATTCCTCTTCACCTACCTCGGCATCGGTGCCATCTGGCTGCTGGGCATCAAAGGCTGGCCCGGCTGGGCGGCCGGCGACGGTCCCGATGGCCTGGTCCACAGCCTGGGTAACCTGGCCCGCAACATGCCTTTCATCGTGGGCATCGCATTCGTAGAGGAAACCGCTTGGATGAAGTATTGCGTGACACGCATGCAGGAGCGGTTCAGCGCGTTCAGTTCGTGCTTGCTTGTGGGCATCAGCTGGGGGCTTTGGTACCTGCCCATGCTATTGGTGGGCGAAGGCGTGCCCGATGGCTACCCCTGGCCGGTCTTCCTGCTGAGCATGTCCGCCCTTGCGATCCTGCTCGGCTGGACCTACAACATGACGCACAGCGGCACTGTGCTGCTGATCATGCAGATCGTGAGCAACTGCGCCTTCTTCCTCATACCGGTGCTGCCCGACTGGCATGCGGGCGACCCGACGTTCGTCACGGGCTTTGTCGTGGTGAATTTCATCAATGCAGTCACGCTCGTGCTCGTCTTCGGGTGGCGCGATCTGGGCACCAAGCCGCGCGCGCGCTGGAGCGATGGCATGCCCGCGAAGAGCAGCCCGGCGCGCTCGCCCACGCACACGGAGCAGGTCGCAGCCGAAGCCTGAGCGTAAGTCAGGAGCCGGGCAGGAGCATCAGCGCCGCCATCGCGATCATCAAGGCATCCTCGGCGATGGTCACTGTGCTCATGGGCAGGTTGAACACCGTGCCCAGACAGGCGCACCGGATGCGCTGCTTGTTGAGCACCGCGCGCAGCACGCCCAGCAGGCTGAAGCCCATGACCGCGATGGTAGCCACGTTCAGCCACCACGCATGAGCCACGAGCAGATACCCCGCGCCCAGTGCCAATTCGACGAAGGGGTACACGAAGCCATAGCCTTTCCATTTCATCGCCAGCAGGTCGTAGCCCGCATAACTATCGGCGAAGCCACGGACATCGAGCAGCTTGAAGAACGAGAAGGCGATGAAGAAGCCCGCCATGAAGTGCGCCATGAAGCGCATGGGGTCGATGGTTCCGTGGCTCCACGAGGTGATTGACGAAACAAGCGTGATGAAGCCGATCACCAAGGCGAGCGGGTAGTAGGTGCGCAGGGCGAAAGGCTCCGTGCGATTGTCCACCTCCACTGCAGCTGCGGCGACCACTTGGTACTTCGTTCCCTGCAATGCGGCCGAAGCATCTGAAGCGGAAACAGCGCGGCTCGACCTGATCACGGCCAGCCCCTGCGCATGATCCACGCGCACCTCTTCCGCACCCGGAAGCTGCCGCAACAGATGGGCGACCTTCGCCGCGCAGCCTTCGCAGGTCATGCCTGCGATATGGAGCTCCTGTTCCATGATGATGCTCGAGCGGCCGGTTCGCGCAAGCTGCCAGCCCGCGTCAGCCCTTATCCACCACCCTCGGCACCTTGAAGTAATCGCTGTCCTTCACCGGTGCATTCATCAGGGCTTCCTTCTTCGTGATCGTCGTCTCGGCCAGATCCTCGCGGAGCACATCGGCCTCATCGGTCATGAAGATCAGTGGCTCCACGCCGGTGGTATCCACCTCGTTGAGCTTCTCCACGAAGGTGAGCACCTTCTCCATGTCGGCGAGAATGGCTTTGCGCGCGGCCGGGTCGCTGTAATCCAAGCGAGCCAGTTCGGCAATGCGGTCCAGGGTGGCCTCGTCGATCTTCATGGCCGCGAAGTTCGTGCTTGCCGGGCATCGTCATGCAAGAGCGGCCCCTCGATCACCTCGTACACGCGCTTCCGCAGGCCGGCTTGGTCGGCTTCGCCCAGCCCAGCCGTTGGCAAGGAGTCATGGATCACCACGCGCGCGATGCCTGGCCTGGCTCGCGCAAACAGCTCCAGCGGCTCACCGAACAGCCGCCAGTGGTCCACGAAGGTCACCGGCACGATGGGGACCTGCTTCTCGATGGCCAGCTTGAAGGCGCCATCCTTGAAGGGCTTCATGCGGGGCGCGTAAGCCGGTATGGTGCCTTCGGGGAAGATGGCGATGCTGGTGCCGCGATCGATGGCCTGGGCCGCTTTGCGGAAGGCCTTGGCGGCCCCGCCGCGATCACTGCGGTTCACCGCGATGTTCATGCCCTTGAAGAACATGTTGAACAGGGGCCACTTCAGCAGCTCGTATTTCCCGATGAAGAGGAAGTAGCGTGGGATCACATTGTACATCTGGATGATGTCGATGTAGCTGCTGTGATTGCAGCAGATCACGTACGGTGGCTCGGGCAGGGGCGCTTTGCTCACGATGCGCGGCGGAACACCGCTGGCGTAGGCCAGGTAGCTGGCCCAAACGCGCTTCAGGCGGAAGGCCTTGTAGTAACGCTGCGGGGTATACAGCAGGATGCGGAAAGGGACATAGAGCAGCACCAGCGAGCTGAAGAACACGAAGACGAACCAGCACTTGTAGGCCACGCGCAAGGGAAGGAAGAGCCACTTGGCCAGATGGGCTGCGCCGGCTCTCGCTATCACGCACCTTGGGGCGCTCCGCTTGTATGGCCTCGTTCATGCTCGACACGCCGCAGCGTTGGCGCTGAAGGGCCGCGAAGGTATCTGCCGCGCTCACCGGTACTTTCGCCGGCCATGCCCCGCATCCTCACCGGCATCCAGAGCACCGGCACGCCGCACCTCGGCAACGTGCTCGGCGCCATCGCCCCCGCCATCGCCGAGAGCCGCAAGCCCAGCAACGACAGCTTCCTCTTCATCGCCGACCTGCACGCCCTCACGCAGATCAAGGATGCCGCCCTGCTCCGCGGCAACACCCACAGCGTGGCGGCCGCCTGGCTCGCCGCCGGATTGGACACCCAGCGGACCGTGTTCTACCGCCAGAGCGACGTGCCCGAGGTCACCGAGCTCACCTGGTACCTCAGCTGCTTCTTCCCCTATTCGCGGCTCGCGCTCGCGCACAGCTTCAAGGACAAGGCCGACCGGTTGGAAGACGTGAACGGCGGGCTCTTCACCTACCCCATGCTCATGGCCGCCGATATCCTGCTCTACGACGCGGAAGTGGTTCCCGTGGGCAAGGACCAGAAGCAGCACCTCGAATTCACGCGCGACGTGGCCGAGCGATTCAACCACCAGATGGGCGAGACGCTGGTGCTGCCCGAAGCGCGCATCGATGAGCAGGTGATGCTGGTGCCGGGTACCGATGGCGAGAAGATGAGCAAGAGCCGCAACAACCTCATCCGCCTCTTCGCGCCGGAGAAGGAGCTGAAGCAGGATGTGATGGGCATCGTCACCGACAGTGCGCCGCTCGAAGCGCCGAAGGATCCCGAAACGAATAATGTCTTCAAGCTCTTCAAGCTCGTGGCACCCGCCGATGCCGTGCATGCCATGGCGGAGAAATTCCGGGCGGGCGGCTACGGCTACGGCCACGCGAAGAAGGAACTGCTCGCCGCGCTGCTCGATGGCTACCGCACCGAGCGCGACACTTACGCTCGCCTCATGAACGATAAGGCCGAGCTGGATGCGCGGCTGAAGGAAGGCGCGGACAAGGCGCGCAACGTGGCGAGCGGAGTGCTGAAGAGGGTGCGGGAGAAGTTGGGTTACTGACCCTTCTCCAGCCTTCCTTGATACTGCCGGTACAGCTGCTTCTGGTGATCATCGAGCACGATGCGACGGCCTTGGATGAAGGCCCAGCGCACATCGTTGCCGCGCATGTCGAGGGCATCGCCCTGCGAGACGATGAGCGTGGCGTCCTTGCCCACGGTGAGGCTGCCGCAGCGCTGATCGATGCCGAGGATGGCGGCGGCGTCGAGGGTGATGGCGCGAAGGGCGTCTTCGGATGAGAGTCCGTACGTACGCGCCGTTCCCGCAGTGAAGGGCAGGTTGCGCGCGCCGGCATGCTCGTGGTCGCCGGTGTAGCTGAGGCAGAAGAGGATGCCGCGCTCCTTCAGCAATGCGGGGAGTCTGTACGGCAGGTCGATGTCGTCCTCGGGCCGCATGGGCAGGCTGTGCGTACGGCGCAGGACTACATCCACCTTGTTGTCGCGCAACAGGTCCGCCACGCGCCAGGCATCGTAGCCGCCCACGATCACGGTGCGCTTCACGCCCTCGGCTTTCGTGAATTGCACGGCCTCAGTGATCTCGCGCGCGGCATCGGCGCGAACGAAGAGCGCCTTGCCGCCATCAAAGAGGCCGCGCATCGCTTCCAAGCGCACGTCGACAATCGCGGGTGACTTCGTAGCCGAGTAAGCCCTCGCATTGCGGAAGAACTGCCGAAGCTCATCAAGTTTCTTGGCGCGTTCGTCCTTCTTCTCGCTGTCGGTCTCGCCCGGCTCGGCCCACCAGCCTTGGCGCTGATAGGCGGAAGGCCATGACATGAACACACCATCGTCCGCCTTCACGATTGCACCGTCGTTGTCCCAGGCATCGAGCTGCACCACGATGCTGGTGCCCGCGATGGTGAGCCCGCGCGGAGCCACTTGCGCCAGCAGCACGCCATTGGATCGAATGGTGGGTGTTACGCGCGAGTCGCTCTTGTAGGCAGAAATGGCACGCAGCTCGGGCTCGTAGCGGCCCACGTCCTGCTTGTCCACCGTGGCGCGCGTCTGCTCCACTTCAACAAGGCCCAAGGGGGAATCGGGAAGGATGAAGCCCGGATAGACATGCTGGCCCTTCGCATGGATCACGGTGTCGTACTGGGCCTTCACGCCATAGTCGAATCCCACATAGTCGATGCGGCCGCCTCGGAAACCAACGGCACCCTCATCGATCACCTTGCCATCACCCACATGAACGGTGCCGCCGGTAATGAGGATCGATATGGATTGCGGCGGCGCGGGCATGGGAATCTGGGCATTCAGAGAGAAGTCGCAGAGCAGCAGAGCTCCAATGAAGAAGGCGCGATCAATGCCCATCATGCTCATCTATTATGAATTCTTCCTCGCCCAGATCCTCGCAGCACCACAGGCGCGGTCTTTCACGGCCCGCCTTGCGCGTGGGCGCGCCATCGGCTTTGGCCTGCATCATGGCGCGCACCAGACGATCACGCTCGGCGGCGATCCATGCGCGCAGCTCACGGTCCCTCGCTTCATCGTAATAGCGGATGCCATCCACCCAGGTGGACAGAGCCCGGGCATCGATGCTCAGCGGGTCTGCGCTCCAGAGCACGAGGTCGGCGTCCTTGCCGGGCTCCACGGAACCGATGCGGTGGTCGATGCCCAGCATGCGCGCCGGGTTCAGCGTCACCATCTTCCACGCCTCCTCAGCGCTCACACCGCCGTATTTCACGGCCTTGGCGGCTTCCTGATTGAGACGGCGGCTCATCTCGGCATCGTCGCTGTTGATGCCGGTGTTCACGCCATTGCGGTGAAGCAGCGCGGCATTGTACGGGATGGCCTCGTTCACTTCCTGCTTGTAGGCCCACCAATCGCTGAATGTGCTCGCGCTCGCTCCGTGCGCCTTCATCGCCGGCGCCACCTTGTAACCTTCGAGGATGTGGGTGAAGGTGTTCACGGTGAAGCGCATGCTGTCCGCAACATGCATCAACATGGCGATCTCGCTTTGCACGTAGCTGTGGCAGCTGATGTCACGCTCGCCGCGCAGGATCTCGGCCAAGGCCTCCAGGCGCAGGTCGCGGCGCGGCGCGGACATGCCAGCGCGGTCCTTCGGCTTCGTTGCATTCCACCGATCGTGCTCCGCTTGGTACGCGCGCGCGTGATGGAAGGCATCATAGAACGCTTGCTCAACCCCCATGCGCGTTTGCGGGAAGCGCGAGCTCGGCCCCCAATTGCTCTGCTTCACATTCTCGCCCAGCGCGAACTTGATGCGCGGCCGCGCTCCCTCCAGCATGAGGCTATCGGCGCTGTGGCCCCAGCGCAACTTGATCACCGCGCTCTGTCCGCCGATGACGTTGGCGCTGCCGTGGAGCTGCTGGATGGTGGTGACGCCCCCCGCGAGGTTCCGGTAGATGTTCACGTCATCGGGATTCACCACATCGCCGATGCGCACCTCGCTGGTGATGTGGTGCGAGCCCTCGTTCACGCCGCGCGAGATCGCGATGTGCGAGTGCTCATCGACGATGCCGCAGGTGAGGTGCTTGCCCGTGCCATCCACCTCCTGCACGGATGGCTTGGTCTTGCCGGTGAAGAGCGCGATTGGATCGAGCTTCTCCCCCACCGCGACCACCTTGCCTCCATGGATCAGCACGTCGGTGTTGCGCAGGATGCCCTTCGATGTGTTCGTCCACACCGTAGCATTGCGGAGAATGAAGGTCTCTTGCTTTGGCGCTTCCTTCCATCCAAAGCCCACCAAGGGATAAGTGATCGCACCGATGGACTTCGTGCTTTTCACTTCAAGGCTGTCCTTCAGGGACCGCTTGCCACCTGCGGACTCGCCGCTAGCCGCTTTGCTCCCTTTCCCGGAATCCGCCTTCCGCACTGCGCTCCAAGCGAACCATGCGCCGCCCGGGCGCTGGCCTTGTCCATCCCAAACGCCGCCGCCGCCATGCACGCTGCCATTGAGCCGCGTGATCTCCTCGGGCTTGCCCTTCGGCGACCAGCTCAGGCTGACCACATGGCCATTCACTTCGAGACGCGCCTTCACCTTCAGGGTGTCGGGTTCGTCGGGCTTGCGCACGTGCGCCTCGTGCTTGCCAGGCTCGCCGGTCACCTCCAAGTGAAGGATCGCATCCGCCAGATTGAGGTCGTAGCTGCCTAACAGATTCGGTCTGTCCGCGTCGTCGATCACGAAGCGCCTGCCCTCCACCCAGGTTTCATGGATCGTGTTCTTCTCGTGCAGCAGGTGCTGTGAAGTGATCAGGAAGCTCGCGCGCATGCCGGGCTTCAGTCCGCCGTAACGCTGATCCAATCCGAATAGCCGCGCCGGTTCCGTGGTCAACTTCTCAATGGCCTTGGCGCTGTCGAGCCCGCTGGCCACCAGCTTGCGCAGGTCCTTCCAGATGTCCTTTAGTTCCTTGCGCCCATGCGTGGTCAGCGAGTAGGACACGCCCGCGCTATCGAGTAAGAAGGCGTTGCGCATGGCCAGCTCCCAATGCTTCAGGCGCGCGTAGCTCACTTCCAGCGCATCGTAGGGATCCTCCACGTCGTAGGCTTCGGGCTGGGCGAAAGGGATGATGAGCGGCAGGCCTGCTGCTTTGATCTCTGGGAGCCGCGCGTACTCATCGCCGGCGCCCTTCACGATGGCCTTGAGCTGGAACTCACCGAGCAATCGGCTCCAGCGCAGCACATCGTTACGGTCGTTCGCCTCCGTGACGATGCGGCCCTTGAGCTGCGCGGCAAGCGCTTCGAGCACGGGATCAGCCTCCTTCGAGGCCGCCTGTTCATGCCAGCGCGCGTCGAGCAAGGCCTGGCGCAGCAGGGCGATGCTGCCCATGAGCGAGCTGGGGTAATTGTCCGGCGAGCTGCCCTTGCGGAAGCTGAGGTGCGCAGCGGCATCGGGCTGCACGACGCTCTTCACCGGAGCTTCGTCATTCAACGCGATGGCTGCCGATGTGCCCCGTGCGATGCCGTCCATGCGGTGCGCGATGACCAGCCCGTAGCCTTGTTCGCGCAGCTTGGCCGCCTTCTCCGGATCGGCCTTGAACAGTTCGTGCGCACGGGCGTCAGCACGAAGAGCGCCATTCCAGTGTCGCGCGCCTTTATTCTCGGCCTTGCGCTCCTCGCTGGTGCTGGCCGCGACGCCCAGATCACTGTATGGCTCGATCAGCGCAGGCCAGATGTGCAGGCCGTTGAGGTCGCGCACCACCGCATCCGCAGGGATGCTCACACCGGTTCCGGCTGCGATCACCTCGCCATTTCGGATCAGCAACGTGGCCTTGGCGACCAGCGTGCGGGCATCGGTGTGCAGCACGGCGTTGGTGAAGGCGTAGGCCTTGGGCGCGGAATCGCGCACATGGGAAGGCGGCGCGGTGGTCTGCGCACGGATGAGCCCAGGCAGGAGAAAAAGCGAGAGGAGAATGTTGCGCATGCCGACCGGGCGAATGTAGAGGCAGGTTCAGCGAAGGAACCGACTCATTGCCCCGGCCCGACGTGCTGCCCCAGCCACCCGAAAACGGTCTCATGCCACTGCTTGGAGTTCTGCGGCTTGAGCACCCAATGGTTCTCATCCGGGAAGCGCAGGTACTTCGACTCGATGCCCTTGCTCTGGCACGCAGTGAAGGTGCCGATGCCCTGGGTGAGCGGCACGCGGAAGTCCTTATCGCCGTGGATCACCAGCATGGGCGCGCGCCATTGCGCCACGTGCAGCATGGGGTTGAAGGACTCGTAGTTCTCCGGCTTCGAGAACACGCTGCCTCCATTCTCCCAATCGGTGAACCAGAGCTCCTCGGTGCTGTAGCCCATGGAACGCGTGTCGAAGATGCCGCAATGCGAGACCAGGCACTTGAATGCATCGGGCCAATTCCCGGCGATCCAATTCATCATGAAGCCGCCATACGATGCGCCCAAGGCCGCTGCGCGCGCGCCGTCGAGGAAGGCGTACTTGCTAAGCGCGAAGGCCCAGCCTTTCTGCAGGTCCTCCAAGGCACGATCGCCCCAATGCTGATTGATCGCATCGGTGAAGGCCTGGCCATAGCCGGTGCTGCCGTGGAAATCGATCATCACCACCGCGTAGCCGGCGCCGGCGTAGGTCTGCGGGTTCCAGCGGTAGCTCCAGGCGTCGCCGAAGCTGCCCTGCGGCCCGCCGTGGACCAGGAAGGCCACCGGGTATTTCCGGCCTTCCTCGTAGTTGGCCGGCTTCAGAACATACCCGTGCACCGTCTCATTGTTCCATCCAGCGAAGCTGAATTGCTCGTAAGCGCCGAAGGATTTCTCCTTCAGGCCCGCGTTGAAGCTGGTGAGCGGCATGGCATCGGCATCGATGTAGGGCGTCTTGGGCTTGGCGGCGTAGAGCTGCGCTGGACCACTGAGGCCGCTCTTGAGGAAGACGATGCCCTTGGGCGTTTCAGCGAAGGCATCGAGGTGGCCATCGCGGCTCAAGGGCAGCACCTGGCCGCTCTTGATGTCGATGCGGAAGAGGCGGTGCTTGCCCAGGTCATCGGCGGTCACGAGCAGGCTGCCGCCATCGCGGCTCCACTTCATATCGGCCACGCTGCGGTCCCAATCGGGGGCAAGTGTCCTGATCTTGCCCGTATTGATATCCTGCAGGCGGATCTCGAAGCGGTCGGCCTCGTAGCCGGGGCGCTTCATGGCCTTGTAGGCAAGGGTCTTCCCATCGGGTGAGGCCACCGGTGCCGCATCCCAAGCCGGATTCTCCGTGGTGATGCAGCGCGCCTCACCACCGGTCACAGGCACACTGAAGATGTCGAAGTTGGTGCTCCACGGCTCACGCTTGCCTGCGATGCGCATGCTGAAGTAGACCGTGCGGCCATCGGCGCTGAAGCAGAAATCCTCGTTTCCGCCGAAGGGCTTGGAGGGCACATCGCCGTCGAGGCCATCGGTGAGGGCGACCGGCACCGATTCCGGCTTGTTCAGGTCGACATAGAAGAGGTGGTTGCGCGTGCCATCCTTCCACGTGTCCCAATGCCGCAGGAAGAGCTTGTCATGCACCATGCCGCTGGCTTTCGCTGCTTCACGCGTCTCCCGGATCTTCTGTGAGCAGGTGATCTCGAATCCCTTGCATTCCGGGAAAACCGCCAAGGCCACGACCACGTCCTTGCCCGTGGGCGAAACGCGATAGTCCTCCACGTCAAGCGGGAGCGTGGTCACTTGCACGGCATGGGTGCCAGTGGCATCGGCCCGCCAGACCTGATTGCTGCCGCTGCGCGCGCTGAGGAAGAAGAAGCCAGAGCCATCGGCGAGCCACTGCACGCCATGGGCGCCGCCCTCACTCACGGGCAATTTCACTTCGGGCTTAGCGGGATCAACGAGGTCCTTCATCCATAGCGTGCTCACGCCTTTGTTCTTCTCCATGTCCGTAGCGCGCACATTGAAGAGGGCCTTGGTGCCTGCGGGATCTACAGCGAGGCCGCTGAGGCGGTCGATCATCAGGAGATCATTGTAGGTGAAGGCCTGCTGGGCAAGGGCAACAATGGGTGCCACGGCCAGTGCGATGAGGGCGATGCGTTTCATGCTGTTGGTCTGATCGAAGGGCGAAGGTCGGCAACAGGGTTGAAGCCGCCGCCTACCTTCGGCGCATCGCCTCCGCACTTGGCTTCGGCGAGCACCGCATGTCGAAGAACATCTCGTCACTCTCCGGCCGTGATGGCAAGGAGCTCGAGGATCCCCTCTGGGAGCGCCTTCAGCAAGCGGCTTCCAATACCGGCACGCCCGAGGACCGCGCCCTTACGCAGATCGCCGACGACTTCCTCATCGGCGAGGCCATCACCTATGGCACCAGCTCGTTCTACGATTTCCTGAAGAAGGAGAACCAGGGCAAGAAGGCCTACGTGTGCAACGGCAGCGCCTGCTTGGTGGCGGGCACGCAGGGGAAGGTGCACGATGAGTTGGCGAAGCGCTTCAAGCCGGAAGAGATCGGCCACATGTGCTGCCTGGGACGCTGCCATGAGAACAGCGCGTTCAATGTGGGTGGGCTCAATTACAGCGGGGATGCGATCGATCGGCTGGCGGAAGTGGTTGATGCTGGGTTGGGGATTGAGAGGTTGAAGGTTGGCGGCGCATCCTCCTTTCCCAACATGGACGACTACCACGTGGGCACAAGCATGGCCGCGCCGATCCTCACGGCGCCGATGCCACCGCTGCCTGAGTTCTACGCTGTGTGGGAACACGTGCTGAAGAGCGACTCGGTAGATGTATTGAACGAGATCAAGACGGCCACGATCCGCGGGCGCGGCGGGGCCGGCTTCCCCATGGGCTTCAAATTGGAGGCCTGCCGCAACGCGCAGGACCTAACCGGCAACGGCACGCCGCGCAAGTACATCGTGTGCAACGCCGACGAGGGCGATCCCGCCGCGTACAGTGATCGTTATCTGCTCGAGCAGCGCCCGCACCGCGTGCTGCTGGGCATGATGATCGCCGGCTATTGCGTGGGCGCCGACACGGGCGTGCTCTACATCCGCGCCGAGTACCCCGAAGCGGTGGAGATCGTGAAGCAGGCCGTGCGCGACCTGGAGGCGAACGGCTGGATCGGCAATGACATCAAGGGCAGCGGCTTCAACTGGCGCTTCAAGGTGATCAAGGCCGCAGGCGCCTACGTGTGCGGCGAAGAGACGGCGCTGCTCAACAGCATTGAGGGCAAGCGCGGTGAGGTGCGCACGCGTCCACCGTATCCAGCGCAGCAAGGGCTCTTCAACCGTCCCACCGTGGTGAACAATGTGGAGACCCTGGCCTGTGTTCCCTGGGTGATCGCGAATGGCGGCGCAGCCTTCGCCAAGCTGGGCAGCGAGAAGAGCAACGGCAGCAAGCTGGTTTGCCTCGACAGCGGCTTCAAGCGCCCTGGCATCTACGAGGTGGAATGCGGAACCCCTCTTGCGAAGGTGATCGACGAGCTCGGTGGCGGCTTCGCGCGGCCCACGAAGGCCCTGCACATCGGCGGCCCGCTCGGCGGCATCGTGCCGCTGCAGAAGATCAACGCGCTCGGCATCGACTTCGAGAGCTTCCAGAAAGAGGGTTTCCTCTTGGGCCATGCCAGCATCCTGAGCATCCCGCAGGATTATCCGATGGTGGACTACCTGGAGCACCTCTTCGAGTTCACCGCGCTGGAGAGTTGCGGCAAATGCTTCCCGTGCCGCATCGGCAGCACGCGCGGCAAGGAGCTGCTCGCAGGCGCGAAGGCGGGCCGAAAGATCGACCGCGCGCTCTTCAACGACCTGGTGGAGACCATGGAGATCGGCTCCCTGTGCGCGCTGGGCGGAGGTCTGCCGCTGGGTGTGAAGAACGCGCTGCAGTACTTCCGCGCGGAGCTCGACGGCTACTTCGCGTGAGTCCGGCTCTCCGTTTCAGCAACCGGCATGCGGCCATCGCTGCGGCCCTGTTGGCGGTCGAGCTCATGATCGCCTTCCAGGTTGAACAGCCCTTCATCCGCTTCCACCTCGGCGACTTGCTCGTGGTGATGCTGATGCACTTCACCTTGCGCGCGCTATTCGATTGGCCGGCGAAGCTTGCGGCTCTCAGCGTGCTGCTGTTCGCCTTTGCGATCGAAGGCACCCAAGCAGCCAGCCTCATTCATCTCCTCGGCCTCTCCGATGCCACTTGGGCGAGGCTCTTGATGGGCGACACCTTCCAGTGGGCCGACCTGTTGATGTACCTCCTTGGTTCCGGGCTGGCCTTGTGGATCGACGACCGCATATCGCTCACGCACAGCACGGCCCCTTGACAGGGCCCATGTGTTCCGCCGCGAGCGCATGCTGCGCTCGGGCTGACTTTGAGAAAAGCACCTCCCGGAACAATAGGCGGTGGAAAACCCATCCAGGCGCAGCGAGCCCGCTCAAGGCATCCGCTTAGCTTCGATTCACCAAACCAACCACCATGAACACGAAAGTCGTACTCGCCGCGCTGGCCGCATCGGCGGCCGCTTTCCTGCTCGGATGGGGCATCTATGGCGTTGCCCTGAGCAGCTATTCGGAGGCTGCCATGAACAAGTTCGAGGGCTTCATGAAGGCTCAGGAGAACTGGAGCTGGCTCTCGCTCATCGCGGCCAATGTGGCCTATGGCTGCATGATCGCTTTCGTCATTTGGCGCATGGGCGTAGGCTCTGCGAAAGCCGCGTTGCTGCCGGGCTTCATCATCGGCTTCCTGCTCACAGCCAACTTCGACCTGATGATGCACGCCATGAGCAACCTCTTCTACGAGCGCATGTACATTGTGGTCGATGCGTTGGCAGGCGGAGTGCTCGCTGCGCTCACCGCCGCCGTGGCTGGGCTGGTGCTCGGCAGCGGAGGCAAGGGCTGAGCGAAGCCGCCTACGGCGGATACCCGCATGATGCGATCCTCGCGGGCCGTGCTTTAGCGCACCCGCCTACGCCTCTGCCTTTGCCACTTCCTTCACGCCCATGCCCATCGCCGCCTTCACGAAGGCGATGAACAAAGGGTGCGGCTTGGCCACGGTGCTGCGGTACTCCGGATGGAACTGCACGCCGATGAACCAGGGGTGGCCCTTGATCTCCACGATCTCCACGAGCTTGCCCTGCGGGTTGATGCCTGATGCCGCCATGCCGGCTTTCTCGTAGGCCTTCAGGTAAGCATTGTTGAATTCGTAGCGGTGGCGATGCCGTTCGCTGATGTCGCGCTTTCGGTAGACCTGCTTCGCCAGGCTATCATCCTCCAGTTTGCACGGGTAGGCGCCCAGACGCATGGTGCCGCCCTTGTCCGCTATCTGCTTCTGCTCCTCCATCATCGCGATCACCGGATGCGTGGTGTCGGCGTTCATCTCCGTGCTGTTGGCATCGGTGTAGCCGAGCACGTTTCGGCCGAACTCGATCACCGCGCACTGCATGCCCAAGCAGATGCCGAGGAAGGGCACCTTGTTCTCCCGTGCGTATTTGATCGCCTCGATCTTCCCCTCGATGCCACGATGCCCGAAGCCCGGCGCCACGAGTACCCCGGCCAACCCGCCGAGGTGCTTGGCGACGTTCTTCGGGGTGAGCTTCTCGCTGTGCACCCACTTGATATGGACCTTGAGCTCATTGGCCGCACCAGCGTGCTCCAAGGCTTCCTTGATGCTCTTATAGGCATCCTTCAGCTCCACGTACTTGCCCACGAGGCCGATATGCACTTCGCCCTTTGGCTCCTTGTAGCGGCGCAGGAAGTCCTTCCAGGCCTCCAGGTCGGCATCCGGAAAGGTGGTCACGCCGAGTTTCCTCAGCACCACTTCATCGAGCCGCTCCTGCTGCATCATCAGCGGCACGTCGTAGATCGTCTCGGCATCTCGGCTCTCGATCACTGCCTCAGCGTCCACGTTGCAGAAGAGGGCGATCTTCTCCTTCATGCCCTTCTGCATAGGATGCTCCGTGCGGCACACGAGGACGTCGGGCTGCACGCCTAGGCTGAGCAGCTCCTTCACGCTGTGCTGCGTGGGCTTGGTCTTCAGTTCGCCGGTGGTGCCCAAGAACGGCAAGAGGGTCAGGTGAATGGTGAGGCAGTCCTTGCCCTTGGCCCATTTGAGCTGGCGTATAGATTCGATGTACGGCAGGCTCTCGATGTCGCCCACGGTGCCGCCCACCTCGGTGATCACGAAGTCGTAGATGCCTTTGCGGCCTAAGGCCTGTATGTGCGCCTTGATCTCGTCGGTGATGTGCGGGATCACCTGCACGGTCTTTCCGAGGTATTCGCCGCGCCGTTCCTTGCTGATGACGTTCTGGTAGATGCGGCCGGTGGTGACGTTGTTCGCCTGGCTGGTGGGGACATCGAGGAAGCGCTCATAATGGCCCAGATCGAGGTCGGTCTCAGCGCCATCCTCGGTCACGAAGCACTCGCCGTGCTCGTACGGATTGAGCGTGCCCGGATCCACATTGATGTAGGGGTCGAGCTTCTGGATGGTGACCGTGAAGCCGCGCGCCTGCAGCAATTTGGCCAAGGAGGCCGAGATGATGCCTTTGCCGAGGCTGGAGGTGACCCCTCCGGTAACGAAGATGTATTTGGTGGAGCCCGTCATCGCCGATGGAAAGGGCCCTTGGGCGGACCGCGATCACGGGGTGTAAATGTAGGTGCGCAGGTTGAAGGTTGGTTAAGGTTGAGGGTTGCAGGTTGAATGCGCCGCCTCATCATTCTCGTCGCCTCTAAATGCAGCCCACCCCCCCATATGCATCCGCGAGACGCCCGAACAGAGCGAGGGGCTGAAGGTCATTCAACCCTCAACCCCTGCTAAACCTTCAACCCTCAACCGGCAACTAGTACCGGTAGGCGTCGCTCTTGAACGGACCGTTCTTGGGCACGCCGATGTACTTGGCCTGCTCGTCGGTGAGCTCTTCCAGCTCCACGCCGATCTTGGCAAGGTGCAGGCTGGCCACCATCTCATCGAGGTGCTTGGGCAGCACGTACACCTTGTTCTCGTACTTGTCGTGATTCTTCCACAGCTCGATCTGCGCCAGCGTCTGGTTGGTGAAGCTGTTGCTCATCACGAAGCTGGGGTGGCCTGTGGCGCAGCCCAGGTTCACCAGGCGGCCTTCGGCCAGGATGATCACATCCTTGCCGTCGATGGTGTACTTGTCCACCTGCGGCTTGATCTCCACCTTGGTGCTGCCATAGGCCTTGTTCAGCCAGGCCATGTCGATCTCGTTGTCGAAGTGGCCGATGTTGCACACGATCGCCTTGTCCTTCATTTTCCGGAAGGCGGCCTCGGTGACGATGTTGAAGTTGCCCGTAGTGGTGATGATGATGTCCGCCCGATGCACGTTGGGCACAAGCTTCTTCACCTCGAAACCATCCATGGCCGCTTGCAGCGCGCAGATCGGATCGATCTCGGTGACGATGACGCGTGCGCCAGCGCCGCGGAGCGATGCCGCCGTGCCCTTGCCCACATCGCCGTAGCCGCACACGATGGCCACCTTGCCGGCCATCATGATATCGGTGGCGCGGCGGATGGCATCCACTGCGCTCTCCTTGCAACCATACTTGTTATCGAACTTGCTCTTGGTGACGCTATCGTTCACGTTGATGGCCGGCATCACGAGGGTGCCGTTCTTCTCGCGATCCTTCAGGCGCAGCACGCCGGTGGTGGTCTCCTCGCTCAACCCCCGGATGCCGTTCACCAGCTCAGGGTACTTGTCGAAGACCATGTTGGTGAGGTCGCCGCCGTCGTCGAGGATCATGTTCAAGGGCTGGCCTCCCTCGAAGGCGAACAGCGTCTGCTCGATGCACCAATCGAACTCTTCGTTGTTCATGCCCTTCCACGCGTACACGGGGATGCCCGCCTTGGCGATGGCCGCAGCGGCATGGTCCTGCGTGCTGAAGATGTTGCAGCTGCTCCAGCTCACCTCGGCGCCGAGCTCCTTCAAGGTCTCGATGAGCACCGCCGTCTGGATGGTCATGTGCAGGCAACCGGCGATGCGGGCGCCCTTCAGCGGCTTGTCCTTGCCGTATTTGTCACGGAGGGCCATGAGGCCGGGCATCTCGGCCTCAGCCAGTTCGATCTCCTTGCGGCCCCAGTCGGCGAGGCTCATGTCCTTCACTTTGTACTTCACTTGCTCGATGGTCTTGGTGCTCATTGTTCCGTTGATGGGTGTGTGCCGCTATGACGCTAGCGGCCCGCGAAAGTAGCCTCTTACCGAGTAACAGCGGCTGAAGCGGTATGTTCGCAACGATGAGCAAGGTCCTGAACCGGATCGAACAGGCCAGGCGCGCGGGGCAGAAGCTCCTGGCCGTGCTCATCGACCCCGATTTCGGCACGGATGAAGCCGCGCTGGAGCGGATGGTCCAGAACGCATGCATGGCCAAGGCCGACCTGCTCTTCGTGGGCGGGAGCCTGCTCACAACCGCCTCATTCGACCGCTGCGTGGAACTGGTGAGGCGCTGGAGCACGAAGCCCGTGGTGCTCTTCCCCGGCAGCCCTGCGCAACTGAGCGCGCACGCGGATGCGGTGCTCTTCCTCTCGTTGATCAGCGGACGCAACCCGGAATTGCTCATCGGGCATCACATCACCGCTGCGCCCACGGTGAAGGCGCTCGGCATCGAGGCGATCCCCACGGGCTATCTGCTCGTGGATGGCGGCCGCACCACCACGGCGCATTACGTGAGCCAGTCCTCCCCCATCCCGCACGACAAGCCGGGCATCGCTGCAGCCACCGCGCTGGCCGGTGAACTGCTCGGATTGCGCGCCATCTACCTCGATACCGGCAGCGGTGCGCCGAAGAGCGTTTCGCCGGCCATGATCGCTTCCGTGCGCGCGGCGGTCGATTCGCCCATCATCGTGGGCGGCGGCATCCGCGAAGCGGGACAAGCGCGCGCCTTGTGCGAAGCGGGCGCCGACGTGCTCGTGGTGGGCACCGCCATCGAACAGGATCCGGATATCGTCTTCGCGCTGAGCGAGGCCGTGCACGGGTGAGCCGCTACATTCACCGGCATGCGGAGCGTCGCGCTCGTCCTCCTTTGGCTGGTCGCCATCGCTGCGCACGGCCAAACGGATTCGTTGCTGCGCGTATGGAATGATGACGCCCAGCCCGATTCAGCACGGTTGAAGGCCGTGCAGATCCTCGCCTGGAGAGCGGTGTTCGAGCAGCCCGACAGCGGCATGGCCCTGGCGCGAAAGCAGCTCGATTTCGCGCGCCGGGTTGAATCGCAGTCCGCGCAATTCGAAGCCAGCACCACCCTCGCCGTGGGCAGCAGCATGAAGAGCGATTACGAGTCAGCGCTCAACCACCTGCATGCTTGCCTCGCCTTATCGAAGGCGATGAAGGACCCCAAGCGCGAAGCCAACACCTACAGCAACCTGAGCAATGTGTACCGCAGCCTCGGCGACCTGCCCATGGCGCTCACCCAGCTGCAGAAGAGCCTGCGCATCGACACGGAACTCCAGAACAAGGATGGTTTGGCCGGCACCTACAACAACATGGGCACCATCCAGACCGAGTTGAACAACCACCGCGAAGCCCTCGGCCATTACGAGGGAAGCGCTGCGCTGGCGGAGGAGCTCGATAGCGATCGCGGCCGTGCCCAAGCCGCCTTGAACCTGGGAAGCGCCTACCTGAACCTGGGCAGGCCCGATACGGCAGCGCTGCTCTTCGAGCGCGGGCTGGAGCTGTACCGAAGGATCGGGCGCAGGCTCGAGCAGGGCATGGCCTTCAACAACCTGGGGCGTGCCTATGGGCAGCTGGGTCGCGGCGCCGAGGCGTTCGCGAGCCTCGATTCCGCTGAGCGGATACTCACCTCGCTGGGCAGTGCGCGCCAGCTGGTGCGCACCCATGTGAACCGCGGCAACCTGCTCATCGACCTGAAGCGGGCGCGCGAGGCCATCGCCGCCTGCCGCGCTGGAGAGGGCATCGCCGTGTCCGCCAACCTGCTGCAGCAACGCGTGGAATGCCTGCAATGCCTGCACAGAGCGCTTGAACTGGCCGGTGACTTCCGGAATGCATACGCCGCGCAATCCGCGTACATGAGCGTGAATGATTCCTTGCTGCGGCTCAATAACAGCAAGGAGGTCACGCGGCTCGAGGTCACGCGGGCCTTTCAGGAGCGCATGCTCGCCGACAGCCTGGACAATGTGCGAAGGCTGCATGAGCAGGAGCTGCATGCGCAAGATCGGATCGCGAGCGAGAAGGAGCGCCGCAACTTCTTCCTCTACGCCGGCTTGGGCGTGCTCGCCCTATCCGCTGGACTGTGGAACCGACTTCGCTACACACGTCGCTCGCGAGCGGCCATCCAGTTCGAGAAGGAGCGCAGCGAGAACCTGCTGCTCAACATCCTGCCCGCTGCCGTCGCGGAGGAATTGAAGGACAAGGGCGAGGCGGAAGCAAGGCTCTTCGATCAGGTCACCGTGCTCTTCACAGATTTCAAGGGCTTCACCGCGCTCAGTGAGAAGGTCACGCCTAAGCAGCTCGTGAAGGACCTGCATGAGTGCTTCAGCGCCTTCGACCGCATTTGCGCCAGGCACGGCATCGAGAAGATCAAGACCATCGGCGATGCATACATGGCGGCTGGCGGCCTGCCGACGCCGAACGCGACTCATGCCATGGATGCGATACGGGCCGCCCTGGAGATGCGCGATTTCATCGCCGTGGGCAAGCAGCGGAAGATCGAAGCCGGCCTTCCGTACTTCGAGATCCGCATCGGGATCCACAGCGGACCCGTTGTGGCCGGCGTGGTGGGCGAGAAGAAATTCGCCTACGACATCTGGGGCGATACCGTGAACACCGCTTCACGCATGGAGAGCAGCGGAGAAGTGGGCAAGGTGAACATCAGCGAAGCGACCTATGCCTTGGTGAAGGATGTGATGATGGTGGATGGCGAACTGTCAGCAGCGGATGGGAGATCCTCCCATTCACCAACTCCCATTCCCCACTCACCTTCATTCGTATTCACCCCACGCGGGAAAGTGAAGGCCAAGGGCAAAGGGGAGATGGAGATGTACTTCGCGGAGCCGGCACGAAGCTGAATCCGCGCATACGCTCACCGCGCCACGATCAGTCTTGAATGGAGCACGGCTCCATAACGGTCGTGCGCCTCGATCCCATACAGGCCGGGCGACAGGTCAGTTGCATCGATGGCGATGCCCGATGCCGCAGTCATCTCTTTCACGATGCGGCCCTCGGCATCGCGCATGATCACCCGAAACAAGCCTTCAGGCCCCGCGATGCGAAAGAAGCCTTCAGCTGGATTGGGCCATGCGATCAATTGCTCGATCCCGGTCTCCGGGGTTCCGAGCGATAGGCCCGTGGTCAGCCCGCCATGCGACGGGGATGCAGTGGTGCCCCCGATAAGGTCGGCGACGACGTCCCCGTCGGAGAAGAGCACGAGCTGACCATCGCCGGAAGGCGTGTCGCCCGCTTCGGACACGCCTACCATGTAGCACGCATCCGGCTGCAGCTCCACCCATAGCTCTTCGACCCCATCCGTGATAAAGGGTCCGCCCTGCGCCACCACTTGCGCGTTGGCATCTGTGATGGACCAGAAAAGCGAATCCGGCGGGGTGCCCATGTTCACCACCACGTTCACGAGGTAGGTGCTCGCCGCTCCGGGCACGATGTCCATCGAGGCCAGGAGCACATTGCCATCAGGATCCTCATCGGGTTCCTCGTTCACGCTGATGATGTGGAACTCCAGCTGGTCGCCGGGGTCAACGGGCACAGCAGGCAATGCGGGCTGGCGCACCTCGCCTTGCAGCGCCGGAACGGCCAGGATCCAGTTGAAGCTGTTCACCATCAGGCCGTTCTTCCAGGTCTCCACCACGCAGGTTCCCATGGCGGCCGATCCGGCATTCTGGATCTTCAGTACCGGCGTGCCGCTGCCTTCGCAGGCGTAGCGCAGGCCGGTGTACTCCAGGATCCTTGCATCGTAGGTGGATTGGGCGGTGCAATTGGCTCCGAAGGCGCAAGCCATGAGGAAGAGGAGCGGCTTCATTCCCGTGCAGATTGCTGGTTCTGTCCTGAACATTCGTGGGCGTGAAGATCAGTCGCGAACGACCAATCGTTCGCTGAGGACCTGGTCGCCCATGCTTGCTGTAACGAGGTAGATGCCCGAGGCCATGCCAGTCGGCAGTTCAAGTATCGCATCCAGCGTCATCCCTTCCCCGCGACCGAATCGACGATTGATCACGCTCCGGCCGACGAGGTCCAACACCTCGACATCAATGTGGGGCGAATGTCCGTGAGCAGCCGAAAGCATGATGCGCACGGTGCCGCCATCATTCGGATTCGGGTAGAGCATCAATCGCGATTCCGTGAGCGCCGAAGCGGCAGGGACCAGTTCAGCACCGGTGCATGGATCGATGGTGAGTTGGCAGGCATCGCCCCAGGCCTCACCATCGCGGCACCATGACGCCCCGTTGTCGAAGCTCGCCCGGACATCCACTTGATAGGTCACGCCGCATTCGAGGCCGAGGGTATTCACCCAATACTTGCCCGAGGCGCTGGTCTTCACGACCTCGCCTGATTCACCTGCAACCCGGAACCGGAACTGGTATCGATTGGCATTCACCCAATTGCAGTTCGCGTTCCGGCGCCTCACGGGGCGGGCATGCACCAGCACATTGCTCCCGATTGAGCGGCCCTGCCCGCAGCTCAGGTACTGACTGCCGGGCAGGTCGAGCAATCGTGTGGCTGGGCATTGCGCAGCGGCATTGTCGATGCGGAACCGGCAGGCCGCCCCCCAAGCCTGGTAAGCCCCGCCGATCCTCGCGCGTGCCTTCACATTGTAGAGCACGCCTTCCTGCAGCTGGCTGCCGCTCCAGCCATTGATCAGGAAATGGCAGGCGCGCGTGGCGCTACCAGGCATGCCGTTGCTGGTGGCGTGGCTCTGGAAGCGCTTGAAGCTGTATCCTCCGTTGGGGTCGAAGAACCAGATCTGGTAGCCACTGCCAGTGTTGTCGATGCCGTACTGCGCGGTCACGCCGGAATTGGCGTTGAGCACCACGTACTCAGCGCCGCATGGGGCCGTGCGCCAATCGAGCTTATCGCAACCGGTGAAGGTGGGGCGGTCGTCCCCGAGCGGCAGGCAGAAGCCTTCGCCGCCGGCGATCGCGCTCATCCCGCCATCACCGAAACCGTCCCTGTTATCGATCATGCGCCGCATCGAGCCATTGCCCTCGCGCAGGATGTAACCGCCCCCTACGATGCCATCGCCGCCTGCATCCATCACCCTCAGCTGATAGCAGCCCTCGGGCAGGCAGCATCCGTCGATCAAGGTTTGCGCTCCGCCTGAAATACCGCCTCCCGTGCAATGGATGATGTTGCCGTCAGCGGATCGGATCTCATACGAGGTCTCGTTGGCCGCCGCATCGGTGCGCAGCTCCAGTTCCACCGGATACGGGCATGCTTCGAGCGCACCGGCGCGAAGGCCCTTGGAATAGGATTCTTCGAGGTCTGCGGCCACGAGTAGCGTATTGCCGCCTCGCTTCACCCGTACCACGGCATCGGGTGCAAGGCTCCGGGTCTGATCCTCGGCCTTGAAGGTGTAGCAACCGGGTGGCAGGTCGATCTCGTCCGTCACCACCGTATTGCCCTCCTCGTACGGCCCGCCCGACGCCACCACTTGGTTCAGGTGATTCGTTACGCTCCACACGATGGCGCCGGGGTCATCGCCGAGCTCAATGAGCACTTCCATCTCGCCGCCATTGGATAGCGCTGGCGTATCGCTCAGGTCAACCCCAAGGATGTTGCCCGCCGCATCCTCATCGGGCTCATCGTTCACGCTGATGATGTGGAACTCCAACTGGTCGCCGGGGTCAACGGGCACAGCAGGCAATGCAGGCTGGCGCACCTCGCCCTGCAGCGCCGGAACGGGCAGGATCCAGTTGAAGCTGTTCACCATCAAGCCGTTCTTCCAGGTCTCCACCACGCAGGTTCCCATGGCGGCCGATCCGGCATTCTGGATCTTCAGCACCGGCGTGCCGCTGCCTTCGCAGGCGTACCGCAGGCCGGTGTACTCCAGGATCTTGGCATCGTAGGTGGTTTGCCCAGCGCAAGCGAACGCTGCGAAGCCGGCGAACAGGGGGAACAATGGTCGGAGCATGGAATCAGGGTTTAACCCCACATAGCTACTTGCCGATCACCGCAACTGCAATAGAACTTTCGTTAGGGGCCCCGTCAGAGACGCACGCTCACCCCGCCCAGCAGATTCAGCGGTGCCTGCGGATACAAGCCAACGAACTCCTGCCTTCGCCCATCGCTTACGTAGCTATACACCCAGCCGTTGCTTTCATAGAGCTCGCTGAACAGATTGCGCAGCGTCAGGTTGAATTCGATGCCCTTGGTGCCTTTGGCCAACCAGGTCGCATTCAATCGCAGGTCGCTCACCAGGAAGGGGTCGAGCATGCGATCCACGCTGGCGCTGAGGTCGAGGAATTGGCGACCGACGTATTTGGTCACCAAGGTGAGGTCCGCGGTTGCGCGCTTGCCCTCCAATGCGCGATAGGTCAGCTCGCTGCCAGCCACGACGCCGGGTGAGAGCGGGAGCTCGCTTTCCGCATAGGTGTACCCGACCTGACCGCCATTGTCCCAATCATCAACGAACTCGGTGAAAGCGCGCACGCGATTCCGGCTGAACGCGGCATTCGCACGCCAGGTGAGGCGCTTGCTGACCCGCAATGCACCCATCAATTCGACGCCTGCCCGGTAGCTCCTGGCCAAGTTTGTGCGCAAGGCGGCGCCCACATCATTCAATTCACCTGTGAGCACTAGCTGATCCGCATAATCCATGAGGTAGCAATTGACCCCTGCGCTCAGGTGCCCGGTACGCCGCTCGTAGCCCAGCTCATAGTCCACCAAGCGCTCACTGCGCGGACGGCTGCTTGGCGCGGTCTCCTGCAGATCCTCCCGATTGGGTTCACGGTTGGCCACGGCGATGGAAGCGTACACCCGATCGCCGCTGCTCAAGCTCCAGGTAACGCCGGCTTTGGGGTTGAAGAAGCTGAAGGCGATGGGTTGCTGCTCAGGAACGAGCTCTGCATTCAGCATCTCCAACCAGTGTGAAACGCTCCTGAACTGAAGATCGCCATACGCGTCGATGTTGTGCCGCAACCCATAAGTCAGCTTCACGAAGGCGCTCAGATCCGTCTTGCGCGCGTCGTTGTCGTAATAGCGATCACCGATATCCGCACTCCCGGCGTACCGCGCCCAGATCAACTCCCCGAAATGCTGGCCCGAATAATGGCTGTAGCTGGCTCCGAGCACGAGCCGGTGCTTGCCTAGGCCGATGTCCGCATTCGCATTCGCGCCCAGCAGGGTGTTTTCGAGCCAGCGGCGGCGGATGAGGTCGCTGGTGGCCGTGGAGTCGCCATTGATCACGGCGGGCGCTATGCCGTAAGCGGCTAGCTCATCGCCTTCCCGGAACTGCTCGAAATAACCCGCCCCGTCCACGCGGAAGAGCGTGGCATTCAGCGTGACGCTCGGTGAGAGCCGATGGTCGAGGAGCAGCTGGTAATGCGCCTGTTCGTAGTTGTCCACCTCGTTCTCGTAGGTGTATGGATTGAAGGTGCGATTCGTGTCGACCACCTCCCGCGGCACGCCGGCCCAAGCCTGATAGGTGATCTCCTTCCCCTGGAAGGCGATGAACCGCAGGGAGCGCTTCGCCCCCACCCATGCGCCCTGCACGAAGTAGCTCTTGAGATCGGCGCTGGCGCGGTCCACATAACCCTCGGTGCTGATGGAGGACAGCCGTGCATCGAGGCTGAATCGCCCATCGATCAATCCGGTCCCGGCGCTCACGCTGTAGCGTTGCGCGCTGAAAGAGCCGCCGCTCGCGCCCAGCAGCGCCCACGGTTCACGCTTCACCGCCGTGGTGCGCATGCTGACGCTGGCGCCGAATGCGGCAGGGCCATTGGTGCTGCTCCCCACGCCGCGTTGCACCTCGATGTCCTCCAAGCTGCTCGCGAGGTCCGGCAGGTTCACCAGGAAGGCGCCTTGGCTCTCGGCATCGTTGAATGGCACCCCATTAAGGGTGATGTTGGTGCGGGTTCCATCGGTGCCGCGGATGCGCATGTAGGTGTAGCCGATGCCGGTGCCGCCATCGCTGGTGGCCACCACGCCCGGTTGCTGCTCCAGCAGGAAAGGAAGATCGACCCCGGTGTTGATGCGATCGATCTGCTCGCGCGACATCACGCTCTTGGCGAAGGGGGCCCGATCGCCGGCACGCAGGGCAGTGACCTCAGCAGCCCCCAGGAACACCGCCGCCCGAGTCATCCGCAGGGTCACGGCCTCGGCGCGTGCAAGGAGCAACGTGTCGATCGGGACATAACCTAGATGCTGCGCACGCAAGCGCACCTCGCCTTCTCCGACCCCCTTGAGCTCGAAGCGCCCGGTCCGGTCGGTGGCCGTACCTAAGCGCCCATCGGCGCCCACCAGGACGCTCACGCCATCCAATGGGCTTCCGCCATCATCCGTGACGATTCCTTGAAGGCGCGCTTGCGGCATTGCTGCATGCGCCATGAGCGCTGATGCGGCGATCGAAAGGAACTGTTTCATGCGCTTCCGTGTTGCGGGCTTGCACGGAAGCGCCCACGAGTTGGGCCGAATCCCTTGGCAGCATTACCTGCCCAGGTTCGACGGGTCTGATCTCAGCTTCCACCTGCGGCGGAGCACCCCGTTGCAAGACGCGGCGAAACTAAAGCGCTCCGGCGGCCAGGAGTCCGGAAAAAATGAGCCCCGACAAAAGCCGGGGCTCATGAATACTGAACCTGGAGCTCAATGCTCCTCTTCGTCGTGGTCGAGCGGCGTGATCTGGCTCACCCAGTCCTCCGCCTTGCCGGGCTTGCTGTAATCATAGGGCCAGCGATGAACCGTTGGGATCGGTCCTGGCCAGTTGCCGTGGATGTGCTCCACGGGTGTGGTCCATTCCAGTGTATTGCTCTTCCATGGGTTCTGAACCGCTTTCGGCCCACGGAACGCGCTGTTGAAGAAGTTGTAGGTGAAGAGCACCTGGGCCATGGCGCCGATGATGGCGAACACGGTCACAAGCACGTTCAGATCCACCACGTTGTCGAACATGGGGAACTCGGTGTAACTGTAGTATCGGCGCGGCGCACCGGCCAAGCCGATGAAGTGCATGGGGAAGAACACGCCGAAGGCGCAGATGAAGGTGATCCAGAAGTGGGCGTAGCCCAGCTTCGTGTTCATCATCCTGCCGTACATCTTCGGGAACCAATGGTAGATGCCGGCGAACATGCCGAAGATGGCGCTCATGCCCATAACGATGTGGAAGTGCGCTACCACGAAATAGGTATCGTGCACGGCGATGTCCAAGGCGCTATCGGCGAGGATGATGCCCGTTAGTCCGCCCGCGATGAAGGTGGCTACCAATCCGATGCTGAAGAGCATGGCCGGCGTGAGCACCAGATTCCCTTTCCAGAGCGTGGTGATGTAGTTGAACACCTTCACCGCACTGGGGATGGCGATCAGCAGGGTGGTGGCCACGAACACGCTTCCGAGGAAGGGGTTCATGCCGGTGATGAACATGTGGTGGCCCCATACGATGAAGCTCAGGAAGCCGATCGCGAGGATGGAGCCGATCATGGCGCGGTAGCCGAAGATGGGCTTGCGCGCATTCGTGCTGATGATCTCCGAGGTGATGCCCAGCGCGGGCAGCAGCACGATGTACACCTCCGGATGGCCAAGGAACCAGAACAGATGCTGGAAGAGGATCGGGCTTCCGCCGGTCTGCTCCAGCGCTTCGCCGGCCAAGTGGATGTCACTGAGGTAGAAGCTGGTTCCCAGGCTGCGATCGAGCAGGAGCAGCAGCGCGGCGCTGAGCAGGACAGGGAAGCTGAGGATGCCCAGCACAGCTGTGAGGAAGATGGCCCAGATGGTGAGCGGCAGGCGGGTCATCTTCATGCCCTTGGTGCGCAGGTTCAGGATGGTGACCACATAATTGAGGCCGCCCATCAGTGAACTGGCGATGAAGAGGGTCATGCTCACCAGCCAGAGCGTCATGCCGGTTCCGGAACCCGGAATGGCCTTGGGCAGGGCGCTCAACGGCGGGTAGATCGTCCAGCCGGCGCTGGCCGGGCCGCCCTCCACGAAGAGCGAAGCGAGCATCACCACGCTGCTAAGGAGGAAGAACCAATAGCTGAGCATGTTGATGAAGCCGCTCGCCATGTCGCGCGCGCCCACTTGCAGGGGGATGAGCAGGTTGGCGAACGTGCCGCTCAAGCCACCGGTGAGCACGAAGAACACCATGATGGTGCCGTGGATCGTGACCAGCGCCAGGTACATGTTGCTGTCGAGCACACCACCGGGCGCCCACTTATCGCCCAGGAAGAAGTTGGTGAAGGCGAAGCCCTCTTCGGGCCATGCCAGCTGCAGGCGGAAGATCAGGCTCATGATCACGGCCACCCAGGCCATGAAGATGGCGGTGACCAGGAACTGCTTCCCGATCATCTTGTGATCCTGCGAGAAAACCCACTTGGAGATGAAGCTCTCCTCGTGGTGATGATGCGCGTGGCCGGCATCGTGCCCGGCGTGTGCGGCATGCGCGGTTGCGCCCATGGTCGTTTGTGCTTACGGGTTCATTGTCCGGCGGGCAGCTCGGCCACGGCCATGCTGTCCGACCCGGCGGTCGTGGTTGTATCAGCTGGGGCCTGTTCAGCAGGCGCCGCAGCGGCTTCGAAGGGCTTCTTGTTCGCTTCGGCCACCCACGCATCGAACTCCTCAGCCGAGGTGACGATCAGCGGCATCTGCATGTTGTAGTGGCTGGCTCCGCAGATCTTGTTGCACAGGAGCACGAAGTTGAAGTTATATTCCTCCTTGCCCTGCGCCTGGCGGAGCCCGTTGATCTCGGCCACCTGCTTCATCACTTCAGGCACGGTGCGCATGCTGTCGGTGGTGATGGTGGGCACCACTTTCATGCTGGTGGTCATGCCGGGCACGGCATTCATCTGGATCCGCAGGTGCGGGATGTAGGCGCTGTGTATGATGTCTCGGCTGCGGATGAGGATCTGGGCCTCCTTGCGCACAGGCAGGTAGAAATCCTTGGTCACCACATCGTCGGCGCCGTGCAAGTAAGGGCTGGCAGCGCCATTGGCCTTGATGTCCTGTTGCATCACCATGCGCAGGTTCACGATGCGCGCGGCCATGCGGTCGAGGTACTGGAGGTGATGCTCGAGTTCGGCCGCTTTCTCATCCGGAAGGATCGCCTCGAGCGCGGCCTGTGTCTCGGCCTTCTCCTGGGCGATCTCCGCGAGGCGCTTCTCCACCGTGTTCTCCGTGACGATGCCCAAGGGGTTATCGCCATTGATCACACGGTAATCCGTGGCGCCGAGCATGCCGTCGTTGCCGGGGTAACGGGCCGTCCAGTCGAACTGTTTGGCGTAGAGCTCCACCTGCACGGCGTCGGGAGATGCGGGCGAGGTGATCTGCTGCCAGGTGGTGAGACCGTAGATGATGATCACGAAGAGCACCAGCGCGGGCACCACCGTCCAGAGGAGCTCCAGCTTGTTGTTGTGCGGCTGCCAGAAAGCGCGGCGGTCCTTGCTGTAGGTGTACTTCCCGGCGAAGTAGAAGAGCAGGATGTTGGTGAGGAAGAAGACCGGGATCAGGATCCACCAATTGAAATCGAGCAACGTATCCGTATCCACGCCCTGGGTGCTGGCAGCCACGGGCAGCATCTTGTCCCCGTAAGCGGCCACCAGCCAGATGAAGAAACCGAAGTAGGCGATCGGGAAGAGCCACAGCAGGGTGGCGTTCATGCGGTTGTCGGCCTCAGAGATATCCTCCTCGCGCTTGCCGCGCAGCTTGGAGGTGAGCTCATACACGCGAGCCAGCTGGGCCACCGCGAGGATGCCCAGGACCACGACGATCAGGATCAGGAGCTTGGTCATTGTCCGCTATGCTTCAACCCGGCAGGCAGGCGTTGTGTTCACGAGGGATCAGATGCTGTGGTGCACGCTCTCTTCCAGGTAAGGATGGTTCACCGGTGTGAGCGGCGCCTTGGCCAAGGTGCCGAGCACCACCCGGATGAAGGCCCCGAGGAAGAGCACGAATAAGCCGGCATCGAGCAGCCCGAGGCCGTGGAAGTGATGGCCGTTGGCGCCGGGCATCACCATCAGGTTCACATCCATCCAGTGGCCGATGAAGATCACGGTGCCCACGCCGATGAGGAATCGCGGGTTACGCTTGGCATCGCGGCTCATGAGCATCACCATAGGCACGGCGAAGTTGATGAAGAAGATGGTCCAGAGCAGCCCGGGATGATGGTCGATGCGGTCCTGGAAATAGGTCACTTCCTCCGGGATGTTGGCGTACCAGATCAGCATGAACTGGGAGAAATAGAGGTATGTCCAGAGGAAGCTGATCGCGAACACCCACTTGCCCATGTCGTGGATGTGGCTGTTGTTCACCTGTGGGAGGTAGCCCTTGCGCTTCAGGTACAGCACCATGATCACGCCGGTGATCATGGCGCTCACCCACATGCCGCTGAACACGTACCAGCCGTAGAGCGTGCTGAACCAGTGCGCATCGATGCTCATGAGCCAGTCCCATGCTAGGGTGCTGCTGAACACGGCGAAGAACACCAGGAAGAGCGCGCCGCGGCGGTAGGTGAGCAGGTGCGTGCGCACGAGGCTCTCGCCGGTGAGCCCATCCATCTCAAGGCTTTTCTTGCGGAACCAGCGCGCCGCGATGATGAAGGTGGCCAGGTAGACCAGCGATCGCACCCAGAAGAAGGGCTTGCTCAGGAAGGCGCTCTTGCCATCCATGATCGCATCGTAGTTGGGGCCGCCCTTCACGTAAAGGCTGTCATCCATCCAGTGGTAGATGTGGTGCAGACCGAAGGTGCCGGCGAGCAGCACGATGACCATCACGGCCGCGCCCACGGGAATCCAGCCCATGATGGCCTCGTACACGCGCTTCACCAGCACGCTCCACGCGGTCTCGGTGGCGTTCTGGAGCGCATAGAAGAACAGGGCGCCCAAGCCGATGCCCAGGAAGAAGAAGCCGTTGACGAGCAGGGCGCTCCAGGTGCGCTGGTGGTGATCGCTATGGTCGCCGATCACGCCTGCGATGGTGGCGATCGCGCCCAGGCCGATCAACGCCATGCTCAGCGTGCTCGCCCGTTTGCTGATGGTGAAGTTCATCGCGTTTCCGTTCTGCTGGTTCACATCGCGGCCGGGGCTTCCGGCTCACGGGTCATATTGCCGCCGTTCTGGAGATACTGCACGTAGTGCGTCACGTGCCAGCGCTCCTCCTTGGTGAGCTGCGAGGCGTGCGAGCCCATGGCCACGTTCTTGCCCCAATGCAGGCTGTGGAAGATCTTGCCCTCGGGCAGATCCTTCAGAGGGCCGCTGTAGTCGCCCGGCGGCGGGTACTTTCCATTGTTCACCACGGGGCCATCGCCCTGGCCGGTGGTGCCGTGGCAATGCATGCAGAACTTCTCATAGATCGCCTTACCGTTATCCACGGTGGCTTGCGTCATCGTGATCGGGCTCCTCAACTGCGCGCCGGCCGCCTCGTAGCCATCAGGTGTGTTCGGGAAGGGGTAAGGGGCGTTCAGTGCGGCCTTGTCGGTATCCTCATGGAAGGCGATGGTGCCGGGGACAGGCTTGCGCGCGGTCACGCGATCGCGCTGGGTACGGGCCTTCTCCTCGGTGTGGTAGTAGGGATCCTGACCATAGTCCACGTAGGCCTCAACGGCCGGGCTGCGGTACATATCGGGCATGTACTCCACGCCGGGGCTGTTGGGGTCGCTCTTGCCGCACGCCGCCATCAGGACGATGGCGGAAAGCGCGGCGAGGGTCTTGGCGGTGCGCATGGTGCTCAGCATTGGCGCTCGTTGATCTCGGTCACCGGGCTCTGGCGCAGCAGCTCGGCGATGGCTTCGGAATTATGGCCGTGGTTGTCGGCGGTGCGCACTTCGATGATGAATTTATCATCGGTGCTGCGCGGGTCGGGGTTGCGCGCAGGCATGCCCGGCAGGGTCTTGTTCCGGATCAGGTAGGTGATGGCCATGCCATGCGCGGCGCAGAGCACCGTGAACTCGAAGGTGACCGGGATGAAGGCCGGCACGTTCTGGTAGTAGTGGAAGCTGGGCTTGCCGCCGATGTTCATCGGCCAGTCGAAGATGTTGAAGTACCAGATGCCCAGCACGGCCAGCGCGGTGCCGGCGATGCCGAACATGAAACTCACGATGCCCAGGCGCGTGCGCGTGACGCCGATGATCGGGTCAATGCCGTGGATCGGGAAGGGCGAGAAGACGTCCTTCACCTTCACGCCAGCGGACACGAGCTTGCGCGCGCCGTCCTTGAGCTGCTCGGGATCGTCGTAAACGGCGTAGATGACCTTGTTCGCCATGGCACTCAATGGTGGTGGTGTTTAGCGGCCTCTTGCTTGTAGCTCTCGCCGCTCACTTTCAGAATGGACTTCAGCTCGTTCAGCGCCACCACAGGGAAGTAGCGGGCGAAGAGCAGGTAGAGCGTGAAGAAGATGCCGATGGTTCCCAGGAACACGCCCACATCCACCCAAGTGGGATGGAACATGGTCCAGGCGCTGGGCAGGTAGTCGCGGTGCAAGCTGGTGACGATGATCACGAAGCGCTCGAACCACATGCCGATGTTCACGATGATGCTCATGAAGAAGGTGAAGCCCAGGTGCGTGCGCAGCTTCTTGAACCAGAAGAGCTGCGGGCTGATCACGTTGCAGGTCATCATGGCCCAATACGCCCAGAGGTAAGGGCCCGTGGCGCGGTTGATGAAGGCATACGCCTCGTACTCCACGCCGCTGTACCAGCTGATGAAGAGCTCGGTGATGTACGCAACGCCCACGATGGAGCCGGTGACGATGATCACGATGTTCATGTACTCGATGTGCTTTCTCGTGATGTATGC
This sequence comes from Flavobacteriales bacterium, assembly GCA_016716605.1. Lineage (NCBI taxonomy): Bacteria > Pseudomonadati > Bacteroidota > Flavobacteriia > Flavobacteriales > Flavobacteriales bacterium. The sequence goes on from JADJWA010000001.1 coordinate 441,694, forward strand.
CTCCAGATGCATCACCTTGCGCATCACGAGCAGCAGCGTCTGTACCATGGCGAAACCGCTGAATACGGCACCGCTCACGAAATAGGGCGGGAAAATGGTGGTGTGCCAGCCGGGCACGATCGAGGTGGCGAAGTCGAAGCTCACCACGCTGTGCACCGAGAACACCAGTGGGGTGGCGATGCCGGCGAGCACCAGGCTCACCTCCTCGAAGCGGGTCCAGGCCTTGGCGTTGCCCGTCCAGCCGAAGCTGAGGATGCCATAGACCTTATTCATCATCGGCTTGGTCACCTTGTCGCGGATGGTGGCGAAGTCGGGGATGAGGCCGATGTACCAGAACACGAGCGAAACGCTGAAGTAGGTGCTGATCGCGAACACGTCCCAGAGCAGCGGGCTGTTGAAGTTCACCCAGAGGCTGCCGAACTGGTTGGGCAGCGGGAACACCCAATAGGCCATCCAGATCCGGCCCATGTGGATACCGGGGAAGGTGGCCGCCATGATCACGGCGAAGATGGTCATGGCCTCAGCGCTGCGGTTGATCGCCATGCGCCACTTCTGGCGGAAAAGGAGCAGCACCGCGCTGATGAGCGTGCCGGCATGGCCGATGCCCACCCACCACACGAAGTTGGTGATGTCCCAAGCCCAATCGACGGTCTTGTTCAGGCCCCATGTGCCGATGCCCTTGCTGATGAGGTAGAGGATGCAACCAGTGCCGTAGGCGGCGATCAGGCTGGCGATGGTCATGAGGATGTACCAGCCGCGGGGGGCCTTGTTCTCGATCGGCCGCACGATATCCTCGGTGATATCGTGGTAGGTCTTGTGACCCAGGATGAGCGGTTCTCTGATCGCTGCTTCTGCGTGCATGGTTCCGGGTCTTTTCCTTAGGCGTGGCTGGCTTCGTCGGTGTTGCGCACCTTCACCATGTAACTCACATTGGGTTTCACGCCGATCTCCTCCAGTGCATGGTAGGTGCGGTCCATTTCGGCCAGCTTGCGCGCCTTGCTGCCTTTATCATTCAGGTCGCCGAAAACGATGGCGCCGGTGCCGCAAGCCGCGCTGCAGGCGGTCTCGATGTCACCATCCTTCACCGGACGGCCTTCCTTCTTCGCCTTGAGCTTGCCGGCCTGGATGCTTTGCACGCATAGGCTGCACTTCTCGATCACGCCGCGCGCGCGCACGGTCACATCGGGGTTCAGTACCATACGGCCGAGGTCGTCCCAAGCCGGGTTGGTCTCGGCGAACTTGTCGGTGACGTAATTGAACCAGTTGAATCGCCGCACCTTGTAGGGGCAGTTGTTGGCGCAATAGCGTGTGCCGATGCAGCGGTTGTAGGCCATCTGGTTAAGGCCCTCGTTGCTGTGCGTGGTGGCGGCCACCGGGCACACGGTCTCGCACGGAGCGTGGTTGCAGTGCTGGCACATCACCGGCATGAAGAACACCGACGGGCTGGCCGAAGGCTCTTCCATCTTGGTGTACAAGCCGATCTTGCCTTCGCCGGCAGCGCGTCCTTCGGCCCACTTGGTGTCGCTGCTGTAGTAGCGGTCGATGCGCAGCCAGTGCATTTCGCGGCTGCGGCGCACCTCGTCCTTGCCCACCACCGGGATGTTGTTCTCGCTGTTGCACGCCGTGACACAAGCGCCGCAGCCGATGCAGGTGTTCAGGTCGATGCTCAAGCCCCAGCGGTGGCCCACGCCCTCCACCGGATGCTCGGCCCACAGGTCGAACTTGGCCACCGGCTTGCGGTCGCGGGCGTCGATGACGCCATCCTCATTCGCATCATCATGCACAGGCAGGGTGTGCGGCTTGTTATAGGCGTTCCTGTCGCCCGCCTTGTACACCGAGAAGGAGGTCTCCTTCACGATGCTGTGCCGGTCCATGTGCGTAAGGTGCGTCTGCGTGATGGCCATCGGGTAGGTCTCGCCCGTGGCGCTCACGCTCACATTCATGGCATCGTAGCTCACCGCGCCATTCCTCAGGCTGGTGAAGGGATAGGCATTCTGGCCCACAGGCCTGCGCTCGCCGTTGTGGTCGGTGACCACGGCGGCCTTGCCCACTTTCTCGCCATTGGCGCCACGGCCATAGCCGAGGGCGATCGCGATGGTGCCTTCGCGCTGGCCGGGGCTTGGCACCACGGGCAGCTTCAATTCCACTTCGCCCACCTTCACGCTCACTACGCCGGCCGGGCTTTGCTCACCCAGGTAGTCGGGCAGGCCGAGCTTGCGTGCATCGGCGAAGCTCATGCACACGTAGTTGTCCCACGTGATCTTGGTGAGCGGATCGGGCATCTCCTGCAGCCAAGGGTTGCTGGCGTGCTGGCCATCGCCGATGGCTTCGGTGGTGTACATGCTCAATTCCCACTCACCAGCGCCCTTGGCGGCTTGCTTGGCGGCCGCGCCTGCGGCGGCCACATCGCCCGCGAAAGCCACGCCGGAGGCGGGCATCGGTTGCGAAGTGAGCACACCGTCGTGCAGGCTCTGGTTCCAGACGGTCATGAAATCGCCGCCACCATGGGCCGCGAGGTTCTGCTCCCAGGTCTGCTTAATGAAGTCGAGCCATTTGGCATCGCTTCCGCTCCACTTGAGCAAACTGCCCTGCCAGGCGCGCGTGTCGAACAGGCGGCTGATGACCGGCTGTTGCAAGGCGTATTGGCCGGTCTTGGGCATGTGGTCGCCCCAGCTCTCTAGGAAGTGATTGTCGGGGCAAATCCAATGGCAGAGGCTCGCGGTCTCATCAGCATAGCGCGCGCAGCTCACGGTGAGGCCCACCTTCTCCAATCCGCTCTTGAACTCCGCAGCGTTGGGCAGGCTGTAGGCTGGATTCACGCCGGCCATGATCAGCGCACCGATGCTGCCCGCGTTCATGTCCTTCACCAGCTGTGCCACTGCGGCATCGTCGCCTTGGAAGAACCAGGTGTGGTTGTCCAGGTCGATGGTGCTGCCGTAGTTGCCGAGCATGATGTTGATGCTGTTCACCAGCACCTGCGTGCCTTCATCGTTGCTACCGCAGACCACGAGCCCCTTGCCGCGTGCGTTCCAGAGCGCATCGGCTGCATGGTTCAATTCAGCGTTGTCCAAGCCGCCGCCCACCGTGGCGCCGCCGCTCTTGCGGGCAATGGCATCGTGCAGGGCGATCACCGCCAGCGGGAGCTCACTCGGCTTCAAGGCTACACGGGCATCGGCATTGGCCCCGCTGATGCTCATGCGGGACTCTACCTGCCAATGCTTGTTCATCGCGCCATCCGGATTGCGGCGGGTGGCGTATTGCCAGGCGTACTCGGTGGTGCTGCCCCAGCAGCTGAGGAAGTCAGCGCCCACGCTCACCAACACATCGGCCTTGGTGAAATCGTAGCCTGGGAACACGCGCTTATCGAAGCTCTTCAGGTTAGCGTTGGTAAGGCCGCTGTAGCTGATGGTATCATGCTGCACATGCTCCACCGTGGCGTGCATGGCTTGCAAGCCGGCAACGGCCGCGCGGGTGCTGGGGCTGATGATGGTGGGCGTTAGCACCACGATGCGCTTGCCAGCGGCCGAGGCATCGGCCAGGCCCTTGCTGATGGCGCCATCAGCTTCGGCCCACTTCACTCCTACGTGCTTGCCTTCGTTCCGCTTGCGTGGGCCTCTGAGCCGCTCGCCATCATAGAGCGAGAGCACGGAACTGTTGATGCGCGCATTCACCACGCCCTTATCGAGCGCAGGGTTGCGGTTGATGCCGAAGCGCGGATTGCCCTTGATGTGGATCGGGCGCCCTTCGCGGGTCTTTACCAGAATGCTGGCGAAATCCTGACCATCGTAGAAGGTGCTCGCGTACCAGTTCGCAACGCCGGGGGTGATCTCCTCGGGCTTGCTCACGTAGGGGATGCTCTTCACCACCGGGGTCTCGCAAGCGGCCAGCGTGGCGGCGCCCACAGAGAACCCCAGGAACTTGAGGAAGTCGCGGCGGTTGGTGTTGGCCCCGCTGAGATTCCTGTCGCCCAGCACTTGGTCAATGGCCAATGGCTGTGCGAATTCGCCCTCGCGGGCCTTGATCGCCTCAGGGTCCTGACGCAGGTCGGCCGCGTCCATCCAGTACTGCTTCGTGCTCGACATCGTGCGCGCGGTTCTTAGTAGTGGCACTTGGCGCATTCCCAGCCGCCAAGCTCCTTCACGGTGATCTTGCCGTCCTCCAGGTACTTCTTCAACTCCTCGTGGCCCAGCTTGGCGTCGTTGTTCAAGCGCGCCATCACTTCGTCGTAGTAGCCGTTGCCGGCCATCTTCACCTCGGTCTTGTTGTGGCAGTCGATGCACCAGCCCATGGTGAGCGGGCTCCACTGCTCAGCTACGTCCATCTGCTCATCGATCGGGCCATGGCAGGTCTGGCATTCGATCTTGCCTACGGCCACGTGCTGGGCGTGATTGAAGTAGGCGTGGTCGGGCAGGTTATGCACCTTCACCCAGCGCACCGGCTCTTCCTTGCCGGTGTAGGCGCCCTTCTCGGGGTCCCAGCCTGCATGCTTGTAGATCTTCTGGATCTCCTTGGTGCCCGCTTCGGTCCGACCGGCATTCACCGCTTTGTGGCAATTCATGCACACGTTCAGGCTGGGGATGCCAGCGTGCTTGCTCTTCTCCGCGCTGCTGTGGCAGTATTGACAGTTGATCGCCAGGTTGCCCTTATCAGCCTTGCCGGCGTGCAGCGTATGATTGAAGAGGATGGGCTGCTCCGGCTTGTAGTGCGGCACCTCATCGCCGCCATATACGCCAACCACCCAAGCGGCATCCCAGAGCACGAGCACGAGCCAAACCGTTGCGAATAGGCCCACGATGCTCATGAAGACCTTGTGCTCCCATGCCCAGGCCTTGAAGCGCTGCCAGCCAGTGGCATCGGCCAGCGGGCCATTGCCCTCAGCTTCGTTCACGGCGCTCTGCAAGCTGCGCTTCACACCGCTCAACGAGAGCACGATCACCGCGAAGAGCAGAGCCACCACCAAGAGCCAGAGCCAGTTGTTGGAGCCCTGGTCCGTGGCCGCCGCATCCGTGGCGATAACTACATCTTTCTTCGGTGGAGCGTAGTTCTCCACGTAATAGAAAACGGCATCGATCTCCTCATTCGTGAGGGACACCGGAGTCATGACCACAGGCTTGTATTCCTCCCAGATGGCCACGGCCATCTCGTTGCCGGTCTTCAGGTATGCCTGGCTGTTCTTCACCCAGGCATACAGGTCGCCCTTACCCTCCCATTTGGCCTTTGCGCCTTTCAGCGCAGGGCCGGTCATCTTGGTGTCCACCTTGTGGCAGCTGGCGCAATTGCCCTTGAAGAGCTTCTCGCCTGCTGCGTATTGCGCGGCGTCGGCCGGCTGCGCGTTGGCGGCGGTGAAACTGAAGGCGAGAAAGAACGCGAGCGCGGAGCGGATGGACCCTTTGGAACGTCGTGAAAGACAAGCGGGAAGCGGCATTCCGAACAGGTTAGAAGAGGAGGGTTCCGTGAAGACGGCGGCAAAAATAACCGGGGACCAATACGGCGGATGGAGCAGGATCAACGATGCCATGTTAGCGTCACTATTTAGAGTTGTTCTAAACAAGTGGATTGTTCGGGAAGCCTTGCCAACAGCCGTGATCACGCCATGGGCAGGCATACTTTTGGCCGCGTTGTCTGCGGTGATCAGAATGCGATTCCTGCCTTTGCTTGCCTTGATGCCTTTGGCATCCTTGGCACAGGACCCGGCAACGCCCCGGTTCTTCGAGCCGTACCAAACACCAAGCGACACGCCAACTACCTCTGGCATGGCGCCCGGCCATGTGCACGTGGCCGCGGACGCCAAGGTGGAGCGCCTGATGGAGCGCTTCGTCGCCGTGAAACACCCGCAGCCCGGCTTCCGGGTACAGATCCACTTGGGCAGCGACCGCAAGGTGGCGGAGGAGATCAAGCGCGGCTATCTCCAGAAGAACCCGGAGTCAATGGCCTATCTGAGCTGGTTGCCTCCCAATTGGCGCCTCCGCGTGGGTGATTGCCGCACCCGTTTGGAAGCGGAGCGCTTACTGCGCGACTTGCGGCCAATCTACCCCGGCAGCTACATCGTGCCCGACGAAATCGAGATGCCGCGCTGAGTGCGATTCCATTGAGCGGGCTTGCGAGCTGAATCGATCTGCATTAGGAGATTCAGAGGCCTCCCGATTGAGGAGCCAACCGGCAACCAGCCACCCTCAAATGTCCTTGGGGCGAGCGCCGTTCACCCCACCAACCGGCAGCACCTACAGCTTGAAGGCCTTCTTGACCGCACCAAAGGCATTCAGTTCCTCCCACGGGAAGAGCTTCACCTTCACGGTCTTCTGCCGGCCGGCGTTGTCGAATTGCTTGGTGACCACTTCGCTCTTGCGGCCCATGTGGCCGTATGCCGCGGTCTCACTGTAGATCGGGGTGCGGAGCTTGAAGCGCTTCTCGATGAAGTAGGGGCGCATGTCGAACTCGGGCATGCGCTTCACCACATCGGCGATGGCCCCATCGTTCAACTTCACCTGGCTCGTGCCGTAGGTGTTCACATAGAAGCCCACGGGTTCGGCAACACCGATCGCATAGGCCACCTGCACGAGCACCTCGTCGCATACGCCCGCCGCCACCAAGTGCTTGGCCACGTGGCGCGCAGCATAGGCCGCGCTGCGATCCACCTTGCTGGGGTCCTTGCCGCTGAAGGCACCGCCGCCGTGCGCGCCTTTGCCGCCGTAAGTGTCCACGATGATCTTGCGGCCGGTGAGTCCGGTATCGCCGTGCGGACCGCCGATCACGAACTTGCCCGTGGGGTTGATGTGGTACTTGATGTCCTTGCCGAAGAGGGCCTGCACGCGCTTGGGCAACTGCTTCACCACGCGCGGCACCAGGATGTTGACCATGTCATCCTTGATCTTCGCGAGCATCTTGGCGTCCTTGTCGAAGTCGTCGTGCTGGGTGCTCACCACTATGGCGTCGATGCGCAGCGGCTTGCCGTCGTCGGCATACTCGATGGTCACCTGGCTCTTCGCATCGGGGCGCAGGTAGGGCATCTTGCTGTTCTTCTCGCGACGGATCACGGCGAGCTCCCGCAAGAGCATGTGGCTGATCTCGAGCGGCAGAGGCATGTAGTTGTCGGTATCGCGGCAGGCGTAGCCGAACATCATCCCCTGGTCACCGGCGCCCTGCTCCTCGGGCTTCTTGCGCTCCACGCCCATGTTGATGTCGGGGCTCTGCTCATGGATGGCGCTGAGCACGCCGCAGCTGTGTGCCTCGAACATGTACTCGCTCTTGGTGTAGCCGATGCGTTCGATCACATCGCGGGCGATCTGCTGCACATCGAGGTAGGCCTTGCTCTTCACCTCGCCGGCGAGCACCACCTGTCCGGTGGTCACCAAGGTCTCGCACGCCACCTTGCTCTGTGGATCGAAGGCGAGGAAGTGGTCGATGAGGGCATCGCTGATCTGATCGGCCACCTTATCGGGGTGGCCTTCGCTGACGGACTCGGAAGTGAAGAGGTATGGCATCGGGGCGGGCGCTGTTTTGCGGGCCGCAAAGGAAACGTTTGCCGCGCAACCGATCAACAGGTCATTTGCCCGTGAGCTCCTTGAACACTTCTTCCAGCCCGCGCTCGCTCTTCTGCAAGCCCAGCACTTTCAGCCCATGCTTCACGGCGAACTCGAAGACAGCCGGCCGCACATCGGTACCGGCATCGTGCGCGATGAGCCAGGTATGGCCATCCTTGCGCTTGGCATGGCGCACGCCGGTGAGGTTAAGAAGCTCGTTGGCGGCGGGTGATCGGTCGAACTCCACTTCGATCACCTCTTGCTCATGCTGGCGCGAGCGCAAGCTGCTGGCCGTATCATCTGCGACGATCCGGCCCTTGTCGATGATGATCACGCGGTCGCAGATGGCCTCGACCTCCTGCATGATGTGCGTGCTGAGCATCACCGTCTTCTCGCGGCCGAGGTCTTTGATCAGCGCGCGGATGTCCACGAGCTGATTGGGATCGAGACCGCTGGTGGGCTCGTCGAGGATGAGCACCTCCGGATCATGAATCAGCGCTTGCGCAAGCCCCACGCGCTGGCGGTAGCCTTTGCTCAACTGCCCCACGCGCTTGTGCTGCTCGGGGCCGAGGCCTACGCGGTCGATCAAGTCGGTCACCAATGATGCACGGTGCTTCAACCCGTGCACGCCGGCCACGAAGTCGAGGTGCTCGCGCACATACAGGTCGAGGTAGAGCGGATTGTGCTCGGGCAGATAGCCCACGCGGCGACGCACCTCCATGCTCTTGGTGCGCGTGTCGAAGCCGCAGACCTCGGCCTCGCCATCCGAGGGCGGGATGAAGCAGGTCAGGATCTTCATCATGGTGCTCTTCCCAGCGCCGTTCGGCCCGAGGAAACCCACCACCTCGCCCTTGCCGATGGTGAAGCTCACGCCGGCAAGCGCTTCCTGCTTGCCGTAGCGCTTGAACAGATTGCGCACCGCGATGGACATGCGGCGAAAGTAGCTGGCGGCCCGCCGGGGGCCTTCACCATTCCCTAGGTGCGATCAACTCTTCCGCGTCCCCATCGAAGCCGTAGGCCTTGGCGATGGCGTCGAACTCTGCACCAAGCGTCTCACGCGCGCCGGTTTCCATCTCACTTCCGTTGGCCTCGAATTCTGCCTGGAGCTCATTCAGCTGCATGGTGGCCTGATGCGTTATGGCAAACAAGCCCTCAAGGTCCTTGGGCTGCCCAGCCTCAATGCGATGGCACATGTCAACCAGGATCATCCTGCATGCATCGACGAGGTGCGTTGGGTAGTAATCGTCAGCGTACATGTCGGCTAAAAGCGCGCGGTCGCGCACCGCCGGGTTGGTCAAGCTCGATTGGTCCATTGTTGCGGAGGTTGAACAGCCGAAGAAGAAAATCACCGAGAACAGAAGGCGACTGATTCGAGGCAGCTGAATCGGGAGGCGCGGGTGCTTGATTGCTTGCATCGTCAAGAAGATGCATGTGCCTTGCTGGGGGGGCGAGGTGCTATGGCAAATGGGCTTAATACAGATCAAGTGAGTCGCGGCTAGCGAGCTTCTCCCAAGAGGATCGCTATGCCAAACCCGTCAACATCGGGCAGGAGGCCCCACGCAGAACTCGCTCTGTCGTGCTTCCGCGCAATGCGTCCAAGAAGCCATCGTGCCCTTTCGTGGCCATGACGATCAAGTCGGCCTTGATCTCCTTTTCAAACGCAAGGATTGTTTCCACGATGTCACCTTCGCGACTGCTCCTCTTCCAAGTCCAGCCCTTGCGCTCGGGCAAGGGTGGCGACGGCATATCCGCTTCGGGCCCGACGTGCAGAAGTGTGAACTCCGGGTTCTCCAGTGCCAGACGGTCGGCCAGCAGCGTTGCTGCGCGGATGGCCTGCCGCGGATCGGGATCCGGAACGATTGGCAACAGCACGCGCTTCAGGCTCACCGATCCGGAAGCGGGATCCACGAAACCTGAGCGATGATGCGGAACGAAGAGCGTGGTCGCGCCGCTCGCCCGCGACAAGGGTTCCGCCACCTTCGGCTTCATCCAGCCGGTGTTCCCGGCTTCCTGGTTCGTAGCCAACACAACGAGATCGGTGGTGTGCTCGTCCAGGAATTCAATGCAAGTCTGGAGAGGATCGCTTCCATGGGCCAGCAACTTCTTCACGCCGAGCCCCAAGGACAGGAACTCATCGCTGTCCATTTCGTCCTTCAAGAGCCCCCATCGCTTCAGCGTACGGCGCACTTGAGGCATTTGATCCCAATCCTCCCGATCACCGCCTACATGAAGGATCGTGAGTGAGGCACGGGAGGCCAGCGCGATACGGAGCGCATGCAGAAAGGCGGTCTTACTGGCTTCCGAAAGATCCGTGGGGTGGAAAATGTGCTTGATGGCCAGCTCAGTGCTCATGGAGGCCAAGTTCGTGCTTCAGGAGGAATGCTTGAGATGCCATCCGTCAGATGGCCGGAGCATCACCGTGAAGATGGTGGGCCGAGGTGGGGGAGTTTGCACCTCGGGCATTTCATCCTCCAATCACTCATTCGTCACGCTCGCCGCCAAGTACTCCCGGTTCAACCTTGCGATGTGCTCCAAGCTGATCCCCTTCGGGCATTCCACCTCGCAGGCGCCGGTGTTGCTGCAATTGCCGAAGCCCTCCTTGTCCATTTGCTCCACCATGGCAAGTGCGCGGCGCTTCGCCTCGGGCCGGCCCTGCGGCAATAAGGCGAGTTGCGAGACTTTCGCCGCTGTGAAGAGCATGGCTGAGCCGTTCGGGCAAGTGGCCACGCACGCACCGCAGCCGATGCAGGTGGCGGCATCGAAGGCCTTGTCGGCATCGTCCTTCGGGATTGGCACCGCATTGCCATCGACGAGGTTGCCGCTGGTGTTCACGCTCACGAAGCCGCCGGCTGCTTGGATACGATCGAAGGCGCTGCGGTTGGTCGCCAAGTCCTTGATCACAGGGAAGGCCGCACTGCGCCATGGCTCAACGTAGATGGTGTCGCCATCCTTGAACTTGCGCATGTGCAGCTGGCAGGTGGTGATGCCGCGGCCCGGACCGTGCGCCTCGCCATTGATGAAGAGGCTGCACATCCCGCAGATGCCTTCGCGACAATCGTGGTCGAAGGCGATCGGGTCCTCACCCTTTCGCACGAGGTCGTCGTTGAGCACGTCGAGCATCTCCAGGAAGGACATGTCTTCGGACACACCGTTCACCGGGTAATCGACGATCCTGCCTTTGTCGTTGGGGCCGGATTGGCGCCAGATCTTGAGTGTCAGCTTCATGTTACCCATCACTTGTAGCTGCGTTGCGTCAGTTTCACTTCGTTGAATTCCAGCTGCTCCTTGTGCAGGTTCGCCTTGCCGGCATCGCCGGTCCACTCCCACGCGGCAACGTAGGCGTAGTTGGCGTCGTCACGTTTGGCTTCGCCCTGCTGCGGGCCTTCGGTCTCGGAATACTCCTCGCGGAAGTGGCCGCCGCAGCTCTCGTTGCGGTCGAGCGCATCAAGGCACATCAACTCGCCCAACTCCAGGAAATCGGCCACGCGACCTGCCTTCTCCAATTCCTGGTTGAACTCGTTCGCTTTCCCGGGCACGCGTACATCGCGGTAGAACTCCTCACGGATCTGGCGGATCTCAGCAATCGCCTCCTTCAGTCCTTGCTCGTTGCGCGCCATGCCGCACTTGTCCCACATCACTTTGCCCATACGTCGGTGGAACTCATCAACCGGCTTGGTGCCCTTGTTGTTCAGGAAGTGGTTGATGCGTTCCTTCACTTCTTTCTCCGCGGCCTCGAACTCGGGACGCTTGGTGTCGATGGGTCCCGTGCGGATGTCGTCGGCCAAATAGTCGCCTACGGTGTAAGGAACCACGAAGTAGCCATCGGCCAGACCTTGCATCAACGCTGATGCACCCAACCGATTCGCGCCATGATCGCTGAAGTTCGCTTCGCCGAGCGCGAACAGGCCGGGCACGGTGGTCTGCAGGTTGTAATCGACCCAGAGGCCGCCCATGGTGTAGTGAACCGCAGGGTAGATCTTCATCGCGTGGTCGTAGGGATTCTCGCCGACGATGTTCTCATACATGTCGAAGAGGTTCCCGTACTTCTCGCTCACCACGGCACGGCCGAGCTCGGTGATCTTCTCCTTGCTCGCATTCTCGATCTTCAAGATGTTCGCCTGCTGCTTGCCGTAGCGTTCGATCGCCGCACTGAAATCCAGGTACACGGCCTCCCCGGTCTTGTTCACGCCATAACCTGCATCGCAGCGCTCTTTGGCAGCGCGACTCGCAACGTCGCGCGGAACCAAGTTTCCGAAGGCCGGGTAGCGGCGCTCCAGGTAGTAATCGCGATCGGCTTCCGGGATGTCGCTGCCTTTCTTCCTGCCATCGCGTATGGCTTTCGCATCCTCAAGGTTCTTCGGCACCCAGATGCGGCCATCGTTCCGCAGTGATTCGCTCATCAGCGTGAGCTTGCTCTGGTGCGTGCCGCTCACCGGGATGCAGGTCGGGTGGATCTGCGTGTAGCACGGGTTGCCGAAGTAGGCTCCGCGCTTGTGCGCCTTCCATGCGGCGGTGACATTGCTGCCCATGGCGTTCGTGCTCAGGAAGAACACATTGCCGTAGCCGCCCGTGCACAGCAGCACGGCGTGCGCGCCATGTCGCTCGATCTCTCCGGTGATCAAGTTGCGGGCGATGATGCCGCGCGCCTTGCCATCAACGATGACGACATCGAGCATCTCGTGGCGATCGAACATCTGCACAGCGCCTTTGCCCACCTGACGCATCAACGCGCTGTAAGCGCCCAGCAGCAGTTGCTGGCCAGTCTGCCCGCGCGCATAGAATGTGCGGCTCACCTGCACGCCACCGAAGCTTCGGTTATCGAGCAGTCCTCCGTAGTCGCGGGCGAAGGGCACGCCTTGCGCCACGCACTGGTCGATGATGTTCGCGCTCACTTCCGCAAGACGGTACACGTTGGCTTCGCGAGCACGATAGTCGCCGCCCTTCACAGTGTCATAGAACAAGCGGTAGGTGCTGTCGCCGTCGTTCTGGTAGTTCTTGGCGGCGTTGATACCACCCTGAGCGGCGATGCTGTGCGCGCGACGGGCGCTGTCCTGGAAGCAGAAGGCCTTCACGTTGTAACCCATCTCGGCCAACGATGCGGCGGCAGCGCCACCGGCGAGGCCTGTGCCCACCACGATCACGTCGATGCGGCGCTTGTTGGCCGGCGCCACGATGCGCATGTGGCCTTTGTGGTACGTCCACTTCTTGTCGATGGGGCCGGGAGGGATCTTGCTGTCTAATGCCATGTTCAGCGGTGGGTTGGGGGTTGCGGGTTGGCAATGGTTGAGGGTCGGGGCCAACCCCCAACTTCATCAACGTTCAACCTGCAACCAACGAGTGCCATGTGCGAGCGGCGCGCTAGCGGTTAACGAACATCCAAACCGGTATCAGTGCGAAGAGGATCGGGAGCACCACGCCGAAGAAGGCACCGACGCTCTTGATGATGGGCGTATAGCGCGGGTGATTGAGGCCAAGGCTCTGGAAGCTGCTCTGGAAGCCATGCAGCAAGTGGAAGGCGAGCACCGCCATGGACGCCACGTAGAGCGCGACGTACCACAGCTCGGAGAAGGCTGCCGCAACAACAGCGTAGAGATCCTTGTTGCCATCGGCATCGAGACCAAGGCCGCCCCAATGCATCTCGTACCAGAAGCGCTTCATGTGGATGACCAGGAAGACCAGGATCAGCGTGCCCAGCAGGGCCATGTTGCCGCTGGCCCAGCTGCGGTTGGCACCGGCGTTCTCCTTCGCGTAACGCACCGGCCGCGCCTTTCGGTTCTGGAACGCGAGCAGGATGCCATCGAACGCATGGAAAAGGATGCTGAAGTAGAGCAGGTAGCTCACGGCCTTCACCACCGGGAAGGTGGTCATGAACTTGGCGTAGGCGTTGAACTTCAGCTGGCCCTCCGGGCTCATGTCGAGCAACTGGAGGTTGCCCGCGAGGTGGGCGATCAGGAACACGGAAAGGAAAAGGCCCGTGAGGGCCATCCAGTACTTCTTCGCGAGTGAGGAACCGAGGATCGCTGATCGTGCCATGATGCTCTAGCAACAACGAACGGGGTGGAAGCGTTCGCGCGGCGAATGTAGAAGCCTGCGACGAACGCGTTCCTGCCAATCGGCAGGAGTTCTCAGTCGTTCCGAAGGATCCGGCCATCCTCGTGGATGGTGATCGGGGCCTCAGGCACATCGGTCCGGGTCAATTCGATCACCTCCTTCACGGCCCGTCCCTCCTCATCGGGCACCGGTCCGCCCTCCCCTTCCTGCTTGATGGCGATCAGCCGGCCATCGATGAAGCGGCCCGTGCGGTCAACGCGGATGCGCGCGATGGGGGCCACGCCATTGTGGCCGCTGAGGTTGAAGCGCGCGTAGGTGGCGAAGTTGCCGAGGCTGTATGCGATGAAGCGGTCCTTGTACAGGTCGATGGCGCGCGTGATGTGCGGACCATGGCCGAAGACGATGTCCGCGCCAGCATCGATCACGGCGCGTGCGAAGGCATGAGGGCTGCCACGGTTCTCGCCGAGGAACTCCTCGTTCATCTTCTTGATGTGCCGATGGCCCTTGCCCTCGGCACCGCCATGGAAAGAGACGATCACGATGTCGCTCACGCTGTCGAGCCCGGCCACAATGGATTTGGCGCCTTCGAGGTCGCGGAAGTCAACCGTGCCGGTGTTGGGCGCGAAGGCGCAGAATCCGTAACGCACGCTGTCGAGCGTGAATACGGCGCTTGGGCGTGAGAGCAGGCCAGCGTTGTAGAGTCCCAATGAATCGAGCACGCGCCGTGTGGCCATCCGGCCCGGTTCGCCGAAATCCCCCACATGGTTGTTGGCCACGCTGAGTACATCAAAGCCTGCATCCCTCAAGTGAGCGGCATAATGCTCCGGCGACCGGAACACATAACAGCTTGCCGGATCCTTGCACTGCTTCGGATGGCCGGGCCCATCGAGGAGCACGCCTTCGAGGTTCCCGAACGTGAGGTGCGCTTCGCGCAGGATCGAATCCACCGGAGCGAGGAGGTCCCGGCCGTCGTTGGGCGGCAGGTAACCGGCATCCGGATAGTTGGTGCCGAGCATGATGTCGCCCACTCCGATGATCACGATCGTGTCAATGCGCGCAGAATCGCTCGGTAGGCTGTCATGCGCAAGCACGGTGGCCGTTTCCGCCGTGAGCGGCGCCGCCTCATCAGGCGGCTCCATCGGTTCGGCTGGCCTTGCGATGCGCCCGGCCTTCACGAAGCGCTTGGTGTAATACTCAACGGCTGCGAGCGTGTCGTAGCGGATGCCGCGATGGCAGCTGTGCAGCATGCAGATGTCGCCCTTCTCGGTCACGCTGGCCACCATGGCCACGTGGCCCACTTGGTCCTTGCGCGCATCGCGGCCCTTAAAGAAGAGCAGGTCGCCGGGGGCGACTTCCGCGCGGTCGATGGTGGGCACCGTGGCCGCCATGGCTGCCGAGGAATGCGGCAGCGCCATGCCTTGCTGGCCATAGATGTGACAAACGAAGCCGCTGCAATCGAACGTTCCCGCGCCTTTGGCTTTGTAACGGTATGGCTTGCCCACGTAGCTGTGGCCAATGGCGACGATTGAATCGGCCATCGATGCGGGCATCGGCACCTGTGGCTGAGCGCAGAGGGCCAGAGGCGCTGCGACCAAGCAGAGCTGAGCGATGCGGGCCGCGCTAATCATGCGGCGAAGCTACCCTCGTGGGCACGACCTCAAGGAGTGCTGCCGCCGGCGCAACGTGTTTTCACACCTTGATCAAAGGGTGGCGTTCAGCAATCTGCCGCCGCTAATGAGCTTGTGCAGGGCTGGCCGCTCCAGCGTATTGCGGATGGCCTCCACGTGGTTCATGTTGTGGCAATCGCTGCCGAGCAATTCATAAGCGCCCGCATCGATCAGGCGCTCTGCGATCTCTTTCGCTGGACGGCCATAAGCGCCGGAGAGCGCCACGAGGTTCAACTGGAAGAGCACGCCGCGGTCCTTCAGCTTCTCATACTTGGGGAAGTCGTTGTGCCAATAGGCGTAGCGCTCCGGGTGCGCGAGCACCGGTTGATAGCCCTGCGTCTGCATCTGGAAGATGAGCGACAACAGCATCTGCGGCTCACTGATGAAGGGCAGCTCGAAGAGCAGGAGCTTTTCGCCGAAGGTGAGCACCTCGCCCTCCATCACCTTGCGCTCCAGGTCGTGGTCGAGGTAGTACTCCGCAGCGGCATCCACCTCGATCTCCAATCCCTGCCGCTCCACCTCGGCGCGCAGCTTCTCCAGTCCGCCGTGAATGATCTCCGGTGAGTTCTTGTACCCATCGGCCATGCTGTGCGGCGTGGTGATCACCTTGCGGTAACCGAGCCCGTGCATGGCATGAAGCAGCTCCATGCTCTGCTCGAGGTCCTGGGCGCCGTCGTCGATGCCGGGGATGAAGTGCGAATGCACATCGCAGCGGAGCACGGAGAGGTCCGCTGGGCCGAGCGCGGGCTCCTTCTTGCCGAACAAACCGCTGAATAGCCCCATCAGTGCTGCGCGTAGTGCTCCGCGTAATACTGCTGGTAAGCGCCGCTGGTGACATGATCGAGCCACTCCGTATTGGCCAGGTACCAATCCACGGTGCGCTCCAGGCCCGCTTCGAAGGTGATGCTCGGCTTCCAACCAAGTTCGCGCTCGATCTTGCCAGCATCGATCGCGTAGCGCAGGTCGTGCCCGGCGCGGTCGGTGACGTAGGTGATGAGCTTGGCGCTCTCCCCTGCCGCGCGGCCGAGCTTCTTGTCCATGATCGAGCAGAGCAGGTGCACCAGGTCGATGTTCTTCCACTCGTTGTGCCCGCCGATGTTGTAGGTCTCGCCGTTCTTGCCGGTGTGGAAGATGGTGTCGATGGCCGAGGCGTGGTCCTCCACCCAGAGCCAATCGCGCACGTTCTCGCCCTTGCCATACACGGGCAGCGGCTTGTTGTTGCGGAGGTTGTTGATCATGAGCGGGATCAGCTTCTCCGGGAAGTGGTGGCTGCCGTAATTGTTGCTGCAGTTGCTAACCACGAAAGGGAGCTTGTAGGTATTGCCGTATGCGCGCACGAAATGGTCGCTGGCGGCCTTGCTCGCGCTATAGGGGCTCTGCGGGTCGTAGGGCGTGGTCTCCAGGAAGAGGCTGTCGTCGTGCAGTGAGCCATAGACCTCATCGGTGCTCACATGGTAGAAGCGCTTGCCCCCCATGGCGCCCTTCCACGCCTCCTTCGCCGCATTGAGCAGGGTCACCGTGCCGAACACGTTGGTGCGCACGAAAGCGAGCGGATCGGTGATGCTGCGGTCCACATGGCTCTCGGCGGCGAGGTGGATGATGCCATCGATCCTGTGCTCCTTGATCACCCTGGCCACCGCATCCGCATCGCAGATGTCAGCCTTCACGAAGGTGTAGTTCGGCGCAGGCTCGATGTCGCGAAGGTTCTCCAGATTGCCCGCATAGGTGAGTGCATCGAGGTTGATGATGCGGTAATGCTGGTACCGGTTCACGAAGCGGCGCACGACGTGGCTGCCGATGAAGCCGGCGCCGCCGGTGATGAGGATGTTGCGCGTGATGCTCACAGGCTCCAGTAGTTCAGGTCCTTGATCTTCTTCCGGAACACGCCCTTCAGGTCCACCAGCACGCCTTTCGGCTTCAGCATGCCCTTGAACCAGGCTTCGTCCTTGCCGGCGTATTCACTATGGTTCACGGCCACGATGATGGCATCGTACGGGCCTTTCATCTCAGGCGCCAGTTCGTAGCCGTACTCATGCTTCACCTCGGCGGCATCGGCGTGCGGGTCGGTCACATCCACCGCACAGCTGAAGCTCTTGAGCTCGTTCACCACATCGGCGACCTTGCTGTTGCGGATGTCGGTGACGTTCTCCTTGAAGGTGGCGCCCATCACCAGGATGCGCGCATCGGTGGGATTGGTGCCGCTGGCGATCACCTTCTTCACGGTCTGCTTGGCCACGTAGCCGCCCATGCTATCGTTCACGAAGCGCCCACTGTCGATGATCTGCGCGTGGTAGCCGAGCTCCTTGGCCTTGTACACGAGGTAGTAGGGATCCACGCCGATGCAATGGCCGCCCACGAGGCCCGGCTGGAAGCGCAGGAAATTCCACTTGGTCCCGGCCGCTTCGAGCACATCGTAGGTGTTGATCCCCATGCGGTTGAAGATGATCGAGAGCTCGTTGGTGAGGGCGATGTTCACGTCGCGCTGCGTGTTCTCGATGATCTTGCTCGCTTCGGCCACCTTGATGCTGCTGGCGCGGTGCACGCCGGCCTTCACCACCAGCTCATACACCTGGGCGATGATCTCCGCGCTCTCCGGGTCGCAGCCGCTGCTCACCTTCACGATGGTCTCGAGCGTATGCTCCTTGTCGCCGGGGTTGATGCGCTCTGGCGAGTAGCCCACCTTGAAATCGTCCACGAACTTCAGGTTGCTCAAGCGCTCAAGCAAAGGCACGCAATCCTCTTCGGTGCAGCCGGGGTAAACGGTGCTCTCGTACACCACATAGTCGCCCTTCTTCAGCACCTGGCCCACGGTGCGCGTGGCGCCCAGCAGCGGACCCAGGTCGGGGATGTTCTGCTGATCGATCGGCGTGGGCACGGCCACGATGAAGAACTCCACGTCCTTCAGGTCCTTGATGTCGGCGGAGAAGTGGATGTCGCAGCCCTCGAAGTCCTCCGGCGGCAATTCATTGCTCGGATCCTCGCCACGGCGCATCATGTCCACGCGCTTCTGGTTGATGTCGAAGCCAACCACCTTGATGCGGCGCGCGAAGGCCAAGGCGATCGGGAGCCCTACGTAGCCCAGGCCGATCACAGCGAGCTTGGCTTCCTTCTTCAGCAGTCGGTCATACAGGTTGTTCATCCCTTTTCTCGTAGATGCGTTCGATGATCTCCACCACCTTGAGGCCCTCGAGGGCGTTGGTGGTGAGCGTTGTCCTTCCTTTCAGCGTGTCCACAACGTTCTCGATGATGAAGCCGTGGTTGTTGGCGCTGCCCTTGTAGGCGCCGTAGTCGTTGGCCGGATTGGTGGGCGCCAGCTCGGGCATGGAGTAGCCGGCGATGTGGCAATGCTCCACCTGGTCCATGTACTGCCCGCCGATCTTCACGCTGCCTTTGGAGCCGATGATGGTCATGCTGCTCTCCAGGTTCTTGTCCCACACGGCCGTGCTGTAGTTGATGCAGCCCATGCCGCCGTTGCGCAGGCGGAAGCTCACGATGCCGGTGTCCTCGAATGCGGTGAGGTCCTGGTGCGCGAAATCGGCGAAGCGGCCCTCGATCTCCGAAATGTCGCCGAAGAGCCAATACAGGATGTCGATGAAGTGGCTGAATTGCGTGAAGAGCGTTCCGCCATCGAGATCGGAACTGCCTTTCCAGGTGCCGGCCTTGTAATAGCGGGCGTCCCGGTTCCAGTAGCAGTTCACCTGCACCAGGTGGATATCGCCCAGCAGGCCTTGGTCCACCACGCCCTTGATCCATTGGCTCGGCGGCGAGTACCGGTTCTGCATCACGCCGAACACGGTGCGGTGCATGCGCAGCGCGGTGTGGATCACCGCTTCGCCGCTGGCCCTGGTGAGGGCCATGGGCTTCTCGCAGACCACGTGCTTGCGCGCCTCGAGGGCCTTGATGCTCTGCTCGGCGTGCAATCCATTAGGCGTGCAGATGTTCACCACCTCGATGCCCGGAACAGCTGCAAGCATGGCGTCCATGTCGGTGAAGAAAGGGGCATCAAGCACCTCGATGCCAAGCTCACCCTTGGGCCTGGTGTCGCACAAGGCCACCAGTTCGCACTCCGGGTGCCGCTGGATCATCTCCGCGTGCCGTTTACCGATGTGGCCGCAGCCCACTACGGCGAACTTGATCTTCTGTTCCAAGGGCGTGGGCATGGCTCAAGCAATGCGTGTCACGCGCCCGTTCTTCAGTTCGTAGCGCTGACCACTCTCTAGGCATTCTGCCTCACCTGCATCGTTGAACTTCAGCTTGTGTCCGAACTCGCTCATCCAGCCGGTCTGCTTCGCGGGATTGCCTATCACCAGTGCATAGTCGGGTACTTCCTTCGTCACGACCGCACCTGCGCCGATGAAGGCAAACCGGCCAATGTCATGCCCACAGATAATGGTGGCATTGGCCCCGATGGAAGCACCCTTTTTCACAAGTGTGCGAAGGTATTGGTCCCTCCGTGCTACGGCACTGCGCGGGTTGATGATGTTGGTGAAGACCATGCTCGGCCCCAGGAACACATCGTCCTCGCACTCCACGCCGGTATAGATGCTCACGTTGTTCTGCACCTTCACGCTGTTCCCAAGCTTCACGCCGGGGCTCACCACCACGTTCTGGCCGATGTTGCAGTTCTCCCCGATTGTACACCCAGGCATGATGTGCGAAAAATGCCAGATGCGCGTGCCCTCACCAATAACGCAGCCCTCGTCAATGACGGCGGTGGGGTGGGCGATGTAGGGCATGGGAAGAGGCTCCGGCAAAGGGGTGGCGAAGGTACCGAAGGCAGGGGCATGGGAAAGGGGCGGCAGCCAAGGGGTGAAAGGGACGTCTGAGAGGTAGATTCACGGTCCCAACGCCTTGGACATGAGAGGAACTTTGACGCTGGTGCTAGCTGCTGCTTCGAGCCTGGGAGGGATGGCGCAGCAATGGTGGGCACCTGGGGCTTGCTGGCTTTACCAAGGCGACGCCATAGGGGTCCTTCGCGACCATCACTACCAGTACACTAACGATACCGTGGTGGATGGGATGCAAGCACAGGTGGCGCTCTACACGCTGGTAGAACATATACCCAATGGACCGACCAACACCTACATCAGCAAGGAGTACGTCACTTGGCAGGACAATGTCGTCCTGCACAGAAACACTTGGCCATTCCCACCCTATCCATTCTGGAACGATTGGGATACGCTCTATGTCCTAGGCGATGTGGGAGATCGTTGGTGGCCGATGTACGCCGACACTTCCTGTCCACCGCGTGGCATGCTGGAGATACAGTCCGTAGGCACAACGACCATTGACGGTGTGGATCTCGACTCTTGGGAACTCGCGTACCTCAATATGGATGGCCTGCCTTGGCTCGAACCGATGTTCATCCCGGGAGACTCGCTGAACGTGATCGCCCGTATTGGCTCTCGACCAAGGAGGCCACTATTCACCAGTTGTCTGGAAGACCCATGGTTCGACCCGGAAATCATTCAACTGATTCACTACTCTGATAACGAGATTTCCTTCCCATCCGGATCCGGTTGCGACATCACCACGTCCTTGCCTGATGATTCAACATCCGCTCCGATGATTGCTCACCCCAACCCCGGCGGCGATCACTTTATCCTTGACAACATCACGCCCATCACCATCGCCGTCCGCGATGCACTTGGGAGGATCGTGCACTCTGAATCGCGCTTGGCTCCGGCTGCACGGGTCAGGACGGAGCATTGGCCGCAAGGCACCTACATCATCAGCTTGGCCCCAGCCTCTGGCGAGCAGCGGAACATCAAATGGGTCAAACAGTGAAGAAGACGCTTCTCCTTTTTCTGCTTTCTGTTCAAGGTGGCGGTGTTCTGGCACAAGGTTTCTGGGCCCCCGGCGCCTGCTGGGTCTATGAGCAGCTTCATTTAAGCCCTTATCTCGACATCTACATGTACACCGGCGACACCATGATTGATGGCTTGCTGGCCCAGCAGTGCACCCGACGCATCTGCTATCTGAACTATGTCTCCGGAGGCGGGGTGGATACTAGCTGTGTGAGCGACATCTGGGGCTTTAGGGATTGGGTTAGCCTTCAAGGGGATGTAGTTTATTACAAGCACAACGTTGCTGGAGGCTCGCCGTGGGATACTCTGTACTACCTGGGTGTGCCTGGCGATCGCTGGTGGCCCCCGACCACGCAGCCTATGACGTGCGGCTACTTCGGCATGCTCGAGATACAGGACACCGGTCACATGGTGATTGGGGGAGAGAACCTTCGGACATGGAGCCTGGCCTATTTGGATTCAGCCGGAGTCTCAACATGGGGCAATGGGCAGCCTTTCGGGTCGGATACCTTGGCCATCATCGAACGAATTGGCGGGCTTCCAAGGAAATTCCCCCATTACGGTTACGATTGCTATGGGCCGATGGATCCTTCATTCTTTCGTTTGCAGCATTATTCAGATTGGCAGGTCACCACGGGAAGCGGTATCACTTGCGATATTGCGCTGGGGGCCGCTAGTCGCTCCATGCAAACTGCAATCTCGCTCGCGCCAAACCCCGGCGCCGTCCAGTTTTCGATCATCGGCATTTCGGCTTCTGCCTCCGTTGAAGTGCGCGACCCGCTCGGGCGGATGGTGCATTCGCAAGCCAACCTCCCCGAGAACGCACCCACCGAAACTTCGACTTGGGAGATTGGCACCTACTTCGTTTCCATCACTTCCGGCGATGGCAGAAGGCAGGTGCTGCGCTGGGTCAAGCAGTAGCCCTACTTCCTCACATACCCCTCGAAGCTGAAATGCTCCTTTTCGTTCAGCTCTTCCTTCGTCAAAGACTTGAAGTAGTCGTAGGTGATCTTCAGGCCCTCGGCGCGCGCCACCTTCGGTTCCCAGCCGAGCAGCTTCCTCGCCAGCGTGATGTCTGGCTGTCGCTGCATGGGATCGTCCTGTGGCAAGGGCTTGTACACCACCTTCTGCGTGGTGCCGGTGAGTTTGATGATCTCCTCGGCGAACTGCGCGATGGTGATCTCGCTGGGGTTGCCCACATTCACCGGGCCTGCGTAGTCGCTCAAGAGCAGTCGGTAGATGCCTTCCACCAGATCGTCCACGTAGCAGAAGCTGCGCGTCTGCGAGCCATCGCCGAATACGGTGAGGTCCTCGCCGCGTAAGGCCTGGCCGATGAAGGCGGGCAGCACCCGGCCATCGTTCAGCCGCATGCGCGGGCCATACGTGTTGAAGATGCGCACGATGCGCGTCTCGAGGCCGTGGTAGGTGTGGTAGGCCATGGTGATGGCCTCTTGGAATCGCTTGGCTTCATCGTACACGCCGCGCGGACCGATGGGATTCACGTGGCCCCAATAGTCCTCGGTCTGCGGATGCACTTGCGGATCGCCGTACACCTCGCTGGTGCTGGCCACGAGGATGCGCGCGCCCTTCGCCTTGGCAAGGCCGAGCAGATTGTGCGTGCCCAGCGAACTCACCTTCAAGGTCTGGATCGGGATCTTCAGGTAATCGATCGGCGAGGCCGGTGAAGCGAAGTGCAGGATGTACTTCAGCTCACCAGGCACATGCACGAACTTGGAGACATCGTGGTTGTAGAATTCGAAGTCCTCGCGCTTGAAGAGGTGCTCGATGTTCTTCAGCCGTCCGGTGATCAGGTTATCCATCCCGACCACGTGGTAGCCCTCCTTCAGGAAGCGGTCGCAGAGGTGCGAGCCGAGGAAACCGGCAGCACCGGTGATGAGGACTCGCTCCTTCGCTTTCGTCATGGTTCAGGCGTTAGCCTTCGCGCGCACGTTCACGGTCTGACGACCCACGCTCACGTAGGTGAATCCGAGCTTCTGCATCTCATCCAAGTCGTAGAGGTTGCGACCGTCGAAGACCACCTTCTCCCTGAGCAGCTCCGCCACGCGCTTGAAATCAGGCGTGCGGAACAAGGCCCACTCCGTGGCGATGATCAGCGCGTCCGCGCCCTGGAGCGCTTCGTACTCATCCTTCGCGAAGCCCATCTTCTCGCCCATCAGCTTCTTCACGTTGGGCATGGCCTCCGGATCGAATGCGGTGACGGTAGCGCCAGCGGCTACCAGCTCATCGATCACGTACAAGGCGGGTGCCTCGCGGATGTCGTCGGTATCGGGCTTGAAGGCAAGGCCCCACAGCGCGAAGTGCTTGCCGGTGAGGTCGCCGAAGTGCTTCTTGATCTTGGGGATGATCGAGGTCTTCTGGTCCTCATTCACCTCCATCACGGCCTTGATGATCTGGAACTCATAGCCGGCATCGTTGCCGCTCTTGGCCAGCGCCTGCACGTCCTTGGGGAAGCAGCTGCCGCCGTAGCCGATGCCGGGGAAGAGGAAGCGCTTGCCGATGCGGCTGTCGGTGCCGATGCCGATGCGCACCTTGTCCACGTCGGCGCCCACGCGCTCGCAGAAGTTCGCGATCTCGTTCATGAACGTGATCTTGGTGGCGAGGAAGGCGTTGGCGGCGTACTTGGTCAATTCCGCGCTGCGCTCATCCATGAAGATGATCGGATTCCCTTGTCGCACGAAGGGCTTGTAGAGGTCCTCCATCACTTTCTGCGCACGAGGACTGCTGGTGCCTACCACAACGCGATCAGGCTTCAGGAAGTCATCCACGGCGAAGCCTTCACGCAGGAACTCCGGATTGCTCACCACGTCGAACAGGTCCGCTTTGGCGTGCTTGGCCAGGGCGGCATGCACCTTCTCTGAAGTGCCCACGGGCACGGTGCTCTTGTCCACGATCACCTTATAATCGGTGATGATCTTGCCCAGGTCATCGGCCACGCCCAGTACGTACTTCAGGTCGGCGCTGCCGTCTTCGCCGGGCGGCGTCGGTAACGCGAGGAAGATGATCTGCGCGTCCTTGATGGCGCTGGCCAGGTCGGTGGTGAAATGCAGTCGGCCCTGACGGATGTTGCGCTCGAAGAGCACATCGAGATGCGGCTCGTAGATGGGCACTTTGCCATCCTTCATCATCTGCACCTTGTTCGCGTCGATGTCCACGCAGATCACGTGGTTGCCGGTCTCGGCGAAGCAGGTTCCTGTCACAAGGCCTACGTATCCTGTTCCTACTACTGCGATGTTCATGTTGGGGCGCGAAATTTCGCGCCCGTACAGGCGCGATCGATTGGTGTTAGTTGAAGAAGCTCCTTACGGAGGAAGTGATGTGCGCCAGTTGCTGCTCGTCGAGCTCGGTGCTCATAGGCAGTGAGAGCACTTCGTGGGTGATGGATTCGGTCACGGGCAATGATCCTTCCGCGAAGCGGGCGGTCTTGTACGCGTTCTGCAGGTGGCAGGGTACAGGGTAGTAGATCATGGCCGGCACGCTGTGCTTCTCGAGGTGTTCCTTCAGCGCGTCCCGCTTACCACCAGCCACCTTCAGCGTGTATTGGTGGAACACATGGGAACTGCTCTTGCTCCGCTCGGGGATGCTGAGTCCGGGGATGCTCGAGAACGCTGCATCGTATGCGGAGGCCGCGCGGTTGCGCGCCGCTGCATAGGCATCCAGCCGACGCAGCTTGATCCTCAAGACGGCGGCCTGCATGCTGTCCAAGCGGCTGTTCACGCCCACCACTTCGTGGTAGTAGCGCACATCGCTGCCATGATTGCACACGCGTCGGATCCTCTTCGCCAGCTCATCGTCGTTGGTGAAGATGGCCCCGCCATCGCCGTAGCAGCCCAGGTTCTTGCTGGGGAAGAAGCTGGTGGTGCCGATGTGGCCGATGGTGCCGGCCTTCTTCCTCGTTCCGTCGGAGAAGGTGTAGTCGCTGCCGATCGTTTGGCAATTGTCCTCGATCACGAAGAGGCCGTGCTCCTGGGCGATGGCCATGATCGGCTCCATGTCGGCGCTTTGCCCAAAAAGGTGCACGGGCACAATGGCCTTCGTCCTCGGTGTGATCTTGCGCTTGATGTCGTCAGGGTCGATGTTGAAGGTTCCCGGTTGCACATCGGCGAACACGGGCGTGAGTCCCAGCAGGCCGATCACCTCCACGGTGGCCACGAAGGTGAAGGAGGCCGTTATCACCTCATCACCGGGCTGCAGGCCCAGCGCCATCATGGCGATCTGCAGGGCATCGGTGCCGTTGGCGCAGCCGATGCTGTGCTTCACGCTGAGGTAGGCGGATAGCTCCCTCTCCAGGTCCTTCACATCAGGACCATTGATGAAGATCGCGCTCTCCATCACGCGGATCATGGCTGCATCCACCTCATCCTTGATGGCGTGGTACTGGCTCACCAGGTCCACCATCTGGATGGGCTTCATCGGGGTCGAGGTCTGCATGCGCAATGGATTCGGTGAAAGCGGCGCCGAAGATAGAACGTGGCTGCTGCGCACCCTGTGCCGCGCGGACGCGCCCCCGCCCGCGCCCCGCGCTACTTTCGCCGCGCTGCCATCAGCACGTCCGAATGCGCATCAACCTGCTCCCTTTCCTGCTCGTCCCGGTGGCGGCCTGTGCGCAGGAGCTGAAGAGCATCCAGAAGGAGCCGATCCCGTTGGTGAGCGTGCAGGTGGGCTACGCGCACCAATGGCCAGGCGGCGATCTGGCACTGCGCTTCCGCGATAACAGCAACCTGGGGGTCGGCATCTGGCGCAAAGGCGAGAAGCAATGGCTCCTCGGCGTGGAGGCCGGTTTCCTCTTCGGCAACAAGGTGATTGAGCCTGGCATGCTGCGCAACCTGATCAACAGCGCCGGGCAGGTGGTGGATCAGGATGGCATCATGGCCGATGTGTTCCTGCTGCAACGCGGATGGGCGCTTTTCGGCGTTGCAGGGAGACTGATCCCCGTGATCGGCCCCAACCCTAACAGCGGGCTGGTGCTGAAGATGGGCGGGGGCTATATGCGCCACAAGGTGCGCGTGCAGACGCAGAAGAACGTGGTGCCGCAGCTCGAAGGCGAATACCTCGAAGGCTACGACCGCCTGACAGCAGGCCCAGCGGTGCTCAGCTACGCGGGCTACCAGCACTATGGCAAGCGCCGATTCGTGAACTACCACATTGGCCTGGAGGTCATGGCTGGGTTCACGCAGCCGTTGCGGGCATTCAATTTCGATACGGAGCGGTACAACAGCGGCGATCGCTTCGACCTGCTCACCGGGATCCGCGCCGGGCTGAGCCTGCCGATCCACCGCAAGCCCGACGAGAAGTTCCGGTACTGAATGGCCACGCTCCTCCGCCTCGGCGCCGTGCTCTACCATCTCGCGATCCGCGCGGCGGCGCCCTTCTCGCCGAAGGCGAAGGCTTGGGTCACTGGCCGCAAGGGCCTCTGGGACCGCCTTTCTGAGAAGCGCGATGCCCTGCAGGGCTGCATCTGGATGCACTGCGCCAGCGTGGGCGAATTCGAGCAGGGCCTGCCGGTGCTGGAGGCCTTGAGGCGCGAACGGCCCGGCGCACCTGTGCTGATCACCTTTTTCAGCCCGAGCGGCTATGAGGCCCGGAAGGATCTGCCATGGGCCACGCTTGTGGAATACCTCCCGGCGGATGGCCGCCAGAATGCGGAACGGTTCATCGCATCGGTGAAGCCGAGCGTGGTGCTCTGGGTGAAGTACGAGTTCTGGCCAAGCTGGCTCAAGGGCTTGCAGGCAAGATCGATCCCCGCTTTTTTGATCTCCGGGATCTTCCGGCCTGAGCAGGCCTTCTTCCGTTGGTACGGCGGAGCGCAGCGCAGCATGCTGCGCTGCTTCACCCGCCTATTCGTACAGGATGATCGCTCGCGGGCCTTGCTCGACCGCATTGGGATCGGCAACGTCACCGTCAGCGGTGATACGCGCTTCGATCGGGTGGATGCGATCGCGCGCGAGGGCGCCCGGCTGCCCATTGGGCAAGCCTACCACCGCGCCATGGATGCGCCGGTGCTGATCGCCGGCAGCACCTGGCCGGCCGATGAGGCAATGATCGCCGATGCGCTGCGCGCCATGCCCAAGGCACCGCGGCTGCTGATCGTGCCGCATGAGCCCTCGCCTTCGGCCTTGGACAGCATTGAGCAGCGCATGCAGCCACCCGTGGTGCGATGGAGCGAGCTGGATTCGCTGCTCCATGGTGCTTCGGCGGATCTTCCGCTCACCGCGCCACCGGATGAGGACCCGCTCTTCGCGCGCACGCTGCTGGTCGATCGCATGGGGATCCTGGCACGTCTGTACCAGCATGCCGACATCGCTTATGTGGGCGGCGGCTTCGGCGATGGCATCCACAGCATCCTCGAGGCTGCGGCTTGGGGGAGGCCGGTGATCTTCGGGCCCAGGCACCGCAAATTCACCGAGGCGCGCGGATTGATCGATGCGGGCGGCGGCTTCGAGGTGCGCGACGCGGGTGGATTGCGCGAGCTGCTGGAAGGCCTGCTGCGCGATCGCAACGCCCGCGAGGCCGCATCGCTCGCGGCGCTCGGTTACGTTCGCGAGCGCGTGGGCGCGACAGCGCGCATCCTGGCGGGCATCAATGCGCAGCCGCGCTGATCACTTCCTCACATCCTTGGTGAGGTCGATGCGCACGGGCAGGTAGCGCGCGACACCCATGGCGTCGGCGCCGAAGGCCACGTACTGGTCCTTGCCGGTGCGCACCAGGTCCCAGCCGCCGATGAAGTCCCGGGCGACATCGCCTTTGAGGATGGCCTTGGTGCGGAAGCCCCCCTTGTCGTCGAAGTAGGCATAGACGGAATTGGGCTTGCCGGGATCCTTCGGGCTGATGCGCTCCTTGAGCTTGCGCTGCTCCGCCAATTCATCGCTGTCGATGAGGAAGAGGTAGAGCTGCTTGTCGAACACTGTGGCCAGGAGCCTGCCGGTGACCGCGCTGCCGGTGATGGCCCAGCGCCGGTACAGCGTGCTCCATTGCTGGTTCCACTCCTTGTCGAGGCTGCGGGCCAGCACCGGGCCGTGATAATATGTGCGGCGCGCGCGGCGCGTCTCGCCGTCGATGCGCGATACCGTGAAGCCCACTTCATTCACGATGTACCAGCCGCCATCGCCGCGCTCGAGCAGGTCAACCACGTCGGTGACCCAATCGAGGCGCTTCTCCGACTTCTTCTTCTTCCCTTCCTCATCATCATCGTCCTCCGCCACTTCGCTCGCTTCGTTGCGCTCGGATATCTCCTCGTCGCTGAGCGGCTCGCCGGTGAAGGGCAGCCAGCGCGCGGGCAGGTTACCGGTGCTATCAGGCTCCATCGTGGCGATGAAATTGCCCTCGAGCTTGCCGCTGCCTTCACCGCTGGTGGCATAGATGCCCGCCCACACGATGCCCTGTCCGAAGTCGCGAAGGATGCCACCGGTAGGCACCGCTCCTTCAGGAAGGGAGAGCGGCATGGGCGCGATGTCGTCCTTGTTGAACTGATAGAGCGTGGTCTCGTAGGTGAAGCTGCCGCCAGCGTACGGCCTTCCCTTGGCCCGGCTGCGCAGGAGCAGGTAGCCCGTGCCCTTCGCATCGATCGCAGCATCGACCACCTCGGTGCGCTCGGCCTTGGAATCGATGCGCAGCACATGCTGCCAGATGGCATTCATCTGCCGGTCAACGGCTACGAGCAGGCGGAAGGCGTTGCCATCTGGATCGACCATGTGCGGGCCGTAGATGACCATGTGGCTCGAATCGCGCGCCACCGCCGTGCGGAATCGATCGCGCGTGAGGGTGCCGGGCTTCACGACGGTGGTGCTGAACACCTTGGCCTGCACGGGGAAGGAACAGATGGGGTCGAAGGAGGGAGGCGGCTTGGTGAGGTGCGGGTCGAGGTGCTGGTAGAAGAGCGACACATCCTCGTCGCGGCGGTTGCGCGCGATCATCATCGGCTTGCCATTGTACCACACGAGGTCATCGAGGAAGAGCTGCTCCTGGCCCATGCGCTTCATGGCCGGTTCCATGCTGCGCTCATGGATGAGCTTCTCATAATCGTACACGTCGATGCTGGGGCCCTTCTTGACATGGCTCCGCGCATCGAATTCCGGGCTCTGCATCACCATCACGGCCGTAGGGCTGCTGCGGAAAATGGCGTAGGGGGTCATCACCACGGCCGGCTTCTTCTCCGGTGCCAGGCGCACGCGCACCTTCACCTTGTCTTCGGGCTTGGTCTGGGCGATCGCCGCGGCCGGCAGCATCAGCGCGGCCATGAGCAGGCCGGTCAAGGATCGATTCATCATTGGTCTTTTGCGTGGGGCGTGAAAGTAGGGCGCCGCCTTCGGCGAGCACCGTGCCACGGATCAGCGGAGCTTCGGATTGGATCCGTGGCGCCCGGCATCTCGTTCGGCCTTTGCCTGCATGCGCCGCTCCCAGGCTGCTTGCAGGTCCGTTCCCGTCTGATTGGCCAAACAGAGCACCACGAAGAGCACATCGGCCAGCTCCTCCCCGAGGTCCTTGCCCTGGTCGCTCTCCTTCTCGCTTTGCTCACCGTACCGGCGGGCCATGATGCGGGCCACCTCCCCCACCTCTTCGGCGAGCATGGCCATGTTGGTAAGCGGGCTGAAGTAGCGCACCCCGTGGGCAGCGATCCAAGCATCCACCTCAGCCGCCAGCCATCTTACAGGGGGCTTGCTTCTTAACTCGGAAACCCTAGCTTCGCTTTCCATGACCGGCCGATTTTTCAACAAAGGTGTGTGGCTTGCCGTGAATCCGGCGCTGCGGCTCCTTGCCTTCGGGCTGCTGCTGCTTGGGCCAGCCGGCCGCTCCGCAGCGCAGGACCTTGTTCAGGCCGCGGTTGATGGATTGCAGGATGCCCAGCACGCCCGGACGGCGAGCCTGCTCCTGGAGCAGCAACCTGATGTGCTGATGGCGCGCTTCGACCTCCGCACGCGCAACATGATGCTGCATGTGGCCGAGAATGCCACGATCAACAAGAACCAGATCAATGCGTTGCTCGCGCCATTGGGCGTGCAGATCCGCTGCTACGGCCGCAACGCCGTTCGCGAAACCCCATTCCGCCATGTGAACGCCGATGATTGCGGCGACCCGGCTCCAATTGACCGATGAGGCAGCACAGGCTGCATAGCATTCATGCGCGCCGGATCCGTTTCGGTGCCATGCTTGTTGCGTTCAGCGTGCAAGCGGCCTCGTGGTCCTTCGGGCAATGCACCAACCTCACTGCGTTCGGCACGGTGACCGCCCCAACGAACAGCACACCGCTCACGATCAGCACCTGCACGTTCCAAACGGAATACAACACGGTCAATGGCATCCTGGCAGGCTCCACATACACGGTCACGAGCTCCTGCGGCGGCTACATCACCGTGCGCCGCAATACCTACAATGGGACCGTTGTGGCCAATGGGAATTCACCGGTCACCTTCACCGCACCCGTGAGCGGGACCTATTACCTGCATTTCAACACCAACGCCGCGTGCGGTACGGCTACCAGCTGCTGCACCACGACCATCACCTGCACCTCGTGCGGAGGAGGCGCCAGCGGTTGCCTCAATTCGGTGGCGTTCGGCACCGTTGCCGCTCCAACCAACAACACGCCGGTGACGATCAGCACCTGCACCTACCAAACCGAGTACAACACGATCACCGGGGTGGCGGCTGGCGCCACTTATACCGTCTCGAACTCATGCGGCGGCTATATCACCGTGCGGCAGGGCCTTTTCAACGGGCCGGTAATCTCCCAAGGCAGCTCGGCTCTCACCTTCACGGCCACTGTGGCCGGCACATACTACATCCATTACAATACCAGCGCCGCGTGCGGCACCGCGACCAATTGCTGCACCACGACCATCACCTGCACTTCATGCACGGGGACTCCGCCGCCCGGCTCCTGCACTGCCGTGAACATCCCGAGCCTGCCGGTTACCGGACAGCCGGTGGCCTGCCACGGATCGAACCTGATCACCGCTGCCAACATGACCAGTTTCTGCGGAACGGCCAGCACGCTCTACCTCGGCGGCAATGAAGCGCTGTATACCGTGACGCCAACCACCACGGGCAGCTACGTGATCAACTATACCGGTCAATCCTGGAGCAGCATCTGGGTGTTCAGCGCGAATTGCCCGACCGCTGGCGGTTTGTGCCAAGGTTCGGTGAGCGGCAGCGCCGCCAGCCAATCGCTCACGTTGACCCTCACGGCTGGCGTGCAGTACTGGATCTTGTTCGACACTTGGCCTTCTCCTCCGAGCCCGTGCCCGGGAACCTTCAGCATCACCACCTCGAATGTCCCCCCTCCGACGGTGGCCAGTGATTGCAACCAGGCGGTGAACATTTGCACCAACATCAACTTCCAGATCGACCCCAATGGGTATGGGAACACCTACGAGATACCGCCACTCGGATCGCTCGGGAATCCCGATTACCTCGTTGATGGAGTTCCCAGCCCTTGGGGAAGCGACAATTGGGGCTGCTTGCGCGCGGGCGAGCTCAACAGCACCTGGATGGTGGTGAATGTGCTCACGGGCGGTTCGCTCACGTTCACCTTCGGAGGACTAGGCACGCAATCCGGCTTCTATGATTGGATCATGTACCCTTATGGGATCGGCACATGCACGCAAGTGGCGGCCAATCAGGTGGCACCTGTGCGCTGCAATTGGAATGGTGTGTCCTTCGGCGGCACCGGACTCGCCGCTCCACCGCCCGCCGGTGGCGACCCCTCGAACTTCGAGCCGCCCCTGAACGTGGCATCACAGACGCAATGGCTCATCTGCTTCAGCAACTGGAGCTCAGTGACCACCAACGTTCCCTTGCAGTTCGGCGGGACAGCCGTTGTGAGCTGCTCGACGCTGCCGGTAGAGATGCTGCTCTTCGATGCGCACGCGCAAGCCAACACCGTGGCACTCGAATGGGTAACAGCGAATGAATCGAACTCCTCGCGCTTCATCGTTGAGCGCTCAAGCGACGGCGAAGCTTGGAGCGAGCTATCGACCATGCCCGCAGCGGGCACATCGAACAGTCCGATCCTATACAAGCTGGAGGACCGGGCGCCGATCCTGGGTAATTCGTATTACCGCTTACGCATGCTTGACCTCGATGGCAGCGAGACCCTGTCGCAGGTGAGGTCGGTGCGTTTCAGCCCGAGCGCCCGTGTGTCACCGAATCCAGCTACCGGGCCTTTCGCTGTTACCGGAGTCAGCGCTGACCACCTTGTTCAGCTCTTCGATGCCATGGGGCGCGAAGTGCCCATTTCCTTGGTGCGCGGGGATCCCGATCGGGCCATGGTCGACCCGCTCGGTGCGCCCCCTGGCGTGTACCAGCTCCGAATCGCCGGAGATCACTCAACCGCGGTCCGCGTGGCGATTGAACGCTGAGCGCTATTCCTTCAACCTGCTATCGATGATGATGGTCACCGGCCCGTCATTCATGAGGCCCACTTCCATCATGGCGCCGAACTCACCGCTCTGCACGCGTCGGCCCAGCATTTCAGCCAGGCGCTGTTTGGCACGCAGGTACAGCGACATTGCTTCATCAGGCCGCGCCGCACGGATGTAGCTCGGCCGATTGCCTTTGGCCGTGCTGGCGTGCAGGGTGAACTGGCTCACCACGAGCAACTCGCCGTGCGCCTGGGTGATGTCGAAGTTCATTACGCCATCGGCATCCGGGAAGAGCCGCATCCGGATGACCTTGCCGCACAGCCATTCCAGGTCCGCCTCTGAATCGCCGGCCTCGATCCCGAGCAGCACGAGCAAGCCTGCGGCGATCCGGGCATGCTCGCGCCCATCGATGCGCACGCTCGCGCCGCTCACGCGTTGGATCACGGC
The DNA here is from genome assembly GCA_016716605.1 of Flavobacteriales bacterium. Taxonomy (NCBI): domain Bacteria; kingdom Pseudomonadati; phylum Bacteroidota; class Flavobacteriia; order Flavobacteriales; species Flavobacteriales bacterium. Next base: position 474,561 of record JADJWA010000001.1, read on the forward strand.
GCGCATCTCAATAGCCGTTCTGCTCGAACCATGCCTTCATCCGCGCATGCTTCTCAGCATCGGTGCCCCTGCCGTGGATGGCGTCGCGCCAGGTGCCGTACATGGGGTTTGGCATCAGGATGAAGTACTGCGAGAGGCTGTCGTGCAGATCCTTCAGCTGATCCAATCCGTTGTTCACGCTGCGGTCCTTGAATCGCTCATCGAAATCGCGCAGCTGATCGCCAACGAGCAGCAGCACCTGATGGGTGGCGCGTAACCGCTCCCGGCGCTCGCTCTTGTCACTGGTGCCCTCCATGAGCAGCAGATGCTTCTCATCCGCATCAGGGAAGCCCAGATCGCTCAGGTTCTTCAGCGTACTGGCCTTCTCGCGGATGTCGCGGTTGGTGATGTAGAAGACCTCGCATCCGGCTGACTTCGCGAACTGCAAGAACCTGAGTGCTCCCGGGCTCGCTTTGGCGGCGGCTTTATCCGTCCACTCGCGCCACGCGGATTGATCGAAGGTCCGATCATGCTTGATCGCGCTCACCTGATAAGGACTATTGTCGAGCACGGTCTCGTCGATATCAACGATGACAGCCAAGGGGCGCTTGTCCCATTCCCTGCTGTCCACCATCTGCTTCTCATGATCAATGGCCTCGAGCCTTGCCTCCAATCTGCTCGTCGCGAACTCATAGCCTTGGAGATATAGCCAATGCGCCTCGGCCGAAGCATGCTGCCAGAGGACGGCATCGGTTCCCTGCTGCGCGAGCAAGGCTTCATGATCCACGCCTGACGCAACAGGCTTCTGGCCGGAGCAGGCCATCAGCGCAGATAACGGAACGGCTGCCGACAGCAAGAGCCAAGGGTTCAAGGATGCATTCATGGCAAAAGCGTTGTTCAGTCCTGGCGATAGGCGCTCTCATCATCCACGCCTTCGAGCATGTCAAGGTAGCTACGATAGCGGCTGGGTGCGATGGCCCCTTCTTCAACCGCTTTCCGCACCGCGCAGCCCGGCTCCTCCCTGTGCATGCAATCATTGAAGCGGCAGTCGCCCTTGCGCTTGAACATCTCGGGGAATTGATCTCCGATGTGGTGCTCTTCCAGATCAACCAGGCCGAAGCCCTTGATGCCGGGCGTATCGATAATGAAGGCGGGTTGAGGGACTGTGGCAAGTGGCTCACCGTGACCATCCAAGGAGCTTTGGCCAAGAGCGCCAGCCCAACCTCCACTATGCAGCTCGAACATCTCCGCATACGTGGTGGTATGCACGCCCTTGCCGCTGGCCGCGCTCACCTCGAGGGTGAAGAGGTCGAGACTGGGGTCGATGGCGTTGATCAAGGTGCTCTTGCCCACTCCACTGTGCCCGCTGATGAGCGTGACTTTGCCGGCGAGCAGCCCCTTCACCTCATCGATGCCCGTGCCATCGACGGCCGATGTGATGATGGTGCGGTACCCGACACCTTCATAAACCTCTTGGTACTCGGCGAGTAGGTCGAGCTCCTCCTCACCCTGCAAGTCGTCCACCTTGTTGAACACGATGACAGTGGGCACCTCATAGGTCTCCGCGGTGACGAGGAAGCGATCGATGAAACCGAAGCTCGTGCGCGGCCTGGCCACCGCCACCATGAGCAGCGCTTGGTCGAGGTTTGCGGCAATCACATGCTTGTGATGGCTCAGGTTCACGCTACGGCGCACGAGGTAGTTGCGCCGGTCGTGCAGGTCGATGATGCTGCCCGGATGCTCAGGATCGCGCTGTGGCTCGAAGGTGACGCGATCGCCCACCGCCACGGGATTGGTGCTCTTCCACTCTTTGATGCGCAACTGTCCGCGCGCAACGCACTCATGACGGCTGCCATCATCGGCGCGCACGAGATAGCGGCTGCCGGTGCTTCGAAGGACCAATCCAGAAGGCATCGTGCAAAGAAAGGCTGGGGCACGGGGCGGCGAGGACTTCGCGGTTGGCGCACCTTTGGGCGGCTCCATGTCCACGCGTAATCTGCTGTTCCTCCTGCTCCTCGCTTCACATAGCGCGCAGGGGCAATTACTCGACAGCGTCGGCCATTTCCTGCAAGAACCCGGGCGGATCGTGGCACGGCTCGATGTGCGCGGAGGCTTCATCAGCAACCGGAGCGTGCGCTTCCTAGGGTTTAAAGTCGGAGTTGACCATGCGAAGAGATTCCAATACGGCCTTGGCTACTCCATGCTCTTCCCCTCCGAGGCACGCGATGCGCAGGTGGATGGGCGCACGGAAAGCGGATTGCTGCGCATGGGCTACGTGGCTCCCTATGCGGACTACGCCTTTTTTCGGCGCGGCCATTGGGAAGCCCGCATTCCCGTGCAGCTTGGCTTCGGCGCCGGCTCGCTGAGCTATCGAGATGCCGAGGGGAAGCGCCGCACCATCGCCCGGTCAGGGCTGATCCTGTACGAGCCGGCCATGACCATCCAGTATCGTTTCCTGCGCTACTTCGCCCTTGGTGCGGGCTGGGGCTTCCGGCTGGTGATCCAGACCGGCGATGACCTGGGCGAACGGCTCACCGCACCGGTGTACCTATTCGGCCTGCGCGTCTTCCTTGGCGACATGTGGCGCGATGTGCGTGGCGCGCAGGAATGAGCACCGCTACCTTCGGCGCCATGAGTGACGGGTTCGATGTCCGCAACGAGCAGCGCTCCGCCTCCGACAAGGAGCTGGAGCAAGTGCTGCGACCGCGCCGCTTCGAGGAATTCGCTGGGCAGAGGGCCGTGACCGACAACCTGAAGGTATTCGTGCAAGCGGCCAAGCAGCGCGGCGAAGCGTTGGACCATGTGCTGCTGCATGGTCCGCCTGGCCTGGGCAAGACGACGCTCGCCAACATCATTGCACAAGAGATGGGCGTGGGCATCCGCATCACCAGCGGGCCGGTGCTCGACAAGCCTGCCGACCTCGCCGGGCTGCTCACCAACCTGGAACCGCACGATGTGCTTTTCATCGACGAGATCCACCGGCTCACGCCGGTGATCGAGGAGTACCTGTACAGCGCCATGGAGGATTACCGCATCGACCTGGTGATCGATGCTGGCCCGAACGCGCGCACGGTGCAGATCGCGCTCAACCCGTTCACGCTCGTGGGCGCCACCACGCGGAGCGGCCTGCTCACCGCGCCGCTGCGGGCACGCTTCGGCATCAACAGCCGCCTCGATTACTACGACAGCGCCACCTTGAGGGGGATCGTGAAGCGCAGCGCAGGGCTGCTCCACGTGCCCATCATCCCCGAGGCCGCCGATGAGATCGCGCGCCGCAGCCGGGGCACGCCGCGCATCGCCAACGCGCTGCTGCGCCGCGTACGCGACTTCGCCCAGATCCAAGGCGATGGCACCATCGACCTGGCCATCGCGCAGCACGCGCTTAAAGCGCTGAGTGTTGATGCGCACGGCCTCGATGAGATGGACAACCGCATCCTCGGCGCCATCATCGACAAGTTCAGCGGTGGCCCGGTGGGCTTGAATACCGTGGCCACAGCCGTGGGAGAAGAGGCGGGCACCATCGAGGAGGTATACGAGCCGTTCCTGATCATGGAAGGCTATCTGCAGCGCACGCCGCGCGGTAGGCAGGCCACCGAGCGGGCGTACAAGCACCTGGGCCGGGCGCCCAGCGTGAAGCCGGGGAGCTTATTCGAGTGACCACTCCGGCCGCAGGCGGGCTAATCGGGTTGCTCGCCACCGAAGCATGATCGATGGCAAGCAGCCACTAGGCGCAGCAGCAAGCCCGAAATGCAAACACGGAGCAGCGAGAAGCGCCACGGCGCGAAATCGCCAAGACTTTCTTCCCACCCAGTAGCAGCAGGCCTAAACCGTGAGCGAGTGCCGCTTGAAGCCGGTGACCTTGAGGTCCTTGTCGGCGCTCTTCACGTACTGCTCCACGTTGAGCTTGTTGTCCTTGATGAACTCCTGTGCGAGCAGGGTGCTCTCCTTGAAGAACTTGTTCAGGCGCCCCATGGCGATCTTCTCGGCCATGTCGGCGGGCTTGCCTTCCTGGATCGCGAGCTCTTTGCCGATCTCGATCTCCTTGTCGATCACGCTCTGCGGGGTGCTGTCCTTGTCGAGTGCGATGGGACCCATGGCCGCCACTTGCATGGCCACATCCTTCGCAACGCCTTCGAAGCCGGCTTTGCTCAGGCCCACGAGGCTGCCCACCTTGTTGCCCGGGTGGTTGTAAGCGAATACGAACTCGGCGGAGAGCAGGTGGCAGGCGCTCACCTCGATCTTCTCGCCAATCACCCCGGTCTGCTCCACGAGCTTCTCGGCGATGGTCATGCCATTGCTGTCGTACGCCATCGCCTTCAGCGCATCCACGCTGTCCGCGGCTTTCTCCAGTGCGATGCTGGCGATTCGGTTGGCCATTGCGGCGAAGTCGGCGTTCTTGGCCACGAAATCGGTCTCGCAATTGGTGCACACCAGCACGCCGCGTTTGCCATCGGCACTGGTGAGGCCGATCACCTGACCTTCGGTAGCGTCGCGGTCGGCGCGTTTGGCGGCCACTTTCTGGCCCTTCTTCCGCAGGATGTCGATGGCTGCGTCGAAATCGCCATTGGCCTCAGTGAGGGCCTGCTTGCAATCCATCATGCCCGCGCCGGTGATCTGGCGCAGCTTGTTCACGTCGGTGGCAGTGATAGCCATGGTGCTCATTGTTGGTTGTTTGTCAGGATGGGGTGTAATCCCGGTAGGGCCTAAACGGCGGCCGTTTGGGTTGGTATCGGCCGGGAATTCCCTGCCCCAGGGTTCAAGAGACGGTTGCGTCGGTCCCGGATTCAGCAGCTGGGGCGGCTTCTTCCGCTGCAGCTGGTTCCGGAGCAGCGGCACCGCTCTCGGCGCCCTCACCGTCCTCCTCTGCGCCCTCGTCCACAGCGGACTTATCGTTCTTGCGCTCCTCGATGCCCTCGTTGATGGCCTGGATCATCACCTCGGTGATGAGCTCGATGCTCTTGGTGGCGTCGTCGTTGGCCGGGATCGGGAAGTCCACCAGCGTTGGGTCGCTGTTGGTGTCCACGATGGCGAAGGTGGGGATGCTCAGCTTGCGGGCCTCGGCCACGGCGATATGCTCCTTCACGATATCGACGATGAACAGCGCGCTGGGCAGGCGGGTGAGGTCCACCACGCTGCCGAGGTTCTTCTCCATCTTCTCGCGCTGGCGCATCACCTGCAGGCGCTCGCGCTTGCTCATGTTCTCGAAGGTGCCATCGGTCTTCATGCGATCGATGGTGGCCATCTTCTTGATCGTGCGCCGGATGGTGGCGAAGTTGGTGAGCATGCCGCCGCTCCACCGCTCCGTCACGAAAGGCATGCCGGTGGGCTTCACCTTGTCAGCCACGATGTCCTTCGCCTGCTTCTTGGTGGCCACGAAGAGCACCTTCTTACCGCTGCGGGCGATGCTCTTCATCGCATTCGCGGCCTCCTCCAGCTTCGCGCTGGTCTTGTTGAGGTCGATGATGTGGATGCCCTTCTTCTCCCCGAAGATGTACGGGGCCATGTTGGGGTTCCACTTCCGGCGCAGGTGGCCGAAATGCGCGCCGGCCTCCAGCAGGCGCTCGAATTCTACACGTGCCATGTCCTTGTCCTGTTGTTTGGTTTCACTTTCCTTTTTCCCGTTGTGCAGGCATTCGGATGGTAGCCGGTCTTACCCGAGTCCTCCCGAATTGGATGCTGAATCCCGTGACCGGGACCAACAAGCGCAGGGACCTTAACGCTTGCTGAACTGGAAGCGCTTGCGCGCTTTCTTGCGTCCGAATTTCTTGCGCTCCACCTCGCGTGGGTCACGCGTCATGAGATCGAGCGCCTTGAGCTTGGGCTTGTGCTCGGCGTCGATCTTCACCAGCGCGCGGGCAATGCCCAGGCGCAGGGCCTCCACCTGGCCGGTGATGCCGCCGCCGTCGATGGTGGCGGTCACATCATACTTGCCAACCGTTTCGGTGAGGGCGAAGGGCTGCTGCACTTTGTATTGCTGCAGCAGGATGGGGAAATACTGCTTGCTGTCGCGGCCATTCACCGTGATGGTGCCCTTGCCTTCGGCGAGGATCACGCGGGCGATGCTGGTCTTGCGGCGACCGAGGCTGTTGATGGTTGCCATCTTACTTGATCGTGTTCAGGTCGAAGGTGCGGGGCTTCTGGGCATCGTGCTTGTGAGCGGCGCCTGCCACCACATGCAGGTTGTTGAAGAGGCGGCGGCCCAAGCGGTTCTTGGGGAGCATGCCGCGCACAGCGTTCTCCACCAAGGCCTCAGGCTTGCGGGCCTTCAGGTTCTTGGCCGTCTCGATGGTCTGTCCACCGGGATAGAGGCTGTAGCGCTGGTATTCCTTGTCAGCCATCTTGGTGCCCGTGAGGCGCACCTTGTCGGCGTTGATCACGATCACCTGATCGCCGCAGTTCACATGCGGGGTGAAGGTGGTCTTGTGCTTGCCCCGGACGAGCATGGCCACCTTGCTGGCCAAGCGTCCAAGTACTTCGTTCTCAGCATCTACCAGCAGCCATTCTTGCTGCACGGTGGCCTCGTTGGCCATGCTGGTGGTGTGGGTCGTGGATGCCACGGGATTGCGGATTGAAAGGGTACTTCCCTGAAAACGGGCTGCGAATATAGCGGCTTGGCGCAAATGCAAGCACAATCAATACCCCCGGGGCTGAACCAGCCGGGTACGAAATGCAACAGCCACCCAGAATAGGGCGGCCGTTGTGTTCAATGGGCCAAGGCCCCTATCAGAGCACCAAGGTGACCCCGGCGTTCAGGTAGGCGATTCCGTAGCCCAATTCCCCGTACACGCCGAATTTCGGCGTGAATAGGTAGCGGCAGCCGGCGAAGACACCGCTTCTGAGGTAACTCGAGGTGGCTGAATACCCGTCATCCCAGGTAGTTGTTACACCATTCACGGTCCTGGTCGACTTGTTACGGTAGGTCCCGATGTTATAACCGGCGAATACCCCTGCGTACAGATCGAGCTTGTCGTTGCCATGCCAGTCATTCCAGTGCCATGTGCCTCGAGCGCCAATCAAAGTATTCGACCAGCGCCGGTCGTAGTTGTAGGTGTACCCAATCGAAGAATAGTTGTACTCATACTTCACCGTTTGATTGGCGATCATGCCTCCAATGGCGAGCACGCCGGGGCCGAGCTGGGTGATTCCGCGATCGTATGAAAGCACAAAGGCCGGTGAGACCCGGTAGTTGCCGACGCCCGTGATGTAGGAGTACCGGCCGCCACCGAGGCCAAGGCCCAGATTGATTCCATTGCTGCCCACATCGAACGATTGTGCGGATGCAACAGCACCGGAGAGCAGGAGCGCGACTGAGGCGCCGATCGAAAAGCTTGAAAAGCGCATGTTCAAGGATTTTGCATTTCGTTGACGAAGATCGCGCCAAAGTTCGAACGCAGCGGGATCAGGTCCCGCCTTGCGCTCTTCATCGAATCAACAATGATCCGTTAGGCAATCACGCCCAGCTCCTTGCCCACCTTCGCGAATGCCGCAAGCGCCCGGTCGATGTGCGCATCGGTGTGCGCCGCGCTCAACTGCACGCGGATCCGTGCGGTATCCTTGGGCACAACCGGGAAGTAGAAGCCGATCACGTAGATTCCCTCTTCGAGCAGCTTGTCGGCCATCACTTGGCTGAGCCTGGCATCGCCGAGCATCACGGGTACGATGGCCGCACCCGAGCCGCGTGTCTTGAAGCCGAGCTTCTCAATGCCGCTGCGGAAACGGTCCACGTTCTTCTCCAAGCGATCGCGCAACTCAGTGCTCGCGCTGAGCAGGTCGATCACCTTGATGGATGCCCCCACGATGGATGGCGCCAGTGAATTGCTGAAGAGGTAGGGCCGTGAACGCTGCCGCAGCATCTCGATGATCTCCTTTCGGCCGGTGGTGTAGCCGCCCATGGCACCGCCGAGGGCCTTGCCCAGCGTACCGGTGATGATGTCCACGCGGCCCATCACGCCGCAATGCTCCACGCTGCCGCGGCCTGTTTTGCCGATGAAGCCTGCGGCATGGCACTCGTCCACCATCACCAGTGCTTCGTATCGGTCCGCGAGGTCGCAAACCCCCTTAAGGTCGGCCACGATGCCATCCATGCTGAAGACGCCGTCGGTGACGATGATGATGTGGCGGGCGCCATCGGCCCGGGCCTGCTTGAGCTGCTGCTCCAGGTCGGCCAAATCGTTGTTGGCGTATCGGTAGCGCTTCGCCTTGCACAGCCGAACGCCGTCGATGATGCTGGCGTGGTTGAGCCCATCGCTGATGATGGCGTCGTCCTCGCCGAGCAGCGGTTCGAACACGCCGCCATTCGCATCGAAGCAGGCCGCGTACAGGATGGTATCCTCGGTGCCGTGGAAGGTGGCCAGCTTGGCTTCCAGTTCCTTGTGGATGTCCTGCGTGCCGCAGATGAATCGCACGCTGCTCATGCCGTAGCCGTGGGCGTCGAGGGTAGCGTGCGCAGCCGCGATCACCTCTGGATGCGAGGAAAGCCCGAGATAGTTGTTGGCGCAGAAGTTCAGCACCGTCCGGCCGTTCACGGTGATCTCAGCGCCTTGCTCGCTGGTGATGATGCGCTCGCGCTTGAAGAGGCCCGCCTGCTCAATGGCCGCCAATTCCTTCTGGAGATGCTCTTGCAGCTTGCCGTACATGCTCGTGTCGTGTTGGCGGCGAAAGTAACCGGGCGCTGAGCGCGGAGCAGGATTGGCACCAGGGCCGCACCTTTGCCACTATGGATATCCGACTCGATGGGCAACATGCCCTGGTGATGGGCGCTTCACAAGGAATCGGAAGGGCAACGGCACGGGTGTTGGCCGGGCTGGGCGCTAGCATCACCGCCGTAGCCCGCGACAAGGCCCGATTGGATGCCCTGCTGCACGAACTTCCTGCAACGCGCTCCCCGCATCGCGCCATCGCCGTGGATGTGAGCGATACGGACACCCTCGCCTCGCTGATCGCATCGCGCGCGGCCGAATCACCGATTGATATCGTCGTGAATAACAGCGGCGGACCCGCTCCTGGACCTGCGCACGAGGCGGACGCCGCTGCCTTCGAGGCCGCCTTCCGCCAGCACCTGATCGCCTACCAGACCGTTGCTCGCGCCTTGGTGCCCGGCATGAAGCAGCGCGGGCACGGCCGCATCATCAACATCATCAGCACCAGCGTGAAGCAGCCGTTGCATAACCTGGGCGTGAGCAACACCATTCGCGCAGCGGTGGCCAATTGGGCCAAGACGTTGGCCAATGAGCTCGGGCCCTTCGGCATCACGGTGAACAACGTCCTGCCCGGTGCCACGGAGACCGACCGCCTCACGGCCATCATCCGAAACAAGGCCTCCAAGCAGGGCATCAGCGAGGAGCACGCTTCCGAGGAAATGCGCGCCGAGATACCGCTCCGTCGTTTCGCTCGGCCCGAAGAGATCGCCTTTGCGGTTGCCTTCCTTGCGGGGCCATCAGGCGCATGCATCAACGGCATCAACCTGCCGGTGGATGGCGGGCGCACAGCTTGCCTCTGACCCCTTGCGCTGAATGGACGAAGGGCGCCCCGCGATGGAGCGCCCTTCGTTCATTGGATCCGGTCCCGATTACTCGATCACCAAGCGCTGCTCGGTGCGCTGGCCGTTCACCGTTACACGAACGGTGTACGCGCCGGGCGCGAGAGCCTCTACGTTCAGCTGTTGCGTGCTGTTCTTGGTGAGCGTGCCGCGCTGCACGAGTGCCTGGCGACCGGCCACGTCGAACAGTTCAATGCTGCCCACGCCCGTCTCTCCAGCGTAGCTCAGGCTAACGCTGTTGATGGCGGGATTCGGGAATACCATCCAATCCTGACCAGCAGCGAGTTCGGGCACGCTGATGTTGATGCCGCCGCCTTCTACCACGCACACGGCAACCACGTATGGGTTGGCTGCTGCGGTGAAGAAGTGATACACGCGGAAGTAATAGGTAGTGCCCACCGTGAGGCCTGTGAGCTCCAGGGTCTCGGTCTCCGCGCTCAACGTGGCATCGATGCAACCCAGCGAGGTGCCGCCGCAACCATCAAAGGCCTCCACCACCGCATCGTACACGGTAGAAGCTGCCCCAGCGCCGGGAGCTCCCGTTGCCCCGATGGTCATGGTGGTTTGCGTGGCGACGAAGGAGAACCAGATATCGTCGTTCGCATTGCCTGTGAAGCCCGTGCAGACCGCGCCGGGCAAGCTCTCCGTTGCGCCATCACCGGAGAAATTCACCGGGCCGCAGAAGGTGCCCACGGTCAGCGCAGCTGCTCCATCGCAGTTGTCATTGGAAGGTGCGGCAGGGGAATACACGCAAGTGGTGAATCCGTAATCGGTCGGAGGACCGCCGTAGGGCCAGTAGTAGATGCGGTAGTAATAGGTGGTGCCGATCACCGTAGTGGCCTGTGCGGTCTCGGTGGTGCCGGCCGGGAAGGTGGCGTCCACGCAGCCCACAGCCGTGAGGTTGCCGCAATCGCCTGTGAAGAGCTGGAGCACGGGATCAACACCCGTGGTATCCGGATCGGTGCCCGTGGAAGCACCGGTGACGCTGATGAAGGTCGAGGTGGAAGTGGCCGTGAAGGTGAACCACACATCGTTGGCGGCGGATGCGGTGAAGCCGCTGCAGGTGGCGGGCGCCAAGGTCTCAGTAGCGCCGTCGAGGTTGCCGTCCACAGGCACGCAATCGCCGTTCACCGTCATGACGATGGCACCAGCGCATTCATCGTTGGCGGGGCCGCCGCCACGCTGGGCAGTCACCCAAGGGAGGGCGCGCCCTTCGACCTTCAGGCCGCGGAGTTCAGGGTTGATCCCATCGGGATGCTTGGTGTTCTGCGCCATGGCGCTTCCGGCGCTCAAGAGGGCAGCTGCCGCGAAAAGGTACAAGTGCTTCATGCGTTGGGTTGTTGGTTCTACCGCGAGCAACTGTTGCCTGCGGCGGGCCTAAGATAGCCGCGCCCCGGAGTATGCTGAGCACGATGCCGCAACCGGTTAACAACAGCCCGGCGTGAGCGCACCGATCACAGGCGGGAAACGCGGAAAGGCAACTGGAAGACCACGGGCACTGGCTTGCCGTTCTGCGTGGCCGGGTTCATCTCCGGCAATGCCCGGATCACTCGCTCGATCTCCGCAGAAACCGCAGGGCTCGGCTTGGGCACGCAGACCACTTGCGCGATGCGGCCCTCCGCATCAATCACGATAGAGACGGTGGTGCGCTCCTCACGGCGCATCGTTTCAGGTACCACGAAATGCCGCTTCAGGTGAAGTTCGATGGTGCGCTCGGTGCATTCGTCCACGCTGCTCCTCCGAGAGTCGAGGCATTTACGGAAGTAGGGCCGCTGCTCTACACCGTTCCATGGCGCCGGGGGCGTTTCAATCGGCTCATCACCATAAGGCACGCGCTCCGATGTTGAATCATCGCCTATTGGACCGGGTTCCGCAGCCGGACCTGTTTCAGGTGCTTCCTTGCTTTCCGGCGCTACGGGCTCCTCACCAGGGATTATCGGACCTGCTGGTTGCTTGCGGGTCCGGGGCTTCGCGGCCTTCTGCTCATCCTTCTTCTGCCTCAACCAAGGCACAGGTGCTGGCTCCGATGTGGGAGGCTCCGGAGCCAATTCGCTCGCTGCTGCCAATGGACTGGCCTCTGCCTTCCACTCGAAGGCGACGAGCACGAAGGCCAATGCGATGCTCAATCCGATACTGAACCGACGGCCGAAGCCAACTGCGGCGGTCCTCCGCGAATGCTGCTGGGTGCGCATAACGAGGGTGTTTCCCTCATCAACACCGGGTGAGCATGGATCATTGCGGATCGGGCGCCACCATGCGGAAGCCCTGGCCGTGTATATTGATGATCTCCGTGGCCGGGTCTTCCTTGAGGTACTTGCGCAGCTTGGCGATGTACACGTCCATGCTGCGGCCGTTGAAATAGCTGTCGTTCCCCCAGACCTTGTTGAGGGCCACGGAACGCTCGAGCACTTGGTTCCGGTGCAAGCACAAGAGGCGTAATAATTCGTTCTCCTTGGTGGTGAGGCGTCGTTCGCCCGCAGGGGTGCGCAGGATCTGTTTGCGGTGATCGAGCTCCGAATGGCTGAACGCATAAACCGCCGGCTCCTCGGGCGCCGGCTCCGCGCCCTTGGTGCGGCGCAGCACCGCGCTGATGCGCAGCAGGAGCTCCTCCATGCCGAAAGGCTTGGTGATGTAATCATCGGCGCCGCTCTGGAAGCCCAGCACGACATCCTGCTTCATGCTTTTCGCGGTGAGGAAGATGATGGGCACCTCCGGATCCTTCGCACGGATCTCCTTGGCCAGCGTGAATCCGTCCTTTAAGGGCATCATCACATCCAGAAGAATCAGGTCGTACTTGCCTTTGCCGAATGCGGCGGCGCCCTGTTTCCCATCGGCTTTCAGGTCGGCCTCGAAGCCGCGGGCCTGCAGGTAGGTGCTGAGCAAACTGCCCAGGTTGGGGTCGTCCTCTACGACGAGCAATCGCGCGTGCGGGGTCATGTTTGGAACGGGATGAAAATATGGAATGTGCTGCCTTTGCCCACGGCGCTCTCCAAGCGGATGCGGCCCCGGTGGCGCTCGACCACGCTCTTCACGTAACTCAGCCCGAGGCCGAAGCCTTTGGCATTGTGAAGGTTGCCGGTAGGCACGCGATAGAGCCTGTCGAAGATCTTGCGCTGCTCGCTGGCCGGCACGCCGATGCCGTTATCGGACACGCTCACAGTGATGCCTTCATCGTTGCTGCTGGTGGCGATGCGAACGCGCGGCTCCTTGTCGCAGTATTTCACGGCATTGTCGATGAGGTTGTAGAGCAGGTTGGTCATGTGGATGCGGTCGGCTTTCACACGATGCAGCTCCGCGGCTAGATCGGTCTCGATCCGCCCATCCCGCCGGCTCACCTGCATGGCGCTGCTGCGAGCCACCTCGGAGATCACGGCGTGCAGGTCCAGGTCAACGAGCTTCATCACCATGCGCCCATCGTCCTCAATGGCGCTCTGCAGTACGTTCTCCACTAATGCGCCCAGACGCTTGTTCTCATCGCGGATCATGGCTGTATAGGACTGGAGCTGCTCTTCGGTGCGCGGGATCGAAGGATCTGCCAGCGCCTCGCAAGCAAGGCCGATGGTGCTGATGGGCGTCTTGAGCTCATGGGTGAGGTTGTTCACCAGGTCCTTCCGGATGTCGTTGAGCCGTTTCTGCCGAAGCACCGTGCGAATGGTGAAGACGAAGGCGGTGATGATCATGGCGGCGAAGAGCCCCGAGACCAGCAGCATGGGCCATGAGCCGCGCAGCAAGGTGCTTCGTGATAGCAACGCATGCACATGGAGATAGTGCTCTGCTCCGGTGAGGTCGTGCCGGAACAGGCGGGTGCGGAATGGCGATTCGCCCAGACCTGCCACGGCGCTATCCGGCATGGCCAGACCATCCACCGGATCGCCCTTGGCGGTGAACACGGCCCAATTCGCATGGCCATCGAGCCCAAGGCCAGCGAGTTCCTGCTGAACCAGGCTGTCGAGGGCAATGGGATCGATCCGCTTACGGATGTCGCGCGCCTGGTCGCTGGCAAGGATACCCCGCACCAGATCCGCGATCATGGCCTCGTAGTGCTCCCGGTCCGACTCTAGCGGAGCAGGCGTGAGCCCCGGCGCATCCAGGTCGGCGAACTCCCCTTCAACAAGCGTGGCCAGGGCGGGGTCCCGGCGAGCGGAGGCGCGGAGCGAGTCGAGCCGCGCGAGCATGCGCCGCCCCCTCCGGTCTCCCTTGAGCTCGCGCATCCGCTCCATGCCTTCGACCCGGTCGCTGACGCGAAGGAGCGCAAGGCGCATCTGCTGTTCGAATTGCTCCTCGCGCAGCCGAACCGTCTCGCGCATCCAGACCGATTGTATCGCGAGCAGCCCTGCCAGCGCCACCACGATGGCGATGAGCATCACGCTGATGCTGCGCTTCTCCACGCGAGCGAAACTAGCGCGGTGCCAGATGCGGCGGCCGCTTAACGGCCTTTAACGTTCGTTGACGCGGCATTCACAAGGGCCGCTAGCGGCGCGGGTACTTTTGGGCCGTCGGGCATCGCCTCGCACGCTCAGCAAGAGCGGAATCAGATTGATCGAGCTGTACAGGAGGTTTGGTTTTGGTTCTCTGAACAGCGCAACAAGGGGTCGGAGGGCTCTCACGCAAGTGGGGGCCTTTCGATTTTCTGGCTGAAGGCTAATCGGCCGAGCGCTTCTCTTCGCGCAGGGCAAGGCGCCACAGATGCAGCAGTGCCCCGATGGCCATGAGCAGGCCGCCGAATTCGCGCGTCTCTTCGATGTATGGCGTCTCGGCCTTCATGGCTCCGGTGAGGCTGGGCATGCCGCTGCCGATCCAGCCAATCACGCCGGGCAACAGCGCAAGGAGCCAGATGATCAGCGGTACCGCGACCGCGATGGTGATCCATTTGAAATGGCCGCCGAACGCTGCAAGCGAGCACAAGGTGGCCACAGCGGTGTAGCTGATCATCCAGGGCAACGGGTCCGGATCATTGAATTGCAGCCCAGCGAAAAGGAAGAAGAGGATCGCGAGCGTGAGGTTGATAGTCTTCATGGGGTTCAGAATTCGACGCGGTAACTGAGGTTGGGGATGAGGCCGAGCTGGTACCGCGTGATGGTCTCGCCCTTTCGGAAGTCAAAGGCCTCATAGGCTTCATTACGCGTGTTGGCCACGTTCTGCACGTCCATCGCCCAGAGCCCGGTTCGTCCGTTGCGGTCGCGCTTCAGGTACACGCGAAGGTCGAAGCGATAGGCATCGCGCAGCTTGGCCGAATAGGGCTCGCCGGGGAAGAATGACCACGCGCCAGGCCTATTCTCCGCCTCGAAGGGCGTGTAGCGCAGCCCGCCCACGCCCATTGCCCGCATTCCCACCCCCCAGGTGCGCACAAGGTCATCCTTCGACCTGCCCCACTCCTTGCCGGCCACGGCATTGGCTGTCCAGCCAGCGTCCCAACGCGCGTTCCGCTCCATGCCTTGCACAACAGTGGTGCTGCGGAACACGCTGCCATTCATCAGCCAATAGAAGCCCTTGTTCATGGCCTGCTTCACGGAGAGCTCAATACCCATGTTGCGCGCTTCGGCCTTGGCCTC
This sequence comes from Flavobacteriales bacterium, assembly GCA_016716605.1. Lineage (NCBI taxonomy): Bacteria > Pseudomonadati > Bacteroidota > Flavobacteriia > Flavobacteriales > Flavobacteriales bacterium. The sequence goes on from JADJWA010000001.1 coordinate 489,630, forward strand.
CATGGGCAGGTATTGCGGCTCGTCCCAAGCGTTGGTGAGCGGCTCCTCGAGTCCTGATATCCCATTGAATCCGGACCAGGGAACCGGCACGCCGCTGATGCGCTGGCCGTAGATCTCACCACGCACGGATGTGTAATAAGTGGCCCGATGCTCGTATCCAAAGGTGAGGTCCTCGCTGCGCTGGAAACCGAGCGTTCGATTATCCGGAATGCCCAGCGTGGTGGATGCCGCTGAAAGATCCAAGAGATTGATCACAACGTGGTGGGGCAATTGTCCGCGCACGCCTGCACTGAGCAGCACGGCTCCTTTGCCTCGGACGGTCTTGATCAAGTCGATGCGCGGTTCGAGCAAACCGCTGCCATTGAAGGTGAACTGGCTGTATGCAAGGCCGGCCGTGGCCGTGATGCTCCATGGCAAGGAGGCGCGCAATTGGGCGTACGGGCGGAGCAACCAGCCCTGGGCCGTATCGGAGAGCACATTCACCAGCATGCGATCCATCGCGCTGCCGCCTACCGCGTAATGCAAGCGCTTGCCCAATGTCCCCTCCAACGCAGCAACCAGGCTCAGCTTCCGCTCATAGAGGCTCGCGAAATCGCGCCAGGGCGCCAAGGCGGCGGTGTCCCTCTCCGACTCGGTGCGCTCCTGATAAGCTCCGCTCCACAAGGCTGCGGCACGCAGCAAGGAACGCTGTCCCAGAGGCAGGGTCATGGTGGCACCCAAAGCGCCCATGCTGCTGTTGTATTCGATGTCGCGCGAGTCCTTATCGAACTCCCATTGCGCGGTATCCGCCTTCGCTTTGAACACATTGCTGCTGATGCCACCCAATCCGAATACGCGCCATTCGCCCCGCTCACCGATGCGCGAACCGGCATGGAATGAAAGGTCTTGGAAGCTGATCGCCTCATCCCCGATATCGACTCCGATCGCGCTCAATAGACCCAAGGTGCTGTAGCGGTAGTTCACCAAGTGGAAATCCTCGCCGCCCCTGGTGATCGGACCTTCGGTGCTCAAGTCGATCCCGAGCAGACCGGCCTGCGCGGTCCACTCGCGCGCCTGGGCATTGCCCCTGCGCAACCCCAGGTCCATGATGCCTCCGAGGGCGTTGCCGTGGCTCACTGGCATGTTGCCGGTGCGCAGGCTCGATGACCCGAGCATCTGTGCGCTCAGGATGCTCACACCGCCACCGCTCAAGGTTGGCAGATCGCTCGCGGTGCCTGCATTTCCCAGATGATTCGGGCTGACCATCTCAGCGCCTTCAAGGAGCCAGGTGTTCGCCAACGGTCCGTTGCCGCGCACCATCAGGTGGTTGGCCTGGTCGTTCGGCGCGGCCACGCCCGGCGTAGCAGCAGCCAAGCGCGCGGGATCCTGGAACATGGCGGGGTAGCGAAGGCCCTGCTCCACCGTGAACAAGCGCACCCCGGCATGGGCTACCTGCCAGCGGTCAACAATACCGACCTCGATGGGTGGCAATTCCACGCGCGCCGCGCTGAGCGCGATCTCCAGCACCGATTCCTTGCCACTGCGCACCCAAACCTCGTGCACCCACTCCGTTTCGTAGCCTACCATGCTCGCCTTCACGGACCAAAGGCCAACAGGAACTTGGGCAATGAGGTACAGTCCAAGGCTATCGGAGGCCGCACCGAGCAGCGGAACCGTTCGCTCCACCACGACTGCGGCATTGTGCAACGGCGCACCGCTTGCCGCATTGCGCACGGTTCCGCGGACAACACCGAAGGGCTCCTGCGCGACGGCAGGGAATGAAGCGGAGAAGGCCGCGCAGAAGAAGAGGATCCGACGCACGGCGCGATCTTAGGCCATGCGCCACAGGCAGGGCGCCTCGTTGTTGCCTGAAAGCCCACGCACCGGTGTGCATGACCGGAGGAAGCACGCTTGCCCGACTACCTTCGGCCACGCATGGAGCGCATCCTCAACTTCATCGGCGGCGTCTTGCGCCCGGCCATCGGTGGCACATGGCTCGATAACCATGAACCAGCTACCGGCCGTGCCTTCGCTCAGATCGCCGACAGCGATGAGCGCGATGTGCAAGCAGCGGTGGAAGCAGCCAGCGCCGCACTTCCCGAATGGCAGGCATTGGGCCGAGAGGGACGCAGCAAAGCGATGCTGCGCTTAGCCGACCTGATCGAGCAGCAAGTGGACCGCTTCGCTGAGGCGGAGAGCCGCGATAACGGCAAACCCATTCACCTAGCCCGCAAGGTTGACATCCCGCGCGCGGTCTCCAACATCCGCTTCTTCGCCACGGCCATCCTCCACACCCGCACCGATGCGCATATCATGGACGACGTGGCGGTGAATTACACTGAGCGGGAGCCCATAGGCATAGTCGGCTGCATCAGCCCCTGGAACCTGCCGTTCTACCTGTTCACATGGAAGATCGCGCCAGCCTTGGCAACCGGCAATACCGTGGTGGCCAAGCCTAGCGAAGTGACTCCGCTCACGGCGTTCATGATGAGCGAACTCTGCGCTGAGGCGGGCTTCCCACAGGGCACTCTCAACATCGTGCATGGCTTGGGTCACAAGGTGGGTGCAGCCATCACGGCGCACCCGGCGATCACAGCGATCTCATTCACCGGCGGCACGCGAACCGGTGCGGAGATCGCGCGCGTGGCAGCGCCCTTGTTCAAGAAGCTCAGCCTCGAGCTGGGCGGCAAGAACCCCGTGTTGGTCTTCGCTGATTGCGAATTCGATGAGATGATGCGCACCACCGTGCTCAGCTCGTTCCGCAACCAAGGGCAGATCTGCCTTTGCGGCTCGCGGATCCTGATCGAGCGCAGCATCTACGATCGCTTCAAAGAGGCCTTTGTCGAGCGCGTGAAGGCCCTGCGCGTGGGGGATCCAGCCGACCCGGGAAGCGACCTCGGCGCAGTGGTATCGGAGGCGCACATGGAGAAGGTGCTGGGGCACATCACTCAGGCACGGGCCGATGGGGGCACGGTGCTCTGCGGCGGAGAGCGCGTGCGGCTGGAAGGCCGTTTGAAGGATGGCTGGTATATCGCTCCGACAGTGATCGAGGGCCTGGGACCGGGATGCCGCACCAATCAAGAGGAGATCTTCGGGCCGGTGGTGACGCTGCAGCCATTCGATGATGAGGCCCATGCGCTGTCGCTCGCGAACGATTCGGTCTATGGCCTGGCCAGCGTTGTATGGACCAGCGATGTGAAACGCGCGCACCGGACGGCTCGTGCGCTGCGATCGGGAATCGTGTGGGTGAACTGCTGGATGATGCGCGACCTGCGCACGCCTTTCGGCGGCATGAAGCAAAGCGGCGTTGGCCGCGAAGGAGGTGAAGAGGCGCTGCGCTTCTTCACCGAGGCGAAGAACATCTGCATCAGGATTTGAGCGACGGGCCATCGGGCCAACGGCGCTCCTTCATCCCATTGGTGAAGAACCATCCGAACCGGTGGTCGAACCAGATGGCGAAGCGGCCCAGGGCCAAGAGCGCTTGTTGGAGCAGCGGGAGCATGCGTGCGGGTTTGTAGGACCAACCCGAACAGCATGCCGATCCTTGCGCGGCGGTTGTGAACGAATGCCAAGCGGCGGCGCTCGAACGAGCACCGGTTGCGCGCAGCACCGGGGAGCGCATCACAAGGCCACGGCGAAGGAGGCCAGGCCTTCCTGCTGCTCCACGATCAACGCCTTGCGCTGGATGCGCGCCAATTCCAACAGCCCGATCTCCTCGGCATCTTCTTCATTCCCGATCACCGCCCTGCGGTACCGGCGATCCAATTCGAGCCGGGATAGCTCCGCGATGCTCTCCACCTTGTGCACCATGCGGCTCATGACCGGCTCCGCTGCCGACCAGACCGCGCGCATCCAGAAGCTCCCATCGGCCGTGCCGAAGCAGAAGAGCGCAGCGCGGCCGACCCCATGCGCATTCATCCAGGAACTTGCCGCCAAATAGGCCTGACCCGCATGCTGCCGGATCGCTGGATCATCCAACTCGCGTTCCAGCATCCGGAGGACCGGCTCTTGCAAACCGGCCTCGCCGCCGCAACGAATGGCCATCACCAGCCCCATGTCAAGGGCATTCCTGTGCAATTCAAGGTCCGCATCCAAGTGCGCTTCTGACTGGCGCTCATCCTGATCGGGCGACATGACCGCGCGAATCGCGAAGAGGCTACGGTCCTGATCGATCGGGATGATCCGGTGGCACAGGTCGCGGCCCGACCGACGGGCCATTTCGATGAGCCCCAATCCAGCCCCCCCGCGAGCAGTTGCTCCGCCGGTGCTGAGCCTGGCAAGGAACAAGCCGCGCAGCTGATCGGTGGTGGCCCCTCGCAACCGGTCCAGCGCTTCGTCGAGCGCGGCTGCCTCGCTCCTGCTGATCGGATTCATGGCTGAAACGGAGTCCCGGTCGGCGTTCGCGCGCACCGTGAATGAGCACTCGCGAGCTCCCGGGCGCACCAAGGCCCTGTGCCTGGTGACATTCTGGTAGGCCTCAACAAGGACGAAAGCCAGCCGCTGACGCAAGGTCCGAGGCCGGCCCGAACCCTTCGCGGCCAGATCCCCCAAGGCGATCAGATCCGCTGTGTGCCCTTCGTTGAAGGAGCCGGCATGAACGAATGCGAAGGAATCGCCGCCGAGCATGCGGTACAAACGGTGCGCGGCTTCGGCATCCATACGGGCGTGGCCAAGTTAAATGCGTTCAGCGAGCGGGTACTTTCGCCGGCCTCACCATGCCGCGGATTGAACGGAACCTAGCGGAGCGCGCACGCCTCCATGTGCGCCAATGGTTCGCCAGGCGCATGCCCAAGGAAATGCGCTTCCACGACTTGGAGCACACCTTGAGCGTGGCGCGCACCGCCGTGGCGCTGGGCCGGGCAAGCGGATTGGGCCCCGATCAACTGGAACTGCTCGAGGTGGCGGCCCTCTTCCACGACACGGGCTATGCCCTCGGCGCAGAGGACCATGAAGCCAGCAGCGCGGAACTGGCAGAGGCCTTCATGCGCAAGCACGGGGAGAGCGAACGCCGCATCCAAGCGGTAGCGTCCATGATCCGCAGCACGCGCCTGGGCCACCGGCCGCGATCGCTCGCCCAACGGCTCATTCGCGATGCCGACTCCGCCAAGGCCGGTCAGGCCGATTTCGATGCGCGCGGCGAACTCCTTCGCGAAGAGCGGGAGCACCTCCTCGGCAAGCGCATCAGCGCACACGCCTGGCTCAAGGAGAACCTCGCCTACCTGAACGCGCACACCTTCCACACCCCGCAAGCGCGCAAGCGCTACGGCGCGCAGAAGCGGATCAACCTGGCGCGGCTCCATGATCGCCTCGCCGCGGACAAGGACAAGGAGCGGCCAATGGCGTCAGCGCGGTTCATCGACCGCGACCTCAGCTGGCTCGCGTTCAACGATCGGGTGATGCAGGAGGCCGAGGATGCGCGCAACCCCTTGCTCGAGCGCATGAAGTTCCTTGCGATCTACTCCAGCAACCTGGATGAGTTCTACCGCGTGCGCGTGGCGGCCCTGCACGGCCTGGCCCGCTTGGGCAAGGTCACGCGAAAGGCCCTCGAGGTGCCGCCGGAGAAACGGATCGCACGCATCAACACCATGGCGCTGGGCCAGCAGCAGCGTTTCGGCAGGCTTTGGCGAGGCACCTTGCTCCCAGCCCTGGAGCGCAAAGGGATCCTGCTGCGCGATGAGCGGCACCTTACCCCCCAGCAGCGGACATTCGTGGATGCCTACTGCGCGCGGATGGTGCTGCCCAAGCTATTCACGGCGGCCGTTCGCGAGGGCAATGCGCCCTTCCTCGAGGACCGCAAGCTTTACTTCGTGTGCCGCGTGGCGACCAAGGTCCGCGCGCACGGCAAGGACCGGCTGCTGCTCGTGAACATCCCCAGCGATGTGCTCGGCCGGTTCATCGCCCTTCCCTCCCGGCCGAAGCGGGCTGAGCTCATGCTGATCGACGATGCCGTGCGAATCTGCCTGCCACAGCTCTTCGAAGGTCACCGTGTGATCGAATGCCATGCGGTCAAACTATCGCGAGACGCTGAATTGTACCTCGATGAGGAGTTCGCTGGCAGTGTGAAGGAAAAGGTGCGAAAGAGCCTGCGCAAACGGCTCACAGGCGTGCCCTCGCGACTGCTATACGATGGCCGCATGCCCAAACGGACGTTGCGCGCTTTGCGCTCGCTGCTGAACCTGGGCAAGGACGATCTCGTGCAGGGCGGCCGTTACCATCATTTCAGCGACCTCTTCAGCATGCCGGTGAAAGGCCGGCCGGAACTGCGCGATGCGCCATGGCCGCCGCTCCCGCATCCCTTATTGCGCAAGGGCAATGCATTCACGGCCGTTGACAAGGGCGATGTGCTGCTGCATTTCCCATACCACGACTTCAACCAAGTGCCGGACTGGCTGCAACGTGCCGCGAAGGACCCCGCCGTGACACGCATCCGCATCACCTTGTACCGGGTGGCCACCGAGAGCAGCGTTTGCGAGGCCCTGCTCGAAGCGTTGCACCGTGGGAAGCAGGTGGAGGCCTTCGTGGAAGTGCAGGCCCGCTTCGATGAAGGCCACAACCTGAAGTGGGGCGAGCGCCTTGAGCAAGCCGGGGCCACAGTGCATTATGGATATGAAGGCATCAAGGTGCATTGCAAGCTGTTGGTGATCGACCGCGTCGTGAAAGGCCGCTCCAAGCGATACGCATACCTCGGCACTGGGAACTTCAATGAACGCACCGCCCGCATTTATGCCGATTGCGCGCTGATCACCTGCAACACCGCGATCACTGACGAGGCCGCACAGGTATTCGCCTATTTGGCCGACCGCCGGAGGCTTCCGCGGCTGCGCCACCTCCTGGTTGCGCCCTTCTCGCTGCGCGACGGACTGGAGGCGCTGATTGACAGGGAGATCGCGAACGCAGAGCTGGGCAGGCCCGCCGGCATCACCTTGAAGCTCAACAGCCTCGAGGACCGCGCCTTGATCAGCAAGCTCTACGATGCCTCCCGGGCCGGGGTGCCCGTGCGGCTGATCATACGGGGCATCTGCTGCCTCGCACCAGGCGTGCCCGGCCTGAGCGATCGCATCGAGGCCATCAGCATCGTTGACCGATACCTGGAGCACACGCGCGCTTATGTGTTCGCCAACGGCGGTGCCCCGCGCGTGTACCTGGCAAGCGCTGACTGGATGGGGCGCAACCTCGACCGACGGGTAGAGGTCGCTTTCCCGCTGCTCGACCCGGAGCTCAAGGATGAAATGCTGCGCCTGCTGGAACTGCAGTGGTCCGATACGGCCAAGGCCCGGGTCATCGATTCCAAGCACCGCAACGCGTACCGTCGCGCAGGGCACCGGAAACCACGCGTGCATGCGCAGCGTGACACTTATACACTGCTGCGCAAAGTCTCCAAGAAGCCAGCTTGATCGGGTTCCGTGGCGAAAGGGGGGAGAAGGACTACCCTACCTACCATTGACGCAAGCCCTTGCAGGTTACATCAATCCAAAACCGCCTCCTCCCGCCCTTTCAGGATCTTCCACGTGCGGCTGCAGGACCTGCCTGCACCCGAGGCGGCGAAGATGGGTGCGCGCGCCGAACTGCCCGACACCGGATCGAACCGGAAATATCAACAGCCCGGATCGCCGGAAACGACGAGCGGCCCGGATGGGGCCCTTCATCCCGGCGAAAGCCGATCATGCGAACTGCGGGATCAACCGGTGATCTTCGCGAATCCGCTCTCGCTAACGTCGACCATCAAAAAGAAAGGCGGCTTGAATCAGCCGCCTTTAGTGGAGAATACCGGAGTCGAACCGGTGACCTCTTGCATGCCATGCAAGCGCTCTAGCCAGCTGAGCTAATTCCCCAGAACCAGAACCCGTACGTGCACGGGGCCGCAAGTTTAGTGCAATCCCACGGAATCGCATCACCTTCGCACGATGGCCCTGCCGAGCGAACTGATTGACGAGCTGGCCATGGCCATAGGCAGGCACTCCGGCGCAAAGACGACCATTTCGGGCGTTCTCCCAGTTGGTGGTGGCAGCATCAACGACTGCTATCGGCTCGACGCCTCCAAAGGCCGGTTCTTCGTGAAGGTGAACACGGCTGATCGCTTCCCTAGCCTGTTCGAGGCAGAGGCCGATGGCTTGCAGCGTTTGATGGCGGCCGGGCCCTTGGCAGTGCCGCGCGTGATCGCTCATGGCGAAAGCGCAGGGCACGCCTTCCTGCTCATGGAGTGGTTGGAACCAGGGCTCAAGGGGCGGGCGTTCTGGGAGGGCTTCGGCTACGGGCTCGCGCAATTGCACCGGCATACCCAGCAGCGCTTTGGCTTGGCTCGCGACAATTACATCGGCAGCCTCCCGCAGATCAATGCGGAAGAGGATTCGTGGGACCGCTTCTTCATCCTGCACCGGCTGGAGCCCTTGCTGCGCAAGGCTCGCGATCGGGGCCACCTCGGAGAAGGCGTTGCATTCCGGTTCGAGCGCCTATTCGGAAAGCTCGGCGGCCTGTTCCCGCATGAACCCCCTGCCCTGCTGCATGGCGATCTATGGAGCGGCAATTTCCTCTGCGGCAGCGCCGGGGATCCCGTACTCATCGATCCCGCCGTGTATTACGGCCACCGCGAGATGGATCTGGCAATGACCCGGCTCTTCGGCGGATTCGATGATGCCTTCTACGATGCCTATCAGGCACACCTCGCGCTTGCGATCGGATGGCAGGACCGCGTTGACCTCTGCAGTCTATATCCCTTGCTGGTGCATGTGAACCTGTTCGGCGGCGGGTACGCGCAGCAAGTCGATTCCATTGTTCGGCGCTTCTGCTGAAGGACGCGCCCCTGGCGCACGGACCTGGCGGAAACCGAAGCGCATCATGCCGCACTTTCAGCGTGCAAGCAAGACCTTCACCCCGCCATGAAGCGATGGCTCTTCATCATTGCCGGCCCGCTAGCCGCGTTGCTGGTCTTCGCGCTCATGCACCACCACGGGCATCAACCTGCCCTCATGGCGGGCCTCGTGGCGTGGATGGCCTTGTGGTGGATCACCGAAGCCGTACCCATCCCCGTCACTTCCATCCTGCCGCTGCTGCTCTTCCCGGTACTGGGCATCGATGATGTGCCCGCCACCGCCGCGCATTACGGCAAGGAGATCATCTTCCTCTTCCTGGGCGGCTTCATCATCGCACTGGGCATCGAGCGCTGCGGGCTGCACAGGCGCATCGCGCTAGGCATCATGGCGCGCGTGGGCAGCAGCTCGGAAAGGCTGGTTCTGGGCGTGATGGCGGCCTGCGCGCTGCTCAGCATGTGGATCAACAGCACTGCCGCAACGCTGGTGATGCTGCCCATCGCTTTGAGCCTGATCGACGATGAGGACGCGCCCGCTGACGCGCGCAAGCGATTGGTCGTGCCTTTGTTATTGGGTGTTGCGTACGGAGCAACGGTTGGCGGCATGGCCACACCGGTGGGCACGCCGCCCAACCTCGTCTTCATCGCGCTGTGGAAGCAGCTCTATCCCGGTCAGGATGCGATCGGCTTCGGGCAATGGATGGCCACCGGGCTGCCGCTGGCTGCGGTCTTCCTCGCGATCGCCTGGCTGCTGCTCACGCGCATCGCATTCAAGCTGAAGGGCGATTCGCTCGGCGGCGCTGATGCTGTGCAACTGCGGCTGAAAGCGCTGGGCCGAGCCTCGCGCGATGAATGGCTGGCTGGAGGCGTGTTCGCGCTGGTGGCGCTGCTGTGGATGACCGGCGATTCGATCAAACAGGGCGAAACGGAGCTCTTCACAGGCTGGCGCGATAGTGCCGAAGCCTTGAAGGAGGTGAGCGATGCGGCCGTGGCGGTGATGGGCGCGGTGCTGCTCTTCCTTCTCCCTGCGAGCAAGCGCATGCGGCAACCGCATGATGCCTACGCCACGCACGAAGAAGGACGGTCGCTCATGAGCTGGAGCTTTGCCGAGCAGCGTGTGCCTTGGGGCGTGCTTCTGCTCATCGGCGGTGGTTTCGCGCTGGCGGCTGGCGTTGATAAGAGCGGACTCAGCGGCATCATCGGCGAAGCGATGGCGGGCCTCGGTTCTTTGCCGATGATTCTGTTGATCGGCAGTACCGCGCTGATCGTTTGCCTGCTCAGCGAATTGGGCAGCAATACCGCTACCGCGAGCCTCACGCTGCCTATCCTAGCCGCCATGGCGGACCGATGGGGCATGGATCCGCAAAGCATCCTCTGGCCATCGGCGCTGGCCGCGAGCTTGGGCTTCATGCTTCCGGTGGCATCGCCCATGCAGACCATCGTCTTCGGCACGGGGCGCATTCCCATGCGGCAGATGGTGAAGGCCGGGGTGTGGATGGACCTGATCGGGGTAATCCTTTTGATGCTGATCTTCGGATGGTGATCCGCTTTTCTGTCGCGGTGCTTTTTGCCCTGCTTGGAGCGATGGTTCGGGCACAGCCCATAAGGGACCGACTCGAAGCCTTGCGTTCGGCAAACATGATGGACTCACTGCGCGAGGCAGCTGAGCAGGTGCTGGATGCGCTCCCGCGACCACCAGCCATCGACCTCTACGAGGCCGAATGGCACCTCGCATACGCCCTTGACCAGAGCGATGATCCCAGGGGCGCGCTGGAACATGCGCAGAACGCGTGGCTCGTCGCGCGGGAATTGAAGGACACTACCCGGATCCTCGCCTCGCTTTACCAGCTCACCAAACTCAACGTGGAAGGAAGGCACTACGAAGAAGCCGATCGTTTCCGCAGGGAACACCTCGCCTTGGCCCGCACCTTCGGCCGTGATACCATCCAACATGTGCTCGCCATTAACAGCATGGGCAGCATGTTCAGCCGCATCGAGCGTGCTGATTCGGAGGAATACTGTTATCGCGAAGGCCTGAAGTTGCTCGGCAACCGCAAGCATGTGGTGAAGCAAGCCCTGCTTGGCAACCTCGCAAGCACGTTGAGCGCAAGAGGAGAACACGCTGAAGCAGCAAAACTGCATGAACGCGTTCTCGCCGAACTGGATAGCACCGACCTGCACAATCAGGCTTGGACGTACAGCAACCTCGGCCGATCACTGATGTACGCCGAACGCTACACCGATGCGCTCGCGGCATTCGCCACGGGCGATTCGCTCAACGCCGTCAGCGGGAACGCCCTCAACCTGGCCATCGACATGGCAGAACTGCGCGCCGAGTGCCTCGAAGCCATGGGCGACATACCCGGTGCATACACGATGGTGAAGCATGCGCGCGATCTGCAGGACACGCTCTTCACGCGCGCCATGAACGAGCAGTTGCTGGAGCTTGAGACGAAGTTCGGAACGCGATTGAAGGAAGAAGAGATCGCGCGGCTGGGTGCCGAAGCGCGCGAGCAGGAGGAGCGTCTGCGCGTACGCAATGTGCAGCTCTATGGAAGCATCGCCATGGCCGTCCTGTTGTTGATCGGCGTGCTGCTCGTGTGGCGCAACCTGCGGCAGAAGCGGAGGCACGCGACCGTGCTCGAGGGCCTGAACACGGAACTGAAGGACCAGAAGGAACGCATCGAGGAGATCAATCGCCTCCTGCAACTGAAGGTGCTGCGCACACAGATGAACCCCCACTTCATCTACAACTGCCTGCATGCCATCGGCAACCTGGTGCGCAAGGGCGATGCGGTCGGGGCGGGGAGCTACCTCGACGGCTTCGCCCGGCTGCTGCGCATGGTGCTCGACCACAGTGTGAAGGACCGCGTGCCCCTGAGCCAGGAGATGGACTTCCTGCGGCAGTACCTGAAGCTCGAGGCGCTGCGCTTCGCGGACGGCCTCGTGTATGAGGTGGACGCGGATCCCGCCCTGCTTGAAGAGGATGACGCCGTGCCCGCCCTGGTGGTGCAGCCCTTCGTGGAGAACGCCATCTGGCACGGGCTGGCGACGAAGGAAGGTGACAAGCACGTGAGCGTCGGGTTCGCCGAGCGTGATGGCCGGATCATCTGCACGGTAGAGGACAACGGCATCGGAAGGAGTGCTGCTCCGAAACGCGAGTTCACGGATGGCAGTCCGAGCATGGGCCTGCAGCTCACCAATGAACGGTTGCAGCTTCTCACCTTCCGCCTGCAGGAGCGCGGGAGCGTGACCTTCACCGACCTGCATACCCACGGTGCACCGGCAGGAACGCGGGTCGAAGTGGTGCTGGCCTAACTTCCCGCCATGATCACGGCCGTGCAGGTGGACGACGAAACGAGCGCCCGCGAATTCCTTCGTGGACGCCTGCGCGATGTGGCGCCGGAAGTCCAGGTGCTCGGCGAAGCGAAGAACATCGACGATGCGACGCGCTTGATCGCCGACACCAAACCACAGCTCGTCTTCCTCGATGTGGAGATGCCCGGCGGCGATGGTTTCGAGCTGCTGCACCGGCTGGGGCGCTGGGACTTCGACGTGATCTTCACCACCGCGCACAGCCACTACGCCATCCAGGCCATCCGCTTCAGTGCACTCGACTACCTGCTCAAGCCCGTGCAAGCGGGTGAGTTGCGCGCCGCCATCGACCGTCATCTGGAGCGGAAGGGAACGACCTCGCCTGAAGTGCAGCAACAATTCCTGAGCAACATCGAACCGCGCAATGAGCAAGCCCTCAAGCTTACCCTCACGCACGGCGATCGCACGCACGCCGTCGCCCCCGCCGACATCGCCTGGTGCCAGGCTGACGACAACTACACCGCACTGCACCTCGCCGATGAGCGCCGCTTCGTTTCCGCACGCACGCTGAAGGACTACGACGAGATGCTCTCACCGCTCGGCTTCATCCGCGTACACAAGAGCGCGTTGGTGAACCGCCGCCACGTGGACGGCATCGACGGCGAAGGGCGTGTGCGCCTGCGCAATGGCGTGCGTGTGGAGATCAGCAGGAGGAGGTTGGAGGAGGTGACGAGGGAGTTGAGAGGGTGAACCGTTCCCTCGATCCCTCCCCGTAGCCTCGGTCTTCCTTTCAATTCGTCCGGCGACGCACTCCCTTGGTCGTGCAATTCCCACGACCATGCGTACCGCCCTCCTCGCTTTTGCTCTGGTTCCAACGTTCGCCTTCGCCCAGAACGCCACCAACCCCGATTGCGCCAACGCCCATCCCATTGCGGTGAGCAGCGGCGCGGTGCCGGATGAGTGGGTATTGAGCAACAATGCCGGCGAGGCCAACGCCATTTCGCCTGCCGCTTGCAGCGGTACGGGCTACAACGATGTGTGGTTCTCCTTCGTGGCCACGGCGAGCACATTGATCGTGGTGAACGACCTTCATGCTTCGTACCCCGTGCATATCGAGGCATTCAGCGGGGCGTGTGGGTCGCTGACCAGCATCGGTTGCACCACAGGCGCGAGCGTCACCAGTGCGCTGCCACTGAACGGTCTGGTGGTGGGAACCACCTACCACTTCCGAAGCTACCAGCCCGTGGCTGGGGCTCTTACGCTGCGCTGGGGCGTGGTGCATCCCATCACGAACAACGAGTGCGTCGGTGCCATGGAGCTCATTCCGTCGCCGAACATCACCCCGCTCTCCCTGGGGCAGCAGTTCTCGACCCTTGGCGCCACCCAGTCGCAAGCGGGCTGCGGGGTGGCCGCCGCGAGCGATGATGACGTGTGGCTGCGTTTCACCGCTACTGCTCCGAAGCACATGGTCGTGATCTCGCCGGAGTCCGATGTGGTGGTGCAGGCCTTCACCGGCACCTGCGGAAGCCTCACGAGCTTGTGGTGCGAGGACGATTGGAACATTCGCCGCGAGATCACGGGCCTTGCACCCGGCCAGGTGATCCATCTGCGCGTGTACTCCGAGAGCACGGTCGCGCAGAACTATGTGTGGTTCCGCGCAGCGATCGGAAGCCCACCGGCGAACGATGAGTGCGCGAACCCAATTACCATAGCTGTGAATGAGACCGCAGAGCCCGGCCAGGTGCATGGGTTCAATGTGGAAACGGCGACCGGCTCGGTCGTCAACAACTACTCCACACTACAGGACGTTTGGTTCCGGTTCACCGCTCCGTCCTCCGATCTGGTGATCGAGAAGGTGGGATCCTTCAGCATGGCGCTCTTCGATGCGAACTGTGTGGATGGGATCGTGAATGCAGGGACCACCACCCCGCTTATCCTGAACGCGCTTGTCCCGGGCAACACATACAACCTGAAGGTGGGCGGGGCCTCTGTTGGCGGCATTCGAACGCGCGGGTTCACCACCAACGACGATTGTACGGACGCGATCGGCTTGCCTGTGCAGGAGCAGGATGACCCGCTGCTCTACACGAATGCGGTGACCTACGGCGCCACGCAGAGCGCCACGGCATGCCTAACCGGAACGGATGACGATGTGTGGTTCAGCTTCACGGCCACCGCGCCCACCATCTTGCTGCGTGCCTTCGCAGATGGCACAGCGCTCCGGTATGAACTGAACACCGGCGTCTGTGGTGCGCTGGTCCCGATCGAATGCGGCTCCGTTGGCTTCACTACAGGCACTGCGCTGGACAGCCTGGTGGTCGGCACCATATACACCTTCCGCCTATGGACGAGCGGCATTGCACCAAGGCCGTTGAAGGTGGCCTTGGCGAAAGCGGCCTTGAACGACGAATGCGCAGGAGCGGTCACGTTGGTGCCCACCAATGTGCTCGACTACGACCACGCGCAACGGACCGGATTCGCCTTCGCCACCTCTTCGCTTCCCATGTGCGGCAGCGCTGCCGCATCAAAGGACCTGTGGTACAGCTTCACGGCCACGGCTTCCACGGCAGCGTTGGTAGTGCAACCGCGCAACGTCACCTTCGATGTGCATATCGAGCTCTTCTCCGGTACCTGCGCCTCGCTCGCCAGCTTGCTCTGCGAGGAGGAGACCGCGACCAATTTCACGGGCCTTGTGCCGGGCAACACCTATTTCGTTCGCACCTATCCCTACGGTGGCGGGGACAACGCGGAGTTTAGCCACCAGTTCTATGCGCCACCAGCCAACGATGACATGGCCGGTGCCATCGAGCTCCTCCCGAACGGTGATGCGTTCACGCACCAGATGCGGCCCTTTGTGAACTACGGCGCTTCGATGTCCTTCGCACAAGCCGCATGCACGGGCACACCCGCGAGCGATGTGTGGTTCTACTTCGTGGCAACAGGAGCGCAGCACACGGTGGGCGTGGATGTGGGGAGCATGAATTATGAGGAGGGCGCCGCGACCATGCGCATCGAGACCTTCCACGGCTTCTCCACCATACCGGACACCTTGCTCGCGAACGAACTCGCCTGTGGCACGAGCACCAATGGCGTCAATGTCACGGGCCTTGCCACAGGCGATACGGTGATGGTGCGCGTATTCTCCAGCACGGTCGGCCCGCACTACATCCGCACCATACACCCGTGGGTGAGCGGGGTCGGTACTTCAGATGAAGCGAGCGGTGCTGTGACGATTTCCGACCATGACGCGTATGCGGCGGAGTTCAACACGAACAACGCCACGCAAAGCCTCCCCAGCAACGGCTGTGCGGTGATCGGCGACAGCGCGGATGACGACATCTGGTTCAAATTCACGCACGATGGCGAGCCGGCCACGATCACCTGCCACTTCCTGGACAACAATGCGGTGCTGGAGCTTTTCCAAGGTCCCGTCGGAAGTCTCGTGCCGATCGCGTGCGGCTACAACTACATGGTGCTGCCCAGTTCGCTGGTCGATGGGCAGGTGTACCATTTCCGCGTGTACAGCCGCAATACCGGCGCCCTGCGTGGCAAGCTCGGCATCTTCCATACCCCGCATCCCATGGAAAGCCCGTGCGCCGATCTGGATTGCCTCGGGCCGAACCTGGTGGTGAACCCCGGCATGGAATCGGACTTGAACGCGACCCAGTTCGATCCTGATGGCTATCCCGACCCCGTTGGCTACAGTCTTGCCCCGGATTGGCATACGGCAGTGGCCACTGCGGACAGCTACTCCTCCGGCAATGCGTACAACGACCTGCGCCGCCTACCATATCAGTTGAATTCGAGCCAACCTGGCTTCGCATCCGATGTACGTCCGCGCGGCGGAGGTGGCGTGACCGGAGCGTTCGCCTCTGCCCTTTCTTCATCGTATCACGAGGCGATCGGTGGCCGGTTGAGCGTCCCATTGGCGCCTGGCGTGCCCTATCTCATCGCCTTCAATGTGCGGCTCCGCGGCGACCAAGGCGGTTGCGATGGCTTCGGGGCCCACCTGAGCATGGAGCCGGTCTCCGCGTTGTACGCGCCATTCAATCCACCCATGCACATGGAATGGCAGGGCGGTCCGGTCAATGTCACCAACGAATGGCAGACCATCTGTGGCCAGATCATCGCCGATCAACCGTACGAGCACATCACCATCGGTGTATTGAAACCCCAGGATGAGGTCGAGTGCTTGTCCGGCAATGCGTACTACTTGTTCGACGATGTCACCGTGGCCGAAGTGATCGACGCGCTATGCGTAACGGTGGATGTGGAAGAAGTGGACCCCGCGAATTACACCACCGCGATCGGTGATGGCCTCAGCGTATTCCCCAACCCCGCGAACGATCGGTTGAACATCAGCATGAACGATGCGCACTTCGGCAAGGAAGCGGTGATCGAACTCTTCGATGCCACGGCCAAACGCGTGCATGCGCAAGTGGTGTCGTCGGTGACGAGCAACGTACTACTTGATATGCCGGGCACGCTGCGCGAAGGACTGTATTTGGTGATGGTGCGGGTGGAAGGGCGAGAACCGAGATCGGCTCGAGTCATCCTTCACCGGTGAACGCGGTTACCATTTTCCGCATGCGACCGCTGACCGTGCTGTTGTTCATTCCGCTGCTGGTCGGTTGCCGTGCGCCGGAACAGGAGATCCCGGAGTACGCTCTTCCCGCCGAATGGGAACCGCACGAAGCGATCTGGTTCACCTATTCCGGCGCACCTACGGATACCGTGCTGGACAAGGTGGTGCTGGCCATGGATCCCGGAACACGGGTGATCTGTGCGGCCGACAATGACAGCCTCGCCCGGACGATCGCCGCGCGCTGGGACAGCCTGGGCATCGCGCGCAGCCGTTACCGCATGGAGGTCATGGGCGACAGCCTTGCCACACCCGCCGTCCGCGATACAGGTCCGATCATCCTGCGAAAGCGCGATGGTTCACTCGCGGTACTGGATCCCGATTGGAACTATTACGGAGACCATGATAACCTGGTGGGATCACCGGCACACTTGCTCTCCTTCGAGGACAGCTTCCCCAGCATGCTCGCGCGTAGGATGGGACTACCTGTGGTGCAGAGCGATATGGTGATCGAAGGCGGCGCGGTGGAAGTCAATGGCAAGGGCGTTCTCTTGCAGGTGGAAGCGGTGACCATGCAACGCAACCCCGGTTGGAGCCGCGATAGCATGGAGCACGAACTGAAGCGTGTGCTCGGCGTGCGCGACATCATCTGGCTGAAGGAGGGTCCGGCCGATGATCAGTGGTACTTGGAGCCGCGCATCCTTGGCCATGTGTTCAACCAAGGCACCGGCGGGCATGTGGATGAGTTCTGCCGTTTCGTGAACGACAGCACCGTGCTACTGGCTTGGCCCGATGATGCGGACCTCACGGACAGTGCACAGCTCATCACGCGTCAGCGGATGGAAGTGAACCTGCGCATCCTCGAGCAGTTCCGCGACAGCGAAGGACGTGCGCTGAACATCATCAAAGTGCCCACGCCGGACACCGAGTTCCACGACCACGTGTTGACCTCGAAGCGCAGCTATGACCGAATGCTGATGATGCGCTATGAGGACCTGCACGAAGGCGACAGCATCCGCTACATCCCGGCCGCGAGCTACCTCAACTTCCTGATCACGAACGGACGTGTCTTCGCACCCGCGTATTGGCACGAAGGCAAGCCATCATCCATGAAGGAGAAGGATGCGCGGGTGCTCGAGGTGCTGACCAAGCTGTTCCCCGACCGTTCGGTGGTGCAGGTGGATCCGCGCGCCATCAACTGGAGGGGCGGCGGCATGCACTGCTGGACGCAGCAGCAACCCCGAGAGTGATGGTTCTCTCAATTCGCTCGACTGGGATCCAAGCTTGAGTGGTTGTCGCATTGCCGTGCATGCTACTTTCGTTCCATGTCGCGCCAACCGGCTTTGTTGCGCATCGCCGTGTTCTTCGGCATCGCGTTGGTGTGTTCATGGTACTTCCGCATTCACGGTCCGACTTGGTATACGGCGCTCACGCTGCCCGCTGGCCTGACATCGTTGAAACACCTGCTTGAGGGTGTAGGACCCTTGTTGGGTGCCCTTGTCGTGCTCACTTTGTTCCAGCCGCCAGGCCGAGTTACTCTCTTCGGAAGCTCGCGACGGTGGAGTTTGTTGATGGCCGTTGTGCCGGTCGTGCTGTTCGCTATGGTTGGGGTTGACGATCCTGCTGGCCAACAGGACAGTCATGTGCATGGTGCCATCATCGGCATGGTGTCCATGGGCTACGTGCTGTTCGAGGAATTCGGCTGGCGGGGTTATCTCCTCGATGAGGTACGCGGAATGGGCATCGGTGGCATCTGGGTGCGGGCGCTGATCGTCGGCCTGCTATGGTACGCCTGGCATCTGACCCCGTTCAGCGCGGCCTCCATTGGTGAACACATGGTTTTCCTTGGCCTGCTCATCTTCGGTAGCTGGGGCTTCGAGCGGATCACTGACACTACCGGCTCGGTGATCTCCGTAGCGTGCTTCCATTTGTTGGGCAGCCTGGTCAGCACTAATGCACTGATCCAGAACGGTATGAGCGGAACCAACCGCTTGATCGTGTTCGGGATCTGCCTCGTTATCTGGATCACCATGGTGAGTAAATGGCCGGGCAGGCTAAGTGGGGAAACGACCAAGCAATAGGATCCAAGGAGCCACTGTCTCAACAACATCATGGCCGCGATCGCCCCTGCCACCGAACGCACCCACCTCCTCGATGCCCTCCGGGGCTTCGCTCTATTCGGTGTGGTCTGGAGCAACTATGCTGTGCTCTCACTGGCCATGTTCATGTCGCCCGAAGCGAGGGCCGCATTGCCGGGCGCCTTCCTGGATGCGCCCCTAAAGGCCTTCCATACCATCCTCATCGACGGCAAGTTCTATTCGATCTTCTCGTTGCTCTTCGGGATCGGCTTCGGATTCTTCCTCGCGAAGGGCAACGACGGACTTTGGCGCTTCTATCGCCGCATGTTCATCCTGCTAGTGATCGGCTGGCTGCACCTGCGCTGCCTGTGGGCGGGCGATATCCTCTTCCTCTATGCGGTGCTCGGCTTGTTGCTGCCGCTCTTCCGCGGGCTCAGCGATCGAACGCTGCTGATCATCGCCGCCGCGCTCATCCTTTCGCCCATCGCCGTTGATGCGGTCGTGGTGCTGACCAACGCGCGTGTTGACCCGGTGGAGCCGTTCGTCCGCTGGCTGGAGGCGAGCGATGCGCGCTACGGCAACACCACCTTCGACGCCTTTCTCGCCAGCGCCAATGGTGGTTGGAGCGAATTCACGGAGATGAACGAGCGCGGTTGGAAGTTCCGCTTCGTGCACCTGATCGAGACGAACCGACCCCCGAAGGTGCTCGGTCTCTTCCTGCTCGGGCTGTGGGTGTCGCGCCGAAAGCTCTTCGCGGATGTGGAAGCCCACGCGCCGCTGCTGAAACGGATCTGCTTCGCGGGCTGCGCGCTGGGTTTGCCATTCTCCGTGGTCCTCTGGTGGGCGAACAGCAATGTCGGTTACCCCCCTGAAGCGTCCTCGCTCGTGCGCACGGCGACTTACGCCTTGAGCGTTGTGCCATTGGCCATCGCGTTCGCAAGCGGTTTCGCTTTGTTGTGGCGCAATGAACGATGGAAGTCACGGCTGATGGTCATGGCACCCATGGGCCGCATGGCGCTGACTAATTACCTGATGCAGACGATCATTGCGCTGGCGCTTTTCACGGGGATCGGACTTGGTTGGGGCACGCACGTGAGTGCCGTGATGTATGAGGCTTTGGCCCTTGCGGTGTTCATTGCGCAGATGCTCTGGAGCCATTGGTGGCTGGCGCGGTTCCAGTACGGTCCATTCGAGTGGGCATGGCGATCGCTCACCTACGGAAGAGTGATGGCGATGCGGCGGTGATCACGGCGGCAGCGGCCCGTGGTATTCCAGGCAAGGCGTGTTGAACCACGGGCATTGATCGAAGAGTTCAAGCTCGACATGCACCGTGTCTCCGCTCGTGATGGACACCACGCCGAAGGGCCCGCGCAGCCATTGCTCGAGGCAGGCCTTGTCGATCGCCTCGGTGTGCATGCCGGGTCCGGCATGGTCGCGCAGAAGCTGCTTGTAGCGCGCGTCGGTGACGCGGTCCTGGTCGAGCAGAAGGTAGCGCCCGGCAGGAAGCACGCGGTATCCGTTGCCGGTGCCGTCGGTGCGGATCGTGTCAACGATCGGTCGTTCCAGCTCGTTCGGCGCCATCAAGCCGGTGCTGTCCGGTGTGGCGGCGCGCAGGTACATGCTCCCCCGCCAGGCTTCCGGTCTTGGCATTCCTTCGGGACCGGGGTCGGCCCCGCCGCAGTAAGGCGCGGTGTAGGTGGCATGCAGGTGGAGAATGCCGGTGCGTGCATCGCGCCATGGGAACATCTCGCCGTGGTTGGTGGTGCGCTTCGTGGCGCAGGCGCTCAGCAGGAACACTGCGCCGGTGAACACATGGAGGAACCTATCTGTGTTCATCCGTGTCCATCCGTGGTTGTTTCTCACACCGTTGCGATCACCTTCAGTTCAATGGCGATCGGCGTCGGAAGGCAGCTGATCTCCAACGTGGTTCGGCATGGAGGGTCCTTCTCGAAGTATTCCTTCCACAGCCGGTTGTAGGTGGGGAAGTCGTCCTTCATATTGGTGAGGAACACCGTCACGTCCACGATCTTTTCCCAGCTGCTGCCGGCATCCTCGAGGATCCACTTCACGTTCTGGAACACGCTGCGCACCTGGGTCTCGATGTCGTAGGAGGCGACGGTACCATCGGCGTTCAGCTCCACGCCGGGGATCTTTTTCGTTCCTCGTTCGCGCGGCCCCACGCCACTGAGGAAGAGAAAGTCGCCCACTCTGCGGGCATGCGGGTAGTGGCCAACCGGCTCGGGGGCCTTGTTGCTGCTGATCGAGCTCATGCCCCAAAGGTGCAATGCGGCGCTCAGTGCCGGGCCCTCGCCTCGCGCAGCTCCGGGAAACGCTGCTGAAGCACCGCGAAGCTGCCGAAGAGCAGGCCGCAGTACGTGAGGTCGCCGAGCACCGTGCCGCCAATGAAGGGAAGGCCTGCCGCATAGCAGGTCATCAATCCGCCCAAGTCCTGTGCATACGTTGGATTGCCCGGCCAGCAGGCGAAATTGGTGATTAGGAAGAAGATCGCCGAAGCGGCCAGGCTGCTTCCGATGATGCGCGCAGGGCTGATCGTGCGCAAGGTGAGCATGCCCATCAGCGCGATCAGGGCGAAGGATCCATACATCCAATACCAGCCCTGATCGAGCCAAGTGAAGCGCTCGTAGTGCTGGTTGTAGACGAAATTATTGAGCAGCAGATCGCTCAACCAGGTGGCAGCCAGTGGGATCCCGATCGCCAGCGCCCGGCTTTGGAACACGGCGGCGCCGAAAAGCGCCATCGCGCTGATGGGTGCGAAGTTGTACGGGTGCGGGATCACGCGGCTCGCAGCGGCCGCCAGGATGAGCGCGACAATGATGAGGTTGCGGAACTGCTGATTGCTCATGGGCACGGTGTTCAAGCGGCAAAGAACGTAAGGATGACCCTATCCTCGACGCGGATGGGTAACGAGCGTCATGCCGGCAACCGGCAAGTCCGCGATCTTAGCGGCATGCAGAAGATCATGTTCGTGGTCGTCCTCGGGGCCTTGGCGGCTTGCGGGCCCGAGCGGGAGACCATCACGCCAGTGGCCGGCCCCATCACCGAAGCGGTCTATGCCAGCGGTATCATCAAAGCACGCGACCAGTACCAGGCCTTCCCCGCGGTGAACGGCATCGTAGCCGAGGTGCATGTGCAAGCCGGCGATAGCGTACGTGCCGGTGATGCCCTCTTCACCATTGACAACCGCGCCACCAGTTTGGGGACGCAGCGCGCCGAGCTCGCCTTGGAGCTGCTGCGGCAGAACGCCAGTGTGGGTTCGCCCGTGCTTGAGCAATTGCGCCTTGCCGTGGAACAGGCCCGAACCCGGCTCGCCAACGACAGCCTGCAATTCGCCCGGCAGAAGGCCCTTTGGGACAAGCAGATCGGGAGCCGCGCTGAACTCGATAGCCGCGAGTTGGCCTATTCCTCTTCGCGCAATGCATGGCTCACGGCGCAAAAGGCGCACAGCGAGACGCGAACCCGACTCCGCAACGAGCTTCGCCTGGCCGAGAACGAGCTGGCCTTGCGCCGTTCCGCCGAGGGAGACCATACTGTGCGGAGCCTCCTTGATGGCCGCGTGTACGACGTGCTCATCGAGCGCGGTGAGCTGGCCAACCCGCAGCGGGCACTGGCCACGGTGGGCCGCGCCGATGCCTTCCTGATGGAGCTGCAGGTGGATGAGTACGACATCGTACGCGTGAAACCCGGGCATGACGTGCTGATCACCATGGATAGTTACAAGGGCCAGGTGCTCGAAGGCACAGTGTCGCGCGTGGATCCGCTGATGAACGAGCGCTCCCGCACCTTCACCGTGGAGGCCATCTTCAAGCAAGCGCCACCGGTGCTCTACCCCAACCTCACCGTGGAGGCGAACATCGTGCTCGCCCGGAAGGAGCGTGCGCTCACGATCCCTGCGGCCTACCTCTTGGATGAGCGATACGTGCTGGTGGGCAAGGATGAGCGCCGAGAGGTGCAGGTGGGCCTAAGGGACATGCAGCGCGTGGAGATCCTCTCCGGCATCGACGGCACCACGGCGATTCTTCTCCCTTAGGCGATGATGAACCGGCTGCTCCTGAGCATCTCCGTCACCCTGCTGCGCGCCCGCATGCGCCAAAGCGTGGTCGCGGCGGTTGGCGTGGCCATGAGCATCGGCATGTACATCGCGCTGAGCGGCTTCATGAACGGCCTCAACGGATTGCTCGACGGCCTCATCCTCAATCGCACGCCTCACATCCGCATCTACAACGAGATCCGTCCAGCGGACCAGCAGCCCTTGGAGCTCCTGCCCCTGCTCCAGCGTTCGGCAGGCGAGGATGTAGCGCACCCGTTCATCAACCGGATCAAGCCCAAGAGCGATAAGCTGGCCGTGCGCAACGCGCCAGGCATCATCGATGCGCTACGGAAGGATCCGCGCGTGGATGGCATCGCGCCCAAGGTGACCGCCCAGGTCTTCTTCAATGCCGGCACCATCGAGGTGAACGGCGCCATTCAGGGCATAGATCCCTTGGAAGAGGACCGGCTGCTCCATTTCAGCGACTACCTGCTCGGCTGCTCCGTGCAGGATATTGCCGCCAGCGCAAACGGCGTGGTGCTGGGCAAGGGCCTTGCAGATAAGATGCGCGCGGGCCTGGGCGATGCGGTGCAAGTCTCCACCATCTCCGGCGACCGCTTCACGCTGAAGGTGATCGGCTTCTACCAGAGCGGCATGGCGGACTTCGACAACGTCACCTGCTTCGTATCACTGTCCACCGCCCAGAACCTGCTGGCCAAGCCGCGCAGCTGGATCACCGACATCCAGGTGCGCCTGAGGGACCTTGCAACGGCCCCGGCAATGGCCAAGGAATACGCGCGCCGCTTCGACGTGGATGCGCTCGACATCCAGACCGCCAACGCGCAGTTCGAGACCGGCAGCAGCGTGCGCAGCCTCATCAGCTACGTGGTGAGCGTGGTGCTCCTGCTCGTGGCGGGCTTCGGCATCTACAACATCCTCAACATGATGATCTACGAGAAGCTCGACAGCATCGCCATCCTCAAGGCCACGGGCTTCAGCGGCGGCGATGTGCGCGTGATCTTCATCAACCTCAGCATGATCATCGGGGCCTTCGGGGCGGCCACCGGGCTGCTGCTGGGCGGGCTGCTCGCCATGGGCATCGACCGCATCCCATTCCACTTCGATGCGCTGCCCACCATGACCACCTACCCGGTGGACCACCATGTGAAGTACTACCTCATCGGCGTGGCCTTCGCGCTCGTCACCACCTTCATCGCCGGGCTCTTCCCCGCGCGCAAAGCCAGCCGCGTTGACCCGGTGGAGATCATCCGCGGCAAATGAGATGAGCAACGGCGATCCCATCATCGAGGCACGTGCCATCACCAAGTCGTTCCACGACCCGGTGGAGACGCAAGTGCTCAAGGGCGTTGACCTGCGCGTGATGCGCGGCGAGTTCGCGAGCGTGATGGGCAAGAGCGGCTGCGGCAAGAGCACCTTGCTGTACATCCTCAGCACCATGGACACGGACTACGCGGGCGAGCTGCTCCTCGACGGCGAGCGCATCACCGGCGCGCCGCACGAGCACCTGAGCCGCCTGCGCAACGAGAAGATCGGATTCGTGTTCCAGTTCCATTACCTCATCCCCGAGTTCAGCGTGCTGCGCAACGTGATGCTGCCCGGCCTGAAGCGTGGCCTGCTCAGCGAGCGCGAGGTGGAGGAACGGGCGATGGCCCACCTGGCCACCATGGGCGTTGCGCATCAGGCGCGCAAACTCGCGAATCAGGTGAGCGGCGGCGAGAAGCAACGCGTGGCCATCGCGCGCGCCCTCATCAATGAGCCGCTCATACTCATGTGCGACGAGCCCACCGGCAACCTCGACAGCCGCAACAGCGACATCGTCTTCGGCATCTTCCAGGCGCTGGCTGCCAAGGGCCAGAGCCTACTGGTGGTGACGCATGACGAGGACTTCGCGCGGAGGACGGACCGCATCATCACCATGGACGATGGACGGGTGAGCGATCAAGGCCACCGGTAATGCTAGCAATCAAACCTTCTCCATCTTCGTACTGTCGTAGAGGACCATGAGAAGACACACACTCGTACTTGGCGCAAGCCTAGGCCTGATCTCGGCAACGGCCCAGCCAACGCTCCTGCCCTCCATCGGCATCGGCGCCATGCCCGCCGACAACGACCCCATCTGCACGCTGCCCAGCCAGACGCCGCCCATCACCAGCTGCGGCAGGCCTGAAGGCGAGAGCGCAGCCGATTTCACCCTCTACGACAAGGATGGGAACACCTTCAACCTGGAGGAAGCCCTTTTGCTGGGCAAGCCCGTGCTCATGATCAGCTGCAGCTACACCTGCCCGGTGTTCCGCAACAAGGTGCCGGTGATCAACGAGGTGGTGGACCTCTATGGAAGCCAGCTCACCACCATCATCGTGTACACCCCAGAGGCGCATCCCTACCTCGACATCAGCCCCTATTTCGGCGCGGTGAACACGGGACAGGAGAATATCAATGCAGGCATCCTCTACGAGCAGCCCGAGACCTATGGCGACCGCAAGGCCGTGCTGCAGGCGCTGCTGGACAGCATGCAGATCGATGCACCTATCTACCTCGATGGGCCGTGCAACAACTGGTGGAATTACTACGGTCCCCAGCCCAACAATGCCTACTTGATCGATACCGACGGCAGCATCTTCCGCCACCACGATTGGCTCCACAGGAACGACGACGATATCTACTGCGACATCGATTCGCTGCTGGGCCTTCCGAGCGAGTGCACGCAGGACTTCGGCGGCAGCTTCACCGTGCAGAGCGTGAGCAACGATACCATCTGGGGAGACGCCGGCACCACCATCACCGGCCACGCCACGCTCGCGAACCCCACCGCCGAGGATTGTCTGGTGCGGATCGTGAAGCTGCAAGTGAACATGCCTGCGGGCTGGACCAGCTCCCTCTGCGCCGATGTGTGCTACCTGCCCGACGTGGACACAGCACTGGTTGAATTGCCCGCGAACAGCACGATGGATTTCTACTACTATTTCTACACCACCGGATCCGGAACGGGCTACACGCGGGTCGGATTCCGCAACGAGAGCAACACCGACAACAACTTCATCCGGAACTATTGGGCCGTTGCCAGCGATGCGAATGCGATCGCCGAATCGGGTGACGAGACCGACTGGAAGGCGTTCCCGAATCCAGCCATGGATCAGGTGGGCTTCACCGGCATGCCACCGAATACGCAAGTGGAATGGCGCGACATGACCGGACGGCTCGTGCAGCGCTCTTCTGCGGCGACTATGAGCACTGTGACGCTCGCGAAGGGCGTGTATTTGCTGCGGCCAATGTGGAATGGGGCTGCGTTGGGGAAGAGCATCCGGTTGATGGTGCAGTAACGCGAACCAGCTAGCCCCGGCTAACGCGCCCGGGCCGTGCGCGCTCCCGGGTCAAAAGGCGCTGGTTCTACGAGAGCGCGCCGGCTTCATATCGGACCATCACCTCCTCCAGCGGCTTGCGCGATAGATCAGGCACCTGGCAATCCGGAGCGGCATGGCCGATGGGAATGAGCAGGAAGGCGCGCTCGTTCTCTGGGCGTTGCAGCACGCGGGCCAGGAAGTTCATCGGGCTGGGTGTGTGCGTGAGCGTGACCAATCCGGCGTTTCGCGCCGCGGCCAGCAGCATGCCGCTGGCAATGCCCACGCTCTCGTCAACGTAGTAGTGCTTCTTCTTCCTGCCATCGGCTTTGATGCCGTATGCCTTCTTGAAGACCACGATCAGGCAGGGAGCGATCTCGAGGAATTCCTTGTGCTCATCGGTGCCGAGCGGCGCCAGGTCCTCCAGCCATTCCGCGCTCATGCGGCCGTTGTAGTTCTCGCGCTCTTCTTCCTCCGCCGCTTCGCGGATGGCGCGCTTGATCGCGGGGTCGGTCACCACGCAGAAGGTCCACGGCTGCATGTGAGCGCCGCTCGGCGCAGTGGCGGCTGCACGGATGATGCTGTCGATCACGGCCGGAGCGATCGGCTCATCGCTGAAGTGGCGCACGCTGCGCCTTCCATTCAGCAGTTCATGGAACGCTCTTGAACGCTCGATCATCTCCGCCGCCGGCAACCGTTGCGGACGGTAGGCGACGGTCTTCAGCATGTTGTTCTTCTCCATGCACGCAAGATCGCCGATCCGCGCAGTGGCTCAATGCGCCACAACGAGGCGCACCGCCGAGGCGTTCGCAAGCTGCACGGAGTAAAGGCCTGCAGGGATGCTCGAAACATCCAGGATGAAGCGGCCATCAGCAAGGCTGAAGGGAACAGGCACGGTCCTTCCCATTGCATCCCGGACCAATGGCGAGCTGCGATCAGCACCAACCGCATCGATCACCGCCGCATCATTCGCCGGATTCGGATGAACCAAGGGGGCCGGCAAGGAGGCCACGGTCTCGCCCACACCGGTCGAGAAGTCTGCAGCACCCAACGCCTTGGCCTGATAGACCTCACCCTGATCCTCGCCCACGAAGGCCACCACGTTGCCGTTGGCGATGTCCCATTCCAACGGCACGGTGAAGGAGTAGCTCATCTGATGCAACGTGCCGACGTCCTGTCCGATGAGCTCATCGCCCCACAGCGGTGAGATGTAGCTGCGCAGGACATGCTGGTGCGAATAGGCCGGGTGCGCACCGTTCATGTAGTCCTGTTGGTAACCGATGATGCCATCCTCGGTGAGCAGGACGTGCAAGCGGTCGTTCGCCCCGGAGCCCGTGCTGGTGTAGTAGGCTTCCACCTGCACCGTGAGCTCGCGCGTGGCGTCGTCGAACTGCGCGGCAAGGCCCACATTCACCGGTGAGGCCAGTGCGAGCACGTTGCTCGTGGCGGCGCCCCATACCGTGCGTGCGAGCACGGTGTTCCCGTTGTGCGGACGGCGGTTCACCAGCCCCAATGGCTGCGCATTCACGCCGAACTGGCTCCAGATGGCTGTCCCGAAAGTGGTACGGAAGTCAGGCTGGCCCGAGCCGGGGTTGGCCAGACTGCCGCCATGCACATTCACCACCACGAGGTCGTCGCCATGCGTATTCACCAAGCCGGCAGCGGTGGCATGGCCCAAGGGACAATTGCCGCAATTGATCGCGGTGAATTCCTCGAGCAGCGCGGTGCGGTCCTGCGGCTGGGTGGAGACAAGTGTTTGCGCACTAAGCGCAAAAGGGAGGACGGAGAGGAGGAGTGCGGTGCGCATGGTGCTGGTTGAAGGGCGTTGTGGGCTGTTGGCCATGGAGTCGCCCAGGGCCCCACGACCTGACATGCACAGAGGATCCTCGCGGAATGAGCACGTAGAAGGCCATCACAACTCCAACTTCACTCCCGTTGGACCGATGCTCAGCGGTGCATTGTTCAACCGGGCGCTCGGCTTGCCGTTCTCCAGCTTCAGCACACCCCTTGGGCAAACGCTGGCGCAGAGGCCGCAGCCCACGCAACTGGCGCGCACGATGTTCTCGCCACGCTGGGCATAGCTGCGCACATCGATGCCCATCTCGCAATACGTGCTGCAATTGCCGCAGCTGATGCACTGACCGCCGTTCGTGGTGATCCGGAAGCGCGAGAAGAAGCGCTGCTGCAGTCCGAGGATCGCCGCCATGGGGCATCCGAATCGGCACCACACGCGCGACCCCATCAGCGGATAGAAGCCCACGCCGATCACCCCGCTGAAGGTGGCCCCGATGAGGAAGCCGTACCACTCGCGCAGCGGATAGGCTTCCATGAAGAAGAGCTGCGACCTGCCGCCGATCCATGCGGTGACCGCCACCAGGACCAATGTGCCCAGCACACCCACGAGCCCCCAACGCACCGCGGGCTGCAGTTCCTTCAACATGCCCGGCCGCACGAGCGCCACTACCGCCAGGCCACCGAGCACCAGGGCCAGCAGACCGGTGAGCATGCCGCGCGTGACGAAGAAGCCGCTGCCATCGCCGATGTAGCTCCATACCACGGCCGCTGTCATCACGATGGCGAACACCAGGACGCTGTGAATCAGCCAGCGCTCGACTTTCCATGCGCGCAGGCTTTTATCGCTGAGCTGGCGGAACGGATCACCGGCCGTCTCGGCCAGTCCGCCGCAGCCGCACACCCAGGAACAGAACCAGCGCTTGCCGAAGAAGTAGGTGAGCAGCGGCGACACCAGGAAGATCATCGCCACGCCGCTGAAGAGGATGAAGAGGCCGAAGCCGCCGCTGTTCAATAGCCCGCGAACGCTCCACTCATCGAAGAAGTAGTAGTTGAGCGGCCACATGTTGGCGAAGTTGTGGTAGGGGTAATTCAGCCGTTGCAACAACTCAGGGATGAGGAAGGCGAAGCCCAGCTGGAAGAACATCACCGAGCAGGTGCGGATGATCTGATAGCGGCTGTGGCGATGCTTCAGGATGAATTTGAGGCCCATCGCGAGGATGGCGAACGTGTAAAGCGCTCCGTACACGAACCATTGCGAGGCCGCGTTGCCACTGAGCACGCGGCTCAGCGGATCGAAGAGCGCGACGATCCCGCGGTTCGCTTCGCCATCCATGCCCAGGCCGAGCTGGGCAGGGAAGAAGTAGAGCAAGACGTAGAAACCCGTGAGCACGATGGCCAGCACCCAAGCGGCCGCGCCACGCGCGCTCAGGCGGCTGTGCCAAACGCCATCGTTGCGGATCCCGGCGGGCCGCGAGAGGTAGCTGCGGCGCATGTAGATCGCGGCACCCACGGACATCAACAGGAGACATGCCAGCAGCCAAGGAATACGTCCCGGGATGCTCTCCATTGGAATGGTCACGAACAGGCCGAGCACGCCGAATGCGGTTAGGGCAAGGGCCAACCGTTGCTGCCCGTCGAGCACGCCGCTGTGCGCTGCGGCAATGGAAATGCTCTGGTCCTTGTGGCTCATGGATCCCTTATGCGTGCATTGCACTGTTGCGCTTGAAGGAGATGGCGATCGCCTTCACATGCTGTGCGAAGAACTCCGGATCGAAGTTGGCCTCGCGCAGGTGCTCCACCAAATGATCCACGCTCACGTCTTCGCGCAACCAGCGATCAAAGACCTCGTGACGCAGCCGCATGCCGAAGGCGTTCACGCCGATGAAGCGGCGGTCCTCTTCGTTCCACACCAGGTGCAGCGCGAGGCGGCCATCCGGGTGTTCCCAGTAGTACTCCGCCTGACCGGGCATCAGGCGGTTGCGCACCCAGCCGTAGGTCTGGTACTCGATGTCGAAGAACTTGGCGCTGTTGAACCACGGACCGGGCGCGTAGGCCGTGCGCTCATCGGTGATCGTGCGCGCCACTGTGGCTCCCATCATGCGGCCCGTGTACCAGACCTGCTCCACCGAGCGGCGCTCCGGATCGGGATGCTTGCGGAACTGCGCGCAATCGCCTGCCGCGTACACCACGGGCACGCTCGTCTCCAAGTACTCGCTCACCAGCACACCGCGATCGCATGCGATGCCGCTGTCCTTGAGGAAGGCGATGTTGGGTGATACGCCCGTGGTGATGCCCACGAACTGGCACACGATTTCTTCGCCGCTCTTGGTCACCACCGAGCGCACGCGGCCATCGGCGCCCGGCAGGATGCTATCCAGCTCCGTGTTGAAGCGCAGGTCCACGCCGTGCTCCGCGATGTGGCGGCCGATCAGCTTCGCCTCCTGCTGCGGGAGCACACCGCCCCAGAAGAGGTCTTCGCGCACGAGGAAGGTGACTCCTATGCGTCGGCTCAGCAGCATCTCGGCCATCTCCACGCCGATGAGCCCTCCGCCCACGATCACCGCACGGCCGATCCCTTTGGTGTCCCTCTCCATTGATTCCAGATCCTGCAAGCTGTAGAGCCCTTGCACGCCCGGAAGATCCTGCCCAGGCCAGCCGAACTTGTTGGTACGCGATCCGGTCGCGATCAACAGCGCATCATAGGCCATGGTGCCCCCATCCTCGAAGGCAACGCGCTTCGCGGCGGTGTCCACGCTCTTCACCCACGCGCGCTTCAGCTCAATGCGGTTCTTCGCCCAGAAGTCGTCCGCATATGGCTTGATGTCTTGGTAGCGCATATGGCCCATGTACACATACATGAGCGCCGTGCGGCTGAAGAAGTGCGCGCTCTCGCCGCTGATCACCGTGATGCGCGCATCGCTGCGCTTGCGGATCTCCCGCGCCGCCGTGATCCCGCTGATCCCATTCCCGATGATGACGACGTGCTTCATGCGATCTTCGGTGCGAAATGCGCGACGATGGTCGAGGGCTGATGGTGAACCTGACGGGGATGATCCTCCTTGCGGCTTGTTTGAGCAACGGAGATGCGAGCGAGCATCGGCCGGTGAAGGTGGAAACTCCTGCGCGCGTTCCTATCACGCGCGCCGATACTTCCATCAACACCATCCAAGGCCTCAGCTTTTCGGCCCCGCCAAGCCCCGTTGAACAGGCCGTCTTCGACAGCATCGCCGCGATGGGTGCCGAGTGGGTGGCCGTGGTGCCTTACGCCTACGGGCCTGGCGACAACGAGAACTTGTTCTGGGAAGGCGAACGCTGGCAATACTGGGGAGAATCGGAGGCAGGCATCACGGAGCAGGTGCGCATGGCCCGGTCCGCGGGTCTCCAAGTGATGTTGAAGCCGCATTTGTGGCTGGGACATGGTGAGTTCACGGGCAACTTCGTGCCGGCCGACCCGGACGCTTTCGCGTCGAGCTACCTGGCCTACCTGATCACGTACGCCAGGATCGCAGCGCGTGAAGAAGTTGAACTCCTATGCATTGGCACGGAGCTCCGGAAGTTCACCGAAGCGCGGCCAGCGTTCTGGACCACGTTGATCGATTCGGTGCGATCGGTCTACAACGGCATGCTCACCTATGCGGCTAACTGGGACGAGGTGAGCCACGTACCGTTCTGGCCTGCGCTGGACCTCATCGGCGTGGATGGCTACTTTCCGCTCACTTCTGCAGCCACGAGCAATGCGGACACCATCGCGATGGGCTGGACGAAGCACACGGCCATGCTCGCAGAACTTTCGCAGCGCCACGGGCGACCTATCCTGTTCACGGAGGTGGGCTACACCTGCACGAGCAACTGCACCGTGGAGCCGTGGAAGGAGGATCGAAGCGCTCCGCGCGACGACGATGCCCAGGCCGCGGCACACAAGGCCTTTTTCGGCGTACTGCCGGGCCAACCCTGGTACGCGGGCTGCTTCGTATGGAAGTGGTTCGCCGATGGCGGGAAGCACGAAATGAGCGCGAATGGCTTCAGTCCGCAAGGCAAGGCCGCAGAGCGCGTGCTGCGGGAGGAATTCGGTCGGGAATGACCGGGACCTGGATCAACGCTTGCCGTTCAGGCGCCAATCGTAATCCAGGTGCTTGATGGTCGCATCAGCAGGGATGGGCGTGCGTGCGTAACGATTGATGTACGCCGCCAGGCTTCCCTTCTTCGTGAAGTCGCCCTTGAACCAATTGAAGATCTCGCTGAGCTGAGGTTCGCCTCCGAGCACGTTGCGCTTGGGGTCGTTGATGAAACGGCGAGCGGCATCATCGAGCTGCTTATCCAGGCCGTCCGCCGTGAACGCCTTGTTCCAGAGCTGCGGGCAGGAGAACGAGGCGCACACGATGGCGAAATGGATGCGCTCGTCACCCAGCTTCTCGCGCAGCTCCTGGTGCTCCACCTGATCGAGGTTCGTGCGTGCACCGTTCAGGCTGAAGAACTTCTTCTTCCAAGGCTCGTTGATGTCCTTGATGCTCTTCACCGTGGGGTGGTCGAGCATGAGGCGGATGGTGAAGGCGTTGTAGGCGTTGATCCAGAAGGCGAGGCGCTCGTTCCGCGGCCAGGTGTCCACGGCCTTCGTCGCGCTGAGCTTGCCGAGATATTCGGCCAATCGCGCATCCTTGCCGAAAGCTCCATAGTCCACCATGCCATCGGCGCTCACATGCGCTTGAAGGAGCGAGTTCCAGAGCGCGTGGTCGAAAGCAGCTTGAACTTCCATTGGCGCGGGTTCCGCTTCCACCAGTTGCCCGCTCTTCGGAACTGCGCCGGTCGGCGCCTGGACCTCCATAGGGATCACCATGGGCACTTCTTGGAGCGGAACTTCAGGATCCGTGTCCGGTGCGCTATCGTGCCGCATCGCTGCAGGCCCAGCATTGGATGGCATCGGCGCATTGGATACCGCAGATGGCGCGGCTTGACAGGAGGCGTTGAGGCAAGCGACGAAGGCGAATGAGGTCAGTCCGTTCAGGTTCATGGGGTGATCGGTGTCCAGTCGTAGGTGGTGAAGCGGATACGCGGCCGTGCCGCTGAAGGTATCGTGCCAAAGCGCCGAAGCAGCGCGAGCATGCCAGCGCTGCCTCCGAAATCGGCTCGGTACCAGTGCAGCAGCGGCGGGACTTCCACGGTGTTCGTGCCAGGGTCGAACCGTGCGCCCGTCTCCAGATAGGCGGCCGTGGCCCGTTCAAGCTGTTCCTCCAAGCGCTCGCCGGTGCAGAAGGCGATAGGCGGACAACTGGCAGCCCCGCAATTCAGCGCGAAGTGGATGCGCGGATCCAATGGCAGGCGGAAGCGCTTCACGAAGCGCGAGGCGAACGGATCGCGCAAATAGCCGAAGCTCCACCACGACCGACCTCCGCGCAAGACGCCGTGCTCGATGTCGTTGAGCGAGAGCGTGTATCCGGCGATGTGGATCATACGACGGGTGTAATGCTTGGCACGGGCCATGCGCGAACGCAAATCCACGGGACCGCCGCGCAGGGCGATGAGCGCGAAGGCGTTGTAGAGATTGATCCAAAAAGCTCGGGCACGTGACTCTGAACGCAGCGTGGAGGCGAGCTCTCCCTCATTCACGCTGGCCAGGAGCGCGAGCGGGCTTGAAGCGTCCGAGCCGTTGCGAGCCGCGAGGAGCAGGTTCTCATCCACTGATCCGATCGTCATCGCCGGAGAGGTCGCTGACGGGGTGATCCCCTTACATGTGATGCACCATCGAACTGAGCCCAAACCAATGAGCAGCGATCCTGTGCCGCGCGCCTTCACGGGAGCCGCACTTGGCCAAGGTCATCGGCCGTATCCACGTCGCGGAGCACAGGCAGCAGATGATAGCTGCGTCCGTGCAGCACCAGGTCGCTGGCGGTATGCGCGAACACCGTAGGACCGCTCCATTGCTTCTCGGCGAAGAGCGCATCGAGCGGAGCATTCAGGCCCAAGAGGTAGTAGCCGCCATCGGCCGACGGCCCCAACACCGCATCGTACGCGCCCAGGGCGGCGAAGGCATCATCCAACAGTTGCGTGCGCACGCCGGGCAGATCACTCCCAATGATGATGATGGGTGCATGCCCTTCGGCGAATCCTTGTCCGAAGGCATGCCGCATGCGCGCGCCGAGGTCACCCCTGCATTGCGCCCTTGCTTCAAATCCAAAAGGCGCAGCAAGGTCGTCACCGATCAAGGCCTGCGAGTACCAGGCCTGCCTGCGCGCTTCCACCTTCGATGCTTCGCGCAGCGTGTGCGTGAGAAGGCGCTCGTAGATGCGCAACGCTCCAACATCACCCAGGCTCGCTGCCAACCGCGTCTTCACCTTGCCCAGGACGGGCTCGCGCAGGAAGAGGATCAGCAAGGGCTTGCTCATGCCGTGGCCCCTCCGCAGCTACTGCCCGCGCCTGCCGTGCAGCCGTAGCAATGCCTGCCGGTGACGATCGCCCGGCCCACCACGCTCGCATCGGACAGGTCGCGGATATGCCGGGGCATGCCTGCGCTCAAAGGCAGCTCCAGCATCTGGTTGAAGTCGCAATCATAGAGACCGCCATCGTAGCCCACGCTGATCATGCTGCGGCACATCACGCCCATGGTGGCAGCGGGATTGAAGGCGCTGATCAAGCGCTCCATATAGGCTGTGTACCTCTCCGTGCGCACCAGGTAATCGAGGTAGCGGCTGATGGGCATATTGGCGATGGCGAAGAGGCTGTTGAACACGATGCCGTGCCGGTCGCGCAGCTCCTTCTTGAACTGGCGCTCCAGTTCCTCCTGCGGCCCTGGGAGCAAGGTGCCCCCCGGATTGTAAACGAGGTTCAGCGTGAGGCCGCTGCCATCGGCGCCATAGCCCACTGCGTTCAGCATCCTCAAGGCTTCGATGCTCTTGGCGAAGACGCCCTCGCCGCGCTGACTGTCGGTGCGGTTCGCGGTGTAGAAGGGCAAGGAGCTCACCACTTCAACCCGGTGCATCCGGAAGAACTCAGGCAGGCCGTGGTACTTCTTGTTGGCGAGGATGATCGTGAGGTTGCAGCGCACCATCACATGCGCGCTGCGCGCCCGCAGCTCCTCCACGAACCATCTGAACTCCGGGTGCATCTCAGGTGCGCCGCCGGTGAGGTCCACCGTGCGCACGCCATGCGCCTCCACCGCTCGAAGGCAATGCTCCATGGTGGCGCGGTCCATCCTCTCCTTGCGGTCGGGACCGGCATCCACATGGCAGTGGGTGCAGGTCTGGTTGCACATCTTGCCGATGTTCACCTGCAGCGTATCGAAGCTCGCGGACTTCAACCTCCCCAGACCAGCCTGCTTCAATCGCCCGTCAAAGAGCGGTCCAGGGCCAGCAGGGTCCTCCAGCAATTCCACTTGTCGCGCAGCGGCGCTGAGCGGATGGTGCTGCGCGTTCAGCGACTTCATCCTCCGGTGAGTTCCTTCACCTTGTTCATCATCTGCACGCCATGCACCAGGCTGCTGCCGGAACGGATCGCGGCGGCCACGTGCACCGCTTCCATCATCTGCTCCTCGCTGCAGCCCTTCTCCAGCGTATCAGCGGTGTAGGCATCGATGCAGTACGGGCATTGCACCGTGTGCGCCACGGCCAGTGCGATCAAGGCCTTCTCTCGCGCAGTGAGCGCTCCTTCCTTGAAGACTTCGCCATAGTAGCTGAAGAACTTGTCGCCAAGCTCCTTCTGGAACTCGGTGATCTGGCCGAACTTCTTGAGGTCGGCGGGCTTGTAATAGGTCTCGTCCATTCTCTCGCAGCGATTGGTTCGTTCAATGTTACCTGCCGATCAGGGGGTCCGGTCCGTTGTGCTTCGTGCCGCGGTCGCTGATCATTGCCTACCCTGACGCTTCAATACACCTTCTCTCCCTTCCGCAGCCAGCGGCCCCAGTCCTTGTCGTAGGCATGCACGCGCGGCGTGGGGCCCTTCGCATCCTCCACCGCGAGCCCCGTGTTCACCCATTCGAATATGCCGCCGTAGAGATTGCGCACGTTGGTGTATCCGGCCTTGCGCAAGCGACCCGTGATCTTTCCGCTGCGGTAGCCCACGCTGCAATACACCACGATGGTGGCGGACTTCGGGATGCCCTTCACACGAGACAGCTCGAAATCATCGTAGCCCACCCAACGCGCGCCAGGCAGATGGCTCACGTCGAACTCCGGTCGCTCACGGGCATCGAGGAATACGGTTTCGCCAAGGGTTGCGCATTGTGCCACGGTGAGCGCAGGCGTGTCCTCGTCGAGCAGGCCCTTGAGTCGCTCGGCATAGGCAGGGTCGCTCACGCGTTGGGCCGATGCGAAGGCCGTGCTCCACGCGAGGACGCAAAGAATGACCGACCGATGGACCTGCAGTATCCTCATGGCTTATCGGAGGCGGGCAGCGCCTCGATGATCCGATCCTCCAATCGTGCGGTATCCGGTCCTTGGTTGGACCCGCCCCTTTGCTCCATCAACTGATCAATGGCCTCGCTCTGCTTGGCGAAGAGCGCGCATGCCGCGCACGCGGCCTTATGGACCACCAGTTGGAAACGGCTGTGAATGGGCAAGGGCGACACCGTAGCCCGCTCCATGAGTTCGGTGGCCTTCCGGCAGGAGAGGAAAAGGGAGTGGAAGAGGCTCATGGTTCAGTTCTCCGAGGCACCGAGCAAGCCTTCAATGCAGCCACGCAACCGCAGTTTCGCGCGATGGATCTGCTGCCAGTAGTTGGTGTCGCTGATCCCGAGCGCCGCACAGATCTCTTTCGCGTCGCGATCCAACAGGAACTTCATTTCCACGGCGCTACGCCAATGCGGGGGCAGGCTGTCCAGGCAGGCACGCAGGGCGCGATCCAGGCGCTCATTGCGCTGATCCTCGGCGGAAATGAGGAAGTCCTCCGCCTCATGGGGCCGATGGGTCCAGTTGCCTTGCAGATCGCAGATGCCCATGAGCCGCTCGTCGTCGGCATCGGCCGCGCCTGACAGGTGCCTGGCCTCACGGTATTGCTTGCGGTAATGGTCTGCGAGCTTGTGCTTCAGGATGGCGAAGAGCCAGGTGCGGTGGCTGCTCTCGTTGGCGTAGCGCCCGATGGCGTCCCATGCCGCAATGAAGGTCAGCTGAACCAGGTCATCCGCCACATCGGGATCCTTTACGCGGGCCCTGGCGAAGCGCGCGAGCTCGCTGGTGTGCTTCTTCACCAATTGCTCCAGCAGCTTGCGGTACGTCCCTTCTTCCGTGCGCGTGGCCATCCGCCGCTAATATGCGGCATCGCCATGCGCTCCCCGAACGCATCACGATGCGGTACGCGGTTTCCTGAGCCGCAGGACCGCCAACCGCAGCAGGAGGGACAAGGGCGAAGCATGCCAGACCAGATCGAGCCAATCCATGGCCTGCATGCCCACTGCACCACCGCCCACCCAGCGGATCTTGCCCACCAGATGCGGCTCAGGCACGAAGGGCGCACCGCCGATCAGCACCGCGGCCACCAGCAGCAGCTTCCAGTCGTTGATCCATCGGCTCATCGGCGGAGGTGCGTCACTTGGCCGATGAAGTCCTTCGGGAACCGCTCTTCGTCAGGAAAGCCGAGCTCGATGTCGCGGCCATCCCTCGGGATCACGGCCGTGCCAAACAGATAGTCCCACAAGCTCAGGCTGATGCCGAAGTTGATGCCGTGCGGACGACCGGCGGGAAGCTCCTTCACATGGTGCCAGATGTGCATGGCCGGGTTGTTCAGCACATACTTCAGCGGGCCATAAGTGAGCGGGATGTTGCTATGGTTGAGGTGCCCGATCGCCGTGGCGATGATGTGCATGATGAAGAAGTCGTCGAGCCCGAACCCGATCATGGCCAGCGGGATGTACTGCGCGGTCTTGTAGATCACGTTCTCCATCCAGTGGAAGCGCAGGTGCGCTGCGAAGCCCATCTCCTTCACGCTGTGGTGAACCTTGTGCCATTCCCACATCCAGGGCACTCGGTGCAGCATGCGATGCACGTTCCAATGCACGAAGTCGGCCACCACGAAGGCCGTGAGCAATTGGAGCCAGGCAGGCCACGACGCGATGCTCACCGCGACGAGGTTGCTGATGCCGAAGAGCCCGAGGAACCGGCTGAACAGGTCCACGCCCACGTTGCCGATGGCGTTGAAGCCGATGAGCGAGAATAGGAAGTAGTTGAAGAACATGTAGAAGCCATCGAGCCAGAAGTCCTGCCGGATGCGCGCCTGCTCTTTGCGCCAAGGGAACACGGTCTCCGCCAGCCAAGCGAACAGCGAGAGACCTATGAGCCACCAGAAGTAGTTGTGCCACGAGGGATGGAGCACCTCATGGACGAGGTAATTCCAATAGTCGCGGTAAGAGGTTGTGACGAGGTCGAGGTAGTGCTGCACAGCGAGCGCGAACGTACTGCCAGCCGGGCCAGGATTCCGTGAGAGAGATCACGGATGAACTAGAGCGCATCTCAAGAATGCCCTTCGGTCTCCGCGAGGGCCTTTCGCGCCCATGCGTCGTTGTCGAAGCCCTCACAGAGTACCCGACTATGCTCGGGTTCGACGCCTCGCCTGAACGCGAAATCCCGCTCGCTCGCTACCAAAAGCAATTTTGAGATGCGCTCTAGCCTCAGATGATGCGGATGAGCGCCTTCACTTCCTGAAGTGCACGATGAAGGACCCTGCCCCCAGCAAGCTCTGATCCACGTTCCGCCCTGCCAGGTTGTACGCCGCCTCCACCACCCAACCGTAGCGGTTGCCGAAGGGCTTGTAGTACTTCACCCCGGCTCTCAGGAAATCAACCCCCAGCTCCTTGAACGTAGCCGGTGCCTTGTCACCCGTGCCGCTGTAATCCTTGCCGCCCATTGCCTGTTGCGTTTGCAGGTACAGCTCGCCGTAGTAGGTGCCTGTCGCACGGCCAAGCCGCAAGGTGCCGATGTAGGCATCCGGAGTCGGGGGGCCAACGGCCATCTGCCCGCCCACCAGGCTCACGAAAGTGCCGCCATCGGTGCGGTATTGCAGCACACCCATGGGCACGATGCTGCTCGCTTGCTGACCGATCGCGCCCAAGCCCTCGGTGGGATATGCCGTCAACGGCATGCTGCCGCCCAGAGCCGCGCCGAAAGTGAAGGTGCCCTTGCCCATGCGCGCCTTCACCGGCAACCACTTCACGAAGAGCTGGCCATCCTGCAGCCCAGAAGTGCCATTGCTCAGGATGAACGGCAGGCTCAATTGCACATCGAGCTTGTCGGTGATGCCCCGCGCGGCGAAGAACGAGGCCGAGGCCCTATAACGCGACAAGCCAGCCGTGCCCTCAGCGAGGTAATAGTCCAGTCCCTGCTCGTATCCCAAGGAGAGCACAAGGTCCATGTTGCCCTTGCCCTTGTTGAAGCCATCGACCTGCGCGAAAGTGGGAGTGGTGATGAGCAGCGTGAATAAGGCGAGGGATGCGCGGTAGGTAATTCGTGACATGGATGTTCGCGTATTCATCATGGACGGATGCGGTGGCCGGTCGCTTGGATTGGCCCTTACTGACAGCGCGAAGGTCAGGCTTCGGGGCGCCGGCCGACCTTAGGGCCATGAGAATGACGATGCTCTCCTCCAGCGGGATCGCGCTGATCATGCTGCTGCTCGCCACCTGCGGCGCGGGTTCGCAGGAAAATGAAGATCGAACCGGAGCGGTGCCTTCCGAGGAATTCAACGCCTTCTGGCACCAAGGCAAGGCCGAGGTCGCACGCTATTCATTGAAGCAGGCCCGCTACGGCGAGATGCGCGAAGGCCATGCCGTGCTCATCCAGGTCACTGAGGACTTTCTGGTGAACGAGCACGTGAAGCATGAAGGTGAAGGCGACGCACCCCGCACCAGCGTGCTGAAGACCAATCTGATCGAGCGCTACAGCACGGGCATCTACGACTACTCGCACATGACCAGTGTGTTCTCGCCCGTGGATGGCAGCCCGGCGCTCAAGGTGAACAATAGCGTGCAGGACTGGTGCGGACAGGTATTCGCGCAGTTGAACCGGCGGAATAGCGCCTACGCTGGACGATCATTCAGCTACTTCCAAACCGAAGGCGATCGCGAATTCCAAGTGGAAGATGCCTGGTTGGAGGACGCGCTGTTCAATCAGGTGCGCATCGATCCGAAGAAGCTGCCGACGGGCAAGGTCCGAGTGCTGCCCAGCCTGCGCTATCTGCGCTTGATGCATAAGCCCGCCGCACCGGTTGAAGCCACCGCGGAGTTGAAATCCGAAGGAGCCGTCAGCACCTACACCCTGAGCATGCCTTCGCTGAGCCGCACCCTATCAATCCGCTTCGC
The DNA here is from genome assembly GCA_016716605.1 of Flavobacteriales bacterium. NCBI lineage: Bacteria > Pseudomonadati > Bacteroidota > Flavobacteriia > Flavobacteriales > Flavobacteriales bacterium. The sequence goes on from JADJWA010000001.1 coordinate 529,868, forward strand.
ATCAGTGTTCCCGCATGCCATTGAGGGTTGGGCCGAGACCCGGCCCGACGGCTGGGGAGCGAGCGCAAGGACGCTCACCACGGAAGCCGTTCGCACGCATCACGTGATGGAGCCCTATTGGCAGCAGAACAGCCACGCCGACGATCCCATGCGGGAACGGCTAGGCCTGGCTAGGGCGCCGCTCCACTGATCACGCGCGCTTCTGCGCATCGCTGCGATTCGCGAAGGCCGCTGAATCCGGAATCTCGAAACCGAGCACGATCACATCATCGATCTGCGGCTGGTTGCCCTTCCATTCGGTGAATGACCGTCGTAGCAAGGTCATCTGCTCGGTGAGGCCGAGGCCTTGGATGGTCGGCAGCAGGCTGAACAGCTGCTCGTTCTTGAATTTCTTTCCCCTTTCGCCGCCCATCTGGTCCACGAAGCCATCGCTGTACAGGTAGAAGCGATCGCCGGCGCGCACAGTCACCTCGCGCTCGCAGTAGCGGTGCCCTTCCTGGAAGCCTCCGATGCCCGCGCGATCCGCGTCGAGCTTGTGCACTTGGCCGCCTCGCAGCAGGAGCAATGGCCTTCCAGCGCTGGCGTAGGTGAAGCGCCCCTCGGCGAAGTCGATGCAGCAGAGCGTGATGTCCATGCCGGCGGAGCGGTCATCCTCCTGGTGCCATTGCTTGCGCACATCTCGGTCCAGCGCATCAAGCATCAGGTCCAGGCGGCCTTCATGCTTCAGCAACGCTGTGCGAAGCGCGCTCGCGGCCAGCATGCTCGTCATGGCGCCGGGGATGCCATGGCCCGTGCAATCGCCTACGGCGAGGTACGCACGTTGACCCACGTGCTCATACCAGTAGAGGTCGCCGCTCACCAGGTCCTTGGGCATGAAGAGCACGCCGAACTCCGGGAAAGCCTCACGCACCACCTGATGATCGGGCATCACAGAGCGTTGCAGCCGTTCGGCCGCACGGAGGCTGGCCATGATGTCATCGTTCTTCTCACGGAGCATCTCGGCGGTGCGCTGCAAGCGCTCCTTCATGGTATCCTCATGCTTCAGGATCCGGTGCATCCAACGGAGCAGGAGTGCAGCGGCAAGGATGAAGATGGCCGTGTATGCAACCAGTGTCCTGCGGAAGCCTGACCGCACTTCAGCGAGGAACGGGTCGAATTGCTTGTCGGCCTGCACGATGGCGACCGTGCGCCCGTTGAGCTTGATCGGCCGGAAGACCGAGAGCCAGGTGCCGTTCTCATCGGTATAGGGCCCGATGGATGCGCCACTCTCATATTGCTCGATGTGCTCTTGGTGCGGTTGCTCCCAAACGTGCTTGAAATAGGGGTTGGGGCCGCTGGTGACGATGAACTTGAATTCACCGCTCACCGGGTCCTTCACCATCGTGTACACATCGCTGCCAAGGGCGTGATCCGCATGGGCTTGGACCAGGTGGGCGCGGAGCGCGGCGTAGGTCGCTGAATCAGGCCCATTGAAGAGCGTGCCACCGTCAGCGTGCTGAACAGTGAGTCGCTCATGACCTTCGGCATCAATGGCCCTTGCGAGCGGAATGGTGATGCCCGCCAAACGGGTGAACTCCTGTTCCGTGGCTGCGCCGATATGCGTGCGGTAGCTCATCACGATGGAGGCCAGCGCCAGCCCCGCGAGCACGAGGAATACCGTAAGCATCACTTTGGTAGTGGCGTTGCGGATGAATGAGATGGCGGTAATGCGGCCCACGGACGCCCGGATCAAGGGGCGGGCCTCATACGCCGCTGCGTGCGACTTGTTCCGGGCTACGGGATCTTCACGACGGGCACGGTCCACGTCACGTCAGGGCCTTCGAGCCGGATGAAATAGTGTCCGGCTCGGATTCCAACGACGGGAATGCGCGCGGGAGCTGCGGCAAGCGGCCCTTGAAGGATAAGCTCGCCTACCGCATCGAACAGCGCGAACCGGGTGAACGCACGGTCAGGATAGGTGATGTGCAGTTCATCCACGACCGGATTCGGATGCACCAATGCTTGGGGCTTCGCATCGCCCTCGATTCCGGTCGCATTCGCGTCCACGAGCCACACACTGTCGAGCACGGCCCGTTGCAAGCCGATCCCGCCAGCCACGATCAATTGCCCGTTGCCGATGTCCCCGACCGCGCGCAGGTCCATCACATGGGTAGGCGCGGTTCCAATGGTGCTCATGCCGCTGCCGCCCCATTGCAGGATCGCCGTGGCAGGATTCACCACCGCTCCGCCTGCGTATGCCAGCGCATCGAAGTTGTAGCTGATGGCCGAGCCGCCGATCCACGTGGCCTTGCCGTTCACCACCGCCGGGCCTGATCGGTATCGTGCGCCCTGTCCTCCGACCGCGCTGGGCAGCCAATCGATCGCAAGCGGGTTATCCGGATCGATCACGCCGATGCGCACACGGTCCTGCGCGGGAAAGTTCAGACCCGTACTTGCGCCACCGTGGTAAATGACCGTATCGCCGATGATCGCTCCGCCCGCGCCGAAGGCCTTGTACTGGTTGTTGTTGGGCACCGGTGCGGCCACGCTCCAGCTGTTGTGCGCGGGATCGTACACCTGCACGTTCGCCACGTTGGCGTTGTTGCTCCACCCGGTGATCACATAGATGAGGCTGTCGCGCCATACGGCCTGTACCTGATCATCGATCGGCACGGGCACCGGTGCGGCATCGGGCATCCAGGTGTTCGTGGCAAGATTGAGGCGATGCACCTTGTTGCTGCTCAACTCGAAGGGCGCGCCATTGAAGACGTGATAGCCGCCGATCACGTAGGCGGTATCGCCCACCACGCTCGCCGAGGCCGCGATCTTGCCCAAGGTGTCAGGCAGAACGGGCAGGGGGAACCAAGCATCGATATCCACATCATAGCGGAAGGCGCTGCGGTGGATGTCGTCGCTGGTGAGGCCCGCGGTGATGCCGCCGAAGACATACACGTTCCGTGAGCCGTTCACCACTGCCGCGCAGACTGCGTGGTTGGCGGTGGGCATGGGAAGGGGCGCAAGGGGTGTCCAAGACCATTGGGCGTGCAGCATGATGGAGGTGCAGCCAAAGAGCAGCAGGGTCGAGCGCAGCATGCTCAGCGAAGGTCGTACATGGAAATGCTTCCCACCGATTCCGGCCAAGTGCTCGCTCGGCCAAGCCATTCGATCCCGATCAAAACAACCAGCGCTCCATATTCCATCGTGATCCACCAATAGGGCTGCGCGAACGGCTCGCTTCCGTAGGTGAGATAGGTGGGCATGATGAGCAGGCTCCACCAGAGCGGCCAGCGCCAACGGGTGAGCGCAGCGAAAGCGATCAGCGGCGTGATGTACCACGGGTGCACCGCTTGGGACCCGAAGAGCACCATGGCCAGCAGCCAGAGCATGGCCTCACCAAGTTCCATGGCACCCTTGCGGAAACGGATGATCGCATACGCGATGAGCGCGCACAACGTGATCGCACCGATCAGCCCGGTCCCCTTCACCGCATCATCACCCAGCGCACGTCGCAGCAGCTCGAAGAGGCCGCCATTGTACTCGAGATAGGTGCCGAAGAGCTTGAGGCTCGACAGGAAATTCGGGATCAGCTCCGGTGTCCAGAAAGGCAGCCAGCTCGAGGCGAAGGCACAGCCTGCGATGGCCGCAGGAAGGACGCTTCGCTTGATCCCGACGACGGCGGGCAAAGCCAGGATGAACACTATCGGCATCAGTCGAGCGGATGCCGCCAGCCCGATCAGCAAGCCAACGGCCCACAACCGATCGCTGCGCAGCATCAGCACCGCTCCGAGGCAGAGCGGGATCATCAGCGCCTCGGTGTGCAGATTCACCGTGAGCTCAATCAGCACCAGCGGATTGAAGGCGTAGAGCGCGACGGCAGTCAGGCCGGCCCGTTCACGGCGCAATAGCCTCATCAGCAGGGCGATGCTCACGGCCTCGCAGAGCACGATGATCAAGCGCATGAAGAGCATCCATGCATCGGGGTAAGCGCCGCCAAGCCATGCCGCCAGCGCAAAGGCCGCTTGCGCCAGAGGCGGATATGCCGAGTGGAAGCCGGGCGAGTTGAGCATGGCGAGGTGATCCGCGCTGAAGAGCCCGGGATGCAGGGAGAGCAAATCACGCGGCGGGTGCGCGAATGGTGACAGGCCGTTGACGGTGCAGACCCCATCCCACCAATAGCGGAAGTGATCGTCCGTCCACGTGATGGGCGCGAAGAGCAAGAGCACGCGCAGCGCGATGACCAGCACGAAAAAGGCGCGCGGGCTCATTCCGCCTATGCGCGCATGGAGCAAGAGATAGCCGAGGAACGCGACGGCGAATCCTCCCAGCAGCAACGCGCTCTCGCTCCGGTGCGGGCCGTAGCCCAGGAAGGCCACGCCGAGCAACAGCATCATGAAGCCGCCCCAGGCGATCCAACGGTCCTTCGTGCTCATCCCGCCGTCCGCAGGCTATGCACCAGGGAGTACCAAGCCACCGCACCGAAACCGAAGGCCACCATGAGGTGGTAGGGCAGCAGGCCGAAGTCGCCCACGCGAACGGCGTACGCGATGCCGAATAGCGCATAGCCTGCGACGGCCAGCTCAACCAGCAACAGCGGCGAGATCGCGCTCTTGAGGTAGGCATTGCGCGTCCACTGCGCGCCATCGCTGCACGCGCCCACCTTGGGCGTGCGCACGAATGGCGTTCGGCGGCCGATGTAGCCTTCGATCACCGCGATCGCGTTGTGCAATGACAGGCCCATGCTCACCGCGAGGAATAGCGGGAAGATTCCGAGGAAGTGCAGTGCGCCGCGCCAACCCTGCTTGTAGTTCTTGTGCGCCACGGCATAGAAGGCGATCAGCGCCAGCAGCGCCGAAGTGAAGACCACGGCGGTGTCGAAGAGGATGGCGTACTCCGGGTGTCGCTGCTTGACCACGAGGATGGGCACGCTGAGCAGCACCGTGCCGAGGATGCTGATGAAGACGGTGCTGTTCATCAGGTGCAGGGTCGCGTGGAGCTTGGTTCCGTAAGGGAGCACCGGATCGCGCAGCACCTTGCCCAGGTTCTTCACCACGCATTCGGCGGCGCCCTTGTTCCATCGGTATTGCTGCGCCTTCAACGCGTTCATCACGGCGGGCAGCTCCGCCGGCGATTCCACGTGCTCAAGGTAGCGGAAGCTCCAGCCGCGCAGCTGCGCGCGATAGCTCAGGTCGAGGTCCTCGGTGAGCGTATCGGGCTGCCAGCCGCCGGCATCGGCGATGGTGCTCTTGCGCCACACGCCTGCCGTGCCGTTGAAGTTGATGAAGCAGCCCAAGGCACTGCGGCCGGTCTGCTCAACGCTGAAATGCGCGTCGAGGCCGAATGCCTGCAGCCGTGTGAGCAGGTTGTTGCCGCGATTCAAGTGGCCCCAACGGGTCTGTACCAAGCCGACCTTCTCATCCTGGAACCAAGGCAGCACCTGCCGGAGCATGTCGGCGGGCGGCATGAAGTCGGCATCGAACACGGCGATGAACTCTCCCTTGGCCCGTTCCGTGCCATAGGCCAGCGCCCCGGCCTTATAGCCCGCTCGGTCCGGACGGCGCACGTGGACGATGTCGAGGCCCTGCGCATGCCAGAACGCGACGCGCTCCTCGCAAAGCGTCCGGGTCTCATCGCTGCTGTCGTCGAGCACTTGTATCTCCAGCTTCTCCGCAGGCCAATCGAGCCGCGCCACCTGATCGATGAGTCGCTCGGCAACGAACCGCTCGTTGTAGAGCGGCAGCTGCACGGTGATTACGGGCAGGGGCTTGCCCAGGGGCCATGCGGCTGCTTCGTGCTTGCGCCTGCGCTTGTTGCGCAAGTATGCGAAGGTGAGCTGCAGCTGCGTGATGCTGAAGAGCACGATGAAGCTCAGCAGCAGGCCGTACAGGATCAGCAGAGCTATCGCCATCAGCGGTACTTGAGGATCGTGGCGATGATCTTGTAGCCGGCCATCACGGTGCCGTACACCGTACCGCTCACCTTGCTCATGCCGATGCGCTTTCGATAATCCACGGGCACTTCCACGCAGCGAAGGTGGAGCTTGGCGGCCTTCACCTGCATCTCCACCGTCCAGCCGAAGGTGCGGTCGCACATGCCGATGGCGAGGAGCGCTTCATAGCGCACCGCCCGGAAAGGCCCCAGGTCCGTGAAGCGAACGCCATAGATCCAGCGCATCATGCGCGTGGCCAGCCAATTTCCGAAGACCTGCTGGGGAACCATGGACCCGCGCTCCTTGCTGCCGAGGGCACGTGATCCGATCACCAGGTCCGCTTCGCCGCGCACGATGGGTGCGATCACTTGCGGCAGCTGCTCGGGATGATCGCTGCGGTCGGCATCGAGGAAGACCACGATGTCCGGCTTTGGTTGATGTGCGCTGATCTGTTCCATGGCCTTCAGGCACGCATTGCCATAGCCGCGAAGAGGCTGATCCACCACGATGGCTCCCGCCATCTCCGCCACGGCACGTGTGGCATCGGTGCTTCCGTTGTTGGCCACCACCACGCACCGTACGAGGCCCTTGGGGATGTCGCCGATCACCAGCGCGATGGCGTCGGCTTCGTTGTAAGCGGGGATGATGACGTCGATGACGGGGGCGGCCACTGCTGCGAAAGGTCGGTGGCGCAGGTGGAAACTGACAGGGCTCGAATGCGAAGAGGCCCCGTCCCCGGAGCCTCTTCTCGCCTTCCGCCGCCAGCGGATGCGGCGTTCACCTCACCGGCTGGCTGGGCCGGTGTGAGCCCTCCCGGGCATGCGCGTGGTCATGGCCGCAAGGGCCACCTGCTCGGTGGCACCTGCTGCACGCATGGCGGCGATTGATTCCCATTTCGGCGACGAAGGGATGGCGGTCGCGTGAAGAGGACGTTCACCCAAGTTGAACTGTTCGGGAGGAGGCGCCCAAGTTCTCAGCCTTTGTTGAAAACCGCCTATGCGGCAGCTGGAACAATGCACCCCAAGACATGCACGCGCATCCAACCCGCAACCTGCACAACTTGCAACCCTCAACCCGCACACGATATGCGCTACCGCCGCCTCGGCCGCTCCGGCCTTCAAGTCTCCGAAGTCTCCTTGGGCTCCTGGCTCACCTTCGGCAAGCTCATCACGGACGATACCGCCGCCGAGCTGATGAAGCTGGCCTACGACAGCGGCGTCAACTTCTTCGACAATGCGGAGATCTATTCACGTGGCGAGAGCGAGCGCGTCATGGGCCGCATCCTGAAGCGGATGGATTGGCCGCGCGACACCTGGATCGTGAGCAGCAAGGCCTTTTTCGGCGCGGGCGGGAAGCTGCCCACCCAACTGGGACTGCATCGCAAGCACGTGGTGGAGGCCTGCCACGATGCACTCAAGCGCTTGCAGGTGGACTACCTTGACCTGTACTTCTGCCACCGCCCGGATCCCAACACGCCCATCGACGAGACGGTGTGGAGCATGCACCAGCTGACCATGCAGGGCAAGGTGCTCTACTGGGGCACCAGCGAATGGAGCGTTGATCAGATCAAGGAAGCGCATGCCATCGCCGAGCGGCACCACCTCATCGGCCCGGTGATGGAGCAACCGCAGTACAACCTATTCCACAGGGAAAAGGTGGAGCATGAATTCGCGCCGCTCTATGATACTGTGGGCCTAGGCACCACGATCTGGAGCCCCTTGGCCAGCGGCGTGCTCAGTGGCAAGCATGGCGCCAGCGCGCAGCAAGGCACACGCCTCACCGCTCAGGGGCTCGATTGGTTGCGGGAGCGCGAACTGAACGAAGCGCGCTTAATGGCTGTGGAGAAGCTGAAGCCCATCGCGGCGGAGCTTGGTTTGTCCCTGCCCGTGCTCGCCATCGCATGGTGCCTGAAGAACCCGCGCGTGAGCACCGTGATCCTTGGAGCGAGCAAAGTGGCGCAGCTCGAAGAGAACCTGAAGGCCGTGGAGGCGCATGACCTGCTCAGCGGCGATGTGATGGCCCGGGTGGAAGGTGCGTTGCGGGGGGAGAGGATGAGCACGTGGTAGGTCGAGCATTGCGCCACCCCCACGATTACCCGACCTTGCGCAGCCATGCCGGCCGTTCGCATCCTCATCGTCGAAGATGAACCTCTGATCGCAGCGGACCTGCGCGCGCACCTCGAGGAACTCGGCTATGAGGTATGCGCAGCCTGTGACAATGCCCTCGACGCCATGGCGGAGATCGCCGCCCATAAGCCTGACCTGTTGCTCCTGGACATCAACCTGGGCGATGGAGCGGATGGCGTGCAGCTGGCCGAAAAGGTGAAAGCGAAGCACCTCGTGCCCTTCATCTTCGTCACCAGCCACAGCGACAAGGCCACCCTCGAGCGCGTGAAACCGCTTCGTCCGGCCGGATTCATCATCAAGCCCTTCGATGAGAATGATCTGCGCGCGCAGATCGAGCTGGCGCTTGCCCGATTCGCCAATGATGTGGAAGCGACTGAAGCCCCCACCGACGCCCAGCGCAACGATTTCGTGATCGCGGATAGCATCTTCATCCGCGAGAGAGGAAGGCTGCTCAAGGTGGCCATCGATGAGATCCACTACGCCGAAGCCGACGACAACTACGTCACGCTCTTCACCCCGGCGAAGAAGTACGTAATCACCAGTACACTCAGCGCTGTTGAAGAGAAGCTCAAGAGCCCGCATCACTTGCGCATTCACCGCAGTCACCTGGTGGACACACGGCGAATCACTGCCGTGGAGGAGGGCTATGTGCGGCTCGGCCCCTTGAGCCTGCCCGTGGGCAAAACCCACAAGGAGGCGCTGATGGCGCGGATCAGGACCTTGTGACATTCACCCGATCCTGGGGTGCATTCACCCGATCTTCAGGGCGTTGATGGATCGGTCTTCGCACGTTCGTGTCGCAGAACAACCACAGCGATGCGCGCTCGCACCCTTTCACTCATCGTCACATTGGGCCTAGCTGCGTTCGCGGTCCACGCCCAGCCATCCGACGCCCAGATCATCAAGGACCTCACCAAGACCGGTGTGCTCAAGGTGGAGCTTTCGCCCGGTCCCACGACGAAGGAGTGGCACAGCGCGCACGGACAATACATGTGGGACCGTGTAGCCTATGTCACGCGGAGCGCCGAGGTGGCCGAGTATCCGAAGGCTACGGTAAAGATCACCGGCATAGCACGCTACCACTATGGTGCGAGCACGAGCTTCCGGGAGTTCAAGGTGGCGGAGAACGAGTACTTCGGCCTGCCGGCTCCCCGCAAGGACGAGATGCTCGGGATGATCCGCGAGCGTTACCTCCAATTCCTTGGACACCGCGCGGGCAAGATGGTCGGTGACCTGCACTACCTGCGCATCCCCGAAGGCGAGGGCGTCCTCTGGCATACGCCGCTCTCCTTCACCATACCGGTGGAGGTGGAGTATGACGCGAAGACCAGCAACGTGCACCTCACCACCATCCGGGAGAGGATCGACACGCGCTTCTACCGCGACGCCGTGAGTGCGCCGTGGAAGGAGAACATCGTCGCCATCGGGCGCGACCGCACGGAAGGCGATCAGCGCACCCTGCCAGCGGAGGAGCTGCGGGCCATGCCTACCTTCCGCAATCTGCTGGAGGAGCAACAGGCACAGCGCGATCTGGCCGCACTAGGCGAGGTGGGCATCCCGGAGTTCAAGAGCGATATGGAGGTATTCCTGCATACGCACAAGCTCCTGCGCGAGAGCAACGCCAAGCAGTTCGAGGCCTATCTTATGCGCATGCTGGCACCATCCTATTTCGCGGAGGGCAGCACCACGCGGCTCACACCGCAGGGTGCCGAGGTGATCAACGGGGCCGTGGCCGCCGCGTTCGGCGGAAAGAGCACCTATGCGGAGCAATACTGCCCCGATCCCGGCGTGAAGCACCATCAGCAGGACGCCATCGAGCTCTGGAACGCCACGCAGGACAAGCATACCCGCATGCACATCGGTCGGTTCGGCGGTGGCTGGAAGAACGGGCAGAAGGTGGGCGAAGAGTACAAGTTCATCGCGCTCGAGGTGTGGATGTGGACCGACGCGGACAACATCGCGCGCATCCGCAGCTTTGAACCCGGCATGCTGTGCACGGGAAGCAGCGCGCCGCAGCCCGCCACGGGATCCAGCACCAGGCAGCAATCCACTGGCGCCGCGCCGCAGAAAAGCGGCTCCGGCAACCTCCTGAACAAAGGCAAGGGACTACTGAATAAACTCTCAACCCCATGAAACACCTCTCAGCGCTTCTCGCCCTGCTTGTTGCACCGTTCATTGCTGGCGCCCAGCTCACGGGCACCAAGACCGTGGGCGGCAACAACCCGGACTACGCCACCATCACCGCTGCTGTGAACGCGCTCATGAGCCAGGGCGCAATGGGCAATGTCACCTTCAACATCCGGCCGGGCACCTATAGCGGACAATATGTGCTGGGCGCGGTGCCCGGCACGCCCGGAACCATCACGTTCCGCAACGAGACCAACGGTGCGCAGGCCGTGAACCTCGAGCACGACGCCAGCGGATCGGCGGACAACTTCATCATCCGCATCGATGGCACCGATGACGTCCGCATGGAGAAGCTCACCTTCCGTCCGTTGGACTACACGTACGCCCGCGCCGTGCACTTCTTCAATGCCATTGCGGGCATGACGATCGAGCAGTGCGTGTTCCACGGAAGCGCCAACCCATCGGGCTCGGCCTACTTCGAGCGCATCCTGGTGCATTGCGATCAGGCGGTCATCAATACCAACAACAACCCGCAGGACGTCATCATCATCGATAATTCCTTCCTCGATGGCAACACGGCCATTGAGTTGGATTGTTACGGTTTCGCAGGTGCGCGGTCCGACGGGTTGATCATCACCGGCAACGAATTCCGCCAGCAGGTGGGAACGGGGGTGTACCTGAACAACTGCAGGGGGCAGATCGGCGACAATGACCTCAGCACCACCGTGGGCAGCTGGTACGTGGGCATCCGCACCACCTTCTTCGACGGCGGCAGCCAGATCCGCCGCAACGACATCAGGGCCATCGCCGTGAGCGGAGGCTGCACCGGAATCGAGGTGGGGAATACGCAGAGCACCACCGGAAACATGATCAGCAACAACATGATCTATTGCAGCGCCCCTGGCGATGTTTGGGGCCTGGCCGTGTACAATCTCTGGGACATGAAGATCGTGCACAACAGCGTGCTCGTGGCCGCTGGCAACCAGTTCCAGAGCTACGCCTTCTACCACTTGAGCAACTTCCCCGACGGGCAGGATGCGCTGGTGCGCAATAACATCTTCGCCAACTCTGCAGGCGGCTTGGCCTACAACGTGAACGTAGCCGGCAATGTGGCCACCGAGGACCACAACTGCCTGTTCTCCTCCGGCACCACCATCAGCAGTGTAGCTGGCATCGAGCACGTCACCATCCCAGCGCACCAGAGCGGGACGGGGCAGGGATCAGGCGACACGGATGTGGATCCCGTGTTCCCCATCCAGCCCGATCTCCACCTGAACAACTGCGCCATGGACAACATGGGCGAATACTTCTTCGTGGTGGCGAGCGATATCGATGGCGATGCACGCGGCAACCCGATGTGCGACATGGGTGCCGATGAGTACACCGCGAGCACCAATGCCATGCAGGCGCCGACGATCACCATACTCGCCAGTGACCTTCCGTACCAGCTCGGCTTGAACGCCTCCTTCAACTCGTACAACTGGAGCACGGGTTCCACATCGCCCACCACAACCATCACTGCAGGGGGGAACTACAGCTGCGACGTGATGGACGCGAACTTCTGCTCGTACAGCATCAACATCACCGTGGTGGTGAACATCAATACCGGGGTCGTCGCAGCGGAGAGTGGCGGTGTTGCGCTCTTCCCTGTGCCGGCCATCGATGTGTTGAACATGACAGGACTTGTCCCGGGTGCAGCCTTCGAAGTGGTGGATGCACAGGGTCGCGTGGTCAACTCAGGAACCGCGCAGCCGTTCATGACCATGGATGTCCGTGATCTCAGCGCGGGCATGCACATGCTGCGTTGGACGGACGGCGGGGAGGTCCGCACAGCGCGCTTCATCAAACAGTGATCGATGGCACCCGCAGGCAAAGCGGTCTTCGTGCGCGATGGGCGGCAATGGAGCCGCGTGGCCGTGAGCGAGCTGCTGTACCTGGAAGCAGAGGACAACAGCACCACCGTTCACACCGCATCACGCACCTTCACCGTGCCGCGCATGTTGAAGGACGTGCTGGACACCTTGGCGGACGAGCGTATCCAGCGCATCCACCGCTGCCACGCGGTGAACCTGGAGCGTGTGCAGGCCGTGAGCGACAACGGCCTGCATGTGGGGGACAAATGGCTTCCGATCGGGCGGAGCTTCCGAGGTGAGGTGCTGAAGCAGCTGCGGATGATCTGAGTTGGGGGGCGCTTGGTGTTTCCCCAACTTGCGGCCATGCGTGCTACGGCCCTCATCGCTGTATTCATCGCCATGCAGGCGAATGCCCAGCTCGACAGCCTGCTGCGCGTGCGCGATGGGCTGCCGCAAGACACATCGCGGCTGGGGGTGCTAACCGAGCTGCTGCGCGCCACCGTGTTCAATGATCCCGACAGCGCACTGGTGTTCGCTGCGGAGTACAGGGGGATCGCCGAGCGCAGCGGCATGGATCTGGAGATCGGCAAGGGGCACAACTACACGGGCATGTGCTATACGAGCCGCAGCGACCATGACAATGCGCTGCTGCATTACCTCGCGGCGCTTCCCCATTTCGAGCGCGGGGCCGATCCCTGGTACACCGCCATGGCGTACAACAACATCGGCACGGTGCACGAGAAATTGCACCGGTTCGACAAGGCGGCAGCTCAGTACGAGGTCGCGCTCAGGGGCTTCCGCGGCATTCCCGACTCCGTATGGATGGCCAACGTGTCCAACAACATGGGCAACATCCTGTATGAGCAGCGGGAATTCGATCAATCCGTTGCGTACTACCGGCAGGCGGACACGATCCTGACCGCCCTAGGGTTCGATCGCTATGCCGCCACCACGCGCATGAACCTGGCCAACGCCCTGGACGAGCTGGGGCGGAGCGCGGAGGCTCTGCACATCCTGCGGAGCGCCATGGCCATCATGCCCGTGGGCGAAGATGAGAACACACGGGCCAACATGCTGGCCGATCTCGGCCGCCTGCACGGCAAGGCAGGCGATCAGGACAGTGCGCTGATGCACATGCGCGAGGGCCTTTCGCTCGCCACCGCCGTGAAGGCGAGCGATGTGCAGGCTAATGCGCATGAGTTCCTCAGCGATTGGTTCGAGGAGCGGGGCCTGCATGATTCGGCGCTCTTTCATTTCAAGCAGGCCACCGCGTTGCACGACACGATCTTCAGTACGGAGCGAAGCGCTCAGATCGCTGAGATGCAGGAGAAGTACGAAAGCGGAAAGAAGGACGCGCTCATCACCGAGAACAAGGCCCAGCTTGAGCGCCGCGCCCTCACCATCAAGGCCATCGCCGCAGGTGCCGCAGTGCTGCTCGTTGCCGCGCTATTCGCCTTCCGGGCGTATCGCATGAAGCGGAGGGGCGAACGGGAGGTATTGGCCCAAAAACAGGTCATCGAGGCGCAATTGAAGGAGAAGGAACTGCTGCTCCGCGAGATCCACCACCGGGTGAAGAACAACCTGCAGACCGTGAGCAGCTTGCTGAGCATCCAAGGGCGAGGCATCACCGACACCAAAGCGAAGGAGGCCGTGAACGACAGCCGCCTCCGGGTGAAGAGCATGGCGCTCATCCACCAGGACCTTTACCGCGAAGGCGACCTCACCGGCGTAGCAATGCCGATGTACTTGGATAAGCTGGTCAACGGCCTCATCACAAGCTACGGCATGGCCGATCGCGTACGCACCGACCTGCGCGTGGCACCCATCAGGCTGGACGTGGACACGGCCGTGCCAATCGGGCTCATCCTCAACGAGCTCATCACCAACGCGCTCAAATACGCATGGCCCCATGCCCGAACGGGCACGCTTACCGTTGCTGTGCAGGAATCGGATGGGGCACTGGTGGTGGAAGTGGCCGACGATGGCGTAGGCATGGCCGACCCCGCGTCGGTATCGGAAGGCGGCACCGGCTTCGGCCTGGGCATGATCCGCACGTTCGCAGGCAGGCTGAAGGCGGAGCACACCATTACCAGCAAGAAAGGCACCTCAGTGCGGCTTGTTGCGCGCAATTTCAAACGGACCGGTTGATCTACCTTCGGCATATGGAACGGACTTGCCGCATGATCGCGCTCGCGGCGGCCACATGCTCCGCAACCGCCTCCGTTGCGCAGTCCATCGATGCGGTCAATCTCACGGAGCTCAGCCGCCATCAGTTCCCGTACGTGCAATTCCCGGCAGGCTTCAGCGCACCCGTCCTCAGCAGCCGCATCGACCGCCTGGATCGGCCGTATGTGTATCTCGCGTGCCGCGATTCGGGATTGTACGTGTGGGATATCAGCACGCCAACTTCGGCGGGGATCGTGAAGCGCATGCTGCCTGCAGGCTTCGGCGGGCACAAAGTGATCAACCTCGAGCAGTATGGCGACCTGCTCTACGCCGTGCTCGGCGAATTGGATAGCGGCACGCCGGGCCTCGCGGTGCTCGACATCAGCGATCCCGCCGATCCGCAGCTGCTCGGGCAGTACAACCACCTTCCCTTCACCCACGGTGGGGCCATCGTGCAGGTGCAAGGCAACTACGCCTACATAGGGGCCATGGCCGATGGCATACTCGTGCTGGACATCAGCGACCCGGCCGATCCGCAATACCACGGCAGCTACCAGCCTGATCCAGCCTGGCCGGGCATCGCCAGCTATCCACCCAACGCGCGCGGCATGGTCATCGCTGATACGATCATGTACCTCGCATACGATGCTGGCGGCCTGCGCGTGCTTTCCATCAGCGACCCCGCAGCACCTTTCCAGCTCGCGCAATACCTCAATCCGCAGCACCCGGCACTCACCAATGTAGCGTACAACAACGTGAAGCTACTGGGCGACCGGCTCTTCTTGGCAACGGATTTCTGCGGGCTCGAAGTGCTGGACGTGAGCAATCCCCTGGCTCCGACTCAGCTCGAATGGCTGAACCCATGGGGCTGCTTCGGCCTGAGCTGGTTCGGCAGCGATGGGCACGCCAATGAACTTGTGCTGGCGCTCAACGACAGCCTGCTGGTGATGAGCGCCGGCGATAGTGAGGTACTGGTATATGACATCACGGATCCGGACCTTCCCGAGCTGAAAGGCGGCCACATCTTCCCGAACGACACGGCGGCCGCCTGGGGCGTGGATGTGCATGGCGATCTGGTGGTGGGCGGCTTCATCAACAACAACGGCCTCGCGTTCCAGCCCTTCAACAGCAAGTTCGGCGGAGCCCTGCTGTTCCAAATGGATGTGGACCTGGTGACCGCCGTTGCGGGAACGCCGGTGGACCGGGCCGGGCCCCGGCTTTGGCCGCAACCCGCATCCGGCCCTTTGCGGGTGCACTGGCCGGGCGTACTGCTCCGATCCACCGGCGCACACCTTTTCGACGCATCCGGAAGGGAGCTCAAGATTCCGGTGTCCATCGACGCCGATGGTCTGCTGCTTGATCTGAGCGGTCAAGGTGCAGGCCACTACACCCTTCGGCTTTCCGCGCCGGAAGGAACGCGGATCCTACCGGTCATGGTAGCCCGATAGCCCGGTATCCGTTCACCCGCCGGTGGAGTGCCTTCACCCGATCGGGTTGAACCAAGGGCTATTGGAAGGCGCAATTTTCTGGGGTCCATCCCCCTTCCCCATGGCTCGTCTGTTCCGCTCCTCGTTCATCGCAGGATCCTATGCCCGCGCTTCTTCAGCATCCGCCCAGCTCAGCCCTGTGGCGCTGGGATCCGCCGGAGGACCCACCATGGTCGCAGTCCCTACGGAGCGCCCCTCCTCAATCGCGCCAGAAGGTCATGGGCCCGGGCACGAAGCCCGGTCGGATCACCGCCTTGGGTGCGCATCGCCTTCAGCGAATCCGCGCCAGCGCTCTTCGAGAGCTTCGCGCCCGCCGCATCCGTGATGAGCGGATGATGCAGGAAAACGACACTCGTGAAGGCTTCCAGCCCGAGCCGCTCCGCGAGGTACAGCTGGCAGGCGGATGATGGCAACAGGTCCTCTCCGCGTACGATGTGCGTGGCGCCGTGGTCAACATCATCAACCAGCGAAGCGATCTGGTACGCGGGACGTGCACCCAACTCCTCGCGCTGCCGAAGCACGGGATCGGGCATGAGCGCGGCGAGCCTAAGCCAACGCTCCCGACCGAAAAGGTCCACGACGCGAACCTCCGCATCGCTCGGCAGGCGCAAGCGCCACGCGGCCCGCGGGTCATTCATGCTCCTGCTGCCATTCCGGCACGCACAGGCGCCCTTACGAAGCTCCGTGCGTGAGCATGCGCAAGCGTACAGGTCGCCCTGCTCCTTCAACAGATCGATCTGCTCCAGGTATCGGCTGACGCGGGCGTGCTGCGAGAACCGGCGCTCATGATCCTTGGCATCCACGGGTCCCTCCTGCCAAGCGATGCCAAGCCAGCGAAGGGACTCGAAGACATCCTCTACGAACGCCGGCCGCAGCCGGTCCGCATCAAGATCATCGATGCGCAAACGGATGCTGGCCCCGAAGCTGCGCGCGACCTCATCCGTAAGGAGGAAGTTGATCGCGTTGCCCGCATGCAGCAAGCCGCTTGGTGTTGGGGCGATGCGGGTGCGGAGCATTCGGCAAACCTAGGAGCCATTGGAGTTGGGAGTCCGCCGCGCATGCGACCTTCGCGCCCCTTCCGAGCTCCCCATGAACGTCCTTTCCGTCGAACGCCTGGCCAAGCGCTATGGCCCGCGCCAGCTCTTCGAGGGCGTGAGCTTCGGCCTGGAGAAAGGCCAGAAGACGGCCATCGTGGCGCGCAACGGCACGGGCAAGAGCACCCTGCTGAAATGCATCGCCGGAGTGGAGCGGCCGGATAGCGGCATCGTCACCTTCAACAAGGGCATCCGCGTGGGATACTTGGACCAGAACGTGCAGATGACGAGCACGCGGACGGTAGTGGATGAGATGCTCGACCGCGACGATCCGGTGAGCGATGCGATCAAGGCCTATGAGCATGCGCTGGCTCAGCATGCGGATGATCAGCTCATGCATAAGGCCATCGAGCGCATGGAAGAACTCAAGGCTTGGGACCATGAGGCGCGCGTGAAGGCCTTGGCGCATCGCTTCGGCCTGAGAGACCTGGAGCAACCCGTGAATACCTTGAGCGGCGGCCAGCAGAAAAGACTGGCCATGGCCAAGGTGCTCATCGACCAGCCTGATGTGCTGATCCTCGACGAGCCCACCAACCACCTCGACATGAACATGATCGAGCAGCTCGAAGAAGAGCTGAACACCCCGGGGATGACGCTGCTGCTGGTAACGCATGACCGGTACTTCCTCGACAATGTCTGCGACGAGATCATCGAGATGGAATTCGGGAAATTCACGCGCTACAAGGGCAACTACACCTGGTACCTGGAGAAGAAGGCAGCAGCGGATGAGGTTCGCGAGGCCACGCAACAGCACCTGCGCGGGCTGATGAAGCGCGAGCTGGAATGGGTGCGCAAGATGCCCCGCGCGCGCGGCACAAAGAGCAAGAGCCGCTTGGACAAGTTCGAGGAGATCAAGGCCGACGCCACGCGGCGCTTCGATCGAGAGGAGGTGAAGCTTGAGGTGAAGACCGACCGGCTCGGTGGCAAGGTGATCGAGGCACGCAACCTTACCAAGGCCTTCGGTTCCCGGGATAGGCCCGAGAGCTACAGGCCCATCGTGCTGCACTTCAGCTATTCGCTGAAACGCGGGGATCGGATCGGCATCGTAGGCCCGAACGGCATCGGCAAGACCACCTTCATCGAGCTGCTGTTGGGCCGCATGAAACCCGATCAGGGCACCGTGAGCATCGGCGACACCGTGGTGCTGGGCACCTTCGGCCAGCAGATGCCGGCGTTCAAGGAGGATCAGCGGATCGTGGAGGCCGTGCGTGACATCGCGGAAGTGATTCCCCTGAACAAGGGGCGAACGCTCACCGCATCACAATTGCTCGAGCGCTTCCTCTTCGACAAGGAGCAGCAGTACCAGGCCATCAGCACGCTGAGCGGCGGCGAACGCCGGCGGCTCTACCTGTGCATGGTGCTCATGAAGAACCCGAACGTGCTAGTCCTTGACGAGCCCACCAACGACCTCGACATACCCACGCTCAATGCGCTCGAGGAATTCCTCATGGACCTCGACATCTGCCAGCTCATCGTGAGCCACGACCGCTTCTTCATGGACAAGCTCTGCACGAAACTGCTTGTCTTCAAAGGCGAAGGCGTGATCAAGGAATGGGTGGGCAGCTACACGGAGCTGCGGGAGGCGGAGAAGGCCGAAGCCGATCGCGCACGCCGCGAAAGCGGGGCCGGGAGCACCAAGGCCGCTACGCAGGGCCTAGCGGCGACGGTGCCCAACGAAGGCGACCGCAAGAAGCTCACCTACGCTGAGAAACTGGAGCTGCAGCGCATGGACAAGGAGATGCCGAAGCTGGAAGCGCGCAAGGAGGAGCTCTTGGCGACCATGGCCACCGGCGGCACCGATCACCACAAGATGATGGAGCACAGCATCGAGCTCGAGAAGACCATCGCAGCGCTGGATCTCATGATGGACCGGTGGCTGGAGCTTTCGGAGAGGATAGGTTGAGGGTCGCAGGTTGGCTCAGGAAATGGTTGAGGCCTCCGCGGCATGGCAACCTGCAACCCCTAAGAACAGAGGCGGCCGCGCACCGGCCTCAATGCCCAACCTTGCGCCGATCAGAACTTGGCGCAAGGCACCACGCGGCGCTTGCTCATGCTGCGCTTCTTGCTGCGCGAGGCCATCTCGTAGCCCAGCGTGATCTCATGCGCTCCACCGCTTTGCCCGGCGAGGCGTGACACCGTGAGGTCGTAACTGTATCCGATCCGCAGGTCATTGATGATGACGCCGCCGAGGAATGCCAGGGCATCACGGTTCGCGAAGCCCTGGGCGTAGCGCTTGACCAAGGGGATGCCACGGTACCACAGCCCCGCGTAGAATGGCGACCGCTCGAAGTACCCGCCAAGGTCGAGCTGATCATACTTCTCCTGCGAGCGGTAATTGAAGGCGAGCACCAGGTTCTGCGGGTGCTGCTTGATGATGGGCGTGCGGAACGTCGTGCGCCAGCCGCCATGCATGCTGAACTTGATGGGCATGCGCGCCTCGTTGCCCAGCAGTGATTGATTCGGGCGGTTGAGATGGTGGAAGCTCGTGCCCAGCCAATACTTCGGAGTGAAGTAGAGCAGCCCTCCCCCGAAATCGGCGTAGTTGACGCTGCGGCCCGCGAGGTATTCATAGGTGCCCACGTCACCGCCGCGCGCCAGCTGATCGCTGAAGACCAGCTTCGAGTAGTCCACCGCATGATTTGCCCAGCCGATCTGGAGCGCTGGACGCAGGAAGACCTTCCGCTTCAGCTCGATCTCGTATGCATACTGGCCAGTGATGCTGCTGTACCGAAGCGCGCCGCTTCCGGCCTTGTCATGCGACACCAGCAGGCCCACGCCGCTGTTAACGCCGGGCATGTAGTGATCGAGCGCGAAATTGCTGCTGATGAAGGCGCCGGGGAATGCGGGCCATTGATCGCGCACAGCTACGCCCATGCGGGTCTGTGTCCCGGTGCCTGCGAACGCCGGGCTCACGAAGGTGGGCAGGGCATAGAACTGCGAGAACTGCGCGTCCTGGGCCGTCAGCGCGAAAGCTGCCAACAGCCCTGACAACGTTGCTCTCGTGCGCGGCCCATTCATGCTACTTCATGCGCTGCACGGAGGCGTCGCGGTCCAGGCGGATGTCGAGCGCCATCTCGCGGCCATCGTGATCGGTGGCCTTCGCGACGATTGCCGCGCGATGGATGGCGAAGCCGGGCGCCTCGACGCTCATGTTGTACTTCTGGCCGGGGCTCAGCACCATGATGTAGCGGCCGGTGCTTTCGTTGGTGTTGTACACGCCGACCACCTCGTCACCGAACTCATCGGTGAGCAGGATACGGGCCTTCACGGGCTCATCGCCCGCATCGGCCACCACGCCACGGGCCACCATGTAATCGAGCTGGCTGCCGGGGAAGCTCACCTGATAGATGTCCTGCATGCCCATGCCGCCGGGCCGCTCACTGCTGAAATAGCCGGTGTAGCCGTCCTCGCTCAAGCAGAAGTAGATGTCATCATTCACCGTGTTCAGCGGGTAGCCCATGTTCTCGGGCAGGCTCCAGCCGTTCATGTCGGCATCAGTGAGCGTGGCTTTGAAGATGTCGTAACCGCCCATGGTGCGATGGCCCTTGCTGCTGAAGAAGAGCGTGATGCCATCGCTGTGCATGAAGGGGGCGTCTTCATCGTAAGGCGTGTTGATCTTGGGCCCGAGGTTCAGCGGCAGGCTCCATTCACCATTCGGCAGCCTGCGGATGCGATACAGGTCGCGGCCACCGAAGCCGCCGGGGCGATCGCTGGTGAAATAGATCTCATCGCCCCCGGGCGCTATGCTGGCGCTTGGCTCGTGGTGCTTGCTGTTGATCTGAGCGGTCATCAGTTGAGGCTGCTGCCATTTGCCAGCGTGCAAGCGCGTTTCAAAGAGGTCGCCGGCTACCAGGTCCTCGCTGGTGTGGTACACGATCATGCTCGAACCATCAGGATTGAGGCCCACGGTTGCATCGTGCGTGTTGGTGTTCAGCGGGCCGCCTACGTTCAAGGCATTGGTCCACAACTCGTCGATGCGCTTGGCCACATAGATGTCCTCCAGCCATTGGCCTGTGGGGTCCTTCAGGTTGCCGCTGGTGCCTTCGCGTCGGCTGGTGAAGTACATCGTGTTGCCATCGGCCGTGATCAGTGGGCAGTAGTCGTGCTGCGGCGAATTGATCAGCGCGCCCAGGTTGCGGATCTCCACTTCGATGGGCTGCCTCACCAGGTCCTTAGCGGTGTTGGCCATGGCGACAAGGCGATCAACCTCAGCGTCCTTCACCGCACGATAATTCAGCTGTTTGTAACGAAGGAGCAGGTCGGCGGCTTCATCGAAGCGCTGCTGGCGGTGGCGCTGCTTCGCCAGCTCGTAATGGGCTTCAGTATGCCCGCCGCGGACGGCGCGTTCGAGGTGAGGCACAGCCTTATCGCGCTGACCCGGCAGGTTGGCGAGGCACACCCCGTACTCGTAGTACACTTCCACGAAGGCCGTGTCGACCGGAAGCAGCTTCTTGTAGATGCGCGCGGCTTCGGTATAATCCTCGGCGGCCAGATGCAACTTGGCCTGATCGAGCATCTGATTGTGCGGGCGCCTGTAGCCGTTCTGTGCGAACAGGCCGGTGGCTGCCATCAACAAAAGCGCGGTGGAGAGTTTCCGTTCCATGTGTTCTAGCGCAAAAGGGTGACGTCGCCTTTCAGCACGGCTTCACGGCCATCGCTGAATGTGGCGTTGCATTTCCAGACATAGACATCCTGCTTGGCCGGGGCTCCCTTGTACCAGCCGTCCCAGCCGCGTCGCACATCCTCGCTCACGAAGACCAATTCGCCCCAGCGATTGAAGATCTCAAGGCGGTACCGTTCCACTCCTTCGTGCTTCGGGAAGAAGTGGTCATTGTCGTAGCCCATCGGGTCGTATTGCCCGTCAGTTGGCCCGCTTCCGGGTGTGAAGGCATTCGGGAATTCGATCTCACCGCTCACCTCGCCCGTGGTGGCGCCCACCACTGTGAAGGTGTCGGGGCAATTCCACTGGTTGTTGGCGATGAGCATCACGTCGAAAGTGCCCGCCTGCTCGTAGTAGTGCGTGGGGTTGAAGGCATTGCTGGTGGTGCCGTCGCCGAAGTCCCATGTGAATTGATCGGCGTTAGCGCTCAGGTTATACGTGAACACCGGCTGCGTGGGCACGATCACCGTGGTGGGCTGCAGCACGAAGAAGGCATTAGCCCTCGGCCGAACGACAATGCTATCCACTTTGGTCATGGTGTTCACCGCGCCGCCCACGCCGAATGCGGTGAGGGTCACGGAATAGACCCCTGGTACGTTGTAGGTGTAGGTGGGGTTATCGGCCGTGCTGGTTCCGCCATCGCCGAAGCTCCATTGGTAGCTCTGGGCAAGCAGGCTCGTATTGGTGAATTGCACGGTGAGCGGCGCGCATCCTTCGCCCTGACCGAGGAAGCTTGCCGTGGGCAGCGGCGGGGTAATTGTCACCTGCTGCGTGGCCGTATCAGCGCAGGCCGTGCCGCTGACGATCAGGGTGATGGTGAAGCTGCCCCAAGAGCCGTAGGTGTGCGAGCCTGGTTCCTGCAGGTTCGATGCCCCGCCGTCGCCGAAGCCCCAGGCGTGGCTCCAATTGCCAGGGCTGCTGGCATTGCTCAGCGTCACGGTGGCATTGGGGAATTGCTGCGTGAAGGGTGTGGCCATGAATGCGGCCTGCGGAACCGGCGATACTATCACCGTTTGCTGCGCGATGCTGATGCAGCCGTAAGACGATGTGGCTGTGAGCGTGATGGTGCGCACCTGGTCTGCGGAGCCTGTGTTCACATAGGTGTGCGTAGGGTCGCTGCCCACCAGCGTGATGCCATCGCCCATGTCCCACAAGTAGCTGCTAGCGCCCGAGCTATTGTTCAGCGGCTGCACGGTGAGCGGCGAGCAGCCGGCACCGATGACGGTGAACGCTGCGGTGACCGCCGGGTACACATCGACCGCAGCGGTGGTCGTGTCGCTGCAACCGAAGCTGTTCGTAGCGATCACTTGCGGGTTGAATGTGACCGGCATCGCGCTCGAATGCGCATAGCTGTGCGTTTGATTGCCGGGCACGGTGTCCAGAAAGGCTCCATCACCGAAGGACCATTGCGAGCTGACGGCGCCGATCGTGAGGTCCTGGAATGGCACGCTCAATGGCTGGCAACCGCTGGGCACACCGGGGATGAACTGCGCGATCGGCTGCGGGTGCACCAGGATCGGCGCTGCGATGGTATCGCTGCATCCGAAGGAGGAGGTCGCGATCAACTGCGCCTGGAACGTGACATCGTTCAAGCCCTGATTGAAGTAGATATGCTGGGGCGATGCTGCCGTGCTGCCCTGCTGATCGCCGAAGATCCATTGGTAGCTGTTGGCACCCATGCTCGTGTTGCTGAAGCTCACCGCGTGCGGCGCGCAGCCATCGGCCGGCGCAACAAAGCCTGCCGTGACCTGCGGATGCACCTGAACATCGACCGTGGCCGTGCTGGTGCAGCCATGATCGGTGATGGCCATGAGGCTCACCGGATAGCTCACCGTGCCCGGTCCGGGGAAGTTGTACCACGTGTGCCCATGGACCGCTGCAGCGGTGTCGCTCTGCTGACCATCTCCGTAGTTCCAGACGAAGCTGCTCGCGCCCAGGCTCGCGTTGGTGAGCTGCGTGGTGAACGGATGGCACCCGATGGCAGGCGACACGGTGACCAGCGCCGTGGGATTGGGGAATACCAGCACGCTCGCGGAAGCAGTGTCCACGCAGCCGAACGCATTAGCGCCTACGAGCGTGATGCCGAAGGCCTGTTCGTTGGTGTTGCTGTTGAAGTAGGTATGCGTGGGCGAAGGGCCTGTTCCCGTGCTGCCATCGCCGAAATCCCAGTTGTAGCTCACCGCACCCACCACGCTGGGGAAAGTGACCGTGAGCGGGCTGCAGCCGCTATCGGGCTGTGCCACGAAACTGAAGTCGGGCGTGGGATACACCATCACCTGCTGCGTTACCGTGGCCTGGCAACCCGCAGGTGAGAAAGCGGTGAGCGAAACGGTATGGATGCTCAGGAAGAAGCTATTGTTCACATAGGTGTGCCCTGGGTTCACCGCCGTGCTCGTGCTGCCATCACCGAAGTCCCACGAATAGGTTGCGGCGCCTGTGCTGCTGTTCACGAAAGTGACATCCATGGGCGCACAGCCCGGCACCGCATTGTGGCTGAAGCCCGCGAACACGCCAGGTGCCACCGTGATGTCAACCATCGCGGTGTCCGCGCATCCGAAAGGGGAACTCGCGATCAGGGTGGCGGTGAATACCGTGTCCGTTGCGCCGGGATTGATATAGGTGTGCGAAGCATCCACGGTGTTCGCCGTGGCGCCGTCGCCGAAGAGCCAGAGATATTGCGTGGCACCGGTGCTGGTATTGGTGAAGCTCACGTTCATGGGCGAGCAGCCGAGCACCGGCACCGGCGTGAAGGAAGCATTCGGCCGGGCCTGCACGTTAACGGCCTGCGTGCCCGTGTTGCCACAATAGGGCGTGGTCACGCTCAACGTGATGGTATATGGCCCGGCAGAGGCGTACTGGTGCGTGGGGCTCTGCAGCGTGGATGTGCCGCCATCACCGAAGTCCCAAGCCCAATTCGTCACTGGATTCCCGGGATCAGTGCCGATCACAGGCGTGAGGACCGATGTCTCACCGAAGCAGAGATTGGCCACTTGGATGCCCACATTGGGTGGCGCATATACATTCACTGGGCGCGAGAAACTGTGCGTGCAGCCCATTGCATTGATCACGGTGAGGTTGATGGTGTAGATGCCCGCCGAACCGTAGAAATGCGGCGCCGGGTTCGGAACGGTGCTCGTGCTTCCATCGCCGAAGTCCCAGGCATAGCTCACCGCTCCGATCGACAAGTCTGAGATGGTCACGGTGATGGAATCGCAGGCGGAATCCTGATCGAGCGTGAAATCTGCAGTGGGGCGCGGCAATACGACCACCGTCACCGAAGCGGTATCGGCGCAACCGGCTGTTGCACCTTGGATGCTGGCGGCATAGGAGACCGTGTAGGTGCCCTCCGTGTTGTAGGTGTGCGCCTGATCGCCGGCTCCCGTCCACTGGAAGCCAGCGCCCGCACCGAAGTTCCATTCGAAGTAGTTGGCGCCGCCAGTCGTGGTCTGATCGAAGTAGGCGGTCTCGCCCACGCAGATGGTATCAGGGCTCACGCTCAGGGAGACCGAAGGGGGCGGTACGATCGTGATCTGGATGAAGGCCGTGTCGATGCCACAGTAATTGCTGTCGAGGAGCATCACCTCGTAGGTGCCGATGGCCGGGTACTGGATCACCCGCGGGAATGTCGGCGGCCATGGCGTCCAATCGATGATGCTGTCCTGTCCCTGGCCCCAGTAATCGCCGAAGTTCCAGTACTCGTAACGCTGGAAGATGTTGCCCTGATTCAGGCAGTTGCGGTCCGTGGTGTTCGCGAAGGTGACGGTGCGGTCAGGCCAGCAGAGCAGCGTCGCGCTCGCCGCGATGCTGGCATCGTCGATGTCCCAGATGCGGATCGGATTGAAGGTGGCCAGCGATGCGCCCCCCTGCAAGGTGTTGCACGTGTTCTCCGCCGTGAGCTCCACCGTGGTCTCGCAGTCCACCGTGCCCTGCTGGTAGGTGTGCGTTACGGTCTGGCCGAGATTCGTGTGGTCGAAGGTGAGGATCGGCGACCCATCACCGAAGTTCCAGGTGAAGACCGTGTTCGGCGAGACATTCGTGCTGCTGTTGACGAAATCAACGGGATGCGGGGCGCACACCTGCGTGAGGCCGCCCACGGGGATCTGGATGCTCGCGCTCGAGCTTTGCTCCATGGTGAGTGTTCCCGTGACCGTGCAGCCGGTGGCGATCTCCGTGAAGGTGATCGTGTAGGTGGCCACGGCCGACGCATAGAGGTGCGTCACGGTCATGGGCGGCATCAGCGAAGCGCCGCTCTGCACCGGGCTTCCGTCGCCCCAGTTGATGCTGTACGCGCCCACCGTCTGCGGCGTGGCGACCACCAGGGTGAAGTTGGTGCCGCTGCAGCTGTACCATTGGGGGGCTGCGGAAGGCGTCCCGTAGTAATCATAGAGCTGCGGGCATTGCGCCGCGGCACCGATGGCGGCGGCCAGGCCCAGGCTGAATGCGATGCAGCGGCGGTTCAGTCCCACGTGGTCGGTTCTTCTCGCGCCTTGCTACGCTTGGATGGAAGCGCTGGATACGCACGACCCTCCCTTCCCGACGAAGAGGTGCGCATACCCGACCAAGGACCAGCCCCAAGGAACCATCGCCTTCCGTCATCGTATCACGGCCCCAATCCCTCCAATGGAGCACTTCGACCTTTGCGTGATCGGCGCCGGACCTGCCGGGTACGCCGCCGCCATGCGCGGCATCGACCTGGGCCTGAGCACCGTGCTGATCGAGCGCGACCGCGTGGGCGGCACCGGCATCTACAACGGAGCGCTCACCAGCAAGACCATGTGGGAGATCGCCCAGCGCGCCTCCAACGCCAACGCGCTGATGCGCACGCGCGGCCGCGAGCCCTTCCGCCTCGACTGGAGTGAAGTGACCAAGGCGGTGAGCGAGGCCGCATTTGAGCGCAAGTACCTCTACGCCTGCCACATGCAGCTGCTCGCCAGCAACGGCAAGGGCTTCCATCATGAGCGCGGCGATGCGCACTTCCTGGACCCGAACGTAGTGCGCATCCAGCGCCCAGGCTTCGTGCGCGACATCCGCGCCAGCCATGTGGTGATCGCCACCGGCAGTCGACCGCGCACCCTGGCCGAGATCCCCGTGGATGAGCAGCGCATCCTCACCAGCGACGGCATTTTCTCGCTCACCGATTACCCGAAGAGCATCGTGATCATCGGCGCCGGCGTCATCGGCTGCGAGTTCGCCACCATCTTCTCCCTGCTCGGCAACACCCGTGTGCACCTGATCGATCGCGCCGACCGGATCCTGCCCTTCGAGGATGAAGATGTGAGCGAGCTGATCGCC
The DNA here is from genome assembly GCA_016716605.1 of Flavobacteriales bacterium. Lineage (NCBI taxonomy): Bacteria > Pseudomonadati > Bacteroidota > Flavobacteriia > Flavobacteriales > Flavobacteriales bacterium. Next base: position 556,578 of record JADJWA010000001.1, read on the forward strand.
ACCAAGCTCGAGAAGAGCGGCGTCATCATCCATCGGCAGTCGAAACTCGAGCGCATCGCACCCGTGGATGACGAAGTGGAATACACCCTCTCCTATCCCGATGGCCGCCGAGAGACGGTTCGCGTGGAGAAAGCCCTTCTCTCCGTGGGCCGGGTGGCGAACACCATGGCGCTCGACCTCGCTGCCGCCGGTGTGCGCACCGACCCGAAGAGCGGGAACATCGTCGTTGAAGGCACCGCCACCTCCGCCCCTCACATCCACGCCGTGGGCGATGCCACCGGAACCAACATGCTGGTGAACCTCGGCGAGATGGAAGGCCGCCACGCCGTGGAGCGCATCGCAGGCGTGGCTGCCGCTCCGCTCACCTACGAGAACCTCAGCGCGATCATGTTCCTCGATCCCGAGGTAGCGGGCGTGGGCCTCAACGAGCAGGAGTGCCGCAAGCGCGGCATCGCCTACCGGATGGCCCGGGTTGACTACTCCTGCCTCGCACGGGCCATTGCCATGCGCCGCACGCAGGGCTTCTTCAAGGTGATCGCCACTGACGGTCCCGAAATGCGCATCCTGGGCATGCGCGCCGTAGGTGAGCACGCCAGCAGCGCCATCGAGGCCGTGAGCCTGATGATCAAGCTTGGCATCCCGGTGCATGAGCTGGCCAACCTGATCCATCCGCACCCGAGCATCACCGAAGGCGTGCAGGAGTGCGCGCGCCTGCTGCTGGGTCAGAGCCTCTTCAAGCCGGAGGTCTTCGGCGACAAGCTGCGCTGCTATGCATGGTCTCCGGAGCAGGAACGCGTTGCCGCGGCATAAGGCGGGAAAACGCCAAATCTCCCAGTTCCGATCGCCAGTGCAGGGAGCCGAGGCTACGACTCAACGGGAATGATCACGGCGGGCCCGGATCGCTGAACTCGGGATTGCTCAGGAACTCCGGGTCCGTGAGCATGTTCAGGAAGGCCATCAGCTGGTCCTTCTTGTCCTGCGTGAGTTGAAGCCCGCCCACCGTGTATTTCATGAACGGGCTGATAGTGGGTGAAGGATGGCCGCCGCTGTTGTAGTGCTCGATCACCTCTTCCAAGGTGTTGAACCGGCCATCGTGCATATAGGGCGCGCTCACGGCCACGTTGCGGAGCGAGGGCGTCTTGAACAGGCCCATGTCCTGCGGCAGGCCCGTGATCCCGCCAAGGCCAAGATCCGTGAACTGGCTGTCGAGGCCATTGTTGCGAAGCAGCCCATCGGTGAACCGTGCGCCGCCATGCGGGTGGCAGTGGAAGCAATCGGCGCCCCATTGCCCGCCCAACCCATTCGCGGGGTCTCCGCCCTCTTGCTGCGTGAGCAGGATCCCGCCTTGCTCGAGCAGCGTCGGGAAGATCTCCCCGCGCTGGAATTGATCGAATCGCGAATTGCCGCTGATCAAGGTCCGGAGGAATTGCGCGATGGCCTTCGCCGCCTTGTATTTATCGATGCTCGATGTTCCGAACGCGTCGTGGAAGAGCTCGCGGTAAGCGGGATCCGCTTGCAGCTTGGCCACGGCGTTCGGCCAAGTCTCGTGCATCTCGATCGGGTTCTCCACCGGCTGTAGGATCTGCTCTTCGAGCGTCATCGCGCGCCCGTCCCAGAAGAAGCGCGTCTCCCAGCCCAGGTTCTGCAGTACCATGCTGTTGCGGTCGCCCTGCAGGCCATCGATACCGGTGCTGAATTGGCTGCCATGATCACTGAAGGCGAAAGCCTGCGCGTGGCAACTGGCGCAGCTCTGCGTGTTGTTGCCGCTCAATCGCTCCTCGTAGAAGAGGTAGCGCCCCAGCTTCACCCCTTCCACGGTCATGGGGTTGTCCGATGGTATGGTCATCGGCGGGAAATTGGCTGGGATGGCCAGCGTGTAGGGTGTGGTGGTGTGGCTGCCGCCGCCATCGTCGGGATCGACCGGTTCCGGCTCCGGGCGACAGGCGGCCAATGCGACAATGGCGAACAGACTGATTCGGATGAGGTTCCTCATGGCACTTGATCAATGGGTCGCTCGTCGGTCAGCGCATGGAAGAAGGCGATCAGATCGGCCTTGTCCTGCGGGCTCAGCGCAAAGCTCTGCATTTCGGGGTCGCGGTTCGCATGGGGCAGCCCGCCGCTGGCGAAGAAGTCGATCACTTCCTCAAGGGTGGCCATGCTACCGTCGTGCATGTACGGAGCAGTCAAAGCGATGTTGCGCAGGGTGGGTGTCTTGAATTTGCCATGGTCTGAAGGGACCAGCGTGATCCGCTCGCGGCCTGGATCGGCATAGCCGAGGTATTGCCCTACGTTGTGATAGCCGTGGTCGCTCAGATCGAAACCGCTATGACAAGCCGTGCAATTGAGCGCATCGCTCTGGAAGAGAGCCAGGCCATGCTGCTCACTCGCGCTCAAGGCCATGGCGTCGCCGCTCAGGAAACGGTCATAGCGCGACCAGCCGCTGACCAGGGTGCGCTGGTAGGCCGCCAATGCGCGTGTGAGCTCATAGGCATCCATCGGCTTGCCGTATGCACGCCAGCTCAGCGAGGCATAAGGCTCCAGGTTGCGCAAGTCGGCAGCCGCACGCGTGATGCTGAAATCCATCTCCACCGGGTCGTGGATCGGGGCGATGGCTTGCTGCTCGAGGGTGGGCACGCCTCCATCACGGAAGTAGCCGTTGTGCCAGGCGAGGTTGATGAGCGGGGCTGCGTTGCGCATGCCCGGCAGGGCATCCACGCCCAAACTCAGCGGAAGCGTGTCGCTGAAGGCATGGTCGGGGAAGTGGCACGAAGCGCATGAGACCGTCCCTGTTCGTGACAACCGCTTGTCGAAGAACAGCTCCTTGCCCAGGGCCACGCTCGCTTCGGTGAGCGGGTTGTCGCTTGGTGCGGTAATCGCTGGGAAGCCCTGAGGCAGCAACAAGTTGAAGGGGCGGTCCGGTTCCAGCAGCTCATCCGTGGCATGCCGGCAAGAAGCCAGCAAGGCAACCGCGCAGATGATCACCGCCCACCGCATCATTCAAGGCTGAGGCTGCGCCTTACATTTCGCGTGAGCTTCAGCGCCAGCGGATAATTGGCGCCATGCGATTGGTTCTCCGTCACTACGTCGATCGTCTCTTCGGGGGTTTGCAGGAAGCCGTCCACCTTTACACGGAGCGTCACGTCGGTGGCCAGCCCTTTCGCCGTGCTGAAGGGCAGCGCCGGGAAGAGGTCAACCGTAGTGAAGCAGGTGTCCATCCCTGTGTGCACGGAGAATGGCGAGAGCATAGCGCCCGTGCTGAGCGGATCCGGATTGAAGCGCCCATCGAAGAGCACGAATTTGTAGCCCGTGGCCCAACTCCAGTACATGCCGGTGTTCACGCTCATGGGGTGGCTATCGCCATAGAGCGCCACGTTGGTATAGTTGAGGTCGTGCGGCAGGCCCAGCCCCGCGCGGAGCCCAAGCCAAGTCCCCTCGGGAACGCTCAGGTCGAAGCTGCTTGTACCGTCGCCCATGTCAAGGAGCTTCACGGTACTGAGCAACTCCTCTCCCGACGCGCTCACCGCGCGGATATCACTCAAGTAGAAGCGCAGCATCTCCGCTTGGAAACGGATGTCGCCTGGCGCGAGGTATTCAGTGAAGGCCGCGAAGGGCTGTCCGTCCCATTCGGGCACCACGTGAACGCGCAAAGTGGCCATTTCCGGATCGGTTGGCGCAGGTGCAACTGGTTCGTCCCTTCGGCATGCACCAATGAACGCTGTGACGGCAAGGAAAAGGAGTGGTTTCTTCATGCTCAAGAACAAGCGCGCGGCCGTTCGGCTGTGGAGCTCGCAAGTTAGCTCTGCGCCAAGCCCTCCTCCATTGACGGCCATCACTTTCAAGCCAACCGAACGTGGAAAGCCAGCCTACCGCCGATGCCCGGAGCCAGCGATCCAGATGGCGTCGTCGCCTTCGTCGGCGAAGAGGAGGCGGTCGCCCTGCAGGGCATGAGCGTCCCTTCTAGGGCCGATCACCGCAGCACCCGCAGGCACAGGGGCATCGGCGCCAGCCGCCTCCAGGCTGATCCCCAATGAATAGCGCTTTCGCTTCGCATCGAAAAGCACGTATGTGGACAAGGGCTGGGATTGCCCCACAATCCTGAACGGGGCCGCCCTCCGCAATGCCTCACATGCACTTGCCGCCCGGAAGGCCTCGTTCTCGGCCGCCGGGAGCTCTTGCCGCAATCGCACGGCCTGAGCAACGAAGAGGATCATCGAAACGGCCATGGCCAGCCACGCCCATCGCTTCGCGGCCCACGCTCCCTGCACCACGATGCCCATGGCAACGGCCAGCGGGACGACCAGGAAGATCCATGTCCGTTCGAAAGGCAATGCCCCATGAATGACCGGCAGCACCAGTGCCACGGCGGTTACGCCAAGAACCAGAATGGCGATCCGCCTCTTCCTGCCCTTGGAGCGCACGATGGCCAGCATCATCATTGCCATCGCCACCAAGAACCCGTACCGCACCCCCATGAGGCCCTCGAATGCCCGGACAACATGCGGCCGCCAGCCTTCGATCACCGCTGCCGGGCCAATCGGCTGCACCCACCGGTTCTCCAAGAATGCTGCAGGGCCGCTGACGATGAGCGCTGGCGCATGGAGCATCAGGATGCCGGCCAGGGTCCACGCAGCTGCACGCAGCACGTGCCAGCGCTTTGCGCTCATCACCAAGAGCATCGCGTAGAGGGAAGCGCATCCGTACAACGCTGAGGGCATCACGAACACCGCAGAGGCACAAGTGATCACCAAGGCATGCAGCGCGCGCGCATCGTGCGACCTCAGCCAATGCGCAGCCGCACCAAAGGCCATCGCGAAGGCGAGCATGACCATGACGTAGCCCCTTCCCAAGTGCCCGAACTGCAGCATGAGCGGTGCGGCCAGCGCGAAGGCCAATGCCATGAACACGGGCACCGCGCCGCACATCCGGCGGAGCAGCACGAAGAGCACGGCTTGCGCGAGGCCGGCTGCGGCAATGCCCGGAGCACGCAAGGCGATCAAGGGATCAACAGGGAGCAGGCCGAGTGCAGATGACACGATCGTGTGCCCGATGTGGTTATTGGGCGCGGCATACCACGAAAGGGCCACCAGCGGGCCATGCTCCCCGAAGAGCAACCAATTGAGCGCCTCGTCGAGCTGGGGCGGGTCGAGTAACGCGAATGCGATGCGCATGACCGTGCAGGCGAGCAATGTGAGCGCGAAGAACCAACGCTCCCACTTCGGCATTGTGGCCCAGGTTTGGGCAATAGCAGATCGGCTGCATTGCCAGGCACCGGAAAATCCAGTGAAAAGCAATCTGGTCAGCCAAGGCCATGCGGCCGCCGCACCCGCCGCTGCAGCCCATGAGGATGCCGCCCAGATCAGCCTGATGCGGGTAGGCAGGGGCAGCTTATCAGGATAATCAGGGATTGCACCGTAGCCGAAGCTTCGGTCAATCATGGCTTCGAAAGCCTCCTCATCCATCGTCAGGAGCCAAGCAATGAGCGTTGCCAGCGCGACGACCAGCAGGGCCATGATGAACCGCAAGGCGCGGAGGTGCTTCTCCATGAGGCGTGGAGTGCACAAGGTAGCCGTGGCCTCAGAGCCCGGCCTCGGCCCTGAGCTTCTCGGTGCGCTCGGCCAGCTGCAATGCGTCGATGATGTCCTGCAGGTCGCCGTTGAGCACTTGCGGCAGGTTGTGCACGGTGAGCTCGATCCGGTGATCGGTGACGCGGCTCTGCGGATAGTTGTAGGTGCGGATCTTGGCGCTGCGGTCGCCGCTGCTCACCTGGCTCTTGCGATGAGCGGCCACAGCGGCTTCCTGCTTCAGCACCTGCTCCTCGTAGAGCTTCGTGCGCAGCATCTGCATGGCCTTCATACGGTTGCCCAATTGGCTGCGCTCGGTCTGGCACATCACCACGGTGCCGGTGGGGATATGGGTGAGGCGCACCTTGGTCTCCACCTTGTTCACGTTCTGGCCACCGGCCCCACCGCTTCGCGCGGTCTCCATCTTCACGTCGCTCTCCTTCACATCCACATCGGATTCCTCCGCCTCGGGCAGCACATTCACCGTGGCTGCGCTGGTGTGTATGCGGCCCTGCGCCTCCGTGGCGGGCACGCGCTGCACACGGTGCACGCCGGCCTCGAACTTCAGCACGCCATAGGCGCCCTCGCCGATCACATTGAAGATGACTTCCTTGTAGCCGCCCACCGTGCCTTCGCTCACATCGGCCACTTCGATCCTCCAGCCGCGGCCCTCGATGTAGCGGCTGTACATGCGGAACAGATCGCCCGCGAAGAGGCTGGCCTCATCGCCCCCGGTGCCCGCGCGCACTTCCATGGTGCAGTTCCGCGCATCGTTCGGATCCTTCGGCACCAGCATCATGCGCACCTCCTCCTCCATCGACTCGATGCCTGCGCGGCTCTCGTCCCGCTCGATCCTCGCCATTTCGAGCATCTCCGCATCCTTCTCCGTGCGGAGGATCTCCTCCGCTCCCGCGAGGTCGTCATGCAGCCTCTTGAATCGGAAGAAGGCTTGCTCGATGGGCTCCAGGTCGCGGTAGCTGCGGTTAAGCTCGATGAATCGCTTCTGGTCGGCGATCACAGCGGGGTCGGCGAGCTGCTTGCCGATCTCGTTGCGGCGGTCGTGCAGCGAGGAGAGCTTGGCGAGGAGATCACTCATGGGAATGCGTCCATGGATGGCACGGTTGAAGGCATGAGGGGACGCTCAGGTGTACGTGAATGTGCCCTGCTCGCCGCTGAGCAATACTTCCTTCACAGCCGCCGCCTCCACCCTGCCGATGATCCTTGCAGCGATGCCGAATGACTCCGAGATGGCGATGATCTCCTGCGCGCGAGCTGGCGGCACGTAGAACTCAAGGCGGTGGCCCATGTTGAAGACCTTGTACATCTCCTCCCATCCGGTGCCGCTCATTCGCTGGATCGCGGCGAAGAGGTGCGGCGTTGGGAACAGGTTGTCCTTGATGATCCGTAAGCCATCGATGAAATGCAGCACCTTGGTCTGCGCGCCGCCGCTGCAATGCACCATGCCATGGATCTCCTGACGCATGGCATCGAGCACCTGCTTCACCACCGGGGCATAGGTTCGCGTGGGCGAGAGGACGGCCTTTCCGAAATCGACCGGCGTTCCCTCCAGCGGGTCCGTCAAGCGCGCTTGGCCGCTGTACACGAGTTCGGCAGGCGTTGCAGGATCGAAGGTCTCCGGATACTTAGCGGCCAATTCCTTCGCGAATACATCATGCCGTGCGCTGGTGAGTCCGTTGCTGCCCATGCCCGCATTGAAGGAACGCTCATAGCTGGCTTGGCCATCGCTGGCTAATGCGACGATCACATCGCCGGATTGGATGCGTTCATTGTCGATCACGTCGTTGCGCTTCATGCGGCACACCACGGTGCTGTCCACGATCACGGTGCGCACCAGATCGCCCACATCGGCGGTTTCACCTCCGGTGCTGTTGATACCGATGCCCAGGGCACGCATATCCGCGAGGAAGCGCTCGGTACCCTCGATCAATGCACTCACCACCTCCCCGGGAATCAGGCGCTTGTTGCGGCCGATGGTGCTGCTGAGCAGGATCCCATCAACCGCGCCCACGCAGAGCAGGTCGTCGAGGTTCATCACCACCGCGTCCTGGGCGATGCCATTCCATACGCTGATGTCGCCGGTGTCCTTCCAATAGGCGTAGGCGAGTGATGACTTGGTGCCGGCGCCATCGGCATGCATCACGATGCAATGCTCGGCGCTGCCGGTGAGCGCATCGGGCACCACTTTGCAGAAAGCACGCGGGAAGAGGCCCTTATCCAGGGCAGCAATGGCGCGGTGGACATCCTCCTTGCTGGAGGAGACCCCGCGCTGCTCGTATCGGCTGCTGCTCATGCGCTGAAAAGAAGAAGGGCATCCGCCGTGGTGGTGGATGCCCTTCCGTTGTTGCGGTCGCTAATTCTCCTTGGGCACGTAATCCGTGCGCAGCACCTTGAAGTCGGTGCGGCGGTTCTTCTGGTGCGCGGCCTCCTTCTCTTCGTTGGTGGCCATCTTCTTGATGAGGTCCATGGCGATCACAGGTTCATCGGGGCCCATGCCCACGGGCACCATGCGATCGGCCGGGATGCCCTTCTCGATCATGTAGTTCACCACGCTTTGGGCGCGCAGCTGGCTCAGCTCCTTGTTGCCGCCCTTGTAGCGACGGGTGGGGCGCGCATCGGTGTGCGATCGGAGCTCAATCACGATGTTCGAGTTATCGACCAGTGTCGTGTAGAGGACCTCGAGGCTGTCCTTCGCCTCAGGCCGAAGGAAGAATTCGTCCACATCGTACAGGATCTGGGGCAGCTTGATGGGCCCCTTGATCGGCTCCAGAAAGTACTCTTTCACGAAAGTGGTGCTCTCCTTCAGGCCCACCGTGGTGATCTGGTCCTTCACCACCAAGTAGCCTTCTTTCTCGGCCAGGATGCTGTAGCTCGTCTCTTCCTTGATGTAGCGGTCCTTGCCGCTCTCCACAAAGGCGAAGCCGCCATTCTCGTCGGTAAGCGCACTGAAATTGCTGCCATTGGTGCCCACCACGCTCACTTTTGCGTTCTCGATGGGCAGGCCGGTCTCCTTGTCGTACACGTTGCCTTGCAGAGCGAAGATCAGGTCGGGCATGTAGAAGCGCCAGATATCGTCCTGGCCCTTGCCACCGGCGCGGTTGGTGGTGAAGAAGCCGCGGTCGTTCTCGCCATCGAAGACGATCCCGAAATCATCGCCGGGGCTGTTCAAGGGCGACTTCAGGTTCTCTGGCGCTGTCCATAGGCCGTTTGCGGTCTTCTCGGCCACGAACATGTCCATGCCGCCCATGCCAGGGTGGCCATTGCTGCTGAAGTAGAGCTGGCCATCGAAGCGCACGAAGGGGAAGAGGTCGTCCTTGCCGGTATTGATGTCGGCGCCCAGGTTGGTGGGCTGGCCAGTTGGCATGCCGTCCTTGTTCAGCGCCACTTTGTAGATGTCGCGACCGCCTTTGTGGCCCGCGAAGGGGTAATTGCTGGCGAATACCAAATAATCATCGTCAGGGCCGAGCGCCGGGTGGCCGATGTTGAGCGAATCCTCCTTGCCCGCCTCGGTCTTGAGCTTGAGCATCACGGGGGCGCTGTAGTTGTTGCCCACCTTCTTGCTCATCCAGATGTCGCAGCCCATGACCTTCTTCTTCTCGCTGGGGCAGCGTGTGAAGTACATCACGGTGCGTTTGCTGTTGAAGATGGGCGCTGCCTCGTGGCCTTCGCTGTTTATCTCGAGCGGCAGCTTCACGGGCTCACTCCATTTACCCAAGCGGTCGCGGGTGCTGGTGAAGAGGTCGGTGTAGGGGTCTCCGGTGATGTCGTCGGTGGCGCTGCCGGTAGCGGCGGGACGGCTGCTTGAGAACACCACGGTCTCGTTCTTCTTGTCGGCGAAGGCCGGGCTGAAGTCCCATTGCGGGGTATTGAGCAGCACTTCGGGGTCAACGGAGTAGCGGGTGGGGCTGTCCTTCCACTTCTGAGCTTGCTGGCAAGCGGCGATCCCGGCATCGGCACGGGGGTCGTTGCTCTTCTTCTCCTTGTACTTGTTGTAGTTGGCGATGGCGTCGGCGTATTTGCCTTGCTGCTTCTGCATCTCAGCGGCCCAGAAATAGGCCACGGGATCCGCCAGTTGGGCTTTAACCGCCTTCTCGTACCAGACCTGGGCCTGGGGCGCATCGCCGAGCATGCGGTAGCTCTCGGCCACCATGAAGATGAGCTCGGCCTTGGTGGCGGCCTTCTTCTCCACCGTGTACGCCTTCTTATACAGCTCAATGGCGTTGAAGTAGTAGCCCTTTTGGAAGGCATCGCCGGCTTCCGTGGCCAGACGGTTCCCCCCCTGCGCAAAGGCCGCAGCCGTGGTGAGCAGGCACAGCACCAAGCTGGCCAGGATCTTCCGTGTCATCATCAGCATGTTAAATGGTGGCTCCAATCGGGTCGCGGCGAAGATATACAAGTGATCCAACGGGGAAAGGGCAACGGAAAGGCCGGGAAACAGGCTCCCGGACCCACCCGTACCGGTTGAAAGTCAGCGCGTGAAGAGCAACTCGCGCATCTTGGGCAGCGGCCACAACTCGTCATCTACGAGCAATTCGAGCTTGTCGGCGTGGTAGCGGATGCGCTCGAGGTAGGGCCTCACGTGGTCGCAATAGGCGACGGCCTTTGCACGCGGCTCTTCGATGGCGTTGGCCTTCTTGCGGGCCTCGATCATCTCATCCACCAGCGAGACCACCGCGCTCACGTGCTCGCTCATTTCCTCAATAAGCCTGATTTGGGTGGCCGTGGCCTTCTTTGCCTTATCGGCTCCCAGCACCTCGCGCAAGCCGCGCACGTTCTCAATCAAGCGGTTCTGGTAGGCGATAGCCACGGGCACGATGTGGTTCTGGGCCAGATCGCCCACCACGCGGCTTTCGATTTGGATCTTCAGCGTGTAGCTGTGGAGCTCGATCTCATGCCGGGCCTCGGTCTCCACCGGGCTCAGCACGCCCAGCTCATCGAAGAGCTGCACGGTCTCCTTGCGGCTCCACACATCCAGCGCGCGGGGGGTATCCTTGATGTTGCTCAAGCCGCGCTTCTCTGCCTCTTTCACCCATTCGTCGCCGTAGCCATTCCCTTCGAATCGGATGGCCTTGCTGCGCACGATCAGGTCGCGGATCACGCGCAGGATGGCCTCGTCCTTCTTGGTGCCCTTATCGGACAGGGCATCCACTTCCCTCTTGAAGGCGCGCAGCTGAGCGGCCACGATGGTGTTGAGCACCGTCATCGGGCCTGCGCAATTGGCGCTGCTGCCCACGGCGCGGAACTCGAATTTGTTGCCGGTGAAGGCGAAAGGGCTGGTGCGGTTGCGGTCGGTGTTATCGAGCATCACCGGCGGGATGCGTCCGATGTCGAGCTTGAGCTCCGTCTTGCGGTCCGGGGTCATGGCCCCTTTCAGGTTCTTCTCCAGGCCATCGAGAAGGCCGCCGAGGTAGTCACCGATGAAGGTGCTGATGATGGCCGGTGGTGCCTCGTTCGCGCCCAAACGGTGATCGTTGCCGGCGCTTGCGATACTGGCGCGCAGCACATCGGCATTGGCATGAATGGCCGCGATGGTGTTGACGAAGAAGGTCAGGAAGCGGATGTTCTCCTTCGGGGTCTTGGCGGGCTTCAGCAGGTTCACCCCTGTGTTGGTGGCCAAGCTCCAATTGTTATGCTTGCCGCTGCCGTTCACCCCGGCGTAGGGCTTTTCGTGCAGCAGCACGCGGAAGTCGTGGCGCTGGGCCACCTTCTCCATCACGTCCATCAGCAGCACATTGTGGTCAACGGCCAGGTTGAGCTCCTCGAACACCGGGGCGCACTCGAATTGGTTGGGGGCCACTTCGTTGTGGCGTGTCTTCACCGGGATGCCAAGCATGAGGGCCTCGGTCTCGAATTCGCGCATGAACGCACGGGCGCGGTCGGGGATGCTTCCGAAGTAGTGGTCCTCCAACTGCTGGCCCTTGGCGGGGATGTGGCCGAAAAGGGCGCGGCCGGTCATCATGATGTCTGGCCGTGCGAAGAAGAGCGCCTTGTCGATCAGGAAGTACTCCTGCTCCCAGCCCAAGGTGCAGGTCACCTTGGTCACGTCCTTGTCGAAGTACTGGGCCACGGCGGTAGCGGCTTCATCCACAGCGCGGATGGCGCGCAGCAGGGGCATCTTGTAGTCGAGGGCCTCGCCGGTGTAACTGATGAAAATGGTCGGGATGCAGAGCGTACGGCCGATCACGAAGGCCGGGCTGCTGGGGTCCCAAGCGCTGTAGCCACGGGCTTCGAATGTGTTGCGTATGCCGCCACTGGGGAAGCTGCTGGCATCAGGCTCCTGCTGCACCAGCATGCTGCCATCGAAGCGCTCGATGCTGCGCCCGCCCCCAATGGGCTCGAAGAACGCATCGTGCTTCTCAGCGCTCAGGCCCGTTAGCGGCTGGAACCAGTGCGTATAGTGCGTGGCTCCCTTGCTGGAGGCCCATTCCTTCATGCCGCTCGCCACCTGATCGGCCAGCTTGCGGTCGATCCGCGCACCGTGCTGCGTGGCTTGGCGCACTGCGTACCAGGCTTCTTCGGTGAGGAACATGCGCATGGCATCCTCACCGAACACATGTGCGCCGAAGTAGTCGCTGATCTTCTGTGATGGGGGATCCACGAAGCGGGGAGCGCGGTTGAGCACGTCTTCGAGGGCCTTGATGCGGATTTGGGGGGTAGGCATTCGGAATCGGGTGTTTTTTCGGCCACGAATGTATTCCAGAGGGGGGGTGTGGGCAGAAATCGGGTGATTTTCTTACCAACTCTTGTTGAGAAGCGGGGGGACTGATGGAAATGATTCGATGTTCGGGATCAATGCGCGATTGAATCGGTGAATCACCCAAGGGATCGGGGCGGCCACGAGGTGCGGCAAGTGATAATGGCGAAGGGGAAGGCTCAGCCGCGCCTGAGCACGAACACGAGATAAGCCGTGTAGGCCGCCACCAGGATTGCGCCTTGCCAGCGGCCCATTCGAGGGCCGAAACGCATCAGCGGGTACAGGATGATTGCGGTGAGAAGCATCGCGATCAAATCGATACGGAAGCTCTCATGGCTTGCGGCAATCGGCTGCACGGTTGCGCTAATGCCCACGATACCAAGCAGGTTGAAGACATTGCTGCCCACGAGATTGCCCAAGGAGATATCGGGCTGCTTGCGGAATGCGGCCACCAAACTGGTGACCAATTCGGGCACGGAGGTCCCGAAGGCGATCACCGTGACCCCGATGAGCAACTCGCTGACACCTGCGAGCCGCGCCAGACCCACGCCGCCCTGCACGAACCAGTCGGATCCCTTCGCCAAGGCCGCGACACCAGCCACCAGCAGGAGCAAGGCCTTCCACCTGGCCATCCTCGGGGGTTCTTCGGCACGAACGAGCGACGAGCGCCGGGAGGACCACACCATCCAACCCACGTATGCCACCAGTGCGGTCATGAGCACAAGGCCCTCCCAGCGTGAGATCAGATCATCGCTGAGGAGATGCCAGAACAACAGGCTCATCGCCATCATCACGGGCCAGTGTATCCGCCGGGCATCGCGGTCCACTTCAATGGGGAAGATCAGGATGGCCAGGCCCAGGATCAGGCTGATGTTGGCGATGTTGCTGCCCACCACATTGCCGATGGCGATGGCCGGCGCGCCATGCAAGGCGGCCGTAAGGCTCACCAGCAGCTCGGGCGCCGAGGTTCCCATGCTTACCACCGTGAGCCCGATGACCAACGGCGAGATGCGGGCGCGCAAAGCGAGGTCCACCGCGCCGCGCACCATGGCTTCCGCACCGGCCGCCAGCACCATGAGACCCAGCAGCGTGACCAAGAGCTCGGTCATGCGGGATCCGTTGGCTTCGCGTCGCCTGGATGAGCACCGGGTGCGGGCTGCTCGGACGGCTCTTCCACTGCCCTGTTGAACTGGCGCTGGTGCTCAAGCGCGGCTCGCCGCACATCGTTCGCGCCCCGATTTATCTCACGCTGCACCTCATTGCTGGCATCGCGCACTTGCCGCATGAACCGGCCCATGCCGCGTGCGATGTCTGGGATGCCCTTGGCGCCGAAGAACAGCAGCACGAAAAGGATCACGACCAGGAATTCACCGCCGCTGATATCAAAGAGTAGAGGCACCGGCATGGGGGCGAAAAGTAGGAAGCCCTGCCAGCGCTGGCAGGGCTTCCTGTTGGATGGTCCGGGATCAAGCCTCGCGCGCCGGGTCCTTGCCCTTGAGCAGATCGGTAACCGTCGCGGTGGCCACGAACACCGAACTGTAGGTGCCCACGCCAATGCCCACGAGCAGCGCGAACACGAATCCCTTGATCGCGGTGCCGCCGAAGACGAAGATCACGGCCAGCACGAGCAAGGTGGTGAGCGAGGTGTTCATGGTACGGCCCAGGGTGGAGTTGATCGCTTTGTTGATCACCACCACATAGGGCTCCCGCTTGTGATCGCGCAGGTATTCGCGCACGCGGTCGTACACCACCACGGTGTCGTTGATCGAGTAGCCGATCACCGTGAGGATCGCGGCGATGAAGGCCTCGTCAATCTCCATGCTGAAGGGCATGATCTTGTAGAACAAGGAATAGATGCCCAACACGATGATGGCATCGTGCGCCAGCGAGACCAGTCCGCCCAAGCCGAACTGCCAGTTCCTGAAGCGGATGGCGATGTACACGAAGATCAGCGCCAAGGCGATGAGCAATGAGGTGACAGCCCCCTTCTGGATGTCGTCGCTGATGGTGGGGTCAACCTTGCGGCTCTCGGTGATCTCGTACCGGCCGTTCTTGTTTGCTGCCACAGGAGCGGTGCCTCCAAGGTTGTCAGCCGGTGCAGGATCAGCGGCAGAGACGGTGGCATCCATTCCATTCAGCGTGTCGATGCCAGCGGTCGAACCGTCCTCAGCAATAGCCCCGGTCACGGGGTTGTCAGTAGGAGCAGGCTCAGCAGTGGAGGCGGCCTCGAAGCCCACCACGGCATCGATGCCCGCCCGCAAGCGCTCCTCCACCAATCGGTCCGCTACGGTATCGGCCTGCTCAATCAGGAACTTGGTGGTGATCTTGAGCTGGCGGTCGCTGCCGTAGGTCTTCACGTTGGTGCTGCTCTTCGCTTCGCCTTCCATGACCAAGGTCCCGTCGAGCGAGGCACGCAGCGATTCCACATTCACATCATTCTTGAACTTCACCACGTAGGTGCGGCCGCCGCTGAAGTCAACGCCCCAATTGAAGCCGTTCACCACCATGGACCCGATGCTCGCCGCGATGAGCAGGCCGCTCACCGCATAGAACACCTTGCGCTTGCCCATGAAGTCATAATTGGCGTTCACGAAGATGCTCTTGCTCCAATTATTCCAGACCGAGAAGGGCTTGCCCTTCTCCAGCCGGTAGGTGATGATCATTCGCGAGAGCAACAGCGAAGTGAAGAGCGATGTGAGGATGCCCAAGCCCAGCGTGACCGCGAAGCCCTGCACGGGACCGCTTCCGAAGATCAGCAGGATAACGGCGATGATCAGCGTGGTGACGTTCGAGTCGATGATCGCCGAGAGCGCTCCCTTGAAGCCGAGGTCCACGGCGCTCTTGAGCATCTTGCCATGGCGCAGTTCCTCACGGATGCGCTCGTAGATGAGCACGTTGGCATCAACAGCCATGCCCATGGTGAGCACGATGCCCGCGATGCCGGGCAGGGTCAATGCGGCCTGCAATGAGGCCAATGCCCCGATGAGCACGAAGAGGTTCACGAGCAGGGCCAGGTCGGCCACCCAGCCGGCGCGTGCATAATAGAGCACCATGTAAAGGAGCACGAGCAGCAAGGCAATGCCAAAGCTCATCAGGCCGGTATTCACGTTCTCCTGGCCGAGCGAGGGGCCCACCACGGTCTCATCGATGATCCGAGCAGGCGCCGGCAGGGCTCCAGCCTTGAGGATGTTGGCCAGGTCACTGGCCTCCTGGATCTGGGCATTCAGATCGCCCTGCCCCATGGAGATGGTGCTGGTTCCGCCGGGGATCTCGCCGCGCACCTCGGGGGCGCTGTAAACGAGGCCGTCGAGCACGATGCCGATGTACTTGCCGACGTTCTCGCCGGTCATCACCTTCCAGATCTGCGCGCCTTCGGTATCCATATTCATGATTACCTGCACCTCGCCCTTGAAATCGAAATCCTGGAATGCGTTGGTGATCACGCTGCCATCGAGCTTCGGCTTGCCGTCAAATGGCACCTTGATCGCATAGAGCTCGAGCAAGGGACCAGCAGTGCCTTCCTGCTGCTTGGCGCCCCAGGCCAGACGCGCATCGCGGGGCAGCGCATTCACCACGGCGGGCATGGCCAGCAAGCGGTTCAGCTCCGCGGTGTCCTTGAGCAAGGCGCGGCCCACTACCGGGCCCAGGGCGAACTGCCGGCGGCTGTCAAGGCTGGGGCCTAAGAGGCTGCTGAGGGGTGCGCGCTTGCGGGTCTCAGCGGCGGTGAGCGTGTCCTCTTCCGCGATCTCATCGTCGGCCAACAGGCTGTCTTGGCTTGCTGAATCGGCGGCAAGCGAATCCACAGTGGTATCGCTGGCTATTGAGCTATCCGCAGGGGAGGCCGTGCTGTCGGCGCTGATGGTCGTGGAATCCGCTTCGGCGCTATCCGCAGCAGCGAGCTCCGGGTACAGGGCCTTGCTGAGCGCCTCATCGGCGCTGCCGCTGAAGAGCAGCGGGCCGATGTCGGTATTGGCGTGCATCTCCCAGAACTCGAGATTGGCGGTGCTCTGCAGCACGCGGCGCACGCGCTCCTTGTCCTTAACCCCGGGCAGCTCGATGGCGATGCGGCCACTGAAGGCCTGCTTCTGGATGCTGGGCTGGCTCACACCGAATTTGTCGATGCGGGTGCGCAGGATCCTCTCGGTGTTGCTCAGGGCGGTCTCCGCCTCGCGGCGCAGGGCGCTGATGTACGAGGCATCGTCGCCTTCGCGATCGAACATGCCCTGGCGGTCCGGGCTGTAGAAGATGGCCGCGAGCGATGGGCGATCCTGGACCTTGCTCCATTCCTCCTCGAAGAGGGTCACGAAGTCGCGGTTGTCATTAAGCTGCCGTTGGCGCGCGCTGGCCATGGCCTGCTTGAAGGCCGGGTCGGTGCTCTCTTCGCTAAGGTTCTCGATGAGCTCCGGCACGCTCACTTCCAGCGTTACGGCCATGCCGCCGCGCAGGTCGAGGCCCAGGTTGATCTCCTTCTCCTTGCATTCGCGGTAGGAGTAGCCCAGCAACGGATACACCTTGTCCTCCGCGTGCTCGCGCAAGTAGGCGTTCTCATATTCCAGCGCCACCGCGCTGCTGTCCTTGCCCGCATTGCCGGGCACCGAGAGCACCGAATCGGCTCTGGCCCCTGCATCGGCCCTGGCCTCGCGCTCGAGCCCGGAGGTGAAATAGGAGAAGGAGAGCTGGTAAGCGCAAGCGAGCGCCAACAGGACCGTGAAGACCCAGAGCGCGCCTCTATTCTGCATGACTGAAAGGGGGGGTTCGTAAAAAGAGGCGGCAAATATAGACGGAGGGGCGATGCGGGGAAGGCTGTGTTTTCGCCTAGGCGTCAAGCGCTAAGGCTCAACGCCTCAGCGTGAAGAAAGACGGCCTTTGTCAGCAGAGCTCCCCGTCGGCGCAACCGACCTTTGCGCTCCAGCGTCAATCCATCACCATGAGCGTTCCGCGCATACTGCCTTCTTTCATCCTCCTCGCCTGCACTGCCGTTGGCGCCAGCGCCCAATGGGACCTGCATTTCGATCCGGCTATTCCTGTCACGAAGCAGGGCGCCCTGCTCGATCTGGCCTGGACGGGCGGGATCAACTACGCGCAGATCAGTGAAATCGACCTGAACGGCGATGGCTTGAGGGACCTCTTGATCTTCGATCACTCGTATTCCTTCCCCAGCGGACACAAGGCTGTGATGCTGTTGCGCACGAGCGCGATGGAGGGCACCGCGCACTATCGCCCCTTGCGCGACTACGACCATGTGCCGCCCCTTGACCGTTTACACGACTGGGCCCTCGCCCGCGACTACAACTGCGATGGCAAGGCCGATATCTGTTCGTACACGCAGGCCGGCTTCGGTGTGTGGAAGAACACCGGCGATAACAACGGGCTGGCCTTTGAGCCCGTGAAGAGCCTGGTTTACTCCGCCTATGTATCGCCCAACGGCGCGCAGACCGATGCCAACCTCTTCATCTCCCAGGTCGATCTGCCCGGCATCGAGGACATCGACGGCGACGGCGACCTCGACGTGATCACCTTCAGCCTGCTGGGCACCTATGTGGAGTACCACAAGAACCTGAGCATGGAGGCATACGGCACCTGCGACAGCCTGAAGTTCGAGCAGCGCAACAAGTGCTGGGGATACTTTGCCGAGAACTTCAACAACAACTCCGTCACGCTGAACGTGCCCTGTCAGTTCAATGTGCCCAATCCCGAGCTGCGGCCTGAAGGCACCACGCCAGCCGATGACGAAAGCGACGACCGCGCCCATGCGGGGAGCACCATCACGCCCATCGACCTCGATGGCGATGGCGACAAGGACCTCTTGCTTGGTGACATCTCCTTCACCAACCTGGTGGCCTTATCCAATGGCGGCACCGTGCTGAACGCCAACATGACCGGCCAGGACACGCTCTTCCCCAGTTATGACGTGAGCGTGGACATGCCCATTTTCCCGTCGGCTTTCTATGTGGATGTGGACCGCGATGGCCGTCGCGACTTGCTGGTGACCCCTAATGCCGGCTCGCTCTCACACGACTTCCGTAGCGTTTGGTACTACCGCAACGTCGGCACCGATGCCGCACCGGTCCTCGACTTCCAGCAACAGGACCTGTTCCAGGATCGCATGATTGAGCTGGGACTGGGCGCCATCCCGGTTGCCTTCGATGAGGATGGCGACGGCCGGATGGATCTGATCGTGAGCAATCACGGCTATTACGAGACGGGCGGCAGCTACGTGGGCAAGGTGGCCCTGCTGCGCAACACCGGCAGCGCCACCAGCCCGTCCTTTGAGCTGGTCACGGACGATTGGCTCGGGCTCTCCGCGAGCGGCATCGGGCTCAGCATGCACCCCGCTTTCGGCGATGTGGATGGCGACGGCGACCTCGACCTGTACATCGGTGACCTGCAAGGGCGGCTGCACTTCTATCGCAACACCGCCACAGGCCCGCAATCGCAATTCGTGCTGCAACAGGTGAATGTGACCGACGCGGGGGGCACCATGATCGACGTCGGCCAATTCGCGGCGCCGATCTTCCACGACCTTGATGAAGACGGCCTGCTCGACCTGATCATCGGGGAGCGCAACGGGAACCTGAACCATTACCGCAATACGGGCTCCGCCGCCAATCCTGCGTGGACCCTGGTCTCCGAGGCCCTTGGAGGCGTGAGCACCGTTGAGTGGATCAACGTCACCGGGCACTCGGCGCCACACTTCCTGACCAATGACCAAGGTGAGCGCGAATTGCTGCTTGGATCGGAAAGCGGCGCCATTTACCACTATGGGAACATCGATGGGAACGTCGATGGCGCCTGGACGCTGTTGGATACGGCCTGGCGCGGGATCGACGATGGCGCCCGAACGGTGCTCTGCCTGCACGATTTCACAGGCGATGGCCAGTTGGACCTGGTCGTGGGTAATTACCGCGGCGGCCTCAGCTTCTGGCGCAGCGATCAGCTGAGCACCGTGGCCGGCACGGTGAGCATGGCGGGTGCCTTCAGCCTCTTCCCCAATCCGGCAACCGATCACGCGGTGATCGTGGCCGAAGCCGTGCCCCAGGGGACATCATGGGTGCTGTACGATGCAGTGGGACAAGAACTCCAACGCGGGACAATCAACACCGAGCGATTCACCATCGCATTGAACGGCCTAGCCGAGGGTCTGTACATGGTCAGGCTCGGGAACGGGCCCTATTCCGCGGCGCAACGGCTGATCATCCAACGGTGATCGCGAGAAAGGCGCCTTGTGGGCGCCTTTCGTTCATGCGGTGGCTTTAGGTCAGGCCGTTACGCTACTCATCCTGTCCAGCACGTCCATCACCTCCTTCACGGCTTTCGCCGAGGCCTGGCAGAGCTCCATCTCCTCCTGGTTCAGCTTCAGTTCGATGATGCGCTCCACGCCATTGCGGCCCAGGATCACGGGAGCGCCCATGTAGATATCCTTGAGGCCGTATTCGCCCTGCAGCCACACGCAGCATGGGAATACGCGCTTCTGGTCGCGTACGATGGCCTCAACCATCTGCGCCGCGGCGGTGCCGGGAGCGTACCAGGCGGAAGTGCCCAACAGGTTCACGATCTCACCGCCGCCCTTCTTGGTGCGCTCAACGATCGCATCGAGCTTGTCCTTGGCGATGAGCTCGGTGACCGGGATTCCACCGACGGTGGTGTAGCGAGGAAGGGGCACCATGGTATCACCGTGCCCGCCCATGAGCACCGCCTGGATATCCTTGGGACTCACATTGAGCTCCGTAGCGAGAAAGGCCCGGTAGCGAGCCGTATCGAGGATGCCTGCCATCCCGAAGACCTTGGTGCTTGGCAGCTTGCTGTTCACATAGGCGCAATAGGTCATCACGTCGAGCGGGTTGCTCACCACGATAATTACGGCGCCTGGCGAATGCTTCACCACGTTCTCGGTCACGCTCTTCACGATGGCAGCATTGGTCGCGATGAGGTCGTCCCGGCTCATACCCGGCTTGCGGGGCAAGCCACTGGTAATCACCACCACATCGCTCCCTGCGGTCTTGGTGTAATCGTTCGTGCTGCCCACCACCCGCGAGTCAAACAGATTGATCGGTGCGGTCTGCCAGATATCCAAGGACTTCCCTTCGGCGAAACCTTCCTTGATATCGAGCAGCACCACCTCATTGGCGAGCTCCCAGCGTGCTACGGCATCGGCGCAAGTGGCGCCCACATTGCCAGCTCCAACAACAGTGACTTTCATCCTGAACGTGCGGGGGTTAGGTGTTAATTCGAGCGGCTCCTTGCCGCTGCATCGGCGCGAATGTAGGCGATGGGCCCGGCAGCGTCGGGCGACTTTCATCAACTCCTGTTCATGGCTTTGTTCACGGCAAGGACGATCCGTCAGGCATCCATGGGACACTAGCCCCGTCTTCAGCCCGATGCCTACCTTGTCCGCACCAAGCCAGGTCCATAAGGCACCGTTCATGTCAGCGGAGCGGATTCCACAACGGCTCACCCTTTCGTGGGTGAACACCGAAAGCCAGCAGGCGGCCCATGCCGAACTGGTTGAGGGCTGCATGGCCAGTGACCGGCGCGCCCAACAGCGGGTCTATGAGCTCTTCTATGGGAAGATGATGGCGGTTTGCATGCGCTACACCAAGAACACCGATCAGGCCAAGGACATCCTCCAAGACGGGTTCATCAAGGTGTTCCGCAACATGGAATCCTTCAACCGGGCCGGGTCGTTCGAGGGCTGGATCCGGCGCATCATCGTGAACACGGCCATCGACCACTTCCGACGCAGCAAGCACAGTTACCTGTTGCTCGGCGAGGAGCGAAGCATCGAGGATTTCAAGGACCAGGACGAGGAAGATACGCTGGCGGATGATGCTGGGGACGACCTCCCGGACCTCAAACCGGCTGATGTGATCAACGCCATGCAGAAACTGACCCCGGCCTACCGGACGGTATTCAACCTCTATGTGTTCGAGGAAATGACCCACAAGGAGATCGCCGATGCCCTGGGGATCAACGTGGGCACCAGCAAGAGCAACCTGGCCAAAGCGAAGAACAACCTGAAGAAACTGCTGCGGCAGGAGAACAAGATCAACTGAGCGATGGAGATGAAGAATAAACCTGACGCCTTCGAGCAGGCCCTGCGCGATTCGCTGGAGCACTTCGAAGTGCCTTACAACTCGGCCGATTGGGCACAGCTCGAGAAGGGCCTCAGCCGGAACGACCTCAAGCAGGGCCGGTGGTCCTTGGGGCTCTTGGCTCTGCTGCTCGGCGGGGCCGTGGCGCTTTCCACCACCGTTTACCTGTTATCGGCCTCTGGTGATGCCGGCATTGCCGACCAAGCCGTTGCAGTGAACGCAGAAAGCCCCGCGACTGAAGCCCCGGTGCCGACCGCAGGCCTTCAGGCCGACCATAGCTTCGTGGACCTCCAATCTGCAGAGCCCGTTGTGCAAGCCGCGCATGCCAGTCCTGCCGTAATCAAGAGCGCCTCGAAAGACCCCATCACCACGGGCACCGCTACACTCGGATCACCGGCGGCGCCGAAAGCCGAAAGCAACCCAACCGATGATGCGCGTAACGCGGCAGCCAGTCCGGTTCCGTCCGCAACCGGCGACATCATGATCAAACCGAGCATCACCCAGGGCTGCCCGGGAACCTCCGTGGAGTTCGAACTCAACAACATGGCCTCGGCCGATACCCGCATGCTGTGGAACTTCGGCGATGGCAGCTTCAGCACCGACCCTTCGCCACGGCATGCCTACAATAAAGCCGGGCGCTACGAGGTAACGCTCTCCATGAGCTCAGCCACGGGCGGTACCATCTTCAACAAACCGGTTTCTGATGTGATCGTGATCCACGAGCGCCCAGAAGCGGCTTTCAACACCATGCACCAGGAATACTTGGACCGGGTGCCTTCTGTGCATTTCGAAAACAAGAGCCTCAAGGGCAGCAGCTACTTCTGGGACTTCGGCGATGGCAATACCAGTACGCTCCAGGTGCCTACCCACGTATACAAGAACAAGGGCGATTACACGGTGAGCCTGGTGGTGACCAATGCAATCGGATGCTCGGACCGCACGGAGCGCATCGTACACATCAAAGAGGATTACAACCTGCTGGCGGCACCGGCGTTCTCACCGAACGGCGACGGCGTCGAGGAGCATTTCATCCCGGATGCGCTGAAGACCCTTGGCCGCCGGTTCCGGATGACCGTGCATGACCCAAGGACCGGTGCGCTGATTTTCGAGACCTCAGATGTGAAGCGCCCGTGGAATGGCCGTGTCAATGGCGTGGGCGCACCCTGCCCCACCGGCGATTACGTGTGGATGGTGGAGATGAAGGATGGTGCAGCCCTGGGCGGAACCTACAACGGCACTGTCAGCCTGCTGCGCTAGGGTTCATATCTCTGTGAGCTCCTAGGCCCCGGCCCGCAAGGCCGGGGCCTATTTTTGGGGCCGGGCAACCTCGGCACCGCGCTCTGAATCAATCATCGGGGCCGTTGGGGCCCCATCGGTAACGCACGTCACATACCGCATGCAGCTACGATTCCTACACCTCATCCTTCCGCTGGCGATCATATTCATCGCCAATCCAGCCGCTGGCCAGCAATTCAGCATCACAGCAGGCAGCGTCACCACTTGCACAGGTGTGCTCGAGGACAGCGGCGGCCCGGCGGCCTCATACGGCACCAACGAGAACTTCACCGTGGTAATCTGCCCGGATCAACCCGGTGACGGCATTTCTTTGACTTGGGCCGTGTTCAACTTGGATCAGAGCGGGGCCAACAATACCTGGGATGCGATCAGCATCTGGGATGGCGACAATACCGGAGCCACCTTCTTGGGGAATTACTCGGGTGGCGCCCTGCTAGGCCTGGTCGTTTCCGCCACCACCTTCAATCCAACCGGCTGCCTGACGGTGCGGTTCACCTCGAATGGAACCGGCGTGGGCGATTTCGCAGCGAGCATCACTTGTTTCACGCCGTGCGACCGCCCGGAAGCGGTGGCCACCATGAGCGAACCGGGGCCTGCACTGGTGTGTCAGGGCGAGGTCATCGACTTCGACGGTACTGCCTCCACTGCTGCTCCCGGATTCAACATCGTCAGCTACACCTGGGTCTTCGATGACGGGACCACCGCTACCGGCCCTACGGCGAGCCATTCCTACACCGTACCGGGCGAGTACATCGTGCAACTCAATCTGATTGATGATAACGATTGCGTGAACAGCAACGTGGTTGACCTTCAGATCCTCGTGAGCACCACTCCGAGCTTCCAAGGGACCATGGAAAGCCTTGAGACCTGTTTGGGCGCCACGGTTGACTTGAGCGCCGTGGCCACGCCCGTGACCTGGACCGGCATACCCGAAGCCAACTTCGGCGATGGGGTTTACCTGCCCGATGATGTGGGCACGCCGTTCACAAGTGAGATCAACTTCACCCAGTTCGATCCCGGGCAGCTGCTCACCAACGCGAATGACCTGCAGAGCATCTGCGTGAGCATGGAGCACAGCTTCACGGGTGACTTGGTGCTCTCAGTGACCTGTCCCAATGGACAGGTCATCATCATGCACCAGCAAGGGGGTGGCGGCACCTACATCGGCGGAGCAAATGATGGCGACAGCAATGCGAACCCAGTGCCCGGAACCTGCTGGGAATATTGCTGGAGCCCAACCGCCACCTTGGGCACGTTCGCACAGTGCGCTGCGTTCGGAGCCACACCCAACGTAATGAACGGTGGCACCCCTCCGAACAACGCGCTGATCCCAGGCACCTATTCCACGGTGCAACCCTGGTCCAACTTGCAGAATTGCCCGTTGAACGGCACTTGGACATTCACGTCGCTCGATCTCTGGGGAGCTGATAATGGCTTCCTGTGCAGCTGGGAGTTGAATTTCAATCCGGCGATTATCCCAGCCGTGACCCAATTCACACCGGTGCTTGGCACTTCAACCTTGGATTCGGCCTACTGGAGCGGCCCTTTCATCGCGCTCAACCCGAACGACCCGATGACGGCCTCTGCGGAGCCGACCGGAGCTGGGGTATTCAATTACACCTTCACCGTGATCGACAACTTCGGGTGCACCTACGATACCACGGTTGCAGTGACCGTGGCGCCGCAGATGGAGATCGATGCGGGACCGGACATCATCCTGTGCAATGACCCTGAGCCCATGGCAGGCGCAGTGGTGGCCAACGGCCCACCTACGAATTGCGTGTGGCTGCTGCAATTGAACGAGACCTTCGGTGATACCTGGAACGGCGGCGCGACCTTGGCGGTGAACATAGACGGTGTCACCACCAACTACGCCATCACCACCGCTGGAACCTTGCAGCAGGTCATCCCGCTCAATGTGAGCACCGGACAGACCATCACGCTTACCTACACGGCCGGCTCCATCTGGAACAACGAGAACTCCTTCCGGCTCACCAACGATGTGGGCGTCATCCTCTATCAGTCTCCGCAAGGCCCAGCCACCGGCGTGGCTTTCAGCACCGTGATCGTTTGCGGCGGCGGCACCAGCCCGATCGTTTGGGAGTGGACCCCCCCCAACGGCTTGGACGACGTGAACGATCCCACTACCAACGTATACACCACGCAGGCCACATGGTATTACCTGAGCGCGTATCCCGTGGGATCGCCTGAATGCGCCGTTACCGACAGCGTCATGGTGGCCCCCGACCCGAGCATCGATGCTGGATTGGACAACGCCATCACGATCTGCGCGAATGAATTGGCCATTTTCATGAATGATTCGCTCTTGGGCACCCCTGACCCAGGTGGCGAGTGGACCAACTCGGTGGGCGCTGTCGTCGATGACCAGTTCGACCCCACCTGGGAGACCTCGGACCTCTTCACCTACACGGTCACCAGCGCTGCCGGCTGCGTAGCAACCGCGCAACTCGACATCACCGTGATTCCAGCCGATGATCCGACCTGCTGCGGCATTGTCGTGATGGGGCCCGGCGGGTACTCATGCAACCTCACCAACGGCCTCTCGGTTTCACCCGGCAATACGGGCGTTGGCGTGTGGAGCGGTCCTGCTGGCGCCGTGTTCGCCGATGCGAATGCCACGCAGACCACCGTGAGCGTGCAGCCTGGCATGGGCGGCACGCATTGGTTCTACTGGATCGAGGATGATGGCGCCTTCTGCTACCTGATCGACAGCGTTCAACTCACGTTCACGGATACCATCGTGATCGACTTCACCCCAACGGATGCCATCTGCTACACCTACTGCGATGGCACGGCCGGTGCGACGGTGGCGGGCGGCAATACCGATGTGAATGGCGATTTCGCCTTCGCGTGGAGCACAGGCCAATCCGGAATCGGCGTGAATGGCGTGACCAGCCTCTGCGCCGGGACGTATTCCCTCACCGTGACCGATGACAACGGTTGCACGGGAACCAACGAATTCCTCATTGGCGAGCCGCCCCAGCTGGTGATCGACAGCATCGTGGTGCGGCCAGTGACCTGTTCGGGCTACTGCGACGGTGAGGTGGAGGTCTACGATCCGGAGGCCGTGCTGTACAGCTTCGACGATGGCCAGAACTGGCAGCCGGAATCCCTGCTCACGGGTGCTTGCGAGCAATACTACCCTATCCGCATCCAGGATGCCGCCGGCTGCCTTGCCGCCGGTTTCGGCTTCGTGCAAGGGCCGCCGCCGGTGGTGGCCGATTTCGTCTGGAACCCGATCCCCGCCGATGTGGACGACCCGCGCATCTGGTTCGGCAACACCAGCACCGGGGCGCAGACCTATTGGTGGGATATCGCTGGTTTGTTGACCACCAATGACCCCGCCCCGTTCTACGAATTCAGTAACCGAGAGCCCGGCCAATATGAGGTGTGCATGGTGGCCTTCAACGAGAATCTCTGCGCCGATACCATCTGCCACACGGTGGTCATCGACGATGTGCTGTTCGTTTACGTGCCCAACTCATTCTCCCCCGACGGTGACGACATCAACGAGACCTGGGGCATGAGCACGAACATCGATGCGATCACCACATTCGAGCTGAAGGTCTTCGACCGCTGGGGCCAAGTGGTGTTCCAAACCGATGACTACAAGAACTTCTGGAACGGCGCTGCCAACAACAATGGCAAGGTCCTGAAGACCGATGTGTACGCCTACCGGATCACGTACGAGATCAAGGATTCCGAGACCCGGAAGGAATTGATGGGGCATGTGACCCTGATCAAATAGCGGAATTGACCGTTTTTTCCAGCGCGGCGCTCTGAAACACAGGGCGCCGCGCGCATTTCGTCCCTAGGCCAGCCCTCCAAGGCGCCGCTCACGACCGTATGCGCGTCACATGCGGGTAATTCCGATCTTGCGGATCCTTCTCAATGCCCATCACCCCCTTCAAGTCGCTGCTTCAGCGTCATCTACCCGGAATAGCCTTGGGTCTTGGCCTCATTGCGCCAGGTTATTCGTACGGCCAGCTTTATACCATAGCCGACGGAGCCATCAGTACTTGTACCGGCGGTTTGCTTGATAGCGGTGGCCAAGGAGCTACCGGCTATGGCGACAACGAGAACTTCACAGCGACGATTTGCCCGGACACGCCTGGTCAGAGCATTCATCTGAGCTTCATCACCTTCGACCTCAGCGCCGCTGGCGTCGGTCCTTTGGACAATCTCGCCATTTACGATGGCCCCGGCGTGGCATCACCCCTGTTGGGCATCTGGACGGAAACAGGACTTCAAGGCGTTGTGGTATCCGCATCACCCGGCAATGCATCTGGATGCCTCACGCTGGTATTCCAATCCAATGAAGTTGGAACCGGGGTATTCGCCGCCACCATCACCTGCGTGACCCCATGCTTCCCACCTATGGCCGTGGCTACCGTCGGCGAGCCCTTGCCAGCGCTCGTCTGCCCGGATGAAGTGCTCACCTTCGACGGTTCCGGGTCCTTCGCACAGCCCGGATTCAATCTCGTGCAATATGAATGGGACCTCGGCGATGGCACTACGGCATCGACACCCGTGGTCACGCATTCCTACGGGACACCAGGTGCTTACACCGCGCAGCTAACCGTGACCGACGACAACGGGTGCACGAATACGCAAACAGTGGACCTTCAGGTCTTCGTTGGCACCACGCCGATCTTCGCCGGCACCACGGAGAGCCTGTCCGTTTGCCAGGGGGGCACCGTGGATCTTTTCGGTACGGCTTCGCCTGTTACATGGACCGCCTTGCCAAGCGTCGATTTCGGTGCTGGTGTTTACCTGCCGGACAACGTCGGCCAGACGTTCACGAGCCAACTCACCTATACATCGTTCCCGCCGGGCACTACGCTCACCTCGGTGAACGACCTATGGAGCGTTTGCGTGGACATGGAGCACAGTTTCATGGGCGACCTGGTGATCAGCATCACCTGTCCGAGCGGCCAAACCACGGTGCTGCACCAACAAGGCGGCGGCGGCACCTACATCGGTGGAGCCAACGACACGGACAACGCTGCCAATCCGATGCCCGGCACCTGTTGGAACTATTGCTGGAGCCCGACCGCCACCCTTGGAACCTTCGCGCAGAGCGCCGCCTTTGGGGCTTCACCGAACGTGATGCCCGGCGGCACCCCGGCGAATAATGCCCTCATTCCCGGCACATACAGCAGCGTGCAGCCATTGAGCAACCTGGTGGGCTGCCCATTGAATGGGACGTGGACCTTCAGCGTGTCCGACCTGTGGGCCATCGATAACGGCTTCCTCTGCTCGTGGAACATCAACTTCAACCCGGCCTTGTACCCCGACCTCATCGACTTCACTCCGGCGATCACGGATGGTGCATGGACGGGGCCTGGCGTGGTGCCCAATCCGAACGACCCATTCCAAGCGAGCATCACCCCGACCGTGCCGGGCACCTATGATTACACCTTCACCGTGACGGATGATTTCGGCTGCTCCTATGACACCACGATCACGGTAACCGTCACCAACGCTCCGGAGGTGGAAGCCATCGTTACGCTGGGATCCAGCTGCAGCGAACCTGCCACCATCGACGCATCAATCGTGGCCTATGCCCCGCCTCCGCCCACGTGCAATTACACATTGGTGCTGAATGAATCCTTTGGCGACGGATGGAATGGCGGAGCGAATGTGCAGGTGACCATCAATGGTGCGACCACATCCTACACGGTTGCCCCTGGCCCGAATCAGATCACGGTCTCACTCATCATCCCTGTGGGCGCGAGCATCTCGATCTTCTATCAGGCGGGCACCATTTGGAATAATGAGAACTCGTTCGAATTGCTCGGATACGATGGCACGATCCTCTACGATTCGCCCCAAGGCCCGGCCACAGGCCAGTTGTGGGCAGGAGCGGGCAATTGCGGGCCTGGAGCGGGACCAGTGACCTGGCAATGGACGCCGGCAGCGGGCGTGGATTCCCCCAATTCGCCGAACGTGACCACGCAGATCACGCAGCCGACCACCTTAGTGGTGATCGCGCACCCATTCGGTCAGCCCTGGTGCTTCGGGAGCGACACCGTTGATGTGATTCCACCGTCGTTCCTGGAGAACGACAGCATCGTGGTGCATGTGGCATGCAACGCTGGCACGGGCAGCATTGAATTGATCACGACCGGCTTGGGTGGCCCTTGGAACTACCTGTGGGTGGATGCCTCCGGCGCCACGGTGCAGGCCACGAACGGGTCCAATGGCGACCTCCTGACCGCTGCAGCCGGCACTTACACGGCTTTCATCAGCGAAGGACCGCAAGGCAACGGCTGCCTGGACACACTGACGGCAACGATCACCGAACCGCCGCCGCTCGAATGGGCAGCCGTGCCGCAAGACACCCTGATCTGCCTCACGGGGACAGGACTGCTGGGCGCATCGGCATTCGGCGGCACAGGCACGATCAATTACCAATGGAGCCACGGCGCCGTGGGCGCTGGCCCGCATGGCGTGAGCCCCGCGGACACCACGGAATACGCCGTGATCGCGACCGATGCCAACGGCTGCATCCTCGGCCCGGTGAGCGCCACCATCGATGTGCGCCCGGCCTTCACGCTTGATCCGCTGATCGACGATACCACCTGTTTCAACGTGCCCGTCCTCTACCGCGCAACGGGCTACAGCGGGGGCGATGGCGCCTACCAGTTCGATTGGGGCAGTGGGCCTCAGCTGCTCGATAGCCTGTGGGCCTTGCCGCCGCAGAGCACCAACATCTGCGTCACCATCAGCGATGGTTGCGAAACACCGCCCGTTACGCGCTGCGCCTGGCTCGAAGTGCTGCACGTGCCGGTGACCGAACTCAGCGCCGATACCACTTTCGGTTGCGTGCCCTTCACGGTGCAATTCGCCCTTCGAGACACCACCGAGGGCGCAAGCGTGCTCTGGCAATTCGGCGATGGCGCGCAACTGGTCGATGATTCCGTGGTTACCCACAGCTACGAGGACGCCGGCAACTTCAATGTCTCCCTCTTCATCACCTGGCCGAACGGCTGTGCCACGGACACCACCGCTTACAACATGATCCGCACGCTCACGGTGCCCACGGCGCTATTGAGCTGGTCGCCTCACCCGCCAACGATCAACGACCCGCGCGTGCAGTTCACCGACCAGAGCGTGCCCAATGCGGTGAGCTGGTGGTGGGACTTCGGCGAGTTCGGGACGAGCGAGGAACAGGACCCGTTGGTTGAATTCCCTGACGACGCGGGCGGCACCTACCCGGTGATGCTCGTGGTAGCGAACGAATTGGGCTGCACGGATACGATTCGCACTTGGGTGGATGTCCACGACGAATTCATGGTGTGGGTGCCCAACACCTTCACGCCGAATGGCGTCGAGCCCAATGAGACCTTCTCGATCAGCGGCAACGACCTTTCCCCGGATGATTTCGAGTTGCTCGTCTTCGACCGATGGGGACAGGTGGTCTTCTCGACTACTGAGCTGGATTTCCGCTGGGACGGCACCAAGGATGGAAGCCCGCTGCCACAGGGGGTTTATCCGTACCGGCTGAGGGTGCATGCACTGAGCACCCCAAAGAAGCGCATCATCCACGGCCACGTGAACCTCCTGCGCTGAGCCTTGTCCAAAGGCTGAACGAGCCCGTTGGCCGTGAACACGCTGGGGTTCGTCCAATAGCAGCGGCGAGCCTTCCAGTGTATCCCTCACGCGGATACATTTCCAACGCTTGATGGCGGGCAACGGGCCGTCGAGGATGCTGGATGGCGTTTCGTTACGATCGGATCCGACTGAATGCCCGGCTCACGCGCTTGCTGCTCGGCTCAGCGTGCCTATGGCTGGCAGCAGGAGATGCTCATGCACAGCCCTTCCCGATCTTCAATGGAACGGCGAGCACGTGCGTAGGCGCTTTCCTCGACAGCGGCGGACAAGGAGCAAGCGGCTACGGCAACAACGAGAACTACACCTACACGATCTGCCCTGATGCTTCCGGCACTGCCATCTCGTTGAATTTCATCACGTTCAACCTGAGCACCGCCGGCGCCGCGCCGATCGACTTCATGACCGTCTATGATG
Organism: Flavobacteriales bacterium; assembly: GCA_016716605.1. Taxonomy (NCBI): domain Bacteria; kingdom Pseudomonadati; phylum Bacteroidota; class Flavobacteriia; order Flavobacteriales; species Flavobacteriales bacterium. The sequence goes on from JADJWA010000001.1 coordinate 587,291, forward strand.
GCAACAGCACGGCGGCCCCTGTGCTCGCCACCTGGACCGGCAACGCGGGCCAAGGCCAGATCGTGAGCGCAAGCGCGGGCAATAGCAGCGGCTGCCTCACCATCGTTTTCCGCAGCAATAACACGGGCACGGGAGTCTTCGCGGCCAGCATCACCTGCTACCAGCCCTGCGTGCGGCCGATCGCCGTGGCCACGCACGGCCCCACCAACCCCATGCGCATCTGCCCCGGCGAGAGCGTCACCTTCAACAGCACGGGCAGCTTCGCAGCGCCAGGATTCAACATCGCCTCACGCAGATGGGACTTCGGCGATGGCACCATCCTGAACAATGCGCCGGTCATCGTGAACCACACCTACGCGCAGCCCGGCGGCTACACCGCGCAGCTCTACCTGCTCGATAACAATGGCTGCGCGAGCACCAATCTCGTGGACCTGGTCACGCTGGTGGGCACGCCTCCCACCTTCACCGGAACCAGCGGCACCCTCACAGGTTGTGTCGGCGAGACCCTCTGCTTGAACGGTGTGGTGCAAGGAACCACTTGGAATGAGCTGCCGAATCCGAATGCCGGCGGCGGGGTTTTCCTGCCTGACAACGTGGGTGAGTGCTTCACGAGCACGGTCACCTTCACGCAGTTCGCCCCAGGGCAAACGGTCACATCGGCGAACGACCTCCTTTCAATCTGCATAGACATCGAGCACAGCTTCATCGGCGACCTCGTGATCAGCTTGATCGCGCCCACCGGCGAGAGCGTTATCATGCACCAGCAGGGTGGCGGTGCCACTTTCCTCGGCGTGCCCGTGGACAATGACCTGACGCCGAATGCGCAAGGAACCTGCTACACCTATTGCTGGAGCCCCACCGCCACCAACGGCACATGGGTGGACAACGCCGGCGGCACCTTGCCCGCCGGCACCTATGAGAGCCTCAACCCATTCACCGGATTGATCGGCGCGCAATTGAACGGGACGTGGACCATCCAGATCTGCGACATGTGGGCCAGCGACAACGGCTTCCTGTGCGATTGGGACATCACTTTCAATCCGGCGCTCTACGATGACCTGATCACGTTCACGCCCGTGTATGGGGCGCAATGCGACAGCAGCTACTGGACAGGGCCGAACATCACCAACCAGAGCGCCAATTGCAACCAGGCGTGCGTGACGCCGCCCGCCCCGGGGAATTACGACTATGTCTACCACGTCACCGACAACTTCGGATGCGATTACGACACCACGCTCACGGTGAACATCATCCCTGCGCCGCAAGTGAATGCAGGGCCCGATGCGACCACCTGCAACACGCCGGTGCAACTGAATGCCACCGTGACCAGCGGCGGCTTCCCCACCAACTGCGATTACACGCTCACCCTGTACGATTCATTCGGTGACGGCTGGACCGGCCTGTTCGGCCTTGGCTCGAACGGATCCAACGTAACGGTGACGGTGAATGGCACCCCGTACAGCTATTGGCTGAACAACGGCGCGCAGGCCAGCGTGAACATCCCGGTGACGTCGGGCGCCACGGTTGTGGTGAGCTATGTGGCCGGCAACCTGTACAACGGCGAGCAATCGTTCACGCTCTTCAACAGCAGCGGAGGCGTGGCCTACGCTTCGCCGATGGGTCCAGGCACGGGTCAGCTGTGGAGCGGCGTGGCCAATTGCCCCGGCGGCAACTTCGTGTACAACTGGTCTCCGGCCGCTGGGCTCAGCGATCCGAACATCGCCAATCCGGTGGCCACAGTGGGCGGCACCACGCAGTACTGCGTCACCGTGTACCAGATCGGGCATCCGCTATGCACGAGCACGGATTGCATGACCATCACGGTGGACAACCTGGTGGATCCCGGCACGAGTGCGAATGTGGCCGCGTGCAGCAACGGCGCTGCGATCAACCTCTTCGCCCAGCTAGGCGGGACGCCCACCGCCGGCGGCACATGGTCCGCACCTGGCGGGGGCGCGCACAGCGGCACCTTCCAGCCAGGGGTTGATGCGCCAGGCCTATACACCTACACCGTGGGTGGTGCCGGTGCTTGCGGCGCACCGCAGAGCAGCACGGTGAATGTGACGGTGTATCCGCTGCCTGTTGCCGGCACGCCGACGAGCCTCGCCGTTTGCAGCACAGATGCCACCCAATCCATGTTCGCCCTGCTCGGTGGAAGCGCGCAGGCCGGTGGCAATTGGAGCGGGCCTTCACCCGTGGTCGGAGGCAACTACAACCCGGCTACAATGGACCCGGGCGTGTACACCTACACCGTGAACGGCACGGCACCCTGCCCGAATGCCTCGGCCACGGTGACCGTGACCGAAAGCATGCCCCCGAATGCTGGCAACGATGCGAGCATTGCGTTGTGCAGCACGAGTGCGCCTGTGGTGCTCGTGTCTCAATTGGGCGGTGCCCCCGATGGAACGGGTTCATGGACCGATTCGGGCGGCAGCGCGTCGAGCGGCGGCTTCGATCCAGCAACCGATCCTCCGGGCGTATACAACTACACCGTTACCGGCATCGCGCCTTGCCCCAACGATGTGGCAGCCCTCACCATCTCGGTGAACCAGGCTCCTGATCCCGGTACCGATGGTGCGATCACGCTCTGCTCCTCGGATGCTGCCGGAAGTCTCTTCGCTCAGCTCGGAGGAACACCGGATGCCGGTGGAACATGGAGCGGGCCTTCGCCTGTCGTCGGCGGCATGATCGATCCCGCAACGATGCTCGCGGGCGTGTACACCTACACCGTGACCGGAACCGCACCCTGCCCGGACGGGAGCGCAACGGTGACCGTGACGATCAACCCGCCGCCCGATCCCGGTACCGATGGTGCGATCACGCTCTGCTCGAGTGATGCTCCTGCTTCACTCTTCGCGCAGCTCGGCGGAACGCCGGATGCCGGTGGAACATGGAGCGGACCTTCCCCTGTAATCGGCGGCATGATAGACCCCGCGACGATGAGCGCGGGTGTGTACACCTACACCGTGACCGGCACAGCGCCTTGCCCCGATGAGATCGCGACGGTGACCGTGACGATCAACGCGCCCCCGGATCCCGGTACCGATGGTGCGATCACGCTCTGCTCGAGTGATGCTCCTGCTTCACTCTTCGCGCAGCTCGGCGGAACGCCGGATGCTGGCGGCTCCTGGAGCGGTCCTTCGCCGGTCGTCGGCGGCATGATCGATCCTGCGACCATGAGCGCGGGCGTGTACACCTACACCGTTACCGGAACTGCACCCTGCCCCGATGAGATCGCGACGGTGACCGTGACGATCAACGCGCCCCCGGATCCCGGTACCGATGGTGCGATCACGCTCTGCTCGAGTGATGCTCCTGCTTCACTTTTCGCGCAACTGGGCGGAACGCCGGATGCCGGTGGAACATGGAGCGGTCCTTCACCGGTCGTCGGCGGCATGATCGATCCTGCCACGATGCTCGCGGGCGTGCACACCTACACGGTGACCGGAACCGCACCATGCCCGGACGAAAGCGCGACGGTGACCGTGACGATCAACGCGCCGCCCGACCCTGGTACCGATGGTGCAATCACGCTCTGCTCGAGTGATGCTCCTGCTTCTCTCTTCGCGCAACTGGGCGGAACGCCGGATGCTGGCGGAACATGGAGCGGGCCTTCGCCGGTCGTCGGAGGCATGATCGATCCTGCCATCATGCTCGCGGGCGTGTACACCTACACCGTGACCGGCACAGCGCCTTGCCCCGATGAGCAAGCAACGGTGACGGTGACGATCAATGCGCCGCCCGATCCCGGAACCGATGGTGCGATCACACTCTGCTCGAGTGATGCTCCTGCTTCACTCTTCGCGCAGCTCGGCGGAACGCCGGATGCCGGTGGAACATGGAGCGGGCCTTCGCCGGTCGTCGGCGGCATGATAGACCCGCGACGATGAGTGCGGGCGTGTACACCTACACGGTGACCGGAACCGCACCATGCCCGGACGAAAGCGCGACGGTGACGGTGACGATCAATGCGCCGCCCGATCCCGGTACCGATGGTGCGATCACGCTCTGCTCCTCGGATGCTGCCGCAAGTCTCTTCGCGCAGCTCGGCGGAACGCCGGATGCTGGTGGAACATGGAGCGGTCCTTCGCCGGTTATCGGCGGCATGATCGATCCCGCGACGATGAGTGCTGGCGTGTACACCTACACGGTGACCGGAACCGCACCCTGCCCGGACGAAAGCGCGACGGTGACCGTGACGATCAACGCGCCGCCCGATCCCGGAACCGATGGTGCGATCACACTCTGCTCGAGTGATGCTCCTGCTTCACTCTTCGCGCAGCTCGGCGGAACGCCGGATGCCGGTGGAACATGGAGCGGGCCTTCGCCGGTCGTCGGCGGCATGATAGACCCCGCGACGATGAGTGCGGGCGTGTACACCTACACGGTGACCGGAACCGCACCATGCCCGGACGAAAGCGCGACGGTGACGGTGACGATCAATGCGCCGCCCGATCCCGGTACCGATGGTGCGATCACGCTCTGCTCCTCGGATGCTGCCGCAAGTCTCTTCGCGCAGCTCGGCGGAACGCCGGATGCCGGTGGAACATGGAGCGGTCCTTCGCCGGTTATCGGCGGCATGATCGATCCCGCGACGATGAGTGCTGGCGTGTACACCTACACGGTGACCGGAACCGCACCATGCCCTGACGAGAGCGCAACGGTGACCGTGACGATCAATGCGCCCCCGGATCCCGGTACCGATGGTGCGATCACGCTCTGCTCCTCGGATGCTGCCGCAAGTCTCTTCGCTCAGCTCGGCGAAACACCGGATGCCGGTGGAACATGGAGCGGTCCTTCGCCGGTCGTCGGCGGCATGATCGATCCTGCCACGATGCTCGCGGGCGTGTACACCTACACGGTGACCGGAACCGCACCATGCCCGGACGAAAGCGCGACGGTGACCGTGACGATCAACGCGCCGCCCGATCCCGGAACCGATGGTGCGATCACGCTCTGCTCGAGTGATGCTCCTGCTTCACTCTTCGCGCAGCTCGGCGGGACGCCGGATGCTGGCGGCTCCTGGAGCGGTCCTTCGCCGGTTGTCGGCGGCATGATCGATCCCGCGACCATGAGCGCGGGCGTGTACACCTACACGGTCGCCGGCGCTGCACCGTGCATTGACGCAGCCTCTACGGTAACGGTCACCATCAACATCCCGCCCAATGCAGGTGGCGATGGAGGAATCACGGTATGTGAGATCGATGCGGCATTCGACATGTTCGGCTTGTTGAATGGTGCACCGCAAGGTGGTGGTGCATGGAGCTTCAATGCAGCCGCTCATTCGGGCACCTTCACCCCTGGGATCGATGCATCAGGCGTTTACTCCTATACAGTCAATGGCGCATCTCCCTGTCCAGCTGACATCGCGCTCGTCACAGTCACAGTGAACACCATGCCCGACGCGGGCATCAATGGCGGCCTCACGCTCTGCTCTTCGAGCCCGGCCACAGCACTGATCACAGGACTGAATGGTACGCCTGACCTCGGCGGAAGCTGGACTGCGCCCGGAGGAGGCGCCTCCACCGGAAGCTTCACGCCCGGTGTGGATGCAGTCGGTTTGTACTCATACACGGTCAACGGAACTGCCCCATGCCCCTCGGTTTCCGCAACAGTTAATGTGAGCGTGGCGACGAATCCGAATGCAGGGACTCCTGGCAGTGCGACACTTTGTGCCACCGATGCTTCACTCTTGCTCTTCAGTGAGTTGGGCGGTTCACCCGATGCAGGCGGCGCTTGGAGCGGCCCTTCACCTGCTGTCGGCGGCGTGTATGACCCTGCCACGATGAACCCCGGCGTGTACACCTACACGATCACGGTTCCGCCGCCGTGCGTGAACGCCAGCAGCACGGTGACCATCACCGAGATCGCTCCGCCGAACGCGGGCACCGATGGGGCAATCACGCTCTGCATCAGCAGTCCGCCGGCATCGCTGTTCGCAGCGCTGGGTGGTGGCGCGCAGGCGGGTGGAACGTGGAGCGGTCCCTCGCCGGTGGCGGGCGGGATGTTCAACCCCGCGACCATGAACGCTGGCGTTTACACCTACACGGTGAACGGAACAGCGCCCTGCCCGGATGATCAATCGCAGGTGACGGTGAACGTGGTGGCTGCGCCTGACGCTGGCACGCCCGGCAGCGCTACGCTCTGCGCAACGGACGCCGCCATCGACCTCTTCGCTGAATTAGGTGGCACACCTGATCTCGGCGGCGCTTGGAGCGGCCCTTCACCGGTAGTCGGCGGCGTGTATGACCCTGCCTCGATGAACCCCGGTGTGTACAGCTACACGATCACCGTTCCGCCGCCGTGCGTGAACGCAAGCAGCACCGTGACCATCACCGAGATCGCACCGCCGAACGCAGGCACCGATGGGACCCTCACCCTATGCATCAGCAGCCCCGCGGCATCACTCTTCACCCAGCTCGGTGGTGGCGCGCAGGCGGGTGGAACGTGGAGCGGTCCTTCGCCGGTGGCGGGCGGGATGTTCAACCCCGCGACCATGAGCGCTGGCGTTTACACCTACACGGTGATTGGAACGGCGCCCTGCCCGGATGATCAATCGCAGGTGACGGTGAACGTGGTGGCTGCGCCTGACGCAGGCACGCCCGGCAGCGCTACGCTCTGCGCAACGGACGCCGCCATCGACCTCTTCGCTGAACTAGGCGGCACACCTGATCTCGGCGGCGCTTGGAGCGGTCCTTCACCGGTAGTTAGCGGCCTGTACGACCCCGCCTCGATGGACCCCGGCGTGTACACCTACACGATCATCGTTCCGCCGCCGTGCGTGAACGCAAGCAGCACCGTGACCATCACCGAGATCGCACCGCCGAACGCAGGCACCGATGGGACCCTCACCCTCTGCATCAGCAGTCCGCCGGCATCGCTGTTCGCAGCGCTTGGCGGCGGCGCGCACGCGGGTGGAACGTGGAGCGGTCCCTCGCCGGTGGCGGGCGGGATGTACAACCCCGCGACCATGAACGCTGGCGTTTACACCTACACGGTGAACGGAACAGCGCCCTGCCCGGATGATCAATCGCAGGTGACGGTGAACGTGGTGGCTGCGCCTGACGCAGGCACGCCCGGCAGCGCTACGCTCTGCGCAACGGACGCCTCCATCGACCTCTTTGCGGAACTAGGCGGCACACCTGATCTCGGAGGCGCTTGGAGCGGTCCTTCACCGGTAGTTGGCGGCCTGTACGACCCCGCCTCGATGGACCCCGGCGTGTACACCTACACGATCACCGTTCCGCCGCCGTGCGTGAACGCAAGCAGCACCGTGACCATCACCGAGATCGCACCGCCGAACGCAGGCACCGATGGGACCCTCACCCTCTGCATCAGCAGCCCCGCAACATCACTCTTCGCGCAGCTCGGTGGTGGCGCGCAGGCGGGTGGAACTTGGAGCGGTCCCTCGCCGGTGGCGGGCGGGATGTACAACCCCGCGACCATGAACGCTGGCGTGTACACCTACACGGTGAACGGAACGGCGCCCTGCCCGGATGATCAATCGCAGGTGACGGTGACAGTGGTTGATGAGCCCTATGCGGGCGGCCCCGGCTTCCTGAGCATATGCGGCTCCGATGCGCCGGATGAGCTATTCAGCTACCTCGAAGGCTCGCCGGACCAAGGTGGCCAATGGACCACGCCAGGCGGCGCATCATTCGATGGCCTGTTCGATCCCGGTACGATGAGCGGAGGCGTGTACACGTACACGATCACCGTTCCGCCGCCGTGCGCGAGCGTGAGTCAGACCGTGACCGTGGATGTGATCGCACCGCCCGATGCGGGATTCGATGGCACCCTCACGCTCTGCATCAGCAATGCACCCATGCTGCTCCTCCCCAGCTTGGGTGGATCGCCCGATGCCGGTGGCGCGTGGACATCGAGCAACGGCGACCCGTTCAGCGGCACCTTCGATCCAGCGACCGATGCGCCCGATGCGTACACCTACACGGTTCAAGGCTCGGCGCCATGCCCGGCCGATGCCGCAACCGTCACGGTCGCGGTGACGCAGATGCCCAACCCTGGCATGCCTGACATCATCAACCTGTGCGTGGTGGGCGATCCGGTGGACCTCTTCCCGGTACTCGGCGCGGCGGACCCCGGCGGCACATGGACCGCACCCGGTGGCGGTGCTTCCAGCGGCCTCTTCACGCCCGGAACGAATGCACCGGGCGACTACACCTACACGGTGAATGGCATCGCTCCTTGTCCATCAGCATCGGCCGCGATCACCGTGAATGTGCTCGCGAACGCGGATGCCGGCCTCGATGGCGAAACGACGCTTTGCGGGAACAACGCGCCAATCGACCTCTTCGACCTTCTCGGCGGAAGCCCGGACGCAGGAGGCTCTTGGTTCGCGCCGGATGGAAGCCCGGCCCCAGGCAACTTCGATCCAAGCACCCAGCCTGCGGGCGCGTACAGCTACATCCTCTTCGTGCCTGCGCCCTGCGAGAACGACACGAGTGAAGTGATCATGAACGTGGTGGCACCGGTGAGCGCCGGAAGCGACGGCAGCGCAACGCTGTGCTCCGATGATGCACCCGTCGCCCTCTTCAACCTGTTGAACGGAACGCCGGACGCTGGTGGCGATTGGACCGCGCCCAATGGCACGCCCACGGAGAGCACCTTCGATCCGGCGATCGACGCGCCCGGCGCATACGTGTACACCGTGCAAGCCACAGCACCCTGCCTGGACCAGAGCGCCACGGTCAACATGGCGGTGAACCCCTTGCCCGATGCCGGAACCAACGGCAGCATCACGCTGTGCCCCGAGGCGGCGCCCATCCAGCTCTTCACGCTCCTTGGCGGCACGCCCATGCCCGGCGGCACGTGGACCGGACCCGGCGGCCAAGCGAGCAATGGCATCTTCGACCCTGCGACAAGCGCGCAAGGCGTTTACACCTACACGGTCCTCGGCCTGTCGCCCTGCCCCAATGCCTCTGCGAGCTCAACGGCCACGGTATTCTTCATCGCGCCGCCCAACGCAGGGCCCGATGCAGTGAGCTGCACGCTCGAATACACACTGAACGCCACGGGCAGTTGGGCAAGCGGCTCGTGGAGCGGCCCGGCCGGCATCACCTTCAGCGATCCCGGTTCGCCGACGAGCACCGTGACCGCGATCGCCGGCGGCCCATACACGCTAACCTGGAGCGTGCTCTCCAATGATGGCTGCGCCACGCAGGATCAGGTGACGATCATCTTCACGGATGCGATCGTTCCCGTAGTCGCCTTGACAGACGCCATCTGCAACGGCGTTTGCGATGGAACGGCAAGCGTATCCGCAACGGGCGGCAACGGTGCATACGACTACGCTTGGTCAGGCTCCATCGCGGGCAATTCGCCCAGTGCAACGGGCATCTGCGCTGGCGAATACACCGTGACCGTCCTCGACGAGAACGGATGCTTCACCATCGTTCCGTTCAGCATCGATGAACCGGAACCGCTTGTGATCGACACGATCCTCGTCACCGACGAGACCTGCCCCGGCGCTTGCGACGGCAGCATCACCGTGGTCGATCCAGAAGGTGCGCTCTTCAGCTTGAACGGCGGCGCATTCGGCTCCGGCAACGTGTTCACCGGACTCTGCCCCGGGCAATATGTGGTGCTGATGCAGGATGCGAACGGCTGCTCGGCAACCGGCATGGCCACGATCACGCGTCCGGCACCCGTTGTGGCCGACTTCGACTTCGCGCCAGAGACGCTTTTCGTAGGCTCATCAACCGCGGACTTCACGAACACCTCCACGCCGAATGCGGTGAGCTTCTCTTGGGATTTCGGAGGCGTGGGAAGCAGCACAGCCACCTCACCATCGTTCACCTTCCCCGGCGGACTAGGGGATACGTACATGGTCTGCCTCACCGCCTACGATGCCAACGGCTGCGCCGACACGCATTGCGAGCCGGTCGAGGTGCTCGACGCGCTCGTGGTCTGGGTGCCCAACGCCGTCACTCCGAATGGCGACGGCGAGAACGACACGTTCATGCCCATCTTCAACCTTCCGCAGCTCGTGAAGGACTACGAGTTCATGATCTTCGACCGATGGGGATTGCTGCTCACCCGGAGTGAACAGGTGCATGCGCCCTGGAGCGGCGATTACCAAGGCGAAGTGGTGCAGGAGGATGTGTATGTGTGGAAGATGAAGTTCAAGAACAAGCTCACCAACGAGCTGACCGAAAGGGTCGGGCATGTGACGGTGCTGAAGTAGAAGACCAGATTTCCCGCATCCCACGAGAAGAGCGAAGGCCCCAGAGAAACTCTGGGGCCTTCGCTTTGACGGGGTGGGTCGAGCTACACGTCCAGCTTCGCGTAGATCGCGTTCTTCTCGATGAACTCGCGGCGGGGAGGCACTTCATCGCCCATGAGCATGCTGAAGACGCGGTCGGCCTCGGCGCCGTTCTCGATGGTCACCTGACGAAGGGTCCGGCGCGTGGGGTCCATGGTGGTCTCCCATAGCTGCTCGGCGTTCATCTCACCCAGGCCCTTGTAGCGCTGCACATGCACGCTGGCGTCCTTGTTGCCGCGCTTCATGGCCTCGATCACCGCATCGCGCTCATTCTCATTCCAGCAGTACACCTGCTCCTTGCCCTTCTTCACCTGATAGAGCGGCGGGGTGGCGATGTAGAGGTGGCCGCCTTCGATCAGCGCCTGCATGTGACGGAAGAAGAAGGTCATGATCAGCGTCTGGATGTGGCTGCCGTCCACGTCCGCGTCGCACATGATCACGATCTTGTGGTAGCGCAATTTGGTCATGTTCAGCGCCTTGCTGTCCTCTTCGGTGCCGATGTGCACGCCGAGCGCGGTGTAGATGTTCCGGATCTCCTCGTTGTCGAGGATCTTGTGCTGCATGGCCTTCTCCACATTGAGGATCTTGCCGCGCAGGGGCAGGATGGCCTGGAACTCGCGGTTGCGGCCCTGCTTGGCGGTGCCGCCCGCTGAATCGCCCTCCACCAGGAAGAGCTCACTGGCGCCGGCATCCTTGCTCTGGCAATCGGCCAGCTTGCCGGGCAGGCCGCCGCCGCTGAAGGCACCCTTGCGCTGCACCAGTTCGCGCGCCTTGCGTGCGGCATGGCGCGCGGTGGCGGCCAGGATCACCTTCTCCACGATCTGCTTGGCGTCGCGCGGGTGCTCCTCGAGGTAATTCTCGAGCATCTCGCTCACGGCGATGTCCACTGCGCCCATCACCTCATTGTTGCCCAGCTTGGTCTTGGTCTGCCCCTCGAACTGGGGCTCCTGCACCTTCACGCTGATCACGGCGGTGAGCCCCTCGCGGAAGTCGTCGCCGCTTATCTCGAACTTGAGCTTCTGCGTGGCGCCGCTGTTGTCGGCGTACTTCTTCAGCGTACGGGTGAGGCCGCGCCGGAAACCGGCCAGGTGCGTTCCGCCTTCGTGCGTGTTGATGTTGTTCACGTACGAGTGCAGGTTCTCGTTATAGCTGTCATTGTACACCATGGCGATCTCCACCGGGATGCCCTGCTTCTCGCCCTCCATGTAGATCACATCCTCGATCAGCGGCATGCGCGTGCCATCGAGGTACTTCACGAACTCCACCAGGCCAAGGTCACTGTAGTACTCTTCGCTCACGAAGCTGCCGTCGGCGCCGGTGCGGCGCTCGTCGGTGAGCCTGAGGCGGATGCCCTTGTTGAGGAAGGCGAGCTCGCGCAGGCGTGCGGCAAGGGTGTCGAAGTTGTACTCGCCCACCTGGAAGATGCTCAGGTCGGGCTGGAAAGTGACGATGGTGCCACGGTAGTCGGTGGTGCCGATCTCGCGCACGGCGTATTGGGGCTTGCCCTCGCTGTACTCCTGCTCGTACTTCTTGCCGTCACGGTGCACCTCGGCCCGCAACAGGGTGCTGAGCGCGTTCACGCAGCTCACGCCCACGCCGTGCAGGCCGCCGGAGACCTTGTAGCTGTCCTTGTCGAATTTGCCTCCGGCGTGCAGCACGGTCATCACCACCTCCAAAGCACTACGACCCTCCTTGGCGTGCATGTCCACCGGGATGCCGCGGCCGTTATCCTTCACGCGGATCCCGTTCTGGGGGGTGATGGTCACCTCCACGGTGTCGCAGTGGCCGGCCAGCGCCTCGTCGATGCTGTTATCGACCACCTCGTACACCAAGTGGTGAAGGCCCTTCACGCCCACATCGCCGATGTACATGGCCGGGCGCTTACGCACCGCTTCGAGGCCTTCCAATACCTGTATGCTGTCGGCTGAATAGCTCGCCGCCGCCTTCTTCTTCTCGCTCATTTCCAGGGTTGTCTCTGACATGGTTTCTATGCTCAAATCGCCCTTTTTTCAAAGGCTCCCAAAGGTACCTTTTCACACCCGGTTAACAGGGCCGTTTTCCCAACACGGACGCGGATTCTGTTGATAATTAACGCTTGTTCAGAAGGGGGCGTTTACAGGGGGCATGGAAGCCCTTGAAACTGGTTCCTCACCTCTGCTGAAGACCAGCTTCTCCGCCGATTCCTGAGCCCAACACGGGCGCTCAGAATGCGTACGTCGCCCCGAGCATGATCAGCCCCCGCTGCGTGGGGTGGCGGTACCAGCGCTCGTATTTGCTCGCGCTGAGGTTGCTGATGTCGAGGAACATGCTCAGGCGCTTGGTGTAGCGGTACTCGGCGCCGAGGTAGAGATCGAGGAAGCCATCGAGCTGGGTGCGGGTGCTCACGGCCACCACGCTGCTGTCGGTGCTGGCCTCGGGCGCGCGGTAGGCGGTTCTTCGGCCCAGGAAAAGGGCCTCGGCCTTCAGCACGAGCTTATCGCGCAGGTTGTGGCGTGCGGCGAAGGTGATCTTGTAGGGCGGCAGGTTCCAGGGCTCGTCCTCCACGCGGGTGGCGTAGGTGTACACGTCGATCCGGGCGCTCAGGCGCGTGTCCTTGGCGGTGCTGTACGTGAGCTCACCGCTGAAGTCCATGATCTCCACTTCGTCGTACACCACATCCATGCGGTCGCCGAAGGGCGTATTGGGCGTGTTGATGTACAAGGGCATGTCGTCAAGCGAGCTGAAACTCGCGCGGACATCGAAACCGATGTGGTTGCCGAAGCTGCCGCGAAGGCCTCCATACGCATCGAACAGCTTGCTGGTGTTGCGCTGCCGCGGAGCGGGGTTGAGCCAGGGGTTCTCGCGCGTGAGGCTGCGGAAGCTGTTCCGCCGGCGCTCTCCATCGAGGCCCACGTAGGGCACCAGGATATTGTCGAAGAGCGCGTAGTGCGCGTAGGCCTGCGGGAAGAAGTGGAAGGTGGTCTCACCGAGCGCATCGAGGTAGAGGCCCACGCCGGCGCGCACGAAGTACTTGCGGCCCACGGTGCGCACGCTGGGCAAGAGGCCGATGAGCGTGCCGTTCTGCCTGAACTCCGATGAGTCGGGCGAGACCCTTCCGCGGAAGGCGTTGTTGTCAATCAGCAGCGTGGCGTGGTAGTACTCGGTCTTCTCCTGCTTTCCGGCTTCCGCCACCACCCGGATGTTGGTCTCGCGGCTGCCGCTGAAATTGCTGTACGTGTGCGCCTCGAGGCCGACATCGTGCGCGATGCGGCTGCTGTCCTCATAGAGGCTGCGCACGCGCGCGGCGAAGCCGATGTCGTTGTAGAACTGCTTCAGGCGGTCCTTGTCGCCTCCGAGCAGGCTGAGCGAATCCTCAAGCTTGTCGTTGCTCGGGTAGCCGTAGTAGCTGATGCGGCGCCGGTCGTACATCAGCCTGCCGCTGGCCTCGTTCTTCTGGATGATGTGGCGGTAGAAGGCATCGATGCTGTTGTTGCTGTATCGGCTCGGACCCACATCGTCGAGGCCGCCGTTGCTGCTCATGTGCTTCAGGTGGAAGCCGTAGCCATTCTTGCGCGAGCGGCCCTGGTTGAAGTAGAGCTCGCCGATGGGCGTGTTGTACAAACCGTAACCGGCCTTCACGAAGCCTTTGTAGAGCCGTGCCTGCGCCTTCTCCACGTTGAGCTTGGCGGCGGCCAGGCTGTCGGCGCGCGGCGCGATATCGGCCTTGGCCGGCAACAGGTTATAGCTCACGGGCAGGGTGGGCAGGATGGTGTCGATGCCCTCGGGCCGCAGATCGATCTTCTGCGCATCGATGAGCGTGGGGTTCCAGATGCCTTGGATCACGTACTGGCCTTCGTTCTGGGCGAGGAGCGCGAACGGCAGCAGGACGACGAGGAAGGAGATGATGCGCTTCATGGGTTATTGGCCGTTGCCGCCAGGCATGGGAATGATGACGTCGTCTGAGCCTCCGGGCACGAGCTGGTCGCGTGGCGCCTGACTGGCATTGATGGCATCGAGACGCTGGCGCGCCTCAGCCACCAGTTCCGGCTCGCGGCAATTGTCGATCACGCTCTGCAAGGTGGCCCGCGCCTGGAAGATGTCGTTGAGCTGCACGTACACATCGCCGAGCAGGATGAAGGCCTTCGCCTTCCAGTAATCGTGGCTCGGGAATCTCTGCGCCAGCTCGAAGATCTCCGACTCGGCTTTGCGGTACTGGGCCTGCAGGTGGCGGATGTAGGCCATGTTGTACTTGGCCTCAGCGCCGCGCGCGGTGGTGCTTCCGGTGGCCACGGCCTTGAACTTCGTGTAAGCCGCGTCGAGCTCGCCCTTGTCAGCCAGATTGCGGGCGATGAGGATGTTGGCCTCGCTCTTGAGGTCGGCGTTCGATTGCTCGTTGGCCACGACCTTCTCCGCTGCGGCCCCGGCCTCAGGGATGCGGCCCAGCTCGCGCAGGCAGCGCATCTGGCCCACTTGCGCCACCAGCGTGTTCTGCGGCGATGCCGCGATGGGCTCGAGGCGCCTGAAGTGATCCAGCGCGCCTTCCCAGCGCTCGTCGCGGAAGTTGATGTCGGCTGCCATGGCCGTTGCGCTCTCCATGAATTGCACGCCGTCGCGGCGGATCACCTCTTCCAGGTCTGGCAGGGCCTGCTCGTAGCTGCCTGCGCGGTAGTGGCAATCGCCGCGGTAGTACAGCGCATTGAGCACGTAGCCGCCGTTCGGGTACTTGCTGATGTAGTCGCCGAAGGCGCCGATGGCCTGCGGGCACTTCTCCTCGAAGTAGAGCTTCTCCGCGCTCTGGTAGTACTTCTCGTCGAACTCCAAAGTGCCGGGGTCAACCCATTTCAGCGAGCGCACATAGGCCTCGTACTCGCTCACGCGTCCCAGCTCCACATAGATGTTCTCCAGGCCGGCCAGGGCCTCGCGCGCGCCGTCCATCGTCGGGTACTTCTCCACCACGGCCTTGAAGCCGGAGATGGCCTCCTCGGTGCGGCCCTGGCGCTTGTGGATGAGCGCGCTCTGCAGCATGGACTGCCGCACGAGCGGGCTGTTCGGGTGGACGTTGGTCACCTGGGTGTAATAGCTCAGCGCCTCGCTGTCGCCGCCCTGCACGATGTAGGTCTCACCCAGCTGGAACTTGGCATCGGCGGCGTAGCGCGAGTTGGGGAGCTCCGCGAGCAGCGCCTTCAGCGTGGCGATCTTCTCCGGATAGCGGCGCAGCAGTCCCTGGCACACGCCTTTCTGGTACATCGCGTAGTCGCGGTCAGGCGATCCGGTGCGCATGGCATCGTCGTACCACTTCACGGCCTGCTCGTTGTCCTTCAGCACGAAGTAGCAATCGCCGGTGCGCAGCATGGCATCCGCGCGCTGCCTCGCCTCCCCTTTCTTGCTCAGCACATAGCGGCGGAAGGCCACGGTGGCCTCGGTGTAATCCTTCTGCTTCAGGTAGGCGTAGCCCATGCCATAGCCGGCCTGCTCATACAGGTCGGTGCTGTACGCGCCGGGTGAATTGCGCAGGTCGTCGTACTTCTGGAGCGCTGCCGTGAGGTCGCCCTTGCCGTAATGGCTCTCGGCCATCCAGAAGTGCGCGCGCGCATTGGTGCCCTGGTTCACCGGGTACTTCAGCGCCCGTTCGAAGAAGAGCGCAGCATCGCTGTACTTGCGGCCCTCGTACAACTCCACCCCGCGGTTGTACGCCAGCTTCTGGTAAGCCTCTTTCAAGCGCAGGTCCTTGTTCTGGATCTCATCGAGCGAGGCGAGCGCGTCCTCGTAGTTGCGCGTCTTCAGGTAGACGTTCAGCAGGAATTCATAGGCCTCGTCGCGGCGCGGCGTGTTCGGATAGGCGCGCAGGTAGCTGCGGAGGGCGGTGATGGCCTCGTGGTAGGGGTCGAAGCTGAGCTCGTAGGCCAGCTTGGCGTACTGGAAGAGCGCATCCTCGGTCACCTGCGGGTCGCCCTTCGCCTCGCCCTCGCCCGGCTTGCCGATCTCGTAGGCCTTCTTGAACGCGTTGCGCGCGTAGTTCTTCTCATTCAGCTTCAGGTAGCAATCGGCCATGTGGTAGCTGGCCAGCTGCGCGAGGCTGTCGTCGGCATTGGCCACGATCACGAGTTCGTTGAGGGCCTTCGGGCAATCGCCGGTCTTGTAATAAGCGTAGCCGAGGATGTAGCGGTCGCTGCGGTCAACGCCCACGCGCTGCGCGCTCTTCTGCAGGTAGGGCAATGCCTCGGCGTAGTTGCCGCGCCGGTAATTCGCCTCGCCTGCCAGCCGATTGAGCTCCGCCTGCCGCTTCACGCCCTCGGGGTCGCTCAGCAGCGGCTTCAAGTACTCGGCCAGTTCATCGTACTTGCCCTGCACGAAGAGGATCTCCGCGATGTACACGGGCACCAGCTTGCCGAAATCCGCATTCTGCTCGAGCTTGCGGAAGCCCTGCAAAGCGGTCTCATGGTGGCCGCGCTCGTAGTGAATGTGCGAGGCGTAGTACAGCGCTGGAGCGCCGAATAGGCCTTCGCTGTCCTTCACCAGGCTGAACTCGGCGAGGGCCTTCTCGCTATTGCCGTCCTGGAAATACGCGTAGCCCCGCTTGAAGCGGTACTCCTCGGCATCGGCGGGGCTCAGGTCGGAGGCCACCACCTGCTCGCTCCAGGCGATCACGTCCTTCCAGTCCTTCTGGTTGAAGCTGTGCCGGAAGAGCTCGAGCTTGATCAAGGGCACATGCAGGTCCTCCGGGTGCTCGGTCATGAAGCGCTTGAGGCGGTAGCCGGCATCGTCGTTGAAGAGCCGAACGCTGCAAAGGGCGATGTAGAACTCCGCTTCGGTGCGGCGCGGGTCGTGCAGGTCCGTGATGCGGTCGGCCACCCGCTGGAATTCATACTGCGCGGCACCGTACTTCTCCATGCCGAAAAGCTCGATGGCGTTGCCCAGGTCGGCATCCTGGTGGGTGTAGTGCGCGGGTCGCTGTGCGCTGGCGGAAAGGCCGAGGGCGAACGCGGCCAGCAGCACGGTTAGGCGCGACAGCCAGCCGTGGCTCGGAATCAGGGTCATCATTGCGTTCAAAGGTCAAGGGGCGGCATGCGGCGCTAAGGCATCGGGCTGCGGAGATTTCCACCCGGAGGTGTTGGCGCTTCGCAAGCATTGGGCCGCTCAATCCAACGCGATCATGGGCGCAGGTATTGGCCACGTGCGCACCTTTGCCCGCACCCATGTCCACCGCCCCGCTCGTCCAGCTCAACAGCGCGCGCATCTTCCAGCGCGAGAACCTGGTGCTCAACCACGTTGATTTCGCCGTGTACAAGGGCGAGTTCGTGTACCTCATCGGACGCACCGGCAGCGGCAAGAGCAGCCTCATGCGCGTGCTCTACGGCGACGTGCCGCTCACCGAGGGGGAGGGCTTCTGCTGCGGCTTCGACCTGCGGAAACTGAAGCGCGCGCAGGTACCCTACCTGCGCCGGAAGATCGGCATCGTGTTCCAGGACTTCCAGCTGCTGAGCGACCGCACGGTGCAGGAGAACCTCTTCTTCGTGATGCGCGCCACCGGCTGGACCGACCGCAAGGCGATGGACCGCCGCGCCCAGGAGGTGCTGGAGAAGGTGGGGCTGGCGAACAAGGGCTACAAGATGCCGCACGAGCTCAGCGGCGGCGAGCAGCAGCGCGTGAGCGTGGCCCGCGCGCTGGTGAACGATCCCGAGCTGATCCTGGCCGACGAGCCCACCGGCAACCTCGACCCTGAGACCACGGGCGAGATCGTGGACCTGCTCTTCTCCATCAGCACCACCGGCCGCAGCGTGATCATGGCCACGCACGATTATTCGCACATGAAGAGCCTCACCGCGCGCGTGGTGCGCTGCGAGGAGGGGAAGCTGCTCGAGCTGAGCGCAGCAAGGGCGGTGTGATCAAGCGAGAAGCGCCAGGATCAGCTCCGCGTTCCTGCGGTTGCTGAAGCGCTCCTCCAGCACGCGCGCGCGCGCTTCCAGCGCCTGGCCATTCGCGGGTTTGCCCATGCAGGCCAAGATGCTCTCGCGCATGCCCTGCGGATCGTCGTGCACATGGCAGAGCCCTTCGAGGCCCGTGCCCTCGATCATCGGCGTATTGCACACCACGTGGCGGCCGTTGAAGAGGCAGAGCAGCAATTTCAATTTGATGCCCGTGGCCTGGAAAGTGGGCAGCACGTTCACCTGGGCGGCGCGCACCAGCGCATGGATCTGCTCTGTGGCGATGCCCTCGCGCAATTCCACGTTCGGTGCCTTGGCCACCGCGCGTTTCAGCTCTGCGCTGGCATCGCTGCCGGCGATGATGAGCTTCACGGGCAGGCCATCGAATACCTTTTTCACCAGGTACAGCGCCGCCTGATCGTTCTCCGCCACGCCCAACGCGCCGTGGTAGAAAGCGAAATCGCCGAGACCATCGGGCACCTCCACCTTCTCGCTGGCATGGAAGGCTGGCACATGCGCCACGTTGTGGAAGTGCGAGCCGAAGTAGGCCTCATCCTTCGGTGAAATGGCCAGCACGCGCGAGGCTTCGGCCAGCACCGGCTCGAAGCGCTGCAGCTTGTGCGCCTCGTTGATGAAGTAGGTGCGGCGGAAGGTGTTCGACGCGGCCTTCGCGAGCGCGCCGTAATAGTCGTGCTCCACGTTGTGCGCGCGCACGATCCGGATGCGGCCGTGCAGGCGCGGATCGCCGAGGTGGTAGCAGCAGTGCAGCCCCTCGAAGAGGATGGGATGCGCATCCTGGAGCAGGCGCTCCATCAGCGCTTCGCTGCGGCGGCTCACCACCACGTAGGGCAGCGCGTTGAGCAACTGCAGTTTGCCGGTGTTGCGCGGGTAGTAGTGGACGCTGGCGCAGAACCGCTCCAGTTCCTTCGCCTTCGGACGGCCGTAGTGGAAGCAGTGCAGGTGCACCTTCACGCCCAGCTCCGCGAGCGCCTTCGCCTTGTAGTACACGTCAATCACGCCGCCATAGCTCGGCGGGGCGGGCACGTCGAAGCTGATGATATGGAGATGGCGCTCAGACAACGCGTTGCAGGAAGGCCATCAGCGCTTCCTTCTCGCGCTCGCCATCCAATTCGGTGGCGGCGAAAATAGCCTTCAGCCGCATGGCGTCACGGCGCGCGCGGTCGGGCATCAAGCGACGCACCTCGGCGGCGATCAGCGCAGGCTCCACGCGCGGGATCACGATGCCCGCCTCGTACCGACGCACGATCGCGGCGACCTCCGGGAGTTCGCTCACCAGCGCCGGGATGTGCGCGCGGAAGTAGTCGAAGAGCTTGTTGGGCAGGCTGAAGCGGTAGTTGAGGCTGGTGTCCTTGTCGAGCGAGAGGCCGAGGTCGGCGTTGCGCGTGAACTGCATCATGCGCTCGTAGGGCATGCGCGGCAAGAGGCGCACGCGGTCCTGAATCCCGTGATCAATCACCATGCGCTCCAGCACGGGCCAGGCATCACCGCCGCCGATGATGAGCAGCAGGGCATCGGGCAGCTCCTTCATCGCCAGCACCGCCTCTTCGCCTCCCCTGTCCACGTTGATGCCGCTGCCCTGCAGCACCAGGATGAAGCGGTCCTCTGGGAGGTCCAGGTCCTTGCGCGACGGCAACGGCCCGAGCTCCTTGTGCATGGGGATGTTGCGCACGACCTCCACAGGCACTCCGTAGCGCTCACGGTAGGCGTTGGCAATGCTGCCGTTCACGGTGATCACGTGCTTCAGCTTCGGGAAGATCCAGCGCTCGATGGCCAGCCATGCGCGCTTCGCGAAACGGCCCTGGATCTCCGGCACCTCGGTGAAGTACTCGTGGCTGTCATAAACCAGCGCGCGTTTCCCCTTCGCCAGGTAGCAGGCCAGCAAGGTGTCGAGGTCGTTGGCCACGATCAGGTTGGCCTTGCTGAAGAGCAGGAGGAAAAGGAGCCGCAGGTTGTACTCGGCGTAGAAGATCGGCCCCTTGCGGAAGAACAGCCGCATGCGCTTGGTGGCGTAGGGCCGCTGGAGCGGAAGGCTATCGGGCAACAGCCGCCCCACCAGCAGGACCTCGTAGCCCAACTCGCGCAGCACCACGCAGGTGCGGTGCACGCGGTTGTCGGTGCTGAGGTCGTTGGTGACGCAGACGAGGGCGCGCATGGGCGTTGGTGGTGCGAACCGCTTACTCCCTCCGCGCGCGCATGGCGCCATGGGGGAAGCGCCGAGCTCCATGGAAAATGGTGATGAGGTCGCAACGATCGCGATCACCAACAAGGTAAATGAGGCGATAATCCCCAACGATGGTCTCGCGAATCGATGGGAGGCCTAATTCCGGCACCATGCGACCGCCACTAGGGAACAAGGCCACAGCCTCCAAGGAACGGTAGAAACGCTGAATCATCCGGTCCGCATAACGCTCCGCCCCGTGCTCAGCGATGTAATGGTGTATCCGTGCCATGTCGCGCATGGCCCTGGCAGAAATGCTCACTTCAGCCATTGCCGGTGCTTCTTCTTCGCCTCGGCGATCGGCACCACGCGGCCTGCCTTGATATCGGCCAGCCCTTCAGCGATGGCTTCCAGCAGCATCACGCGCTCCATCACGTCATCCGCAGAGAATCGATCTGGCAGCTCCTTGAGGGAACGCAGCACGCTCTTCTTCTCAAGCAGTTCCGGGGTCTTCTTCATGGCATCGAAGGTAGCATGAGGAGTGAGGACCCAAATAGGCGCGGCCCGGGCGTAAGCGCCGGGCCGCGTCTTTCGGGGCCTGAAAAAGAACTACCTCCCCACCTTCACCGCGCGCTTCACCACCGGCTCGCCATCGAGCAAGAGGGTGATGTAGTACACGCCGGGCGCGAGCTTCTCCGTGCTCCACTCGTACTGGAATTCACCGGCCTCGCGCTGGCCCTCGCTCAGCACCATCAAGCTGCGGCCATCGGCGCTGTTGGCCAGCAACTGCATGCGGCCCGCGCGCTCCAACGTGCAGAACAAGGTGGTACGGTCGGTGAAGGGATTGGGAGCGATGCGGAGCAGGCGCTCTTGGCTGGGGGTGAGTTTCTCGCCTTCCACTCCGGAACCGGAGCGTTGGTCGCTATCAACCGGAGGCTGGGCGCAACAGGTGGCGAGTTGCTGCTGCATGGTGGCGATGGCGCTTTGTGCCGCTTGGAGCTGCTCTTGCATGCTGTCGATCGTAGCATGCTGTTCTTTAAGCGCCGCAACCACTACAGGAATAAGCCCTTGGTAGTTCAGGGTCCTCACCGTGGACTGCGTGGAGAGCACATTGCCCAAGGAATCGACCTCGCCCAGGAATGTCGTCCTCCCGACCAAACTGGGAAGAACCTCCTCCACTTCTTGCGCGAGGAACCCGTATTGAAGTTGAGTAGGCAGGTCGATATCCAAGCCGACCGGAGCGGCAAAGTGGTATGTTGATGGCCGCAGTTCATTCACCACTGCCATCGCCCCCGTGAGTTCCGCAACATCCGTCTTCAATGAGGCATCGGAGACTTCATGCAGCTCAGTGCAGATCATCTTGCCGGTAGCCTTTACTACGCCGTTGAAGTATCCGGCCCAGGCCGTGGTATTCAGAGAGTCCTCGTAGAACGGACCTACGGCATCGCCATACACGCC
Source organism: Flavobacteriales bacterium (assembly GCA_016716605.1). Lineage (NCBI taxonomy): Bacteria > Pseudomonadati > Bacteroidota > Flavobacteriia > Flavobacteriales > Flavobacteriales bacterium. The sequence continues at coordinate 609,114 of JADJWA010000001.1, forward strand.
AATGGCATAGGTGGTAGAGTCTGCGCGACGTGCAAAGCCGGCCGTACCGATGTAAGGCACATTCAACGGTATTGGCCAGTTGCCTGTCCCCGAAGTTGATGCGCCCATGACTCCAATCTGATTCAGGTCAGAACCAACCGCTAAGCCCTCCACGCCGATTCGGCGCTGGCCACCGCGCGCTTGACCCGAAACGCCGTACACCCATGGCGCGGGGTCGAATGCCTGGAACCAGCCCGCGTAACCAGTGACAGTGCCACCGAACGTATTGGCTGTGATGCCGCGGGTACGGCTACTGCTCCCGACCACATTCGCCACCAGGCCGTAATTCCAAGAATTCCCGGGTGCCCCGGTTCCCACAGCGCTGATATCCACTCCACGGTTCTGAGCCCCACTCGCAGAGCCTTGCTCAGTCTGGACATGGATGCCCGTGGTGGTGGTTGTGCCGCCTGCAACTTCGACTCCGAGTCCTTGGACGTTTGGCTCTGTCGAGAGTTGATCAACATGCACGGCTTTGCTGTACTGAGTGCTCCTCACCGCTAGTTTGCCAGGCGATTGTGAGTTCTGAAGGTTCAAGCCGATGCCGACCGCGTCATCATCATCAGGGCAGTCGTCGCTGACGCCAACTGCCGTGTACACGTTGTGCGAAACCGCTGGACCAGAAGTGCCGTCATTCTCGACGGTCCAATCGCAATCAGCACCGCCTCCGCCGAGGGTTGATGGATCTACCCACTTCACTACGCCGCGCTCCTGATTGCCGGGGGTAAGTGTTGTACGGTCAACCACCATCACGTAGAAGGAATCGACCGCCGCCGAATCATCCGGCAGCTGCCTGATCCGCAAGCGGCCATTCAGGATATCCACACGCTCAGTTGGATCCGTTACCACCGCCGGTGTCAACTGGTTGCCTGCGAAGAAATCACCAATGCCAACGTTCACATCGAAGTTGTTCCTTGGCCATAACCGGATGGCTTCAAGGCCGTTGACCGATTGCGCGCCGCGCGCTTGACCGGCATTGTATTGCGTGGTGAACACGAACTTCATGCGGTCCACACCCCAAGGGCTCCCGTTCGGATTATCGCTCCACTGCACCACGAAATCCGTGTTGTCATTGGCATCGTACTTATGGCCGATGTAGCTCTGGTCGCTGTTGCCCGTGAAGGTGACGCCATTGCGCTGCCAGGGCCGGTAGCCATGCTCTTGCGCATACACGGTCGGGTTAGCGGGGTCTACGGCATTATCGACAAGGTGCAACCGCGTGAACGGCGCGCGGCTATTCACATTGTTGAAGGCATTATCGGTGCCGCTGAGGGCAAAGAAGCCATCGCGATTCACGTTCAGGAATGGCGGTGCGGTGGGCGGCCCCATGTTACTGGTCACGTTGCCATTCAGGCGAGCGCGCTGCACGTTCTGGGTATGCAACTGGAAGTGCCCATTGGGCGCATTGATGTTGAAGTGCCCCAGATTCGGAACCGCGAAGAGCTGGCCTCTCTCATCGGTCGCGCCAGAGCCGCCATGGAACATGCGCCAGTACGTGGGGTTCGGCACGCCAAGAATGGTCTGGGACGTATTGGTGCGGAACACTTCGCCAGTCCACGTGGCCATTAGATCCCCATGTACCTGAAAGGCCGCCGGGAACGGGGTGGTCGTCAGGTTGCCGACCGCCAAACCCCTACCAAGATTCGCTCCCGTCTGATTGGTGCGCCACCAACCTCCTCCACCGATATTGGTGAATTGGGCATTTGCCCACGTCGTCATCGCGCAGAAACCCAGTGCCAGGATCCACGCTCGATTGATCTGTCTCATTTTCTCGGTTTAACGACCGAGGAACACACGCTCAGCTATTCGACTGCCATCATCGAGTTCAACTACCACGATGTATGCACCGCTCGCCCATGTGCTGACCGAAACGCTCCAGCTATCCGAGCCAGTAACCGCCAGCGGCTGTGCGACTGATCTGCCGATTGCATCCACCACCGATATGCGCTCCACACCAAGCCCCTGAATTCCAGCGGCGTTCAAGGTGCCACTCGAAAGGTCGCTCCAAACCCTGAACCCTTGCCCCGGCCTGATCGCCAGGCCAGACGCAATGGCACAATACTGCGGATTCGGTGAGACGCACACATCGTCGATGTAGTAATAGGCCAGATAGCCGGTGCCATTGGGGTCCATTAGCGACCAATTCGTCTCCTCGTCGCTGAAGAAGTTGCCTACCACCACGTACTGGTACGCGCTATCGGCCACGAAACTGCCGCTGATCAGGGTCCAGCCCACCGTGTCCTCAACCACTTCGGTGCCGAACACGTGGGCATAACCAGGCACAGGATCAAAGTCGTCCTGAAGCCATTGGCTCATGGTGAAGAACAATCCGGTTCGGTCATTGGCGAAGCGGCATCTCTCGAACAACGGGGCTCCAGTTCCCCAACCCAGTGTGAGACTGACCTTGAACGTAGCATGATAAGTCGCGCCGACAACTAACGGAGTAGTCAGTTGCGCACCTACCCACTCTCTCGTGTACCAAGGCCAGGCGTCATCCGCGCTGAATGTGTGGATGCCGGCATAGGCCTGCCCACTGGAAGGCAGCTGCTCACCCGCAAAATTGATTGGCACTCCGCACGAATCCGGATGTCCGCACACATGATAGAGGTCGCAGGAATACTCGCCTCTGAAGGTGAGCCAACCGATGGCGTTCTCGATATCGCCTTGGTATTGCGGGCAACTGCTGATCTCCTCGAAGCTCCAATTCGGCACAAGATTCTGTGCGCGCGTTTGCAGCACGGAAAAAAGCAGCATTATGGACAGCAGCGCTGAGCGCATGTTCCTCGATCTTGTTCAAATCCTTCTACCGCGTCTTCGGCACATGGAGGACAGCGGCACTGGCGTGCGCGCTGCCTCCGCTTCCGGCTTCGATTTCGAAGATACCGGGTGCTCACCGCCCCGCCCGGCTCGCGGTTGCTTCCGGGCGGGGTCGGTACCTTTGCCTAGCTCGTTTCCATTTTCATTCGCGTGTTAGTGGGACATGTAGCAACCGGCCCCTGGCGTCGCAAGCGCTGGGGGCTTTTTCGTGAAGGAGGCCATGGCCTACCTTGTTGGGCTGGAAGAATAAGCAAGGCGCAAGGCGCAAGGCGCAAGGCGCAAGGCGCAGGGCGCAAGGCGCAGGGCGCAGGGCGCAAGGCGCAGGGCGCAAGGCTCAAGGTGCGGACGCCGCTCAGATATGAGGCATCGCTGGGCATGGTGAAGGTGATGCAAAAGGCTTCATTCAAGTTCAAACTAATCGAGCGATAGCTAACTGGTGGAACGAATGTATATGCTCGACGGGCAAATGCAAGCGATCGTGGAAAAAACGCGGTAACGAGAACCGGTCAGTCTTCACCGGTAAACTTGCGCGCCTATGCCCCTGCTCCGCAACGCCGACCTCCAGCCCTTCAACACCTTCGGCATCGCCGTTAAGGCGGATGCGCTCTGCAGCTTCCAAGCGGTGGAAGAATTGCGCGCGTTGCTGGCCGCGCCGGAGCTCAGTGCCCTGCCGCGCCTCGTGCTTGGCGGCGGCAGCAACATCCTCTTCACCCGCGATTTCGAAGGACTGGTGCTGCTGAATGAAGTCCCGGGCATCGCAATCGAAGCCGAGATGGACGATCGCGTCGTGGTGCGCGCTGGCGCCGGCGTGGTGTGGCATGACCTGGTGATGCACTGCGTGGCCAAGGGCTGGGGCGGGCTCGAGAACCTCAGCCTGATTCCCGGCAAGGTGGGCGCAGCGCCCATGCAGAACATCGGTGCGTACGGCGTGGAGATCAAGGATTGCTTCGTTTCGTTGGAAGCCTTGCGCGTGAGCGATGGTGAGGTCATTCGCTTCGATCGCTCGGCTTGTTCATTCGGCTACCGCGAGAGCTTCTTCAAACGCGAAGGCAAGGATCGATTCATCATCCTGAATGTCAGCTTTACCCTCACGAAGCGCGATCACCTCATCCGTACCGCCTACGGCGACATCCAAGGTGAGCTGTCCCGGATGGGCGTGGCGCAACCGACGATCAAGGATGTGAGCGACGCGGTGATCGCCATCCGCAGCAGCAAACTGCCGGACCCCAAGGTGCTGGGCAACGCAGGGAGCTTCTTCAAGAACCCGGTGGTGGATGCACGCGTCGCAGAGCGCATCAAGCTCGCTCACCCGAACGCACCGGTCTATCCAGCAGGCGAAGGCCACAGCAAGCTTGCGGCAGGCTGGCTCATTGAGCAATGCGGCTGGAAGGGCAGGCGCATCGGCGCATGCGGGGTGCATGAGAAGCAGGCACTGGTGCTGGTGAACCACGGCGGCGCCACGGGCGCTGAGGTCTGGGAACTGAGCGATCAAGTGCTTCGCAGTGTGCGCGAGCGCTTCGGCGTGGAGCTGGAGCGCGAGGTGAATATCATCTAGGCGGTTGGGGGTTGGGGGTTGTCCCGGGTCAAGCCCGGGATGACAAGGCAGGTTGAGGGTAAACAGCCGTCACTGATGCTGCAGCGTTCGAGGGCTGAGGGTTGAATGCCAATGACCAGCATCCAACGGGCATGCCCGGCGCATAGCTTTGGCGGAAACACGGTATCATGTTCACGAAGCTCGACCTGATCGAACGCATCATTGCCACCAATGATGAACATGTGCTGGCCAAGGTGAGCAAGGCGTTGGAGGCTGAGGCCGGCGAGTTCCGATTCACCAAGGAGCAATTGGCCATGCTCGAGGAGCGGCGAGAAGCGCGGCGGCAAGGCAAAGGCAAGGGATACTCCCTGAAGGAGGTGAAGGCCATGCTGAAGCGCAAGCGCGCATGAAGGCAAAGGCCATTGAGCTGCGTGACCTGGCTTGGCAGGAATGGCAGGAGGCCTCATTGCACTACGAGCTCGAGCAACCGAAACTTGGCGCGCGCTTCGACAAAGCAGTGCTCAAAGCCATTGAGGACCTGGTTCGCGTGACATGCAGCTACCCTGAACGGGTGAACGGTTTCCGATACGCCCCGGTCCAGGACTTCCCATATTGCATCGTGTTCGAGTTGACGGGTGGCCTAGCCATTGTGTACAGTGTTTTCCATATGAGTCGCAGACCATTGCGATCGAAGAAGCGGCGGCGCTGAATCCGGACCCCGCTATGTCAGCGAATCGATTCGTACTTCCGACCGCTCTCGCGGCCCTGATGTCATGCCATCATCCGCCCAAGAACGCTGCACCAACCGGATCAACACCCCTGCGACTCGAGCTCCCCGCTTGGGCTATCGCCGACACCGCGCTCCGCCTCGATTCCCCCTACGATAATCCGCTCACCGTGGAAGGCGCAGCGCTGGGCCGCATGCTCTTTCATGAAAAAGCACTGAGCGCCGATGGCTCGCTCTCTTGCGCCAGTTGCCACCTGCAGCGCTTCGCCTTCGCGGACAGCGCGCGCTTCTCCAGCGGCATGAGCGGCCAGCGCACGGCGCGCAACAGCATGCCTTTGATGAACCTGGCGTGGGACCATTTCTTCTTCTGGGACGCCCGCGCCCTCAGCCTCGAGCTGCAGGCCTTCGAGCCGGTGACCGCGCACCGCGAGATGGCGAGCCGCTGGATCGAAGTGAGCCATCGCCTTGCGCAGGACAAGCGTTATCCGCCGCTCTTCGCCGCCGCCTTCGGCGATGCCCGCATCGACAGCCTGCGCATCGCATTCGCCCTGGCGCAGTTCGAGCGCACCATGGTCTCACTCGATTCGCGATTCGACCGCTACTTCTACGGGAAACAGGCCGATGCGCTCAATGCGCAGGAGAAGCGAGGCAAGGACCTCTTCTTCACCCGCGCGCATTGCGTCGATTGCCACGAGCCGCCGCTCTTCAAGGGGCATCATGTGCTGAACATCGGGCTCGACAGCGTGCCCACGGACCTCGGCATGGGTGCTCGCACGGGCCTGCCCTGGCACGCGGGGCGATTCAAGACCCCTACGCTCCGCAACATCGCCGTGACGGCGCCATACATGCACGATGGCCGATTCGCCACGCTGGAGCAGGTCGTCGATTTCTATGCGGATGACGTGTTCACGGCATCGCCCACGCTCGATGAGCACATGCTGCCCTGGCGCAAAGGCGAAGTGCGGCTCTCCAAGCAGGACCGCACGGACCTGGTTGCCTTCCTGCGCACGCTCACCGATTCGGCCTTCCTCGTTGATCCGCGTTTCGGCCCTCCCGGCCACCGCCATTGATCGTCGCACTATCGATCTTCGCCACGCATGCGGCGCCTCCCCTTCCTATTCGCCTTGCTCGCCATCGCGGCGTGCCGCAAGGATCCCGCCGTGGAGCAGGCGGATGCCTTCACGGGGCCCACGCCCTTGGCGCTGGAACTGCCGCCTTGGACGCAGAACCTGCCGCATCCGATGAACCTGCCCGCCGACAATCCGCTCACCGTGGAAGGCGTTGCGCTGGGCCGCAAGCTGTTCTATGAGAAAGCGCTGTCGGACAACTATAGCCTCAGCTGCGGATCGTGCCACCAGCAGGAGTTCGCCTTCAGCGACCCGCGTAGATTCTCGCTCGGATCGGATGGGTCCGTGGGGCGGCGGCAATCGATGCCCGTGCAGAACATGCTCTGGGACCATCTCCTCTTCTGGGATGGCCGCGCGGCTTCGTTGGAAGAGCAAGCCTTCGGCCCCGTGGTGAATCACCTCGAGATGCGCAACCGCTGGCCCGTGGTGGAGGAACGGCTCCGCCGACTGCCCAACTATCCCGAGCTTTTCGCTCGCGCCTTCGGATCCCCGGACATTGACAGCGTGCGCGTGGTGAAGGCCATCGCGCAATTCGAGCGCACGCTGCTCAGCTTCGATTCGCCCTTCGACCGCTACTACTACAGCGGTGATGCCACGGCCATGTCCGATGCCCAGGTGCGCGGCATGGACCTCTTCTTCGGCGAGGCCGAGTGCGACCTCTGCCACATGGCGCCGCTCTTCCAGGACCACGACCTGCGCAACATCGGCATGGCGCCCGGACCGGATCAAGGATTGGCGGAGATCACTGGCCTCGTGAGCGATCGCGGCCGCTTCAAGGTGAACAGCCTGCGCAACATCGCCGTCACCGCGCCCTACATGCACGATGGGCGCTTCGCCATGCTGGAAGAAGTGATCGACTTCTACGCAGACAGCGTGAACATCAATGAGCCCAATCTCGATAATCACATGTGGCCCTGGACCGGCGGCCAGATCGACCTTGATGCGCAGGAGCGCGCCGACCTCAAAGCCTTCCTGGAAGCCCTCACCGATGAGCGCTTCCTGAACGATCCGGCGTTCAGCGAGCCGCAGTGAGGGCGTCCACTGGCACGGGCAAACCCTACAGATTCAGCCTCGGTTCCCCTTTTGGCATCGAAGTAAAATCTCGCACGAACCCACCGTTGCCCAACCCTCGCAGGAAATTACGCTTCGATCGGACCTCATGACTGCCTGGTAAGTACTCCGTGCTTGCCAGAATGAGCCGAAGCCAAAGGCGTAACACCGCAATCCATGAACGCGGAAGCGGGGCGCGGCGCAGCAACCTGTGTGGCAACCCGTGAGTGATGCAGAACGAATTGCCGACACGCGTTAGGCAAAACAAGAAGATGTTTATACCTTCGTTCATATGAGCAGCGCTCGGGTGAGCAAGCGCTGTTCTGAAGGAGAGGGGACTGCTTCACGAATGGCCATTGGAGCGGACGGCAACGAGGGTGCAGGAATCTATGGGATTGCCGGTGTGCGACCAGAGGATTGATGGATTGACCTTTTCTGCTCAACAGCCCACTGCGGGATGAATTGCACGAAATGTCCTGTACGCATGAGACCAACGCAACGGCTCCAAACACTGCTGCTGTTGATGCCCGCTGCGGCCCTGGCGCAAGCTCCGAACGATTCATGCTTATCCGCCACCAATCTCATCATCAACGAATCCGGAGCGATGTGCATTTGGGAGCCGATCGGGGTGCCGGGCACCGAGGTGTTCACCGAATCAACCACCTTAGCTGGTCCAGAGTTCCCTTATCCCTCTTCTGGATTGGCCTGTTCGGGTTACGCGTTGAATCAAACGGTTCCTTCGAACGATGTTTGGTACCGCTTCCAGCCCCTTTGCTATTTCACCTTGGAAGTCAGTCCTGGTCCATTCTATACCACGGACTCGGTGCAAATCACGATATGGCATGGACCGGATTGCAGCCAACTCGTGCCAGCGCAGTGCTTCAGCCTTACTCCTGCAGACACGATCTTAACCGAGTTAGGGAATTACGAGAACAGTTCATACTACCTGCAGATCAGCAGCACGAGCTTGAGCACGAGCTCGCAGTTCTCCTTCTGCCTCAGGGGTGAAGGGCAACCTTGCGCCCCGCAGGTGTATGCGTACGGAGCACCCACGCCGGTGCTCTGCTTCCCTTTTGAAGTCAACACGATCGACGCTGCTGCGGTGTCTGCACCAGGCGGAGCGAGCATCTTGCTAGATGACGCGTACGGACCTTACACGATTGTTTGGAGTGATGGCGTAACGGACCTCTTCAGTCGCAATGACCTTCCCGTTGGAGAGCACAGCGTTTCGGTCACCGCAGCGAACGGCTGCACGGAGGTCATTCCATTCGCGATAAACCTGGATCCCAGCCTAGGCTTCTATCACTCGACGCAGGCAGTCCCTCGCATCTATATGGATGCCAATGGGTGGGTCGTTGACCTCGGCAATGCACCCCATGGTTCAGGGACCCTGGTCGTGTACGATGCTTGCGGCAAACGACTCTTTTCACGTGCGTTCGGCGACGCATCCCGCATAGGGATCGGGGCTTTGAAGCCCGGTGTTCATCTCGCCACTTTGAATTACGCGGACGGCCGTGCGCTTCGCCTCTCCTTTGTTGCCACGCCTTGAGCCGCTCGATCAAGCATTCACGACACGAAAGCGCCATGAAACCCTTGAGCCGCACCTCTGAGATTATTGCTTCATTCTGGATGACCTGCACCATGCTCCCCTTGTCAGGCATTGTGTGCGCCCAGATCAATGGCATCCCTGACCATGCCAACGTTGTTGCCTACGACCGTTTCGGAGAAGCCATCCCCATGCACGACCTGGTTGTGCCTGAAGCAGCCCCTGCCTTTGGGGGGGGGGCGACCTCGTGCGTAGCCGGGTGGTTCAATCTGGTGTTCACGGACAATAACACGGGCTTCAACGATCCAATATGGGGCCCAACGTACCGCGACATAGCGTGCCGTGTATTCCGGGACCTATCTGAGCTGATTGAGCCCGCCAATCATCCGTACACACTCCAGCCGCCTTCAACGGGCTTCGTGAACATTCAGATGCGATTGTCACCGCTTCAGGTCCCGGGCGTATTGGCACAAGGCACGTCTATTTATAGCCCGATCAATTTCAGTAATGGAGAATATGTCACACCAGCAACCATGCAGCGCCGGGTGTTGGATGGTGAGGTCTGGAAAACGATCAACGGCGGCTATGACTCTTGGATTCCGCAAACCACTGCAGGCGCACCGTTCCCGAATTTCGCAGGCCAACTGTTCCATGGTCGGATCCAAGTTGACTTTAATCAATTCCCGAATACCAGTTGGCACCTCAACCCGGCGGCGCCCGTCCCGGTTCCGCCGTTTGACCTGCATTCGGTCATCTTCCACGAGGCGCTGCACACCCTTGGTGTCGCTTCATTGATCAATGCGGCCGGCGGTAGTGCGATCGGTGGCTCGAATTACTATTCTCGCTGGGACACTCGCTTGCAGGTCGCTGGAGCACCCGTAGTGACGAATCAATGGGTGTGCAATGCGATAACGTATTCGGGTGCTGCTCTCAATGGCAACTGCGGCATGACCTTCACCGGCCCGAACGCCAATGAGCCTGCCTTCTCACCGGCCGGGTTCATTCCAGGAACCAGCCTCAGCCACTTGGACGGCACGTGTTCCGGAGGCCTTGCGTTCTTGATGGAGCCTGCGGTGTTCACCGGCCAGACCCGCATACCCACGCTTGCCGAGGCACAGGTCCTGTGCGATCTGGGCTACCGGACAACTACGACCGTTGGCACGGACCCGGCCTGGATCGGCACGGTTGCCACCAATTATCCACCCTGCGGTTCGCGCATTGCGGGAGTGGACGACATGTTCCGATACGCCACCGGCGAGCAGTACACCTATCAGCAAGGACAAGCGGCCCCACTCATCATTGACGACTTCCTCCTGAATGATGAGGACCAGGCGAAGCCCAATACCGTGGCAGATGAATACGACCCCTGCGTGGAGATCCTCGTTGGCGGCGGGGTGGTCAACAATATAACGAGCACCTCCATCGACTACACACCGGATCCGGATTTCCTGGGCTGGGCCGTACTCCGATACCATCCGATCAACTCCAGCAACGGCACCCACGGGAACTACGCGCACATCTTCATCATGGTCGAGCCATCTGCCAGTTGCGAAGACTGCAACATCGTGAACGGCTGGGATTTGGAGAGTATATCATCCGAGTACTGCATGCCCTACTCGAATTTCAGGATCTCCGGACCCATGCAAGGGAATACACCGGACCACATGTACTTCAATGGGACGAATTGGGTTGAGGATTCCGGAACCCCAACTGGCAACCTCACCTACTTTAACTTCTGCTCATCCAGCCCGCTGCCGGTGCCTCCTTCTCATAATGGCGCGCCGCTCAACCAGCACTACGCCGCCATGGTGGTAGCCGGCGCACCTGGCAGCCCGTCGTTCAATCAAGAGGGCTTGGCATTCGAACTCTGCGTTCCCATGCAGCCCAACTTGAAATATGTCCTGGACTTCTGGGCGCGAGTGCCAGCATCACCGTGCAACGCAGTGGTGGATTTCCGCGCATTCGAGCAGCAACCGTGCACGCAAGCACAAGGACAAACCGACGTGAACGGGGGCGCCATTTCGTGCGGCGGTGGTCCCACGTTCGCGGCTATCACGTTCACGGCGGCCCAGCCGCTCAACAACCAGTGGGTGAACTACACGACGGCTCCATTCACCTTCCCTCCCGGGCCGAGCGCGAACTGGCTAGTGGCCTACGCTTCACAGAACGGTGGGAACGGCACGGTGTACATCGACGATGTGCGCATCCGCCCAGTGATCGAGATCACCGGCGTGGTCACCAATGCCTGCTTTGGGCAGGAGGATGGGCTGATTGATATCACTGTTGTGGGTGGGTCTGGGACATACGAGTTCAGCTGGAGCAACAGTTCCACTGACGAAGACCCAACCGGGCTTGCTCCGGGCGACTACACCGTGGATGTAACAGATGCACTGCTCGGTTGCTCGGCTACGGCGAACTTCACCGTGGGATCGCAGCTCTGCGGCGACCCGATTACCGTCTCCAAGACCGTCTCCACGTCGCAGACCTACGCCGGCTCACCCGTCACTTACACCATCACGGTGTGCAACAACACGGGCAGCACCATCCCTGGTGTCACCATCACCGATGCCATCGTGTTCGGTGACCCGCAGTACTTCCAGCTCTGGCCGGGCTACACCAACCCGCTCGCCGGCAGCGGCATCACCATCGACCTGCCGCCGGGCTGCCAGACCTTCACCTATGTGGGCTTCTTCACCAACCTGGGCACCTACCTCAACGAGGTTCATGTGGACGGCCCCGGCAACGAGGACCCTTGGGACAATGCCATCGTGAACATTCTCGAGGGATGCCCTTTAGTCGTGGGTGGCGCTGGGGACTGCACCGAAGGCCCTGTGACGCTCTGCATGGCCTATCACAGCGTGGTGCCCAATGTGGGCGCAGTGGAGTTCGATTTGATCTATCCGAGCTTCCTGTCACCGCCAACAGACCTGAGTGGCGCGACGAGCAGTTTCACCCTGAGCTCGAACAGCTACATAGGCCCTGCGATGGCGCCGCCGTTCACGTTGCCACCCGGCATGGCCGTGGTGCATGTCTATATCGAGTTCTTGAATGCGCCCGTGCTGTTCGCCGGGTTCGGCGGAGTGGTCTGCATCCCCTTCACCGTCAACAGCGCGCCGCCACCCAGCCAGAACGTGTTCTACACCGGCACGATCGGCAATGCCGGCCTGCTCAATTTCACCACGGTGTTCGATCCGCAAGGCAACGAGGTCGACCCTCCGGGCTTCCTCACGCAAGCCGCCAACATCATCCTCACGGATTGCCTTGTCGATGGTCCGAACCCGCAATTCACCATACAACAAGACGCATGCACGGGCATCGTGAACGTGCAAGCCGACTTCCAGGATCCCGCCGCCATCCACATCTGGACCTGGGGTGACAACCGCACCACGCCCGTCAATGGTGCCAGCAGCTACACTTACGACTACTTCGCGGAGATCACCACGACCAACGGCTGCACTGCATGCGCCCCCATCCCACCGGCCGCGCCGGGTACTTACACCATCACCCACACCGTGATCCTCAACGGCGTAGCCAGCACCAGCACCCAGCAGGTGGATGTGTATCCGTGCTGTGCTGCGGCCACCATCATCCCGGCTGGAAGTACGGCCAGTTCAGTTAATGCGTATTTCACCGGACCCGTGGCCATCCAGGGCGATTTCCTCATTGATCAGGACGTGACCTTCGAAAATGCTGAGGTGACCGTTGCGCCGGGCGCACAGGTGCTGATGGAACCGGGCCGCTACCTCCGCATCGAGAGCAGCTCGTTCGCCGCCTGCAACAACGTGATGTGGAAAGGCATATCCGCCAACGATGGCTGCATCGTGCTGATGAACGAATCGAGCATCGCCGATGCTGAGAACGCATTCAAGGCGCTCAACAGCGCCATCCTCATCGTCGATGGCTCGGAGCTCGTGAACAACCGCGTGGCCTTCAGCGTGCCCGGGCAAGGGCAGTACAACAGCGTGAGCATTAGCGTGAGCAATACAAGCGCGCATGCCGAAGGCCCGCTCGCGCAACCGTATGCCAACCAGACCAGCGTGCTCGGCGATGTGGGCTACGCCGCTTTCGATGTGAATGACATGAGCCTGGACTTCACCGGCGGTGGCAACAGCATCCACCACATGAGCAACGGAATCGTGGCGCATGGAAGCGATGTCAGCGAAGAGGGCTGCACTTTCAATGACATTCAACCTGACGCGGCATACACCGACCTAGGCGTGGCCAACGGCAGCGCCATCTACGCCGATAGCGAAGGCGCATGGAGCAGCTTGAAGCAGTACGGGTACGGCAGCGCGGCCACCGACCAAGCCTCCTTCAGCTATTGCCGCTGGGGCTTGTACACCAACAACATGAACGTGGTCTCCGCGCACAACCGCATGACCGATATGGGCACCGCACACCGGATCGAGCACAGTTTTTACCGCGAGGTGAGGGTGTTCGACAACCGCGTCCATTGCAAGTACCACGGCATGGATCTGCGCTTCAACGATGGCGCCAATAGCGTGCTCGTCGAGGGCAACCACATCACCTTCGGCGATGACCAGGAGTGCATCTCGTGCCGTGGTTACTGCGGCATTCGCGTGGCCGAAGCGCTGGGCACCAACCCCAGCTCCATCATCCGCCACAACACCCTGCAGTTCGTGAGCAACCCCGCCTCGCGCCACGGCATCAACTTGAGCTCGGCCGCCAACTGGCAGGCGTTGGACAACACCATCAGCATGACTCACCGGCAGCACAGCCTCAATGGCATCATCACCAGCGGTTGCCAGCGCGTTGTGCTGAGCTGCAATACGGTGGACAATACGGATCCGCAATACGCCACCTACCCCAACCTGGCTCAGAGCGGCATTCGCAACTGGGAGGGCCAGGACATGCTGATCAGTTGCAATACTGTGGATAGGACCACCAACGGCATGCTCTTGAGCGGCTATGCCAGCGACGTCGATCTCAAGGGCAACACCTTCCGCAACCACCGCTGGGGACTGCATCTGGAGTTCGATGCCATCATCGGGGAGCAGTTCTACAAGGGGAATACATGGCAACAGGCCGCGCCAAGTGGTGGTTACCAGGCGTACTATGAGAATGCGACCAATGCAGACCTGTATAAGTTCAAGGTGAACGGGTCTTTGCAGCCGCCTTCTGGTGGCAGCTATGTGCCTACTTCAATCTGGCCTGCTTTCGGGTGGTTCCTGAATATGCAGGAAGAGCCGAACTACGATTGCGAAAGTGATTTCGCGTGTGATGGCTTGGGCGAGCGTTGCACGGGTTGTTCCCCTGAACTGATGCAACGCATCGCAGACGGCACTTTGGACAATGCGGATTACACGCCCGAGACGCGCTGGACCATGAAGGGCGACCTGTACGAACTGCTTACGGAGGAGCCTGAGCGCTTGATCGGCAACCCCTTGCTCCAGGAATTCTACACCGATGTGGAGACGGAGGTGCTCGCGCAACTGAAACAGCTCGAAGGCGAGCAACTGGCGCTCTATGGCCTGGATGCCACCGTGAGCGCGGCCCTGGCATTGGGCGCTGCGCAACTGGTCGCCTTGCGGTTGCAGTTGCATGCCGAAGTCCAAGCCGTAGGTGATGAGAGTATCACGGCCGCGCAGCGGCTAGCACATGCACAGGCGATCAATACGCTGCAAGCCTCCATCGCGGCCTTGCTGGCCTACCATGGCGATGCGCTGAGCCTGGCCACGAACAGCCGCGCCCTCACCGCCGAAGGCGTGCGGGCCACCAACGCAGCCATCGCAACGGGCGACCACATCGAAGCGAACAACAAGACGGTGAACGAGGTGCATCTGGCTACGCTCGCGAAGAACATCACGGACTTCACACCTGCCCAAGCTGAAGCGCTGCTGGCCGTCGCCGACCAGTGCCCGCTCTCTGGCGGGAATGCCGTGTTCCGCGCGCGCTCCCTCTACAGCCTGATCGACGATGCCCACGAGTACGACGATGCCGCGCTTTGCCTGCAGCAAGGCTTGATCACGAAACGCAGGCCCATGGCTGCGCAGCTTCTATGCGCCTTAGTGCCCAACCCGGCGAAGGACCAAGCATTGCTGATCCTTGATGCCGCGCTGAAGGATCCCTCTTCGTTGGTGATGGTGAATGCCATGGGCGCTGAGGTGCTCCGCACCTTGATCCCTGCAGATCAACCCCGAACCGAAGTAAACCTTGCAGGCTTGGCATCAGGCATCTACCACTACACCTTGGTCGGAGCTACGGGAGTAATAGGTCGTGGCAAGTTGGCGGTTGAGCGCTAGGCTCATGTCCGCTGTCTTGCATCCCTGGGCTTCGCGGTCCAATGAACGAGGCTCAGTCGTTTGCTGCTGCATGGCCCTATGGCATGCTCTATTCTTCGTTTGCGTTGGTCACTGCCAGCAATACGATGCCCGATGGGCGGGAGGGTATCCGGGTGGTCCAGCACCAGCATTTGGCGGGAACAAGACCCTCTTCCTTTCCGATGAGGTCACGTACAGCGTGCAGGAGCCTCATTCCCTCTTCATGGAAGAAGGTGTGGCGATGATCACCAATGAAGAGGATTCGCTATTCGCGTACATGAACGGTTGGCGCTTCAACAATGCGGCACATTTGCCCATGCTCAACGGGGATGGCTTCAATCCATCCTCAATAGGCAGCACCGATGATGGGCTCCGCGCCAGTTATTCACAACTGATCGTGCCCTGGCCCGCGCATCCGGATTCGTTCCTGCTCTTCCACAATGTACCGGATGCGTACTGGCCGGTTTCGAACAATGTCTATTCAAGCAAGCTGTACTACTCGGTGATCGTTCAAGGCCTTGATGGCGATACCCTGGCTGGTGTTTCCTCGAAGAACAATGTGCTGCTTGAGGAACCGATGCTCAGGGGTGGGCTGGGCGTAGTAAAGCACGCCAATGGGCGCGATTGGTGGCTATTGAGCCATGGCATGATGAACGATGAATTCGTGCTCTTTCTCCTTTCGCCTAGCGGGATCGATGGCCCGTTCTATCAGGCTATCGGTGATGTGATGGAGGGCTCAACTCCAGCTGCCATCTTCTCCATGCAAGGTGATCGCCTAGCATACGGGCAATTCGTCAGCGGCTTGGACATCTACGATTTCGATCGATGCACCGGGATCCTTTCGAACCGGCGCAACGTGAATTTCACTGAACAAGCAACATTCCGTGTGGGCCAGTTCTCCCCCGATGGCTCCAAGATCTACGTGCCCGCTGGGATCTACATCTACCAATTGCAGCTCGAGCCGGATGGCGACCTGGCAGCGATCGATACGGTGGCTTTCTACGACGGCTTCTATGACGACAACCCCGTCTTCGCCACCTATTTCGTTTACCCCATGCTGGCCCGCGATGGCCGCATCTACATCAGCACCGGCAACAGCACCCGCTACATGCACGTGATCAACGAGCCGGACCTGCCTGGCGATGCCTGCGGTGTGGTGCAGCATGGGCACCACCGCGCAACATGGTCAGCGAACTCAATTCCCTACCGCCCCAATTACGGCCTAGGCCCGGTTGTGGGCAGCGTTTGCGACAGCCTTGATCTGAGCACCGGCGCTTTGGAATGGCCCGGCGATGCAGTGCTGCGCGCCAGCCCAAACCCAACCACCGGCACGGTGCTCTTGCGCTGGCCCGGGCAGCCGGAGGCGGGCAATTTGGAGGTGCTGGATACGGAGGGCCGCGCGCTGCTGCGGCGGCGCATCTCGCCATGGACCGGTGAGCATGCGCTGGACCTGAAAGCGGCATCGGGGATGTACCAGTGCCGTCTCGTTTGGGGATCACGATTGCTGAGCACACGCATCATCCTTATGGAGCCATGAGACAGCGCACACTCGTTCTCTTGCTTGCGCTGCTGCCCATTTGGGTGTTGGCACTAGCGCCGCCTCAACCGGAGCAGCCAGTGCTTGCGAAGCAGCCCTCGCCATTGAACGCCACCACCCTGGCCGTGCTGCTCGCCAACCAGCCTAAGGGGTTGAGCTGGGACCAATGGCTGTGCATCATGAAAGGCCCCGATGGGCCAGTGCTGTACCCCCTGCGGGTAACGGAAACCATGCTCGATACCTTGGAGGGCCGGGAGATGGACCTGCGGTTCAGGTACATGGTGATGAAGGAGCTGCCTGCGCACCGGTGATGTTGTGGTGCTGAGCCCATGGCCCTCACCGATGAGCGCTTCCTGAACGATCCGGCGTTCAGTGATCCGGAGTGATCAGGCGCTTTCGGCATCTTCGCCCACCGCAACCCGAATCTCATGCTCGCACTCCGCGCGCTCCTGGCGCCCTCATTCGTTGGCACAGCCCTGCTGCTTTCCGCGCAGCTGCAACCGCTCACCTTGAAAGATGCCGTTCTGAAGGCCGGCACCGAACTCGCGCCGGAGCGCCTGCGCGGCCTGCAATGGATCGAAGGCGCGCAACGCTACAGCTACGTGAAGGGCGAGCAGCTCATGCGCGGCGACATCGGCAAGAGCATGGACCGCGTGCTGGTGGAATTGAGCGCGATCAATGCGCAGCTTCCGGATAGCGCCAAACTGAAAGCGTGGTTGCCAATCACCTGGAGCAATGCGAACCGCTTCACCTTCGTTCACAACCAGCGCTTCTACGCCTACGACCTCGCGAAAGCCGAATTGCAGGACGTGACGAGGATCGAGGCCGGTGCCGGTCATGAGGAGATCGAGCCCAGCACTGGAGCCGTGGCCTTCGTGAAGGACGATAACATCCTGGTGATGCGCGCCGGCCAGGGCAAGAACAAGCCCACGCCAATCACGAGCGATGGCGGCAACGGCATCGTGAACGGCCAGAGCGTGCACCGGCAGGAATACGGCGTGGAGAAAGGCCTCTTCTGGGGGCCGAAGGGCGGCAAGCTCGCCTTCTACCGCATGGATGAATCCATGGTGAGCACCTACATGCTCGAGGACATCGGCACCAAGCCCAGCACATTCGAGCCCATCCGCTACCCGATGGCGGGGCAGGCCAGCCACCACGTCACCATCGGCGTGCACGACATGAACACAGGCAGCACCGTGTTCCTGAAGACGGGCGAGCCGCTGGACCAGTACCTCACCAACATCAGTTGGGAGCCCGACGAGCAGCACTTGCTCGTGGCCCACATCGACCGCGCCACGCAGAACCTGCGCATGGTGCGCTACGATGCCGCCACCGGCGAAGCCGAAGGCACTGTGTTCACCGAGCGCGACGAGAAGTACATCGAGCCGCTTCAGGCCGCGCGCCACCTGAAGACACGGCCCACGCAGTTCATCTGGCGCAGCCGTCGCGATGGCTGGCAGCACCTCTACCTCTACGATGTGAAGAAAGGGCTCGTGCGCCAGCTCACCCAGGGCGCGTGGGAAGTGGAGCGCATCGTGGGCCTCGACCCCAAGGAGTCATTCGCGATCGTCGAGGGCACGGGCAACATCGACCCGAAGAATCCCGCCGGTGCAATGGAGACGCACCTCTTCCGCATCGACCTCGCCAGCGGGCGCACCACGCGGCTCACGAGCGAGCCTGGCACGCACCACGGCCAGCTCAGCAGCGATGGCAAATACCTCCTCGACACGTGGAGCAGCCTCACGGTGCCCAACCGCAGCATGATCCGCAACACGCGCGATGGCTCAGCGATGAAGACCCTCGTTGACGCGAAGGACCCGTTCGCGGGGCATCAGGTGGGCACCATCGAACTCCTCAGCATCGAAGGCGAGAACGGCGACAGGCTCAACGCGCGCGTGATCAAGCCGAGCACCTTCCAATCGCGGCAGCGCTACCCGGTGCTGATCTACGTCTATAACGGACCGCATGTGCAGCTGGTGAGCAACTCCTTCCTCGGAGGCGCGCCCGCATGGATGCTGCACGCGGCCGAGCGCGGCTATGTGGTCTTCACCGTGGATGGGCATGGGACGCCGAGCCGTGGCCGTGACTTCGAGCAAGTGGTGCACCGCCAGCTCGGCGTGGTGGAGGTGAAGGACCAGATGCGCGGCGTGGCCTGGCTGAAGGAACAGCCTTGGGTGGATGGCGACCGCTTAGCCGTCCACGGATGGAGCTACGGCGGGCACATGACCACCGCCATGCTCACGCGGCATCCCGGCGTGTTCAAGGCCGGCGCAGCCGGTGGGCCGGTGATCGATTGGAGCCTGTATGAGGTGATGTACGGCGAACGTTACATGGACACGCCACAGGAGAACCCTGAAGGCTATGCCGCCACCACCTTGAGCAACATCGCCAAGGACCTGAAGGATCCGTTGCTGATCATCACTGGCGGCAAGGACGACACGGTTGTGCCCGAGCACAGCTACCAGTTCCTGAAGGCCTGCGTGGCCGCTGGCGTGCAGGTGGATTTCTTCAACTACCCGGGCCATGGCCATAACGTGCGCGGCAAGGACCGCCTGCACCTGATGGAGAAGGTGCTGGGCTATATCGACGAACACGTGCGGCCGGACGTCCGGTGAGTGCGATGCCAAGCATGGTGCGCAGGAAGATCGGGCCCGGTTAGTACCCCGGGTATCTTTCGCGCCAAACTCAAGAACCGCATGCGTCTTCTCGCCTCCATCCTTCTTCTGCTCCCCTTCACCGCTTCCGCCGCACTCTGGATCGTGCAATCCGGAGGCAGCACCATCGGCAGCACCGACCCCTACTACAGCCCGCAATTCCTCACCATCGACGTGGGCGATCAGGTGCGCTGGGAGAACCAGAGCGGCACGCACAACGTGAATGGCACCTTGAGCGATTTCCCGAGCAACCCGCAAGGCTTCACCAGCGGCAACACCGCAAGCGGGAATTGGACGTACACCTTCACCTTCACCATCCCGGGCGTGTACAACTACGAATGCGATGGGAATGGGCATGCGGCTACGCAGTTCGGCACCATCACGGTGATCGACCCCACGGGCGTGGCCGAGGTGAGGGAATCCGCCGACGTGCGCCTGAGCCCGATACCCGCCGCCGACCGGCTGACCGTTGATCTGGGTGGCGTAGATGCGCGATCGATCTCCGTGATCAACCTCAGCGGCGAGGTCGTGATGGAACAGGGCATCGTGGCGAATCGCGTGCTCGCGCTTGATGTGAGCGCGCTGAAGCCCTCGAATTACTTCCTGTTGATCACCGAGCGCGATGGCCGGGTGTTGGCCAAGCCCTTCACCAAGGACTGATCAGGGCAGCTTCATCAACCGCACCGACCTGACCTCGCGGCCCTCAATCGCGGCGCGGGCCACATAACCGCCGGCCGGCAGCCCGTGTAGGTCAACCGTGAACGCCGACTTCCCACTCGGGAGCATGCCGTCATGAAGCAGGTCCAGCTCGCGGCCAAGCGCATCGTGGATCGAAAGGCGCGCACGGCTGGCAACGGGCATTTCGATCCATAGCCCTGCGGCATCCCCGGTGGGGTTCGGGTACGCGTATAGCGCCAGGGGCGCGGCGTTGACCTCCACCACGTTCATGTCGACCGTGACCGGGATCGCAAGCGCGGCCGTGCTGGCGATGCTCAGCTTGGCGAGCTTCTCATAATACGGCACGTCGAAGTATTGCGTGAGGTCGGTGGGCGTGTGGTAATGCGGGTTGCCGTCGTTGGTGAACTCCTCGATCACGAGCACGGAACCGTAGCCCTCGTTCCAGAACGAAGCGTGGTCGCTGTAGGTTGCGCCCGGGTTGGTGAGGATCAGGTCGAGGCCGATGCCGTATTGCTGATGCACGCTGAAGACCGTATCGGCGATGGCTAGCGAGTTGGCGATGGGCCGCGTGTGGATGCGCGCCTTTGCATCGGCATTGCCGTCGTAGGCGATGGCGTCCATGTTGATCGCGGCCTTGATGAGCGCATCGTTCGCGGCCATCGCGCCTGCATAGAATGCGCTGCCCACCTTGCCTTGCTCCTCTTCGTCCCAGAGCGCGAACACGATGGGATGCACGAAGTCGATGTCGCGCAGCACCCGCGCCGCCTCCAGGACCGCAGCCACGCCGCTGCCGTCATCGTCGGCCGCCGGTGCGTTCACGATGCCGGCGGGCATGGCATCGTAGTGCGCGCAGATGATCACGATCTCCTCGGTGCTCCCATTGCCGGGCTTGGTCACCAGGATGTTCCTTCCCGTGCTGTTGAAGGGCTGCTCCAAGGGCGCATAGCCGAGCTGCACGAGCTTCTGCATCAGCCACGCCTGCGCGAGGTTGTTGCCTTCGCTGTTCTTGTGCCGGCTCAGCAGGGTGTGCTCCTGCCCATCGATCATCACAGGCACCTCGCCGCTGACCTCGCTCACCCAAAGCATCATGCTGTCGATGCGCACCTCATCGAGGATGCCTTGGATCACGGGATGCTGGGCGCCCGCGAGCAATGGCGCGAACGCGGCGACGAGCAGCAGGCTTCTGGTCTTCATGGCGGCAAGGTAGAAGCGCTAGGGCCTCACCACGCGCTCCACGAAGCGCTTGCCGGCCACTTCGATCACCACCAGGTAGGTGCCGGGCGCGTCGGGCAGTCGCACGGTGAAGCTGCGCTCTCCGTTCGGACGCAGCATGGCCACGCGTGCGCCTTTCACATCGAGCACTTCGATGCTCTGCACCTTCTCGGTGAGACCTTCGCAGCGGAGCAGGCCATCGCGCACTGGATTGGGGAAGATGCGGATCCCTGCTTCGGCGAGGTTGTCGATCTCGAGGCTCGTATCCACGATCACCTCCTCCTTCACCAGCGTCGGGCTGCCGTCCTCGGCCTCGTACATGTCCCGGAAGGTGTCGATGGCGGGCGTGTTGAACTCGAACATCTCCTCCATCCAGCGCGGCGGCGCGCTCTGGTACCACACGCGCGCGGTGATGGTGATCGCGCCGGAATATCCACCCATGGCGATCTGGTAATGCGTGATGTCGGTTCCGCTGCCCTCGGTGCCGTTGGGATACTTGTTGAAGTCGAGGTCGTCCGGCGGGACACCGGCGATCAGCGTGGTGTCGTAGCTGATGTGCGAGGTGGTGAATCCGAGCGGAGCGAGGCGGTTATCCTTCAAGGGCTCCTTCGCGCGCTCGAGGACGGTCGTCTTATCGCCATTCACATCGCCCATGACCATCTCGTAGATCTGCGCCTGGTCCTCGCTGGTGATCACATCGTGGTGCGGCTCCCAATCGGCATCGTGACCCACGACCTCGTACGTGCCGTCCCAGTTGCCGCTGCGGAAGAGGGTGTTGCCCGCATCGTCCTGCACATGCAGCTCGATGAAGGCGCGGCGCGCTGGGTAACCGCTGGGGAACTTGTGGCCGGCGAGGTTGGTGAGCTTCACATCGATGGAAGCGAGATCCGCGTTACGGTCCACCACCTGGGTCTCGATCAACAAGCTCTGCTGCTGCAGCATGCGCTCGGTGCGGGCGATGGTGCTGTCGAAATGCACCTGGTTGGCCGTGAGCTCGAGCGCGGTGTTATTGTGCTTGAGCAGGTTCAGCATGAACACGTTGGCGCCGACAAGGTGGTGCTTACCGAAAGGCGTGCGCGGCGTGAGGAAGTCGTACAGAGCGGAAATCACCACGGCGTCATCGATCCGCGGCATGTGGCAGGCCTGGCAGCTGAGGCCGTTCTCGGGATCCGCATCGGTGTTGTAGGACGAGTTGAGCCACTCGTGGTAGGTGGCCTGCTCCACGAACTCATCGCCCGTGAGGTTGCCATCGAGGTCGGCGGTCTCGGTGATCAGCGTATGGCAGCCGGCGCAGGTGCCTGCATCACTTAGGTGAGGCCCCCAAAGCGGCTCGTAGCCCACGAAGCCGGCCATGGGCGATCCGAAGATGGGCTCTTCCTCCGGTCCGCCGTAGGGGCCGTAGAGGATGCCGCTCGTCTCGAACTTCAGGTTGCCGCTGAAAAGCAAGCCCAGGCTGTCCGGCTTCTGCATGTGGCAGGCCAGGCAGCTCACGCCATCGAGGGCGATGGGATCCTGCACGAGCTCGGCGATGCTGAACGGGCCAGCGCCCATGAGGTGCTTATCGTACCGGCCCATCGGCGCGTGGCAACTGGTGCACTTGTCCTCGAGCGCTTCTTGGTGCGCCGGATTCACGGTCACCTCATGGCTCACCTTGGCGCGCCAGAAGGGATCACGGGCACTGTTGCCCATCATGCTGCTGCGCCAGGCATCGATCGGGTTCACGTCGTTGCCGTTGGCATCGCGGTTGGCGAACACCGGTCCGATGTTGTCCGGGCCGTGGCAGCCGTAGCAATCGCCGCTGGCGCGGAAGAAGTTGTTGGCGCCGCTGGAGAGCCCCTGGCCGCCGCCTCGGAAGGCGTCGATCTCGGCCTGCGAGTGATAGGCGGCTGCTCGCGGCAGCTGATCCTGGCTCCAGGCCACCAATACGGCGACCAATCCGATGATGGCAGCAAGAGCGAGGGTGCGGGCCGAGAGCGTACGGAGGAGTTTCATGCGTGGCGTTGGGCGAGCAAGATAGCCGGGCGCAGAGCCTGCTGCCTGACGCGCCTCATGGATTGCCTTGAAACCCTTCCGGGCCGGGCTTGGATCGCGGCGGCCTAGCTGCCGCGCTGGCCACCCCGGCGAACGGCCGCTGCCTTGGGCGCGCCGCTGCTCGCCGGCTTCACCTTGGCGGCCTTGTCGGCCTTCTTCTTCGCGGCCTTCTCCACGGTCTTCTTCTCCGGAGCGGCCTCTTTGTGCTCAGCCTCTTTCGCTGGCTCCTCCTCCTTCTTCTCGAACTCGCCAGCCTTCAGTAACTGGCCGTACCAGGTGAAGAGCTTGCGCACGTCGCTGGCATAGATGCGCGAGCGGTCGGCAGTGGGCAGGGCCTTGAGGAGCGCTTCCCAGAGGGTGTTGTCGTCGCTCTTCGAATCAACGGCGGCGCCTCCGCCGTTCACCTCGTGCAGTTTCGCGAGCACGTCCTTCAGCAGCACATCGTCGCCGGTGGTGAACATGCTGATCTCATCGAGGCTGCTCACCTTCACGCTCAAGGGCACCGGTGCACGCTTGCCATCCATGAGCGATTCGGTGATGAGCGCCTGACGCGCCTGAGCCACTACGCGGTGCAGACCGGGCTTGCCGGCAACAGTGATGATCTTGCTGAGGTCCATGGGGCGCAAACTTAGTCGTAGGGGATGTTGCTTCGCAGAGCCTCGCAATGACAGGTTGGGTGGGTTGAAGGCTGGATGAGGGTGGGGATGAGCGATGGTGGTCCGCAAGAAGGTCCAATGGAGCCATCGGGCGAGCTTGTCAGTATCGGGGCCGTGAGCTAGGTTCGTTGTGCCATTCCAATGAACGTGAACATCATGAAGCCGATACAGAATAAGCGCTTGGTCCGCCTAGCTGCGATAGCCACACTTGCCATCACGTCTTCGACCTCTTCGGGCCAAGTATTACCCTGCGATGCCGTGAACCCGTGGGCGAGCAACTATTACGGCCAGCAAGGGAGCTACAAACTGGGCACGGCCTTGAACTATTCCCCAACCGCCTACAAGACGGTGAGTGTTACCGTGCATGTCTGGCGGCACGAGGATGGGGATGCAGCGGTTATTCCATTTCTCTCGTTCTCTGATACTCCTGAGGGCCGACAGGAGTTAACGGATCTGGTCGAGCAGTACACGCTGCCCTACTTCGCGCAGCTCGAGGCGCCGAGTTCCTTGATTCCCGGCTTCAGCTATCCGGACACGGACATCAAGATTCGGTTCAAGGTGGTGGATGTCCGCTTCATCTACGACACCTATCTGTACGAAAATAGCTGGAACCCCACCTTTGGAAATCTGCTCACCACCGCCGCACTGATCGAGGACCCAAATTCGGTGGGCACCCTGCATGTACATGTCGGAAGATGCGGAGGGCCTAATCCATTCGCTGGACCTCCACCTTGCCCAGTAACACAGAACACCTTTGTGGGTGATACATACGCAGCTGTTTCGATGTGCAATGGGTCAATCTACTTGAGCCAATTCGCACTCGCGCAATACGCGGACGAAATGGTGCATGAGCTTGGTCACGCGCTTGGGCTAAGGCACATCTATCTGAACCCTTCATCTACGATGGAGACTTGCTCCTACTCGAACCAAGCTGAGTTCCTCTATGATGTTTATGGCACCAGCGCTGCAGACTATCCAAGTTGGCTGAGTACGCCGCCAAGCCCGCCTTGCGATGTGGGCTATGCCCTGACGTACTACAACAACCTGATGGCCGTGGGGACGCCCGATGCGAACGACATGAGCCTCACACCGCTACAGATTGGCCGCATGCACCGGAATCTGATGACGTCCAGCATCGCGAAGTACGGGTGGGGTTACGATCCAGTGCCGTACCCGATACCGCAAAGCGAGACCTGGGACTTCCCCTTGAAATTCTATCAGGACATCGAGATACCCGCTGGTGTCACCCTCACCGTGCAGGATGAGTTGCACATGGTGCCGCAGGCACGCATCGTGGTGCATCCCGGAGGCAAACTTGTCATAGACGGTGGCATTGTTCGCGAAGCATTGTATGCGCCTGATCCGTGGCGCGGCATCGAGGTATGGGGCAATGCGACTGAGCACCAAGGAGAGGGCGGCAGCGGTTACTTGCAACATCAGGGCCTCGTTGAACTCATCAACGGAGGTGTTGTGCAAGGAGCCATCATTGGCGTGCGCCTGGGCAATGCAGATGATCCCAGTTTGACCGGTGGCGTGCTGCGCATGGAGGACACCAGCACCGACCCCATCAACATCATCCGCAACTGCCGCACCGGTGTGATGTTCGATCCGTACACGGCGCTCTCCAGTAATGGGCTTGCAGCGCTCAACAACCGAAGCACCTTCACCCACGCCCGCTTCGAGTGGACCGAGGACTTCGACAACATCCACGGCAACAACAACCCCATCGCCCTGGCCGACCTCAATGGCGTGCGCGTGAGCTTCCGGGCCTGCGCCTTCGAGCACAGCGGGGAATACCCGCAATACAGCAGCCAGCTGGGCTACGGCATTCGGGCGCACAACAGTACGGTGTGGGTCACGAATGCAGGAGCTTCGCCCAACGTGTTCACCGGCCTGGATCATGGCGTGCATGCCACCGTGAGCAGCGGAAGCCCCCGCCTCACCGTCATCGGCGCGCAATTCAACAGCAATGTTTGCGGCGTGTATGCCGAGGGGCTCCGGTACCCCTTCATCCGCAACAACACCTTCACTTACGGCGACCGCGCGGTGACGCTGGACAACTTCCCCGATGAACAGTTTTGGGAGGACTTCCATCGCGGCATCTTCCTCACCGGCTGCAACGGCCTGCGCGTGCTGAACAACACGCTCAACGGCGTGGGCGAACCGGTCGCCGAGACCGAGGGCATCGTGATCGGCTACACCACCACGGGCAGCGAGAGTGTGCGCAGCAATACCATCAACAGCATCACGCGAGCTTATGTCGGCGAAGGGATCAGCGCCAACACCAGCGCCCCGGCCGCTATCGGATTGCAATACCTCTGCAACTCCAACAACGGGAACGCGTGGAACATCTGGAGCAGGATTGCGAATGGATCCCTTGCTTCACAGTGGCCCGCTCAAACAATCCGCATGAACCAGGGCTGGCAGAACGTGCCCGCGCTCAACTACCTGGACAATCACCCGCAAGGCGGGGTCAATGACCCTACTGACCTGCGGGTGAGCACGCAATCGCTCATCACCTATTGGCATGTGGCGGCCGCCAACTACGCACCGACCAGCGTCACTGGTATGGCCGCCCCCACCTTGAGCGGCCCACAAGTGCTCTATGGCTGCCCCATCATTATCAGCGGCGGCACGGACCAGCTGGCCTTGCAGAACGAGGTGCAGCAGGCGAAGCTGGCCTATGCGGATCTGCGCTTTCTGTACGCCAACCTGATCGATGGCGGCAGCACGGACCAGGTGCTGGAGGAGATCGCAGAGGCCTGGCCGCAGGACTATTGGGACCTGCGCGCCTACCTGCTAAGCAGGAGCCCCTACCTGAGTGTGGATGCCCTGAAGGAGGCCATGGACAAGCCCGGCTTCCCCGATGCCATGCGGGCGGAGATCTGCATCGCCAATCCGGAGGCCACACAACGCGACGGTTTCTTACGGTGGTTGGAATTCGAGTGCATAGCGCCGCTGCCCGAACAGCTCCTGGAGAACATTGTGGCGAGCTGGGATAACCGCACCTACCGCGCGACCCTGGAAATGCAGATGGGCGCGGAGCACCTGCGCATGAGCGAGGCAGCCTACGCGCTGGCTGAATTGCGCGCCGAGGATGACGCGGACGAAGGCACCGACCTGGCGGAGGAACTCGCCGACCTGCAGGCCCTGCGCACCGCCGAGGCGCGCTACGGCGAGGCCATGCTGCTGCTGGGCCGGCACAACTACGCCGCCGCGCGCGCCGTGATCGAAGCCCTGAATGTGGAGCACGAGCTGAAAGGACGGGAGGCGGACGAGCGCGCACGGATGCTCACCTACATCGACTTCTTGGAAGCTGTGCATCTGGATGGCCGCGCCGAAGCGCAACTCACCCCAGCGGAGATCGCTGAGCTGGAGGCCTTCATCGCCGTGGAGCACGACAAGCCCACACAATGGGCCAGCCACTTGTTGTGTTACAACTATAACATCTGCCGCAGCCCGTACACAGGCGATGCGGAGCAAGCCCTGAAGACCCTTGCTCGACCGCCCACAAAAAACCCTGTTTCGCTCAACGGTACCCTAAGCATCCATCCGAATCCTGCGAATGCCTGGGTTGCGGTCGATTATGTGTTGCCAGAAGCAACAGATAATGCCCGGTTGATCATACTTGACTTGATGGGTCGGGTGTTGCACAGCCTACCGCTCGCCAATTTAGAAGGTCAAGTCGTCCTGGATACACGCACCATGGCTCCAGGCAGCTATCTGGTTGAGGCGCGGATTGGTGAATGGCAAGCGGTGCGTGCCGAGAAGCTAATCGTTCGACCATGAAGCGCAGCATCACGCTGGCAGCTGCAATGATTGCCGCTGCCATCAGTGGTGCCCAGGCACCACTATCCGTGGATACGAGCTTCAGGGTGGATCTACCAGCACAGAATGTAAGATCCTTGGCCTTTATGGCAAATGGGCAATTTCTCTTGTCCGGCCAGATGGAGTTCCCGGATGATTCGGGTGTACGGGCCTTGGCGCGCATCAACCCCGAGGGCAGCCGTGATCTTAGTTTCCCTTTCACATACGGTGGCGCCAAGCTCACGCCTTGGCAGGACCGCTTCTACGTTGGCGCTGGCACGGTGCGCCGCCTGATGCCCGACGGTACCATCGACAACAGCTTCCAGAACATGAATTTCGACCCGTATTTCATCTCTGGACAGGGCGGGGATTATCACGTGTTCCCTGATGGACGAGTGCTCCTGGGTGGGTACCATAGCATTGAAGCGGAGCACCTGAACTTGCAAGGCGACTACAATCTTGTTTGGTTCTTCAACAATGGCCGCCTGGATACCACGCGCACCCACCGCACGGGGAACGGCGCTGTCTTCGGCCTGAAGCAGTACCCGCAGGGCACGGCTGGTGGCTTGGACGGCAAGTTCCTGGTTCATCACTGGGGCACGCAGTACGAAGGACAGGCAGTGAGCAAGGTGTTCCGCATACACGCGGATGGCAGCTTGGATGAGAGTTTCAACGCGCCGATCCCGTGGGGCTACGTGTGGGCCATGGAGCCCCTACCTGATGGCCGGGCCTACCTCGGGGGCACCTTCCGTTTGGAGAACGAGACCGACACGATCCAGTTGATCCGCGTGATGCCCGATGGAAGTCTGGACCCCACCTTCAACAATACCATAGATTTCACGATGGACGCGAGCCATTTGGCCCTTGATGCAGCAGTTTTAGATGTGGAGCATATCGGGCACGGCTTGCTTGCATTGGCAGGTGAGTTCTCCGAAGTAGAAGGTCAAGCACGCGGCGGGCTTTGCATCGTGGATACAACCGGGCAGGTTGTGCAGCACTACCTGGACGCTGCAGGCTGTGGGAACTATGATTACCAGATCGGGATGATGACCATCACATACGGTGCACTAGAGGGCATCACCCGCGCCCCCTCCGGCGACTACTACATCTGGGGCGCCTACCACGGCTACAACGATGGCACCACCAACGACACACTGCAGCGCATGGTGACGCGGCTGCATGGCGGGGAGATCGGGCTGGGGGTGCAGCACGCACGCACGGAGGAGCAACCTATGCGACTGTACCCGAACCCGGCAAGTGGTTTTGTCACAGTTGAATTGGAACGAGTGCCCACCGCGGCTATGCTCGTTGTGCGCGATGCGCTTGGCCGTATAGTCATGGAACAAGGAGTGAACGGTTACATCAACACCTTTTCCGTGCATGGTCTCGGCGAAGGCATGTACAACCTCGAACTGCTGCAGCATGGAAAACGCATCGATATACAGAGAGTCGTGGTGCAGCATTGAGGTCGTGCACCTCGATGCACGGACCGAAGCCAAGCTCACCCAAGCCGAGATCGCCACACTCAAAGCGTTCATCGACGTGGAGCACGACCGGCCCAACAGCTTGGCAAGCAACCTGCTTTGCTACAACTATGGCATCTGCCGTAGCCCGTACACGGGCGATGCAGGCGCGGAGCCGAAAGCCCTAGTTCGCAGGCCCATGAAGCCCGCTGAGGAAACGATGCCCAAGCTGAAGCTGAAGCCGAACCCAGCCAATGCATGGGTGGTGGTGAGCTATGATCTGCTCGATCAGCAGGGCGTTTCACAGCTCGTGGTGCGCAATGCGCTGGGAAGCACTGTGCATGCCGAGCCCGTCATACAGGCTGCCTGTCAGGTAATCCTTGATACGCGCGCGTTCCCGGCCGGGGCTTACGCAGTGGAACTACTGTGCCCAACCGGACCGGCTGGGACTGAACGCTTGATCATCCAGCCATGATTAGGCGCATTATGCTGGCAGCGGCGCTAGGCGCCGCTGCCAGCAGCGGCGCGCAGGCACCGCTGAGCGTTGATACCAATTTCCGCGTGGACCTTCCAGCGCAGAATATCTTTTCGTTGGCCTCCATGCCGAATGGGCAGATCCTCGTTTCTGGGAATCTGGAGTTTCCAGGTGAGGCCAATGTGTGGCCGCTTGCGCGCCTCAATCAGGATGGCAGTCGCGATATGGGTTTCCCGTTCACTTACGGCGGCGCCAAGCTCACTCCCTGGCAAGACCGGTTCTACGTGGCGGGCAGTCAGACCGTGCGGCGCTTGCTGCCCGATGGCACCATCGACAACAGCTTCCAGCACATGAACATGGACCCCTACTTCAATTCCCTCCAAGGCGGCGATTACCATGTCTTCCCCGATGGCCGTGTGCTAATGGGGGGATACCACACGATTGACGCAGAGCACCTGGGTTTGCAGGGCGCGTACAACCTGGTGTGGTTCTTCGACAACGGCCGTCTGGACACCACCCGTGTTCATCGCACGGGCAACGGCACGGTGTGGAGGATCAAGGAATACCCCGCAGGCACGGCCGGTGGCTTGGGCGGCAAGTTCCTCGTGCATCAGTGGGGCACCGAATACGAAGGCCAGCCCGTGGGCAAGGTGATCCGCGTGAATGCCGATGGGTCTTTTGATGAGAGCTTCAATGCACCGATACCGTGGGGCTATGTCTGGGCCATGGAACCGCTGCCCGATGGACGTGCCTACCTCGGAGGCACCTTCAGATTAGAGAATCAGACCGACACGATCCAGTTGATCCGCGTGATGCCCGATGGCAGCCTAGATCCGTCATTCAACAACGAGCTTGATATGCTCATGGGCGAGCAATTCACCTTCTTGGATGCGGGAGTATCCTGCGTTCTTCCCATGGGCGAAGGCCTACTGGCGGTCACCGGGCTTTTCTCTGAAGTTGAAGGGAACGAGCACAATGGTATTTGCATGCTTGACACGTCAGGCAACGTTGTGCCTTATTATTTCTCAGGCGGCGGTTGCGGCAGTTATGAATACCAACTGGGTCAAATGGTCCAGACATACGGCTCAATCGATGGCATTGCTCGCGCCCCCAGCGGCGATTACTACATCTGGGGCGCGTATCACGGCTACAGCGACGGCACCACCAACGATACACTGCAGCGCATGGTTTCGCGGCTGCATGGGGGAGAGATCGGATTGGGCATTTCACAACCACAGGCCCAAGTACAGCCCATGATGGTGTACCCGAACCCGGCGAGCAACGCCATCACCGTTGAACTTGAACGAGTGCCCGGCGCGGCTACGCTTGTTGTGCGCGATGCGCTTGGCCGTAAAGCCATGGTGCAACGTGTGAACGGATACATCAATACCCTGTCCTTGCATGGTCTCGGCGAAGGCGTGTACATCCTTGAACTGCTCGATCAAGGAGAACGCATCGGTACGCATCGGTTGGTTGTGCACAAGTAAAGCCTCCCGGCCCCAATCCGCCTTTGCCCCATGCCTTTCACCCGAGACCTCGGCAACGGCTTCAACGGCTTCTTCAGCGCCTTCCGCTTCACCCTGCGCAATGGCATGGGCTGGATGTTCCTGGTGCCGATCGTGCTGTGGGTGGCGCTCTTCTATGGGTTCTTCCATGCCATGGAAGGCATGGTGGAGGCCGCCAGCGCGCAACTGGCCGTGTGGCTGGAGCTGCCCGTGGCTCAGGCCAGCGCCGATGACTGGTGGGAGAGCTTGAAGGCCGCCGTGAACGGTGCGCGGGAGACGATCGTGCGGTGGATCCTCCGCCTGGCCATCGGCTACCTGCTGTTCGTGGCCAACAAGTACATCGTGCTGGTGCTGCTCTCGCCGTTGCTGGCTTATGCGAGCGAGCTGGCAGAAGAGAAGCTCACGGGCCGGCAATTCCCGTTCAGTTGGCGGCAGTTGATGAAGGATGCCCTGCGCGGCGCACTGGTGGCCATGCGCAACGGCGTGCTCGAGCTGGCGATCACCATCGTCATCTGGATCGCTTCTTTCTTCCTGCCGCTCATCACCCCCATCAGCTTCATCCTGCTCTTCCTGGTGTCGTCGTACTTCTATGGCTTCAGCATGTTCGATTACGTGTTCGAGCGGCGGCGCATGCGCATCGGTGAAAGCACGCGCGCAGTGAACAGCCAGCTGGGCGCGGTGCTGGCCAACGGGATGTGCTTCAGCCTGCTGATGAAGATCCCGCTCATTGGCCTGATGCTCGCGCCGGTGATGGCCAGCGTGGGCGCTTCGATCACGGTTGTTGATCGGGAAAAGCAGGCGCTGATGCGGAATCCTCCATCAGGGCAAGGGTATCCACCGCAGCGCTGAGCGCGGCGGCGCTCGGTCTCAAAGTCGTGTCTGCGAGCCATTCATGGATGGAGCGTTCATCCACGATCAGGTCCTCGATCACGGCTTCGCCATTGAGCACGCGCACCAGTACGTAAGCCGGCAGCGGCTGTGACACCTGGCCATCGTTCCATTGCGGCTGCAAGAGCTCCTCGGTCTTCGCGCCGTCCCCTTCCTCCAGGTAGAAGCGGTCGAAAGGCAGGAACACGCGGTCGATGCGCTGCTCATTCGCCGAGTTGTAGAGAACGCGGATGAACATCTGCCCAGCCGGAGGATGCCCGCTCAGCGCGCTGATGACCGCGAAGCCGTTGCTGTCCACGCTGAGCAGGCCATACGCCTCTTGCTCATCGAAGGCTGCATAGCCCTGCGGATGGGTCACCGTGGTATCCGGCGCTTGCCAGGAACCGCGCTCTGCCTCGAACTCCAGCCGCACGTACTCGCCCCGGAAGGGATCGCGCGGATCGATAGGAGCCGTGCGGAACTTGTAGATCTCACCTTGTTGCAGGATGCGCTCCCGACCCGCGATCATCCACGCAGGCACGGCGAGCTGCGCGAGCGCGATGCCGAGGAAGAGGAGCGGCTTGCGGTTCATGGGCTATGCTTCTGCTTGTCGCGTTGGCGCACCATGCGCAGGTTCATGTACAGGAAGCCGCCGCCGATGGCGATGAAGGCCAATCCGCGCAGCGCGAAGCTCATGTCCGTATCGAGGAAGCGCAGCAGCACGGTGAGGCCGATGATGGCCAGTCCGAGGTTCATGCGCTTGAGCGAATCGGCTGCGATGCCCGCGCGCACCGTGACCACGCCCATGGCGAGCAGCGCGGCGTTCACGAGCAACGGCGCCAGCCAAGGTTGCAGCAGGCCAGCGCCATAACAGAGCGCGAAGAAGCCCAAGGCCTCCGGGTAGGGCCAGCGTTCAAGCGGTCTGCGCCGCATAAGCGACACCGCATACCCGACGATTCCGATGCACGTCAAGACTGCGATCACGGTCGCCTCGCTCGCATCCACCATGGACCAATCCCGATCCGCCGAGCGGAATCCCCAGGGCTCGCGATAGCTGAGCACGAAGAAATTGATGAGCACCGCCGCCCCACCAACGAGCGCCCACGGCCAAGAGCGCAGCTCGCGGCCCGCGTGCAGCCATGGCACCAGCGTGAAGGCCGCGGCCATGCCCAACAGGCCGAATACGTGCACGATGCTCCAATCGCGGTAGAACCATTGCGAGATCAAGCCCACGCTCAGTGCTGCGAACAGACTGAGCCACCAGAAGCCGATGCGCTCGCCGCTGATCCGTGCTTCGCGGAGGTACATGGGCACAGCAGCCAAGAGCAGCAATAGCGAGGACCAAGGCATGGCCATGCGACCAGGGCCATCCCAGTGATAAGCCGCCGCGTGCCACGTGACCGTGGCGATGTAGCCGAGCGAGACGATCAACGAACCGGGCAGGTAGAGCAGCGGCAGGATCAGCAGCGCGCAGGTGAGCAGGTAGCCATCGAGCGATCCCTCGATGTGGTAGATCTGGCTGATGAGCGCCACGCACGCGAAGAGCGCGCAGGCGAGGAAGACGGCGCTGCCCTCACGCCATGCGCGGACATCGGGCTTGGCGCGCAGCGCATGCCAGACCAGCGCCTGCCCGATCAGCACCGGCGCGATCGCGAGCACCGTGCGCACCGGCCGCGAGAAATCGTCCCAGTTGTGCGCCACGATGAGCATGATGCCAAGCCCCACGAGCAAGCTGCCCAGGATGGCGAACACGAGCAGCATGCGACTGGTGCCCTGTGCAGCATCGCTCGCAAAGCGCGTGCGGATGCGTTCGGCCTGCTCAGCGGTGATGAGCCCTTCGCTCACGAGCTGCGGAAGCGCATCGAGGAGCTTGGGCGCGGACATGGGGTGAAAGTAGCTGAACGCAAGAGAGGGGGCGCAGGCCCCCTCTCAAAGCGATGTGATCCCGCTCTACTTCTTCCCCGCCGGTTTCTTCGCAGGCATAGGCTTCACCGGCTCCACCGCTGGAGACAGTTCCGCCTTCGGCTCTTCCACGGGCTTGCGCTCCACCAAGGTCATCTCGTTCACCAAGTGGCCGGCGCCAGCGAGCTTGTCGATGCACCAGAGCACGTAGCGGATATCGACGCTGATGGTGCGCTGCAGCTCGGGCTCGAAGGCGATGTCGCCGCTCATGGCCTCCCAGTTGCCATCGAAGGCAATGCCGATGAGCTCGGCGTTGCCGTTGATCACCGGGCTGCCGCTGTTGCCGCCGGTGATGTCGTTGTTGCTGATGAAGCAGGTCACCAGCTCGCCGTTCTCATCGGCGTAGCGGCCGTAGTCCTTCTTCAGCAGCAGCTCCTTCTGGCGCGCGGGCACGATGAACTCATCGTTGGTGGGGTCCTCTTTCTCCAGGATGCCGCGCGCGGTGGTGGTGTGCTTGTAGAACGCGCCATCCATGGGCACGTAGCTGCCCACTTGGCCGTAGGTGAGGCGCATGGTGCTGTTGGCGTTCGGGTACCAGCTCTTGTTCGGCTCCATCTCGCGCATGGCGGCCACCATCAGGCGGTAACCCTTCTCGATGTCGGTTTCGGTGGATGCCATCGCCGGGCCGATGATGTTGCGCCAATGGTTCAGGCAGCTCTCGCTGGCCTGCCATCCGAGGTCCTTCTGCATGGCTTTCAGCGAGGGCTTGGCCAGGAAGGCCTCCAGGCGCGCCTGGTCGGCCAGGAAGCTGGTGGCGAAGACGGACTTGGCCCAGGACTCGCTGTTGCCCTTGAACTTCTTGTTGATGCTCGCCATCACGCTCGGCTGCAGGTCCTGCTCCACATCGTTGCGGATCAGGTTGAACATGGCGGCTGTGATCTTCTCGTCGGTGGGGGCGTTGTAGTCCTTCCAGTGATCAGCGGTCATGGCCTGCACCTGAGCCACGGCGGCGGCCACCTTGGCGGCGTCCTTGGGGTCTGTTTCGAGCTGCGCCTTCAAGCCTTGCAGGCGGAAGCCCAAGGTGATCAGCTCACAGCCGAAAGCGGCCTCCTGCATGTAGGTGCTGGCCTTCTCGAATTTGGCGCGGTCACTGTACCCGCGCTCGAGCAGGGCGATGATCTCGCCGTACTTCGCTTTCCGCTTCGGGTCCGCGCTCACCCAGGCCATGAGCGATTCTTCCTGTGCCTTCTTCTTATCGTACACGCGCAGGCGCTTCAAGCCGCGCTGCTGGCCTATGAAGTACTTCCAGTAGTTGCTCACCTGCGCATACTTGCTGGCGTACTGGATCCGCACGGCATCGCTGGCGTCCATGTCCTGCTTCATGCGCTCGAGCTTCTGGCCGCGGATCTTCACGCGGCTCGGCTGCTCGATATCGAGGGCGAGCTTCACCCCGTGGCTGCTGAGGAATCGGTCTGTGCTGCCGGGGTAGCCCATCACCATGGCGAAGTCACCCTCCTTCACCCCGGCGATGCTCACGGGGAAGTGCCACTTGGGCTTGAAGGGGATGTTGGCCTCATTGAACTCGGCGGGCTCTCCATCGGGACCGGTGTACACGCGGAACATGCTGAAATCGCCCGTATGGCGCGGCCACATCCAGTTGTCGGTATCGCCGCCGAATTTGCCGATGGCGCTGGGGGGGGTGCCCACCAGGCGCACATCGCGGTAGGTCTTGTACACGAAGAGGTAGAACTCATTGCCCTCGAACATGACCTTGAAATCGGCGCTGATGCCATTCTCCTTGCCCACGGCTGCCTTGAGCTTGCCGGCAACGGCCTGGATCGCCTCGCCGCGCTGCTCTTCCGTCATGCCGTCGTTCAGCTCGGCCTGCACTTCGGCCGTCACGTCGTCGATGCGCTGCAGGAAGCTCACGCTGAAGCCCGCGGGCAGCTCGTCCTTACGGCTCATGGCCCAGAAGCCATCGGTGAGGTAGTCGTGCTCCACGCTGCTGAGGCCCTGCACGGCGTCGTAGCCGCAGTGGTGATTGGTGAGGAAGAGGCCCTCGGCGCTCACCATCTCGCCGCTGCAGAAGCCACGGCCCAGGCGCACCACGGCATCCTTCACACCGCTGCGGTTGATGTCGTAGATGTCCTCGGCTGTGAGCTTGAAGCCGAGCTTCTGCATCTCGGCCTCGTTGATCTGCTTGAGCTTGGTGAGGAGCCACATGCCCTCATGGGCGTGGGTGGCGATCGCCACCAGCGCGGCGACCAGGAGTGAAAGGAACTTCTTCAT
Source organism: Flavobacteriales bacterium (assembly GCA_016716605.1). NCBI lineage: Bacteria > Pseudomonadati > Bacteroidota > Flavobacteriia > Flavobacteriales > Flavobacteriales bacterium. The sequence continues at coordinate 645,308 of JADJWA010000001.1, forward strand.
TGGTGAGGGGTTGGTCTTTGGCCCTCCACAGGTTGGGCCTGCTGAGGGGCGCCAAATGTAGCCGGGCAGCCCATCCGTGACGGACCGTTCAGGGACGAACGGAAGGGGCCGTGATGGCGGCTACGGCTCCGCCAACACCGGTGCCCAGGGCATGGGCAGCAGCATGGCCTCAATCTCGGCCACAAGCTTCTTGAAGGCTGGGGGCACGCCTACGCGGGCCAGCACGCGTTTGTCCTTGCCATCGGCGATGATCCGCAGGTAGGTGCTGGGGATGTCGGTCACTTCGGCGTCGTACTTATCGTCCATGGCGAAGAAGCCCAGCTCCTCGGCCTTATTCACGATGGTGAAGAGCGAATCGACCCCCGCGCGCGCGCTGTGAGGGCCCATCTTCTCCATGTTGCCACGGCCGTCGTAAAGGGCGTAGCCGCTGCGGTAAAGGTCGATCCGGAAGGCCTTGCACTGACCGAAGCAAGGGGTGCGCTCGAGGTAGAGGAAGAGCGAATCGCCCTTGCCCGGCCCGCCCAGTTGCGGGGCATTGGATGGAGCCTCCTCCGCGATGGGCTCTGGGGCAGGCTTCGATTCAACGGATTGGCGGTTGGAGCCGCAGGCTAGCATGATCGCTGCGATGGCGGGGGTCAACAGGTGCTTCATGGTCGGGTGCTTATCGAAAGGCGTGCCTGAACGAAGGGGCGCTTGACTGCAGGTGCGGATCCTGGATGGGCCCGAAGATCGACTCAAGGAGCATTCGGAAGCATCCGGCGTTTCAACCCTCAATCCCCATGCGGGCAACCGTCCACCTTGCCACCTCTACTTCCGCCGCTGCTGCTGCTGTTGTTTCTGCAGGTCCTCCAGGCGCTGCTGCCACTTGCTCTTCTTCTTCGGCGTGCGCATGTTCAGCTCCAGCTGCGCGCGGATCTTCCCTTCATCCACGAACCAGCTCTTGAGCACGGTCATCTGCGCGATGCTGATCAGGTTGGCCAGCAGGTAGTAGTAGCTGAGGCCCGCGCTGAAGTTGTTCAGGAAGAACAGCATCATGATCGGGAAGAGGTAGATCATCAGCTTCATGCCCGGCATGTTCTGCTGGCTGGGCATCTGCTTCTGGTTGATCACCGAGTACACGATGGTGCTGGCTGCCATGAGCAGCGTGAAGAGGCTGATGTGGTTGCCGTAACTGTCGCTGAGCAGGGGGATGTACTGGCTCCACTCGAAGATGCTATCGTAGCTGCTGAGGTCGTCGGCCCAGAGGAATTTCTCCTGTCGCAGCTCGATGCTGGCGGGGAAGAACCGGAACATGGCGTAGAGCACGGGCAGCTGGATCAGCATGGGCACGCAGCCGCTGGCCGGGTTCACGCCAGCCTTCCGGTAGAGGTCCATGGTGGCGCTCTGCTTCTTCATCGCGTCGCCGTCCTTGTGCTTCTCGTTGATGGCATCCATTTCCGGCTTCAGCACGCGCATCTTGGCGCTCGCCACCAGGTTCTTGTAGGTGAGCGGCATCAGAAGGAGCTTGATCACGATGGTGAGCACCAGGATGATGATGCCGTAATTCCAGCCCCAGCCGTCGAGCCAGTTGAAGATGGGGATCACCAGCCATTGGTTCATCCAGCCGAAGATGCCCCAGCCCAGGTCGATGATCTTTTGGAAGTCGGCGATCTCCGTGCGGCGCAGGGTGCCGAAATGGTTGGGGCCGAGGTAATAGCGCATGGACACGGCCGGATCGGCGTCCTTGCCTTTCTCGAAGAACAGGGTGGCTGCGTAGTGCTTGGTGTGGGCGGCCCTGGACTCATTGCCGGAGGGCGCGTGCGACTCGATGGGCCGAACGGCTATGCGGCTGCCATTGCTGCTGAAGCCGTCATCACTGACCATGGCCACGGTGAAGAAGTCCTGCTTGAAGGCCACCCAGTTGGTGCGACCGATGAGCTTCTCCTCCTCGGCCTTGGTCTCGCCGATGTAGTCGCGGTCGTCGGTGAAGTACTTGTAGTAGATGCCGCACTTCTGCGCTTCGGAGGGCTGGTGCTTCTCATTGCTGCGGCCGGCGATCTCCCAGTTGAACTGGAAGAACGCGGGATCCACCAGGTCGCGCATCCCCTCGAAGGCCAAGTCAGTGTGGAGGAAGTACGATGCGCTGTCGAGCCGGTAGGTGATGCGCAGCTCCTTGCCCGCACTCGATGTGGGGGCGATGAACCGCACCGCATCCTCATCGATCTTCTCCACCCTGAAGTAGAGGTCCTCTGTGCTGATGTCCCCTTGATCGGCGCGGAAGGTGAAGGCGTACCGGCCGGAATCCGGATCGGCCAGCAGCAGCGGGGACTGCGCGTAGGTCCTGTACTCCTTCAGCACCATCACGGTGGGGCGCGCGCCTTTGGTGCTGAAGCTGACCTGCAGGCGGTCGTTGGCGATGGCGACCTCCTCTGCAACGCCCTCGCTGGCCGGCGCGAACAGGCCGAAGCGCTTGCTCAGGCCCGCGTGGCGCAGGCTGTCCACGAGAGCGCGATCCTCAGGCGAGATCGCGGTGTCGATCGGCGACGAAGCCGCGATCGCATTGACGGAATCGGCCTTGAGCGATTCATCAGCGATGCGCGCGTGCTTCTCCGCCTCTACGGTGGCCAGGCTATCGGCCCGGCGCTGCAAGGCCGCTCGCTCCTCCTCGGTGGGCATGGTCCACAGGGTGTAGCCGAAGAGGATGGCGACGATGAGGATGATGCCGATGACGGAATTGCGGTCCATGCGGGAAGAGGCAGCTAGTGCGAAGGGCGGCGAAGATAGACGGGGGGCGCGGAGCAGGATTGAAGGGCGGCGGATGCCCGGCGGAGCGATTCACGCCGAGGCTGGACGGCCTACAATCCCAACAACACCTCCCCCGGATCCTTCCCGCCGAAGACCATCTTGTCCGGATCCTCGATCATCTGCTTCACGGCCATCAGGTAGCTCACGCTCTCCTTGCCGTCGATGATGCGGTGATCGTAGCTGAGCGCCACGTACATGATGGGACGGATGACGACCTGCCCATGCACGGCCACGGGACGCTCCACGATATTGTGCATGCCCAGGATGGCGCTCTGCGGCGGGTTGAGGATGGGTGTGCTGAGCATGCTGCCGAACACGCCGCCGTTGGTGATGGTGAAGGTGCCGCCGGTCATCTCCTCGATGCTGAGCTTGCCATCGCGCGCCTTCACGGCCAACGCCTTGATGCCCGCTTCGATCTCGGCGAGCGAGAGTTTCTCCGCGTTGCGCAGCACAGGCACCATGAGGCCCTTCGGAGAACTCACCGCGATGCCGATGTCGGCGTAGTCGTGCGTCACCAGCTCATCGCCATCGATCTGGCCATTCACCGCTGGGAACAAGCGCAGGGCCTCTGTCACAGCCTTGGTGAAGAAGCTCATGAAGCCGAGGTTCACGCCGTGCGCCTCCTTGAACTTGTCTTTGTACTTGTCTCTCAGGGCCATCACCGCGCTCATGTCCACCTCGTTGAAGGTGGTGAGCATGGCGGTCTGGTTCTTCACGGCCACCAAGCGCTCGGCCACCTTCTTGCGCAGGGTGGTCATCTTCTGGCGGTTCTGGTTGCGAGATCCGCCCCAGCCGTTCAGCGCGATGGCATCGGCCTTAACGCCGCCGGCCACGTATGCCGCCACATCGCTCTTGGTGATCCGGCCATTGGGACCGCTGCCCTTCACTTTTTCGATGCTCACACCCTTCTCATCGAGCATCGCTTTCGCGACGGGGGTCGCATGGGCCGAGGAAACAAGAGCGGGAGCAGGGGCAGGCGCAACGCTTGGTGCGGACTTCTTTGCCTCCTGCGCTTGCGCCTGCTCCTTGGGCTTCGCTTCTGGTTTCACGCTCGTATCGATCGTCACCACCACATCGCCCACCTTCACTTCGGCATCAGCGGCAGCGAGGAGCTTCACTTTCCCGGCCTCCTCGGCGATCACCTCCAGGGTGGCCTTGTCGCTGTCGATCTCGCCCAGCACCTGGTCCTTGTTCACCACATCGCCATCCTGCACGTTCCATCGCGCGATGCGCACTTCGCTGATGCTCTCTCCGGGGCTGGGGACTTTGATCTCGACGATGGCCATGGGGGTTCGTGGTTGAAGACCCAAGTCACAAGTCACAAGACTCAAGTGTCAAGGTTCGAGTGCTTGGTGGTGCTTGAGTCTTGTGTCTTGAGTCTTGTGTCTTGTTCAGGCTTTTGCTTTCGCAGTTGCGGCCTTCTTCTGCTTTGAAGCGATCGGCGCGAACGCCTTCTCGATGATTTCGGCCTGCTGTTTCGCGCTGCGCTTGCTGCTGCCGGTGGCGGGGGCTCCGCTGGCGGGCCTGGCGATCACCTCCCAACTGATTTCGGGGAAGTGCATGACGATGTGGCTCCACGCGCCCATGTTCTTCGGCTCCTCTTGCACCCAGAGGAAGCGCTCCGCCTTCGCGTACTTCTTGATCACTGCGCGCATCTGGTCGGCAGGCAGCGGATGCAGCTGCTCAATGCGCACGAGCGCGGTGTCGGCGATGGCCTTCTCCTCGCGATGGGCGGCCAGCTCGTAGTGGATCTTGCCCTGCGTGAAGACCACCGTGCGCACCTGCTTGGCTTCGGCTGCGGCGTCGTCGATCAGTTCCTGGAAAGCCCCCTTCGCGAGATCCTCCAGCTTGCTCACGCACTTGGGGTGGCGCAAGAGGCTCTTGGGGCTGAAGACCACCAATGGCTTGCGGAACTCCCACTTCAACTGGCGGCGCAGCGCATGGAAGAAGTTGGCGGGCGTGGTGCAGTTCACCACCACCATGTTCTCATCGGCGCAACTCTGGAGGAAGCGCTCCATGCGCGCGCTGCTGTGCTCGGCGCCCTGACCTTCATAGCCGTGCGGCAGCAGGAGCACCACGCCATTCTGGGTGCCCCACTTCTCCTCCGCGCAGCAGAGGTACTGATCCAGCACGATCTGCGCGCCGTTCACGAAATCACCGAATTGCGCTTCCCAGATGGTGAGCGAGTTGGGCCTTGCCAGCGCATAACCGAACTCGAAGCCCAGCACGGCGTACTCGCTCAGCAGCGAGTTGTAGATCTGCAGGAGCGCCTGCCCTTCGCGGATGTGCTTCAGGTGGATGTACTCCTCCTCGCTGTCCTCCACCTTCACCACGGCGTGGCGGTGGCTGAAGGTGCCGCGCTCCACATCCTGGCCGGTCATGCGAACCGGATGGCCCTCGAGCAGCAGCGATCCATAGGCGAGCAGCTCACCCATGCTCCAATCGATCACCCCCGCTTCCATCATCCTCTTGCGGTCGCCGAGTATCTTCTCCAGCTTGCTGAAGAACTTCTTGCCGTCAGGATGCAGCGCGCTCAGCTTTTCACCGATGAGCTGCAAGGCCTCCATGGGCACCCCGGTCTCCGGCGAGCGCAGGAAATCCTTCGGGCCTGCGGTCTTGAAGCCCTTCCAGCGCTCCTCGAGGAAGTTGGTGATCCTGCCCACGCGCACCTGCTTGGCTTCATCGAGCCGAGCGTTAAGCATGGCCATGAAGGATGACTCCATCTCGGCGGCCAGCTCTTCGGCTTCATGCACGCCGCTGCTCTTGAGCTTGTCGATGTAGATCTTCCGTGGATCGGGGTGCGCCTGGATCCTCTTGTAGAGCAACGGCTGGGTGAACTTGGGCTCATCGCCCTCGTTATGACCGTGCTTGCGGTAGCAGAGGATATCAACCCAGATGTCGGTGCCGTACTTCTGGCGGTAGTCCATCGCCAGCTTCATGGTATAGGCCACGGCCTCGGCATCGTCGCCGTTCACGTGGAAGACCGGGCACTGCGTCACCTTGGCCACATCGGTGCAATAGGTGCTGGTGCGCGCATCGATGTAGTTGGTGGTGAAGCCCACCTGGTTATTCACCACGATGTGGATGGTGCCGCCGACCTCATAGGCCTTGAGGCCGGCCATCTGCGCCACTTCGTACACCACGCCCTGGCCGGCCACGGCGGCATCGCCGTGTATGATGATCGGCGCGGTGATGCCCTTGGCGAAGTTGTCGTCGTGCTCGATGATGGCGCGCGAGATGCCCTGCATGATGGGGCCCACCGTCTCCAGATGGCTGGGGTTCGGGGCGAGCGTCAGCCGAACTTCCTTGCCGGTGTTGGTCCTCAGCACGCTGCTGTAGCCCATGTGGTACTTCACGTCGCCCTCCACCAGCTCATCGTCGTAGTCCTTGCCCTCGAATTCGGAGAAGATCTGGTCGTAGCTCTTGCGCAGGGTGTTGGCCAGCACGTTGAGGCGGCCGCGGTGCGCCATGCCGATCACGTACTCGGTGATGCCCAGCTCGGCGCCGTGCTCGATCACGGTGTCGAGCGCGGGGATCAGCGCCTCGGCGCCTTCGATGCTGAAGCGCTTCTGCCCGATGAACTTCTTGCCGAGGAAGCGCTCGAAGACAACGGCCTCATTGAGCTTCTCAAGGATCTCCTTCTTCTGATCGATGGTGAATTCGGGCGTGTTGCGGACGCTCTCCATGCGTTGCTGCAGCCACTTCACCTTCTCCGGGTTGCGGATGAACTTGAACTCCGCGCCCACGCTCTGGCAATAGGTCTGCTTGAGCAGGTCGATGATGTCGCGGAGCCTGGCTGGCCCGATGCCCACCTCGTTGCCTGCGCTGAAGACCGTGTCGAGGTCAGCGGAAGTCAGCCCGAAGTGCTCAATGTCGAGCGTGGGCGAATACGTGCGGCGGTCACGGACCGGATTGGTATCGGTGAAGAGATGACCCCGCTGCCGATAGCCGTTGACGAGCTCGATGACGCGGAACTCCTTCTCGAAGCGGTCGTTTCCGCCCGGAGCCGGAGCTGCGGGGGCCCCTGATTCGATGCTGCCGCCCTCCAAGGCGCGGGCGAACTCGAATCCCTCGAAGAAGCGGGCCCAACCGGTCTCCACGCTGGCAGGGTCCTTCAGGTATTGCTGGTACAAGTCGTCGAGCCAGGCGCTATCGACGTTGCTCAGGTAGGAAAGCTTGTCCATCCGGCGGCGAAGGTAGAATGGCGGTTGAAGGTTGTTCCCTCGCTCCGCCTGGAATGACCGGTTGTTGTCAACAGCGTGCAAGCCTTTGCGGAACCCGGGCTGGTCTGAGCTAATACCGCCCTGCGTGCCGCAGCCTCGAGAGCACCTTCAGCAGGGCCCGTTGCACGATGATGCCGGCCAATTCATGCAGCCCGCCGCGGTCCATGGCGGCATTCACCTGACGCTCGGAGAGGTCAATGCGGTTGATAGCGCGGGAGAAGGAAGATGGGCTCAATCGCTGCCAATTCCCCAGCGCGGTGAGCACCTGCGCGCGCAAGAGCTCGAAGGCCTCTTCGCCAACCGGCGGATCCGGCAGCTCCACGGCATCGAGCGCAAGGTCCTTGCGGAGCTGCGCAACGGTTGAGCTGAGCACTTCGGCGCGATCGAGCCAGAGGCGCAGGCCGTCCTCCTCCCCTTTCGACAGCGATGTGTTGGCCTCCTCGCCCATGCCGGCAAAGGTCCGTGCATGGCGGCACTACTTTCGCCCGGCGCAGAAAAAACAGAACGCATGCACCTCCGATCGATCATCGTCACGCTCCTCGCCGCACCACTCATCGCCTTCCCGCAGTATGGCAGCTTCGACGCCTCCGTGGTGAAGGCCGCGAAGGCGCTTCCGCTGGTCGTGGTGCTCGACGCCGGCGACTCGCCGTACAACCGCACCGTGATGGACGCGGTTAAGGCCGATTGGAAATTCAATGCAGCCGTGGATTTCATCACCGTAGCCGATCTGGGCATGCAGCCCATCAGCGCCGACAAGCTCTACCTGATGAAGACGCGGCGCGTGGACCCGGTGAAGTTCGAGGGCACCTTCATCGCCGTGGTGAAGGGATGGAAGCAGAAGAAGGGCGATGTGCTTCAGCAGACCGACAACTGCTTCACGAGCATCGGCGCCGAGCAGGAGCTCGCTTCGGTCCTGATCGACCCCAAGGCCATTGCCGATGGGAAGGCCGCCGCGATGATCACCTTGTATGTGAAGCACTTGCAGGATTACCTCAAGCAAGTGGAGGCCGGCCGGATCACTGACAAGACCACCGCCGACCGCCTTTATGCCGGGCGCACGCGCCTGGTCCGCGAAACGGAACTGGTGTTCAGCAAGGACCACCTGGACAAGAGCCTGCCGGGCGCCGATGCCATCAAGGCACAGTACACCTCGCCCTTCAGCATCGGCGATCCGATTGCGGCCGTTGAAGCCCAGGATCGCACCAGGGCCGTGAGCGACGCCGTGATCACCGCGGGCGACCACAAGAACAAGCACTGCTTCAAGCGCGTGTTCAATGCCGGTACCGGCGAGCTCCTGTACCTGCGCGACGATGCGGCCATCTTCGGCAAGAAGGAAGGCTTCATCGAAGAGGACCTGAAGGCGATCGAGCGGGCGCGCTAGGCGTCGCGCTCAGGGTTGCGCCCAGCACCTGTTACCGATCCAGGCCGAGCCTTGGGGTTGGAAGTGCGCCATGCTTTTCTACATTGGCGATCCTTAAAACCTGGGCACATGCGCATCCTTACCCTTTCCCTTCTCCTTTGGGCCCTGCCGGCCCTAGCCGAGCACCTGCCCGGCGGCAACATCTCCGTGCGCTGCATCAGCGGAAACCAGCACGAGATCACCCTGAAGCTCTGGCGCGAATGCACCGGGGTGCCCATGATCGACCAATCCGTCGGTTTCGTCAGCTCCTGCGGCGTCACCTTCGAGCTTGATAACATCCCGTTGATCTCCGTAGCCAACGTGTCGCCGGTATGCGAGAGCCAGGCCGATCAGACCACCTGCAATGGCGGCGCCCTCATCGGCATCGAGGAGTACACCTACCGCACCACCGTCTTCCTCAGCCCATGCAATTTCTGGCGCATCTACTGGAGCACCTGCTGCCGCTTCCCGGCGCTGAACGTGCAGGGCTCGCAGGGCATCTACATCGAAGCGCTGGTGAACAACCAGGGCGGCAATTGCATCGACTACCCGACCTTCAGCGACGATGTTCCGCCGCTGGTGTGCGTGAACCAGCCGGTGAGCTACGACCCCGGCGTGGTCTTCACGCAAGGACAGGACCTGCGCTTCCGCCTGATCGAAGCGCGCCGCCTGCTCAATGCCGATCCGCTGAACCTCGACATCCAATCCGTAGGCTACCAATCGCCGTTCACCGGCCCAGAACCGTACACCGGCCTCGCAATCGACAGCCTTACCGGCCAGATCTCCTTCACACCGCTGGGACAGGGCTACATCGTGTGCGTGATCGCCATTGAAGTGCGTGACGCCAATGGCACCTGGCGCGGCACCATCATGCGCGACTTCCCCTTCATTGCCCAGGCGTGCGATAACAACGTGCCCGATGCGGCCAGCGGCGTCGCGGAGAACATCGATGGGGCGCTGGCCGCAACAGGGCCATACGCCCTCAACGCCTGCGGGACCGGCTGCTTCAGCGTGGCCATCTCCGATGCCGATGCCGTGCAGACCGTGAGCCTCGAAAGCAACTTCGGCATTCCGGGCGGGGGCATTGAACTGTTGCCGGGGAATCCCGCATCGGCCACGATCTGCCTCGATGGCTCGGCTCCTTCCGGGACCTACCTGTTCACCATCACCGCTTCCGATGATGCATGCCCGGTGGTCGGCACACAGGTTTTCACCTACGCCATTACGGTGCTCGCCAACGCTGGCGCGGGCGCCGACGCCACCGTTCCGCTCTGCCCCGGAGAGACCATCGACCTGAATGATTTCCTCACGGGCGAACTTGGCGGCTCCTGGAGCGATGGCCCCTTGGTGAGCGCATTGGGCACCTACACCTACATGGTTCAAGGCGCGTGTGGCGAGGACAGCGCCGTGATTGATGTGGTGGCGGGCACGGCACCCGACGCTGGCACGGATGCGACCGTGGAGATCTGCGCGGACGGCGAGGTGGACCTCTCCGTTTACGTGACCGGTGTGAGTGGCGGAGTCTGGAGCAACGGCCCGGAGGTGAACGCACCCGGTGAGTACACCTATACCGTGAGCAACGCCTGCGGCAGCGATGAGGCCGTATTCACCGTGAACGAATTGCCGGATCCCGAAGCCGGTGAATCGACCTCCATCCTTGTTTGCACCCAGCAGGATGCATTCAACCTGCTCGATTCGCTGATCGGAACGCCCGACCCCGGCGGCGCGTGGTTCTTTGAGGACGAACCGGCCTCCAGCACATTCGACCCCACCATGAATTCCGAAGGCGATTACTGTTACGTGGTGGCTCATCCGCAGTGCGGCGCCGACACGGCGTGCGTGCGCGTGAACTTCGTGGATCCGAGCGACCCCTATTGCCTCACCCTTGGGGTTGCCGAATCCAGGCAGCGCGCATCCCTGCATCCTAATCCGAGCGAAGGCCTGCTTTATATCCGGGTTGACCGCGCATCAAGGGCGGAAGCGATCGAGGCCTCGGGGCGGTCGGTATGGAGCGTGCAGCTGGGAGCTGGGTTCAGCACGGTCACCTTGCCGGCGCACTTGGCCAATGGCACCTATGCGCTGAAGCTCTGGCACGCTGACGGATCGATACACGTGCAGCGATTCGAGCTGCTCCGTTGATCGGATCGAACGAATTGTCAACGGGCGCCGATCCTTCGGCGCCCGTTGTTGTTTAGCGGCCATGGCCATCGTGCTCATCACCGGCGGAAGCGGCCTGATCGGAAGGAGGCTCACCCGGGCCCTCATCAGCCAAGGCCACGAGGTGCGCTGGCTCAGCCGCCGTGCCGGAGCACGCGACGGCGTGCGCGCATTCGCATGGGATGTGGGGCAGGGCCGTATCGATCCGGAAGCGCTGCGCGGTACCGACCGCATCGTTCACTTGGCCGGTGCCAGCATCGCGGACAAGCGTTGGACGAAGGCGCGCGTTGCCGACCTGGTCGCCAGCCGTGCCGATTCCGCTCGCTTGCTGCTGCGCGCCGCGCGCGAGAACGGATGCGCGCCCGAGTGCTTCGTGAGCGCATCGGGCTCGGGCTATTATGGCGCGGTCACGCGCGATGAGCCGTTCACCGAGAACGATCCGCCGGGCACCGATACCATTGCGCGGATCACGGTGGAATGGGAGCGCGCCGTGGATGAATGGGGCGCGCTAAGCCGCGTGGTGAAGTTGCGCACGCCCGTGGTGCTGGCCCGTGAAGGCGGCGCTTTGCCGAAACTGGCCATGCCCGTGCGTTGGGGCTTGGCCGCATCGCTGGGCAGCGGGAGGCAATGGATGCCCTGGGTCCATATTGAGGACCTCGTTCAAGCCTACCTGCGCGCCTTGCAGGATGATCGGATGCGGGGCGCGTACAACATCGTCGGCGGCAATGCCACGAATGCCGGGTTCATGCGAAGCATTGCGCGCGCGTTGGGTAGGCCGATGTTCCTGCCAGCTGTGCCGGGCTTTGCGCTCAGAGCCGTCCTGGGCGAGATGGCGGGCCTTCTCACCGAAGGGTCGCCCTTGGGCACTGAGCGGCCGCTTCAGCCGAGCCCGCGCTATGCCTCCCTAGAGGCAGCGCTTCGCGACCTGCTCTGAATCGCTCCTTGGCCGGGCTGCCGACGCCATGCCACCCGGCGCCATGCACGGGGCGTCTTCGGAATCCGTCTTTCATGCGGTCGCTTCGGCCACGGCGAATCCTAGTTGCACCACCCGGTCGAAAATGACCCCCCTTCGGATTTCATGATCACCAGCGGCTTTCCCACTTTGCGCCCCACGCCGGTGCAACATGATCGCTGTGATCGCCTTGCAGTCGTACACGTGGCTCTCGATCGCGGCCAGTGCGATTCTCTTGCTGGTGATCGGGCTGACCGCAGCGCTTTGGAGCACCCGCCAGGCCTTGGCCGACGCCCAACTTGAAATGAACCGGGCAATCGCCCTGTCCGAAGCCCAAGGCGCGATTGCCAGCCAGAACATGCGAGCAGCGGCGAAGGCCCTGCACGAGATCGTAGGCCAGTCCCTCAGTTTGGCCCAGCTGATGGCGCGCAGCGCTTATGCCATGAACCCGGATCCACGGATCAAATCCTGCGAAGAATCCCTTGACCACGCCATTCCCGAGCTTCAGCTCACTGTGCGCGCGCTGCGCAGCGGCCTGGGCCATGAGATGACGCTCGGAGAGGTCCTCGCGCTTGACGCCGACCGGCTTGTTCGCTTAGAGCGCGTGCAGGCCTCAATGAAGGAGATCGGCCTCCCGCCCACCTTATCCGCCGATGAGCGCGTGGTGCTCTATCACTGCTGCCAGAGCCTGATGGGCATGGCACTGCATCGACCGGGCGCGGAGAAGCTGACCATCACCCTGGATGCGAGCGGCCCTCTCCGGCTCAGCTTCCACCTCGGTGGAACAGGCCCCGAACCAGGATCGCACCACGAACCAGCCTTGCTCGACACGCTGAACAAACGATGCAACCTGTTCGGCTACACGGTACTCCCCGACCCCGACGATCAGCAGAGCGGCTGGATGATCCGCGCACTTGAAACATGAAGCATCGCGTTGCACTTGTCGATGACCATCACCTGGTGCGCGCTGGCTTGGCCGCCACGGTGAATTCGTTCAGCGAATACCAGGTGATCCTCGAGGCGGCGCATGGCGGTGAACTGATCGCTGGGCTGGAAACCACCAGTGAGCCCCCTGAGCTGGCCATCGTTGACCTGAACATGCCGGTGATGGACGGCTGGGCCACCATTGCCTGGCTCAACGAGCACCGGCCCGATATCCTGCCCATGGCACTCACCTTTGAGGCCAGCGATGAAGCCATCCTGAGGGCCGTGCGAGCTGGGGCCCGCGGCTACCTGCTCAAGAGCACGAGGCCCGAAGTCCTGAAGCTCGCACTGGACAGCATCCGGCTCACCGGCTACTACACCAGCGAAACCGTGCAGGAAAGCCTTGAGCGCAACCCCGACAAGCTCACTCCATCCGAGCGCCAGCGAGCCGCCCTGATGGCGCGCCTGACCCAGCGCGAGATGACCCTGCTCCGGCTGGTATGCGATGAGCGTGAATTCACCTATGAGCAAATGGCCGACACCATGGGCATCCATCGTCGATCCATCGACTACCTGCGGTCCCAGCTCTTCGAGAAGCTCGGCGTGAAGAGCAAGACCGGGCTGGTGCTCTTCGCCATGCGCTGGGACCTGCTCGAATGAGAATCGCTATTTACGTGCCCACGAATCGAGCATGAAGGTCCCCATCGCTCTGGTCGATGACCACACCCTTTTCCGCAATGCCTTGGCCGATATGATCGGACTGATCGGCGGCTACGACGTGGTGCTGCAGGCCTCCAATGGCCAGGAGTACGTGAACGCCATGAGCAACGGGCCCCTCGTGGCCGTGGCCGTGGTGGACCTGCACATGCCCGTGATGGACGGCTTCGACACCATCCGCTGGATCCGCGAGAACCAGCCGCAGACGCGAGCGCTTGCCCTCACCTTCGACCGCGATGAAGTGACCATGTCCAAGGCGCTGCGAGCCGGGGCATGCGGGTTCCTGCCGAAGAACGTGAGCCGGGGCCTGTTCAGTGAGGCCCTGCAGCAAGTGGCCATCATCGGGCAATACATCAATGAGGACCTTGTGGAGCACGGACAATCGATGACCCCAAGCGCCTTTGAAGCAGAGCGCCTGCGCGTGGTGGGCAGCATGAGCCAGCGCGAACTCGAATTCATACGCCGGGTCTGCCAGGAGAGCGAGCCCACCTACGATGAAGTGGCCAACCAGATGGCCGTAGCGCTCAATACCGTGAATGGCTATCGCGAGCGCATCTTCCACAAGTTCGGCATCAAGAGCAAGGCCGGCCTGGTGATCTTCGCCTACAAGTGGGGCCTGGTCGGATAGGGGGGGTCGAAAACAACCCCCCTCTCTGCTTGGATGGAAGCGCTCCATCATTGACCTTCGATCGGTCACCTGCGCATCTAGATACCCGGTTGCCCGAACCCACATCCATGCCGCTCGATAGCTCTGCCATCCGATTCGCTCAGGAACATTTGCCTCGCAAGCGCTACACCGGCCCAACAGATGGGCTGCTCAACAGTGAGATGGGCGCGGCGCTCAGCGGCAGGCCGGGCATCGCGGCATCGTGGCCGCTGGCCCGCAAAGTCATCGCTTTCATCCAGCAACGCATTGGCCTCTCCGGCCGCGACGTGGATGGGCTATGGGGCGATCAGACGCAGACCACCTACGACGACCACCTCTACAGGCTCTCCCATGGCCACCCGCCGCCGAACACTCGGCCGGAAGAGATCGAGCTCGGCACCCGCAACCACTGGCCGCGTCAAGGCACCCGCGATGCGGATCTCACAGCCTACTACGGCGCACCGGGCACAAGTTTGGTCTCACTCACCCCGCCCTTCGCGCATTACCTCTCCTGGGCGCCCACGCAACAGGTTCGCACCATCCGCTGCCACCGCATGGTGAAGGACAGCCTGGAGCGCGTGCTCACCAAGGTGCTTCGCATCTATGGGCCCGACGAGATCCGCCGCCTGCGCCTCGACCAATACGGCGGCTGCTACAACGACCGCCCCATGCGCGGCGGCAAGCGCAGAAGCACCCACGCCTGGGGCATCGCACTCGATTACGACCCCGCCAATAACCAGCTGAACTGGGGCCGCGACCGCGCCACGCTCGCACGACCAGAGTACGAGCCCTGGTGGCGTTGCTGGGAAGAAGAAGGATGGACCAGCCTCGGCCGCCACCGCAACTTCGATTGGATGCACGTGCAGGCGGCGGGGGTGTGAGGGAGAAACGTGGTGCAACGCGTTCCTGGATGAACTTGGAGGCCGGCGACGCAGGTGAGCGCTGCATCTGGATTCTCGCACGAGAAGAGGGCGACAAGCCACGCTGTTGAATGACTCGCAACAGGACACTCAGTGGGTGCTCCACTCCGAGTCACCATTCGCGCATCGCTCCCGGCACTATGGTTCGCCGGGCATGATCATCACGGTGACCATGCGGTTCAACTGACCGGATTCGGCAAGCCCGCTGATCGGGTACCCACCGAACACCAGCACCTGCACGCGATCGGGGGCAATGCCCAGCATGTAGCACATCCGCGCGATGGCGTTTGCGCGTGCAAGCGCGAGCTGGTAGTTGTCCGCATGGCTTCCTTGCTCATCGGCGTGGCCCGTGATCAGGAGCCATTGGTCCGCATTGAGCGCTTCCAGCGCGCGCCTCAAATCCGCTTGGGTCGCTGCACCTGGATCGGCCGAGCCTGCGGTGAAGCGGAATTCCATGCGCTCCTTAAGCCGATTGGATGCTGATGAGGTATCCAACCCACTGAGGGTGTCCGATCCTTGGCACGGCCGCACCTCCCTTCGGATGCGATCGGCCGGCCGGTCCGCTTTGGTGCTGCAGCCTGCGGGGGTCCTGACGTAAGGCGTGCGGAAAGTCCACATGCCATTCACGCATTCGCCGGCATCCTCGGTGCCAAGCATCCACCGGCACGGACCACATACTTCAGTGCGCTTCACAGGTTCCGGACGTGGCGCATCGGGCGTGCAATCGGCAGCATCGCTCACGAACATCGAGGCGATTGTCCGGGTGCCATCGATGCACTCGCCACGCTTCTCGGGGCCGATCACCCATTGACAGCCGCAACGCTCACGACGAGTGACAGCAGCCGGGCGCGGACCAGGCGGGTCGCATTCCGGCCATGCGGCAACGAATTGAGCCGTTACGGTACGGCTGCCGTTCACGCAGCGACCGACCTCTGGTGGCCCAGGCACCCATTCGCAGCTGCATGGGGCCGGTGCGACTTCGTCAACAGGCTTGTTCTCCGCCGGGACGCAGCCGCTCACGCTGCTCACGTAAGGCGTGGTGCGCGTGCGGCTCCCTTCCACGCAGGCGCTGAACGCAGGCTGGCCGGGCACCCATAGGCAGCACGGTGCCTCACGGGTTTGCGCAGCTGGCCTTCCGGTTGGCTGGCACCCCGCGACGGCAGGCACGAATTCGCGCGTGAAGCGGCGGACATCGTTCACGCATGGGCCGGCGGTCTCTTGGTCGGAGAGCACCCATTCGCAGGGCAGCGGCACGCCGGTGACCCTGACCGTGAGCGTGATGATTCGTGTTCCGACGCTGGCGATCTTGATCCGCGCGGGCTGCTGCCCGGCTCGCTCGAAGGTCACCAAGGCTTCATCGGGCGAATCGAGCATGACCACACGCCCATCGGGAAACCGCGCCTTATCCAGCCCAATGCTGAGCCGGGGATCGCGTTTCACAAGCCATTTCTTCTTCACCGTATCGGTGAGCTGCACGCGGATCCTGCCTGCTTCGCTGGTTCTGACTTGTGCGGGGGAGGCGATCATGCCCGAGCCGTCCTCGTCGGCGAGCAGCAAGGCCAGATCCGGCACCTTGGTGCTGGTGCTATCGTCGATCACCTGGATCTCGACCTTGAATGAAACCATATCCTCTTGAGCGAGGAGGCTCCCTGCCGTGCATAGCAACGCACAGATCGAGATGGCAATGGATGATCGGTTAGGGGGTCGCATCCTGATCCTAGTTCAAGAATATCTGGTACTCGAGCATCGATGGCTCCGGCTCTGATTCATCGGCGCTGAAGGGCACGAATCGCAGGCGGGCGCAGAGCCAATTCGGTTGGCTGAGCATGGCCTTGTTGATGGTGGCCTCCTCGAGGGTGAGGCGCACCCATCGGCTCTCACCGGGCGGCAGCAGTAAAAAGTCCTCCTCCGGTGATTGCCACGAGGAGATGATGAACGTGAAGCCTTCGGTTTCGGGGCCATGGGCATCGGTGCCGGACTTTCCGTTATGAGGCGCACCCAAGACTGAATCTTGCCTGTTCAGCAGAAGCGGGACTTTGCCGGTGTTGTAGCAATGGATCCTGTCGGATGTGAAGTAGCGCCGCGTTGAATCCACCTGGCTTCGCGAGAATCCCGGATCGAGCTCAAAGCTCCTGAGCCGGCAATCCGGTGTAGCGCGATTGGCTCGTGCAGGGGAGGCCTGCACTCTTGGCGTTTCCTGCGTGGTGGTCTGTTGCCGCGAGAACGCACCATCGCGCATGAGGAAACCGAGCATGACCAGCAGGGGCAGCGGCAGCAGGATCGGGTAAAGGACCCACCGCGCGAACAGCCGCCTCGGTGGACCGTTAGGGTCAGCATCCGACTTCCGGTGCACGGCGGCTATGGCGTAAACGACCAGCGCAGCGATCAGCATGACAGAAATGGCAAGTCCCCATCCGAGCAGGCTGCTGAAGACATCCTCGGCCATCAGGGGAACGCCCAATTGGAAGAGCCGGTTGGCCATCAGGTTGATGGTGAAGAGCACGAAGGGGGGCACGAGCAGGCAGAGGGCGCCGTAGTACAAGAGCATGTGCATCTGCGCACGGCGCGCGTCCGGATGCTGGCGGTAGAGCAACCACACGGAGCCCCAGTAGAAGAGCAGGATCAATCCGAAAGGCAGCAGCAATGGGATTATGATCTGTGCGAAGCTGGACGTGTTCAATGAAGCGAGCACATCATCGGCCGCCTTGGTCACGTGATCATGGCCTAGGGCCGAATCATAGTTGGTGGAGCTGGCCGCGATCACGAACAGGAACTGGAAGGCCACGAATAGCCCGACTGCCAGGTAGTAGTGCGGGTTGAAATGCTTGGCCGTGCCTTCGTGCTTGCCATGGGCATTCGCGAATGCCGCGGGATCCCTGAGCAACTGGCCCGTGGTGGTGAACCAGAGCTTCACTTGCTCCTTCAATGCGCTCAGCAGATCATTCATGCGGCCGGTCTTTGCGGAACCATTCTTCAGGATCGATCAGGCCATGCCTCGCTCCACCGTGATCGGCTCCTCGATCAATTCCACCTTCACGCTGCCCTCAGCCGGTTGCCAAGCGGGGCTCTGGCCGCGTTGCTCCTTCCACTTACGCGGCACCCGGTGGATCTTGAATGGGTAGATCGTGAGCTTTCCCTGCGGATCGATGCGGAAGCGAAGGAAGCTCTTGTAGTCCGCAATTGCGAGTGAGGAGAAAGCCTCATTGTAGTGGCGGCCGAAGACGTTGAGCGAGACCAGCAGGTAGAGGCCCATGATCACGGAGCCGAGCAATCCGCTGATGCCGAAGATGAAGAGCGCGCGAAGGCCGAACTCCGCGGCAGCCGATCCCCGCGCCCAAGCGATCTGGTCCGTTAGCTGTGCGGCCCACCAACCAGCCACGAAGACCGCCATGAGGTGCGCCAGCCCGTGCGCGCCGCCAGCGAACCAGCGGTAGAGCCTGCTGTGCGTGTCAGTGAAGAAGATCCAACCGCCCAGCATGATCATGGCCCAGAAGCTGGCGGCAGGGCGCGTGATGAGCATTTGGCTGACCCCCACGAGGTACTCGCCCAGAACCGCATGCGCGATATCCGTGGTGGGCAGCATGAAGGCCCATGCCGCAAGGAAGTAAACGAATCCGATGAAGAGGCCGAACCATGGGTTGTACCATGGGAATAGGAGATTGCGCCAGGTCAGTCGCCTCGATTCAGCCTTGTCGGGATACGCGCATTGGAGCTCATAAGGCGGGCCAGGACGGCCTCCAACCAGCTTGGGCTTGTCGCCGGGAAGCGTATCGGCATCGGGCGCATGCGTGGGGTGCAGGAAAGCGCCGCCGCCGCCGCAGGTGATCTTCTGTACGCCGAGGGCGTTGGCATGGCGGCGGTAATGGTGCAGGTCGCCGGCCACGAGCACGCGCACACGCCCTTTGAGCACATCGCGTGTGAGATAGGCCAGGTTGCTATCGCTGTACACCTCTGCATCGTACTTGCTGTAATACTTCTCGAACACCCATTGCGGCTCGGCGCAGCAGAGGATCACCCGATCATCCGGGCCCATCCCTTCAATGGCCTTCTCGAAATACTCCACCTGCATGGCGTCGATGTCACTGCCCAATTGCGTATCGACCCCCAGCAGCCACCAGCCATGCGGCAGCTTGAGGGCGAAGTAGCTGCGATCCTGCGGAGCGAACCAGGCCCCCACCCACTCCTTGCCGATGAACACGCGCGTGAAGGAGACCAGGCTATCGTACCAATCGTGATTGCCGGGGATGGCGTACACGTGCGGGTTGCCCTGTTTCAATTCTTTCAGCGCCGTCTCGAAAGGCAGCACCAAGCGCCGCTTGTACTCCTTGCGGTTGGCGGTCGGGTACACCTCGTCCCCGCCCATGATGAGCACATCACCGCGTTTGGTCTCCACCTGCCCGCCATGTGCATCGGCTACGATCGTTGGCCGGGCCAATGCGGTGGCCACGGCGAAGGTGCTGTCCCAGCCATCGCCGGTATCAGCCAGGTAGTCGAGCCAGATCTCCTCACGGGGAATGCCGTTGCTGATCAGCTTCTCATATTGCGCCGGCTCTTGGTGGTAGGTAGTATAATCGTTAGGCGGCTCGTGCTTGGGGGTGATTACGGCCTCCATGAGGCGGTGATCGCTGTGCCGGCCCACCACGGTGCTCACGGCCACCTCGATGCCCGTGCTCATGAGTTGGCGCGGATCGAACCAGCCCACCATGGGCTGAGCATCCTGCGGGTGGTGGTTTGGCATGGTTAAGCGTATTCGTGCTTGATCAAGGGTGGTGCTGTCGATTCATCATCGGCGCACTGCGCGAGCACCTGGCTTGGCAACCAGCGGCACGAAGGTGCCTGGGGCGTCCAGGTCTCGCAGCAGCTTCCGCTATCGACGGGCCCTTCGTCTTCACATCGCTGACGAGGTTCACCCGATAGGTGATGTCGTCGGTTTCATGCAGCCCTCGATGGGTTTGAGCGTGGAGCGCGCCCAAGAACAACGTGGTCATCGACCCTGAGGCCCATGCCAGGATCCCGTGGATCATCCTGTTCATGGTGCTTTGGTTCGCTGTGCTGGGTGAATAAGCTGGAGAGCCGTTCAAAGGATCACACCGTACGCTTCGGTGAACGCGGCCTTCGCATAGGCGTTGCTGGCATACGCGAATCCCTTGTCGCCCCATCCCGTGCCCCAGCTGTTACGCACGATGAAGTGGTCCTTGGTATAACCGACGAATGCCACGGCATGGCCGCCGTCAGCCGTGCTTGGCTTGTATTTCTTGAGCTTGCCGCTGGTCGGAGCATCATAGAAGGTGTCATCCACATCAAGCCGGGTGAGTATCGGACCCTGGGTGGCGAGCCAACGGCGCCATGCGGTGAGGTCCCGGCCCAGGTTGAAGTATGACATGATCTTGCCGCGCGCGGCGGTGGCGTAGAAGACATCGGTCTCGTTGTCGTAGAGTCGGCCGCTGCCAAAGGGCAGCACGGAGTCGAGCACGCTGCCGTATTTGCGTGACACATCGAGAGCCGCTTTGAGACTGGTGCCATCGCTTTCGATGAAAGCCGTGGGCGCGGAGGTGAACTCATCGGTCTCCTTGGCGGCCATCCATGTGAACCGCACGCTGAGCTTCTTGTCCTGCGCCAACCGGCCGGCTTTCACCAAATGCCAGCGCAGCACGCTGTCGGCGCAGGCCCATCCCACGCAGGATCCGGTATCGCCTTGGTTGCCGATGCTCCACCAGCTGGCGCGCAGGTCCTTGGCAGGAGGCGGAGCGGCTGCGGCACGCACGGCACCGGAAGCGGCAGCCGTGCGAATGGTCCAGTCACGTTCAGTGGCTTGAGAAGGCACGCAATTCAGGATGCGGTTGCTCATGGTCTTGGGGATGTTGGGGTGGTTGCAAGGAATGGGGTCAGGTCTTCTTCTTCGCGCTCAGCTGCACAGGAAAGCCTCCGACGAAGCTGATGGTGGTGACCATGCGGCTGCCGCTGAGACCGGCCACATTTCCTCCCGCGTCAAGCCAGGTGTATGAGAACTCCGCCCGGATGTTCTTGATCCGGAACATGGCGAATACCTCGATGCCGCCATAGAAGAGGTTCTTTGTGCCGAGGATGTCCTTGCGGAATGCCTCATTGCCTTTCTGGGCGACATCGCCGCGCAGGGAATTGAACCCCCAGCCCGCACCGATCAGCACATTGTAGTCGTGGTTGTAGTCGCGACCCAGGATATCGTGGAAGACCCGGAATCGCAAGGCATTGATGGTGCTCTTCACGCTTCCGGCGCTGTCCACGAGCAGACGGTTCGATCCAGTGTACTTGACCTGGATCCCCGTGATGAGCGATCGCCAGAGCGCAACCGGCCGTGAGATGCTAGTCCCGTCCTTCTTTGTTCGCCTCACGGTATCCGAGAAGAAGACCATCAGATCCAGGTCCACCGCCCGCCGACCGACCAGCGGCGTCATGATCGCCTCGCCCACCAGACTAGGGTTCTCGACTCCATTGCTTCCATAGGTGATGGTGAGCGAGTCGTCGGTATTCGCCACGTTGATCTGCCCGCTGAACCGCACGCGGTCAACCGTGCCACCGAATATCTGCTTCTTCCGATGGTATTCATCGAGCACCACGCCCAGGCCTGTGCTCGCCGGTAGGCCTTCGCCGTTGTCGAGGCTGCGTTGAACGTTGCCTGCACCAACGAAATCGAGATAGGTGGTGTCCTTGCCAGCGGCTTGCCCAAAGAGCATGCAAGGCAATGTCGTCAAGCAAATGGAGAATAACGCTCTCATGGCCGGATTGGGTGTTGGTCGTTTCGTCTCGTTCATGGCACACGGTTGCGTCATCACGCAAACAGGTACCTATCCGTATTCGCTATCGCGATCCTGTCGAAGCGGTCCATGCCGATCTCACGGATGCTGTCGGCGAGGAGCTTCTCCTCTTCGGCCTCGCGCAGGGTCATGAAGAAATCGGTGCCGAAGAGGATGCGGTCGCCGAAAGTGCCATCGATGAGGCCGGGGACCTTCTTCAGCGCATCGGTGCTCGAGAGGGTGTAGGAGATGTCGGCGTACACGCTGGGGAAGTCGCGCAGCATGTCGAGCACCTTGTGGTGGAAGTTGTCCGGGTCCACGCCTTCCTTCAAGAGCTCGTGCTCCTCTCCCAGCATCTGATCGTCGCCGCCGAAGTGGGCGAAGCAGACCTTGAGGCCAGGATGGGCGTTGAGCACCGGTCTGAAGTTGTCCGGGTGCAGGAACACATTGCAGGCGATGCTGTTCTTCTTCATCACCCAATCCGCCTTCCGGAACCGCTCCACGCGATCGTGGATGCCCTTCATGGCACCGTCGTTGGGCCAGAGGCTGAGCGGCGTGCTATGCGGCAGCACGTTGGCCATGCTGCCGGTGTAGAAGGATCCCGAGCGGGTGCAATGGGTCATCACCGGCACCTTGGCGGCGGCGGCCCAGCGGTAGAGTTCATCGAGGGCGGGGTCGAAGGGGAAGAAGCCCAGGCTGGGATAGAGCTTGATGCCGAAGAACATGCCGCGCTCGACCTTCTGCTTCACCCAGTCGCACAGCGCCGCGCCTTGAAGGTGGCGGGGATCCACGCCCACGAAAGGGAAGAAATTATCGGGGTAGTGCAGGCGCACTCGCTCCACTTCGGCCAGTTGCGTATCGATGCGCGCATGCTTGCTCGGCTGCGTGTCCATGTGGTCCATGTTGAGGGTGAGCCCGACGAAGCGGACACCCGGGCCCAGCTGAGAGTAAGCCTTCTTCATGCTGAGGAAGACCTCTTCCTGCGTGCTCTGCGTGCCCACCTCGATGAACTGGAGGTAGCGCATGAATGTGCCATCGCCCTTTCGACGTGCCAGCTTCTTGATGATCCAGCGCATCCAGGGCTTCTCGAGGAAGAACTTGATCTCATCGGCCCAGCGGTGCAGGACCTTGGGCAGGGCGATCTTGAAGAAGTAATCGGGCGCGCAACCACCGGTGAAGACGTGGCTGTGGATGTTGGTGTAGCGGCTCATGGCTCAGCGGGCTTTGCGTTCGTCCATGGTCTTGGGCACCGCGCCGCTGCGGCGGATGTTGATGAGCTTCACCAGGACCTGGAACCAGAAGGGTGCGCCCAAGCGCAGGGAGTACGCTGTGATGGTGATGCCGATGAGCCACTTCAAGGCGTTCCAGGGGCTCCAGGTGTTGCGGCGCCGGAAGTGCTCGAGCACCGCGCGTTGCGATGGCTTGTACTCGCTGGGCACCTGCTTAAGCCGCTTGCCGGTGAACCAGCTCAGCGGTGCCTCGCCGGGGTTCCAGCCCAGGGGCAATTGCCAGTTGCGCACCATCAGCAATACCTCTTCCGATTGCTTCTCGAACACGGAGTCCGCCTTGGCTGCTTTCAGGAAGAGCTGCTGGCTCCGCGCCAGGTCCGACCTCACCTTGAGGGTGTCCGCGTGATCGCTCGCCGCGGCCAGGTAATCGGCGGCGCGCAGCGTGTCCTGGCCTAAAGCGGCCTTCATCTCCTCGTACGCATCGGCCACGCGCTCGGCCTCGCTCACCATGCGCTCACGCAGGTCCTTGTCCAGCAGGAAAACCTTGGCCAGGTGCAGCGAATCGACATTCAGCAACAGCGCAACGGCGAAGCCGAGCATGAGCAGCTTATTGCTCTGATTGTTCTTGAACTCGCCGCTCGCCCGCTCCATGCAGCCATCGAACCAGCGGCCCAGCTCGTCCTTCAACGCGTTCATGTTGATGGTGCGCTCTCGATTTGCCTGGCGATCATCCGCGCCGGCAACACCCTGCAATTCCAACTCGCGCCATTCGCTGTTGCGCTCGATGAAGTTGGTCATCAATCGCTTGAACTCGCTCTCCTTCATGGCCCCTACGCCCTTCGTGAGCCTTTCCGATAACGACGTGGCGTTCCCTGCCGCGAGCCGATACGTGAGGCGCGCGCGCTCCTCGGCGCTGAGAGCCCGCAGGCCATCGCTCACATCGCGGCCATCGAGGTGAGGTGCCATCCGCAATTCCGATCCTTCACCCGCAAGCGTATCGATCAGCGCATTGGCGAAGCCCTCGGCTGGCAGGTAGTGCGGGTAGCTGTTCCCGTCCCTGCGCATGGCATTGATGATCGGATGCTGGTAGATCAAGTAGCCATAGTTCTTG
The DNA here is from genome assembly GCA_016716605.1 of Flavobacteriales bacterium. NCBI lineage: Bacteria > Pseudomonadati > Bacteroidota > Flavobacteriia > Flavobacteriales > Flavobacteriales bacterium. The sequence goes on from JADJWA010000001.1 coordinate 669,143, forward strand.
TTCAAGGGGTCGTCGAGCAGCCGGTTCACGATTCGTTGCAGGAAGACCCCACGCTCCTTCGTGCGGCGGTTCCAGCTCTCCAGGAATGCGCTCACCAGGATACTGAGCAGCGCATACACGAGCGCCAGCGAGATGATCGTGTCCAGGTAGGGGTTGTCAAATGCTGCTTCCATCACGGTTGGGGTTGGCGGAACCTCATGGCTGACCCACGCCCTGGTTGAGGCGGGCTTGAATGTCAGCTCGCATGCGCTTGGAGCGCTCCTTCACAAAGCGGCAGATGATGCGGTTCACTGAAGCGGGGCCGTTGGCGTTCACAATGTCGAGTTTTTGCATGATCCCTTCGAGGCTGTCCAAGGTGGGGCATGCGGCGTAGGCCTTGGTGACACGCGAGCTAGCCACTGTCGCATCACCGCCCGCGAACGTTTCAACGCCTACGGGTTCGCGGTCCGTCAGAAACGCATTGCCCCCGACCCCTTCAGCCTGAGCGACAGCGGTCTCTGCCTGAAACCGCAAGGAATCATTCGCCGCAAATCGCCCAAGGGCCTCTGGGAGCCTGGTCGAATACCATGGGAACAGCGCCTTGAAGATCTCGATTGCGCCAACCCGATCCTTGGCGTCCGGATCGGTCCAGGAAGGAAGGAGGATGTCCGCCAACTGCTCATTCTGCTTCGCGTCGGCGATGCCCTCTTCAACTTTCAAGGCTTCGTGGGCAGACCCAGCTTCAACGTTGAGCCGCGCCTCAACAGTCCGGATCTTCTGGGCCAAGGGCGCAAGCACTTGGGTGATCGGGTTCGGGGTCGATGCAAGAGCCGCCGCCGAATTCACCGAAGGTTGCAGAAGGTTCATCGGTTCGGTTCGATCAGCAGAATTCCAAGCATCGCACCGCCAGCTCTCGCACACCGCTAAGGTCTCCGCAGTACCAATCCTCCAAGGGGGTCATTTTCGTTGCGAGGGGGGTCATTTTCAGGGGTACCCACGATTCGGATGCTAACGGACCACTGGTCGCCATCGCCGAGGGGAAGGTCCACGAGCACGGATTTGCGCCGGTAACAGCGCATGGTGGAAACGCTCGGGCAGGTACAAGGCCGAGGCTTGCGAACAAGGCCTTTCTTGCCCGCATGAAGAGGTGGGTGCAAATCGGGTTGGTGGTGCTCGCGGCGGCCATGGTGTATGTTTTCATCGGTGTCGACCTGGGACCGCGCGAGGAGTACGTGGCGGAGCAGCCTGTGGAGGACACCGTGGTGGTGCCCCTTCCGCCGCCTTTGGCCTACGGCATTGCCATGGACAGCCTTGTGATGCGCGAGGGAACCGTGAAGAGCGGCGCGAGCTTCGGCGGATTGCTGGGCGCGGAGGGCGTATCCGCATCGGTGATAGAGACACTGGTATCGAAGGCAGAGGGACTCTTCGATGTGCGCAAGCTCCGGGCAGGGCATCCATACGCGTTCATTGCGCCCGATCGCAAAGGCGCAACGCCGCACTATTTCATCTACGAGGCCGATCCGATCCAGTACTTCGTCTTCCACTTGCTGCCCGGCAACGAGTACGTGACCATCGGCGAGCGCGCGGTAACGCTCACCCAGCATGCCATTGCCGCCACGGTGACCGGCGCGCTCTACAACGACCTGGCGAAAGCCGGCGCCGACCCCATGCTCGCCGTGCTGCTCAGTGAGGTGTTCGCGTGGACGGTCGATTTCTACCGCATCCAGAAAGGCGATGTGTTCAGCGTGGCCTATGCTGAGCGCAGCGTGGAGGGCAAGCGCGTGGGTGCGCCGCAGATCCTGGCCGCGCGCTACATCAGCGGCGATAAGGTGAAGGCCGCTTTCCGTTTCGGCGAGGGCAAGGAGGCCACCTACTTCGATGATGAAGGCAACAGCCTGCGCAAGGCTTTCCTGAAAGCGCCGTTGAAATTCAGCCGGATCTCATCGGGCTTCAGCGGCAAGCGGCTGCATCCGGTGCAGAAGGTGATGAAGGCGCATCTCGGCACCGATTACGCAGCACCTTATGGAACGCCGATCCTTGCCGTGGGTGATGGCGTAGTGGAGCAGGCGGGCCGCACCGGGGGCAACGGCAACTTTGTGAAGATCAGGCACAACGGCGTGTACAGCACGCAGTACCTGCACATGCGCAAGGTCCTCGTGAAGCAGGGCCAGCGCGTGCAACAGGGCGATGTGATCGGGGAGGTGGGCAGCACCGGCCTAGCCACGGGTCCGCATGTGTGCTTCCGCTTCTGGAAGAACGGAGCGCAGGTGGATCACCGCAAAGAGGAGTTCCCCAGCGCGGAACCCATTGCGCAAGAGCTGCGGCCCGCCTTCGATGCGGCCCGCGATAGCCTGAGCGCGCAGCTTGATGAGGCCGAGCTCGCATTGGCTGCAGGAAGGATGGTGAACTTCTAAGCTCCCGCAAGAGCCCGGATCGTGCGGTAAGCGTGGGTGCCCCCTGATGTGCCGATGCAATTAATCAAGGCCTTCGCCAGCACATCGTGGGGCATGGGCTTGTACTTGTCGGGCAGCAGCGGCGCGATCGCGCTCATCACCGCGATGCCGATGCGCTCGCCCAATCGCTTCTCGCTGCGCGGACCTATGAGGATCGATGGCTGGAAGATGTGGAGCTCCGGGAAACCCATCGCCTTCAGTCCTTCTTCCATCTCCCCTTTCACCCGGTTGTAGAACACGCGGGACTTCGCATCGGCACCGATTGCGCTCACCACCGCGAAGGCCGGTGCGCCCTGTTCCATTGCCCAAAGCGCCAGGCTGAGCACCAGGTCTTTGTCCACGTGGATGAACTTGGCCTTGTCGCCACCCACCTTGCGGATGGTGGTGCCAAGGCAGCAGATCACGGCATCCACAGGCTGGGGCCTCAACGCGGTCAACAAATCGCCTTCGGCCGGGAGCCAGGCCTCGAGTTTCCGATCCTTCAAGTCGAGGGGCCGCCGTAGTAGCGCGATCACCCGGTCAAAGCGATCGGCTCGAATCGCCGTCTCCAGTACAGCCCTGCCCACCAAGCCGCTTCCGCCAGCCACAAGCACATTCATGGGCCTAAGTGACGTCAGATTTTGGTTTGCTCTATAAACTTATCTATGTTTGTCCTCCGAATCAACCACACCATGGAAAACCAACTCACACCTGAACAGAGCTTGAAGGTCATTGAAGGCATGATTGACCAGGCCAAGCGCAGCTTCAGCCGCTTCAGCTTCTACTTCCTGCTCTGGGGAGTCCTGCTCACCGGGGCTATGCTGGCTACCTATCTGCTTGCCGACCTCGACCCGGCCATTCGGCACGGCATGCCTTGGGGCGTAGCGGGAATCGGCGGCGGCATCATCAGTTCGATTCATGGCGCCCGACAAGGGCGGCAGGAGCCCGTGAGTAATCCTATGGACGGCCTCATTGGGTGGCTCTGGTCCTCCTTCGTCATCACCATGGTCATCACCATCGTTGTCAGTTTGATGAACGAGCGCGATCCAGGTGCGATGGTCACGTTGCTTACCGGCATCCCCACATTCATGACCGGCCAAATGATGCGATTCAAGCCGCTCATCGCCGGTGGCATCATCTTCTGGCTGTCCGGCATTGCCATGCACTTCACACATGATGCATTGGCCATCACGTTGCTTTACTGTGGAACCATGCTGTTGGGATACATCCTGCCCGGTCTGCTCCTGAAGCGCCAAGAAGATGCCGTTCGCGCCGCTTGACCCTGTGCTGCACAACCAGCTGAGGCTGGCGGTGATGAGCCTGTTGGTCTCGCTGGAGAGCGCTGATTTCAACTTCATCCTGGAGAAAACCGGTGCCACACGCGGCAATCTGAGCGTACAGATCACCAAGCTCAAGGAGGCCGGTTACATCGAGGTAACCAAGAGCTTCAAGGACAACTATCCGAACACTTCGTGCAGGGTATCCTCGGCCGGACTTGCCGCGTTCGAGGCCTATGTGGCGGCGATCAAGGGCTACCTGGGGAAATGATGGCCGAAGGGGCTTGACAGGTTCCGTCGATCGCCAGTGCTGGACCGTCGAAATGCTGGAACCGCTGCGAGCAAGGCCCGTTCACAGGGCCATACCGCAACGAACCACACCATGCAGACCAAGCACCGCACCCTCCTACAAGCAGCCGTTCTGCTGATCCTCCTGGTATGCGTGGCCGCTAGCAATGGCAGCGCCGCCGAACAGGAGAAGGCCACCGCCGAGGTGGCCGCCCAATAGTGAACCACGTTCCATACACCATAGGCACTGAGGCCGCGCCCCGTAAGGCGCGGCCTCGGCGCTTTCAGTACTTGCGCTTCTTCAGGAAGGTGTACCCCCCCTTTGAGGCGCCCCAGACCTGATTGCCCGCATCATCGTAGCCGCGGTCCCAGCTGATCATGCGGTCGCTGCGGATGGTCACTTCACTCGTGGCATAGGCAGCACCGCTGCGCGCGTTGGGACAATCGCGGCCGTTCGTGCTCCCCTGATAGATGCTCTTGTAACGATGCAAGGTGATGGTGCAGCCAGGCATCAGATCGATTGAATCCGGAGAGAGGCGCGCGAGCTTCTCGTGATCGGTGTACGCGCCGAAGTACTGCTCACCGTTCCGGATGGTGTGGATCTCGCTCGTGAAGGTGCTGTCGTTCACCTCCTGAACGTGGTACACGCGCTGGCGGTATGGCTTGGCCTTGCTCTCAGCAGTGGCCTGCTCCACATAGAACCAAGCGCCATCCTTCCGTTTGGCCCAAATGCGCTTCATCTCCAGCTCGATCTCGAAGTAGCTCGTGTCCCCTTTGGCCTGCTCGGCGCTGGTGTAGGAGCCTTCCATGGTCATGGCGAGTTGCTCGAGGGCACGGGTGCGTTGGGCGGCGGCAGAGCCTGCTGCAAGGAAGAGCGCGAGGATAAGGGCGGTGCGCATGGTCGGGCTTCTTGTTCGCTAGTTCTCCGTCTGTTCCACCCACATCCCATGCTCCTTGATCAACCCGATCAATTCGTCCACGGCATGTTCGCTCGGCACATTTCGCTTCACCACTTCCTTCTCACGGTACAGAGTGATCACACCGGGGCCCGTGCCCACGTAGCCGAAGTCCGCGTCGGCCATCTCGCCTGGGCCGTTCACGATGCAGCCCATGATGCCGATCTTGACGCCCTTGAGGTGGCTGGTGCGCGCGCGGATTTTGGCGGTGGTCTCCTGCAGGTCGAAGAGCGTGCGGCCGCAACTGGGGCAGCTGATGTACTCGGTCTTGCTGGTGCGCGTGCGTGTGGCTTGCAAGATGCCAAATGCTGTGCGGCACACGAGGTCTTCACGACCGCCGTACTCGTCCGCTATGAAGATGCCATCTCCAAGCCCGTCAATGAACAGAGGGCCGATGTCCGTGCTGCTGTGCAGGACCAGATCGTCCTTGCCGATGTTCCCGTAGGCACGACCGATGATCACGGGCGTTTCGCAACCAGCTTCCAGCAAGGCGAAGAACAGGCGACGCTGCTCCGCCATGCCATGTGCGCTGTAGCTATCGATAAGGAGAACGGCCGTTGGATCGCCCTTCAACTTGGTAATGAATGCATCGTCCAGATCAGGCAGGGTCGCATACACCAGGTTGAACTGCGGATGCTGCTCCACTCCGCTCAGATACTCTTCCTTATTGATGAAGGGATAGTGGCGCTCCTTGGCCTTGTTGGTCAACCACACGGCGTGGTCCTGCACAACGCTCAGTGTTCCTGGGATCTCGAAGTCGATGCTGTTCTTTCCGATGAAGATGCAGTCGCAGGCCTGGTCGGTGATGTTCCACTTATCCAGTGGTACACTATAGCGGTAGCCCCATGCGAAGAGCGTTGCGGGCGTGATCCTCTCCTTGTTGCTCAGGTCGGCCATGACCACCGGTACGTGCCTGGCGCCGATGTTCAGGACTTCGTGGGAACGCCTTCGTGTGTGTCCGAATGGATCGATGGGCACGCTCGTGATGGCCGGCAGCGGGTCGTGCTTCGATCGTTCGGCGTAACGATCCACCAGCGCACGGGCTACCGGTATCTCGAACTCGGGGTCTTCGGTCAGGCTCACCCGCACGGTGTCGCCGATGCCATCTTCCAGCAGGGCACCGATGCCCGCTGCGCTTTTCACGCGGCCGTCCTCACCATCGCCAGCTTCCGTGACACCGAGATGCAGCGGGTAGTCCCATCCCTCCTGCATCATCCGGTGAACGAGCAGGCGGTAGGCCTGCACCATCACCTGCACATTGCTCGCCTTCATGCTCAGCACGATCTCGTGGTAATTCTCATCGCGGCACACGCGCAGGAACTCAAAAGCGCTCTCCACCATGCCCTGCGGCGTGTCCCCATACCGGTTCAGGATGCGATCGCTGAGGCTGCCGTGGTTGGTGCCGATGCGCATCGCTGTGCCGTGCTCCTTGCAGATCTTCACCAAGGGCGTGAAGCGCTCGCGGATGCGACCGAGCTCTTCTTCGTACTGATCATCGGTGTACTCGCGGACGTCGAACTTCTTCTTGTCGGCGTAGTTGCCGGGGTTCACGCGCACCTTTTCCACGATGCGGGCTGCAACCTCGGCGGCGTTGGGCGTGAAGTGGATATCGGCCACCAAGGGCGCACTGAAGCCTGCCGCTCGGATCTGCTTCTTGATCTCAGCCAGGTTCTCCGCCTCCTTCTTGCTCGGCGCCGTAATGCGCACCAGCTCACAGCCCGCCTCGATCATGCGGATGCTCTGCGCCACGGTGGCGGCGGTGTCCATCGTGTCCGTGGTGGTCATGCTCTGCACCCGGATGGGGTTGGAGCCACCGATGCCGATTCCGCCGATGCGCACTTCGCGCGTGCGCCAGCGCTCGTAGCGCGTGAGGCTGGGGCAATACTGCCAGGGGGCGATGATCTTGGTCTCGGACATGGAATGCGAAGGCGGCGAAGGTACCGGGCAACACCGGAGGGCGGTGCGCGGTTCACCCGTGGCTCAGTGGATCCGGCTCCACCACCTCCTTGGCCGACATGCGCCGGTGGTACCAGCCATTGACCACGAGGCAGGCAAGGATGAGCGCGATGCCCGCGTAAGACCCCGCGCGCAATTGCTCTTCCGCTCCCCAGATCAACAGCGCGATCAGGATCGTGTACACCGGTTCCAGATTCACCGTGAGCATGACCGTGAAGGCCGAGAGCTTGCGCATCACGAGGATGCCCGTGACGAAGGGCAAGGAAGTGCAGACGAGTCCGAGCAACAGGTGATAGACGATGTCGCTGGTGGGCAGCTCCCAGAGCGGTGGCGGCAATCCGCCTTGATCGGCCAACGCTCCATCGAGCCCAGCGACTCCGAGACCTTGAATGAAAGGGATGGCCAGGAGGATGAGGAACAGGAAGGCCGCCACGCTCGCGATCTCGTAGAAGCTGATGCGCACGGGATCATCCTTGTGCACAAGCACCGCGTTGATGATGTTGAACCAGGCGCTGAGCAGCGCGCTGAGCACGCCTACGACGATGCCCCATCGGTGATCGGTCTCCAATCCGAAGATCAGCAGCAGCGCCGCGATCACGATCAGGCCGAGCACCACTTCATACCCGCGCACCTTGCGCTTGAACCAGATCGGCTCCAGCAGCGCCGTGAATACCGTGCTCGTGCTCAAGCAAGCCGCTGCGATGCTGGCCGTGCTGATCTTGATGGCGCCATAGAAGGTGATCCAATGCCCGGCGATGATGAGGCCGGTGAGCAGATAGACGCCCAGTTTCGGCGTGCGCCACGAGAGCGAGCGCTTCATGAGCACCGCCGCCACCGCCAGGCCCAGCGCTGCGATGATGGTGCGCGTGTACACCAGATGCAAGGTGCCTTGCTGGATCAGCTTGCCGAAGATGCCCGTGAAGCCCCACAGGAAGACCGTGAAGTGCAGGAGCCAAAGGGCTTGGGTACGGCTGCGCATCGAGCGCGCCAAGGTAGAGGCGGCTATCGGATGGCCTCGAGCTTCTCGCGCATGGCCCGCACGAGCTGCTCCTGCTTCGAGATCTCGCCGCGCTTGCGTTCCTGGGCTTCGAGGTTCTTCTTCACCTCCCAAGCCAGTTCTTCAGCTTTCTTCTTCTGCTGGGCCTCTTCCGCAATGGCCTTGCTGCGCTTATCCTGCAATTTGGCTTGCTGCTTCTGCAACGCGGCCAGGGCCTTCTCTCCTTCCGCGTCCGGCTCGGCCGCGTTCTCCTTGCGCTGACGCTCCACCTTGCGGCCTGCTCTTCCGCTTCCCGGACCAGGCGCTCTTGCTCCTGAACGGCCTCTGCGGCGCGCTGCTTCGCTTTCTCGATGCTGGATTCCATGCGCTCCTTCTCGCGCTGCAGGTTGCTCAGCTCCTGTTCCAGCTTGGACAGGCCCTTCTCAGCGATGGAGAGCTCTTGCTGTGCGAGCTGCCGCCGAAGCATGGTGCTCTGCTGCTGCACATAGGCCTTGGCTCCCTCAAAGGCCCTGGCATCGCTGCTCGGACCCAGCCAGCCTTCTTTGGTGAGGAAGGCCACATGCGCCACGGTGAACGGCGCTCCCTTGCGCTGCTCGGCCTTCATCAGCACACGCACGGTGTCAGGCGAGATCTGTGGAAGCAACGCGCTCGCAGCCACCACTTCCTTCTTGTTCGATACATCGCGGCTCACGCGCTTCAGCTCATCCTTCCACCACGACTCCACGTACTTCACATCGGTGCCCTCGAACTGGAAGCTGAGCGTTGGATGGATGCCGGTGCTGAACGAGCAAGAGGACACTTGCACGGTTGGTTGCGCGTGTGACGCAAGAGCGAGAAGTACGAAGGGGAGCAGGGTCGATCTCATGGTCATCGGTTTCCAATGGACGTGCCGCAGAGGCATCCGTCACTCCTCTGCCACCTTGGAGACGCCACCGCTCACGGCGAACTTCATCACATCGGCGGGGTTGGCATCGATCGGACGGACATTGGTGCGCGGCACGATGAAGACGTTGCCGCTCCAAGCGAAGGAGTGCGGCATATAGACAGCGACCTTCTCCGCGCCGATGCCCAAGTGCTCCAGATCCTCCTGCGTGATGAAGCCGAGGCGCTCCGCTTCCAATCCGCCGAGCCGCACGAGCACCGGCCGATCGAATTTGCGCTTGCTGCCCACGAGCGCCTCCATCATGTCCTTCAGCGCGCCGTACATGGTCTTGATCACCGGCACTTTCTGCAGCACCTCGTCGCCGATCTCGGCCAAAGGCTGAAAGAGGATGGTGCTGCCCAGCCAACCCGCTGCTGTGATGATGGCCAAGAGGATGAGGATGCCCAGGCCAGGGATGTCCGTTTGGATGATGCCATCGAGGAAGGCGAGCACGCGCCACACGGCCCATACGATCACGGTGATCGGAACGAGCAGGAGCAGGCCCCGGAAGAAGTAACCGAGCAGGATGCGGCTGTTGCGGCGAGCGTTGAAGGACATGGCGGCGGCGAAGGTATTGGCTCAAGTAGGCAGTCAGCAGTAGGTAGTTTGCAGTAAGCAGTCGCGGGGGTTGGCGAGGTCTCTCGGGCCCGCCAACTGCTTACTGCAAACTGCCCACTGCCTACTTGAGCTCCTCCCGCAACTTCTTCGGCAAACTCGCGCGCACCAGCTCGTAGCTGTGATCGACCAGCTCCACCAAGAGCTTGCGCGGCACGGAGCCGGTCACATCCACGGTGTTCCAGTGCTGCTTGTTCATGTGGAAGCCCGGCACGATGCCTTCGTAGCGCTCGCGCAGGTCGATGGCGCGTTCGGGTTCGCACTTCAGGTTGATGGTCTCGAAGACATCGAGCGGTGCCAAGGCGAAGATCTTCCCGGCCACACGGAACACGAGCACGTCAGGTCCGAAAGGTGTGTCCCAGCTCACGCCGGGCTTCGTGGCGCAATGCGCTTGCAACTCGTCGATTGTCATGGCAGCACGGCGTACAGCACCGGACGGCTCGGCGCGGCATCGTTGATGAAGTGCGGCAGCTGCAGCTCGAGCAGGTAGTCGCCATCGCCCACGCTCGCGGGCACATGGATCATCTCGGTGATGGTGCGCTCCAAGTCGATGGTGTTCGGGAAATCCCAGAAGGCATGGTGCGCTGCCAGCACGCCGCCATCCTCTTCGCGATCTACACTCGGCAGATCGAGCAGCAGGTGCTTCACGCCGATGCTGCGCAACCACGCGCATGCGGTGCTCTGCAAGTAGCAGGGATTGCTGCCGCTCCATTGGCGCGTGCCGGCTTCGTCGTCGTTGGGCAGCGTGCGCAGCACCAACGCCTCCGGCGGACGCTCATTCACCAAGTGCCGCAGCTGCTCCAGGGTGATCACGCGGTCCTCCCGTTGGTCGGGCGCGCGCCGTGTCTCTGGGCGCACACTCAACACTTGCGCAGTGAAGAAGTAGCGCTTGAGCAAATTGCCCACGGCGTGGATCTCCGGGCTGATGTGCCCCACGCTCTCGGTGTGCGTGCCATGGCCGTGCGGGTTGAAGGACACGTTGCGGAAGTTCACAGGCGCGCCTTCGCTCACGGCGTAGATCTTCTCCACGCCTGCTTCATCCTTGTTGCGCACGGGTTCAATCGCCACAGGCCCCACGTACCATGCGCGCGGACCACTCTCGCTCAGCGGAAGCGAAAGGTCCAGCGGCTTCGAGAGGTCAACCTTGAAGCTGCGGCCGCGGTGGGTGATCTCAGCGATCATCGTCGTTGACGAACAGGTCGCTCGCGATCCGATCCGCGAAGTGCCTGCCCGCTTTCGTCAAAACTAACCGCCCATCGGCGTGAATCAGGTGGCCTGTTGCGGTCCATCGCTCAACGGCCCTGCGTTGATGACTGATCACATCCATTTCCAGACGGGCCAGCTCAACGCCTTTGCTCGTGCGCAAACCGGTGAGCAAGCGCTCGTTGGTGCGCTGCGCGGGCGTGAGCAACTCTTCGTCCCAAAACCGTGCGCCTTCAACCACGCCCTGCACGTAGCGCGCGTTGTTCGCCATGTTCCAGCGGCGCTTGCTTCCATCGAACGAATGCGCCGATGGGCCGATGCCGAGGTAGGGCACGCCTTCCCAGTAGCTGCTGTTGTGCCGCGAGTGGTGGCCGGGCAAGCCGAAATTGCTGATCTCGTAGTGCTCCAGTCCAGCGGCCTCCATGCGCTCCATCAAGCGGTCGAATTGCGCGCTCTGGTCCGCATCGCCGGGCATGCTCACGATCGACTTCTTCACTTGGTGCGCGAGCGCCGTTTTCGGCTCCACGGTGAGGCAATAGGCGCTCAGGTGCGGCATGCCGTGATCGAGTGCGATGGTGAGTTGCTCGTCCCATTCCGTCAAGGTCATCTGCGGCAAGCCGTAGATCAGGTCGATGGTCCACGAGGCGAATCCTGCTTTCGCGATGAGCGCGATGCTCTTCAATGCTTGCGCGGCATTGTGCGCGCGGCCCATCCAAATCAAACGGTCGGCGCGGAAGCTCTGCGTGCCGAGGCTCAGGCGCGTGATACCCATCGCCTTCCATTGCTCCAAGCGCTCGGCGGTGATGTCGTCGGGGTTCGCTTCCAAAGTCACCTCGGCATTGCGTTGCACACGGAACAAGTCGCTGCACTGTTGAAGCAAGGCTGCGATGCGCGCTGGCTCCAACAAGCTGGGAGTTCCGCCACCGAAGTAGATCGTGCTCACAGGAGCATCGCCGATTTCATTCGAGCGACGAAGTAGCTCCAGCTCCATCGCATCAAGCAATCCTTCGCGGCCCTTTGCGGAAGTGCTGAAATGGAAATCGCAGTAGGTGCAGGCCTTTCGGCAGAATGGGATGTGGAGGTAGATGCCGGCCATTAGAGAAAGACTCAATTCACAAGACTCAAGAACCAAGTTTCATGTTGACTCGCTTAAGTCTTGTAACTTGTGTTTTGAATCTTGAATCGCCCTTCAACTCTTCAAGCTAATCCTGAACGTCGTCCCTTTCCCCGGCGCGCTCTTCTTCACGAAGATCCGGCCGCCGTGGTATTGCTCGATGATGCGCTTAGTGAGCGAAAGCCCTAAGCCCCAGCCGCGCTTCTTTGTGGTGAAGCCAGGTTGAAAGACGGTCTTGTGCTGCGCGGCCGGAATGCCCTTGCCAGTGTCGGTCACATCCACATGCACGTGATCATCTTCGGGGATGATCTCGATGGTGATGGCCCCTTCGCCTTCCATGGCATCCACGGCGTTGCGGATCAGGTTCTCCAGCACCCAGCTGAAAAGCGGACGATTCAAGGGCACTTGCAATTCGGTGTCGGCGGGCGTGCTCACTTCGATGCGCGCGCGGCTGGGCAGGCGCGGACGCAGGTAGAGCACCGTGGCGCGCAGCGTGTGGTAGAGCTTCTCCGGCGCGAGGTCGGGCGCTGATCCGATCTTCGAGAAACGCTCGGTGATCACTTCCAAACGATCAACATCCTTGCGCATCTCATTCACGGATGAGGGATCCACGCCTTGGTCCTTCAGTAATTCGACCCAGGCCATGAGCGAGCTGAGCGGCGTGCCCAATTGGTGGGCGGTCTCCTTGGCCATGCCCACCCACACCTGATTCTGCTCGGCATTGCGGAACACGCTGAAGAGCGCGTAGGCCACCAGCAAGAAGAGCGCGAGGATGGCGAGCTGCACGTAGGGGAAGTAGCGCAGCTGCTTGATCACGAGGCTCTCCTCGTAGTAGATGTAATTGCGGCCTTTGCCCGGCAGGTCGATGGCGATGGGCGCGTTGGCCTTCTCCATGGCCGCGAGTTGCGCGCGCAGAGCAGTGGTGTCCGCGAGGATCTCCTCTTCGATGTTGGCGGTCTCGAGGATCCGTGAGCGCGTGCTGTCTGTGTAGATCACGGGCACGGCGGCGGTGCTCATCACGGTCTCGGAGATGAAGGAGCTGATGATGCCATCCATCACTTCCTGCAGCTCGGTGAAGACCTTGCTATCGGTATAGTAGAGGTATTGCTTCTGGTTGCCATGCACAGCGATCTCGATGGCAGGACGCTGCGCTGCCATGCTGTCCACCAGCACGCGCAACCGCTCAGGATGGTTCACCACGGTGCTGTCGAGGTTGCGGTGGAACTTCACTTCGCGCTTGGCATCCACGATCACAACCGGCACAGTGGTGTTGTCCTGCACCACGCGCAGGTAAAAGGAGAAGTCCGTGTCGTCGGCGCGGCCCAAGCGCTGCATGGCATCGGCGAAGAGCTGCACCTTCTTGCGTTCCTCTTCGCGCAGCCGATCGAACAAGCGCTCGGTGTAGTTCACCAGCTCGGCGCGGTTCTGCACAGCCTCGGCCCAGAGCTTCACCTTTCGCCGCTCCTCGGCACGGATGTCATCGACGATGCGGCTGCTGTACCACAACGACGCGCCAACCAGCAGCATGGCCACGGCGGCCAGCACCAGTTTCCAGCGTTGCTTGCGTGAGTAGAGGTCCACGGGGTGAAAGGTCGGGGGAATGCGGGAAGGTTGCGGTGTTGGGGGTTGGCCCGGCGCACCCATCGCGGCCTGTTGGGGGTTGAGGAGAGTCGCCGTTGGCGCGCCCTCACTCCTCCACCGTCACCCTTCCGCCTTCGTCCTTCTCCTTCTTGTCGTCCTTGAAGAGGCGGTCGATGCCTTTACGCGGCTTCTCTTGAACGAGCGCAGGAGCAGCAGTGCTATCCGGCTCAACTATGACGATGAACGAATAGTTATCCACCATCGGAATAAACTGCCCGTTCGTGCTTATACCTTCAACCCACCTAAAACCCCAACTACCATGAGAACCGCAGAACCGCAGAACCGCAGAACCGCTTGGGCGCGTAGGCGCCTGATTCCGCTCATGGCCGCTACAGCACTCAGCGCGGCATTCCTGGGCGCTTGCCAGAAGGAGGTTGAGCCAACGGCTCCCTCACCCGCGCAGAACAACGTGGGCGCCCGCATCAAGGCTTTCATCCGCAACGCAGCAGAAGCAAGGCAAGGCACTCCCAAGGATGGCGAGGGCTTCAGCGTGGCAGATGCCGTGTGGGACATTGAAGCAGGCTTGAACTATGCCGCTGGTGATTACAGCAAAGCGTACAACGAGCTAGCCGTGGGAAGCCTGAACGTGCCTTTGCCAATGGCCAACGGGCAAAGCACCGCAGCAAGCGTTTACGCCGCATTCAACACAGCCTTGGATGCCCTAACGCCGCTCACCACCGAAGAGCAGCACGTGGTGCTCGTTGACGTGGTGGAGCCGGAAGCCGGAGCGAGTGAGTTGCTCGTGAACTACCAAATCGGGAGCGGATACGAGAAGGTGAACAATCCGCCCAACACCACCTACACGGTCTCGCACTGGTGGGGCAATCCTGTGGGTTACAGTAATCCGTGCGATTGCACCGGCAATCTTGACCCGAACAGGCGATGCGCGAACAAGGAGATTGAGTACCGCATGAATGCAGCCAATCTCTATGGCCTGCAACCCGGAGAGTTCCTCACCGACGTTGAAACCTGGACGGTTAGGGACCAGACCACGAACACGGCCCTGAAGAGGTACTCCTACTTGGCGCCCCTGTTGGCCGGTCCAGCACCCCTGGGCGATGGCCACCGCGACACCAAGACCTTCTACGCCCGTAGCAACAGCACGCCCACGGAACCCAATTGCCTGCCGACGGCTTCCATGCAGTTCTGGACCGGCAATGCCACCACCGGCACCTGGAGCGCCGTGATGGCCATCAGGAACCTGCACTGCCCAACGAAGCGATTCCTCTCTAGCAATTCAGAGGCACATAGTTGGTCGAGCACGGGTGGCAGCCCTCCCACGATTCACAGGCTACACCGCTGGTGGTTCACCTACGGGATTATTCAGTCCGGCTCAGGAAGCTAAGTCATGCGCGCACTTTGCTTGGCGCTGCTTTGCTTCAGCGCTTCGCCCATTCTCTGCCAATGGCAGCTGGTCGCGAATGGCGATCAGCTGCCATCGGCGGCGTTCGATGGCTGCTCCATGTATGATGAAGGCGTGGCTGTCTTAACGAACACCTATTCATCGCCATTCTGGCCATGGCAATCCCACATCGTGCGAATCACTGCATCTGGTTCGATCATCGATTCCATTCCTATTCAGGCGGATGGAGAACTGGCCATTGGCATGCACCTCTATGCACGTGATGGGAGCAACCGTTACTTCGCCTCAGGGGCATTCGTGGACTCCTCTTTAGCCGACAATGAGGTGAAGTGCTTCGTGGCAGAGGTCTCCGACGGACAGGCGATTGCGTTTCCGCATGGCCCACGTTTTCACGAAGGCGGCGATGGTTTGGGCTTCATCGATCCGGATGGGTCTCTGGTCTATGGTTATTACCATTACCAGGATTTCTGGACCCTGGAGTTCACTTTCAGGGCCGTGCGCCATTGCCCAGGCGTTGGTGCCTGCGATTCGGTGCTCCTGAATGAACAGGTCGGCACCGGGCGCGTGCATGCCATGGCGCCACTAGCCAGCGGGTCTATCGTGGCCCTCTTCCCGCCTGCCAATCTGAACTGCTCCCCATCGAATGACGCCATGGTGATCCTGAGTCCCGAGCTTGACACGGTGGATTGCTTTCCAGTCCCCGTTATAGAACCGGGTGCCTTCAATACCAATGCGACCTTCGAGGACAATCTTTCAGCTCTTGTCCTCGCATCTGGGAACCTGCTCCTATGCGGAACCTACAACCGATTGATGCAGCCTGACCCCTGGAATCCAGTGGCGGTTCAGCGGCTCACCCCAGAAGGCGAGTTGCTGGCCATACGGAGGTTCTATAATGCCATCAACCCAGCCATCACCATGCGACCGGGCATCATGAGGGGCATGAGCGCTTTCGATGAGAGCACCTTCGCCTTCGCTTATGCCGATTTCGCATGGCAGAGCAGCCCTTGGCCATACTCCACGGAGACCAGCAACATCCACGTGCTGAAGATGGACACCGCGATGAACGTCCTGGGCGAGTATGTATTCAATGGCGACGCCATCAACCGCTACCACTTCCTCAGCAGCGTGGTGGCCAGCCCCGATGGCGCCGTGTATGTGGTGGGCAGCGTGTACGATTACAACGACGATACGCCGATGCCAAAGTCCTGGGTGGCGCGAATCGGTCCGGAGCAATTCGTCTCGGTGCCCGAAGCAACGCAAGCCGGCTTCGCCATCTTCCCGAACCCCGGAACAAATGGCTTCAACCTGCGCATGGCCAACCCGATTACCGGTGCGAAGGCGCAGATTCACGATGCTCAAGGCCGCTTGCTTCGCGAGCAATCACTCACCGATGCGCAATCATGGTTTGGTGCTGATGGCTTGCCCGTCGGTCTCTATCTCGTGCATGTGACCGCAAGCGACGGCAGCCGCTTCACCGCCCGCTGGGTGAAGGAGTAGCTCACTCTTCCACCGTCACCCTTCCGCCTTCGTCCTTCTCTTTCTTGTCGTCCCTGAAGAGGCGGTCGATGCCCTTGCGCGGCTTCTCTTGAACGAGCGCTGGAGCTGCAGTGCTATCCGGCTCGATGGTGACGCGCCCTTGGATGTTCTCGGGCTGCTTCTGCGCAAGTTGGCCTTCTGGCTTCTTGCCCAGGATGTCCTCACGGAGGATGGCGCGAAGCTCTTGTTTCTCTTGCTGGAATTGCTGGCGGCGCTTGTTGGCGGCCATGGCACCATCGTTCTCGAAGATGGGCTGCTTGGCCGTTCCGCGCATGCGGAGGAAGATGCGCATGCCGGTGCCGTCGTCGGCGATGGGGCCGAACTCATCCTTGGTGGGTCCCGCTGAATCGCGGGACTTCACGTCGTTCAGTTTGCCTATGCGGAAGAGGTCGCTGAGGCGGAAGTTGATGCGGTGGTCGATGCGGTCGTCGAACCAATGCGTGCCGGCCAGTTCGATGTCGAGGGCGTTGCTGCGCACATCCATCATCGGCACATGCACGGCGCCGTCGCGGATCTCGATGCGGTTCTCGAGCTTGGCGAAGCGGATCTCGGTCAATCGCTTGCGCAGCTCATCGGTGTCCACAAAGGGCGAAACGAGCTTGTTCTTCCGCAGGTAATCGGCAATGGCCAGCAACTGCGCCTGCTCCTTGATGGCGCCGTTGTCCACCGCGATGTCGATGGTGCAGGCGATACGGTCGCGATCGAGCTTCATGCTGGGCGAGAGCGGCGCGCGGAAGGCGATGCTGGCGCGTGCCGTTCCGCTCAAGTGCTTGTGGCCGATGAACTCCTGCCCGAAATCCTGGAACTCGCGGAAGAGCTCTCGCACGTTGATGTCCTTCACCTGCGCATCGATGGCGAGCGGATAGAACGCGGCACGCTCACCGCCTCTGGCGTCCAACTCCAAACTGCCGAGCACAGCACCGTCGGCCGTGCTGAAGGTGACCGGCGATGCGCGCAGAACGCGGTCCTTGAGGCGGATGGTGCCGTTGATCCCCGTGGCGCGGAATTCCTCGAAGACCAGCTCATCCACTTGCGCGCGCAGGTCGAGCTCGATGGTGGCGGGCAGCACCACGGCGTAATCGCTGCTGCCGGATTTGGGTGCATCGCTCTGCAACAGCGCCGCGAGATCGAGTCGCTCGCTTCGGCCCTTGGCTTCGATCACCAAACGCTCGTTGCCGAAGAGCACGAAGGGCACCAGGTTGCGCAAGGTGCCGCTCAGCTCGATGGGACTGCCTTGCACCACGGCCTTCAAGCCGCGCACGGTGGCATCGTTGCCGTGGACCCCCATCTCGGCGGTGAGGTGCTCCACCTTGTGGCGCACGCCTTTCACTTTCAGCGTGGCATCGCTTAGCGACACGTGGCCGCTTACTTTCACGGCGCGGAGATCGCTCGGCCGCAGATCGCTCATGTCGCGGAGTGTTCCATCCACCTTGATGTCGGCGGTGAAGCGGCCCACGGCCTGCTCCATCGTATCCACACCGGCGAAACGCAGCAATTCGGCCAGCGGCATGTCGCAGCGGATGTCGGCTTTCACCGGCGCGTTCTTTAGGCCGGTTGAGCTCCAATCGGCGCGCAGGGATCCGCTCCCGCTCTTGGCCCGCAGCTCATTCACCTTCAGCTTGCGGATGCCGCCATCGGATGCCACTTCCAACGAAAGCTCGCCGTAGATGTCGGTGAAGGCGGTGCCGCTCTTGCGCTCCTTCATGCGTCCTTGCCGCACTTGCGCACCGATCGACAGCGGTGGTCCGTCGCCTTCCAGCGATCCCGCGTACTTCACCGCGAGGTCCACTTCACCATTCACGCTGAAGCGCGTCAACTCATCGCGCACCCCGCCGGGCAGTTGCGCCACTGTTCGCCCCAGATCGAGGCCGAGACCGTTGGCGCGCAGATCAATCTCCTTGCCTTTGGGCGTGGGCAGCACCGCCAGCGTGACCTGCAAAGGCACCTTGCCCAGTTGCACATCGCCCTCGGTGATGCGGAAGGCGCCATCGCCGAAACTCATCTTCAAGGCCAGGTGCGCATCGCGCTCGTCGATCAGCTGCTTGCCGCTGCGCGTGATGCCCAGCAGGCGCACATCGCCATTGAGCCGCGCCTCGTTGGTGGTGCCGAAGCGTCCGCCCAGTTCCAAGGCATCGCTCTGCGCGAGCACCTCCAGGCCATTGCGCGCATCGCGGAAGCGGAGGGCCAGGCCATCGAAGCTCACGGCGCGCAGGTCGATGGGCGACGACTCCGTGGCCGAGGTATCGGTGCGCCAGATGAGGTAGTTCTCCGCGCCGTTGGCATCGAGGCCGGGGTAGAGCCGCACGTCCTGCCCGTGGATCCGCTGCACGGCGTAGTCGCCGGCGAAGAGGTCCCAGAGGTTGAATTCGAGGTAGAGGTCCTGCGCGGCGAGCAGGGTGTCGGCGGGCTGGCCGTCGGTGCGCAGCTCATCAACCTGCACCTGCCGCATGCGGATGCTGGCCTTCGGGAAACGCTTGATCAGGGTGAGCTCGATGTCGGCCACCTTCACGGGCACCAGCAGCCGCTCGTTGAGGGCGCCGATGAGCTTGGCCTTCACCTCTTCCTCGTACACCGTGGCAATGACCACCAGCGCGGTGAAGCCCACCACCAGCCCCACTGCCAAGGTGAGCGCAACACGACGGAGGGTGCGGATCATGGGGAAAGTGCGCAAGCTACCGGCGCACCATAGGCCCTAACGGCAAGAGGCGTGCTGTTCGTTCACAGGGGCGTGTGGGGTGTGAGGGGGTTGGGGGAGTCGTAACCCCCGGCATTTTCTGCCTTAGGCCTCAGTTTTGAACACCCATGATGCGCCCATTCTCATTCAACTGCAACCGTCCCGTTTGCTGCGCTTTGACAAGGACGTGTTCAATGCGGTGCTCAGGGGCCTCGCAACAGCGCTTGATATAAGCAACTAAGTCATTGCGCTGTCGCCCAATGAACTTCCGAAGCACGCTGGTTCGCATCAGGCTTCCCGGCACTTGCGCTAGTATAGTCGGCACATTAGGGTATTGGGTCCCAGCCAAGCCAACAAACCCACCTGGGAAGAAGACAAATCGTCCAGAGGAATCAAGTTTCAAATTTTGACGCACACTTTTCACATTAGTCTCAGGTCTGAAGTAGCGAATGGTTTCGGCAAGGTCCTCAAGGTGCATTGGCACCTTTGAATGCGTCAGGCACTCAATCACGATATTTCTAATAGAGCCGCCTTTCAAGTCTTGGCGTTCGCGCTCCCAGCTGCGCAATCCGTAGGTGCTAGACCTACCAATTGAGAAGAACCGTTCCTTTCCCCTTACTACCAGGCTGCGGATTCCATCCTCCGTGATTGGGTCATCCGAGAAGAGTCTATTCCAAGTGGAATGAACTACTGTAATGTGGCTTGGCTCATTCAATACGGAGAGCACGCGTTCGAGCTTGTCACCCCGACCCTCTTCAACATTGGGTGCGAGTATCAGCGCGTTGCCCTCAAGCCGCACTTGCGGTAAGCAATGGATGATAATTCGCTCAAGTAGGTCCTGCATCACGGCCGCCTGTCCCGATTCGATTACTCCTTCCAATGAAATCAACGGCTGTCGCACAACCTCTTTTCGTTTCTCGCTCAATAACTCTTCAAGGTGGTGGGTTGCCTTGATGAGATACCCGACTAAATGCTGCTCTACAAGGAGAACAATACTGCGGTCGTTGTTCCTTCTTTGGTTTAGCGCACGGAAGAGTTTGGACCACTTCACAACGACAAACTTTCCAACGTTGAGCTGCTCTACCAAGTGGCAGAATAGCAATGCCGACCAATTGGTTCCTTCCTTCACATTTAGGTCCACCATCACCGACTGTCTAAGTATGAACCAAGACTCCGATGTGACAAGCTCGGAGTAATGATCCCGACATCCAGGCAGGTCCGCAACGCACAGAAGGATGCGCGATAACTCCCTCTCAAGCTGAACAGCACTCTGCCTTACCCGCTCAGGCGTCAAGCCTAAACGCTTCGCGAATTCCACCCGAGAAGTGCAGCCATCGGCCTCCTTCAATAGCGCCTCGAAAACCACAGCATTGCGCATCCGGATAGTCTGCCTTAGATATTTGTCCAAGAATGCGAGAAGGCCGAGCCTACCTTTTGGAAGGAATAAGACCTTAAAGAGATCCGGACTCACCCGGTGGCGCTCCATCCAAAGTTGTTGCGGCGACATAGTCGCTTCACGGTCTCGGTGATACTTCACACCATTCGCAAGGTCATCGAACAAACAGCTCCTCATTTCTTGGAGTTCCAGCATCGTCATGCTGCCACAACCCGATAGTCGCGGCATACCCACTCCTTGCTCACTTAGGAATCGAATGATCTCTTCCGGTTCGGTTGAGCCTGCGTGCTTGATGAGTTGGTTGCGGCCGCGTGTGCTGAGCTTTAGAAAGTGTGCCGCGAAAACCTTCTGTGTGCTCAGTTCAGAGCTGTTGTAACCATGAGGGCCTCCCTCGGTTCTCTTCGGTTGGGCCTCAGCTCCATGCTTCACTAGAAGGTCAGTCAGCTCTATGGCTGTCTTCTTTCCGCAGTTCCTCAACTTACTGAATCCCCCATGCTGAATAGCGAACTTTCGTATCAGAGATACCCTGAGTAAATCTGCGGTCTTGCAGACATTATAAGCGCGCGCTGAAATCATGCCATTCGAATACAACTGAATTATGCTTGGGTCGCCACCAATTGGCTCTTGAGAGGCCGTTTGATGAGTTGGGGAAACACCGGCAGTTGAATCTGGCGATGCCGCAATCGCTCCCTGTTTGATTGGCGTAACAATGTTCAGTTCTAATTCATCACGCATGCGAATAACAGTGAGCATATTGACCAGCGCATCCTCAAAACTCAACTCGCAACCCGGTAGCGACAGAAAGCCAAGGTGCGCCGCTTCATGTGCTTGAATGCTCGATAGGTCCGTCAGGTGCGCATGATTGCAGAACCTGACCACATCGTCCTTGAGTCCGAACTCCCGCTGCAACTCGGCAAGGGTCATTTCACTTGTATTTTCGCTTGCCTCATAGCTTCAATATTCATGGGAGCTTTAGTCCAATACTCGCGCATTGGTGCTTCTCAGTCGCATGCACGAATCTACTTCCCAAATGCGCTCAGTACACGAGGCATGATTCCCCCCCCTACTTCCTCTTCGTCAGGAACAGCACTTCCTTCTCGCTCAGGTGCCGCCACTTGCCGCGCGGGAGGTCCTTCTTGGTGAGACCGGCGAAGATCACGCGGTCGAGCTTGAGCACTTCGTAGCCCAGGGCCTCGAACATGCGGCGCACCACGCGGTTGCGGCCCATGTGCAACTTGATGCCCACCTCGCGCTTGCCTGCGGCGTCCACGTAGCTGGCCTCATCGGCGGAGGCAGGACCATCGTCGAGCTGCACGCCTGAGACGAGTTGCTGCAGGTGCGCGTGGGTGACGTTCTTGTCGAGGGTGAC
Source organism: Flavobacteriales bacterium (assembly GCA_016716605.1). Lineage (NCBI taxonomy): Bacteria > Pseudomonadati > Bacteroidota > Flavobacteriia > Flavobacteriales > Flavobacteriales bacterium. The sequence continues at coordinate 690,861 of JADJWA010000001.1, forward strand.
GTGGTAGATCTTCTCGGCGCCGTGGCTTGGGTGGGTGAGCTTCTTGGCCAGGTCGCCATCGTTGGTGAGCAGCAGAAGGCCGGTGGTATGGCGGTCCAAGCGGCCCACGGGGTAGATGCGCTCGTCGCAGGCCTGTTCCACCAAGGCCATCACGGTGCGGCGGTCGCGCGGATCGTCGGTGGTGGTAATGAAGTCCTTGGGTTTGTTCAGCAGCACGTAGCGTTTCTTCTCGCGGCTGAGGCGCTGCCCGCCGTACACCACTTTATCGCCGGGGCCCACCTTGGTGCCCAGCTCAGTTACCACCACGCCATTCACGGTGACCACACCGGCCTTGATCAGGTCGTCAGCATCGCGGCGGCTGGCCACTCCGCTCATGCTCAGGTAGCGGTTCAGGCGGATGCGGCCATCGTCTTCGCCGCGGGGTTCGGGCTTGGACCTTCCGCGGTAGCCGCCGAAGCGCTCTTGCGAGCCTCCCTTACTGGGCCACGACTTCTTGTAGGGCGGCCTGCGCTCACCGCCTTCGCTGTCGCCGCGCCGCGTTGCAGGGCGATCGTCGCGGCCGGTTGAGCGTGTGCGCGGAGCGCTGCGTTCGCCGCGTGGTTCCCTCCGCTCCGTGTCATTCCGACGGTCGTCGGTGCGTTTCGGGCGTTCGGTGCTTCCGCCTTCGCGCACGGCTTTGGGCGGCCTCTTGCCGAAGCGTTTGGAATGCGGGCTGCCATCGGTGCGTGCGGCAGGGCGCTCGTCGGTTTTGGACTTGGGCGAAGGCTTGCTGCTGCGCTGGCGGCCGCGGCCGGGATTAGAACGGCTTGTCATGGATGGTGGGGTAGAACGCGTCGGGGATGTGATGGATGTAGGGCTTCCCCGAGGGGTGCATGATCACGCTCACGATGTCGAAGCGGGCCGCAAGGTCGGTACCGGTGAGCTGTATGTAGGCATTGGCTGCTTTGATCAGCTTGGAGCGCTTGCCCTTCTTCACCGCCTCCTCGGGCTCGCCGTGCTGGTTGCTGCTGCGGGTCTTCACCTCCACGAACACGATGAAGCGCTCGTGCCGGGCCACGATGTCCACCTCGAGTTTGCCGTGCTTCCAATTGCGCTCCAGCACCTCGAAGCCCTTGTCTTCAAGGTGGCGGCATGCAGCTTGCTCGCCCTCGGCGCCGGTACGGTTGTGCTCGGCCATCTGTGGAAAGAAGGGGGCGTAACCATGAACCCAAGCCCCCGTTGAAGGCCCTAAAATTGGCGAACCCTGCCCGAATCGGGCTTTCCATCGAAACCGGCGCAACCACTCATCTGCCGCCCAACCTACTGACCATGCGACGCTTCAGCCATTTCCTGCCCGCTCTTGCCCTCACCCTGTTGAGCACGGGCCTCAGCGCCCAGGCCTTCGAGGGCATCATCGAATTCACGAAGACCACCGGACCTGTGGTCACGGGCTACAAGTACTTCGTGAAGGGCGATTTCATCCGGATCGAAGAGGTGAGCTCGCGCGGCGAAGTGCAGGGCATCATGCTGGTGGACACCCGCGATAAGACCGTGACGGCCCTGAGCCCCGAGCGCAAATTGTACATGGATGTGCCCAACACCCGCCTGCCCAAGGAGGTGCAAGTGCAGATCCAGAAGACGAGCGATGTGCGCGACTTCAACAACTACAAGTGCGAGAAATGGGTGGTGAAGAACCCGAAGGACGACCGCCAGATCACCTACTGGGTGGCGGCCGATGAGTTCAATTTCTTCCGTCCGCTGCTGGAAACGCTGAACCGCAAGGATGAAACAGCGCTCTACTTCCTCGAGATCAAGGATGCCAAAGGCGTGTTCCCCATGCTGGGCATCGAGCAGAAACTCGATGGCGCCGAGGTGAGCCGCCTGGAGGTGAGCAAGGTGACGAAGGGACCGCAGAAGAGCACCTTGTTCGAGATCCCCGCCGGCTACAACAAGTTCGAACGGAACTAGCGCCATAGACCACAACGCATTCAGCGGGTCGGCCTCGGGTCGGCCCGCTTCGTTTTCGGGCCAACGATAAACGCGGTTGCCTAAGATCCGGACAGCGTTGCGCCGAAGCTCAGCGTTGCGCCGGTAGCGGAAACGGAGAGCTTCGCCGTTTGACCCATGACCAACGCGCGATTGTCGGCGATGTGGCCTGCGGGGAAGCCGTAGCATACGGGAAAGGGCGCGTCGCCCACGGCATCGGCGATGATCTGCTCGGCGGTCTTGCCGAAGGGGTCCTTGGGGTCCTTGTCGCGCATGTCTGTCATGCCGCCCACGATCAGGCCCGCGAGGTTGTTGAACCAGCCGCTGAGCTTCAGGTTCATCACCATGCGATCAACGTGATACAGCAATTCATCGATGTCTTCGAGGAAGAGGATCTTGCCCGTTGGGTCGATGTCGAATGGTGTTCCGCGCAGCGCATAGAGCAGTGAGAGGTTGCCGCCCACCAGCACGCCCTCGCCTTCCCCGATCCGCGATGGCGGTGCTTGCTCCGGATGCCGCATGCTGATGTCGAGGTGCTCGCCGAACAACGCGCGCCGCAACGACTCCTTCGCGTCCACGGTCTTCGAGTCGATGTTGAAGGGCATCTGCGCGTGCAATGATGGCACGCCCAGCGTGTGCAAGGTGTTGTGCAGCACGGTGACATCGCTGAAGCCCACCACCCATTTCGGATTGGTGGTGATCACTTCCGGCTCCAAGTGATCGAGCAGATGAACGGTGCCGTAGCCGCCGCGCGCGCACCACACCGCTTTCACCTTCGGATCCTCGAATGCCGCTTGCAAATCGGCCGCGCGCTGCCTTGCCGTGCCTGCTTGCTGGTAGTGCTTCTTGCCGATGCACGAGCCGAGCTTCACGCGCAGGCCCCAACTCTCGGCGAGGCGAATGCCTTCACGCAATTCCTCAGGGACGATGGCGCGTGCGGTGGGCACGATGGCGATGGTGTCGCCGGGGCGCAGGGGGGCAAGGGCAGGCATGGGGCATGGGAAAAAGGGGCACGAAGGTGCGAGCGGGCGGGAACTCCTGCAACGGTTGTATGACCAAAAGAAAAGGCCGGGGGCGACCCGGCCTTTTCTTTTGGAAACGGCAGCTTACCACCAGCCGTTCACACGATACAAATTGGTGCTGGGCTGCTGATTCTCCCCGTAGGCAACGCCTACTGCGCGCCAAGCGGCCACCTCTTGCTTGCGGATGTCCACAGCGTCGTCGTAAGCCTTCATGGCGAAATCCCAGTCGCGCTTGTTCCTGGCCTCTGCCTTTTTCTCGATGTCGGCCATGAGCTTGCTGGCTTCGTCGTAGCACAAGGCTCCTGGCGTGATGCCGGTTGCCAATGCCATGGCAGCGCTTCGGTAGTTCTCTGCGGTCATTTCGGCCTTGGCCTTGGCCATGCTCACGCGGCAATCGCGGTCCTGTTTAGCCTTATACACGCTGACTGCGGCTTCACTTGCGAACTCGTGGCACTTGGCGCAAACCGTAGGCACTCGAGCCAGCACGCTCAGCGATTCATCGAATTTCTCTTGGCCAGAGAGCGCCATGGCCTTCTGGATGATGAAGTCGCAATTGGCGTTGTAGTACTCGATGATCTTCCGCTTGCCCGCCTCGAGCATCTCAGCGAAAGCGGGATCCTTCACTTGGATGTTCTTCAGGGCATTGATGTATGCCTTCGTCTCATTCTCGCCCACGCCCTTGATGCTCTTGGTGGCCGAGGAGAACAAGGTGCCTTCAATGCCATCGCCCACATAGAGCGAGAGATCAAGGTTCAGCACGGTCATCGACGGCGCCCCTGGCTGAATCACCTTATCGACCACCACGACATGGGCGGTGATGATGAAGGGCTGGTTCGCGGCTCCGCCACCGAGGCCGTTGGCCGTCGCAATCTGATTCAGCTTGTTCGTCAGGTTCTCACGAGCACCGGCGGGAATGCCGTCGGAATTGCTCGGTACATGGGCGTAAAGTGCGATGCGGGCGGTATCGTCGGCTTTGCCGAGATCGTTTTGCGCCCGTAGCAGGGGCGCATGGGCCAGAACTGCAAGTGCGATGACAAGGGCTTTCATGATGGATGGTTATTTGCCGCAGATGATGAGTGTGGTGGTGCCGAGACCTTTGGGGATGCGCTTCACGCTCTGCTTCGTGGTTTCCTTGATGTACTTGGCCAAATCATTCGCCCAGCCTCGCGCATCAATGGCGCGTCCATCGTTGCCATAGAGCGGGATGCGGATCTGGGTGATGGTGAGCTGCGCATCGCCGGTCGGGGAGCCGATCCGGTTCTTCACAGCATTTTCGCTGCACCATTTCTCGATCAGGTCGCGCAGCTCCTCGCCGCCGAATTCATCATCCATGCCCACGGAGCAGCCGTTCGCCGATTTCACCCGGATCGTGATCTCACGTCCGTTGGCGAAAAGGTCGTCGAAGTGGGTTGTCAGGCCAACGATGAACTTGTCGAGGTGCGCCACGACGGCCTCAGCGAGCAATTCGGCCACGATGGAATTGGCCGGTTGGCTGGAGCCGGATGCCGCAGTGACCTGCTTGTTCGTGTACGCGTCGATGCCCTGCAGGTTGAAGGTGAGCTGGCGGCCTTTCATGCCAGGGGTCACGGTGTAGTCGAGCTTCATGATGATGTCGCACTTGGCTTGACGGGCCAATTGGTCGAGCATCGACTCAGTGTTGTCCATCACGAGATTCTCAGCGGCATCGGCCTTGAGGTCTTTGATGGTCTGTCCCAGGTCCTGGAGCGGGAAGCCGCGGTCGGCCATGATCTCGCCCAATTTGCTGATGGCCAAGTTCAGGTCGGAGTCGGTCTGGATGGCGCGCTCATACTCCATCACGAGCTCCTGCGTGCCTTGATTATCCACCGCTTTGGCGAAGCCGTTCTTGTTCATCCAGACGTCGGCTGGAACCACCATCAGGATGGGCTTTTTGGCTTGTGCGAATGCGCCGCTGAGGCTGAGTGCCGCAATGGCCACGCTAAGAATCCGGGTCTTCATGGTCTTGGTTGGGTAGGTGGGTTGTGAATTCATTGCTTCAGAATGCCATCGGCGATGAGCTTCTCCTTCAGTTGGGGACGCAGCACGCGGACGATGAAGGCATGGGAAACGCTTTCGCGGCCGCGGGTCTTGTCGCGGCGCACGCGTTGGGCGAGACGCTCATCTTCGGTGCTCACGAATTCCTTGTATGGACCATCGTCGGCGAAGAAGGTGTTGAAGTACTTCTCGTGCTTCTGGCGTGCGTTCACTTCGGGCACCAGCGGGCGCTGCTCGCATTCGGGCTTGCCTTCGCGCAGGCCATTGAAGATCACGTCGCTCACGGCGTTCTTACGGGCCTGCTCGATGGCATCCCAGCGGTGGCGGCCATTGCCATAGGCCTTCACGGTCTGCGAGCCGTCGCCTTCGACGCCCATGCACTCGGTGGCATGGCTGAAGTTGCCAGCGACCTTATTCACCTGCGCTGCACTCAAAAGAGGCATAAGCGCGAAGGAGATGATGATGATATGCTTCATGATGCTCATGCTTTAGAATCCAGCTCCGAGTCCACGAATGATGCCAGCGGCTTCCAGGTACTTGCGAAGGTCATCGGCCATGACCTTCACCTGCATGCACACTTTCACTTCGCGGCCCACCTTGGTGCGCTCCACTTCATCGCCCACCTGGCTCACGAATTTTCTGTAATCGCCGCCGTCGGCGAAGAAGGGCTTGAAGAAGTCGGCCTTCTGCGTCTCGATGCCCGGCTCACGTGCAAGCGCAGGCTTCCCCGTGATGGGGCCAAGGCCGCTGTAACCCTTGAAAACAACGCCATGAACAGCATTCTTCAGGCATTGCTCCAAGGCCGGATTCGTTCGGCTGGAGTATGAGCAAACACGAATCACGTAGGTGCCTTGCTTGGCCTCACTAGCTGGCTCAATGTCGTAGTGCCATTCCTCGGTAGCCTCGTCGGCCTTCTTGCGGGCCTGCGCATCCGCGCTGGGTGCAAAGAGGAGCAGCATGGCCAGGGCCAGGGCGCCGTTGATGATGATCTGTTTCATGGGAGTGGTTGGGTTGATTGGGTGGTGTTCATGTTATCAGAAGCGCACTTTCAGGGCGACGAGCACGCTTGGGACGATGCCGCTCTTAAAGGACTTGGTAAGTTCTTGTGCTTCATCGCTCAATTCGACATTCGTGCGGAGAATGGCGCCTCCCGATTCGTTGTCGTACTCGAACTTCGTCGTCAGGCCGATCGAAGGCCTGAGTTCCAGCGCCAGGAACGGTCCGAGGTGATGCCCGACCCCGCAACCCAGATTAATGCGCCGGTACTTGTACGAGAGCGCGTCCTTGTCGCTTTTGTTGGAGATAGCCTCGGAGCCATTGTTCGTGAAGTGCCAAGTGGCTAAACCATAGCCCAGCGTAGGCTCCACATAGAGATTGCCGCGGTTCATGAGGTAGAATTCCTTGGATAGCAGGAATCCGATATCGGTGCCGTTACCACTCCATTCTCCCGGTTTCGGATCGCGGCCGATTGACCCAACCAATCCACTCGCATCAAGGCTTGAGCCGAAGTAATTGTTGAAGAATCCTCCGATATAGAAGTTCGGAAATCGTGTCAATGTGCCGAGTCCGTTCCATTTCACAGTGCCGCTGATGCCGGTGCTGATGGCATTGCCCATGACATAACCGCCCGAGATGTTCACGCCCAGATCATGCCGCTCCTCGATGCTCATGCCCGGCCAAACCTTCCAACCGCCTTGCTGTTGGAAGGTCGAGGGCTTCGTCCGGCCATCGGCGTCCGTTTGGTTGCGCGTCACCTTGTAGGCCCGCACCACGCCTTTACGCTTCATGCTGTATCCCTTGCGGCCCTGCTTGTACTCGAAGGCCACGAAGCGGTCGTTCACCTTCACGTCCTCCTTGGTCCCAAGGCGCGCGGTGAGGGGGTAGGCCTCCACCACCGGAGCGCGCGGTCGCAATTCGCTCACCTTCTTCGAGCAGCGCTCCACGGCTTGCTTCTGCATACGTGAAGCGAACTTGGCCAGGATCTCTTCGTGCGGAGGGTCGCTCTGATTCACATTCTCACGCTCGGTAAGGTAGTCCTTGAAGCTGGCCACCTTGGTCAGCGGGAACGAGGCTTCATTCCACACGGCGGCCTTCGCGGCATCTGGTGCTTCGCGCGGGTTCCAGAAGCGCTGCACGAATTGCCATTCCACGCTGTCGTTCCATTGCAGCTTGTACAGGTCGGCAGTGTACTCAATACGATAGACATCGACGTACTTGGTGGAGCTTGAGCCGCTGGGCGTGCTTGGCGCATTGGCGCTTGCCGCCTTATTCAAGGCATCCAGGAAATTGCTGGCCTTGGAGGAACCGCTCTTCTTGTCGGTTGTTTTCACAGCATCGCGCCGATACTCCACCTTGGTCACATCATACACCACCACATAAGTGAGGTCGAGGAGTTGCCAGCCTTGGGCTCCGCTGCGGTCCACTTGTGAATGCAGCTGGATCATGCGGTCCATGTCGTCCTGCGAGTAGCGGCCGCGCTCCTGGATGAGCTTGGTGTCCATCCCGCCTTCGGCATCGCGGTTGAACCACTTTCCCACGATGGCGGGTCCGTGCGCGCTGATGAATCGCTGCAAAGAGGCATCGCGCGCGGCGTTGTCGCCACCAGAGGCATTCACGGCGGGTACGCCGATGCCATGGTCGTTGAATTTGCTAGTGATGCCGAGCGTCTTGAAGGGCTCAAGTACCTTCTTCTCTCGCTCACCGCTCTCCTCGGCCACCATGGTGGTCCAGGAAGGCCGCATGTATCGGCGCTGCGGGCGGGCAGCTGTCGATGCTTGTGCGTATATGTCTGCTGAAACTGAAAGGGAGGTGATTAGTAATGCCGCCTTAGCGATGCGGGAGAGAGAAAACATGCTTCATGGTTTTGGTTGTGTGGAGCAACAGGGTGCCGCCGCGTAGTCAATGGCTGTGCCAAAAAAACAAAATGGCTTGAACCATGCATTAATTCATAGCGGACGCCGTGCGGGGGATGGAGATGCCGGTACCACGCGTTTCAATGATAGCGACTGCTTCAGAAATGGCAATGCGCTGCCCGCCAAACCAATGGCCACGGTACTTTCGCCGCCCTCGCCATCGCCCCCGTGACCTCACCCGCCCGCCATACCGTTACCGCCGCCCTCCCCTATGCCAACGGCCCGTTGCACATCGGGCATATCGCAGGGGCCTACCTGCCGGCCGACATCTACGTGCGCAACCTGCGCCAGCGCGGCAAGGAGGTGCTCTTCATCTGCGGAAGCGATGAGCACGGCGCCGCCATCACCATGCGCGCCATGAAGGAGGGCACCACGCCCCGCGCCATCGTCGATAAGTACCATGCGCTCATGGGCCAAGCCTTCCAGGACTTCGGCATCCGCTTCGACATCTACCATCGCACCAGCAGCGATCTGCACAAGGAGACCTCGCAGGGCTTCTTCCTGAAGCTGCTGGAGAATGGTGCCTTCAGCGTGCAGGAAGAGCAGCAGTACTTCGATGAGGAGGCCAAACAATTCCTCGCCGACCGCTACATCATGGGCACCTGCCCGAAGTGCGGCAATACCGATGCCTACGGCGATCAATGCGAGAAGTGCGGCAGCGCGCTGAGCCCCAAGGACCTGATCGACCCGCGCAGCACCCTCAGCGGATCGAAGCCCGTGCTGAAGCCCACCAAGCATTGGTACCTGAAGATGGACGAGGCCCAGCAATGGGTGGATGCGTGGATGAACACCGGCGTGCTAGACGGCGCACCACATCATGATCCAAAGGAGTGGAAGGCGAGCGTGCTGGGTCAGTGCAATAGCTGGCTGAAGGACGGTCTGCGCCCTCGTGCCATGACACGCGACCTGGACTGGGGCGTGCCCGTACCTCTGCCCGGCGCCGAAGGCAAAGTGCTTTATGTGTGGCTCGATGCGCCCATCGGCTACATCAGCGCGACGAAGCAGTGGGCGACCCTTCGGCAAGCTCAGGGTCATCAAGCCGATTGGGAGAAATGGTGGAAGGCCGACGATACGCGCCTCGTCCACTTCATCGGCAAGGACAACATCGTCTTCCACGCCATCATCTTCCCGATCCTCCTGAAGCTGCACGGCGGCTACGTGCTGCCGCAGAACGTTCCAGCGAACGAATTCCTCAACCTCGAAGGGAAGAAGATTAGCACCAGTCGCAACTGGGCCGTGTGGCTGCACGAGTACATTGAACGATGGCCGAATCGCCAGGACGAATTGCGCTACTGCCTTGCCACCATCATCCCCGAGCAGAAGGACAGCGAGTTCACGTGGAAGGATTTCCAGGAGAAGAACAACAGCGAGCTGGTGAGCATCATCGGCAATTTCGTGCAACGCGTGATGGTGCTCTGCCACAAGTACTACGGCGGCAAAGCGCCCGAGGCCGGCACCGCGAAGTCCGATGACCTCGCGCTTTGGGGCACGGTGCACGGCAGTGCCGAAGAGATGGTGCGCGCCATCGACGCCTTCCGCCTACGCGATGCGCTGCAAGCCGCCATGAACGTGGCGCGCGCCGGCAACAAGTACCTCAGCGACCACGAGCCATGGAAGCTGGAGAAGACCGATCCCGACCGCACGCGCGCTGTCCTCGGCAATAGCATGAATGTGGCGGCCGTGCTGAGCACCGTGCTGGAGCCCTTCCTGCCCTTCACCGCCGAGCGGCTGCGCCGCATGCTGCGCATCGCTGCGCTGCCCTGGGATGCCGCGCTCCGCAGCGACCGCATCGCGCCCGGCCATGTGCTCGGTGCAGCCGAGCATCTGTTCAAGCCCATCACCGACGCGGAGATCCAGCCCGAGGTCGACCGGTTGCACGCCAACGCCCCAAGGGGACTCATCACCAACGCCCGTCACCCCGAGCGAAGCGAGGGAGTCCCAGACCGGCAAACCCGCGATCGCCTTCGACGACTTCGCCAAGCTCGACTTGCGCGTGGGCACCATCACCGCCGCTGAGCGCGTGCCCAAGGCCGACAAGCTGCTGAAGCTGAGCATCGACATCGGTGAAGCGCAACCGCGGACCGTGGTGAGCGGCATCGCGCAGCACTACGCGCCGGAACAATTGCCCGGACAGCAAGTGGTGCTCGTGGCCAACCTGCCCCTCGCAAGATGCGCGGGGTGGAGAGCCAGGGCATGGTGCTCATGGCCGAGGATGCCAATGGCAAGCTGGTGTTCGTGCAGCCGAAGGAGGCGGTGGGGCCGGGCGTGGAGGTGCGGTGAGCTATGTTTGTTGAGCTGCCATGAACACAGACAAGACCAAGCTTGCCATCGTCAGGAAAGTGCTTGCATTGGAGGATGAAGCCATCCTTGAAAATGTGAGTGCCTATCTCGCATCAGAACCTTCTGTCCTGTGGGGCGAGAAGAGCCCGGAGGTACAGGCCATGATCGAGCGCAGTTTGAATGAGCTCGATAGGGCGGAAGGCAAATCTCACGAGCAGGTCATGGCACGCTATTCCAAATGGTTGAAACCGTCCGCTGGTCGCCAACGGCAGAAGCGAGTTTCCACCAAGTAGTCGCTTACCTGCGGGCGACCTGGTCGGAGCGCGATGCGCAGAACTTCGTGCGCAAGACCGACTCGACCATTCGCATGGTGCGCATTTTTCCCGGAATGTCTCGCAAAGGAAGAAAGGGGACACGGGAAGCGCTGGTCACGAAGCACAACCTGATGTGCTTCCGGATCAAAGGCGCGGAGCTTCAGATCGTGGGATTCTGGGATACACGTCAGCATCCCGGCAAACGCAGGATTTCGGAGGTTTGATCACCCACGCTGTGAGGATCCTGATCGCAACACTGGCCTTTCTGAGCGTCTCTCATGCCAGTGCGCAAACCACTCCGCTCATCAACGAGCTCTGCGCGAGCAATCACGGCTGCTACGTTGATGCCCACGGCCGAACACCCGATTGGATCGAGCTCTTCAACACCGGCACGAAGCCGATCGATCTGCTGGGCTGGCGCATCGCCATCAATGGCAAGCAGCACGTGATCGATGCGCCGCTGCGCATTCCGGCCAAGGGCCAACTGCTTTTACTGTGTGATGCGAAACCCGACCACGGTCCAGAGCACCTCGGCTTCACCTTGGAGAAGCAAGGAGGCGCGGTGCTGTTGATCGCTCCCGATGGCTTGAGCATCGCTGACCTCTTCACCTTTCCCGCGCTTCGGGCCAACACCAGCATCGGCCGCATGCCCGATGGCCACAAGGCCTGGAGCCTCTTCGCGCAACACACGCCGGGAGCAGCGAATGAGACAAGCGGTATCGCTCGGGGCTTCAGCAGGGCGCCGCAACTCGAGCTCGATGCCACCAGCCGCTTGATCGCAACAGCGGAAGGCGAAGTGCGATTCACCACCGATGGCAGTGATCCACGAGGCGCTGGTGCCATGCGTTTCGTTGAGCCTGTTGCCGTTGAGCCCGGCCATGTTGTGCGAGCCATCGCCGTGCAAGAGGAGCGCTTGATCGGTGATGAAGCAATGCTCCTCGTTCCTGCGAACGGACATGCTGGCGATGGTTTCATGCTCGCACTCGATCCGCAAGACCTATGGGGCGATAGCACGGGCATCTACAATCCCGGCGCGGCGCAGAACCACCACGCGGCGCGGCATCTTCTGGGAGCGTGATGCGGTGGTGCGCATTGACAGCAGTGCGCTCTCCGTTGGCACTCGCCTCTTCGGCAGCGGCTCACGCGGCCTGGGCAAGCGTTCCTTCAAGCTCTACGCGCGCGATCGGTACGACAGTCCAGCGGATGGATTCGCCTTCAGCGATGGCACGCGCGTGCATGAGGGCGTGCTGCGCGCCGATGCCTCGCCGAATGCCTTTTTGCGCAATGCCGTCATGGAGAAAGTCGTGCATCGCTTCGGTTTGCATGTGCTGGTGCAGCCCTCCGTGGCGAAGCCGCTCTACCTCAACGGCGCCTATTGGGGCCTCTATCGTTGGATGCCCGGCAAGGACGAAGAATGGCTGAAGCAGCGCAGCAACGCTGAAGCCCTTGATATGCTCGAAGGGCCCGCCTCCACCGAACGCAGCGGCAAGGGCGACCACTTCCTGAACGCGCGCGAGCTGCTCGTGCGCGGCGCACCCATCGACAGCATCGATGCCGTGATCGACACGCGAAGCCTCATCGATCTCGCGTGCATCGACCTCTGGACGGGACGGGCCGACCATGAACTGAACGTGCGCTGCTATCGGCCGCGTGAGCGCGATGGCCGCTGGCACTGGGTGCTCTTCGACATGGACCTCTGGGCGCCGCCGAACGAGAACAGCGTGCAACGGATGTCGCTCGCCGTGCTTCCCGAAACGCCCTTCGTGCCGCAGCTGCTCGCGCACACGGAACTGCAGCAGCGATTGCTCGCGCGCATGACCGCGTTGCAGGCAACGGCATTCGAGCAGATCCCCGCCATCGCCGACAGCCTGTATCATACGCACGCTGCTGAGCTCGCTGACGATTTCAAGCGCTGGGACCTGCAGCTCGACATGCCCACGCCGGAAGCATCGCTCGCCGAGCTGAAGAGCTTCGCAACACAACGGGGTGCGCATCTCTTCGCGCACCTGGCCAAAAGCACCGGGCGGCGCCTGCACGAAACGGTGATCGAAGCGCCTCGCGCGGATCAGGGCGTTCTTCTGATGGATGGCCTAGCGCTGCCGCCCGGCAAGCACAGCATGCGCTGCTTCGAGGGTGTGCTCATGCACATCGAATTGCGCGCGGTAAAAGGACAAGAGTTCGCGGGTTGGAAGGGCGCGGATCTCGCCACGGCTTCTGGGACCATTGACCTGTGGAAGGCGAAGAGCCTGCGGCCGGTGCTCAGGAGTGTGGTGCCGTGATCAGGCGGGAGCGTACAGCAGCGCAAACCGCAGCATATTCACTGCACCAAGAGTTTCTGCTGCGCCACCCGCCTTCCGTTGGCGAGCAACTCAGCGATGTAGCACCCGCTGGGCAGCGTGCCCACCTGCACGGTGTGGTAATGCCCCCCGATGCGTTGCCGCAGCACGGCCTTGCCCAAACCATCACGAAGCAGCAACTCCGTTCCCGGCGAGAAAGCATCCAGCTCCAAGGTGAGCTGCGTGCTTGTTGGGTTCGGATAGAGCCGCATGCCCGGCAGGGGTTGCGCGGTGGGCCGCACACCCAACCCGATCTCGCCGCCAAACAAGCGCGTTACCATGCGCTGCAGGGTATCGTTGGTGGTGCCATCGCTGTAGCCGTGGTAGGCGCCCCAGAGGTAGTAGCTGCCATCGGGGGCTTGGGTGAAGCCAGCAACCGACCCATATACGAGCCCGAAGTGCGTGTAATCGCCGGTTGCTGCTCCATCGAAGTAACTGACGAGGTTTCCCAGTGTGTCAATCATGCAGATGCCCTTCCGTGGCTGCTGCTCCACTTCATTGAACCGTCCTCCCAGCACAATCAGCCCCGGCGCGATCGGATAGATGCAGAGCACCTTGGCATCTAGGCTCGTCGGGTTCAGCGACACCATATCAATGGCATTGTTGAAGGTGGGATCGAGGTTGCCATCGGGCATGACCCTAATGACCTGTAATGTGTCATTATCCCCGCTCATGCGGAATGTGCCGCCGATGTAGGCGCGTCCATCGGGCAATATCTCCAACGCCTGGATGTATCCCCACTCGATGTTGGAGTTGAAGGAGTCGTCCAGGCTGCCATCGGCGTGGATGCGGAAGACCTTGTCCACGGGCTGCCCCTCGTAGGTGGTGCCCCAGGTATGCACGAGGAACCTGCCGCCGAGGTCGCCGGCGGTCCCCTCGGGATATTCCTTGATCGCCCAGTTGATCCCATTTCCGCTGCGCGGGGTGCGCGTGGTATCGAGGTAGCCGGTGCTGGTGAACCAGATCAGGTTGTAGGCGCCTTGCCAGCCAAGGTGCGCGGCGTCTATGGTGTGCAGGCCGGTCATCAGCACGCGGCCGTCGGGGTACACGTGGTAGTCGCCGCCTTGGAGTGAGCTGAAGTAGGGGTCGTCGTTCTGCAGGATGAAATCCGGATCGAGCTGACCGTCGAAGAGGAACCTCCTTACCCCGGGCCCGTTTCCGGAATAGTACCCGTTCTGCCAAGGCGTGATCTTGCCGCCCATGGGCAGGAAGCCTTGGTTGAATGTGAGGTCCCGCTCGCCGTTGGGCAACAGGCGCGCGCCGCTTCGGGGATTTGGCAGATCGGGGAACTCCAGGTTCCCGCTGATCACCAGCCTCCCATCTTCAAGCGACCAAACCGAGAATGCATTCTGCGCTGGCAGATCAACGCGGAAGGTGGTGTCCACGCTGAGCGGCAGCTGCGCCCAGGAGGCAATCCACAAGGCCGCCGAAGCAGGACAGGCGATGATCCAGCGCAAGATGTTCATTGCACGATGAGCCTGTCGGTCTTCAGCGATGCGCTATTGGCGATCAGGCGCACCGCATAACTGCCGCGTGCCCACGCTTCGGTATTCATTACGTGCTGGCCGAATGCTCCCTGCAGCCCGATGTCTTCGATCACACGGCCGGCCACATCGGTAACAAGCAGTCGAGCGTTCTTCGCCTCGTTGGGAATCTGGTAGTTCACCGCCACCCACGATTCGGTGGGATTGGGCTGCAGGTGCAGTACCGGAAGTACAGCAATTGGCTTGGGCGCTGATCGCGCGCGTGCCGATTTCGGCGCAGCGCCGGCATCGCCCGTGTACGGGCTGCGGCAAATGCCGTAGTTGTAGCACAACAGGTTGCTGGCCCAGTTGGTGGGCCGGTCGTGCGGCACGTTGATGAAGGCTTCCAACTGCGCGATCTCGCCCGCATTCAACTGGGCTGTGCTGCGACCATCGTTGTGCACGCTCTCGAGGAAATCGATCAGCGTGAGCATGTGCAGCCGTTCGCCGATCTCGCGGCCCTTCAGGTCGTGCTCGGCGGGCAATGCGTTGATCACCGTGCGCGCATCGGCATACCGGTGCTGGCCCAGGAGCAGCGCCGCTTCGTGGTAACGCACTTCCGGCGCGCGCAAGAGCTGCACGGCGCTGCGCTCCTCCTCCAGGTCGAATTCATCGGTGGCGTTCTCGTTCAGCAGGTCCATGATGGTGTATGCGGCCTCGGCCATCACGGCGTGCTGCTGGCCCATGTCCACTTCGAGGCTGGCGCGGTAGGTGCGCTGCTCCCAGCTGGCCACGATGTTCTCGATCAAATAGGTCGGCAAGGGCTGCGAACAATCGTATTCGAGCCACCTGACGAAGCCTTCTTTCTGCGTGGCCTCCGGATTAGCGATGCAGACCTCCGCCTTGATGGCATCGGGCACGCCGGGCTTGTCCACCAGGTTCATCAGGGCCTCGGTGCTCAGGTAAGGGCTCTTGCTCAACAAGTAATCGCGCAGGTCCCAGATGTCCTGTGGCCAGGCGCTCACGATCTCTTCCACCACGGCGTCCGTATTGCCACCGTCGATCAGGGCCTCGTACAGGTAGCGCGTGTTGCCGTAATCCGTGCGGGCGCTCACCATCATACCGGCCACGCCCACCACGCCGGGGTCCGCGCTGATCAGGTGCGGGGTGCATTCGCTGCTCATGCCCCAAGGAATGCCGGCGGGCAGCAACAGGTCGCTGACGTGCTCGGGGAAGAGGCCCGTGCCGGTGCGGTAGTAGTAGGTGATGGGGTGGTCGGTATCCACATAGATGTCCCACTTCTCCGTTTCGCCGCCCCAACCGTCCAGGGTATTGTCCGCTCCACGGCCCGCGGAGGCTTGAATGGTGCGGATGGTGTGCGATGGCCATTCGAGTTCAGGTGCTTCTGTCGCTTTTCTGCTGTACAGGTTTGTAGCGACGTTGCTATTGCTGTTGCAGTACTTCTGCAGGCCGATGATGGCGCTGTAGCCTCCTGGCTCGGTGCTGGCGCACACCCCTTCGCCCACGAAGCCGGTGCTCAGGTTGGTGGCGCTGTTCTTCCACACTTTGTCGTTGTGGTCGCGGTTGTAGCCTACGACGATGGCCTCGGCGCAGCGCGCCGCGCGGCATTCAATGCTGCACCACAACGCGCTGCACAACAGCACGGCCATCGCCACCACGCACCTCCAATTGATAGGTCCCATTGTCAAGCAGAGTTAGGTTAAGTAAGGTTCGCGCGCCGGTGGCATTCGTCTCCAGCACCTTGCGGCCAAGCGCGTCAAGCAGTGCGATCACATGTTGCGTATTGGCCGTCGGGGATAATTCCACGACGAGTTCACCATTGGTAGGATTGGGATACGCGAGCACTGTGCAAGCACGTGGTCGTTCCACCTCTCCTACATACAAGCTACCAATGTTCAAACGGCTCACGAATCGCTGCAACGTGTCATTGGTCACGCCATCATCGTAGCCGTGGTAGGCGCCGAAGACCAGCAATTGGTCCGTTCCGTAAGGCACTGCGCCTTGGAAGCCTCCGTAGGTGTAATTCTGATAGACATACGGTCCGCAACCGGTGCCGACGCCTAGGTCGATCAAGGCGCCGGAAGTATCAACCACTGCAAGGCCGCGATGCGGCACACCATCAATTGAAACGAATTTGCCCAGCAGCAGGATCCGATCAGGCGCCAACTGGTGCATAGCGAACACGATCGCCCCTAGGCCATCCAGTTCGCCCAGCTCGAAGCTCAGGTGATTGTTGAAGCTCGGGTCCAGATCGCCATTGGGCAGGAAGCGGACCAGGTGCAACGTATCCGTGGGGTTGGCCGCGAGGCCGAACATGCCGCCCGCGTACACCCGGTCATTCCCTGCGGGCAGGAAGCATTGCGCCTCGCCCCATTGCACGCCAGCGAAGAAGGTGGTGTCCAAGCTGCCGTCGGGGTGCATGCGCTGCACGCGGCTGGTGGGCCTTCCATCGTACACGGTGCCGAAGGTGCCTGCGATGAACTTCCCATCCGGCAATTCGATGAAGTCATAGAGCGCGCCGTTGCCCGTGCGGTGCGTGCGCGTGGTGTCCAGGTAGCCTTGGTTGCTGAACCAGATGAAGTTGTGCGGGCCCTCGAAGCCGCGTACGCTGTCGTAGAGGGTGTGGTTGCCGCTCATCACCACACGGCCGTCGGGGAACACATGATAGTCGCCGCCTTGGAGGGAGGTGAAGTAGGGGCCGTTGTTCATTGGGATGAAGGTGGGGTCAACTAAGCCATCATATTTGAGCCGGACCACCGTTTGTGTCGAATTTGCATAGAAACGATCCTCCCATGGCGTCAGTTTGCCCCCGCCCGGCAGCGCCCCACCAGGTGTGTTCTCTAGAAAGGTCTCATCCCATGTGCCATCGACGTTAAGCCGAACTACTGGTTGGAACGTGAACGGGAAGGGCTCATCTAGTTCGTGGATCTGGCCGGAGATGATCACGCGGCCATCCTCCAGTGGCAGAGCCGAAGAGACGTACCACGTTTGGAATTCGGCTCGAAAAGTCGTGTCCAGTGCGAAGGGGGCTTGCGCACTTACGCACCGAGCTGCCGTTAGGCTGCCGAGCACCAATAACCAGCGCATCGCTTACTGGATTACCAGCCTTTCGGCGTGTACGATCGCGCCACTAACCGAACACTGCACAGCGTACACGCCCTTGGCCCACGTACGTGTGTCCAGCACCACATGCCCGATGCTTCCGCTGAGCTTATCTGTTGCTAGGGTGCGGCCATTCGCATCGATCACGCGAACGGAGCCACTGGTCTCGCTCGCCTTAAGCGTGTAGTTCAACGCAACGAATGTGCTGGCCGGATTGGGCTGCAGCTTGAAGGAGCGGCGATCTGTGCTTGTGGCATCCTTCCCGTCGCGCTGCAAGCTCTTCGGCTCGCTTTCGCCGCCGGTAAGCGGCGATCGGCAGATGCCATAGTGGAAGCAGAGCATGTTGCTGATCCATGTTGCGGGTCGATCGTACTGGTTCTGGATCAAGGTCTCCCACGCAGCGATCTCTCCTGCATCGAGTTGCCGCACATCGCGCGCTTGTTGCGCCAGATTCAGCAGATCCGCGATCAGGCTGCTCATGCGCGTGCGCTCGGTCTCTTCGGCAGCGCTCAGCCTGTGGTCCTCGTCCAGGTCGTCCATCAGCGCTTGCGCACCACTGAAGTCATCGGCCTGAATGCGGAGCAGGGCTTCGGCGTAGCGCGCGGCCACAGTGGGTATCTGCTGCCACACCCAGCGCAGGCTGTCGTTCTCCACCCCTGTGCTGTCGCGGGTGGCGTAGATGTCCAATAGCTCGTTGGCGGCTTCGGTCATGCGGGCGTGGTGATTGCCCAGTTGCGCTTCCAGGGTGCTGCGGTAGGTGCGGGTGTCCCAACTGGCGGCTATGCTGGCGATCAGGTGAGCGGGCAACGGGTAGTTCGCCTCGTGCTCCGCCCAGTTGAGGAAACCTTCTTTCTGGGTGGCATCAGGGTTGGCGATGCAGACCTCCGCCTTGATGCCATCGGGCACGCCCGGCTTGTCCACCAGGTTCATCAGGGCCTCGGTGCTCAGGTAAGGGCTCTTGCTCAACAAGTAATCGCGCAGGTCCCAGATGTCCTGGGGCCAGGCGCTCACGATCTCCTCCACCACGGCGTCCGTATTGCCACCATCGATCAAGGCCTCGTACAGGTAGCGGGTGTTGCCGTAATCGGTTCGGGCACTCACCATCATGCCCGCCACGCCCACCACGCCGGGGTCCACGCTGATCAGGTGCGGGGTGCATTCGCTGCTCATGCCCCAAGGAATGCCGGCGGGCAGCAACAGGTCGCTGACGTGCTCGGGGAAGAGGCCCGTGCCGGTGCGGTAGTAGTAGGTGATGGGGTGGTCGGTATCCACATAGATGTCCCACTTCTCCGTTTCGCCGCCCCAGCCGTCCAGGGTATTGTCCGCGCCTCGACCGGCCGAGCCTTGGATGGTGCGGATGGTGTGTTGTTCTGCGTCCTGTTGATCCTCAATCTTCCGGCTGTACAGGTTCCTGTCCACGTTGCCGCAGTTGTTGCAGAGGATCTGCAGGCCGATGGTGCCGCTGTAACCGCCCGGCTCGGTGCTGGCGCACACGCCCTCGCCCACGAAGCCGGTGCTGAGGTTGGTGGCGGTGTTCTTCCACACCTTGTCGTTGTGGTCGCGGCTGTAGCCCACCACGATGGCCTCGGCGGGCAGCACCGGATTTGCCTGCGCGCTATGCACGTGGTTATCGTGGATCTTGAAGCCGAAGGTCTCCGTGGTGAAGATGCCGCGTGGCTTGGACCCGAATCGGATATCCTCTACACCGGTGTATGTGATGCTCCGCTCGGTCATCTCGAAGTCGTTGTTGCGCACGGTGAAACCGGTGATGCCGCTGGCGTACACCCCGCAGATGGTGTTGGAGAAATGGCTCCACTCCACGGTGAACATGCTGTTGGTGGGGGCGCCCAGGGCATGCACGCCGTGATCCAGGCCGGTGAAGCTGCTGGGCACGCGTTCGGCTTCGGTGCAGGGCGTGCCAGGCGTGGGGCAGGCGCTGGTTACCACGAAGCGTGAGCCGTAGGCATGTATGCCGTGGCCGAGCAGCGCGGTCTCGGGCACATCAGCAACGGTGTTACGGAAGGTGCAGGCCTGGAAGGCGATACCGCGCACACCATCGAGCTTGATGAGTTCCTCGGTGCCGAGCTCCGGTTGCAGCGCGCCGTCGGTGAACTCGAACACGGCATGGATGAACTGGCTGCGGTTGCGCGTCTCGAAGTTCATGTTCGAGATCTGGCGTAGGGCCGGAATTGGATGGCGGGGCGGCAATCGCGCACGATGCCGCCGGGCTGGGCCTGGGTGCCCTTGATCTTCACTACGCCTCCGCCTTTGGTAAGGTCGCTCAGGTCGCCCACCAGGATGCCGATGGCGGCATTGTCGATGGTGCCACCGTTGCGCAGCTCGAAATAACCTTGGTTGGTGGTGTTCTGCGCCAAGTTGGAATTGCCCAGCACCTGCACCCCTTTCCACTCCTTGCCGCAGAGGTTGGTGAGCAATCCGCCATCCACGATCACCTGGGCGCCGGGCTCTATGATGAGGGCGGTGTTGGGTGCGAAGTTGACGGTCTTCGTGACGGTCAGCGTGGCGCCAGAGGCAACGCGCAGATCCTGGCCGAGGTTCTTGTGGATGCTCCAGGTGGTGTTCTCGGCAATGACGCGCACAACTGTTGGTTGTTCGGCGAGGTCGCTTTCCCAGAGGCCTCGGCCGTAGGTGCCGGCGCGGAGCTTTCCCGCGCAGTAGTTGATGTCCAAGTCTTTGACGATCACATTGGGCAGACCTGCACAGAAGGGTTGCCAATCAGTTTCCGCGTTCCTGTAGAATACCCCGATGTCCATGGCGATGTAAATGCCGCCATCCGTGCCTTGTTGGGCAACCAGATCATTCACCGGCATGTTCGGGAGGCTGTTGCCCGGATCGGTGTTCGACCATGTAGTGCCTCGGTCGAAGGATTCGTACACCTTCAGGTTCGCGTTGTAGCCTGAGAAGGCGATGTAGATGTGGTCAGGGTCATTGGGGTCCACATCCAGGCCTTTGATGTACTTCATGTCTGCGAGCCATGCGGCGGGCATGGGCGAAACTTCGAAGCGAGGTTGACCGGACCCTAGGGGCGGGAGTTGGCCGTTGCCATTGGGCAACGAGCGCATGAGGATTGGTCGCTTTCCATTCGGTGCACAGGGGGCATCTGGCACCGCTGAGGTCGCGATGTAGATCTTCGCTGGGTCGCTCGCTGCAATTGCCAGTCGCTCTTGGCCTTGGCCAATACAATTGTTGTCGAACCATGCCGGATCGCCAGTGATGAGACCCATATCGACCTGCACTTGGGTGAGTCGGGTGAAATCGCTTTCCACGTTCGAGGCGGCCTCTTGGTCATTCTCCATCCACGCGTCGGCAATGCAAAAGGTCCAATCGTTCGTTTCGGGATGAGTCACGAACGGGGGGAACATGGAAGCGCCCCACGCACCACAGATGCCGATCGGGTCTGCACACTCGCTCGGGCATTCGCACGTGTCACAACAGCCCGTTAAATAGTCCAACGCGTGCCAGGTGCCGAAGTCGTTGAACCATTTGTAGTAGCGATTCCGGTTATTGTAGGACTGTGTCCAGGCCTTGGTCCCATCGGGGGAATACGATACGGAACCGCCATCGGCGCCTTGCACCAAGGACCATAGTGCCTCGCCAGCCAATCCAGAGTGCCGTCGGTTATCGCCGGTATCCTGATTGCCGATGAGTACTTCAGTAGGGTCGGAGGGCGAGAAGCCGATTCGCTCAATCGTTGCCACAGCAAGATTGTTGTTCCGCGATACCCAAGGCGTGCTCAACCCATTGATGTCCGCATCATCAACCATGCTCAGGCCACCATCGTGCCCTACCCAAAGCTCGGTGCCATCCGGGCTATATGCCATGATGTGCACATCGTCGTGGATGGTCAACCGTGTACCGATTTGGCTTCGGTTAATACCGTAGTCCACGGAGAGAAGCGGCTTCGAGGCGCTATGTGCTACACGGCCCGGTATGGTCGGCGATACTGACAGGCCCATCCAGACTGCGGCACCATTCACTTGCGCGGAATGGACAGGACCGGCGAGGTCCCACGCATTGGTTGCATGGTTGAATCGGGCCATGCGGTATCGCAAGTAGCTATTATTCGTCGCGCGCAGGTTCACCCAAGCGTAGAGGTAGCGCTCAGGGCCGAACGTGGAAATTCCGATGTTGATCCGCATAGCGGTCTCACCTGCGCTGCCAATGGCGTTGAAGTCGAAGCTGAATGGCGCTGACCACGACTGCCATGTGGTGCCATTGTCATTGCTCCGATAGACATCATTCGCCGAGGCATACACCACGCCTGGGTTGCCTGGGTCATTCATGAACACGATGTTCTTCCACCGCCCGCTCGCTTCGCTGAATCGTAACGCCCAGGTCGGATTCGTGGAATTCGCGTTCGCGCATTCGTAGATGCCTGCTGACGTGGCGCAGAGCAAATGGTCGGTATCCAACGGGTCCATGCGCAGCGCGCGCATCACCGTGTAATCCTCGAAACCATCGAGGAGGCCGGTATTCATGGGCTCCCATGTTGCCCCTTCGTTGCTGCTTCTGAACACACCGGCGCTATAGGTTCCGTCGCTATCCACATTGCCAGTTGCGATGAACAGCACGCTGGGGTTGCCAGGATGGATTACTACATCCGTGACGCCGCTGATGGGCTCGAGGAAATCCGTGAGTGGGGTCCAGTTGTCACCACCATCAGCACTTCGGAAGAGGCCACCGAACCCGGACCCGGCGTACACCACAGGGGTATTCGGATAATCTGGGTGAAAGGCAATGCAATGGACCTGCCCTGTGCCAATCGTGTATTCAGGAATCATTTGGGCGCCCGGCGCGACGGTCGGCGTATCGAATGGCCCAAGCGCATTCCAGTTCGCTGGGAATGCAGTGCTATTGCAATCGATGTTCACGCGCCACGCTTGATAGTCAATCAATGCTTGCCAGGCTTCATCCCGTTCGTCTGAAGGATAGAGACGGGGTGCCCAGAAATTGAGCAGGCGCTACCGTTGATTGTAAGGGCTTCCTTCCTCTTCCAGATCCTCGGGGCTAACCTGTCCTGCTGCTGTTTGCTGCAACCAGCTCCAGAAACTCTGGTTGTGTTCAGGCCCCAACTGTGCTGAGCCAGAAAGGCTGACGCACACGGAAACGACAAGGAGAACCAACTTCGGTTTCATGGTAGAGGGTATTGAAAAGTTGAAAGGTCGGAAAGGCAAGTCGAAGATAAAGGAGTATGGCGCTTCGCCAATCCACAGTATGCAAGCACCAAAGAAGCCTTGCACTCCCGCCCGCAAGGCTTGCGATAGTCAGGTGCGGGCTGCTTCGCTCTGCAAGCACGACCCTTATTCCTCCGTCACACCACCATCTTCAACAGCGAATCGAACAAGCTCCTTCCATCCGTATTCCCCAGCCGCTCATCGCAGGCGCGTTCCGGGTGCGGCATCATGCCGAAGACATTCCGGCCCTTGTTGCACACCCCTGCGATGTTGTCCTTGCTACCGTTGGGGTTGGCCTCCTCCGTCGCCTTACCCTGCTCGTCGCAGTAGCGGAAGAGGATGCGGTCGCTGTCCTTCAGGGCCTTCAGCGTATCGGCATCGGCGTGGTAGCGGCCTTCGCCATGCGCGATGGGGATCTTCAGCGCCTTATCGGGCACAGCGTTCGTGAGCGCGGTATCGTTCGTGCCGCGACGGATGAAGACGTTCTTCGAGATGAATTTCTGTCCGGCATTGTGCAGCAAGGCGCCGGGAACGAGGCCCGCTTCGCAGAGCACTTGGAAACCGTTGCAGACACCGAAGACCAAACCGCCCTTCTTCGCATGCGCCGCCACTTCCTGCATGATGGGCGAGAAGCGCGCGATGGCGCCGCTGCGCAGGTAATCGCCGTAGCTGAATCCGCCGGGCAGCACCACCATGTCCACGCCCTTGAGGTCATGCTCCTTGTGCCAGAGGCGCTCCACGGGCTGCTGGAAGTGCGTCTCCAAGACGTGGATCATGTCCTCATCGCAATTGCTGCCAGGGAAGGTGACGACGCCGAATTTCATGCAGAACGCGCCGAAGACTGGATGCCGAAGACGCGGGGCCGAAGGTAGAAGGCTAGCCGTTGCTCGAGGTTTTCCGCCACCAGCGTGGCAGCACCACCATGCCCATGAAGAGGTAGATGTAATAGCTGAGCAGCCGCCACAGGATCGCTATGGCTCCGATCAGGCCCACCGCAGGCAGCAGGTCGCGGAAGAAGCCTGCGAAGGCGATCTCGGCCACCCCGCTACTGCCGGGCGTGGGGCTGATGAGCAGGATCACCCACATGATCAATTGGCGCGCGTACAAGAGCAGGTGATCGTCCACTGCGAAGAAGGCCGCTGCGATGAGGTTGATGACCAGGAAGCGGCTCGCCCATGAGAAGCAAGTGGCACCGAAGGCCTTCGCCCAGAATCGCTTGGGCTTACCTCGCAGCTCGATGCCCGTGACCTCGATGTCGTCGCCCACCTTCACCACTTGCGGCCGCCACCGGCGCAGGAAGGGCAGCTTGAAGACCCTCAACAGCAACCATTTGAACGCGCGCGGACGGAAGAAGACGCTGTAGAAGATGATGGCCACCAGTAAAAGGATGAAGCAGTAGCCGATCCAGAAGATGGTTTGAACGGGCAGGCCCCAGAAGGCGTTGTCGAGTTCCTCAGGGAAGAGGTGCTGCATGCCCACGCCGAAGAACACGATCGGCACCATCACCACATAGAAGAGTTCGTCCATTAGTGCGGTGACGAGCACGATGGCTGTGGCGCGGCCCAGTGCGATGCCTTCGCGCCCGATGATGAACATGGCCACGCCGCTACCGCCCACCACCGAGGGCGTGAGCGCCGATGCGAATTCCCAGAGAAAGGTGACATTGAAGCTCTGGCGCCAACTGAGGTGGCCATCGCTGAGCACGCGGATGCGGTAGATGTACCCGAGGTCGCGGAAGGCGGTGGCCACCACGGCGAGCACGATCCACCAGGTGCTATGCCAGGTCCAGTTGATGCTGCCAAGCGTCTCACGGGCGGTCATGCGCCGGTAGTCGCCGAGCCCTTCGCCTACCGGCGTGAACTCCGCCGCATCGCCCACATCCACGATGCCATTACCGTTGGCATCGATCCACGTGTGGTTGCCCGTGCCCTGGCCCACGAGCTCGTAGCGCTCCTTGGCCAGATCGCGCCATAAGAGCCAGCCCGCCGCAACGATTCCGATGAGGATGGGGATGAGCACGCGGCGCAGCCGGAAGGTGCTCCGGAACTGCTGCTCACTGGAATTCGGTGCTGTGCTGTCCATCTCCTCGTATCCGATGCGGGCTAAAGGTATCCGTGCGCACTTTCGCCGCTTCAATGGACCGCCGCGCACGTGCCCACCTCGCGCTCTTCTTGGTGAATGCCGTCTACGGGGTCAACTACGTGGTGGCCAAGGGGCTCATGCCGGAGGTGATCGGCGCCAGCGGCTTCATCCTGCTGCGCGTGATCGGGGCCGCGGCGCTCTTCTGGCTGTTGCGTTTCTCGCGTCCGGAGCGTGTGGCGTGGTCCGATGCCGGGCGCCTGCTCTTGTGCGCGGTCTTCGGCGTCGCGCTCAACCAGCTCATTTTCTTCCATGGCCTCATGCGCACCTCGCCGATCAACGCGAGCATCATCATGGTGGCGACGCCCATCCTGGTGCTCGTGCTCAGCGGCGTGCTCATCGGCGAACGCATCACGCGGGTGAAGCTCCTCGGAGTTTTGCTCGGTGCGGCGGGAGCGCTCTCACTCATCCTGCTCAAACCGAAAGGAGGCGCAACGGGCGCCACCATGCTCGGCGACGCATTCATCCTGATCAACGCCATCAGCTACGGCTTTTACCTGGTGCTGGTGAAGCCGCTCATGCGCAAGTACACGGCGGTCACGGTGATGGCGTGGTGCTTCTTGATCGGCTTAGTGATGGTACTGCCGTTCGGGGTGAGCGAGTTCTCAGCGGTGGAATGGTCAGCGCTCAGCACCCCCGTGATCCTGTCCATGGCCTTCGTGGTGGTCATGGTCACCTTCGTGGCCTACTTGCTGAACACCTGGGCGCTGGGCGTTGTGAGCCCGAGCGTGGTGGGCATCTACGTCTATATGCAACCGGTGCTCGCAGCCGTGATCACCTGGCTCTTCATGTGCATCGGGGCGGATCGCATCGGCATACCCGGCGAATACGACGCTTCCATCGGATGGCAACAGGGCTTATGCGCAGCGCTGATCTTCACGGGCGTGCATCTGGTGAGCCGTGCCGATCGGGTGAAGTAGGTCCGGGTACATTTGACGCCTCAACCGAACGCATGCTCCTATCCATGACCGGCTTCGGCCGCGCCGAAGGCGTGGTGAAGGACCGCAAGGTCACCGTCGAGATCCGCGCATTGAATAGCAAGCAGCTCGACCTCTTGCTGAAGCTTCCGAGCATCTACCGCGATCGCGAGCAGGAGTTGCGGCAAGCGCTGGGCGAAGAGCTCGTCCGGGGCAAGGTGGATGTGTTCGTGAGCGCCGAATCGCTGCACGCCACCAAACACACCAGCTTCGACCGCGAGCTGATCAAGGCCTACTATGCTGAGTTGAAGGCCATCCGCGATGAGGCCGCTCCGGAAGTCAGCACCGACCTCTTCGCGCAAGTGCTGCGCCTGCCCGATGTGAGCACCACCACCAGCGATCGCGCCGATAATGCCGAATGGACTGGTGTGCGCGCACTCGTTGCTGACGCGCTCCGTGCTTTTAAGGCTTTTCGCGCAAACGAGGGCGCCAAGCTCGAAACAGAGCTGAAGCAGCGCGCGCATGGCATCGTCTCGCTGCTGGAGCAAGTGGCCACCCTCGATGCCGGTCGCCAGGACCGCACCCGTGAGCGCCTCCGTGCCAAGCTCGCCGACCTGAAAGCCGAGGTGGACGAATCGCGCTTCGAGCAGGAGCTGATCTACTACCTGGAGAAACTCGACATCACCGAGGAGAAGGTGCGCCTGAGCGCGCATTGCGGGCACTTCGCGGAGACCCTTGCGCTGAAGGAGCCGCAAGGGCGCAAGCTCGGCTTCATCACCCAGGAGATGGGACGCGAGATCAACACCATCGGCTCCAAGGCCAATGATGCCGCCATCGCACGGCTGGTGGTGCAGATGAAAGATGAATTGGAGAAGGTGAAGGAGCAATTGCTCAACGTGCTTTGATGAAGGGCAAAGCCATCATCGTATCGGCCCCATCGGGCGCAGGAAAAACGACCATTGTGCGGCACCTGATGGATCGTGGGTTAGGGCTCGCTTTCAGCGTGAGCGCCACCACACGGCCCATGCGCTCCAGCGAGCGCGAAGGCCACGATTACTGGTTCCTCTTGGAAGAGGAATTCAAGCGCCGTATCGCCGCAGGCGACTTCGTGGAATGGGAGGAGGTTTACCCCGGTCGCTTCTATGGCACCTTGCGCGAAGAGGTGCTACGGATCCAAGGCGAAGGGAGGTATCCGGTTTTCGATGTGGATGTGGAGGGCGGGCTCAACCTGAAGAAGGAATTCGACGATGATGCGCTCGCGCTGTTCATCGCACCGCCATCGCTGCAAGCCTTGGAGCAGCGCTTGAATGCGCGTGGCACCGAAACGCCGGAGAGCCTCGCGAAACGCGTGGGCAAAGCCGCGCACGAACTCACCTACGCGCCGCGCTTCGACCGCACGGTGGTGAACGACGACCTGAATGGCGCTTGCGCTGAGGCCGAGGCGCTCGTGCGTCAATTCCTGGCGGCATGAGGATCGGCCTGCTCTTCGGCACCTTCGACCCGCCGCACAGCGCGCATGTGAACGTGGCTGAGCACATGCTACGCACGCAGGGGCTCGATGAGGTCTGGCTGGTGGTCACCCCGCTCAATCCCTTCAAGCGGCACCAGCCCATCAATGCGGATCACCATCGCGTAGTCATGTCGCGAATGGCCATCGCAGGGCGAACCGGCATCGCGGTATGCGATTTCGAGCTGGGCCAGCCCACGCCGAGCTATACGGTGGACACCCTGAGGGCCATGCGCGAGCATTGGCCCGAGCACCGGTTCGTGCTGATCATCGGGAGCGACAACCTCGCGAGCCTGAGCCGATGGAAGGACCCGGAAGGAATCCTCGCGCACCACGACCTGCTCGTTTACCCAAGACCCGGCTCCGACCTGCATGAAGCGATGTCAGCGTTCCAAGGCCATCCGCGCATCACAGCGCTGCACGATGCGCCCGTGATGGACACCTCTTCGACCCGCATGCGCGAAGAACTCTCCGCTGGCCGGATCCCGGTGGGCACATTGGCGCCGGCTGTGCTCGGCTACATCCGCGAGCATCGCCTCTATCAGAGCTGAACTGCTGGCTCGGTTTGCCGAGCGGCGTTCAGCAGGTGATCGCGCAGCACGCGCGCGGCACGCTCGAAACCCAGCTCGTTCACCACGTGCAGGTCGCAGAGGTGGCGGTAGGGCAGCAGGAACTCGCGATAGGCCGGCAGCACATGGTTCTCCCATTGATAGCGCACATCGGCCTCGCCGTAGCCGCGCTCTCGGGCATCGCGCTTCAGGCGGCGCTCCAGCTGGCTGGCCTCGCTGGCATCGATGAACACGCGCAGGTCGAAGAGGTCGCGCACCGGCTGATGGTGCAGCACGAACAAGCCTTCAACGAGGATGATGGGCGCGGGCTTCAACTCGATCATCTCCGGCTCCTTCCCTTCGGTATTGAAGGTGTATTCCTTCCGCAGGATAGGCACCCCGGAAACCAGCGTTCGCAAGTCCTGCGCGAGGCTGTCGAGGTCAACCGCCGTTGGCAGGTCGAAATTGATGCGGCCATTGGGGTCGATGGCCTGTTGCTCCTTCGGATGGTAGTAGTCGTCCTGCGAAACGGTGCAGCTCATGCCGGTCGGGAGGGCTTCGCGCAGCGCGCGCACCAGGCTGGTCTTGCCTGATCCGCTCCCTCCGGCAATACCCACGAGGTAGGCTGCGCGCTGCATCTGCTTTGTCCCATTCTCAGGGACGCCGAAAGTAGGAGTCGCCCTTGGGTCCGCACACTTTGGCACGGCGGTTGGCAGTTATCCATCCGGAACCAACTCCTCCAAGAACATGAACCGCTACATGAAGTTGAAGAACGCCGCGAAAGCCCTTCTGCTCGCTGGCGACCTGGACCGCTACCTGCAAGCCCTCCGCCTCATGCATGGCCTGCGCGCCATGAGCCCCGCGGGCCTTGCTTGAACGAACCGCACGCGACAGGGGCCCGCGCTGCCATGGCCCCAGGTTTTGGTGAAGGCGCGGCGGCATCCGGGAGGGTGCCGCCGCTGCCATTTCAACGGGTGCGATCCTTTTTCCGGCATCGCCGTAGAAGGCCCCATGACGAAGAAGGACAAGATCGCCTTCATCAAGAGCAGCAAGCGGAAAACGCACGTGTACAATGACCTGAACCGCTACTCGGACCAACAGCTCGACGACGTCATCCGGGAGATCGTGCAGGGGCTGATCCGCGAGAGCGAGATCATAGCCAATGCCTACATCAACGGATACCGTTAGGGAGCCGCGTCCAACGCCTGCTGCTGAAGGCGGAACGCCTTAGGCTACGGGGCCCCTCCACTGATCGGTGGCAGGGGCCTCGCAGCGTTCAGCACCCCCGGTTATCTTCGGCGCATGCCGAACCCGACGAAGCGCTGGCGCCTGAAGCCCGAGCCCGACGCCAAGGCCGTGGCGGGCCTCACCTACGAGCGCTGCCCGGCGAGCGCTGCAACGCTCTTGGCCCAGCGCGGCATAGCCGATAAGCGGATGGCCTCGCACTTCTTCCGGCCCATGCTCACCGACCTGCACGACCCCTTCTTGATGGCCGGCATGCAGGCAGCCGTGGAGCGCATCGAGCGCGCACTGGGCGAGAACGAGCGCATCATGGTCTATGGCGATTACGACGTGGACGGGACCACGGCCGTAGCGCTCGTATTCGGATTCCTCGCGCGCTTCACGGGAAACCTCAGCTTCTACATCCCCGATCGCTACTCGGAAGGGTACGGGGTCTCCTTCCAAGGCATCGATAAGGCCGCTGAGGAAGGGGCCGCGCTCATCATCGCACTCGACTGCGGCATCAAGGCCAACGACAAAGTGGACTATGCTACTGAGCGTGGCATCGATTTCATCATCTGCGATCACCACCTGCCAGGGGCCGAATTACCGAAAGCGGTGGCCGTGCTCGACCCCAAGCGGCCCGATTGCCCCTATCCCTTCAAGGAACTTAGCGGCTGCGGCATCGGCTTCAAGCTGATGCAGGGCTTCGCGAAGCGCAACGGCATCCCCTTCGACGACTTGGAATCGTTGATCGACCTGGTGGCGATCAGCACGGCGTGCGACATCGTGCCGGTAACAGGCGAGAACCGGATCCTTTGCCATCACGGCTTGAAGCAGATCAACGATCAGCCGCGCCACGGCGTGCGCGCCATCATGGGCATGGCGGGCGTGAAGAAGCGCCTCGGCGTGGGCGATCTGGTCTTCGCCATCGGACCGCGGATCAATGCTGCCGGCCGCATCGAGCACGGGCGGCAGGCCGTGGAGCTGCTCCTCGCACACGACGAGAAGCACGCGGCCGCGGCAGCAGCACTGGTCGATGGCAACAACAGCCAACGGCAGGAGCTGGACCGAAGCATCACGGAGGAAGCATTGGCTTGCTTCACCAACGACGAATGGCTGCGCGATGCGTGGAGCACCGTGGTGTTCAGCGAGAGCTGGCACAAGGGCGTGGTGGGAATCGTGGCCTCACGCTTGGTGGAGCGGCATTACCGTCCGACGGTGGTGCTCACCGAAAGCAACGGGAAGGCCGTGGGCAGCGCCCGCAGCGTGCGCGGCTTCGACGTGTATGAAGCCGTCAGCGCATGCAGCGACCTGTTGGAGCAATTCGGCGGGCACATGTACGCCGCCGGCCTCACCATGCCGCTGGAGAACGTCCGGGCCTTCCGTGAGCGCTTCGATGCCGCTGTAAGACAAATGATCAAGCCGGAGCAGCGCGTACCCGAAGAGGACGTTGACCTGGAGCTGCGCCTTGATGCGATCGATGACGGGCTCCTGCGCGTGATCCGGCACATGGCTCCTTACGGACCCGGGAACATGCGACCCGTCTTCCTCGGACGCGGCGTGGTGGATACCGGCAGCGCGCGCCTCGTGGGCGAGCATCATCTGAAGATGCGCTTGACCCATCCCGATGATACCCGCCGATCCTTCGATGCCATCGCCTTCAAGCAAGCGCACTGGCTCGATCTCGTGAAGAGCGGACAGCCATTCAGCGTGCTCTACGCCATCGAAGATCACGAGTGGCAAGGACGCGTGAGCACGCAGCTCAACATCAAGGACATCAAACCAGGCACCGAAGGGGTGCTCGTCGGAGAGGAGTTCCCGGTGCACGCTGGGATGGAGGAATTGAACCGTTGACCACCGCATTCATCGAAGCACGCATGAAGAAGCCCTACTCCATTTGCTTGATGGCCATTGCCATTCAGATCGCCATGCCGCAGCAGGTAAGCGCACAAACGCCCACTTGGAGCGATGACGTGGCCTGCATCGTTTACTCCCACTGCGCCCCATGCCACCACGACGGGGGTCCGGCGCACTTCAGCCTTATGAGCTACGCGGATGGCTATTGGTGGCGCAATGAGATGCGCGATGCCACGCAGGCCAGGCTGATGCCTCCCTGGCCTGCGGACGAGGAGTATCGACCGCTGGCGCATGAGCGGCTGCTCACGCAGGATGAGATCGACATCATAGCCGCATGGGTGGATGGTAACGCACCGGAAGGCAATGCGCAGAGCGCTCCCGCGCCGCCGGTGTTCTCCAACGAACCCGTGATCTCGAACCCCGATATCACCGCCATCATGGATGAGTACGCGATCCCCTCCTCCACGGCCGACCTCTACCGTTGCTTCGTGCTGAACATCAACAACCCATCAGACTCGTGGATAACGGCTCTCGAGGTGGTTCCCGGGAACCGCGAGATGGTTCACCATGTGCTCGTGTTCCAGGACGCCTCCGGACAGGCGCAGATCCTCGACGCGCAGGACCCCGCGCCGGGCTACACCAGCTTTGGGGGCATCGGCGTCGCCGGGGCGGACCTCATCGGGGTCTGGGTGCCGGGATCGGAGCCCTTCTACACGCCTCCGGGCATGGGAATCAAATTGCTGGCGAACGCCGACATCGTGATACAGGTGCACTACCCGGCCACGACCGACGTGGAGATCGACAGCACGCGTGTGAACATCGAGCTGGGAACGGCTCCCTTCATGCGCGAGCTCGCAATCGATGCGATCCTTAACCACGATAACATGACCAATGGTCCGCTGGTGATCCCCGCCAACCAGGTTCTCACCTTCAATCAGCAGTACACCGTGCCTGTGAACGCCACGATCACGGCCATCGGGCCCCATGGCCATCTGATCTGCCGCAGCCTGAAGAGCTGGGCTGTGAAGCCAGGAGGCGAATTGGTTCCGTTGATCGACATCCCGCAATGGGATTTCCGTTGGCAGGATATCTATGCCTTCCGCAACCCCATCTATCTGCCGGCCGGCACGGTGCTCCATAGCGAAGGCGTTTACGACAATACCAGCGCCAATCCGAGCAACCCGAGCAGCCCTCCACAACTGGTGACCGCTGGCGAGGCCACCACGGACGAGATGTTCCTCTTCTTCTTCGCCTGGACCTTGGGGCTGCCAAGCGACGAATCAATCGTGATCGACAATGGCGCGCATGCCGCCCACCATCTGGATTGCGAGACGAGCTTCTCGGTTGGTGTGGAGGATGTGAGCGCGGTGCCAATCCGGATCATGCCCAATCCAGCTGCTGAGCGGATCACCATTTCAGGCGCCGCAGGTTCAGCGATGCGCATGTTCGATGCTGCTGGTCGCGTGGTACACACGGCATCAATCACGATGGAGGAAGCGTCAATTGACGTTGCCGCATTGAGGCGCGGGGCCTACATCGTTGAATTGTTGCATCGTGATGGATTGAAACAGCGCGCCACTGTGGTGCTGGAATGATGCTCGACCTCGGAGATGAGCATTTCATGCGCCAAGCGCTGAAAGAAGCAGAACAGGCCTTCAAGCAGGATGAGGTGCCCATCGGCGCAGTGATCGTGGGCGGCGGGCGCATAGTTGCGCGCGCGCATAACCTCACCCAGAATCTGAACGATGTGACAGCACATGCCGAGATGCAGGCCATCACTTCCGCTTCGGAGGCCATCGGAGGCAAGTACCTCACCGACTGCGCCGTGTACGTCACGGTGGAACCCTGCCCCATGTGCGCTGCCGCGCTGCGCTGGGCGCAAGCAGGCCGCATCGTCTTCGGCGCATTCGATGAGAAGAGCGGTTATCGGCGCATCGGCGGCGTGCTGCTGCATCCGAAGACGCAGGTCACTGGCGGCGTGCTCGAGCCCGAATGCGCCGATCTGATGACCGCATTCTTCAAGAAGAAGCGTACGCTGTGATCGCTCAAGGGAGCTGCTGCTCCCTCGTATTGGTGGGCACACTGCCACCGATGTTCACCAGGATGGGGTCGCGGTCGTTGCCTTCGCCGGTGTAGCGGATCACGCCATCCAAGTTCACATCGCCTTGCAGATAGCCCGGCGCGCTCACGTTGGTAGGCACGCTGCCCCCGATGGCCACAAGGAGCGGGTCGCGGTCGTTGTCCTCCCCCGTGTAGCGCAGGATGCCGTCGCGCAGCACATCGCCGCTCCAGAGCATCGTTCGTCCGTTGCGCAAGCGTTGCGCTTCCGTGCCGAAGGTGGCCGTGCCAGGCACCGTGAAGTCGATGCCGGTGGGCGTGGTGCTGAGCACGGTGGGCGCAGCGGTCATGGCACCGAGGTGGTTGCGATGGCGCACGGCCACATGGTAGCTGCCGCCTGTGGCGCGGAAGGTCACGCTCCCGCCGAGGTCGGTGTCCACCACATCGCCGTCGCGCTGCAGGAGTGCCGCACGCGTGGCGATGATCGTGGCCGGCGCAGCGGCATCACGCAGTTCGAGCAGCACCCAGTCCACGATAGCATCGTCGCCGGTGGTGGCCATGGCAGCCGGGTCGATTGATTCACCTCCGCCGAAGACCTGTGTGAACCCAGCCGCCGAGTATGGCTCGGTCGTGGGCAATAGTCCGCCCGCACGAAGGCCATCGCTCATGCGGTCCGTGCCTTCATCGTAGGGTCCGTCGAGCATGAGCTTCACGGCCACACGTACGCCGTTCCGCTCGATCACCACATCATCCAGATAGAGCCAGTTGCCGTAGTTATTGATGGCCACGAAGCGCACTAGCACCTGCCCACCGTCAAAAGCGGTGAGGTCATGGTCGTGCTGCTGCCATTGCGTGCAGGTGGTCGGGGTCCACGACGAGGTGACGTAAGGATTGGTCTGCAATGCGGCTCCGAATGCCTCGAACACCGTGGTCCACGAGAGGCCACAATCACCGCTCACCTGTACGCGCATGCCGTCGGGATAGCTGCTGCTGTAACCCGAGTAGGCATGCTTGTACTTGAGGCGTGTTCCGGCCGAGCCGCTCAGGTCGATGCGTGGTGTGATCAAGCGGTCCTCTTGCCCGGGGGTGCTCACCGAGTAATTATCGATGGCCCAGGTGCGCGCGCCCACGCAAGAAGCTTGTCCAGATACCGCCTTGGTGACCCATGTGTTGCCATTGTCCGGGTTCTGCAGCGCCCACCCGGTGGGCACCGGCGAGGTAGCTTCGATGTTCTCCACATAGGTGGAGGGTAGCGTGGTGGGTGTGCTCACCGTGATCGCGCTGGCCGCCTGATCGTTGGCGGTGTACTGATCGCCAGCCAAGTTCGTGCGCGCCGTGAGCGTGTGCGGCCCGGTGCCGGGAATCGTTACCGGCTGCGGGAAGGTGAAGTTGGCCGACGCTCCTGCCGCGAGGGTGCCGACATAAGTGGCGATCTCTTCAGTACCGCCATTGAGCTGGTAGCGCAACTCGAAGTCGGTCTGCGGCTGCTGGCCGAAGTTGCGCACGGTGACGGTGACGGGCATGTTCGTGGTGGCGCAATCGTACAGGTCGCCCCGCGGTGAGAGCACTTCGGAGATGCCCAGGTTGCTGGGCAAAGGGGTGTCGAAGGCCTCGACCTGATCACTGCGGCTGGTGGAGAGCCCCTGACTGGCGCTGGCGCCCAAGCCACGGCGCGCGAAAGCCGCCCAGATCGCCGCTTGGTTTGCGCCACCGTAGAGCGCTTGGTCGGCAGCGAGGATGGCGTCGCGACCATCCACGAAGCCAGGATTGCAAGGAGTGAGCTTCAGGCCTTCGATCACCAGGCGCATGGCGATGTTGTTGCCGCCATCACCATTGTAGATGTCGGGGTCGAAGCCGTGCACGCCGATCAGCTCCCAGGTCATCTCCCAAAGCATGGTGCACCACACGAAGCCGATGCCATGTGGCTGGCTAAGGCCGCTGTTCGTGCTGGCGTAGGTGTAATTGTTCGAGGCGAAGCTGGTGGTGTAGCGCGCCGGGCGGATCCCGACGCCTGTGGTAGCCTGCCCGAGCACATAAGTGCCAACCCCGCGGCCTGTGGTCGGCGTGTCGGTCGCCTTCATGGTCATCACGATGCCGAAGTAGTCGCTCCAGCCCTCGCCCATCTGCTCCGGATTGCCGAGGCAGCTGGTGTTCGATGGACCGCCTACCAAGCGGTTGCTGATGCCGTGCCCGTATTCGTGCGCGATGATGCCGTTGTCGAGGTCGCTGTCGCGGTTGGGTGTGGTGCTGGTCCAGCGGTACATCTGCATGCGGGGGTTGCTGCCATCCGGCGGCGTACCGAAGTTGGCGTTGTTGGTGCCGCTGCCATCCTGCGCATCAGCATCCACGGGGTCGCTCCCTGCCCCGCCGCGTCCGTAGTTGTTCTCTTGGAAGTTGCCTGCGGGATCCGTGAAGCCGTACTGGTACCACACATCGTGCATTAGGTTGTTCCAGTAGAAGAGGTTGGCGGTGGCCGCCGGCAGGTAAGTGCTTGGAGCTCCGGTGAGGTCGAGCGGAAAATCGAAGTCCAGGCCTGCCCCTCCGCTGGGTCGGGTGCCACCCGTGTTGTTCGCGTCGGCATCCTCTTGGGCGAAGCAGTTGTTGCCCCGGGTATCCGTGTACTCAGCTCCTGCTGCGCCATTCGTATCGTGCCAGCCATATGGCGAAGCGATCCCGCCATCGAGCCACGGCGCATTGCTCAGGGTGCGTGGACCATGGCTGGGGCTCTCCGTGGGCCAATCGAACACGTTGTAGTCGTTGGGCGCGGCAGGGGCGGGTGCTGCATCGGGCGCATGTTCGTCGCAGCCGTAATGGGTCTCATCGTCCCAATTGCAGCTCGCGACCCAATCGTTCCGGTCGAGCTCTTCACCGGTGAGCGCATCGATCCGCACATTCCACCAGTGCGAGCCGTCGGGCGTATAGTGGTTCACGTTCCACGCCAGGTGCAGGCGGTCCCCAACGGGCTGGTATACCAGTTGCGCTATCACCGGCTCGTGGCCAAGGCCATCGCCCTCGAAGACCACCCGGCGGCCTTCATCCTCGATGCTGATCAAGGCGGGGATCTTCGATCCAGGCAGGGTGCGCGCCAGTACAATGCCCACGGCGTCATCTGCGCTGATCTCAGGCTCCGTGGCGTTCACGCGCTTCTCCAAGGCTGTGAAGGCGCCCACGTTCAGCCGCAACGGCTCGCCATTGGCCAGCTCATGCACGGCGATGTCGCCGTTCCAGACCTCGATGCCCTGCCACCGCTGACGGAAGAAGGTGTGGGTGATCCCTGCATCGGCGTAATGGTCCTTCGTCAAGAGGCCCTCGAGGTCCGATCCATGGAAGCCCTGCCGCATCAGTTCATCCATCACCTTGGGTGATGGAGCGCCGGGGCGCTGGGCGGCAACGAGCAAGGAGGAAAGCGCGACGCAGAGTGTCAGGATTGAACGCATGGGTTGTGTAAAGGGCGGGGAAGGTACCGGGTGATGGGGGGCCAAGGCAATGCGAGGTGCCGATGAACCAAGGAATCCTGCCAGTCCGGTGGCGCTCTTGCGTGCTATAGGGCGCGGATCACGGGAAGAGGAAGGCTCTCCTTCAACCTACTTTCGCGCCGCCATCCGAACCGCTGAACACGGAGAATGATGGATGCGGAACACTCGCAACCGGTCCTTTTGGACAAGCCTGCAACACCCAACCCCGAACAAGCATGTACCCCCCCGAACTCACCGCCCCGATGTCCATGGATCTGGTATCCGCCGGATTCGAAGAACTGAAGACCCCCGAGCAAGTGGACAAGGCCCTGGCGCAGCCCGGCACGGTGCTCTGCGTGGTGAACAGCGTGTGCGGCTGTGCGGCAGGAGCAGCGCGCCCCGGAGTGAAGCACAGCCTCCGCGGCGCGAAGCGCCCAGACAAACTCGTGACCGTATTCGCCGGAGTGGACACCGATGCGGTGATCCAAGCGCGCAAGCACTTCCTGCCCTACCCGCCTAGCAGCCCCAGCATGGCGTTGTTCAAGGATGGCAAGCTGGTCCACTTCCTGGAGCGCCACCACATCGAGGGCCGCACCGCTGAGATGATCGCGGAGAACCTCGGCATGGCCTACGAGGAGTTCTGCTGAAAAGACCTGCATCGAACGAGGGCGCCTTGGCCGTTACGGCCGTGACGCCCTCGTTCGATTCGACCCGCTCATGGAAGCTGTTCCCAGCGCACGTTCGTGGGCACATTCCCACCGATGTTCTGCAGTATCGGGTCGCGGTCGTTGCTGCTGCCCGTGTAGCGAACCAGGCCGTCGAGGTTGACATCTTCCAGATAGTACCCGGGCACCGTGTTGGTGGGAACCGCTCCGCCAACGATCAATAGGATGGGGTCCCGGTCGTTGAACTGACCTGTGTACTTCATCTGGGCATCGCGCCAGGCGTTGCCGCACCAAAGGGTGCGCACAGCGCCCAGCGTACGCATGGCTTCCGTGCCGTGCAAGGCCAGGCTAGGGCTGGTGAAGTCGATTACGCTGCTCGTGGTGGTGAGGTTGTAGCCGTTCGCGGTCATCGCGCCGAAGTGGTTGCGGTGCCGCATGGCGATGCGGTACATGCCAGCCGGTGCGAGCAATGCCACGGGCGAGACCCCATCCTCCGCCACCACATCGCCATCGCGCTGCACGAGCGCGGCGCGCGTGGCCACGATGCTCGAAGGGGTTGCGGCATCGCGAAGCTCCACCATCACCCAATCGACGATGGCATCGTCGCCTGTGCGCGATAGCACTCCGGACTGGATGAGCTCACCGCCACCATCGGCCGCCTGCGTGAAGCCAAGTGCCGTATAGGGCTCTGTGGCGGGTATCCATCCGGCCGTGCGAAGGCCATCGCCCATGCGTTGCGCATCCGCATCGTAGGGGCCGTCCAAGAGGACCTTCAGCGCCACACGAAGTCCATTGTTCTGCACCTCGATGTTGTCGAGGTAGAGCCGGTTCCCGTACTGATTGGTGTTCACGAAGCGGATCACGACGGCTTGTCCATCGTAGGCTCCGAGGTCGAGGTCGCGCAGCGCCCATTGGCCGGCTGCGGTGGGCGCCCACGGGCTGGTGGTCACGGGCGCGGTGCCGAGCGCGGTGCCTGCCGCATTGAAGAGCGTGGTCCAGTTCGCACCGCAGTTGGTGCTGATCTCCACGCGCAGCGCATCCGCATACCCGCTTGAGCTGTACGGAGCATAGGCCTGATGGAAGCGCAGGCGCGTGCCCGCGCTGCCGGCCAAGGTGATCAGCGGTGTGATCAATCGGTCCTCCTGGCCGGGCGAGTTGTAGTAGTAGTTGTCCAACCGCCAGGCACGCGTGGGCGCTCCGGCCGGGCCGGTCACGCTCACGTTGGTCCAGGTGTCCAGGCCATCCACGTTCTCCAGGCGCCAGCCCGTTGGCGTCACGGCTTGATCCTCCGCATTCGCGACCATCGGCGCGCTTGCCGTGAAGTTGGCGTAGGTGACGAAGGCCGGGATCGTCCTCGTGCTGGTGCCGTACGCATCCGTTACGGTGAGCGTGACATCGTAGTTGCCGGGCGCGCCGTAGGTCACGAGCGGGCTGCGGTTGGTGCTGCTGCTGGGCGATCCTCCGGGGAAGCTCCAGCTCCACGAGTAGCCGTTGCCGCTGAGCACGCTGTTGTCGTAGAACTGCACGCTGGGCGCCAGGCAGGTGATCGTGCGCTTGTCCGCGCTGAAGTTGGCCACGGGCGCGCTGGGCGTTTCCACGGTGCTCTCCCACACGCTGCGGTCGGTGCCGTTGCGGATCTTCTGTTCGCGGTAGTTGATCAGCAGGCGCGTACTGAAGATGCGCGCGGGCAATCCCGTGTTCCATAGGGCCCATGCGGGGGCGCCATCGCTGCGATAGTAAACCGCGCGGCGCGTGCCGATGTACAGTCCGCCATTCGTTCCCAGCTGATGCGCGATGTTGGTGGGCCACTCGTTGTTGAGCGTGGCATCGCTGATGTTGGCCCAGCTCGTCCCGCCATTGGTGCTCCGGAAAACCACGTAGCCGTTGATGTTGGGGTAATCGCCGTACTGGCTGGTGCGCGCGAGCCAGATGGTCTGCGGATCGGTGGCGCTCACGGCGATATCGTAGGGCACCCATGTGTTGCCGTTGATCGCTGAGCTGCTCGGAGTGATGTTCGTCCAACTCGTTCCGCCGTTGGTGGTGCGCCATACCTTCTTATCGCCCCACCAATCGATGTAGGTGCAGACGTACATCGTGTTCGGGTCGTTGAACGCCACTTCGATGCTGGTGACATACTCCCCGAAGTCGTGCACCTCGGTGAAGCCAGCGCCGTTGTCGTCCGTGCGCCAGAGCGAATTGCCCTCGCCCACGAATGCGGTGTTCACCAGGTTGGGGTGCCAGGCCACTTCGCTGCTATGGCCGGTGATGTAGTCCGCGTTGGGCTCGCGGGCCCAGCTCGCATTGCCGTTGTTCACGGTGCGGTCGCCGCTGAGGGTCTTGTAGCCGTAGTCGCTCAGTGCGCGGCGATCGTACTGCGGATGCACGAAGCCGCGGTAATTGTCGCCGCCATCGGTGCTCACCCAGCCGTTGGTGTACACGTTGTTATCCTTCAGCAGCGTCCCGTTGTGGTAGGTGCCGCCGAGCATCACGCTGCTGCCCGTCCATCCGCCAGCGCCGAAGCCCCAGAAGTCGGTGCCCGCGATGCCGAACATGCGGCGGTTGAAGGTGGCGCCGCCATCGATGCTGTAGAAGATGCCGCCGTCATTCGCCACCCACACCTCGTTGCCGTAGTAGCGGATATCGTGGATGTCGGCGTGCACGTAATCCGCCTTGTAGCTGTGGCTCCATTTCGCCGGACAGGTGAAGGTCACGCCGCCATCGGTGCTCACCCAGCGCTGCACGCCGCACACATCGAGCTTGTCCGCATTGGCGGGATCCACGGCAAAGGCGAGGTCGTAGTAGTACTGGCCGCCATCATCGAGGCCCTGATCATCCCAGCCCAGGAGGTTCTTGTTCGTGGCCGAGGGCACGCCGCCGGGCTGTGGACCGCAGCATCGGAAAGTCCAGTTGCTGCCGCTATCGGTGCTCTTGTACACGCCGTAAAGGCCGCTGCCTCCGTTGGCCACGCCGGTGCAAAGCGCATAAACCGTGTTGGGTGCGGCTGCGCTCACGGCGATCTCGGTGCGCTCCTGCTCGTCAGGCGAAACGGGCAAGGGCCAACCCGTGCCGACCTGCGTGAAGCTCACGCCGCTGTTGGTGCTGCGCCAGAACTCCGTGCGGTTGCTGATCTGCTTGATCGCATAGACCGTGGCGGGATCGCCCGGTTTCAACTCGAGCTCTTGCCATGATCCCGCCTGCACCTGCGTGAAGCTGCTGCCGCCATTCGTGCTGCGGTACAAGCCGGCGCTGCTGCATACGAAGAGGATCTGGTTGTTCGTGGGATGCAGCACGATGTCGCGGATCGTGTGGTTGGCTGCCTGGAACGCCGCATCGCCGATGCTTGCCCAGTTCGCGCCCCCATCGGCGGTCTTCCACAGATCGCCCTCCGCGCCGAAGTAGGCCGTGTTCTGCGCCGCGTGGTCCAGCTCCACGCTGTACACCGTGCCGATCATCAAGCCCTTGGTCACATTGGTCCAGTTCAGGCCCTTGTCCGTGCTCTTCCACACGCCCGCGTTGGCGGTGCCGGCATAGAGCAGGTTGCCATTCGCGAGGCTCTGCTCAACGGTGTACACATGCGCCGCGCCACAGGCGTAACTCTTCGCTGCCGCGCCGTGATCCCAATCGAAAGGTCCGATGCATGTCCAATTGGCGGCGCGCTCGCCGCTCGCGCTCTCGCTCAAATAGGCGCTGAGGTCCTCTTCATACGCCTCGCGCTGCGCGATGTCCTTTGGGATGTGGTTGTGCCCGATTTCCCGCTTCCACCGTTTGAAGTACTGCGTGTGGATGTCCTTCACGAAGGGATTCGCGGCGTAGTAGGCATCGTAGGCCGCCTGCACCGCGCCGGGATCGGCCTCGGGGGCGTACATGAGCTGCACCCATTGAGGCGATTCGCTCGGGCCGCGCGAGACCATGCGCTCGAAGGTCTGCGCGGATGCGCCGAACGCGCATAGCAAGCCGAAGGAAAGGCAGAAGGAACGCATAGGTGCAGGTTTCGTGCAAGATGCAATGCGCGCTATGGCGGCCGCACTGAGTTTCGACAGGCGCATTGGGATCCTGCCAACGAAGGAGCCCCGGCTCGCACCGGGGCTCCTCACGTTCGAAACTGCTCGCGCTTACACCACCCCCTGATCCAGCATCGCGTCGGCCACTTTCACGAAGCCGGCGATGTTGGCGCCCTTCACGTAGTTCACGCTCTTGCCCTCGGCGCCGTGCCTCACGCAGGCGGCGTGGATGTTCTTCATGATGCTGTGCAGGCGCTGATCCACCTCTTCGGCGGTCCAGCTCAGGCGCAGGCTGTTCTGGCTCATCTCCAGGCCGCTGGTGGCCACACCACCGGCGTTGCTGGCCTTGCCCGGGGCAAAGGCCACCTTGGCAGCGGCGAACACTTCGATCGCTTCAGGCGTGCTTGGCATGTTGGCGCCTTCGGCCACGTACTTCACGCCCTTCTTCACCAGGTCCTTCGCGTTCTTGCCATCGAGCTCGTTCTGCGTGGCGCAGGGCAGTGCCACATCGCACTTGGCCACCACGTCCCACACGCGCGCGCCCTTCCTGTAGGTGACGCCCTTGAACTTCTTCGCGTACTCCTCGATGCGGCCGCGCTTCACATTCTTCAGGTCCATGAGGAAGGCGAGCTTCTCGCCATTGATGCCGTTGGGATCGTGGATGCTGCCGTCGCTGTCGCTGGCGGTGACCACTTTGGCGCCGAGCTGCGTGGCCTTCTCAATGGCGTACTGCGCAACGTTGCCGCTGCCGCTCACCGCCACCGTCTTGCCCTTGAAGCTTGTCTTATTGTGCTTCATCATCTCCTCAGCGAAGTACACGCAACCGTAGCCGGTGGCTTCCGGGCGCATGAGCGAACCGCCCCAGGTGCGGCCCTTGCCGGTGAACACGCCGGTGAACTCGTTGCGCAAGCGCTTGTCCTGGCCGAACATGAAGCCGATCTCGCGTCCGCCCACGCCGATGTCGCCCGCGGGCACATCGGTGAACTGGCCCACGTGGCGCCACAATTCGGTCATGAAGCTCTGGCAGAAGCGCATCACTTCATTGTCGCTCTTTCCCTTCGGATCGAAGTCGCTGCCGCCCTTGCCGCCGCCCATGGGCAGCGTGGTGAGGCTGTTCTTGAAGGTCTGCTCGAAGCCCAGGAACTTCAGGATGCTGAGGTTCACGCTGGGGTGGAAGCGCAGGCCGCCCTTGTAGGGTCCGATGGCGCTGTTGAATTCGATGCGGAAGCCTCGGTTCACTTGGGTGTGGCCCTTGTCATCCACCCACGGCACACGGAAGATGATGGTGCGCTCGGGCTCCACCATGCGCTCCAGGAGCATCTTACCCTTGTACTTGGGGTTCGCTTCGATGAAAGGGATCACCATCTCGGCTACTTCGTGAACGGCCTGGAGGAATTCCGGCTCGTTGCCGTTGCGCTTCTTCACTTCGGCCATGAAGGCATCAACGGCCTTGTTCGACTTTGCCATCGGGATGTTTTGTTGGTGCTTTTGTTTAAGCGGCGGCAAATGTAGGTGGGGCTATGCAGGTTGAATGCAGGTTGAGGGTTGGTGGAGGTTGAAGGCGTTGCCCCCCAGCCCAGAGCACCAACTGGCGGCCTTGGCTCGTGCGCTGGGCCAACGCCCGGCCCTTCAACCTCAATTCACCTCATACACCTTCCCCGGAAGGCTCCTCACCGCCCCGCTGAACTCCATGTTGAGCAGCAGTCCGGCCACTTTGCCTTGTGGCCATTTGCTCTGCATGCAGAGGTCATCGATGCTGATCCTGCCCTTGGCCCTGATCAAATCCAACAACAACTGCTCATCGGGCATCAGTTCCGCGAAGAGCGCGGCTTGAACGGAAGCCTTCTTCTTCTTGGGCAGCCATTCCATCAGGGTGATCACATCCTTGGCGTTGTTCACCAGGGCCGCCTTGTTCTGCTGGATGAGCTTGTTGCAGCCTTCGCTCCGCGGGTCGGTGGGCCGGCCGGGAAAGGCGAAGACCTCGCGGTCGTAGCTGCTGGCGATGTCGGCGGTGATGAGGGAGCCGCCCTTGGGGCCGCTCTCCACCACGATGGTGCAATCGCTGAGGCCGGCGATCACGCGGTTGCGCGCGGGGAAATTGCCCGGTGCGAAGTGCGAGCCGCTGGGCAATTCGCTCACGAGCGCGCCGTGCTTCACCATGTCCTTGGCCGTGACGGCGTGGTCACCGGGGTAGAGCTTGTCCAATCCATGCGCCACACAGCCGATGGTGGGCAGGCCGTTCTTGATCGCATGCCGATGCGCCACGATGTCTATTCCGTAGGCGAGGCCGCTGACGATGGTGGCGTTCACCTCCTTCAACCCCTGCACGAGCTCCGCACAGAGCTGCTTGCCGGGCTCGGTGGGCGTGCGCGTCCCAACGATGCTCACCATGCGCGCATCGTCAAGGTCGGCATGGCCTTTCACGAAGAGGATCACCGGAGCATCCTCGCATTGCTTCAGGCGCTTCGGGTATTCCGCATCGAGGTAAAAGAGCATGCGGAGCCGGTGCTTTCGCACGTATTCCAGCTCCTTCTCGGCGGCTGGCAATACCTTCTTGTCGGTGATGGAGGCGATGAGCTTCGGCCCGATGCCGGGCACCTTCTCCAACGTGTTCTTCAGCTTCTTGTCCGTGAAGACGGGATCCACGCCGCCGCAATAGGCCACGAGGTTGCGCGCGTTCACCGGCCCGATGCCCTTGAGCATGCTCAGGGCGATGCGGTGGATGGACTCCTGATCGGTCATGGATTCAATTCGTGATGCCAATAGCGGAGTTCATCAGAGTGAGGTTCGCGCGTTCATCCCTTCCTCTACATTCGCCCGACCGCCGTGGTTCCTGTCGATCGCGGCGGCCCCAAGATCGCTGTACGCATGATGCGAAACACACTCGCCGCGCTCACGTTCGCTGCTTCCGTGCCATCGTTGGCCCAGGACGCCACGCTCACCGGCAAGGTCACCGATGCCAGCACGGGCGAGGCGCTCATCGG
Organism: Flavobacteriales bacterium; assembly: GCA_016716605.1. NCBI lineage: Bacteria > Pseudomonadati > Bacteroidota > Flavobacteriia > Flavobacteriales > Flavobacteriales bacterium. The sequence continues at coordinate 734,839 of JADJWA010000001.1, forward strand.
CGTGAACGTGACCTTCGCTCCCGGCAAGGGCGTGGCCACCGATGTGAACGGCAACTACCTCTTACCGATCCCGGCCGGGGCGGCGCGCATCACCTTCAGCTACGTGGGCTACGCCACGCGCACCGAAGCCATCACCCTGGCCACCGGTGAGCAACGTGAATTGAGCATGAAGCTCGCGGCAGGCAACGCGCAGCTCGAGACGGTGGTGATCAGCGGCGGCCGCTACGAGCAGCGCATCGGCGAGGTCACCCAATCGCTCAGCGTGCTGCGGCCAGACCTGATCGTGAACAAGAACGTGGTGAGCCTGGAACAGGCGCTCGATCAAGTGCCGGGCGTGGTGATCGTGGATGAGGAGCCGCAGATCCGCGCAGGCAGCGGCTTCAGCTACGGAGCAGGCAGCCGCGTGATGGTGCTGGTGGACGACATCCCGATCCTCAGCGGCGACATCGGCCGGCCCAATTGGTCCTTCCTGCCGATCGAGAACCTGGAGCAGGTGGAAGTGATCAAGGGGGCTTCATCCGTGCTCTATGGCAGCGCGGCGCTCAGCGGCGTGATCAATGTGCGCACCGCCTACCCGCGCGCCGAGCCGCGCACGCGCGCCACGCTCTTTAGCGGCGTGTACGACACCCCGGGGCATGCACCCGCCAAATGGTGGGACCAGAACAACCCGGGCATCAGCGGCGCCAGCTTCTACCACAGCCAGCAATTCGGGCAGCTCGATGTGGTGTTCGGGGGCAATGGCGTCACGGATCAGGGTTTTGTGGGACCCGAGCCACTGCCTGCCGACACCATCGCCGCCGACCCCTATCGCATCGGCCCCGGCGGCTACGACCACCGCGCGCGATTCAACGCCAACCTGCGCTGGCGCAGCAAGAGCAGGCCCGGCCTCACCTTCGGCGTGAACGGCAATGCACAGAAAGGCAAGAGCACGAGCGTCTTCATCTGGAACGATACGGACCGTGGGCTCTTCCGGCCCTTCCCCGGCACGGTCACGCGCACCAAGGCCACGCAGTACTACATCGACCCCTTCGTCACCTACACGGGCGAGGGAGGCACGCGCCATAGCCTGCGCACGCGCCATCACAGGCAGATCTTCGACAACGACAACGGCCAGAGCAACAGCAACGCCACCTGGCATGCCGAGTACCAGGTGCAGCAGAAAGTGGATCTGCTAGGCGAGACCAACTTCACCGGCGGCCTGCTGCTGCGCGATGTGGTCAGCACCGCCGAATTGTATCGCGGCAACGCCGATGGCAACGACCGGAACCGGGCGCGCAACCTCGCAGGCTACCTGCAAGTGGACAAGAAGCTCCTGAAAGAGAAGCTCGCGCTCAGCGGCGGCGTGCGCTACGAGCAGTTCATCGTGAACGATGCCGATGCCGCGCAGCCCGTATTCGGCGCCGGCGCCACCTATCAAGCCATGCGCGCTACTTTCATCCGCGCCAGCTACGGCCAGGGGTTCCGTTACCCCACTATCGGGGAGCGCTTCATCAGCACCAGTGTGGGCCGGCTGAATGTGTTCCCGAACCCCGACCTGAGACCCGAGCGCTCGTGGAATGCGGAAGCAGGCCTGAAGCAAGGCTTCAAGATCGGCGGCTTCATGGGCTATGTGGACGCTGTAGTGTTCCAGCAGGACTACCAGGACTATGTGGAGTTCACCTTCGGGCAATGGAAGCCGTTCACGCTGGGGAATGCCGTGGATGAGTTCTTCGGGCTCGGCTTCAAGAGCGTCAATACGGGCCGGGCGCGCGTAACAGGCTACGAATTGGAGCTGGCGGGCAAAGGGAAGATCAAGGCCGTGGAGATCACTGCCCTGCTGGGCTGGACATCAACCAATCCGATCAGCACCACGCCGGATGAGGTGTATGCCATCCCGCCGGACAATCCCATACGGATCATTCCTGCCTCGACCTACACCAATACGAGCTACAACCCGGACGGGAACATCCTCAAGTTCCGCATCCAGCGGACTTTCCGCAGCGACATCCAGCTGCAGTACCGCAAGGTGCTCGCGGGCTTCAGCGTGCGCTACAACAGCCACGTGCGCAACATCGACAAGGCCTTCGTTGACTTGGACGCCGGTCCGCCCGATCCGGACGAACTCCCCACCGGCATCACCGGCTGGATGGAGCGCAACCGCACGGGAACCTGGATCGTGGACGTGCGCGCGGGGCTTGAGCTCACCAAGCAGCTGCGCGCCACGGTTGTGGTGAACAACCTCAGCAACGAGGTGTATTCGCTGCGCCCCTTGAGCATCGAAGCGCCGCGCACCGTGCAGGTGCAGTTGACCGCGACCATGTAAAGCACCCCTCCGCGCATGCGCATCCTTGGCGTGATCCCCGCCCGCTACGCCAGCACGCGCCTGCCGGGCAAGCCGCTGGTCGACATCGGCGGCACCAGCATGGTGATGCGCGTGGTGGAGCAGGCACGGCGCTCCTCTTCACTCGATCGGGTGATCGTGGCTACCGATGATGCCCGCGTGCTCGATCATGCAGCGGCGCATGGCGGCGAATGCGTGATGACCTCACCGGACCATCCGACCGGAACCGATCGCTGCTACGAGGCGCTCAACATCGTCGGCCGGGGTCGCTACGATGCCGTGGTGAACATCCAGGGCGATGAGCCTTTCATCGTCCCCCAGCAGATCGATGAGCTGTGCCTTGCGCTGCGCAAGGCCCCAAGCGGAATCGCCACGCTCGCGCAAGTGGTCACCGATGATCGCGACCTCGACGACCCCGGCGAAGTGCTGATCACGGCCGATGTGAACATGGACGCGCTCTACTTCAGCCGGGCCGCCATTCCTTTCCTCAGGGATGTTGATGCCGGACCCCGGCATGCACGTTTCCGCTACCTGAAGCACGTGGGCCTTTATGGATTCAGTGCGGAGGTGCTCGAGAAATTGGTGGAGCTCGCGCCGTCATCATTGGAGAAGGCCGAAGCCTTGGAGCAATTGCGCTGGGTGGAGAACGGCTACAGGGTGCGAATCGGCCTCACGGAACATCCTTCGTTCTGCGTCGATACACCCGCTGATCTGGAAGAAGCGCGCCATAGGGCGGCATCGCTCTAGATTTGGCCTCGCTTCCCATGGGCCTCGAGCGCGACCTGCACGACCTCCTGTTCTGCCACGATTGCGTGATTGTGCCGCAGTGGGGCGGTTTCCTCACCCACTACCGGCCCGCCCGTCTCGATGAGGCCCGCAAGCTCATCCACCCGCCCAGCAAGGACCTGAGCTTCAACCGCCACTTGGTGCGCAATGATGGCCTGCTGGCTGATCATCTGGCAAGGCGCGAGGGCCTCGCCTTCGATAAAGCGAGCGCGCGGATCGATTCCGAGGTGGCCTCCTGGCGCCTTGCGCTGGACCGCAGCGGCCGATTGGAACTGCCCAGCATCGGCATCTTTTACCGCGATGCCGAGCACAACCTTCAATTCGACCCGGACCGCCGCACGAACTACCTGCGCGACGCCTACGGTTTGAGGCCTTTGGCTGCCATCGCTGTGGAGCAAGCCCGTCCGCAACCCGTGGTGGTGCCCATCACCAGGAAAACGGCTGAGGGCTTGGCCACGCGCAAGCGGCCCTACCTGGCCTGGGCTGCAGCCAGCGTGGGAATCCTGCTCATCGGCGGGGCCGCCATCTGGGTATTCCTTCAACCACCGAACAGGCACGCGCAATGGAGCGGATGGTCCCTGCTGAAAGGCGGATCATCCCAAGGATACACGGCTCCGTCACAGGCTGGATTCCTGCCGGTCGAGACCCATGGGCCCTTCCTGCTTCCCGAAGCCGATTCAGGGGTGCATGAAACCGTGCTCGATGCGGAGAACGATGTGCGGTTGAAGGTCGATTGGGGACGGCCCGCGCCGGCGCCAGCCGCTGCGGACACCACCCACGTGGCGCTGAAGCCGGCCCGCTCCGATGATGCCGCACTACGCTACCATGTGGTGGGCGGCTGCTTCGCGCAACCGGAGAACGCGGACAAGATGCTGGGCGATCTGCTGACCAAAGGATACCCGGCGCGCCGCCTTCGCCAGCGCGGCGAATTGCACCCCGTGGCGATCGGCAGTTACGCCACGCGCGCCGAAGCGCTCGCCATGCTGCAAACCGTGCGCACCGGTGATGGCCGCGCCGCGTGGCTGCTCGTCCGCTGACCCTCCGCTGCCCTTCACAGCACCATAGCTTCGCCCCCCCTTTTCGCGAACGGCCATGCATGCGGTAGAATTGGAGTCTTGCACAGTGACCTTCATCGATGAGGACATCGTGCACACGCACTTCAAGGACGACCATTTGGTCAGTCTGCAGGATGTGCACGCCATGTTCGATGCCATCGCGGCAGAGCGCTCAGGGCGCAAGGTGCTGCTGATGGTGAGCGTGGGCCTGAACACCACCATGAGCAACGAGGCGCGAGGCTATGCGGCGCAGTCGCCCGAATCGAACCAGCATATCGCCGCCGATGCGATCATCGTGCGCGACTTCGGCCACCAGCTCGCCGCCAACGTCTTCGTGCGCCACCACAAGCCCGGTCGCCCCATCCAGATGTTCCCCGACCGCGACACCGCGCTGGAATGGCTCAGCGCGCAACGCCACCTCATCCATTGAACCGCATGCTCACACGTTTCCTCCCGCTGGCGCTGATTGCCGGACTGGCCCTCCCGCTCAACGCGCAAGTGCTTTCCGCACCTGAGCGGACGCTTCGCGCAGGCAAGGCTGAAGCCACCTGCCTGGCGGTGGCACCCAAGGGCGACCGGATCCTGGTTGGCCTTAACAAAGGTGCCGAACTCATCGACCTGGAGAGCGGCAAGCGGCTGCTCACCCTGCCATACAACGAAGATGGCAGCATGGTGGCCTATTACTGCGCATTCAATGACAACGGAGAATACGCCGTGCTCATCGGGCATAGCGGCAAACGCGTCGTGTACAGCATGAAGGACGGCAAGCCGCAGCCTTCCTTGCAGCAGCACCGCTGGGTGCCCGATCCGCGCACCACGAAAGGCATGGGCCTCGATATGAGTAACAGCACCTTCGATCGCTATTACCAGCAGAGCGAGCTGAAGGAGGGCGCCTACACCTACCGCAGCGTGAAGGATGGCGCCGTTGAAGTGGTCGATGGCGAAGGAAAGACCATGCAGACCCTGGGCTTCCCGGAGAACAAGGACCAGCACCACCGCGCGCCGCTGCTTCGCTGGCAGGAGTGGCTGCTGGTGGGCACAGACGATGGCCGCGTGCTCTTCTACAAACTGCCCTGATCCTTCGTGCCGGAGGCTGCGCCGGGTCTCTGCTCAGTTGAAGCGGCGCCACGCATCTTCATTACGGCGTAGCCGATCACCGCGCCCAGCACCAGCAGGCCCAATGCGCCCCAGGTCCAGCTGAGCCGATCACGGAAAACCATGGTGGCCAGCAAAGCCACCAGCAAGGCCCAGGTGCCCTGCCCGAACAGCCACAGTACCGGTCCTGACCAGTTGAGCGATGCGCTTTGCAGTCGCACCTGCACACGATGGATGAGCAACTGGTACACCACCAGCAGCGCCACCAGGCCGAGCTTCAGGTGCATGAAGGGCGATTTCAGCAGCGCGGGCATCTGCACCAACTGCCAGATCCCGAAGAGCACAAGCAGGATCAAGGCGGGCCACGCAAGGCCGTAAAGGACCCGGCGCTCCATACGGATGAAACGCTGATGAAGCAATCCGCGCTCCGGCTCCCAGAGCTTCAATGCGGCACGGTGCGCATTGGATAAGCGTGCGAGATGGAAAGCCGCGGCGAACCATGCGATCAGCGCGATCAGGTGCAGCAGCTTGAGCAGGGGCAGCAGGATGGGGGCTTGTTCGGGCATGAGCGAAAAGTACGCGTACCAAGGCGCCTACCTTCGCGCGCCATCGCCGAAGCGCACGATCGCGAAGGCGAGCACCGCACATGAACCGCGCCTCACGCCCCATCAGCGACAGCTACTCCGAGACCACGCATGTGGTGCTGCCCAATGACACCAACACCCTCGGGAACCTCTTCGGAGGGCGGCTGCTGCAATGGCTCGACATCAGCTGCGCCATCAGCGCGCACCGGCACTGCAAGCGCACCGTGGTCACCGTGGCCGTGAACCACGTGGGCTTCGACCGGCCCATCAAGCTCGGCGACTTCGTCACCATCCGCAGCCACGTGAGCCGTGCCTTCGGCAGCAGCATGGAAGTGTGGAGCGATGTTTCCGTAGAGGACCAAGTGACCGGAGAGAAGATCCCGTGCAACAGCGCCATCTACACCTTCGTGGCGGTGGATCACGCGGGGAGGCCCATGCAGGTGCCTGAGGCCGAGCCCACCAACGATGAGGAGCGCCGCCGTTACGATGGCGCGCTTCGGCGCAGGCAATTGCGGCTCATCCTCAGCAACAAGATGAAGCCCGAGGAGGCCACGGAGCTGAAGAAGCTCTTCAGTTGATTACAGCCCTTCGTCCAAACTGAGCCCATCGAATAGCTCGCCCGTTGCGGTATCGTGCCCGCGCAATCCGAGTTGCCGAAGCAAGGCTCCGATGCACGCCGCGCTCTGCTCGCCGCCGTGCACATGCGCCACCATATAGCGCACCTGCGTGGCGTCCTCCATGTGCAGCTGGAAGCTGACGTCGATGTCATCGCCCTTGGCGAAGAGCCAATCGCTGTCCACTTGGTCGATGAAGGGAATGGCCTCGCGGATACGGGCGATCAGCTCGTCGCGATTGCCAATGGGCTTCGGGCGGAATGCATCCGGCACATCATTGATCGACGGCACATCGGGGAAGTCCTGGATGAAGATGTCCCAGCTCATGCGTTGACGAGTTCAGCGATGCGGTGAAGGTCCTGCTTCTCCATGCACCGGAAGTGGCCCTTGGGGCATCGGTCATGGCCGATCTTGCTGCACGGGCGGCAGGACAGGTCCGGTACCTCACTGATCATGGCCCGTTCCGGATGCTCCGGCTGATAAGGCCCCATGCCGAATTGCGGCACCGTGTTTCCCCAGACGCTTACCACCGGCTTGTTGAATGCGCAGGCGATGTGCATGGCACCGCTGTCGTGGGCGATCATGCTCCGTGCCTGCTTGATCAACGAAGCGCTTCCCAGGATGTCATAGCGGCCTGTGGCATCGAAGGCTCGCCCACCGATGGCATCACCGATCATGCGCGCCAAGGCTTGGTCCTCCTTGCCGCCGATGAGCACGATGGGGCCGTCGATCAAGCGTGCGAGCTCGATGAGCTTGTGCTGGGGAAGCCGTTTGGTGGCGTGCGCCGCACCGATCGCGAGCGCCGTGTATCCGGATTGATGCGATGGGGGCAGCGAGGCGAGGGGCACCTCGCACTCGGCGGGGATGAAAAGCTCCAAGCCCTTGCCGTCGTTCTTCACCCCGAGGTGCGCTACGGCGCTCATGTAGCGATCTACGATGTGGATCCTCGGCATGCGGTCGATGCGCAGGTTCACCAGCAACCACTTCTCGATGTTGAGCTTGGGGAAGCTGTGCGCGGGCACGCCGAGCGCACGCTTGATCCGGGCCGTGCGCAGGTTATGGTGCAGGTCGATCACGGCATCGAAGCGCTCGGCCTTCAATCGCAAGGTCAGCTCCCCCAGGTCGTCGCCCAGCTCATGCACCCTGCTCACATGCGGATTGAATCGCACCAGGTCGGCGAAGGCGCTTTTGGTGGTGACATGGATCTCCGCATCCTTTAGCTGCTCCTTGGCGCAGCGCAGCACCGGGCTGGTGAGCACGATGTCACCAATGGAGGAAAACCTCAGGATTAGGAGCTTCATCGGGTGCGAAGTTGGGGGTTGAGGGTTGTTGCCAACGCACTGGCCTCTGCCGCAGGCTCAGGGCTGATGACGGTTGCAGGTTGGCCGCGACCTTTGTGCCCAACTCGTCAATCAAGGCATTCAACCCCCAACCTGCTTTCCATCAACCCGTCATCCCGGCCTTGAGCCAGGACAACCCGCAACCTGCGCTTGGAACTGATCGACACCCACGCCCATCTCTACAGCACCAAGTTCGATGCGGACCGCGAGGCCATGCTCCAGCGCGCGGCCGAGGCCGGTGTCTCGAGGCTCTTCCTGCCGAACGTGGACCACGAGAGCATCGCCGGCATGGATGCGCTCGTAGCCGCGCACCCCGATCGCTGTTTCGCCATGATGGGACTGCACCCGTGCCATGTGGGTGAGGACAATGCCGCCGCGATGGAAGAGGTGGAGCGCTTGCTGCGCACCGGTCGCTATTGCGCGGTGGGTGAGATCGGCATCGACCTGTACTGGGATAAGACCTTCCTCGCGCAGCAGCAGGAGGTGTTCCGTCAGCAGGTGCGCTGGGCGAAGGAGCTGCGCTTGCCGATCGCCATCCATTGCCGGGAGAGCTTTATTGAGGTGCTCGCCATCGTGGAGGAGGAGAATGACGATTCTCTCACCGGCGTGTTCCATTGCTTCACCGGAAGTGCGGAACAAGCGCTGCGCGTGATCGCATTGAAGGGCTTTTATCTTGGCATCGGCGGCGTGGTCACTTACCCGAAGGGCGGCTTGTTCGAGACCCTGCGCGAAGTGGGCGCTGCGCATTGCGTGCTGGAGACCGATGCGCCCTACCTCGCACCCGTGCCCTACCGTGGCAAGCGCAACGAGCCCGGCTACCTCGCGTACATCGCCGCCAAGCTCGCGGAGGCCACGGGCCTTCCGGTGGAAGAGATCGCCGCGATCACCACGCGGAACGCCAATCTACTTTTCCGGCGATGAGCGCTTCCGTCCTCCTGATCTACACCGGCGGCACCATCGGCATGCTCGCCGATCCGCGCACCGGGGAACTGCGCCCCATGGACCTTGCCCACCTCGAAGAGCAGGTGCCCGAACTGGCGCGCATCGGTGTGCGATTGGGCGCCACCACCTTTGAGCAGCCCATCGACAGCAGCGACATGCGGCCGGCGGACTGGGTGCGCATCGCGCGGATCATCGGCGAATCCTACGACCGCTACGACGGCTTCGTGGTGCTGCACGGCAGCGATACCATGGCCTACACCGCAAGCGCGTTGAGCTTTCTGCTGGAAGGACTGAGCAAGCCCGTGATCCTCACTGGATCGCAATTGCCCATCGGCACCATCCGCACCGATGCCAAGGAGAACCTGATCACCGCCATCGAGATCGCCGCCGCCAAGGATGAACAGGGTCGTGCGATGGTGCCCGAAGTGGCCGTGTACTTCGAGTACCGCTTGATGCGCGGCAACCGAACGGTGAAGGTGCATGCCGAGCGCTTCGAGGCCTTCCGCTCCCCGAATTGGCCAGCACTGGCAGAGGCCGGTGTTCACCTGCGCTATGACCGCTCCGCGATCCTGCTGAACCGCAGCGGGCCGCTCAAGGTGCACGAGCGAGTCGATGCCCGGGTGGGGGTGATCCGCTTATTCCCGGGGATCTCCGCGGAATGGGTGACGCATGCCTTGGGCACGCCCGGCCTGCGCGCGGCGCTGCTCACCACCTTCGGCAGCGGCAATGGCCCCACCGAACCGGAATTCATAGGGGCCCTGCGCAACGCGCGTGAGCGGGGCCTCCAACTGCTCAACGTGACCCAATGCGTGGGCGGCCGGGTGGAGCAAGGCCGTTATGTGACCAGCCGTGCGTTCGTAGAGCTCGGCGTGATTCCCTGTGCCGACATGACCGTGGAGGCCACGCTTGCCAAGGCCATGTTCCTGCTCTCCATGGAGCAGCCTGCGGAGGCCTTCGCCCAACGAATGGCGGCACCGATCGCCGGCGAGTTGACGTTGGGGTAACATGCCAGCCCTTCCGCTCGCTGCCTATCCTGCGCCACTTCCTGTGCAGCCCTTGCAGCACAAGTCGGATTGCTACCTTGGCCGCCCTTCGGAAAGGCCAGGAACCGCCTTCCCGACCATAACTGGAGAGATGGCCGAGTGGTTGAAGGCGCGCGCCTGGAAAGTGCGTTTACCTGAAAGGGTAACGGGGGTTCGAATCCCTCTCTCTCCGCCATTGCGGATCGGCGGCGGAGCCGCCGCATCATCTGCGACGGCGGCGAGCGAAGCTTGCTTCGGCGAGCCGACGATGCAGATGATGCAAGGCCCGAAGGTCCGTCGATCTGCAATGAAGCCCTCCCCAACGGGAAAGGCCGACGAAGGAGGCCAATCCCTTTCCCGCCTTCACGGCGAGCCGACGATGCAGATGATGCAAGGCCCGAAGGGCCATCGATCAGCAATGAATCCCTCCCCAACGGGAAAGGCCGACGAAGGAGGCCAATCCCCCTCATTGCAGGGAGCTCAACCTCCAATCAGCAACCGGCCAGGATTCGGGCGCTCGCCCTACCCCTCAACCGGTTCGTCGCTTCGATCCAACCCGCATCTTTGACCCGCTCTCAACGGAACCAACCGACAACAACCCCCTCACGCAACCCTTCACACATGGTACGCAAGTTCTTGTCACTCTGCATGGCGGCCTTCGTCGGCCTCAGCCTGCTCACCACCCCGGTCATGGCGCAGAACGCCCCAGCCGCTGCATCTACCGAAGTGACCGATGCCGCCCCGGCCGGTGGCCACCAGATGCTGAAGCAGCGCTTCATCGAGGGCGACCCGACCTACATGGCCCCGGTGCTCCTGTGCCTGATTCTTGGCTTGGCCATGGTCATCGAGCGCATCATCTACCTCAACATGGCTAACACCAACACCACGAAGCTCCTCAGCAATGTGGAGGATGCGCTAAAGTCGGGTGGCATCGATGCGGCCCAGGAGGTGTGCCGCAACACCCGCGGCCCCATCGGCGGCATCTTCTATCAGGGCCTCGACCGCGCCCACGAGGGCGTCGAGATCGCCGAGAAGAGCATCGTGGCCTATGGTGGCGTGGAAGTGGGCCGCCTAGAGCGCGGCTTGCCTTGGATCGCCCTGTTCATCGCCCTGGCCCCCATGCTTGGGTTCATGGGCACCGTGATCGGGATGATCGAGGCCTTCGACCAGATCGCGGCCGCCAACAACATCAGCCCGGCCATCGTGGCTGGCGGTATCAAGATCGCGCTGCTCACCACCGTGTTCGGCCTCATCGTCGCCATCATCCTGCAGATTTTCTACAACTACCTGCAGAGCAAGATCGACAGCATCACCGGCCAGATGGAGGAGGCCTCCATCAGCTTGGTGGACCTGCTGGTGAAGACCAACACGAGCAAGCACTAAGTACATGCATCAGAGCTCCAACCTCATCGGCCGAATCGCGCAATGGGCTATCATGGGCCTGGGTGTGCTGTTCATCATCATGATCTGGACCGGCAGCGATGCCGGCATCTCCGGCGGGCTGTGGGTCACCTACATCGCCTTCGTCATCGCCACGCTGATCACGCTCGTGTTCGCAGCGTTCGGTGTCAACCGCAAATCGATGATCGGCATCGGGATCTTCGCGGTGGTCATGCTCATCGCCTATCTCATCGCCGACGGCTCAACCCGCCCGGAATGGAACATCACCGAGAGCACCTCGAAGCTGATCGGCGCCGGCATCGGCATGGCGGTGGTCGGGGTCGTGGCCGCCATCGGAACGATTCTCTACGGAGAGGTCACCCGAATGCTCAAGTGAACACGCTATGCTGAAGAAACGCGCCAAGTCAGGCCCGGGCGAGATCAATGCCGGCTCGATGGCCGACATCGCCTTCCTGCTGCTGATCTTCTTCCTGGTGACCACCACCATGGATACCGATGTGGGCATCCTGCGCTTGCTGCCGCCGGTGGTGGAAACCCCGCCGGATCCGGATGTCATCAATAAGCGCAATGTCTATGAGGTTCTGGTGAACGATGCCGATCAGCTCCTGGTCGAAGGGGAGCCCATGGATATCAAGGAATTGCGCGCCGGGGCCAAGGAGTTCATGACCAACCCTTCGAATCTGGAGAACCTTCCCGCGAAAACGAAAGTGAGCGCGGCATTCTGCCGGGAGCAGCTCAGCCTCAACAAGGGATGGCTCACTGCGGCTTCTGATACCTCAAAGGCCCGCTTCGAGGACGCCATCAAGAAGTGGGAGGGAAAATTGAAAGCGATCGATCTTCTGAAGGAGGAATTCTACGAGCTCCCGAACGAGGCGCTCATCTCCTTGCAGACCGGCTCCAAGACCAGCTACAATATGTACGTGCAGGTGCAGAACGAACTGGAATCAGGGATCCGCGAACTGCGCGACGAGCTGAGCACGGAGAAGTTCGGCCGCAAGTTCACCGAGCTCGATGAGAAGGCGGACGAGGACCAGGAGCGGATCAAGGCCATCCGGCTGGTGTACCCGCAGCGCATCTCGGAGGCCGAACCGGTTGACCTTACCAAGAAGAACTGATCGCCATGTCGCGCTTCAAGGAAAAGAAAGGATCCACGCCGGCCATCAGCACGGCCTCATTGCCCGACATCATCTTCATGCTCCTCTTCTTCTTCATGGTCACCACCGTGATGCGCGAAGTGGACCTGAAGGTGAAGGTGGTGCTGCCCGAAGCCAACGAAGTGGCCAAGCTCGAGGACAAGGCCCTGGTCGATTACCTCTACATCGGCCCGCCCAATGACAAATCACGCGGCACCGAGCCCCTACTGCAGCTCAACGACGACTTCGCGACCCTCAGTGAGATCGACGCCTTCGTGGTGGCCGGAAACGAGCGGCGCGATGAAGTGCTCCGCGGCAAGATCACCCGCTCCCTGAAGGTGGACAAGGACACCTACATGAAGTTCGTGACCGATGTGAAGCAGGAGCTGCGCAAGAGCAACGCCCTGAAGATCAATTACAGCACCTCGCGCGGCCGCTGAGCGAACCTTGTTCATGCAGAATGGCCGCCGCAAGCGGCCGTTCTGCATTCTTAATGACCCGTCAAATCGCCGACCACCGCACCCACAGGGCCAAGCCGGTCAAGCCGGACAGCGCAAGCTCAGCCAACCAGGCCCGCTTCGGCTTCAGGAATGGGTAAGCCACGAGCACCCCGAGCGGCAGGGCTGCCAGTACAGCCGGGAAGCCGCCATGCATGAGTCCGAGCAGCGAGATCACTGCCGCCAACGCCAGCGTGAGCGCCAGCAAGGCCAGACGAAGGTTCTTGCCGCGCATCACGCTGTGCGCATAGCTCCCGACGAAGGCAGCGGCCGCAGACAGCACCACGGGGGCCAGCAGGCACACGAAGCCTTTGCGCGCGGCGGCATCCCAGAGCACCGCTGGCTGCATCGCTTCGGGCATCACCGTATGCAGCGGCCGCCACGGCGTGAGGCCAACCAAGTGAAGGGTGAGCCAAGTGAGGCCGAAGACGACCGCAACGGCGAGCACCGGCAGCAGGTATTCACGCCACGCGAATGGCCTGATGAGCGACGTGCTGCTCCAGAGCACCACCAGCAGCAAGGCATACGGCAGGTAGCACAAGGATGCCAGCCCGATGAGCAGCCCCGCATCGAATAACGCGGCCAGCGCCGGACCCGTGTTGCTTATTGACCATGACCGCAGCAGCGCGAAGAGTACCAGCGGCAACCCGAGCAGCGCCGGATCATAGGCCCCAGGGCCGCAAACGCCGGCCAGCACCACCGGGAAGGTGAGCACCGCCAGGTGATTGCGCCGGTCCATCAGCTCCAAGGAATTGATCAGTACGGCGAGCTGCATCGCAATGGCTGTGATCAGCATGATGCCCAGCATCCCATGCGCCCATGCCTTGTCGCCCAACGCCTGATGCACCAGTTCGGCCACCGGCATCAAAGGGCCCGTTGACACCGGATGATGCCAGAGCGAAGGTGCGAATAAGGCCACCGACACCATCGGCGCGGACACCAGCACAGCAGGCTGGTTGCTGCGGAAGAAGGCGGCGAGCATGGGGGCGAAGGTCGGGATGGGGGGCGATGGGCGATCGCGATCCATGGATGACAACAGTGCCAACTCCCCCCTCCTATCTTCGCCCCGCTTCACGCCTTACCGCCATGCAAGACTTCGCATTCGCTCTCGGCCATTTCATGGAGTGGACCTTCAAGATCCTCGAGAAGATGGGCTGGATGCCCGTCACGCTCACCAGCATCACGCTCTTCGTGGGCATGCTGTACTGGCTCAACCTGCAGGGCAAGTACAACCGCAAGGCCAAGGCCAACGGCACCATGGCCTGAGCGCCTCCAGGCGAATCGGCCTTATGGTTTCACCGCTGCAGCCGCGCGCTGCGTGGGCTGCTTCACCAGGTCCTTCCCGATGTCGTCCCGGCGGTAGCGCCCCTCAAAGCTGATGGTGTCCGCTGCACGGTAGGCGGAGGCGATCGCGCTCTCCAGGTCCTTGCCGATGCCGGTGACGCTGAGCACGCGCCCGCCATCGGTCACCAGCGAATCGTTCTTTGTTCGGGTGCCCGCTTGGAACACGTAGGCATCGCGCACCTGCTCCACGCCGGTGATAGGCTTGCCCTTCTCGTATTCGCCGGGGTAGCCTGCTGAAGCGAGCACGATGGTCACGGCGGTGCGGTCATCCACATCCACATGGCGCTCGCTGAGCGTGCCCGTGGCGATGCCTTCGAAGAGATCGAGCAAATCGCTCTTCAGGCGGGGTAGGATCGCTTGCGTCTCGGGGTCGCCCAAGCGCACATTGTACTCGATCACGTAGGGGTCGCCATTCACGTTCATAAGTCCCATGAAGAGGAAGCCCTGATAGGCGAGGCCATCCTTCTTCATGCCGCGCACGGTGGGCGCCGCCACGCGGTCATGCACCTTCTGCATGAAATCCTTGTCGGCGAAGGTCACCGGTGATACCGCGCCCATGCCGCCTGTGTTGGGGCCGCTGTCGCCGTTGCCGATGCGCTTGTAGTCCTTGGCGGCGGGCAGCATCTTGAACGCATCGCCGTCGGTGATCAGGAAGGCGCTGCACTCCACGCCCTTCAGGTGCTGCTCGATCACCACGCGCTCGCCGGCCTCTCCGAAGCGGCCGCTCTGCAGCATGTCGCGCAGCGCCTTGGCCGCCTCCTTCTTGTCGTTGGTGATGATCACGCCCTTGCCGGCTGCGAGGCCATCGGCCTTCACCACGTAGGGCGCGTTCACGCGGTCGAGGTGCTCGATGGCGTCTTGCAACTGGCCCTTCGTGAAGGTGCGGTGCGCCGCCGTGGGGATGTTGTGGCGGAACATGAACTCCTTCGCGAAATCCTTGCTGCCCTCGAGGCGTGCGCCCTCGGCCTTGGGACCGATCACCGTGACGCCGGCGAGCTTCGGGTCCTCCGCGATCCGGTTGTGCAGGCCATCCACCAACGGGCCTTCGGGGCCCACCACCACGATGCGGATATTCTTCTCCAGGATGAAGTTGCGAAGGGCCTTGTGGTCAGCGGGGTCGATCTCTGCGGATCGGCCATGGCGCAAGGTGCCGGGGTTGCCGGGCGCCACGAAGAGCGCATCGAGCAAGGAGCTCTGCGCGATCTTCCAAGCCAGCGCATGCTCGCGTCCGCCGCCGCCGATCAAGAGAACATTCATCAGGATCCGATTTGCTGCAAAGGAAGGTCCGGCCGTTCTGCTGGCATGACAGGAGTTATCAACCTGTGTTGAGGTCGAGGGCCGGCCACGACTCCTGCAACCCCTCAACCGGTCATTGCGACCGCGAGGAACGAAGCGGGAAGCAATAACCTACTAGTGCTGATGCGCCAGTCGCTTGATGCTGCAGCCGATGTTGCGCGTGCTGCTGGGATCCGCGGCCTTGCCCTCAACCATGTTCGAGATGGCGTTGTAGGCCCAGCGCTCCTTCACATCGCTGGCCTTGGCCACGTTGTCGTCAATGGCGCCCTTGTACGCGAGCTTGTGGTTCTTGTCGAAGAGGAACACGTGCGGCGTGGTGCGCGCGCCGAAGGCGTCGGCCACCTTGTGCCCTTCATCGAGCAGGTAGGCGCCGATGTAGTTCTTCTCCTTGTAGCGCGCCTGCATCTCCGCGAAGCCATCGCCCTGGTCGCGCTTGGCCTCGTTGCTGTTGATCAGCACCACCGGAACGCCGAAGCGCGCACCCACGGCCATCAGCTCCGGGTAGCGGCCTTCCCAGCCCTCGCTGCCCTCCGAGCCGATCACGAAGGGGCAGGTGTTGCACGAGAAGATCACCAGCGTGCCGTTGCGGCCAGCAAGACCCTTCAACGTGGCCATCTCGCCATCCACGTTCTTCATCTTCACATCGGCAGCGGGCATGGCATCGCCGATGTTGAGGTTGGGCAGCTCGTGCGCGGCGATGGCCATTGCGCCAAGGGCGACAAGTGAAATGGTTTTCAGGAGCATGGTGCGTGTTGTTGTGAGGCGCGAAGGTATCAGCACGGAATGCGCGCGCCGACCGAACCGGGCGGCAACGTTCCGCCCGCCCTGAACTCCCCCCCGTATTTTCGCCCCGTCATGTTGAAGCAAGGCCTGTATCAGAAGCTCCAGCAGAAGCTCAGCCCGCAGCAGATCCAGCTGATGAAGATGCTGCAGCTGCCCACGGTGGAGATGGAGGAGCGCATCCGCCAGGAGCTCGAGGAGAATCCCGCGCTGGAGAGCGGCGAGGACAGCGACGAGGAGGAGCAGCCCACCGAGGAGGAGGCCATCGCCGGCAGCGAGGAGCTCGATAGCGAGGAGCACGAGGACCAGGAACGCGACGACTTCGACTTGAGCGAGTACTTCCCGGACGACGATACGCCCGACTACAAGCTGAGCGTGCGCAACACAGGCCCCGATGAGGAGGACCGCGAGATCCCCCTGGCCGGAGGCACCACCTTCCAGGACCACCTGAAGGCGCAGCTCTCCCTGATCGATTGCGACGAACGCACCGAGCGGCTCGCCGAGCACATCATCGGCAACCTCGACGAGGACGGCTACCTGCGCCGCGACCTGCACGCCATCGTGAACGACCTGGCCTTCACCCAGAACGTGATGGCCAATGTGGCTGAGCTCGAGAAGGCCCTGCACGCCGTCCAAGAGCTTGACCCGGCGGGCACCGGAGCGCGCGACCTGCGCGAATGCCTCCTGCTGCAGGTGCGCCGCATGCCCCACAGCCTCGATCAGCGCGTGGCCGAGGCCATCCTCGACAAGCACTTCGATGCCTTCAGCAAGAAGCACTACGACAAGATCATCGAGCGCCTCGAGATCGACGAGGACGCGCTGAAGGACGCCATCGACCTGATCATCCGCCTGAACCCCAAGCCCGGCAACACCCTGCGCGAGACCAGTGCGCCCCGACAAGAGATCGTGCCCGATTTCACCATCATGTCCATCGACGGCCAGCTGGAGCTCAGCCTCAACGGACGCAGCGCACCGGAGCTCCGCATCAGCCGCGCCTACCGCGACATGATGCAGGAATACCAGCGCAACAAGAAGGACAAAGCCGCCAAGGAGGCGATGATGTTCATCAAGCAGAAGCTCGACGGTGCCAAATGGTTCATCGACGCGATCAAGCAACGGCAGCACACGCTCTTGGTAACCATGGAGGCGATCATGGAGCATCAACGCGAGTTCTTCCTCACCGGCGATGAGACGAAGCTGAAGCCGATGATCCTGAAGGACATCGCCGAGAAGGTGGGCATGGACATCAGCACCATCAGCCGCGTGGCCAACAGCAAGTACGTGCAGACCAACTACGGCACCATCCTGCTCAAGTTCTTCTTCAGCGAGAGCCTCACCAACCAGGAAGGCGAAGAGGTGAGCACGCGCGAGGTGAAGAAGATCCTGAAGGACGCCATCGAGGCCGAGGATAAGCGCAAGCCCCTCACCGACGATGAGCTCACCGCGCTGCTCATCAGCAAGGGCTACAACATCGCCCGGCGCACCGTGGCCAAGTACCGCGAGCAGCTGAGCCTGCCCGTGGCGCGGTTGCGGAAGCAGCTCTAGAGAGAAAGCCGAAACATGAAAGCTGAAATCGCATCGCTCTCGCATAAGCAGAGCCGCCTGCCACGCTCTTTCAGCTTTCAAATTCCGCTTTCACACCAATGCTCCCCGCCGCCCGCTTCCTCTCCTACGCGCTCCATCCGCTGCTGATGCCGGCGCTCACCCTCTGGCTCGCGCTGGAGCTCGACCTGCACCTAAGCTACTTCCTGCCCACTGAATCGCGCTGGAAGCTGCTGGCCATCGTGGCGCTGATGACCATCGCCTTCCCGCTCGCCAGCGCAATGCTCCTGCGCAGCGCGGGCGTGGTGCGCAGCCTGGAGATGCACGCCCGCCAAGAGCGCATCGCGCCCTTCGTGATGACGCTGCTCTACTATGTGATGGCCGGCTACCTGCTGCTGAAAGCGCCGGTGCATCCGATTACCGCCGCCCTGCTCGCCGGCGCGACGATCGCCCTGCTCCTCACCACATTGATCACGCTGCGCTGGAAGATCAGCGCGCACATGGTGGGCATCGGCGGCTGCATCGGCGCGGTGGCGGCCCTCGACGCGCTCCATCGCATCGGCGCCTTCATGCCGCTTGCCCTGCTGCTGCTGCTGGCCGGTGCGCTGGGCACCGCGCGGCTGCTCACCAGCGACCACACGTCCGGCCAGGTCTATTCGGGCGCAGCCCTCGGATTCATCAGCGTCTTCGCCACCGTGCTCTCGATGCCCGCTTGGCCGTTCTGAGCGCACAGCCCATCTTCGTGCCTGACCGCATGCGCGCTCCCTTCATCCTTCTGGCCTTATCTGCGCTGAACTGCACCGCCCAAGAGAGCGTGACGGCCTACTGGAGCGGCGCGCTCTCACCCACCAGCATCCAGATCCGCGCTCGGCTCAGCGGGCCCACTGACAGCGTGCGCGTGCTGGCCTGCGCACCGCCGTGCACCGATGAGGTCGCAAGCCCGTACACCGCCGCCGAACCCAGCACCGACCTCGTTGCTGAGCTCCATCTGCAAGGCCTGCTGCCCAATACACCCTACACCTATCGTTTCGAGGTGAACGACGCCCCCGATGCCTCGGGGATCGCGGCGGGCAGCTTCACCACGCCGGGCTTCGGTGCTGCATCCTTCTCCTTCGTCGCCGGCTCCTGCAACGGCAGCAGCAGCCATCCCGTGTGGCAGGCCATGCGCGACCAGGAGCCGCTCTTCTTCCTCAGCACCGGCGACCTGCACTACCGCGACCCCAACAGCACGGAGATCGATCCGCACCGCGCGCCTTATCGCGAAGACGTGCTCTCCCCCTCCCCGATGAAGGAGTTCCTGCACGCCACGCCCATTGCCTACGTGTGGGACGATCATGACTTCTGCGGCAACGGCTCCGATGCCAGCTTCATCGGTAAGGCCAGCGCCGCGCGCGCCTACCGCGAGTACGTGCCGCACTATCCGCTGCACCATCCCATCAGCGTGCATCAGTCCTTCACCATCGGCCGCGTGCATTTCATCCTCAGTGACCTGCGCAGCACCAAGACCGATGAAGAGATGATGAGCGGCGCGCAGCTCGCGTGGCTGCTCAGCGAGATGCTCTACGCGCGCGACAACGGACTGGTGGCCGCGTGGGTCACCTCGCTCACCTGGAACAGCGTGGGCTATCCGGAGAACTGGGCCTGTCAGCCCACCGAGCGCACAGCCCTCAACGATGTGCTCTTCGCCCTTGGCGTGAAGGACCTCTTCATCATCGCCGGCGATGCGCACATGCTCGCGATCGACGATGGCGCCAATGCCGACTTCAGCACCTCCCAGGACCTGCGCTACCACTATCCCATCTTCCAAGCCGCGGCCCTTGCGCGCTGGGGTTCATACAAAGGCGGCCAGTTCAACCAAGGCGGCGTGCATCCGAACCCCAGTGCCGAACATGGCCAGTTCGGCGAGATAGTGGTGGATGACGATGGCTTCGACCTCTGCGTCACCTTCAATGGCTGGCAGACCGATGGCCAAGGAGCGGGGTGCGGATTGGTGAACAGCTACACCTTCTGCCGAACGCCGGGGCAGATCCTGGTGGGCGCCCCTCAGCCGACCAATGCCGGATTGATCAGTTGGTACGCCGAGGATACCGGCCTCATGGTGCAAGTCCCTGAACGGGCCGTAGACCTTGAAGTGGAGGTCCGGGATGCCATAGGCCGCCTGTTGCTGCACGAACGCCGCGCCGCACGGCACGGGCTCATGAGCCTGCCGATGCCACACTTGAGCCAGGGCCTGCACACCGCCAGCATCCGCTGCGGCGATCAGCGATCGAGCCTCCGCTTCATGGCTGGTCCGTTGCACTGATCCCGCCCAACATCCGCAGATCCACATGCATGCCGATCGCCGCGCCTTCATCCGTGACACCACCCTCGCCATCCTCGGTTTCGGCTTGGTGCCGCGCAGCCTGAAGGCATTCTATCAGCCCGGCTACCAGAAGGTGCGACTGGGCTTCATCGGTGTTGGCCTGCGCGGGCAAATGCACCTGGCCGAGCTCGCCATGCGCGATGATGTGGAGATCATCGCCATGCACGATCCCGATGCCAGCATGGCGGCCATGGCGCAACAGCTGCTCGCCAAGGCCAACCGGCCCAAGGCCGTGGCGTACGTGAACGGCAATGAGGGCTACCTGGAGCTGCTGCGCCGCAAGGACATCGATGCGGTGATCATCAGCAGTCCGTGGGAATGGCACGTGCAGCAGGGCATCGCGGCGCTGGAAACGGGCAAGGTCGTGGGCATGGAAGTGTGCGGCGCCATGAGCGTGGATGATTGCTGGGCGATCGCGCGCACGAGCGAGCGGACCGGCGTACCGGTGATGCTGCTCGAGAACGTGTGCTACCGCCGCGATGTGATGGCGGTGATGAACATGGTGCGCCAGGGCTTGTTCGGCGAGCTGGTGCATGCGCAAGGCGGATACCAGCATGACTTGCGGCACGTTCTATTCAATAGCGGCGCGCCCAACGGCTATGGCGATGGCGTGGAGTTCGGCGCGAAGGGCTGGAGCGAGGCCAAGTGGCGCACCCAGCATTATGTGGACCGCAACGGGGAGCTCTATCCCACGCACGGCCTCGGCCCCGTTGCGGTGATGATGGACATCAACCGCGGCAACCGGCTCACGCACCTGAGCAGCATCGCCAGCAAGGCACGCGGCGCGAGCAAGCACATCATGGAACATGCGAAAGGCGGCGCATCGCATCCGAACGCACGCGTGGAATTCAAATGCGGCGATGTGGTGAGCACCCAGATCCAATGCGCCAACGGCGAAACGATCCTGCTCACGCACGACACCACCTTGCAGCGTCCGTACAACCTCGGCTTCCGCGTGCAGGGCACCGAGGGCCTCTGGCAGGAAACCGGCTGGGGCGAACTGGATCAAGGCATGCTCTACTTCGAGAAGAGCATGGAGCACAGCCACCGATGGGAGAACAGCAAGGCCCTGCTGGAGCAGCACGATCATCCGCTCTGGAAACGTTACGCGTCCCAGGCCGAAGGAGCTGGCCACGGCGGCATGGACTTCTTCGTGGACCACGTCTTCATTGAGTGCATCAAGCGCAAGCGACCCTTCCCGTTGGACGTGTACGACATGGCCACCTGGTACGCCATTACGCCGCTAAGCGAGAAGAGCATCGCCGAGGGCGGTCAGGTGCAGGACATACCGGACTTCACCGAGGGGAGGTGGAAGGAGCGCAAACCCAATTTTGGTTTCAGCGATGATCACTGAATGCGCTTCGGGCTCCGGGCCATGGGCCACCGGCTGCGGCACCACTTCGCCCCAACGCACTGCGCAACCCGTGGCCAGGAGCCTGTGGCCCGTGGCCGTGTTGATTTTCGCGGCATTTCACCCGCTCACTCTTCTCGCCCAAGCCCCCTACGTCCCACCCTCCGATACACTCGTCCAGAAGAAGCTCGCCGCCTGGAAGGACCTCAGGTTCGGACTGCTCATGCACTGGGGGCCGTACAGCCAATGGGGCGTGGTGGAGAGCTGGAGCATTTGTCCGGAGGATGAGGACTGGTGCCGCCGACGGCCCGAGCATGGCGCTACTTACAATGAATACGTGAAGAACTACGAAGCGCTGCAAGGCACGTTCAATCCAACGCTGTTTGATCCCGACAAGTGGGCGCGTGCTGCGAAGGATGCCGGTATGAAGTACATGGTCTTCACCACCAAGCACCACGATGGCTTCTGCATGTTCGACACGCGGACCACGGATTATCGGCTGACCTCGCCGAACACGCCTTTCCACGATGATGCGCGCGCCAACGTGACCAAGCACATCTTCGATGCCTTCCGCGCCGAAGGTTTGTGGACCGGCGCCTACTTCAGCAAGCCCGACTGGCACAGCCCCGACTACTGGTGGCCCTACTTCCCGCCGAAGGACCGCAGCGTGAACTACCTGCCCACGAAGCATCCCGAGCGCTGGCAGAAGTTCAAAGACTACTCGTACACGCAGATCGAAGAGCTGATGACCGGCTACGGCCCCGTGGATATCCTCTGGCTGGACGGTGGCTGGGTGCGGCCATTAAACAGCATCGACACCAGCGTTAGCTGGCAGAAGGCGATCACCATCGAGCAGGACATCGACATGGCGCGCATCGCAGCGATGGCACGGAAACATCAACCCGGCCTGCTCGTGGTGGACCGTACCGTGGGCGGCGAATACGAGAACTACGTGACGCCCGAAGGCCATGTGCCCGATGCCGACCTCGGCGTGCCGTGGGAGACCTGTTTGCCCATGGGAACGAGCTGGAGCTGGGTGCCCAACGAGAAGTACAAGAGCACCGACGAGATCATCCGCACGCTGGTGAGTGTGGTGTCGCGCGGGGGAAGCCTGCTGCTGAACGTGGCACCCGGACCTGATGGGCAGATCGACTCAACGGCCTACGTGCGTTTGAAGGAAGTGGGCGAATGGCTGAAGGTGAACGGGGAGGCGGTGTATGGGACGAGGGCAATCGAGCCATATGGCGAGCGTGTGCCCGGCATGACTGCAACACAGCATGGCAAGGTCGCCTACCTGATGTTCGATCGGCCCGGTAAATGGGGTTTCGACTCGTTTGAAGGCAAACCACTGCCCGAAGCAATCGCTCTGAGGGACGGACGAATGCTCAAGGTGAACCAGAGTGGCAATAGCACTTGGGTTGAAGTGCCAGCCAAGCTGCATCCCAAAGACGCCAGCATGTTGGTGGTGAAACTCACAGTGCCATGAGGCCCCTTCACTGCTCTCCGTGCCCACGTCGCCGGAGTTCAGGCCGAAGAAGGGACGTCGCCCTCGTATTCGCGTTCCTCTCCCTCTTCTCCTCCGCCCAATCCCCTTTCTCCTTCCGCATGGTCTTCTACGGCCCGGCCACCGACAGCGCTTACGCCGCCGAGCACCGCATCCGACAAGTGATCAAGACCCCCGACTCCGAGGATCCCGACTGGGGGCTTTGGGTACACACGATGCATCGCTTCGTGTCGCCGGTGCAGTTCGAGAAGCACCCGGAGTATTTCGCTGAACGTAACGGCGTGCATGTGCCCGATCAACTCTGCCTGAGCAACCCCGAAGTGCTGCGTATCACCGTGGACAGCCTGCGCGCCATGATGGCCCGAAAGCCGGTTGCTCGTTGTTGGAGTGTGAGCCAGATGGACAACTACAACTTCTGCGAGTGCGTGGAATGCCATCGAACAGATCATGAAGAAGGCTCGCCGAGCGGGACGATCCTCCGCTTCGCCAACGCCGTAGCTGACAGCTTCCCCGACAAGGTGATCAGCACGCTCGCCTACCAGTACAGCCGCAAAGCGCCGAAAGTCACCAAGCCACGGCCGAACGTGAACATCATGCTCTGCAGCATCGAGGAGGACCGCAGCAAGCCGATCGCCTCGCGCGATGAACCCGGCTCATTCACGGCCGATCTGCGCGGGTGGTCAGCCTTGACCAAGAACATCATCGTGTGGGACTATGTGATCAACTTCTCGCACCTGCTCGCGCCCTTCCCGAATTGGAAAGTGCTGCAACCCAACCTGCAACTCTTCCGCGATGCTGGCGTGCCGATGGTCTTCGAGCAAGGGCTCTCGTCGCCCGGCGGCGAGATGCCGGAGTTCCGTTGCTACCTCCTCGCGAAGCTGCTCTGGAACCCGGACCTCGACATCGATTCGCTGCGCTGGCATTTCATGGACAGCTACTACGGCGAGGCGGGCGTTTACATCGATAAGTACACGCATCTACTGGAAGAGGAGCTGGACAAGAGCGGCAAGTCGCTCACGCTTTACGAGCACCCGCAGGCGCACAAGGACGGCTACCTCAGTCCGGCGAACATCGCGAAGTACAAGATGCTCTTCAACAGCGCCGAGGCGGCCGTGATGGAGGAAGACACGATCTACCAATGGCGTGTTGAGGATGCGCGGCTGGGAATCATGTACGCCGAGCTGGAAGTGGCGCGAGCGATGCCGCATGCCACGAATGGCCTCTTCGAGAAGGACAGCACAGGAAAGTGGCACGCCAAACATTACTACGAGGAGTTGCTAGAGACCTTCGTATCCCGGGCAAAGAAGCACGGCCATCTGCTGCTGCACGAGACGCGGAACACGCCGGACGAGTACTTCACGGAATTCAGCGCGCACCTGAAGCACGGCGCTGTGAACCACTTGGCCGTTGGCAAGAAGATCAGTTTCGAGACACCGCCAGACGCCCGCTACCCGGGTGGCGGGCCCGATGCGCTGATCGATGGCTTCCGTGCCAGCACCAACTACCAGTATGGTTGGCAGGGCTGGTACGGCAAGGACATGGTGGCGACGATCGATCTGGGCGAAGCGCGATTCGTCCAGTCGGTCAAGGCCGGATTCCTGCACGATCAACAGAGTTGGATATTCCTCCCAACTACTGTGAGCATCGAGTACTCTGTTGATGGATCGACTTTCATGACGTGGGGTACAATTGAATTCACCGATGCAGGCAAGAAGGTCACGCTTGGGACCAGGAACGCCGAACTGGAGCCTTGGGACCTTCCGCAAAGCGCCCGCTACATCCGCCTCACCGCCAAGAACCTGGGAGACCTGCCCGCGTGGCACGGAAGCAAGGGCCAGTGCTGGCTATTCTGTGATGAGATCGTGGTGCGATAATCAGTACCCCCCCTCGCCCCGGTACAGTTTCACCTTTCCATCCAGCTTCACCTTCAGCACCGTCATCCACTCATCGCTCACGCCTTCGGGGATGTCGATGAAGACCAGCCCCGGCACCTTGCTCCAGCTGATCTTGCCCACGACGCGGTGCTTCAATGTGGTGCCGCGCCCGACAACTTCAGCAGAGTGGATCTTGTTCACCAGCCCCTTGATCTCCACACTGCCGCTCATGCCGTTGGCGAGGAATAGGTAGAGCGTGGTGCTGTCCGCAGAGAGCGTTGTAGGGCCGAAGAAGTGGCCGTTGGGCAGCCCGGCGCGTGCGCCATAGATCGCTTCGGCGTGTTTGCTCGTCCACCGGCCGAGATCTTCCAACCGGGAGACTTGTCCCGGCGTGAAGGTGCCGTCCTCCTTCGGTCCGATGCCGAGCAGCAGGTTGCCGCCGTGGCCGATCACATCAGCGAAGATGTGGATGAGGTCGTGCGTGCTCTTGTAGTTGGTGTCGTATGGCTGCCATCCCCATTGCTCGCCGAGGGTCATGCACAACTCCCATGCGGGGGCCTTCGGCGTTTCGATCGGGATGTTCTGCTCGGGCGTGGCGTAATCGCCAAAGCCCTGCAAGCGGCCGTTGATGATCGCCTTCGGATTCCTTTCCAGAATCATAGCACGCACCTTGGCCGCCTCCCATTCCTCGGCGCTGTGCTCCCAATCGCCATCGAACCACCAGAGGTCGGGGTTCAGCTGCGTGGCGATCTCGTTGATCTGCAACTGGAAGTAATTCTGGAACTGCTTCCACCGCGCGCGATCATCCTTGATTGCATAGCGCGTGCTGTCCTTGGTGAATGCTGGGTAGTTGTAGTCCGTCCAATCAATGAGTGAGTAATAGGCACCGCACCTCAGCTTGCGCTCGCGAAGCGCGGCGAACAACGGTGCGACCACATCCTTGCCGCAATTGAATACGTTCTCCACGGAGAGGTGTCCAGGAGCACTCCATGCCCAGTCGCCGCCTCCAACGTACGCCCGGGTGGCATACATCGCCACGCCATCATGATGCTTGGTGGTGATCACGGCGTACTTCGCGCCGCTTCGTTGGATCAGGTCGGCCCATGCGGCTGGATCGTACTTGCGTGCGGTGAAGCCCTGAAGCTGCTTCATGTAATCCGCGTAGCCGACCTTCTTGTTGTAGAAGGCCCAGCTCTCGTCGGTGCCGTTCACACTATAGATGCCCCAGTGGATGAAGATGCCCAGCTTGGCGTCCTGGAACCACTTGAGCTCGTGGCGGGCGGCTTCGGGCTCCTGCGAAACAGCAGATACGCCCAGCGCGCAGGCAATCGCGATTGAAGAGGCTCGCAGGCTCATGGCTCAGGCGACGAGGTGCCGGATCCGATCATTCAACGGCCGCTGCAAAGCCATGTAGCGCTTGAGCAAGTGCATCTGGTTGAGCGCTCGATCGAGGTTGTGTCCTTCGCGATCGATCCGGTAATAGAGGTCACCGTGCAGGTAGTCCGTGAGGAAGCGGATGCCTTGCTCATAGATCAGCATCTGGCCGCACCAGTGCACCAATGAGCGCTCGCTCAGGCTCATCAGCGGCGCCATCTCCGTGAAATAACCCTCCACCAGCTTCTCGAATACTTCGTCATTGACTTCCGTATGCTCGGGGTTGGGATCATCCTCCGCAGCTGGTGAGATGAAGGTGCGGATCATGTCGCCCAGATCGAAGAGCGCTTTGCCCGGCATGAGCGTATCAAGGTCCACCACGCATACCGCCTCACCCGTGTCCTTGTCGAAGAGCACGTTGTTCACCTTGGTGTCGTTGTGCGTGATCCGCGTGCGCACCTCGGGGTCCATCATGGTCACCTTGAACTCATCGACGATGCCGGCATTGCTCAGGAAGTGGTTGATGGCCTCGCGCGCGCGGTCCTTGCGCTCAATGGACGCATTCCGCACCGCGCCCTGGAACACCTCGAACCGTGCGCCGAGGTCATGGAATTCAGGTATGATGACCTTGAACGCCCCCACGTACACGCCTTCGAGGTTCCGGGTGAGCCTGCCGAACTGCTGTGCCGCGCCATAGGCCTGCTGGGGCGAAACGGCTCCATCGAAGCTCACCGTGTTCGGGAAGAAGGGGAACACGCGCCATGCGCCGATCTCCGGGCTCATGAAGAGGTCGCGGCCATCGGTGGCGCGCAGCCCGCGCATGAAGCGGTACTCCGGATGATGGTTGCGCAGGTGCTCGGCCGCCAGGTAGTTGTTGTAGGCGATGAGCTGTGGCTGCCTGAACACGGTGGTATTCACCTGCTGCAGGATCCAATGGTCGCTGCCATGCCGGTTGCGCAGCAGGTAGGTCTGGTTGATCAGGCCCTTTCCGAATGGCGCGCAATCGTGACCGTTCAGCTCAATGCCGAAGGCGGCGCAGATGGTGCCGAGCACCGAAGGCCGATTCTCGCTCATGCGTCTTGGGCCAGGGTCCGCCGCACAAGGTCGGCATCGGCGGCGAAGGTGAGGCCATGCCAGGCATCGGGCGTTCGCAGCACACGGAATGCTTGGCCAGCCTCCAAGGCGCGCTGCACAGCCTGGGGCAAACCCGTCTCGGTCGCTGGCCCGGGCGCCCTGCCATTGTTCATCTCCTCAAGCAGGGTACCGAAACGTTCACGGAATACCCACAGATTCATGCTCACAGGCATTTCCGATCTCCTCGTGCGCCCGTTCTCATCTCGGATCTCGCCATCGGTATCGCGCCAGAGCCCGATCACTTCTTCGATGCCGACCAACCGGTCGTCCTCGTTCCTGCAAGCCGCGCGATTCACCGGCCCGCTCGGGGAAAGCGTACGGCCCAGATCGAAGGCTACCAATGCATGCTCTTCCGCGAGGCCATCGCGCGCATGCTCCATGGCGATGCGCATCGACTCACGCCCATAGAGGTCATCGGCGTTCGCCACGACGCAGGTCCCTGCGGTGCGCATCATGCCCACCATGGCCGCATGGCCGGTGCCCAGCGGCTCGGCCTGCACCACGACCTTCACGAGCGTGTTGCTGCGGTAACGTTCCCGGGCCATGTCGGCATGGCTGGGCCGTACCACGATCCACGCCCCTTCGCAGCCGAAGGCGAATGCATTGCGAAGTGTGATGTCTAGCACCGCTTCGCCCTTGGGTCCTACCGGCTCCCATTGCTTGGGCCTGCCGAAGCGCGTGCTGCTGCCGGCGGCGAGGATCACGAGTGAGGCGGTGCGCATGCGGTGATCGGCGGGTGGACGGTGCGAAGATCCGGCGATCGCCATCTTCACGGCCCCTATGGGAATTGCATGCGCAAGCTCACCCCTTCACTGATTGTCGTGCTGGCTGTCGTTGCGCTGAATGCGGCCATCAGCGTGCGCGGCCTCTGGCCCGGAACTGCGGCCGGTCTTGCCGATGCCGTGGTGCGCAGCGATGTGAAAGGGTACTACGGCTACCTGCAGGCGCTATTCATCCGCAAGGACCTCGGGCGCGAGCAGCCCGTGTGGGAATATGTTCGGCACACGCCCACCGGCACATTGAACAAGTACTACTGCGGCACTGCGGTGATGATGGCTCCTTGGTTCCTCATCGGGCACGACATCGCCTTGGGTGATCCGAAGGCTCCTCGTGATGGCTTGAGCGTGCATGAGATGCGGGCCATCAGCATCGGGGCCTGGTGCTATCTGCTCATCGGCCTCCTGGCCATTCGCGCTCTGCTCCGGCGCATGGCATTCGCCGAGGGCACCGTCGCGTGGGTCCTTATCGCCATCGGCTTCGGCACTCAGCTCATGCAGTACAGCGCGCTGCAGCCGGGCTGGTCGCATGTGTACTCCTTCAGCGCGGTGAGCCTCTTCCTGCTCACCGCCCATCGTTTCGCAACGGCCCGATCGGTCCGGTGGCTCGTAGCGGCTGCAGCATTGCTGGGGCTCATCGTCCTCATCCGCCCGGTGAACGGATTGGTGCTGCTCGCATTGCCTGTTGTATTGGGCGATGCCTGGCAGGATGCGTTGAGGCGTGCGGTCCAGCATCCGCTGATCCTCGTGATCGCCGTTATCGCCTGCGGAGCGGTGGTCTCCATTCAGCCCTTGCTCTGGTACGCGCAGATCGGCAAGTGGTACGCGTACGGCTACACCGGAGAAGGCTTCCATTGGGACCGGCCCGAAGCGCTGAAGGTGCTATTCGGCTTCCGTCGCGGCCTCTTCCTGTGGACGCCCGTGCTTCTGCTCGCCCTGTTCGGCATGGGGTGGCTGCTGCTGAAGGACCGGGCTCGTGGCATCGGCATGCTGCTCTATTGGGCCGCGAACCTCTATGTGATCAGCGCTTGGTGGATCTGGTACTATGGCAGCGGCTTCGGCAGTCGCGTGTTCGTGGATCATTATCCCGTGCTCGCCATGCCGATGGCCTTCGTGCTGCAGGCGGCGACCAAGCGCGGGCTGCTCTTCGCCCGAGGATTCATCGCACTCTGCTGCGCGCTGCTGCTCTTCCAGATGTGGCAGTACAGCGCGGGCATCTTGCATCCGGAGAGCATGGACCGCGTGAAGTACGCGTACGCCTTTCTCCGGTGGGACGACAGCTATCGCCATGCGCTCGGCGGCAATTACCAAGAACCGCCCTTCAGCCCGAATGGCATGAGCGTGGTGCTCGAGGAGAGCTGCGACTTCGAGCATGCCTGCGCGCATTGGGGCGGCGGTGCCATACGGAGCCGGCACGATGCCTACAGCGGGGGGAACGCCGCTGTTTTCGATGGAAGCGATGAGTACGGCCTGCAGTTCGAGGCGGGCACGGATGAATTACCAGCCGGACGCGCCCTCTACCTCGAAGTGGGGCTTCAGCGCCGCGAGGAGCGCAGCCTCGACGCTCACGCTCTGCTCGGCGTCACCGATGTGCGCAAGCCCGATGGCTCCGTGGCCTACTACGAACCCTTCCCCTTCAACCCGATGCCTGCGAAGCCCGGCACTTGGGAGCAGATCGAGTATCGCATCCCGGTGCCGCCTTTGGAAGAAGGCGACCGCCTCAAGTTCTACTTCTGGGACAAGGACCGCCGCTCGCGCGTGCTGATCGACGACGTGTTCGTGCGCGTGAACGCGGTCAATCCCTACTGAAAGCGCGTTGCGCCGTACGTTGCCCGCCTTCGCACTTCACGCTTCGGCGGGCGCTGTGGGCCTGGCAGGATTTGAACCTGCGACCAAGGGATTATGAGTCCCCTGCTCTGACCGCTGAGCTACAGGCCCGGTCATGCACCGCGCAGCATTGAAAAAAGGCCGCTGCGATGTCGGGCGCCAAATGTACCCGTG
This sequence comes from Flavobacteriales bacterium, assembly GCA_016716605.1. NCBI lineage: Bacteria > Pseudomonadati > Bacteroidota > Flavobacteriia > Flavobacteriales > Flavobacteriales bacterium. The sequence continues at coordinate 764,966 of JADJWA010000001.1, forward strand.
TGCTTCTTTGCCGTGTGATCCGGAAGAACCGCACGACGGGCGCCGCCCTCGATTCCCCGCCGCGCATGAAACGCCGGCGCCTGAGCTGGCGCAAGGTTGGTCTGGTGCTGCTGGTTCCCGCTGCGCTGATCGTATTGCTCGTGCGCGCGGGCGGAAAGGAAGCCGTGCCGCCCGCGACCGCAGCGAAGGCTCCGCGGGCCGCCATGAGCTGCTCGGAGTACCCGTACAAGCATTACAGCCCCAAGCTCAACGCGAAACTGCCTGCATACAAGCAATCGTCGGCGAAGGCGGGCATCAAGCCCTTGAAAGATGATGCCGACCTAAGCAGAGCGCTCGCTGCAGGTTCCGTGAACCTCATCCGCATTGAAAGCGACGAGCGCATCTGGGTGGCGCCCATGGATCACGGCTCGCCCTACCTCACGGCCAATGCCGCCGCCACGCTTCACGCCATCGCCAAGGACTTCAAAGCCCGCATCGCCGACACGGACCTGGCCGATGCGCGCATCCGGGTGACCAGCTTGCTGCGCACCAAGGATGATCAGCGCAAGCTCGGCCGCGGGAACATGAACGCCACGCGCGACGAAATGGCCCCGCACACGCATGGCACCAGCATGGACCTCTCCTACATGCGATTCGTTGATCAGCAAGGCGGAATGCTCTATCTGCAAGCGTGCCAGCAGGTTTACCTGGCCGAGACGCTCGCCGAAGTGATCGCCGAGCACGCGACACGCGACAAGCGGATCCACGCCACCAAGGAGAAGCAGCAGGCGTGCTACCACATCAGCGTGTGCCGGTGATCATCGACACCCTGATCCTTGACCTCGGCGGCGTGCTCATCGATGTGGACTACCATGCCACCGGGCTTCATTTCGGGTCACTCGGCATCACAGGCTTTGACGCGCTCTACTCCAAGGCTAGGCAGAGCGACCTCTTCGACCGATTCGAGACCGGTAATCTCTCACCCCAAGGGTTCCGCGATGAAGTGCGCGCACTGCTCAGCGCGGCGCTGGCCGACACGGACATCGATGCCGGCTGGAACGCCATGCTCGGCTCGATCCCCCCGGAGCGAATCGACTTGGTGAACGAGCTGAAGCAACGCTACCAGCTGCTGCTGCTCAGCAACACCAACGCCATCCATGTGCCAGCCTTCGAGGCCATCATCGCGCGCAATCTCGGCATCCGAGATTTCCGGTCGCTCTTCCACGGCGCCTACTATAGCTGCGAGCTGGGTATGCGCAAGCCGAATGCGGACATCTTCCAGCACGTGCTGGAGCAGCATGGCGCCGATCCCGGACGAGCGCTCTTCATCGACGACAGCATCCAGCATATCATCGGCGCGCGCCATGCCGGGCTGAATGCCGAGCACCTCGAGCTTGGGAAAGAGGATGTGATCGGGATGGTGATGCGACTAGGGCTGCTCACTTGATCTCCTGGCACAGCTCCACCAGCACCCCGCCCGCGCTCTTCGGATGGATAAAGCAGACCAGCTTATTGTCGGCCCCGCGCTTGGGCTCTTCGTTCAGCAAAGCGAAGCCCTCAGCCTTCAAGCGCGCCATCTCGGCCCGGATGTCGGCCACCTCAAAGGCGATGTGGTGGATGCCCTCGCCGCGCTTCTCAATGGCCTTCGCGATGGGCCCATCGGGCCGTGTGCTCTCCAACAGCTCGATCTTGTTCAGACCCGCCTTGAAGAACGATGTGATCACGCCCTCGCTCTCCACTTCCTCGCGCTTGTAGGGCGCTTCGCCGAGCAATTTGGTGTAGAGCGCCTCGGCGCCATTCAGGTCCTTGACGGCGATGCCGATGTGCTCGATGCGGATCAGGTGGTCCATGAGACAATGATAGAACCACGAAGCCCTCCGTTGTGGGAGGGCTTCGAAAGTCTATTGAACGAAGGCTCAGCGCTTCAGGAAGCTCTCGCCTAGCTTGTTGTCGTAGTTCAGGTAGTAGAGGTCCTTTTTCAGGCCGGTGATGTCGATGCGCGAGGCATAGCCGCGCTTCACGATGTTGCCGTACTGATCATAGATCTCATAAAGCGTGTTGGCGCTGAAAACAATCTCCTCCTTCGGTTTGGGCGGGCCCCAGGTCACTGGCTGCACGCTGGGGTCGGTGAACTTCACGGCCTCACTGTAACGCGACTTGCGGGTGAGGTCCACTTGGCGGACGCGGAAGGTGTTCTCTCCGCTGTGCGGGGTCACCTTGAAGCTGTACGTGTTCTCGCCGGGCTTGCCCACGCCGGGCACCTCGCCCACCTTCACCCACTTGTTCCAGCGCTTCTGCTCGATGATGAAGGGCAGCTCACCGGTCTCATTGGAGGTGGTGAAGCTGTAGGTGCCATCACTGGCGATGCTCTGCTTCACGATATCGAAGGTGCTCTTGGGCTTCAGCACCTCCGGGTTGAGGATCACCGGCGTGCAGCCGTCCTTGTGGCGGATCTTCACCACGATCGCATCGCCGAGGTTCAGGCCGAAATTCTTCAGGTCGAGCTCGAAGGCACTGGAGTTGATCTCATCGGTGGCGATCTGGTCGTTCACCGTGACCTCGAACACGCAGAAGCCCACCCCGGCCTCGGAGAAGGGATTCTGGATGAAGAGGTTCTTGCCTTGGTAATTGCCCTCAACGACGATGGTGCCCGCGAGGGCCGGTGCCGCGATCAAGGAAGCCAGAAGAGCGTAGTGAAAGCGCATGGTTCGGTGGGTGCTTCGGCTGGCGAAGATAGGCGCGGGATCATACCGCCGCTGCCGAAGGGGCGGTGTTTACGGCACCGGAGCTTGGATGTTCCATTGGCCTGAGCCTCAGTGCACGAAGGCCTTCGCACCGGCTTCGACCCTCAGCTCGAGGTGGTTCTCGGCCGGCGGAATGGGGCAGGAATAGCGGCCGCCATACGCGCAGTAAGGATTGTAGGCCCGGTTGAAATCCAACTCAACCTGTTTCTTGAGCGGGCCTTGCAGGTCGAGATAGCGGCCGCCGCCATAGGTCTCCTCGCCATTGGTGAGGTCGGTGAACGGAACAAAGAGATGATCGGCGTAACCCGGTTTCTTGCTCAGGTCGATGTTCCGATACACGGTGAGGCGCACTTTCCTGCCGGCTGCGGCAAAGCGCAATTGCCCAATGGCTTCGTACTGCGGCACCCGGTCGGTGGTGGTCTTCATGCCGAAGGGCTTCCCCTTCTTCGGCCTGAACGCTGCTATCACCTTGAAGCGGGCATCAGGGGCGAAGCGTTCCAATTCCGTGAACGCCTGCCGGTCCTTGGGCAATAGCGGCGAATGAGCGGAATCGCTGTACGCGGCGTTGATGCGCGACCAATAGGCCGAAAGGCTGTCAAGCCACGCTGCCTCAACGCCTTGGGCCACCATGCGTGAGGAGGCCAAGAGCGCGAACGCGAGGAGGGGGCCGCGCATCACACAGGCTGCTTCACCCGCACGGAGCCCATCATGCGGGCCGCATCGGCTTCGCTGAAACGGCCACGGTCATCGTCCTGCACGATGAAGGTGCGTCCATCCGCCTCAACGATCCGGTAGAAGTGGACGAATACGATGTCCTCATCGGGGAAGGCCGAGCGCCAGATGATGCGGTCCGGCTGCTCCTCAACGATGCTGTTGGTGCGCAGCTGATCGCGGTCCAGGTCGGCCTTCATCCGCGCGAGATCACCGGGCTCCTCGGTGATGAGGATGCTGAAGCGGTCGCCGGCCTGCACGCTGAGGTGGCCGAACTCCTCATTCCAGCGCACCGTTGGACTATCGACCCCGAGGGTGGCGGCATCGCCAAGTTCGAGGCTGAATGGGACGTCGAAACCGGAGAGGTCCAGAGCTAGTGAGGCGGGTGGAATCAGCGCAGCGCCTTGGTCCTCAGCTGGGGGGGCGCCGCAAGCTGCCAACAGCACGGCGAGCAGAAGGCATGGCAATGACCGCATGGTGCGAAAGTATGCCGCGCCTGTTTCACGACCATGCCGACAAGGGGCGGCGGGCCACGCGCCTTCGCCGCGTGGCGAACAAGAACGGGAGTGCGGCCAAGGCTGCGCAAGCCGCACCGCCTGCTGCCCATGCGATGCGCGATTCGAGCAAGGGGACATCGACGCTGATGGTCACCTGCAACTCCTGCTGGGTCCAGTAGCCATTGGCGTCCCGGGCCTTCACCTGCAGCCGGTGATCCCCGGCAGGCAATCGATCGAGGCGGATGTATGGCTCTTCCTGGTAGGCCCATTCGCCGCTCAGGCCATGGATGCGCCATGCGTAGGTGATTCGTCCGCTCCCCTCAAAGGAGAGCAGCGCGAACCCGATGCGCACGCTGCGCTGCCGGGCGTTCAGCCGCATCTCGCGCTCCGCACGGACCCCTTGATCCGCATCAACATAGGTGGCCTGTTCGGCATCGTAGTGCTGGAGGCTGGTGAGCACCAACGGGAATCGTGCCTCACCATCCGCGATCCGGAATTCGGCCGGGCGGAATCCAGTTATGCCATTGAGCCCACCGAAGAACAGGCGGCCATCCGGCGCCTGCGCATGAGCCAATCGATTGAACTCGTCGCTGGTGAGCCCATCGTCAGCGGTGAAGACCGTTGACTGCCTGCTCTGCTTATCGAATCGCACGATGCCGCCGTCAGTGGGCAACCAGAGCTGCTTGAGCTCATCTTCGTACGCGGCGTACACCATGTTATTCGGGAAGCCGTTGCGCATGGCGAATTGCTGGTGCGCGCCGGTGCGGGGGTCAAAGCGAATCAGACCCGCTCCCCGCGTGCTGAGCCAGAGCAGTCCTTCACGGTCCGTGTAGGCGTGATGCAGGTCGTCGAACGGCAGGCGGTCCTTCCCACTGGAGCCTGCCCAAAGGCGCTGCAGCACACGGCCCGTGGCATCGAGGCGGTAGATGCCCTTGGAGCCCACAGCTTCGATCCGGCCATCGGCCATGCGGCGCAGTTGCAGGATGTGCGCATGATCGAGCTCAGGATACGCAGCGTCCTGGACCTTCACAATGGTTGATCTACGCGGATCAAGCCGCCAAAGCCCTTTCAGGCCTCCCAAGAACACGGCATCACCTTCCAAGCGAAGCAGGCTCCAGATGTTGTCATCAACAGGCATGCTCCGCACGGGATCGCCTGGCTTGTTCCATTCAACGGTCCCGCGACCGCCGCGCCACACGATGCCGTCCTCGCTCACGTGCAATCCGAAGAGGTAGGGCGACCCTTCCATGGGTGCGCTGGTGCCGTCCGTGGGATCGATGCTGAAGGCTCCGTGCCATTCGGAAGCCATATACAAGCGCCCATCGTGCCAGTTCATTCCCCGGCACAGCACGCCAACACCGCCTACAGCCTCCCGATCATGCACCATACGCGTGAAACGGTCGCCGCGTATATCGATCCGGAAGAGCCCGAATTCGGTTCCCAGCCACGGGTCGCCTGCGCGATCGACCCAGCAGGCCTTCACCCGCTGCTTCACTTCGGGGTAGCGGCTCGTGAGGTCGAACAGCTCGGCTCCGCTCCCATCCAGGATGCGCGCATCAAGCACCTGCATCTCATGCGCCAGCAGCGGCGTGACGTTCAACGGACGGTGCACGGGGTCAACGCCGACGCTACGTGCCGCTGGCAATGGCAGGCCCATCGACGACACTTCGGAATAGGTGTCGTAGTACAAGACGGACCCATCGCCTGCCACGCACCGGTATTGCGCTCCGACGCCTGTGCGCCCGGTGACCAGCGCTTCGACCTTGGTGCCCGCCGGCAGCTTGAAGGCCGTGTGAACGCTTCCGTCAGCGCCGATGCGCACGATGCTCTGCTCGCTGCCGCTGATGAGACACCCGATCACATGACCTGCACGGTCGTGCCCCAACGGGTCGAATCGGTCGCCGCTGAGGCGGTGGACAAGGAAGCGCGTGCCATCGAAACGTATGCATTGCGCCGGCCCGGCGGCGCCGAGCACGATCACTTCATCGTCGCGCTGAGGCGCGATCCGCTTGATGGTTGAAGGGTCGAAGGGCAATGGTCCATACCGATCCGTGAGGGGCATCATGCGGCAGTGGGCCGGATCGAGCACATCAATGGAGATGACATCTTCATCGTCGTCGGTGGCGATGGCCCAAATCCGGCCTTGCGCATCGCGGCGCAATTGATCCACGCGACCCTGGCTCAGGCCATCGGCTACGCTCCAGTTCCGGAATCCGTGGCCATCGAATCGGTCAAGGCCGCTCACTGTGCCCGCGAAAATGAAGCCCACACGGTCCTGCACCAGCGAGAGGACATGCCGGTTACTGAGGCCATGCTCCGGCCCGTAGCGGCTCACCACGAAGCGCGGGTCCTGGGCTGCATGGAGCAACTGGGCCGCAATGGCAGAGGGAAGCGCAAGGCGCCGGAGCATAGCGGCGCTTCTACGGCAGCACGGACTTGCGGTTTCGCGCTATTCGCCCACTTTCAGCCGCAGCCCTTCGCTATGCGAGCTGAACTCCGGCGCGTACATGCACATGGCCGTGGTGATGCCGTTGCTGAATTCGCCCGCGTGCGTCACCTTCAGCTCGTACTCGAACACGTAGGTGCCGGGCGCCACGCGATCGAAGAAGAAGTGCATGGCCGCATCGCGGATGCTGCGGTAGTAGCCAAGGCCGCTATTCCATTCGTAGCCGCTGAGCGCATCAACGGGCTCAAGACCGGCAGCACGCAGGTCCTTTAGGTGGATGTAGTCGAGCCAGCGATCGGTGCGCAGCTCCACGCGCACGGTTAGGCGGTCGCCGGGCTTCAGCGCGCGGCCCTTGTCCAACTCGACCAAGCGCGCGCCCGCATCGGTCTGCTCCCGCAGCATCACATTCCTCCTCAGGTTGAAGGGCGACTCATGCGCCTTCACCTTGTCCATCAGCTCGAAGTACTGCCAGTGCATCGCGCCCCATTGCACGCCGTCGCTCGTGGTGGTCACGGTCACGCGGCCCATCGCGGCCTTCACGTCCTCGCCCCTCCAGCTGCGCTCGAAGTAGCCCGTGCCGGCTTCGCTCTTCGCGGGCTTCACCTCTTCATTGCCCACCATGATCACGGGCAGCGACTTCGGCTCCAGCCAATCATCGCCGGTGAGCAGCAGCGCATAGCAGGCATCGGCCGTGGCCTTGGTGGTCTTCCAGTCGGTGGTCTGCTTGAGTTTCAGCAGGTATTGGCGCAGCGCGTTCACCTTCTGCCTGTCGCGCGCAACGAGCTCAAAGGCCTCGATCATCAGCGCGTGCATCTCGGTGGGGAATTCGTTCCAGCGGTAGCCCGCGCGGAAGTCCTTCCAGTGCATACCCAGCTCCTCGCTCATGGTGGCGCGTTGAGCGAGCGAAGTGGTGATCAGCTGCGAGTCCTCTTCATCGACCATGCGGTGCAGGATGATCGCGATCATCGCTTGCTCCTGCAAACCGTAGCGCAGCCAGTTACGGTGCGCGCGCTCCAGCATGAACTCCGCCACGCTGCCCTTCTTGCGTTCCAGCGCATGCTGCGGGAAACAACTGCGCGCGTAGAGGTAGTGGATGTCTTCCGCCGAAGGATCTGGTAAACTGTCGGCTTTGGTGTCTCGCAGACGGCGCTTGTGCTCGCGCTCCACTTCCTGGTCGAGCCAGTCGATGGCGCGTTTGATCATGCGGCGTGCATCGGTGTCGGGGTCCAGTTCCAGCGCGTCGAGCTGCTGCAAGTGCCCGAATCCCGCCACGATGTGCTGCGTGATGTAGCGCGAGGGCAACATGCCGCTCCACCAGCCCCAACCGCCTTGCGGTAACTGCATCTCGCCGAGCTTCTTCAGCGAAGCGGCATCCTCGTTCGCCATGCGGTGCAGGTCGAAGAAGAGCGCGACGCGGCGCTTGCGCTCACCTTCATCCTTGGCGTTGAGCAGCCAGGGCGTCTCTTCGAGGACGATGCCCTTGAGTTCCGGGGTCTTCTCGAGGTTGCTCAAGAACGCTTGTTCATTGCCCGCCGCGCCCTTGCTCCACGCCTCGAACACCTTCTTCACTTGCGGACGCTGCTTCACGATGTGCGTGGCGAGGTGATTGGCGTAATAGCGGCTGAAGACCTGCTCCGCGCATTCGTGCGGGAACTCCATGAGGTAGGGCAGCGCCTGCACGGCGTACCATGCAGGGTTGGGCGTGTACTCCAATTTCAAACTCTGATGCCGCAATGTCGACGACTTCGCATTCATAAGATTCTTCAGCTCGAAAGTCTTCGTGCCAGCCTTCGTCACGGCGATGGGCAGGCTCTCGGTAAAGAGCACGCGATCGGTGAGGATGGGCAGCGGACGCTCTTCGCCATCGCTGAGTGATCCCGCTGTTGCAGTGATGCGCACGGCAACCGCATCCAATTTCTCCGGAACCGCTATGCTCCACGAAACCACCGCGCTGCTGCCGGGCGCTGCGGTGAATGCGCGCTCGGACTTCTTGAGGTCAAAAAGCTCATTCACGGACTTGTTCGTGATCGGATCGAAGAGCTCGAGGCGCGCGTTGCCATTGAGCGTGCCGCCTTCAATCACATTCACCTTGGCGGTGAGCGTGATACGGTCGCCTTGGCGCAGGAAGCGCGGCAGGTTGGGCACCACCATCAAGGGCTTCTGGGTGATGGTGCTGCGCGTGAACTGTGCGGTCTTCAGGTCCGTGGTGTGCGCCAGGCCCATGAAGTTCCAGCGCGTGAGCGCATCGGGCATGGTGAAGCGAAGCACTACGCTACCGTCGCGGTCGGTAAGCAGATCGGGGAAGAAGAAGGCGGTCTCGCGGAAATCGGTACGGAGGGGGGAAGGAGCGGAGGCGAGCCGAGCGCCTTCCATCTCATCCTCATTGATCACATCTTCCAGTTCTGCCCCGGCCTTTTCGGTGACTGTCATCGCAAAAGCGCGATCCATTCCAGAATTACCATCATCGCCATTGGCAACAACTCCGGGAACGACTTGAAGGTACGTCGCGAGATCCGCTTCTCCACGAACATCCGGCAAGCGTTCAATCGCATCCACTGATAACCCTCGACCACGGAACCGAAAGCCGTAATTCCAGAAATCAGAATAGAGTGTAGGATAGTTCCGCGTGCTGTCCGCTACACCACTGTACGCCCTCGCCATCTTCCTCGAACTCGCTACTCCAAATGGCAGCGCACGGCCCCAAGCCATGCGCCCCTGATTCGAGCCCCACACATTCATCCACCACTCCGGCATCGCGAAGTGATCGAGCGAGGCATCATACATCGATGCCAGCACCTGCGCCGCCACCTGCTCCTTCTTCGGCCCGGTGATCTTCAGGCGCCATTCCTCCTTCGCGCCGGGCAGCAGCTTGTCTCGGAAGCTCATCCATTCCACGTTGAGTTGCTTGTTGGTCCAAGGCACTTCGATGCGCCGCGACTCAACGTGCTGGCGACCACGCTCCACGCACACGAAATGCACCGAGAAGCCGCCGCGATCATCTTCCAGGACCGGCAGCTCCACGCGCTGCTGGCCGCGCTTCAACTGGAACGGACGCACCACGGCGATGCGCCCTTCGCGCTCCACTTCCATGAGCACACGGCATTCGGGCAGCGATGAACTCAGCAGCAGCACGGCCCTCTCGCCCGGTTCGCAGCGCTCCTTCAGCACTTGCACATGGAAGGCCTCGTTCTCGAAGCCCGTGTTCTGGATATCGGGATCGAAAAGCGTGAACACCTTGCTCGCCTTCACCAGTTGTCCTGAAGGATCGCGCGCTTCCATCTCGATCCGGTAGGTGCCCACTTCCCAGTCTCGGATGCCGCGCAGCGCTGTACGCTTGCCCAGCGCCTTGATTGAATCGCCACGCATCACTTCCGTGCCACGCGCCCAGGTCTCGGGGTCGCGCTCGTTGTCGTACTGGTCGTGCGGGAAGCGACGAGCGAATTCCTCCTTCACCATCACGAAACGGTCAGGACGGTCCCAGACGCGCTCACGCTTCACGCCGCCTGCGGGCATCGTGAGCCTGGAGACGCGCAGGTTGAAGGGTGTGGGCTGCTCCTGCCCGTTGAGATTCACCACGCGGATGAGCGCGCTGTCGGCGGTGCTGCGGTCGATGGCGCTGTTGATGCCCAGCTCCAGGTCGATGCTGCGGTAGCCCACTACGAGCGATGTGCTGGCGTCGTGCGTTTCGCCTGTGATGTCGGTGACGGAAGCGTTCACCACATAATTGAAGCTCGGATCGGCGCCTCGCGGGAATGCGCGATCGGCCTCGGCCTTGAACCTCACGATGAACTTGCCCTGCGCATCGCAGGTGGCCTCGCCGCTGGCAACCTCGGTGCTTCGGCCCCATGGCAATCCGCCCCATCGCCAGCCGCACCACCACGGCATCATGGCGCTGCGCGAGACAGTGTACTTCACCATAGCGCCATCGAGCGGTGCGCCTGCGTAGCTCTTCGCCACACCGGTGACCGTTGCCTCTTCACCAAGCTTCGGCGTAGCGCTCACGGGGTCGAAGACGACCTCGAAGGTGGGCCGCTTGTACTCTTCCACGCGAATGCCCTTCTCGCCATCATCGGCCTCTAGCGTCCAGTAGCCCGTGAGCCTTCCCAGTGGAATCGTGAAGCGCCCGTTAAATGCTCCGAAACGATCAGTAGTCACGGTCAGGGTGTCCACCTCCTCGCCATTGGCGTCGTTCAACCAAACCTCGGTCTCGTAGTCGGGCAGCGCCTCGGTGCGCTTGCCTCGCTTCACGGTGACGATGCCCTTGAAGCGAATCTCCTGCCCCGGCCGATAGATAGCGCGGTCGGTGAAGAGGAAGGTCCGGACGCTGTCCGGATCACCGTAAGGTCGATCGTAGGAGTAATGATTGCTGCTCGCGACCCGATCACCCCCGATGCTCGCGATGAAGGTGAGCGTGCCGCGCTGCTCACCAAGCGTGAACTGCACCGCTCCAGCTTCACCGGTCATGGCGCTGCCCACTTGCCTGGTGGTCCGTTGTCCGCCATCCCATCCGGTGAGCATGGCCTTCACTTCCGCACCCGGGATTGGCTTGCCGGTATCCCGGTTCAACACCAGTACATCGTGCGTGCTGCCTTCGCCTCGGTGCACGAGCGACAATCCGGTCACCTTCACCTCGCACCAGCTGATCACATCAGATCCGGGCGCGAATGACGCTTCATTCGAAATGATGATCGCGTATCGCCCCAGCGGAAAGGCATCGATGGCGATCTCCGCTGCATGCTCGTGGAAGTCGCCGTCATCGGGCAGTTCGATGCTCCACTCCTTGATGGGCATCTGTTTCAGCAGCCAGCTGTGACGATCCGGTTCGTAGCGGCCATCGTTCTCATCGCGCTCAGGATCGCTCACGATGCGCAGCCAAGCCTTGGTGCTGTTGCGGTACTTCACCAGCGCGAGGAACTCCCTGCCGGGCGGCACTGCTTGCTCCGATGCGATGCTCAACGCCGGCTGCTGCACGCGTGAGAGCATCGCTGCCGCATTGCGCGCGCCGAAGGTGTTCGGCCATTTGGCGATCGCAGCCTTACACAACTCGATCGCGGTGCGCCGCTCCCACTTCCAATCTTCGCCGCGCAAACGATCGTACTTGCTTGATTGCCCATCGTGCCAGCGCGCCATGGCCACCATCACCTCCGCTTCGCAGGCGTCCCCGGGCAGTCGCGAGCGCAGCATCTCCAAGGCGCCGAGGTAGAGGCTGTCCTTCTCGGGCAGCGCGCTGCGCTCCCGCACGTACGCGAGGCGTTGCATCGCCGCGTCCACGTACGCATCGAGCTTGTCGGCGTTGATGTGCGAACGCTCCAATTGCTGGTGGATGCGCAGCGCCTGGAGCTCCCACGAGGTGCTGTCGCGATGAGTGAGCGGCCGGAAGATGAAGGGCTCGAAGAGGCTGAAGTGCGCGGTGTCGTCGAGGGTGAAGCGCCAAGCCGGTTCCGTAAGACGCGTCTCGGTATTGCTGAAGATGCGCAAGGCGCGGTGGGCGAGCACATCGTAGATCGCGGGGCGCAGGTAATAGGCACCGGAATCGCCGGTGAGCAGCTCGCGCAACTCGCCCACGGGGATCCGGCGCAGCGTGTCGAAGGGCTCTGTGGAAGCGCGCGCCTCACGGATCACGCGCTCCATGAAACGGCCCTGCGTCCAGGTCTCCGGGTTGGCAGCATCGAAGGAGCCGTCGAGCTCGGTGCGCTCCATGATGTTCCAGCGGTCCTGCTGATAGCGCTGCCACCAGCGGTCCATGAGGGTGCTGTGCAGGAGTTGCGACAGCGGCGTGGGGGCTTGCGTAGCACGCGCATCCATCAGCGCGATGATGCTGTCGGGATCGGTGCCGATCATCTCTTGATAGGAAGCTCGTCGGATCCACGCGGTGAACTCCGAGCGCCAATCACCTTTGGCCTCCGCATCGTTCAGCAGTTCATCGGTGCGCTCCAAGGCCGATGCGTATAGCCCGATGCCCGCGAGTGAATCGATCACGGCCCAGCGAGGATCGGGGACAGGCCTGGAGGCGATGGGCTTCTTGCTTCGGCAGGCGACGACCACAGTGAGCAGCAAGAACGGCAGGATCAAGCGTGAAATGCGGATGGCGTGATGGCGCATGGGAGGTGAGAACGGCGCAAAGCTCAGGTTCGTGCGGAGAACACGGCACGCACGACCTGAAGATGCCTCAGCAACTGCGATCGCACATGCCGTCAGGCGAAGCGCTGCACGTCCACTTCCGGATCCAGCGGCTTGCCGTTGAGCAAGTGGTCGGCCAAGTGGGCCGCGCACCACGGTGCTAGCAGTCCTCCGCGCGCACCGAATCCGGAGAGCACCGCTTCATGCGGGCCTGTGCGGCCCATTATCGGCCGCCTGTCCTTGCTCGCAGGGCGCACGCCGGCCCAGTGATCCAGCACTTCGATCGGCCCGCTCCACAAGCGGTGAAGGCGGTCGAGCAGATGGCGCTTCCCTTCGTCCGTGGGGCCGCTCCACACATCATCCCACGCGAACGTGGACCCAACGCGATAGACATCGTCACCCATGGGCACGATGAATGCGCCGCGATGCGCCATGCAATTCAGACCCAGGCCGGGCAGCCGCACAGTGAGTCCTTCGCCGCGCACGGGTACCAGTCCGGGCACGGTGTTGAACGGCCCACCGCAATGCACCAGCAACGGAGCGCTGCGCCCGAGGACCTCAATGCCATCGGCCTTGCGGATGATGTCCGATTCAAGGATGATCCGTTCCTCCAAGGCGCCGCTGGCGATCAAGCGCTCACGGTGGTCGGCCATCATGGCCTGCAGATTCAACCATGCGCAGCGCAGCACGACACCATAGCCGTATGGATGGGGCAGCTTCTCCAGGCTCGCATCGCTCAGGGGCGCGCTCGACAGCATGTGCTTGTGCTCCGCATCGCGCATGCGCAATTGCCAGATGGCCGCTTCCTGCGCCGTTGGGAAGATCTCCACGAAGGGCAGGGGCTTCCAGTAGTCCGCCTCTTGATCGAGCTCGAGCTCCCGGTAATACGCTCCCGCGACGGCCAGCATCTCCGATGCGCGCCAACTCGGCAAGGTGCGGCGGAGAACGATGGGATTCACTACGCCTGCTGCCACATGCGATGCGCTGCCAACTTGCCTTGCATCGAAGACCCTGATACTCAAGCCACGCGATGCGAGGGTCTCGCTGAGCACGGTGCCCGCCAGGCCTTGGCCGATGATGATAGCATCGTGGGTGAAGGGCATGCGCGAAGGTCGCGCAAGACGATCGAGCTACGCCGTCATCAGCATCCTCTCAATCAGCTCCTCTTAGTCGTAGGGTTTCTGCACCAGGTCGTTGGCGCCAGCGCCGCGCAAGGTGGCGTACAGGTGCGGTAGCTCGTAGGGCGTCACCACGAGGAAGGGCATCACCACGCCTTGCACGCGGATCTGCTCCACCAGCGTAAGGCCATCGGCGCCCGGCGAGCTCAAGTCGAGCAGGATCATGTCAGCGGGGCGCTCAGCTAGCGTTGAATCCAAGTTGCTACTATTCCCGCAGTGTTTCCATCGGACCGCAATCGCTTCCCCATGACCATGCCACCGCCGGGTCTGTCTGCGATCGCGAGCTTTGCGAAGCGATGACGGATGACCCTGTGGCATCGGAGCATGCGCACCTTGGCAAAACCTGCTACCTTTTGATGACAGTGCCGCAGGGTCCGGCCGCCACGCACAGGCCCGCACACGCCGAGACCTGCGGGGGCCTCGTGAGGGCTACATTCGCCGAAGACCTTGCAGGGGTGAAAATGAGGCCCTTGTGCATTTTAGCTCTGTGTTTGGGGCCATTGCTGGGCTTGGGCCAAAGCAGGATGGCTTCGCATTGGCATGTAAACGTGAATGCCGCAGCACTTTGGAATACGGTACATGGTGATCGTCATGTCGGTGTTCCTCAAATCACGCCTCAAACTCGACCAAACGATCGCGCCTTCTTCCTGTCGCGCAGTTCAGCTGTGAACTCACTCTCCTGTGCCTCCGGCCTAGGATTGGAACGTCGCCTCTTCAAGAATCTCTGGTTGATGGTGGGCCTGGACTATGCGATCAGGAAGGAAGTATTCCGTTTTGACCCCGACACCCTGGCCGCATATCCCCCGTCGTTGCCAGCGCCAGACGGCTTGCAATACAGCCGAGTCGTACTGGAGAGCCACCATCTCGAACTGCCGCTGCTGGTCAACTTGAAGCTGAACCACTGGATGATCTGCGCAGGCCTGAGTGTGTCGGAATCGTTTCGGAGTCGAGGCACTGCGCTGGGATTGGACGATACTACGATTGAGCTCTACGACAGTGGCCACCGGAATAGCATTCTCAAGGACACGATAATGTCCAGGCTCTTGGTGGGCTATGAGGGTTTTGGCAATTCAAATCGATTCAGGGCGGTATTGGGCTCCGAGTTTCGGCGCAACGATGGGGGCAAACGCCGTTGGGTGGATCTAAGGTTCGGCCTTTCCGTTCGCGTCCTTTGAAGTATCGCAGGCGACGCCTAGGCTCACTTCCTCACGCCGCCATCAGCCTCCGCATCCTCTCAATCAGCTCCTCTTGGTCATAGGGCTTCTGCACCAGGTCGTTGGCGCCAACGCCGCGCACGGTGGCGTGAAGGTGCGGCAGCTCGTACGCCGTGAGCACGAGGATGGGCGCGGAAATGCCTTGCGCGCGCAGCTGCTCAACAAGGCTGAGCCCATCGGCGCCGGGCAAGCCGAGGTCGATGAGGATGAGGTCTGCAGGATGCTCAGCGAAGCGCTCAAGCAGCTGGCTGCCATCGCGCAGGGCGGTCACCTCCCAGCCTGCCAGCTGCAAGCGCTTCTCCAGCAGCTTGCGCACCAGGGCATCGTCCTCGATCAGCAACACGTGCGGCATGGCCGCTCATACGGCATCGAGGTGCATGATGTTCATGAGACCCGGGATAGCCTCCTTCGTCGGCTTCCGGGGTGATGCTCCACGAGGGGCTAGTTGAAAATGGCCTTCAACAGGTCGTTGCCGTTGGCGAAGAGGATGAGGCCGAGCAGCAGCACCATGCCGATCATCTGCGCCACTTCGAGCACGCGCTGGTGGGGCGGCCGGCCGGTGGCCATCTCATAGAGCAGGAAGACCACATGTCCGCCATCGAGCGCGGGGATGGGCAGGATGTTCATGAAGGCGAGGATGATGCTGAGGAAGGCGGTCATGCTCCAGAAGACCTGCCAATCCCACGTGGGGCTAAAGAGCCCGCCGATGGCGCCGAAGCCGCCGATCTGCTCTGCGCCCGATTTGCTGAAGAGGAACTTGAGCGAGCTCACATAGCCGCCAAGCGTCTCGATGCCGCTGCTGATGCCTGCCGGGATGGACCGCACGAATGAGAAATCCTCGTGCACGGTGTTGAAGCCATGACCGCGCGCGACCAACGAATCGAAGGCCATGCTCTGCACCCCGATGGTGCCGCGCTTGTCCACCTGCACAACAGCAAGATCGCGCGCGCCACTGCGCTCGTAACCGATCACCGCGAAGTTGTCCTTGTGGTCGCGCACCTTCTTGCGGAAATCCTCGAAGTAGGGCGTTGACTCACCTTCCACCGAAACGATGCGATCACCGTTGCGCAAAGCACTGCGCGAAGCCCCAGCTCCGGCAATGATGCTGTCGATGAAGAAGGGGATGCGCACTTGCATCAAGGCCTTCTCGCCGCTGTCCACGGCCATTTGGCTGAAGCCCGTTGGCAGGGTGATGCGCACTTCCTCGCCATTGCGGTCGATCACCAGGTCGCGGGCGTCGTCGAGCATGATGGCTGCTTGCGCTTCGCCGATGGACTTCGGTGCCTTGCCATTCACGCTGATGATGCGATCGCCATCGCGCATGCCCTGCGCCTCGAGGGTCTTGCTCACATGCACGCCGTAGATCGCGTTCTCGTTCGGCAGGTAATCGCGGCCCCAAACCCAGAGGATGCCGATGTAGATGAGCATGCCCAGCAGCAGGTTCACGGTGACACCGCCCACCATGATGATGAGGCGCTGCCATGCGGGCTTGCTCCGGAACTCCCATGGCTCGGCGGGCTTGGCCATCTGCGCCTTGTCCATGCTCTCGTCCACCATGCCGCTGATCTTCACGTAGCCGCCGAAGGGGATCCAGCCGATGCCGAACTCAGTGTCGCCGATCTTCTTCTTCACCAGTGAGAACCACGGATCGAAGAAGAGGTAGAATTTCTCCACGCGGGTCTTGAACCAGCGCGCGGGCAGGTAGTGGCCCAGCTCGTGCAGCGTGACGAGGATGCTAAGGCTGAGGATGAGCTGTGCTCCTTTGATCAGGATCTCCATGCGGAAGGGACTCGCTCACGCGCCAGTCGCCGGGCTTCGGCGTCGCTGGCCATGAGGTCGGCAAGTTGCGGATCGGGGATGAATGGTATACGGGAGAGGCAATGCTCCACCACGTCGCTCATCTCCAGGAAGCCGATGGCGTCATTGAGGAAGAGCTCCACGGCCACTTCGTTAGCGGCATTGAGCACGCAAGGCGCGTTTCCGCCACGGTCCATGGCTTCGAGCGCGAGCGCGAGGTTGCGGAAGGTAGCGAGGTCGGGCTGCTCGAACGTCAGAGCGGGATACGCGGTGAAATCGAAGCGCGGCCAATCAGTTGGAAGCCGCTGCGGATACGAGAGCGCATATTGGATGGGCAGCTTCATGTCGGGCAGGCCCATCTGCGCCTTCATGCTGCCATCGCGGAATTGCACCACGCTGTGGATGATGCTTTGCGGATGAACCACGATCTCGATCTGCTCCTTTTTCAGGTTGAAGAGCCATTTCGCCTCGATGGCTTCCAGTCCCTTGTTCATCAGGCTCGCGCTGTCGATGGTGATCTTGGCGCCCATGTCCCAATTGGGATGCTTGAGCGCTTGCGCCTTGGTCACCGCGGCCAGCTCCTCGCGGCTCTTGCCACGGAACGGACCGCCGCTCGCGGTGAGCACGATCTTCTCGATGGGGTTCTCCCACTCGCCAGCGAGGCATTGGAAGATGGCGCTGTGCTCGCTGTCCACCGGATAGATGTTCACCGCCTTCTCACGCGCGGCCTTGGTGACTAGCGCTCCCGCCACCACGAGCGTCTCCTTGTTCGCGAGGGCGATATGCTTGCCTGCGTTGATCGCAGCGAGCGTGGGCTTCAATCCGGCGTAGCCGACCAAGGCCGTGAGCACGGTGTCTATGCCCTCCATGGCCACGCTCTGCTCCAGCGCTTCTGGACCCGCATACGCCTTGATCCCCTGCGGGAAGAGGGCATCCTTCACGCGCGGCAGTTGGGCCGCATCGCCGATCACCACCGCATTGGGCTTGAACTCCAACGCCTGCTCGATCAAGAGATCCACGCGGTTGCCGCAGGTGAGCAGCTCCACCTCGAAATGGGCCGACTGCTCGCGAACCACCTCCAAGGCCTGCGTGCCGATGGAGCCTGTGGATCCGAGGATGGCGATTCGTTTCATGTGCCCGGGGGCTCAGGTGCGCATGTGCCCATGAGCGCCGACCGGGGCGCGAAGATCGGTGTTGATGCCAAGGAGCCGAAAGCAGCTAGCTGGCCTTGCGCTGCGCTTCGTTGATCGTATTGATCAGAGAGGCCGGTTCGCAGAGCACGGCCTTATCGCCCTGCAAAGCAATGGGCGCCTTGAGCAGCCCCGGGTTGTGCGTGAGCACTTGCAGCCAGCCCTCACTATCGAGGTCGCGGCCGCGCAAATGTTCCTGATAATACGGATGAGCGCGGTTGAGCAGGTCCTTGGGCCGCAGGTTCAATTGCTTCAGCACCTGGCGCACGAAGGTGGTGCTCAGACTCACTTCGCTCACATCCTGCTTGTTCACCTTCGGTGCGAGCGTGTACGCATAGGCGAGCGCCTTGCGTCCTTCGGAGGTGCCGCTATCGTACACAAGCGTCAGTTCCTTGGTATTAAGGGTAGTGCTCATGGCCCTGGTGGGTTTGGTGCAGGGTGAAGATAGGGCGGGAACGCCGGAACCCATGCCGTGTTGCGCAATGTCGGAACGCAGGCCATACGTGGATCGACCAAGGCCCAAGCTGCATCGACGGCTCAGCGCACCGCCGCCCTCCGCAACCGATCATTGATCGCCAGTCCCAGCCCCTGTTCCGGGAACCGCTCTGCGAGGATCACATCGCAATCGCTGGCGTCCAGTTCGCGCAGGGCAGCGAAGAGCGTGCGCGCGGCTTCGTTCAGGTCGCCCTTGGCGGAAAGCCGAATGCAACGATGGGCGCGGTATTCCATTTGGAATGCGATCACGCCAACCCGCTTTCCTTGATGCCGCGCGAGGAGCTCGCGGACCTCGCCTACCTGCACTGGCTTGCGCGGAGCGTAGTGGTTCTCGAGCATGCCGGGTGCGACCGGTAGCACCTGCTTCACGGCATGCGCTACGGAACCGATCACCGCTTCGATGGCTTCCAGTGCGATGCCGCCGGGCCGGTACAGTACCCAGCGATCGACCTCCCAACCAATGATGGTGGACTCCACGCCGACCTCGCAGGGACCGCCATCGAGGATGTACGGGATGCGATCGCCGAGTTGATCGGCAACATGCTGCGCGGTGGTGGGGCTCACGTAACCGAAAGGATTCGCGCTGGGCGCAGCCAGCGGGAAGTCGAGCGCGCGCAGCAACTGCAGCGTGAGCGGGTGAGCGGGCATGCGCACGCCCACGGTGTCCAGGCCACTGGTGACGATATCGGGCACGGCATCGCACTTGGGCAGCACCAATGTGAGCGGCCCCGGCCAGAAGGCATCGATGAGTGCTTGCGCTCCGGGCGCCAGTTCGCGCGCTACGCGATGCACATCGGCTTGCTGTCCCACATGCACGATCAGCGGATCGAAGCTGGGGCGCTGCTTGGCGGTGAAGACCTTGAGCACGGCATCCGCGTCGAAGGCATTGGCCGCAAGTCCATAAACCGTCTCGGTAGGGATGGCCACGGCCTCGCCCACGCGCAGGAGCTGCACGGCCCGGGCCAATTGTTCACTGATCGTCGCGGACACGGGCCAAAGGTGCAGCGGCCAACCAACTTGAACCTATCTCAAGAATGCCCTTAGGACTGCGCATGGGTCTTTGCGCGCCCAGCCTTCGTTGCTCAACCCTTGCATAGCACCCAGCTATGCGCGGGTTTCGCGCCTCGAATGGATTGCGAAATCCCTCCGGCTCGCTTCCAAAAGCATTCTTGATACAGGTTCTACTTTGCACGCATGGCCCGAATCCTCGGCGACATCCGGTTCTGGATCGCGCTCACCACATTGGTGCGGCTCGTGGGCATCACATCTCCTCCGTTGGAGACCGCGCACAGTTGGCGTCAGGCCTTCACCAACATGGTGGCGCGCAACATGGCGGAGGATGGCATCGACCTGCTGCATCCGCGCACCGACCTGGCCGGAGAGCGACCTGATCCGGTGGCCAGCGAATTCCCCGGATTCAATGCCTTGGTCGCTTTGCTGTATCGCGCGTTCGGTCCTGCGCACTGGTACGGGAGGATGATGGCCCTCATCGCCTCGGCACTCGGCGCATGGGCCTTCCACGCGCTGATCCGGAACCGTTACGGCGAGCGCGCAGCATTCCTTGCCACGTTCGTCCTCGTATGGTCGTCATGGTTCGTCTATGGCCGCAAATCCATGCCCGATGTCTTCAGCGCGGCTCTGGTGCTGATGGCCCTGTGGGCAGCGGATCGCGCCGCGCGAGCTGGTGCGCTGTGGCTGATGCTCGCGGTTCCACTAGCCGCACTTGGCGGCATGTGCAAGATCCCGGCAATCGTGCTGCTGGCGCCCTGGCTGCTCTTCTGCATCGAGCCGGGCGTGCCGCGCGGCCGGCGCTTGCTCCTAGGGGCGGCGCTCACGTTGGCGGTGGCGCCGGTGGCCTGGTGGTATTTCGTATGGCAGCCGCACCTGCTGGCCGCTTACGGCAATCCACTGTACTTCCCGTATTCGATCGCCGAGGGCTTCAAGCAGCTGTTCGCGCATGGCTCCAAGCTGGGCGAACGGTTCTGGTTCTCCGCGCTGCTGAGCCATCTCGCTTTCGCCGCAGCGCTTGCCGGGGCCTGGAGGGTCTATCGCCGAAGAGACGCGCGCACGCTGCTGGTGTCGCTGGGCATCGCGATGCCGTTCACGCTGATCATGGCCAAGGCCGGCGATGTGTTCACGTTGCATGCCTATTACATCATTCCATTGGTTCCGCTCATGGCGTTGCTGGCGGGCATTGGGCTCGAACGGGTCAGGCCCGGCTGGCTCTCGGCAACGGTCCTGATCGTGATCGTTGCCGAGGGCGCTGGGATGCGGTGGAGCGACCTCGTTGGGGGCCGTGAGCGCGCTTACCTCCTTGATGCAGCCCCGCTTGCGGACCGCTTAACGCGACCGGATGAATTGGTGGCCACCACATCGGGATTGGACCCCCGACAGATGTACTACCTGAACCGCAAGGGCTGGGGCTTGACGCCGATCCGCGCGCAGGACCCCGTCGTGCTCGACAGTTTGGCCGCGTTGGGCCTGCGCGCCGTTATCGTCGATCGCCTGAACGCCGATGCCGCAGTGCCCTGGCCGGTGCTTCACGAGGACGCGCATTGGCGCGTGCATGCGGCGCCCTGAACCGCCGC
The DNA here is from genome assembly GCA_016716605.1 of Flavobacteriales bacterium. Taxonomy (NCBI): domain Bacteria; kingdom Pseudomonadati; phylum Bacteroidota; class Flavobacteriia; order Flavobacteriales; species Flavobacteriales bacterium. The sequence continues at coordinate 785,925 of JADJWA010000001.1, forward strand.
TTTGCCCCATCCGCTACCTTCCCCAGCGAAACACCGCATCAACCATGAACCGACGCGATTTCCTGAAGCGCAGCTGCACCGCCTGCGCAGGTTTGGCACTGATTCCGTTGGCCACCACCATCGAGGGCTGCGCTTCCGCCGCGCCCGCACTCGCCATCAAGGATGGTGAGTTGCTCGTGCCGATGGACACCCTGGGCAAGGGCAACAGCGCGATCGTGAAAGCGAACGGCTTGTCTGGCAAGCTCATGATCTCGAAGCGCCCCGATGGCAGCTACACCGCGCTCGAGCTGAACTGCCCCCACAAAGGCGGCCCGATCAAGGAGAAGGAAGGGCAGCTCGTTTGCGGCTGGCACGGCAGCGCCTTCGACCTGGAGGGCCAATTGCTCAAAGGACCAAGCAAGAGCGGGCTGAAGACCTATCCGATTGAAGCGGACGGGAACATGCTGCGGGTAAAGGTGGGGTGATCACCCCAGTCCCTCCACGTACTTCCGATCATTCGCCAGCCGCGGCACCTTGCTCTGCGCATCGTTCATTCCGCGCTCTTTCATCCAAGAAGCGAACGCGCCACGCGGCAGGCTGCGGATCACCAGCGGGCGCAGCACCTTGCCGACGATGAGGTCCTTGTAGTAGGGATTGCGCTTCTGCAGGGCCGCGTCGACCGCCAACGCGAATCGATCGGGCTCTGCTGGCAAGACGGCGAATTCGATGAACCACTCGTGATGAGGCAAGCCTTCGCCGGGCGCCAATTGCGGCGCCACGGTGAACTCGGCCACCTCGCAGGGCACTTGCTCCATCGCATCCCGAAGCGCGCGATCGACCTCCTCGGCGATCACATGCTCACCGAAGGCGCTGGTGAAGTGCTTCGTTCGGCCGGTGACCACGATCCGCGGCGGCGAGAGCGAGACGAAGCGCACGGTGTCGCCGATCTCGTATCCCCACAGGCCCGCGTTGGTGTGCAGCACGAGCGCGTAGTTCGCGCCCACCTCCACCTCGGCGATGGAGAGGCGCTTGGGCGAGGGCTTGCCTAGCTCGCTGGCGGGGATGAACTCGAAGTAGATGCCGTTGTCGAGCACCAGCAGCAGCCCATCCTCATTCTCCTTGTCCTGGTATGCGATGAAGCCTTCGCTCGCGGGGAACAGCTCGATGCTGGGAACGCTGCCGCCAATGAGCGATTCCAAACGCGCGCGATAGGGCCCGTAGTTGACCCCGCCGTAAACGAAGAGCGAGAAGTTGGGGAAGACCTCCTTCACATTCGATTTGCCGGTGCGATCGAGCAAGCGCTCGAAGTACATCTGCACCCATGCCGGTATGCCGCTGATCAGCCGCATATCCGCGCGCATGGTCTCGGTCACGATCGCCTCCACCTTCGCATCCCAATCAGGTATGCTGTTGGTGGCGAAGGAGGGCAGTCGATTCCGCATCAAGTAGCGCGGGACATGATTGGCCACGATGCCGCTGAGCCTTCCGGTGGGGATCGCGCGGCTCTTGTCGAGCACAGGGCTCCCCTGCAGGAAGATCATCTTGCCATCGACGAAATCGGCCTTGCCGCTGTGCGCGATGCCGGCAAGCAACGCGCGCCGCGCGCTGCCGATATGATTGGGCAGGCTCTCGCGGGTAATGGGGATGTACTTCGCCCCGCTGGTGGTGCCGCTGGTCTTGCACAGGTAGAGCGGCTGGCCGGGCCAGAGCACATCGGGCTCACCGAACAGGATCCGGTCGATGTACGGCCTGTAGCCCTCATAATCGCGCAACGGCACGGCTTGCGCCAGCGAAGCATGATCGCGCACCTCGTGCAACCGGTGCTCAAGGCCGAAGGAGGTGTCGCCGGCGAAGCGAACAAGCTCCTTCAGCACGGCCTGCTGCGTGGCTGCCGGTTCCAGGGCGCGGCGCATCACGGCGCTGGTCTCCGCGCGCGCCACCCATTTGGCGATGCCCGATTTGAGGCTCATTCAGCTCCAGCTCGTTCCTCCTGTTCCATGCCCGCGGCTCCTGTTGGCGTGCGGCCGTGCGAAGCAACCGTCAACCGGATCAACCTGCAACTCTCAGCCGCCATGCGCTATTGGAGCACCATATAGGCCGCTGGATCCACAGGCTCACCATTGTGCCACAGCTCGAAATGCAGATGTGGGCCGCTGCTGTTCTCTCCGGTATTGCCCACGATGGCCACGGCCTCTCCGGACTTCACCCGCTCCCCTTCTTTCTTGAGCAGCACGCGGTTGTGCTTGTACACGCTTACCAGCCCATTGCTGTGCTGCACAGCCAGCACATGACCCGCATCGGTGGTCCAGCTGGCCAGAGCCACGGTGCCCGCCAAGCAACACTTCACGGCCGCATCGGGTGCGGTGACCACGTCGGTGCCGAAATGGCCCTTGGCCAGGTCGAAGGCGCTGGTTACGATGCCTTGCACGGGCGGCACGAAGAGCACGCTGGCCAATTCGCGCCGCTCGCTTGCTCCGCGGCCTTCCACCAGACTGTACTGCTCTTCGGACTGGACCTTCGCGCGCAACGCATGCTCCACCTCGCTGGGCCAGAGCGCGGAGGTGTCCTGCCGGGCCAATACGGGCCTTTGCAGCAAGGCGCTATCAACCTTGGCGGCTCCGGAGAGCACGGCTTGCAGGTTCATGATGAATGCGCGCTGCTCGACCAGGGCCGTTTCCAAGGAATCTGCGCGTTCGGCGGAACGGAATGCCTGCAGGCGGGTCTCTTCGTCGCTGTAGCCGGGGATATAGCGCTTGAGCGGCGTGAACACGATGAGCACGGTGACCAATGTGCCATAGAACAGGAAGGCCAGCACCGTGAACACCAGGACGCTCAACCTATTGAGCCTTGCGCTGAAGCGCTCCTCGAAGCTGCGGTCGTCGATGAGCACCAGCCGGTAGGTGCTCCGCAGCCGCGCTAGCAGGCCCTTGCTGCGCGCCCGTCCTTGCCCTTTCCCTCCTACGGCCATGCCGCGAAGTTCGCGCACGCGGCGAAGGGGCCCATGAAATAACTTCGGCCGCTCGCAGTTATCCTCGCCTGATGCGCCTTGCTACCCGGTTCACGCCCATCTTGCTGATCGCCATCGGCTTGGGGTGGCTTTCGGGCTGCAAGCAGGACAAGGATGCTTTCCTGAACCGCACGTACCACCGGCTCACGGCACGGGACAACGGCTGGTTCAACGCCAACGAGAAGCTGAAGGAGACCGTGATGGGCATCGAGGATGCCCATGTGGATGACTTCGATCAAGTGCTGCCCCTGTTCATCCACGGCACCGAGCAGCAGGCAAAAAGCGCCACGCCCGACCTGGAGAAGTGCATCGATAAGTGCTCACTGGTGATCGAGCGGCACGGCATGGAGATCAAGGGCAAGGAAAAGAACACATGGGTGGACGATGCCTGGTTCGTAATCGCCCGAAGCCAATTCTACAAGCGCAACTACTCTGAGGCCGAGCGCGGCTTCACGCACATCACCCGTCAGTACAAGGGCTTCAACCGCGAATTCGATGCGCAGATCTGGCTGGCGCGCACGGCCATCGAGCTCGAACAGTTCGGCAAGGCCAAGAGCGCGCTGGACCATGTGAGCAACGCCAAGAAGCGGCCCAAGCACCTCGACGAGGGCCTGCTGGCAGCGGTGAGCGCGCAGCTCGAGCTCAAGCGAGGCAAGGTGGACGACGCGATCATGCACCTGGAGCGCGCCGTGCCCGTGGCCCGCACCAAGCGCGAGCGCGTTCGCTGGGCCTTCGTGCTCGCGCAGCTCTATCAGCTCAAGGGACAGGAGAAGAAGGCGATCGACCAATTCGCCGCCGTGGCCAAGATGGGTCCTCCCTACGAGATGGCCTTCCACGCGCAGATCTTCCAAGCGCTCGCCTACAACAAGGGCGATAGCAAGGCCCTGCGCAAGATGCTCAAAGGCATGCTCCGCGACGACAAGCACATCGACCACTTCGACATGATCCACTATGCGCTGGCGGAGCTGGACCTGAAGGAGCGCAAGAAGGACGATGCGCTGGCCAGCCTGCGCACCAGCGTGAAGGTGAGCACCAACGACACCAAGCAGAAGGCCAAGAGCTTCCTGAAGCTGGCCGACATCCACTTCGACGACCGCAAGTACAAGCCGGCCCAGCAGTACTACGACAGCACCAAAGCCCTGCTGAACCCCGAACACCTGCGTTTCGATGAGGTGGAAACCCGGGCCCGGGTGCTCGGCGACCTCGTGGCCCAACTCGACATCATTGCGCTCGAGGACAGCCTGCAAGCGCTCATGGGGCTGGACCCCGAGGAACTGCAGAAGAAGATCCGCGGCATCATCCGCCAGCGCGAGGATGCGGAAGAGGAGCAGCGGCGAAAGGAGGAAGAGGCCCGCTCAGCGCCCGACCCCTCAGCCGACAGGCCGGCGGCACCAGCCCCTGGCGGCCGTGGCAATTGGTACTTCTATGATCCGCAGCAGATCAGCCGGGGCATGGCCAACTTCAAGCGGAAGTGGGGCAACCGAAAGCTGGAGGATGAATGGCGGAGGCAGGACCGGAGCGGCAGCGCCTTGTCGCAATCGGAGATCGAGGACGAGGATGAAGAGCGCGATGGCAAAGAGGGGAAGGAACTTGAATGGAAGGATCCCGCGACCTATATGCGCGACATCCCTGCAGACGATGCCGCCCTCGCGACTTCCAACGGGCGCATCTGCGGGGCGCTCTATGCCAGCGGCATGATATACAAGGAGCAGCTCAAGGACATCGACAACGCCATCGAGAGCTTCGAGGTGCTCAACAGCCGCTTCGATTCCTGTGCATACACGCCTGAGAGCCACTACCAGTTGTACCGAATCTATCTGCAGAAGGAAAGCGAAGGGTGGGTGGACCTGATGGGCGGCAGCGGCTCAAAGACCTACGCGGACATCATCCTGGAGCGCTGGCCCAACTCGCAGTTCGCCCGCTTGGTGCGCGACCCGAACCTGCTGCAGGCCGATGCCGAACGGCGCGCTGCCGAGGAAAGCGCTTACCGGGAGGTGTACCGCCTATTCCGCGAGCGAGCCTACTACCCCACTATCACCGCCTGTGACCGCGTGATCCTCGAGGAGCCCAACAACCACTTCCGCCCGAAGTACCATTTCCTCAAGGCCATGGCCATTGGGGGAACGCGCAATGTGCCGGAGTATCGTTCGGCGCTCACTGCCGTGAAGGACGAATACCCCGGCACCGAAGAGGCGGCACGCGCCGAAGAACTCCTCACCGGCCTGGACGGCGGAAGCGGCGGAGCGCCCAAGCCGAAAGCGCCTGAAGGCCCGGTGTACAGTAAGGACGATGGCCCGCACACCTACGTGGTGGTGGTGCCCATGGCCGGTTCAGATGCCGATCTGCTCTCCGCGGCCATCTCCGATTTCAACGGCGCGTACTTCGGCCACACGCCCTTGCAGGTGAACAGTAGCATGCTCGATGGCGAGCGCCGATTGATGCTGGCCACCCCGCTGCCCTCGAAGGCCAAGGCCATCGAGTACCATAATCTCTTCGTCGGCAATGAGGACATGCTGCAAGGGCTGGCCGACCAAGGCTATCCGGCCTTCGCCATCAGCCAAGCCAACTATGCGGCCTTCTTCAAAGCCAGGGACGTGGCAGGTTATCAGGCCTTCTTCCTTCAGAACTACCTTGACGGTCAGTAGGATAAGCGCCGTTCGCGGTTATATTCGCGCCCGTCAGGTCCGTTAACCCAAAGCCAACCACCCATGTTCGGCAGCGACAAAACCGCCCCAGCGCCCATGAGCAAGCCCAGCGAACCCATCAGCCCCGGCAAGATCAACAGCATCATGGAAGGCACCTCCATCGTTGGTGAGGTGAACAGCGACAGCAACATCCGCATCGATGGCAAGGTGAAAGGCACGGTGAGCGCACGCGGCCGAGTGATCATCGGGCAATCGGGCGTGATCGAGGGCGAGGTGATCTGCCAGAGCAGCGACATCGAAGGCACCCTGGTAGGCAAGATCAACTGTCAGGACCTTCTGAGCCTGAAGGCCACCGCCAAACTGCAGGGCGACATCAATACGAAGAAGCTGGCCATTGAGCCCGGCGCCGTGTTCACTGGCAATTGCAGCATGGCCGGCGGCGTGGTGAAGGAGATGAGTCCGAGCGCTCAGACCGCGCCGCGGCCAGAGCAGGCCCAAGCTGGCCGGTGATCCTTCGCTGATCTCATCACGAGCGCCCGACCGGGTGCTGTCGCATGGCGCCTCAACGCTGGTCCTTCTTGATTCCCATCGCGCTGTTCTCTGCGGCCATGGCCGTGCTGCTTTGGCTTGCTCTTTTCGGATTGCGCGTTCCATTCGGACCCGAGCATGCTATCATGCTCGCGTGGTTCGCATTGGTCACCACGGCGCTCCATCTCTGGCAGGAGCACGCCATGGCCACTGACCCCAAGGGCTTCGTCCGCCGCTTCATGGGTGGGCTCATGCTTAAAATGCTCCTGTCGCTGGGCGTGCTGGTGGTGCTCTTGCTTCGTGCGCCGAAAGAGACCCTGATGGTCTCGGGGGTCGTCTTCGCGGCACTTTATCTGGCCTTCCTCGCCTTCAGCACCGTGCGGCTCAGCGGACTTTCGCGCAAGCTGCCGAAGGCATGAGTGCCGAAGATGAACTGAAGAAGGCGCGCAAGGGCTACGACAATTACCTGCGCTACACCGGCCTCGGTTTCACCATGCTGGGCATCGTGCTGGCATGCACATTCGGAGGCTGGTGGCTCGATCAACAGCTGGTGTGGCCCTTCCCCATCTTCACGCTCGTGCTGAGCCTGCTAGGCATCGCTGGTGCAATGATCTACCTGTTCAAGGAGACCGGAAAAGGCTGAAAGCAACGGATCATTCGGTCGATTGAACGGGATCCCTACATTCGCGGCCGCAAAGAAGGGGGTGCCCCCGCACGTGATGCCGCTGAAATCGTTGCTGCGCTTAGTCTTCCTGATGATTAGTGCCCTTTTGATGGGCCCTGTTGCCGCGCAGCACGAGGGACATGACCATGCCGGACACGGCCACGCCGATCACGGTCATTCCGACACCGCCATGGCCCACGAGCCAGAGGAAGCGCACCACGCGGAGAAGAAGGGCTTCGACGCAGGGGAGCTCATCATGAGCCACATCGGCGATGAGCATGGCTGGCACCTCTGGGGCCACACCAGCCTGCCGCTGCCGATCATCCTGTACAACGGCGAGCGCGGCCTGAGCGTGTTCAGCAGCAGCCGCTTCGACCATGGCCATAAGACTTACGGCGGCTACCTGCTGCACGATGGACACATTGCCGCCACCGATTCGCCCGATGGAACCGACGCGCATCACGCGACCATCGATGAGGAGCTCACGAAAGCCACTTGGGACTTCAGCATCACCAAGAACGTGATGAGCCTCTTCGTAAGCGTGACGCTCCTGCTCATCATCTTCCTCAGCGTGGCCAAAGCCTACACCCGCCGCGCGGGCCAGGCGCCCACCGGCCTGCAGAACCTCATTGAGCCCATCATCCTCTTCGTGCGCGACGATGTGGCCAAGAGCGCCATCGGCCACAAGTACGAGCGCTTCCTGCCCTACCTGCTCACGGCCTTCTTCTTCATCTTCCTGAACAACCTGCTGGGACTGGTCCCCTTCTTCCCCGGCGGCGCCAACCTCACCGGCAACATCGCCGTGACGATCGTGCTGGCCTTGCTCACCTTCATCATCGTCACGGTGAACGGCAACAAGCACTATTGGCACCACATCCTGGCCATGCCGGGCGTACCGGGCTGGGTGCTCGCGATCCTCACGCCGGTTGAGATCCTGGGCATGTTCCTGAAGCCCTTCGTGCTCATGATCCGACTCTTCGCCAACATCACGGCGGGCCACATCATCGCGCTCAGCTTCTTCAGCCTGATCTTCGTGTTCGGCGAGACCAGTGCAGGCGCCGGCTATGGCGTGGCCATCGGCTCTTGGGCCTTCACGGTGTTCATGATGTGCCTCGAGTTGCTCGTGGCATTCATCCAAGCCTACGTCTTCACCTTCCTCAGCGCCATGTACATCGGTGCCGCTGTTGAAGAGCCTCACCACCACTAGAACCTTCACAAACAACCACGTTCCCATGTTCCTCTCTGTCCTCCTCGACCTCGGCACCGGTTACGGTATCGCTGCTCTCGGCGCTGGTCTCGCTGCCCTTGGTGCCGGTGTTGGCATCGGCCGCATCGGCGGTGACGCCGTGCAAGCCATGGCCCGCCAGCCCGAGTCGATCAACGACCTCCGCGCCAACATGATCCTCACCGCCGCTCTCGTTGAAGGTGCTGCCTTCTTCGCGATGGTGGTGGGCCTGCTGGTGGTGCTGAAGACCGCTTAATCAGCGGCCTTCCGTTGTTCAGTCATCCACCCCACTGATTCCGCACGCCCATGCTGCTCGCGAGCCTCGTAGAGCCCTCCATCGGCCTCATCTTCTGGATGACGCTGACCTTCCTGACCGTGCTCTTCATCCTGGCCAAGTTCGCCTGGAAGCCCATCCTCAATGGGTTGAAGGAGCGTGAGGCCAGCATCGCCGATGCGTTGAATGAAGCGAAACGCGCTCGCGAAGAGATGGCCGCGCTGGGCGCGAAGAACGAGGAGCTCATGCGCGCTGCTCGCGAAGAGCGCGAGGTGCTGCTGAAGGAGGCACGCGACATCCGCGACAAGGAGATCGCCGAAGCGAAAGGAAAAGCGAAAGCCGAGGCTGAAGCGCTTCTGTCACGCGCCCGTGCCGATATCCAGAACGAGAAGAAGGCCGCGATCGTGGAGATGAAGAACCAGCTCGCCGAGCTTAGCATCCAGGTGGCCGAAGTGATCCTCAAGGAGAAGCTCGCCGATCGCGCCGCGCAGCAATCCTTGGTGGACAAGGTGATGACCGAAGCCGAGCTGCGCAAGTCATGAAGCACCCCGCACCGGTCGCATATCGTTATGCCCGTTCGCTGATGGACATGGCCCGCGAGAAGGGTCAGCTTGATGCGATGCAGGACGATATGCGGCTTTTAGCGAGCACCTGCGCCGAGAACCGCGAGTTGGTGGTGATCCTGAAAAGCCCGGTGGTGAAGTCCGACGCGAAGGACCGGATCCTCAAGGGCATCTTCGGTGATAAGGTGGGCCCGATCACCAGGTCCTATATGGGCATCCTGGTGCGCAAAGGCCGCGAGTCGCTGTTGCCCGATGTGGCCGCCGCCTTCAACGAGCTCTTCAAGGTGGACCAGAACATCGTGACCGCTGTGGTCACCAGCGCTGTTGCGCTGAATGCAGATACCCGCGCCCAGGTAATCGCCCTGGCGATGAAGCAGCACCCTGGCAAGACGATCGATCTGAAGGAGAAGGTCGATCCCTCCCTGATCGGAGGCGTGAGCATCCGCATCGGCGATGAGCAGTACGACGGCACTGTGAGCCGCCGCCTCGCCGATCTGCGCCGCGAATTCTCCAAGAACCCGTACATCCCCGCGATCTAAAGCAACAAGGCCATGGCCGAAGTGAAACCCGCCGAAGTATCGGCGATCCTCAAACAAGAACTCGCCGGTTTCCGAAGCGAGGCCGAACTCGAAGAGGTCGGAACGGTGCTCCAGGTCGGTGACGGCATCGCCCGCATCTACGGACTGCGCGGCGTGCAGAGCGGAGAGCTCATCGAGTTCCCCAGCGGACTGCGCGGCATCGTGCTGAACCTCGAGGAGGACAACGTGGGCGCCGTGCTCTTGGGCCCCAGCGTGGGCATCAAGGAAGGTGACACCGTGAAGCGCACCAAGCGCATCGCCAGCATCAACACCGGCGAAGGCATCGTGGGCCGCGTGGTGAACACGTTGGGCGAGCCGATCGACGGCAAGGGCCCCATCGTAGGCGAGCTCTTCGAGATGCCCATCGAGCGCCGCGCCCCTGGCGTGATCTATCGCGAGCCGGTGAAGGAGCCGCTGCAGACCGGCATCAAGGCCGTTGACGCCATGATCCCCATCGGCCGCGGCCAGCGTGAGCTCATCATTGGCGACCGCCAGACCGGCAAGAGCACGGTGGCGATTGACACCATCATCAATCAGAAGGAATTCTACGACGCCGGCAAGCCCGTGTACTGCATCTACGTGGCCATTGGACAAAAGGGCAGCACTGTGGCCGGCACCGTGAAAGTGCTCGAGGAGGCAGGTGCCATGGCCTACACCACCGTGGTGGCCGCCAACGCCAGCGACCCTGCGCCGATGCAGTTCTTCGCGCCCTTCACTGGTGCGGCCATCGGCGAGTATTTCCGCGATACCGGCCGTCCTGCGCTGATCGTGTACGATGACCTCTCAAAGCAGGCCGTGGCGTACCGCGAGGTGTCGTTGCTGTTGCGCCGACCGCCCGGCCGTGAGGCTTACCCCGGCGACGTGTTCTACCTGCACAGCCGCTTGTTGGAGCGCGCCGCCAAGGTGATCGCCGACGACAAGGTGGCTTCCGAGATGAACGACCTGCCGGCTTCGCTGAAGGGCAAAGTGAAAGGCGGCGGCTCACTCACAGCGCTGCCCATCATCGAGACGCAGGCCGGCGACGTGTCCGCCTACATCCCCACCAACGTGATCTCCATCACCGATGGCCAGATCTTCCTCGAGAGCAACCTCTTCCTCAGCGGGGTGCGTCCGGCGATCAATGTGGGCATCAGCGTGAGCCGCGTGGGCGGCAACGCCCAGATCAAGAGCATGAAGAAGGTGGCGGGCACCCTGAAGCTCGACCAGGCGCAGTACCGCGAGCTGGAGGCCTTCTCGAAGTTCGGCTCCGACCTCGATGCCGTCACCAAAGCGGTGCTCGACAAGGGTGCGCGCAATGTGGAGATCCTGAAGCAGGGCCAGAACAGCCCCATGCGCGTGGAGGAGCAGATCGCCATCATCTACTGCGGGACGAAGGGCCTTCTGAGCAGGATTCCCGTGAAGAACGTGAAGCAGTTCGAGGCGGAGTTCATCACCATGCTGCGCAACAAGCACAGCGATGTGCTGGCCGCGCTGAAGAAGGGCGATTACAACGATCAGATCACCGGCACGCTGGAAGCCGTTGCCAAAGACCTGGTGAAGAGCCTCGACAACTAAGAGCTGAATACCATGCAGCATCGATCCTCCGGGTCGACCTGCAACCCTGAACCACCAGCACCGCACCATGCCCAGCCTGAAGGAGGTACGCAGCCGGATCGTCTCGGTGAACAGCACCAAGCAGATCACCGCCGCCATGAAGATGGTGAGCGCGGCCAAGCTGCGCCGCGCGCAGGATGCGATCGTGCGCATGCGTCCTTACGCCGAGAAGCTGCAGACCATCCTGGGCAATGTGAGCGCGAGCCTCGACAGCAGTGAAGGGAAGTACAGCGCGCAGCGCGAGGTGAAGAAGGTGCTGCTCGTGCCCATCGTGAGCAATCGCGGCTTGGCCGGAGCATTCAATACGCAGGTGTTCCGCCTTGTGCGCACGGCCCTGAACAGCGCGCAAGCCAATGGCCAGCAAGCGCATGTGCTCCCTATCGGCAAGAAGGCCATGGACCTCTACCGCCGCAGCGGCATGCTGGACAACAGCTTGCCCACCGACCTCGCCACCTTGTTCGATGGCCTCAGCTTCGACAAGGCAGCGCCGGTGGCTGAATTGCTCATGAAGCAGTTCGCTGACGGGAGCTACGATCGCGTGGTGCTATTCTACAACAAGTTCAAGAACGCGGCGGTGCAGATCACCACGGAGGAGCAGTTCCTCCCGATCGCACCTGCTGCCAAGAATGCTGAAGGCGGCTCGAAGTCCGATCATATCATGGAGCCGGACCGCACCACCATCGTGGAGGAGATCATCCCCAAGAGCCTGAAGATCCAGCTCTACAAGGCGCTGCTCGACAGCCATGCCGCCGAGCATGGCGCCCGCATGACCGCCATGCACAAGGCCACCGACAACGCCGACAGCTTGCTGAAGGGCCTGAAGCTCACCTACAACAAAGCGCGCCAAGCCAGCATCACCAACGAGATCCTTGAGATCGTGGGCGGCGCGGAGGCGCTTAAGGGATAGGCGGAGCTCCAGCTTCCTGTGTTCCAGTCCGGATAACCGACCGGCCCATATCGGGCCCGGGTCATCTTCATGCTTATCGATTAGGTTTGTTCTGGCACCACTCATCGCAGCGGCGGCACTGGCCAATCCATCAATCCTAATCAACACACCATGAAGCACACGCTACTCAGTCGGAGCATTGCCCATTTGCTGGTGCTGACCCTGTTGTCCGTGAATGGCTTTCAGGCGCGCGCCCAAGCGCTGGAGATCAACACCGGTGCACCGAACACGCCTTTGTACGCCGTGGGGCCCATCTACTTGTCGTCCACGCTCTTCTACCGCTACAGCCGCTTCGCGTACCTCTACACGCAAGCGGAACTGGCGGCAGCGGGCATCGTCCCCGGCACCATTATCCTGAGCACCGGCTGGATGAAGAGCACAGCCAGCACAGCAGCAGGACCCGCTGTGTTCAACATCTACATGAAGAACTCGGGCACGGCTTCGTACTCGAACGCTACGGAGACCTGGGCGAATCTGAGCGCGGGCGCAGTGCTGGTGTACACCAATGCCGCGCAGTCGATCCCTGCTACAGCCGAACCGGACTACATCGACTTCATGCTCAACTCTCCCTTCACCTACACCGGCGGCTCATTGGAGATCCTCACGGAGTGGGACATCTCAGCGGCACCCGCGCCTATCGCCACTGGCGCCTTCGAGTGGGTGAACACCACGGTGGTTGATCGGATTTACGCGAGCGGGAATACCAGCTTTCCCGCCTCCTTGTCCAGCACATTCAACAATGTCAGCATGGATGATCGGCGGCCCGTGATCCAACTCATGGTGGAGCTGCCTACCGGAATACACGAAGAGTTGGATGCTCAAGTGAGCCTGTGGCCGAACCCTGCTGACGGCATCATCAACATCAGCAACGATAGCGGTGCGTCCGTGGAGCGCATCGAGATCATCGATGCACGCGGCGGAATGACCCAGTCGGAGAGCCCGAACAGCGTTGCCACGAATCTTCAGCTCGATGTGAGCAAGCTGGCAGCGGGCCCGTATCTGGTCAGCATGAATACCAGTGCTGGACGCGTGGTGAAGCGCGTCACGCTGAGATAGACTGGAGCACCGTGCACATCACGCCATCCGGACCCCTGGCCTGGATCAGAACGCGCTGCTCGTCAATCGCCGCTCGCGCCCCGCATGCGTGCCATAATAGATGATCGAGAACTCAAAGGCCCCGTTGCTGCGGGAATACGAACGCAACGGCGATGTGTTCACGTCGTAGCTGAAGCGGTAGGCGCTGTTCTTGTGCTTCAGCCCCACATGCGCCACGATGGCATCCCTGACGCGATAAGACGCACCGCAGATCGCGCTGTACACAGAGCCGCCGATGGCGAACTCGCCCATCATGCCCGCATGGATCTGCTGGTCGTTGCCTTGGCGCATGTACAGGCCTTGCGGGATCAGGATCAGCCCCTCTGAGAGCATCACGCGCACGCCACCGTTGGCCGAATAACGGATCGGCATCTTGCTCTTGGCCGTGCGGTAGATCGATTCGTCGGGCATGGTAACGTGGAAGAGCGCCGCGTTCACGAATGGGTTGATGCTCCTGCGCGGATTGGTCGAGCGATAAGCCAGGCCAACGGAGACATCGGGCATCAGTCGCGCGCCGCGCTGGGTGATCTCGCCGGTTGGAAGGTCGGAATTGAAGTAACCGTTGCTGTACTGCGAGTCCCAGAGCAGATTCTGGTCATTCACCTTCTTGTACAGCAGACCGAGATGAACGCCTGTCGAAAGGGTGTGGTGCGCCTTGGGATCCGATACGTTATAGGCTCCTGAGAGCCCGAACTGGAAGTTGTTCATGATCCCCGCCATGTTGTAGTTGCTCAACGACATCCCCACGCCGAAGCGCCGCTGGAAGGAGAGGTCGTACCCGAAGGCCGTGGTGAGGAAGTTGCTCGCCAGGCTGTTCCACTGGCTGCGCACGTTGCACGCCATGCGGAACTCCGCGTTCTCGTACATGCCCGTCAGCGCCGGGTTCAGCATCACCGGCGCCGCATCATACTGCGACAGCTGGCCATCCTGGGCGCGCAGAAGGCCAACGCCGCAAAGCGCGAGGGCCGACAATAGGTTCTTCATCGTTCTCATGGTTGCTCAGGATTGCGCTATCGGATCAAGGTGACTTTGCCGGAACGGTCGTGCTCAAGGCCATCGACCGAGGTGGCGACCACGGTGTACACGTACACGCCGTTGATCTCAGGTTTGCCGTTGTAGGTCCCGTCCCAGCCGAAGGCGGGGTCCGTGGTCTCGAAGATCAATTCACCCCAGCCGTTGTAGATCCTCAGTTCCATGGTGAGGAATGGCCCGCCGCGCACATAGAACACGTCGTTCACGCCATCACCGTTCGGGCTGAAGGCATTCGGGAGCTTTGGCGGAAGGATGTCCTTCTCCTCGATGACGATGAGCAAGGAATCCTGGTCCGTGCAGCCCGCCGCGTTGGTCACCGTTTGAACGATGACGTACTGCCCGGCCTGCGCATACTCATGCGCAGGCTCTGCGATGATCGCGCCGGATCCATCCCCGAAGCTGTAGTGCCAATTGGTGGCGCCAACGGAGCTGTCCGCGAACGCGATCGGCGTGTCCGTGAAGAGATCACCACCGATGCTGAAGCCCGCGATCGGTGCATCCAGGATATCGAAGACCTGCGTGGCGGTGTGGCTGCAGCCATTCTGCGCGAACACGGTCAGCGTTGCGCTGAACTGGGCGGCCGTGGCGAACGAGGTGCTGGTCTGCGGACCCGTTGCCGTAGCCCCATTGCCGAAGGTCCAGGTCCAGCCGATGATGGGCGAACCCGTGGTCGTGCTGGTGCTGGTGAATTCGGTCTGCGATCCCACGCACGCGTTGCTGACGCTGAACGATGCCTGCAAGGGATTCACGAACGAGATGAAGAGCGTGTCGCTCGCCGCGGCGCAGAAACCGTTGCCCGTGGTGGTCAGGATCATGCGAACAGTGCCGTTCTGCTCGTCCGTTGGTCCGGGCTGGTAACTGGCATTCGCAGCCGTGTTGCTGGGCACGAACACACCCGATCCGTTCGAGGTCCACAGCACACCGCCAGCACCTGTGAAGGAGCCGCCAAGGTCAATCGCGCTGCTCGCATCGCACACGTTGATGTCGGCACCCGCGTTCACAGTGGGAGGTGCTTGCAGGTGCACCACCATCGTATCGGTATGCGCAGGGCATCCCATGTTCCCTGTGGTGGACAGCACGAACTCGAGCTGCTGGAACACCAGGTCGGTCTGGCTGGGTACATAGGTGGCGGACAGCGCCGTTGGACTCGGCAGGAAGGTTCCCGTTCCTGTGGTGCTCCACACCCCGCCGCTCACACCCGTCACTGATCCTGCCATCTGCCAGAAGTTACCGTCAGCGCAGAGGCTGATGTCGCTACCGGCGTTCGCGATGCGCGTCGGACCGATGTCGATGTAGAGCGAATCGCTGTGATTGCCGCAGGTGCCGGTTCCGAAGCCAGTGAGGATCAAGTGCACCCCTCCCGCGATGCTGTCATTGGCAGTTGGCGCGTACACCGCGTTGACCACATCGGCCGCTGGACTGAAACTGCCCGTGCCCGTGGTGAACCACTGCACGCTACCCGCATTCTGTTCCACCCCATTGAGTTGAACATCCTCCAGGCCGCTGCAGAGCAGCACATCCGCCCCGGCGTTCACCACCGGTGGCACATGGTAGCTCACCACCAGCGTATCGCGGCCAGCGGCACAGCCTTGATTGTTGGTGGTACTCAGGATCAATGACACGTTGCCGATCACGAAGTCCGCCGCACCGGGCACATAGGTGGCATCCAGCGCTGTGGCGCTGGGCAGGAAGGAGCCCGTGCCCGTGGTGCTCCACTGGCCTGTTGCCGTGCCCGCGACTGAGCCGTTCAGCACGATGTTCGGCTCGGTGCTGCACACGATCACATCGGCGCCCGCAGTGGCAGCCAAACCACCTCCGAAGCTGATCACGAGCGCATCGGAAGCGGCGCTGCACGGCGCAACACCGGCGGTGGTCACCGTGAGCGCAACCATGCCGACCGCGCTGTCTGCCGCGCTCGGGTAGTAGAGCGTGGCCAGGGCATTCGCGTCCAGGAAGGTTCCGCTGCCCGATGTGCTCCAGGTTCCGCCAGGCGCGTTCACCGCGTTGGCCACCACCTGGACCGGAGCGGCGCTGCAAGCCACGATATCACTGCCCGCATTGATGCTCGGCAAGGCTTGCACGCTCAAGGTCATCACATCACTGGCCACGGCGCAGGTGCCGTTGGTAATGGTGGTGAGTGTGAGCTGGACCCCGCCATTGGCGATGTCCGCCGCGCTCAGGGTGTAAGTGGCATTCAGGTCGGTGCTGTTGCTGAGGAATCCCGAACCATTGGTGCTCCACACGCCGCCTTGGGCACCGCCGCTGAAGTTGCCGGCGAGCTGCGCGATCGGCGCATTGGCGCAGAGGCTCTGATCGGCACCCGCATAAGCGAAGCTGCTGTTGCCGAAGGTGAGCACCATCTGGTCCTGCACCGGCGGACAGGTGCCCGTGTTGGTGCTGATGAACGTGAGCACAACGCTGCCATTCGCAATGTCAGACGGGGTGAAATGGTACTGCGCATTGAGCACATCGGCGCTCGGCAAGAAAGAGCCTGTGCCCGTGGCGGACCATGTGCCCGATGGAGAACCGTTGATGATCTGGCCTTGCAGCTGTGCGTACGTGCTGGTGACGCATACGCTCTGGTCGGGACCCGCATTGGCAGCGAGGCCATTGGTGAGGTAGATCGTCATCTGATCGCTCACGGCGTTGCAATTGCCATTGTTCAATGAGCTCAGCGTGAAGGTGATCTGACCATTGGCCACATCGGCCTGGCTGGCGGTGTACGTGGCGCTCAGTGATCCAGCGCTCGCTATGGTGCCCGTGCCATTGGTGGTCCATTGGCCCAGTTCGGTGATGCCGCTGATCGCCCCGTCCAAATCGAACTGCGTCACCTGATTGCAGTAGGTCTGGTCCGGACCCGCGTTCACGAAGGGCGCAGGAGTGAGCGTAAGCTGCATCACATCAGTGGCGTTGTTGCAGCTGTTCAGCGCACTCATCGTGAGGGTCAAGGTGCCAATGGCCGTGTCAATCGCACTCGGGATGTAGGTGGGCGTGAGCACCCCGTCGTTCGGGAAGAAGGCACCCGTGCCGGAGCTGGTCCACTGGATCTGCGTGGCATCCCCCACGAGCGAGCCATTCAGTGCAACCGTGGCGTTGTTGGCGCAGAAGCTCAGGTCGGCACCTGCGTTCACCGTGCCGAAAGGCAGGATGTCGATATGCACGCTATCCGACGCTGCAGGGCACACCCCTGTGTTAGTGGCCGTTAGCACCAGGTCCACGCCGCTGGCCAGCGAATCCAATGTGCTCGCATTGTAGATGTTGGCGAGTCCCGTGCTCGCGTTCTGGAAGCTGCCCGTGCCGAGCGTGCTCCAAGCACCGGTCGAAGAGGCGCCGCTTACAGCACCATTCACCAGGATGCTCAGGTCGCTCACGCAGGTCACCTGATCCGTTCCGGCATCCACTGCCGACTCTGGTGTGATGGTAAGCACCATCTGATCGGAAGCATTGTCGCAGCTGTTCACGCTCCAGGTGAAGGTGACCGTGCCGTTCACGGCATCGCTCGGCGCAATGGCGTACACCGCGTTCGGCGCATCCGCGCTCGGCGAGAAGATGCCCGCGCCCGTGGTGGTCCATGTGCCTTGCGTGGCGTTGCCGGTGATCGTGCCGTTCAGGCTGACGGCGTTCTGCGAAGCGCAGATGGTCTGGTCCGCACCGGCGCTCGCGATCGCGTTCGGCAGGATGGTGAGGGTGAGCATATCGCTCACGCTCGCGCAAAGACCGTTGTTAGTGGAGGTTAGCGTGAGGTCCACGCTGCCGTTCAGTGAATCGAGGCTGCTGGCGATGTAGGTCGCATTGAGCACGTTCGCGCCCGGCGAGAAGATACCCGAGCCTGATGTGCTCCATTGACCCGTGCTCGCGCCGCCGCTGACCGTACCGCCCAACGGCACTTGCAGATCGCTCGAGCAAGCCGTGATGTCCGCACCAGCGTTCACCGCAGGCGCAGGAGTCACAGTGATCGTCAACTGATCATTCACCGCGAGGCAGTTGCCATTGCCCGTGCTGGTCAAAGTGAGCGACACGCTTCCTTGCTGCAATTCAAAAGGTGTCAGCGTGTACTGCGAGATCAGCGTGTTGGCGTCCGGCGCAAACGAGCCCAGACCACCGCTCCAAGTGCCACCCGTCGCCACGGCCATCGAACCGGCCAGGTTCACCACCGGGTTGTTCGCGCAGACGTTGAGGTCCGCGCCGGCATCCGCGACTGGTGCGGGCGTGAAGGCGATGAGCACCTGATCGCTCACCGCGAAGCAGTTGCCATTGCCTGTGCTAGTCAAGGTCAGGGCCACACTGCCCGATGCCACTTCAGCAGCGGTGGGTGTGTAAACCGGTGCGAACACGTTGCTCGCTGGCGAATACGTGCCGTTGCCACCGGACCAAGCGCCCCCATTGGCGTTGGTCACATTGCCATTCAATTGCACGGCGCTGTTGTTGGAGCAAACTGCCTGGTCAGACCCGGCGTCCACGATCGGGGCCCCGGTGAAACTGACCACCATCTGATCGCTCATGGCGCTGCAGATCGTAGTGCCCGTGCTGGTGAGCGTGAAGGTGATCGAGCCCGCAGCAATCTCAGCCGCGGTCGGGATGTACTCCGTGGCTGTGGCTGACGCACCCGACACATAGACGCCCATGCCGCCGCTCCAGATCGCGCCCGGGGCATTGCCCACGAAGCCATTCAGCTGCAGGTTCGTGTTATTCGCGCAAATCGCCTGGTCAGGGCCGGCGTTCACCACCGGCACCGGATCAATGGTGATCACCATCGCATCCTGCACGGCGATGCAGTTGCCGGTGCCGGTGGTCGTGAGCACCAAGGACACTTGGCCCGCGGCGATCTCGCTTAGGCTCGGCGCATACGTCGCGCTCAGTGCGGCGCTGCTCGGCGTGAAAGCGCCGTTGCCACCGCTCCACACGCCACCGCTGGCCACCGTCACCGCTCCATCCAGCTGCACTTGCGGCGCGTTGGCGCAGACGTGCGCATCGGCACCGGCATTCGCGGTTGGTGCAGGCGTGAAGAAAACCTGAACCGAATCATGCACGGCGCTGCATCCGCCATTGCCCGTGGAGGTGAGGAACAACCAGAGATTGCCCGCATTGATCTCGGCTGCGCTCGGCGCGTAAACCCCGTTCAATGCGTTCGCGCCCGGCGCGAAAGTGCCGGCACCGCCGCTCCATGCGCCGCCGGTGGCCCCTGTAACGCTGCCTGCGAGCTGCACAGAAGCGTTGTTGGCGCAGAGTGTTTGAGGATTGCCTGCTTCCACAGTGGGAGCCGGCGTGTAGGTGATGGTCACCTGGCTCGAGACCGCCGTGCAGAGGCCATTCCCCGTGCTGGTCAAAGTCACCGTTGCGATTCCATTGGCGATCTCAGCCGCCGTGGGTGTGTAGATCGCGTTCAGCGTGCTCGCATTCGGGCTAAATGAACCCGCGCCGCTCCATGTGCCACCAGCGGCATTCAGCACCGATCCGTTCAGCTGCGCGGCGGCGTTGTTCGCGCAAGCCTGCAGCGCAGCACCTGCGCTCACGATCGGCGCAGGAGCGATGTTGATCACCACTTGGTCGCTCACCGCGTTGCACGAACCATTGCCCACCGTGGTGAGCGTGAGCGTGGCGCTTCCCGCTGCGATCTCCGCGGCGCTCGGTGCATAGGTCGCGATCAAGGTACCGTTGTTCGGGCTGAAGCCGCCGGTTCCTCCGGTCCAGAGCCCTCCGGTCGCAACCGTGACCCCACCATTCAGTTGGACGGTGGCATTGTTCGCGCAGCTGAACAGGTCCACGCCTGCATCAGCAGTAGGTGATGGCGTGAAGGCGTAAGTCACTTGGCTGCTCACGGCGGTGCAGCCGTTGTTGCCGGTGGTGGTCAGCGTCAAGGTCACGCTGCCTGCGGCGAGCTCGCCAACCGAAGGCGTGTACACCGCATTCAGTGCATTGGCATTGGGGTTGAAGGTGCCCTGCGCACCGGACCATGCGCCGCCATTGGCCACGGTCACGCTGCCGTTCAGGGGGATGCTCGCGTTGTTCGCGCAGAACACGCCGCCCGTACCAGCATTCGCTGTCGGGGCCGCGGTGAAGGTGACCAGCACCTCATCGGATACCGCGACGCAATTGCCATTTCCGATCGTGGTCAACGTGAGGTTGAGGGTGCCTGCCGCTACCTCTGCGGGCGTTGGCGTGTAAACCGCATTCAACGATGCGATGCTCGGCGCGAAAGTGCCCGAGCCGCCGCTCCATTGTCCGCCGCCGGCTCCGCTGACGCTGCCGCCAAGCTGCACTTGCGGATTGTTGCTGCACACGAAGAGGTCGCTGCCCGCATTGGCCACAGGTGCGCCGATGATGGTGATCACCATCTGGTCGCTCACCGCATTGCACAGCCCGTTCCCGGTACTGGTCAGCGTAAGCGTCGCTGCGCCCAGGGCCACTTCAGCCGGGCTCGGGACGTAGGTCGCATTCAGTGTATTCGCGTTCGGGGTGAAGGTGCCGCCGCCGCCGCTCCACACGCCTCCTGTGGCGATCGTCACGGAGCCGTTCAATAGGACCGTAGGGTCATTGGAGCAGACCGTGCGATCAAGGCCCGCGTTCACCACCGGGCTTTGCGTGAATACGATGAAGACCTCGTCGGTGACCTGTGCGCAGGTGCCGTTGCCGGTGCTCGTCAGGTTCAGCGTGACCGAGCCGTTGTTCAATTCCGTGGTGCTCGGCGTGTACACCGCGTTCAGCGACGTGATGCTCGGTGAGAAACCACCCGTGCCGCCGCTCCAGATGCCGCCGCCCGCATTGCTCACGGAAGCAGCCAATTGCAACGCGGCATTGTTGGAGCACACCGTGGCATCAGCGCCAGCATTCACCAAGGGTGTCGGTGCGATGGTGATGAGCACCTGATCGCTCACCGCGTTGCACAGGCCGTTCCCGGCGCTGGTCAAGGTGAGTGTCACCGTTCCTGCAGCGATCTCGCCCAGGCTCGGCGTATAGGTCGCATTCAGGTTGGCGCTGCTCGGATTGAAGGTGCCCGCGCCGCCGCTCCAGATTCCGCCTGCGGCATTGTTCACCACACCTGCCAGTTGCGCAGTCGATTGGTTGCCGCACACCGTGATGTTCGCTCCGGCGTTCACAACGGGCGCGGGCGTGATGGTGATCGCCACCTGGTCGCTCACCGGATTGCTGTTGCCGTTGCCCACCGTGGTGAGCGTGAGCGTCACCGTGCCTGCGGCTATCTCAGCTCCGCTAGGCAAGTAGGTCGCGTTCAGCGAAGCGCTGTTGGGCGTGAAGGCGCCCGTGCCGCCGCTCCAGATGCCACCTGCGGCGATCGTCACCGCGCCGTTCAGCGCTACGCTGGCGTTGTTCGCGCAAATGGTCTGGTCGGGGCCCGCATTCGCTGTAGGCGCAGCGCCGAAGGTGATGGTCATCTGATCGCTGGATGGCGCGCACGCTCCATTGCCCGTGGTGGTCATGGTCAGAGTGACGCTGCCTGCGGCGATCTCTGCGGCAGTGGGCGTATACACCGCATTCACCGCGGTGTTGTTCGGATTGTAAGTGCCTGCGCCGCCGCTCCACACGATGCCGGTGGCCACGCTGAAGGAACCGGCCAAGGTGGTGTTCGCGTTATTCGAGCTGACCGTTTGGTCAGGGCCAGCATTCGCAACGGGCGCATTGGTGAAGGTGAGCGTCACCTGGTCGGAAACTGCGGCGCAATTGCCATTGCCCGTTGTCGTCACGGTGAGCGTCACGCTGCCATTGGCGATCTCGATCGGCGAAGGCATGTACGTGATGTTCTGCGCCGTGCTGCCCGGAGCGTAGAGGCCTGAGCCACCGGACCACTGCACGCCTGTGGCTACAAAGACCGTCGCATTCAGCACAGCGTTCGCGTTGTTGCCGCAGAGTGATTGATCCGCGCCCGCGTTCACTGTGGGTGCAGGCGTGATGGTGTAGGTGACCTGGCTGCTCACTGGATTGCACAGGCCGTTGCCGGCGGAGGTGAGCGTGAGCGTCACGCTTCCGCTGGCGATCTCCGCTGCGGTCGGCGAGTAGGTGGCGTTCAGGGTGATGCTGTTCGGGGAGAACACACCGCCCCCCCCGGTCCACACACCGCCCACAGCACCGGTAACCGAGCCATTCAGGTTGATGGTGGCCGCATTGGCGCAGACGGTGCCGTTCGCACCCGCATCCACTATCGGCGCAGGCGTATAGGTGATGATTCGCGTCGAGGTCGCTGGTACGCAATTGCCATTGCCGGTGGTGGTGAGCGTGAGCAGCACCTGGCCAGCAGCGATGTCCGCAGCACCAGGCGTGTAGGTGGCGTTCAGCGTGCTCACATCCGGTGAGAAGGTCCCCGTGCCGCCGCTCCAAGTCCCGCCCGTCGCTGTCACCACGCTGCCATTCAGCGAAACCGTCGCGTTGTTCGCGCAGACCGTCACGTTCGGACCAGCGTTCGCCGTGGGCGCATCCGTGAAGGTGATCACCATCAGGTCGGTGGCCGCATTGCAGAGTCCATTGCCCGTGGTGGTCAGGGTCAAGGTCACGCTGCCAGCCGCGATCTCGGCCGCCGTCGGCGTGTAGATCGCGCTCATGTTCGTGGTGCTCGGATCGAAGGTGCCATTGCCGCCGCTCCATACACCGCCCGTGGCGATGGAGAATGCACCGGATAATCCCGTCGAGGGATTGTTCGCGCAGAGCACGCGGTCAGCACCCGCGTTTGCAGTGGGTGCAGGCGTGATGGTGTAGGTCACCTGGTCGCTCACTGGCGAGCAGTTGCCATTGCCCACCGTGGTGAGCGTGAGCGTCACGGTGCCTGCCGCGCGTTCCGCTGCACTTGGGGCGTAGATTGCGTTCAGCGTGCTATTGTTCGGACTGAAGATGCCAGTACCGCCGCTCCAGATGGCGCCCGTGGCGACCGTGACGCTGCCGTTCAGGTTAATGGTGGCGTTGTTCGAGCACACCGTCCCGTTCGCACCGGCATTCACTGTGGGCGCAGGCGTGAAGGTGATCACGCGGCTGTCGGAAACAGCCGTGCAATTGCCGTTGCCCATGCTGGTGAGCGAGAGCGTCAACGTGCCCGAGGCAATCTCAGCAGGTGTGGGCGTGTAAGTCGCATTGAGCGTGGTGTTGTTCGGGGTAAAGCTCCCTAGGCCGCCGCTCCAGATGCCGCCGGTCGCAACGGTCACGCTGCCGTTCAGGGGAATGACGGCATTGTTCGCGCAGAATGAAGCAGGGGCTCCCGCATTCACTAGGGGCGAAGGCGTGAATGTGAGGAGCACGACATCGCTCACCGCGTTGCAAAGGCCGTTGCCGGTGGTGGTGAGGGTGAGCATCACATTGCCGTTCGCGATCTCCGCCGCTGTGGGCGTATAGGTCGCGTTCATGTTAGCGGGGCTTGGGCTGAAGGTGCCCGCACCGCCGCTCCAGATCGCTCCGGATGCGACCGTGTAGCTGCCGCTCAGGGTGGCCGCCGGGTTGTTCGAGCACAGTGTCTGATTCGGTCCCGCGTTCACCGTGGGCGCAGGCGTGATGCTGAAGGTGACATTGCCGCTCACCGCGTTGCAGTTGCCGTTTCCCGTGCTGGTCAGCGTGAGCGTCACCGTGCCCGCTGCGATCTCCGACGCCGTGGGCGCGTAGGTCGGGTTCAGCGCCGTGTTGTTCGGACTGAATGTCCCGCCACCGCTCCAAGCGCCACCGGTGGCGCCGACAACACTGCCATTCAAGCTGATCAATGGCGCATTCGCGCAAACGGTCCCGCTCGCGCCGGCATTCACGGTCGGCGCTGGAGTGAACGCGATCACCTTGTTCGCCGACACCGCGTTGCAGTTGCCGTTGCCCGTGGTGGTCAACGTGAGCGTGACGATGCCGTTGGCGATCTCCGCCGGGGTAGGCGTGTACGTCGCGTTCAATGCGGTGTTGTTCGGCGTGAAGGAGCCGTTGCCGCCGCTCCAGACACCGCCCGTTGCGCCGCCCACCGCCCCATTCAGGAACACGACGGGGTTGTTCGCGCAAATCGTGGCATCCGCACCTGCGCTCGCGGTCGGCGCCGGCGTGAATGTGAGGAGCACATCGTCGCTCACCGCGCTGCACTGGCCATTGCCAGTGGTGGTGAGCGTGAGGATCGCGCTGCCGTTCGCGATCTCGGCCGCGCTCGGAGTGTACACCGCGCCCAGGTTCGTATTGCTCGGATTGAAGGTACCGTTGCCGCCGCTCCAGACCCCGCCGGTCGCCACGGTCACGCTGCCACTCAGCGCAGCCGCTGGATTGTTGGAGCACAGCGTGAGGTTGTTGCCAGCGCTGGCCGTGGGTGCAGGCGTGATGCTGAATGTGACATTACTGCTCACCGCATTGCAATTGCCGTTGCCGGCTGAAGTCAAGGTGAGGGTTACCGTGCCCGCAGCGATCTGCGCAGCCGTAGGCATGTAGGTCGCATTGAGCGTGGTGTTGTTCGGCGTGAAGGTGCCCGCGCCGCCGCTCCAGATCGCACCCGTGGCGCCGCTCACGCTGCCGTTCAAGCTGATCAGCGGTGCATTCGCGCATACCGTTCCATTGCTCCCCGCGCTCACGATCGGCGCTGGCGTGAAGGTGATGGTGCGGTTGCTCGATGCTGCGTTGCACGTACCGTTGCCCGTGGTGGTGAGCGTGAGCGTCAAGGTGCCCGCAGCGAGTTCCGCTGGTGTGGGCGCGTAGGTGGCGTTGAGCGTGGTGTTGTTCGGCGTGAAGGATCCCGCACCGCCGCTCCAGATGCCGCCAGTGGCCACGGTCACAGCGCCATTCAGGCTCACCGTGGGGTTGTTCATGCACAGCGAGGCATCAGCACCCGCGTTCGCTGTGGGCGATGGCGTGAAGCTCAAGGCGACGCTGCTGCTCACCGCATTGCACAGGCCATTGCCGGTGGTGGTGAGCGTCAAGGTGACGCTGCCGTTCGCGATCTCCGCCGCAGTGGGCGTGTAGGTCGCGTTCATGTTGGTGTTGCTCGGGAAGAAGCTGCCGAATCCGCCGCTCCACACCCCGCCAGTGGCCACGGTGAAGCCTCCGCTGAGGGTCGCAACCGGATTGTTCGAGCAAAGCGTCTGCCCAGGTCCGGCGTTCGCGGTCGGAGCCGGGGAGATCGTCCAGGTCACTTGGCTGCTCACCGGATTGCACAGGCCGTTGCCGGTGGAGGTCAGCGTCAAGGTCACGCTTCCCGCAGCACGTTCAGCGGCGCTGGGCGTGTACACCGCGTTCAAGGCGGTGTTGCTCGGACTGTAAGAGCCCGTGCCACCGCTCCATGCGCCGCCCGTGGCGCCGGAAACGGAACCGCTCAGTGTGATTGTGCTGTTGTTCGCGCATACGGTTCCGCCGAAACCGGCATTCACAACAGGAGCAGGCGTGAAGGTGATCACACGGTCGCTGGTCGCGGGATTGCAGGTACCATTGCCCGTGGTAGTCAGGGTCAGCGTAAGGGTGCCGTTCGCGAGTTCCGCAGCCGTTGGCGTGTAGATCGCGTTCAGCGAGGTGTTGTTCGGGCTGAATGTGCCCAAGCCGCCGCTCCAAACGCCGCCGGTGGCGAGGGTCACGCTGCCATTCAAGGCCACACTGGCATTGTTCGCGCAGAGCGTCAGCGGCGCACCGGCATTGGCCGTGGGCGCAGGCGTGAAGCTGATCGTCATGTCATCCGATACCGGCACGCATGTGCCGAAACCGGTGGTGGTAAGCGTAAGGGTCACGCTGCCATTGGCGACCTCTGCTGCAGTCGGCGTGTACACGGCGTTCACGCTGGTAGCGCCCGGCGAGAAGCTGCCTGCGCCGCCGCTCCAGATGGCACCGGTGGCCACAGTGTAACTGCCGTTGAGGGTCGTGCTGGCATTGTTGCCGCAGCGCGTCTGATCCGCTCCGGCGTTCACCGTTGGTGCCGGAGTGATCGCGTAGGTCACGTTCGCGCTCACCGGCGAGCAGTTGCCATTGCCCACCGTGGTGAGCGTGAGCGTCACCGTGCCCGCAGCGAGTTCAGCGGCGCTGGGCGTGTAGGTGGCGTTCAGCGTGCTATTGCTCGGACTGAAGGTGCCCGTGCCGCCGCTCCAGATCCCGCCGGTGGCAACGGTCACGCTGCCGCTCAAGCTGATGGTGGCGTTGTTGGCGCACACCGTTCCGTTCGATCCGGCATTCACCGTGGGCGCTGCCGTGAAAGTGATCTCGCGGCTGTCGGAAACAGCGGTGCAATTTCCGTTGCCCGTGCTCGTCAAGGTCAAGGTCAAGGAGCCTGCGGCGATCTCCGCAGCGGTCGGCGCATAGGTGGCGTTGAGGGTGGTGTTGTTCGGCGTGAAGCTGCCCAAGCCGCCGCTCCAAACGCCGCCGGTGGCACCGGTGACGATGCCATTCAAAGGGATGTTGGCGTTGTTCGCGCAGAAGGAGGCCGGAGCGCCCGCATCCACCACCGGCGCTGCCGTGAAGCTCAAGGTCACGGTGCTGCTCACCGCGTTGCACGAACCGTTGCCCGTGGTGGTGAGCGTAAGCGTCACGTTGCCGTTCGCGATCTCCGCCGCCGCGGGCGTATAGGTCGCGTTCATGTTGGCGGTGCTGGGGCTGAAGCTGCCGTTGCCGCCGCTCCAAACGCCACCGGTCGCGACGGTGAAACTGCCGTTCAGCGTGGCCCCGGGGTTATTCGCGCAGAGCGTCTGCGTGGCCCCGGCATTCGCTGTCGGCGCGGGCGTGATGGTCCAAAGCACTTGATCGCTCACGGCATTGCAGGTGCCGTTGCCGGTACTGGTGAGCGTGAGCGTCACACTGCCCGCAGCGCGTTCAGCAGCTGTGGGCGTGTAGTTCGCATCCAGCGTGTTGTTGTTCGGCGAGTAGGTGCCCGCACCGCCGCTCCAGGTTCCGCCGGAGGCGCCGGTCACGGAGCCCGCGAGGGTGATCGCGCTGTTGTTCGCGCACACCGTTCCGTTCGGACCGGCATTCACCACCGGTGCAGGTGTGAAGGTGATCACGCGGTTGCTGCTCACCGCGTTGCAGGTGCCGTTGCCCGTGCTCGTGAGCGTCAACGTCAAGCTGCTTGCCGCGATCTCGGCAGCAGTGGGCGTATAGGTTGCATTCAGCGTGGTGTTGTCCGGGTTGTAGATGCCCGCACCACCGCTCCATGCGCCACCGGTCGCACCGGTCACGCTTCCGTTCAAGGCCACTTGCCCATTGTTCGCGCACACCGATACCGGTGCACCCGCATTCACCACAGGTGCTGGGGTGAAGCTGATGGTCATCTGATCATCGACTGCAACGCACCCCCCGTTGCCCGTGCTTGTGAGCGTGAGCGTCACGTTGCCGTTCGCGATCTCCGCCGCCGTGGGCGTGTAGGTCGCGTTCATGTTCGTGGTGCTGGGGTCGAAGGTGCCCGCGCCACCGCTCCAAACGCCGCCCGTGGCCACGGTGAAGCTGCCGTTCAAGGCCACCGCTGCGTTGTTCGCGCACACCACCCGATCGAGACCGGCATTCACCGTTGGTGCCGGCGTGATGGTATAGGTGACTTGTGCGCTCTCAGCGTTGCAGGTGCCGTTGCCGACAGTCGTCAGCGTGAGCGTAACCGTTCCGGCGGCGCGCTCCGCCAGGCTCGGCGTGTACACCGCGTTCATGGTGGTGTTGTTCGGGCTGTAGGTGCCCGTGCCGCCGCTCCAAACGGCACCCGCTGCGCCGGTGAACGAACCCGCGAGGGTGATCGCGCTGTTGTTCGCGCATACCATTCCGTTGGGGCCGGCATTCACCGTGGGGGCAGTGGTGAAGGTGATCACGCGATCGCTCGAAACGGGCAGGCAGTTGCCATTGCCGGTGCTTGTGAGCGTGAGGGTCAAGGTGCCGGCGGCGATCTCGGCGGCAGAAGGCGTGTAGATGGCGTTGAGCGTGGTGCTGTTCGGCGTGAAGGTGCCGGTGCCTCCGCTCCAGATGCCGCCCAAGGCGTTGGTCACCAATCCGCTCAGCGACACTTGCGCGTTGTTCGCGCACACCGATACCGGCGCACCGGCATTCACCACCGGAGCCGGCGTGAAGCCGATCGTCACATTGCTGCTCACCGCATTGCAGGTGCCGTTGCCCGTGGTGGTGAGCGTGAGCGTCACGCTTCCGTTGGCGATCTCGGCGGCGGTAGGCGTGTATTGCGCCGACATGTTGGTGGTGCTGGGGTCGAAGGATCCCGCGCCGCCGCTCCAGATGCCGCCTGTGGCCACGGTGAATGAGCCGTTCAGCTGCGCCACCGCATTGTTCGCGCAGCGCGTGATCGCAGAGCCTGCATTCACGTTAGGTGCAGGCGTAAAGGCCACGAGCATGCTGTCAATCACCGCCGGGCAAACGCCGTTGCCCGTTGATGTCAAGCGGATCCACACCTGGCCTGCGAGCAGGTCGGCGGCCGAGGGCATGTAGCTGGCATTCAGGCTGCTGTTGCTGGGAAGGAAGCTCCCGCTGCCGGCGGTGGTCCATACGCCACCAACAGCGTTCAGCACGGTGCCCCCCAGTTGCACAGTGGTGTTGTTGAGGCACACCGACTGATCAGGCCCGGCATCGGGGATCGGCAGGGGCGAGAAAGTCACCACCATCTGATCGCTCGATGGTGTGCAAGGGCCGGTGGAGGTCAAGGTCAAGGTCACGCTGCCGATCGCGAGGTCGCCGATGCTGGGCTCGTAGGTGGCATTCAGTGAGGTGGGGCTTGGAACGAAGGTGCCGCTGCCGTTGGTGGTCCAGATCCCCGTGGTGCTTCCGCCGGAGACCGTTCCAGTGAGCGATACCGTCTCATTCGCGCAGCGCGTCTGGTCCGCACCGGCGCTCACGTTTATCTGCCCGGCGAACTCCGAGAAGAAGCCGTAGCGGCAGCCCGATGATGCCCCGCCGTTGATTATCGCGAGTGAGAACACATCGGAGGTGTTGGTCACGATGAAGGCCTGGTTCACCGGCACCTGCGTGGTGTTGTATTGGATCCGAGCGGCCATCCATTGGCCACCCGTTCCGGGAACCGCTTGGAACGCAGAACCCGGTATCGTCGCCGTACCGGGTCCCGTCACCACGAAGTCGTCCTGAGATCCGCTCCTCACGAGCAGATTCAAGAAGAACGACTCCGAGGTGGATCGCGTGAAGCTGAGCTGCGTGCTGCCCGCGCAATTGAGCGGAGGCAGGATCGCCATGCCCTGCTCGCAGCCGAAACCGGTGACGTGGATGGCGTAAAGCGGCTTCGAGCCCATGACCAATGTGGCGTTATTGGCCGCGCCCGCCAGGTAATCCATGTCGTGGCGGTAGTACTGCCCTGCGAAGAGCGTGGCCACCGGCGTTGGGCTGCCATCGATGTACACCTGCGTGTTGTTCTGCACGGCCATCACGAAGAGCGACTCGTCGCCGTTGTTATTCAGTGCGCCCTTCACCGCCACGTACTCCGTGCCCAGGATGTTCACCGGCACGATCTGGTCGAGCATCAGATCATAACAGCCGCCCGAGGGGTTGTGGTTCGAGTCGTCCTTGATGGAGACCGCGATGGGCTTGTCCGAAAGCACCACCGCACCCGAAGGGTGCGTCATGGGATCGGTGTGCGTGGCGGGCGTGGTGTTCGCCGTTGAATAGGTCTGGCCTGCGTTGAGCGTCACCGTCCAAGGCGTCAGCGCCGGATGGCCATCCACCGCCACCGGCGAATAGATCAGCACGGTGGTATTGTTCTCGGTGGCAACGATGTCGAAGGACGCGAAGGCCAGGTCGGCATTGTTCGGAACGAAGCTGTGGTTGTAGAAGGGGGCGTGCTTGTGCAGCGGGATGTAGAACTCGGTGCCCAGGCCGTTGGCGCCCTTGAGCGCCAGGATATCCGGGTTGTTCGTATTGCTCGATTCGTAATAGCAGGTGATGTTGGCCGTGGATTGGATCCGCAGGCCCGTGTTGAGGATGCTGTTCGTGGGGCGCGTCTCCAGTTGGGCCTTCAGCGCCGTCATGTTGTGGCGCACGGCCGAGTTGGCCGGCACGTTGAGCACGATCGGGCTGCCTCCATTGAAGGCCGGGTTGGCGGGCTGCGAAACCGTGACGGTCGCGGCCGCATTGCCCGTGGTCACGTTCAGGAAGATCGGCTCATCCCCCGGCATGTTGTGCCGAAGGGTGACATCGGGAGGAGCCATCCAGAACTCGGTCCCCGTCTGTGCCTGGATGAGCCCGGTAAGGAGCAGTCCAAGCACCAAGAGCAGTGCCTTTTTCATTCGATAAGGTCAGCCCGTGAGTGGCGGGCCGGTGCCGTTCTACGCAGACCGGCCAGCGGGGTTCGTTCGTCGATGAACCGTCGTACCCGCCAGTCGGCAGCTGCTGCACCATGCACTGACCGCGGCTTGGTGTAAAGACGGAATGGCCTTCCCTACCCCCGTACTTTGGCGGATCCCTCCACGCCAGCGCTCCATGTCCCGTCCACTGCTCCTATTGCTGCTGGGCGCACTTATCGCCACCCTCGCGGCGCTGGTCGATGAGCCCGACCCCGAAGCGCGATTGAGCGCGGCAACTACCCGATTGGAACATCGCATCGAGGCAGCCCAGAAGGAGTTGAATGCGCTGGTGGAGGAGCAAGCCCGCCTGGTGTCATCCTTGGGCCCCCGGGCTTGGATGGATCGGCAGGCAGAGCTGCTCGAACAGGAACGGGAGCGGACAGGCACCCTGACCCATGTAGAGGTGGACGACAGCCTGATGGCTTGGTCAGGCGACCTGAATGGCTACGGGGAGCCGGGTCAAGGGGTGAGCCTGCTTTCGTCCGTGCGCATCGGCAGCATGATGGTCAAGGCCAGGCGGCCGGTTTGGAGTGCGCCGCGTGTCCAGAACCGATACCTCCGTGAGGGCTTCCATCCATCCTTGAGCGCAGCTGAGGGCCTGATGGCCGTGCCCCTTGCCAGGCCAGGGCTTGACATCGGGGCCGGCGCCACCACAGCACCGCTCCGCGTGGCCTGGCGCGATGGCGCCATGGAACTCGGGGCCTGGTTATGGTGGCGCGCCGCGCTCATCGCGTGCGCTTCCATGTTATTGATCGCTGCCTTGTGGAAGGCCTGCGAGCTGCGGCTGAACCGTCCCCGCTTGCTGGCGGTCGCAGTGTTCATCGCCGGCCTGGTCCTACTGCGCTGGCTCTCGCTCGCTTTCGGCCATTCCGCACCCTTCGATCGCTGGCCGCTCTTCGACCCAGCCGTGTACGCCACAGGTTGGTGGTTCCCGTCCCTCGGGGACCTGGTCATCAATTCAGCCCTATTGGGCCTCGGTTCCCTATTCGCCCTGCACACCGCGCGTCCGATGGGGTCCAGCCCGGATCGGATGACCGCGTTCATTGTTCTGAGCATCCCGCTCGTTCATGCGGCTGCCGTCACTTGGCTCACCATCGGCTTGGTAGGCAGCAGCACCATCGACTTGGACCTCTATCACATCCAGGGCCTTGGGGGCTTCGGTGCTGTGGCACTGATGGTCGTGGCCCTGTTAATGACCGGCTGGTGCCTGACCGCTTTGGCCGCCATGAAACTCCTTGCTCCCGACGCTGTTCGCAGGCTCTTGGGTCCGGCGCTGTTGGCTGCAGGCGCCTCCATTGTGGTTCATCATCTGATGGGTGTGCGCGACACCGTGCTCTTCTTGTGGCCCTTGGCCGGGATGGCTATCCTCCTTGCCGGGCGGGCCCGTGCCTTCGGATTCCTGCATGGTGTGCTCCTGCTGGCTGTGCTCGCCGGCACCAGCACGCACATCATCGCCAAGCACATGAGCGAACGCGAACGCAATGAGCGCTCCGTGCTCGCTGAGCGCCTTGCCATGCGGGAGGACCCTGTGCTTGAGCAGCTCTTCCGCGACAGCGCCCCCGCCATCCGCCGCGACATGGATCTCTACCGCCTGTTCGCCAGCGGCGAATACTGCGACCCCAACGACCTGCAGAAGCTCGTGAAGCAGCCGCACTTCAGCGGGTATTGGGAGCGCTATGACCTTCGACTATTCGGCTATGACCCGCAAGGTGAGCTCCGATGCGCCACCGACCTTGATGCGCCGCTCGGCTTCACGGTTGATTCGGCGGCATTCCCGGCAGGCGTCAGCGACATGCCTGACCTTTTCGTGGACGAGCGGATCGGCGGGGAGCTGTACTACCATGCGCGCATCGCCATCATGCCCCATGACAGTGCGCCGCCCGCCCAGCTCGTGGTGGAGCTGAAGCCGCGCTCGCTCTCACAAGGCGCCGGTTTCCCCGACCTCTTGCTCGCGGGCACGGATGAGCTGAAGCGGCGCACCGAGCGCTACTCGCAGGCCCGCTACGTCAATGGCCTGCTCATGGATCGCCTCGGACCCGGATCGCACCCGCAGCGCTGGAGCCGTGCCTTCGACGATGAGCTGTGGTATGTCGAGGGCGGTCAGGATTTCCTGGCGAAGGCCGTGGGCGGCAATGTGGTGATGGTGCTCGGCCTGCCCCTCCGCACCTTCCTGGATCGCATCACCACCTTCAGTTACCTCTTCACGCTCTTCGGGCTCCTGATGCTGATTGCGCTCGGCGCGCACGCGGCGCTCACCGGCACCTTGCCGGACCTCGGCATCGGCACCAAGGTGCGCGCAGCATTGGTGCTCTTCGCGATCACGGGCCTCGTGTTCTTCGGAATCGGTTCACAGCGCCTGCTCACGCGCCAGTTCGAGGAGCGCGAAGCCAACGCCTCCCTCGACAAGGCGCGCGCCGTGAGCGAGGAGCTGCGCCGCCGGATCGGTGATGAACGCATCGACAGTGATGCCTACGCGGGGTACCTCAACCACTTGCTCAGCCAACTCGGCAACGCCTACTTCACCGACCTCACGCTGTATGCGCCCGATGGCCGCTGGCTGGCATCGACGCGGCCGCAGATGCTCTCGCAAGGGCTGCTCGGCCCGCGCATGGATCACAGCGCCTATACGCGGCTGGCCATCCGGCAGCAGAGCGCCTTCGTTCACCAGGAGCGCGTGGGCAAGGCAGGCTTCCGAACAGCCTATCTGCCGGTTCTCGACAGCAAGGGCAAGGGGCAGGCCTTCCTCGCGCTGCCCAGCTTCGCCGACCAAGCGCAGCAGGCGGAGGAGCGCGCGCAGCTGCTGGTGGCGGTGGTGAACCTCTTCGTACTGCTCTTCGCGCTGAGCGTGCTGCTCGCGGTCTTCATCAGCAACTGGACCACGCGGCCCCTCGATGTGCTCAAGCGCGCACTGGCCCGCGTAGCCCTTCGCGGCAGCAATCAGCCCATCCATTATCGGGGCAACGATGAGGTGGGCGAGCTCGTAGCCGTGTACAACCAGAAGGTGGAAGAACTGCGCGATAGCGCCGAGCGCTTGGCGCGCAGCGAACGGGAAAGCGCATGGCGCGAAATGGCACGCCAAGTGGCGCATGAGGTGAAGAATCCGCTCACGCCGATGAAGCTCGGCATCCAGCACTTCCAATACACCTTCGACCCGAAGGCTCCGGACGCGAAAGAGCGCCTCGACCGCTTCGCGAAGAGCATGGTGGAGCAGATCGATACGCTCAACGGCGTGGCCTCGGCCTTTTCGCAGTTCGCGCAGATGCCCGCCGCGTCGCCCACGGAGCTCGACCTGTGCGAAGTGGTGCGCGCCGCCGTGGATGTCTTCCATGCATCGCCGGGCATCACCATCACGCATCAAGAAGAAGGCCCGTTGCCCGTGCTGGCCGATCGCGAGCACATGCTGCGCGTGCTGAACAACCTGATCAAGAATGCCGTGCAAGCCATGCCCGAGGATCACGATGGCCGCATAGATGTGATCGCACGGCGCGAAGGCGCGAGGGCGCGGATCGAAGTGCGCGACAATGGCGCTGGCATCCCAGCGGAAGCGCGTGACCGCATCTTCACGCCAAGCTTCACCACCAAGAGCAGCGGCATGGGCCTTGGCCTCGCGATGGTGAAGCGCATGGTGGAGCAGGCGGGCGGCCGTGTGTGGTTCGAGAGCGAAGAGGGCAAGGGCACGCGGTTCTTCGTGGAGCTGCCGTTGCGCCGTTAGGCCGATACATTTGAGCCGATGCCATACACGAACCTCCTGGTGTCCGATGCCGACAGCATCCGCACCATCACCATCAACCGTCCCGACCAGCTCAATGCGCTCAACCGCGCCACCATCGACGAGCTGGATCGCGCGCTCACCGAGGCCGATGCCGACAAGAGCGTGCGCGTGCTCATCATCACCGGCAGCGGAGCGAAGGCATTCGTTGCGGGTGCGGACATCAAGGAATTCGCGCACTTCAGCGTCGAAGACGGTCGCGCGCTGAGCGCCGACGGCCAGAAGAAGCTTTTTGATCATGTGGAGAACATGAGCAAGCCCGTGATCGCAGCAGTGAACGGCTTTGCGCTCGGCGGCGGATTAGAGTTGGCGATGAGCTGCCATTTCCGCGTGGCCAGCGACAACGCCAAGTTGGGCCTGCCCGAAGTGGGCTTGGGCGTGATTCCCGGTTACGGCGGAACACAGCGCCTCGCAAGGCTCGTGGGCAAGGGCAAAGCCATGGAGATGATCTTCCTCGGCGGGGCGGGCATGATCAAGGCCGAAGAGGCCCTGCAATGGGGGGTAGTGAACCACGTTGTTCCCCAGGATCAGCTCATGACCAAGTGCAACGAACTCGCTTCAGCCATCGCGAAGAACAGCCCAACCGCATTGGGCGCCGCCATCCGCGCGGTGAACGCAGGTTATGAGCCGGGGGTGAACGGCATGCAACGTGAGATCGAGGAGTTCGGCAAATGCTTCGGCACGGCGGACTTCAAGGAGGGAACGAGTGCGTTCATGGAGAAGCGGAAGGCGAATTTCACTGGAGTTTGAGTACAATGGATAGCAATGGACGCGTATGGACTGCTCGGTCCATACGCGTCCATTACTGTCCCTTTGAGTTTGCCCGTTCATTTTCGAATCGAGCATGAGCGCTCTCCGAAAACTCGCCGGTCAAACAGCCATCTATGGGCTGAGCAGCATCGTTGCGCGTTTCCTCAATTTCCTGCTCACGCCGCTTTATACCAGCAAGGAGGTTTTCGCGCCCGATGACTACGGCGTGATCACCTACTTCCTCGGCTGGGCCGCCTTCCTAAACATCGTCCTCAGCTTCGGCATGGAGACGACCTTCTTCCGCTACGCCACGCGGAAGGACATTGATCAACCTCGCGCCTACGGAACGGCTTTCCACATCGTCGCATTCATATCGCTTGTGTTCACGGCTGTGGTCGCGCTCCTTGCAACGCCCATCGCCAATGGGATGGGCTACGGCGCCTACGCGAGCGTCGTGCTGATGCTCGGCATCACCCTTGGCCTCGATGCCATCACTGCGATCCCCATGGCGCGCTTGCGACAGGAGAACCGTCCGTGGCGCTTCGTCTTCATCAACGCGATGAACGTGGGCGTGAACATCGCCCTCAGTCTCTTCTTCCTCGCCTACTGCATGCCCAAGTACAACGCGGGCGAAAGCAACGCGCTGATCGACGCGGTGTACGATTCGACGTTTGGCGTGGGCTACGTCTTCCTTGCCTTCCTTGTCGCAAGCATCGTGAAGATGCTCCTGTTGCTTCCTCAATGGCCATCGATCTCCTTGCGCGAACCCGCGTTGGTTAGGCCGATGCTCGTCTTCGCAGCGCCGCTTGTCCTTGCGGGCCTCGCGGGCATGGTGAACGAGATGGGCAGTCGCGTGCTGCTGAAGTACTTGCTCCCTGCCGATACCGCCGATGCGCAGCTCGGTGTCTTTGGTGCGTGCTACAAGCTGGCGGTGCTAATCACGCTCTTCATTCAGGCGTTCCGTTTTGCGGCGGAGCCCTTCTTCTTCAGCAAGGCGGCCGACCCCAAGGCCAAGGAGACGTTTGCACGCATCAACAACCTCTTCGTTGCTTTCTGCATGAGCGCCTTCCTGGTGGTGATGCTATTCATGGATCTCTTCAAGTGGTTCATCCCGAACCCCGCGTACTGGGAAGGCCTGCGCATCGTGCCCATCATCATGCTGGCGAACGTCTTCCTCGGCATCTACTACAACCAGAGCGTCTGGTACAAGGTCACGGACCGCACGCGCGTAGCTGGGACCATTGCACTCGTTGGTGCGGTGCTCACGCTCGTGGGCAACCTGGCACTGGTGCCCTGGCTCGGCTATATGGGCAGTGCGTGGGCTACGCTCATCTGCTACGCCTCCATGACCGTGATCAGCTACGTATGGGGTCAGCAGCACTGGCCGGTGCCGTACAACGTTGGTCGCGTGCTGATGTACATGGCAGGGGCAATGGTGTTGTGGTGGGGAAGCGAGCAACTTGCGCTTGAAGGCCCGCTCAACTATGCGGTCCGCGCAGCCGCGCTGTTGGCATTTGTGGGTGTTGTTTGGAAGATCGAACGGCCTGCGATCCGACCTTTGGCGACATGACTGCGACCACTTCGGAAGGACTTGCCATCCGCATCATCAACAAAGGCAAGCACCCCCTCCCCTCTTACGCCACCACTCACAGCGCTGGCATGGACCTCCGCGCCAATCTCGTGGCGCCTATCGTTCTGGCTCCGGGCCAACGGGCGCTCATCCCCACCGGCCTCATCCTCGAACTCCCCGAAGGCACCGAGGCCCAGGTGCGTCCACGCAGTGGGCTGGCCTTCAAGCACGGGGTCACGGTATTGAACGCGCCGGGCACCATCGACGCAGACTACCGCGGCGAGGTCGGCGTGCTGCTGATCAATCATGGGCAGCTGCCCTTCGAGGTGAAGGATGGGGAGCGCGTGGCGCAGTTGGTCTTCGCCCCATGCCTGCGGGCCACTTTGCTGGAAAGTGCGGACCTTCGCGCCACTGAACGCGGAGCGGGCGGCTTCGGGCATACCGGCACCCGCTGAGAAGAGAACCGAATGAAGATCATCGTCCCTATGGCGGGCATGGGCAAGCGGATGCGTCCGCACACCCACACCACCGCCAAGCCCTTGCTGCCCATCGCGGGCAAGCCCATCGTGCAACGCCTCGTGGAGGATCTGGCCGCCGTGGCCGGTGAGCCTGTGGAAGAGGTCGCCTACGTGGTGCATCCCTCCTTCGGCGTAAAGGTCGAGGAAGAGCTCATGGCCATCGCCACGGCCATCGGCGCCAAAGGCAGCATCCATTACCAGGAGGTGGCGCTCGGAACGGCGCATGCCATCCTCTGCGCGGAGAAAGCGCTCAGCGGCCGCGTGATCGTGGCCTTCGCCGATACGCTCTTCCGCGCGCAGCTCAAGCTCGACAAGGACTGCGATGGCGTGATCTGGGTGAACAAGGTCGAGGACCCCAGGCCCTTCGGCGTGGTGAAGCTCGATGGCGAAGGCATCATCACCGAGTTCGTGGAGAAGCCGCAGACCTTCGTGAGCGACCTGGCCATCATCGGCATCTACTATTTCGCCGATGGCGAGCGCCTCCGCAACGAGATGCAGTGGCTCATCGACAACGATGTGAAGGACAAGGGCGAGTACCAGCTCACCAACGCCATGGAGAACATGAAGCGCAAGGGCGCGCGCTTCAAGGCCGGCAGCGTGGATGTGTGGATGGACTGCGGCAACAAGAACGCGATGGTGGATACCAACACCAAGGTGCTCGGCTTCCTGAAGGATGCACCCGGGCTGGTGAGCCCCAAGGCGAGGCTCAACGGCAGCCTGGTGATCTCGCCCTGCTTCATCGGCGAGAACGTGACGCTGGTGAACAGCATCATCGGGCCGAACGTTTCCCTGGAGCCCGGCGCGCTTGTTGAGAACAGCGTGGTGCGCAATTCGATCCTGCGCGGCGATTCGCGTGTACTGGACGCCGTGATCGACAACAGCATGATCGGGCAGCGCGCGCAAGTGACCGGCAGGGCCATGGACCTCAGCCTGAGCGACGATAGCACCGTTTCCTGATCAACAAGCGCATGCAGCAGCACCGCCTAGCCCTCCTCGCCGTGATCATCGCGCTGATCTTCGCGGCATGCGGCGGCGCCAAACCCGTGGCCAGCGCGGAGGCGGGACCCGACGGAGGCACCGGCACGCGCACCGACGGCGATAAGCGCGCGCAGGTGATGCGCTTGTACATGGAGGCGACGCAAGCCCGGATGCGTGGCGAGCTGCCCAAAGCACTGGTGCTGTACCAGCAATGCGTGAAGTACGACCCGCAGAACGGTGCGGCCATGTTCGAGCTGTCCAAGCTTTACCACCAGGGCCAGAATTACAGCCAGGCCGTTGACTATGCCAAGCAGGCGGTAGCCGCCGATAAGAGCAACATCTGGTACCGATTCCTCCTCGCCGACCTTTATCGCCAAGGCAGCAAGCCCGAAGAGGCCATCGGGGTGTACAAGGGCATCCTGGAGCAATGGCCCGAGCGCTACGAGGTGTACCTGGACCTCGCCGCTGCTTACGCCTACGCCAACAAGCCCAGTGATGCTGCCAAGGCATATGGCGATGCGGAGATGCGCTTCGGCTTGGGCGAAGGCCTCGTGCATCATGCCTTCAGCACGTACATGGCCCTGGGCCAATGGGCCGATGCCGAGAATCTCCTGAGCCGTGCGATCGCCGCTTACCCGACCAGCTCGGAGTACTCGGGCATGCTGGCCGAGGTGTACGACGAGCAGGGCAAGCACGACCAAGCCCTGGAACAGTACCGCAAGGCGCTCGCAATCGATCCGGGCAACAGCATGCTGCGGATCTCGCTCGCGGAGCACTACTACGGCACAGGTCGCTTCGATGAGGCCTACCGCGAACTGGGCGAAGCCTTCGCGGACCCCGAGGTGGACATCGACGCCAAGATGCAGGTGCTCATCGGCTTCTTCGAGATGACCGAGAACGAAGGCGAGAAGCCCGAGGACCGGCCCGACCTGATCCGCCGCAGCTATGCGCTGATCGAGTCCCTAGAGAAGGCGCACCCTGAGAGCGGGAAGCCGCACACCATCCATGGCGATTTCCTGCTGCGCGATGGCAAGGCCGCAGAGGCGCGCGAGCAGTTCCGCAAGGCGTTGGCGCTGGAGCAGGGCCGCTTCCCCATCCACGCGCAATTGCTGCAACTCGACCTTCAGCTGGGCGATCATGAATCGCTGGTGAAGGATGCGAGCCTCACCATAGAGCTCTTCCCCACATCGCCGGAGGCGTACTTGTACAAGGGCATCGGGCATTCACAGCTCGATCAGCATGAAGCGGCGATCGAGGCGCTGGTCACCGGCCGCGACCTGGTGGTGGACAATCCGCCGCTCACCGCGCAGTTCTGGAGCAGCCTCGGCGAGGCCTACAACGCATCGAAGCAATTCGCCAAGAGCGACCAGGCCTACGACAAGGCGCTCGCGCTGCTGCCCGACGACCCCACTGCACTGAACAACTACGCCTATTACCTCAGCCTGCGCGGCGATCAGCTGGAGAAAGCCGAGCGCATGAGCAAGCGGAGCAACGAGCTCGCACCCGGCCAGCCGAGCTACCAGGACACCTACGCGTGGGTGCTCTTCAAGCTGAAGCGCTATGCTGATGCCCGCATCTGGATGGAGAAGGCGCTGGCCGGCTCGCCGAACCCCGACGGTGAGCTGCATGAGCATTACGCTGACATCCTCTTCGAATTGGGCGAGCAGGCGCTCGCCTTGGAGCATTGGAAGCAGGCCAAGGCGCGCGGCGGCGCCAGCGAGGCCATCGACCGCAAGATCACCGAAGGGCGGCGCGTGGAATGAAGCGCATCGCCATCGCCCTGCTGCTGCCCGCGCTCGTCGCCTCGGCGTGCAAGGGGCGGCGCAACATCGCTCTTGACCGCGAGCTGCCTGTGCGCTCGGCTGAGAAAGTGCTGGAGCGCGCATGGGCCCAGCGACACCCGCCTGTGCGCTATTACTCCGCAAAGGCCGATGTGGACCTCACCATGCCCGACCAGGAGCGCAGCTTCAAGGCCCATCTGCGCAGCGTGCATGACAGCGCACTTTGGGTGAGCGTTGTGCCTTTGCTAGGGATCGAGGCTGCCCGGGCGCTGCTCACCACGGATAGCCTGAGGATCATGGACCGGATCAACGATCAGTACTTCGCCGGTGACACCTCCGATACCCGGAATCGATTCGGCCTTGTGCCTGAGCTTGCCCTGCTGCAACGGGCCCTCAACGGCGAGGCCCTCGCATTGGACTCCGCAGAGCGCTACCGGATCGACCGGGAGGCGGGCCTCTATGTGCTCACGAGCCGAGAGAAGCGCCGCTTCATCCGAGCCGCAGAGGACATCAGCCCCGGTGATACGCTGGCGCGCGACCGCGACATGCGCGAGCGCCGCTTGGAACGCACGCTCCGCAAAGCGGAAGTGAAGGAGGCCATCGTGCA
Organism: Flavobacteriales bacterium; assembly: GCA_016716605.1. NCBI lineage: Bacteria > Pseudomonadati > Bacteroidota > Flavobacteriia > Flavobacteriales > Flavobacteriales bacterium. Next base: position 826,232 of record JADJWA010000001.1, read on the forward strand.
CCGCTACCACATCGATCCGGACAGCTTCAGGGTCGCGCGCGTGCAATTGGTGAACCTCGTGAACGATAAGACCGCCGATCTGCGCTATGAAGAGCGCGGGGGACCGGAGATCCAGCACCTTCCCACGCGCATACGCATCACACTCAGCGAGCCCGGCCGCATGGTGAGCGCTGTGATCAGCATCAACCGCATCGACCTCGAAGGACCCGTGCAAATGAGTTTCCGCATCCCCGAGAAGTATGAGCCGATGCCGTGATCGATTCCTGCGCGCTTGCGCCCTGCTGCCGCTCCTGCTCACGGTCGCCCTCTCTTGGGGCCAATCGAAGAAAGAGCTGGAGAAGCGGCGCGATGCGCTGGACAAGCAGATCCGCACCACCACCGCGCTGATCGAGCAGGCGCGCAAGGAACAGCGCGTCACGCAGGAGCAATTGGCGCTGCTCGAGAGCCAGATCGCTGCGCGCGCGCAGCTCATCCGGACCATGGATAGTGAGGTGCGCGCCGCCGATGACCGGATCCGCCAGGATGAGGAAACGATCGCAGCCCTCGAGGCGGACCTGTCCACGCTGAAGGAAGGCTACTCGCGCATGATCGCCGCCGCCTATCGCAACAGGAGCGCCCACGACCGACTCAGCTACCTCTTCGCCAGCAGCAGCTTCCAACAGGCCTTCCGCCGCAGCCGCTACATCAACCAGCTCGCAGCACAGCGCCGGCGCCAAGCCGCACTCATCGAAGAGACGCAGGCTTCGATGAATGCGCGCGTCGAAGCCCTTAAGCAGCAGCGGCAGGAGAAAGCCGTGATCCTGGGCGAACAGGTGCAGGAGAAGCGCAAGCTCGATACCGACCGCGCCGGCCAGCAGAGCGCGTTGGCCAGCCTGAGGAAGGAGGAAGGCCGTTTGCGCGAGACGCAGAAGAAGCAGGAGGGCCAGAGGCGCAATCTCGAAGCCGCCATCCGCAAAGCCATCGAGGATGCCGTGAAGCCCAAGGCTGTGCCCAAGGGCAGCACGGGCAAGCCCGCGAAGCTCGACATCACGCTGACCCCAGAGGCGCGCGAATTGAACAATGACTTCGAGAAGAACCGGGGCAAATTGCCATGGCCCGTGGAGAAAGGCGTGATCACCGGCCGCTATGGCAAGCAGCCGCATCCGGTGCTCAAGGGCATCGTGATCGACAACAACGGCATCGACATCACCACCGAGAAAGGAGCGGGTGTGCGGGCGGTGTTCCGGGGCGAGGTCACCAGCGTCATCGTGCTTCCCGGCGCGGGCAAGGCCGTGATCGTGAGCCATGGCGCCTACCGCACGGTGTACAGCAACCTGGCCAGCGTGAGCGTGGCCAAGGGCCAGAAGGTGGACACCAAGCAGGCCCTCGGCGCGGTGCTCACCGGCGACGATGGCGCCGTGGCGCACATCGAGGTCTGGAAGATCACGGCCGACGGGCTGGTGAATGTGGACCCTGCACTGTGGCTATACCGGGAGTAGGCCGCCTGAAACGGCTACTTTTGGCCCGCCTGCGGCAAGCAGGCGCACATCAACAGCTAATCCATGAGCCTCATCCCCGCCTTTGCCCTGATCGGTTCCATTGGCCCTTGGCAGATCGTCCTCGTTGTGGTGGTGCTGCTCCTGCTCTTCGGCGGCAAGAAGATTCCCGAGCTCATGCGAGGCCTTGGCCAAGGCATGAAGGAGTTCAAGAACGCCAAGGATGGCGTTGATGACAAGAAGGACGACGCGAAGTAGCCGCTGGCGTGAGCATCCCGAAGACCTTTTCCGAGGCCCGCGCCGCCTTAGCCCAAGGCACCACGGTTACACAGCTTGTCGAGCGCTCCTTGGCGGAAGCTGAGCGCCTCAAGGGCCTGAATGCCTTCCTCGAGCTATTCCCGGTGAGCGCGTTGGCCAAGGCTGCTGATGTGGATTCCAAGCTGAAGTCCGGCGCCGCAGGTCCGCTCGCGGGCATGCTGGTGAGCATCAAGGACAACATCTGCTATCAAGGCCATAGGGTGAGCGCCTCTTCGCGCATCCTCGAGGGCTTCACCTCATTGTACAGCGCAACCGTGGTTGAGCGCCTGCTCGCTGCCGACGCGGTGATCATCGGCCGCACCAACTCCGACGAGTTCGCCATGGGCAGCAGCAACGAGAACAGCGCCTTCGGCAACGTGAAGAACCCGTTGGATCCCACGAAGGTGCCCGGCGGAAGCAGTGGTGGAGCGGCGGCCAGCGTGGCTGCGGGCATCGTGCATGTCGCACTGGGAAGCGATACCGGCGGCAGCATCCGTCAGCCCGCCTCGTTCACGGGCACGGTCGGCTTCAAGCCCACCTATGGCCGCGTGAGCCGGTACGGGCTCATCGCGTTCGCCAGCAGCTTCGACCAGATAGGGCCGTTCGCGCATACGGTAGAGGATGCTGCTCTGATGTACAGCGTTATCGCTGGCAGCGACCCGCACGACAGCACCACGAGCCGGAAGCCGAATGAACCCATCGCCCTCCGCGACCCCGGCAAATTGCGCATCGGATATTTCCGTGAAGGCTTGGAACGCGAAGGCATGGATCCCGAGGTGGTGGCGCATCTGCAGCGGCAGATCGACCGCTTGCGGCGCGATGGCCACACGGTGGAAGCCGTGGAGGTTCCGCTGCTCGATCACCAGGTGCCCACGTATTACATCCTGGCCACGGCCGAGGCCAGCAGCAACCTCGCGCGCTTCGATGGCATCCACTTCGGGCAGCGCAGCAAGAAGGCGAAGGGCGTAGAGGAGACCTATCGGCTGAGCCGCACCGAAGGCTTCGGGCCAGAGGTGAAGCGGCGCATCCTCCTGGGAACCTTCGTCCTGAGCTCAGGCTACTACGATGCCTATTACGCCAAGGCCCAGCGCGTGCGGCGCATCCTGCGCGACCGCACGCTGGAAGCCTTCGACCAATTCGACCTGCTGCTCGGCCCGACCTGCCCGAGCACAGCCTTCTCGCCCGGCGAGATCTCCGATCCCGTGGGCATGTACCTGCAGGACATCTTCACGGTGCAGGCCAATCTAGCGGGAACACCAGCCATCAGCCTGCCCACTGGAACGCACAGCAACGGCCTGCCATTCGGCGTGCAGCTGATGGCGAAGCCTTTCGATGAGGAGCGCTTGCTGCAAGCAGCGCACGCGCTCTTCGGTTCGTAGCGTCCACACGCTGCTGTGAACGAACCGCACGCATACGATTGCGGCCCTTCCTGCGTATTACGGGTACCTTCGGCACCATGCCTTTGCTCCGTCGAATCACCGCTGCCGCCCTGCTGCTGCCCGCATGCTGCCTCGCGCAGCGCGAGGCGCCGCTCGCCTTGCCCGCCGATGATCCCGTGATGGCTCGATTGGATGACCTGGCCAACCTGCATTGGGTCAAGCATTCACCATTCACCATTGATACGGCGCACCATAACGCGCATGGCTTCGCGCCGGATCATGTCCCGGCATGGAGTGAGGAGATCATGCAGCAGCGCGTGGCCGTGCTCGATGCGAACTCGCCTTTCAGCTTAGTGTATAACCGCGTGGTGCAGTCGTACATCGACCTCTACATGGTGCGCAAGCGCGAGATGAGCTCACGCATGCTGGGCCTGGCCGAGCTCTTCTTCCCCACCTTCGAGGAATACCTGGACCGCCATGGGATCCCGCTGGAGATGAAGTACCTCGCCGTGGTGGAGAGCGCGCTGAATCCGAGCGCCCGTTCGCGCGCCGGCGCCGTGGGCCTGTGGCAATTCATGCTGCCCACCGGCAAGCTCTACGGGCTGAAGGCTGATAGCTATATAGACGAGCGCCACGATGTGCACAAGAGCACCGAGGCCGCCTGCCGCTACTTGACTTACCTGCACCGCGTGTACGGCGATTGGGAATTGGCGCTGGCCGCATACAACTGCGGCCCTGGCAACGTGAACAAGGCCATCCGTCGTGCAGGTGGCGTGAAGGACTATTGGAGGATCTACGACTACCTGCCGCGCGAGACGCGCGGATACGTACCCGCCTTCATCGCGGTGAATTACCTCTTCGCGCATCATGCGGATCACAACATCTACCCCATCGCGCCCACTTATTGCGCCTACGAGGTGGACACCGTGCAAGTGTGCCATCCGCTCGACCTCGCCGCCATCGCTGTGCTCACCGGCGGCACGGTGCAGGAGCTGCGCGACCTGAATCCCACCTTCAAGCTTGGCATCGTGCCCGACGTGGATCAGTCCGTGAGCATCTATTTGCCGAAGGACGCCGTGCCCGTGTACATCAGCAACGAGGAGCTGCTGCGCTACAGTTACTACGCGGCCAATCCGGGCACAGCGCCTGTTGTCGCGAAAGCCGCGCCAGCGGCATCGGCGCGCGCCGCCGACAAGCATCACACCGTGCGCAAGGGCGAATCACTCGGCACCATTGCCAAGCGCTATGGCGTAAGCGTGGCGCAACTGCGCAAGCTCAACGGCCTGCGCGGCGACATAATCCGACCCGGACAGAAGCTGGTGGTGCGTGCGAGCGTGCCGGGTGCGGAGCGCGCGGCCAATGCCGGCCCCGGTTCCGACACCAACGGGTACTACGTGGTGCAGGCGGGCGACACGCTCTGGAGCATCGCGCAACGGCACCCGGGCCTCAGCGTCGAGGAACTGCGCAGCCTGAACGGCGGACTGCCGGACGGCCTGAAACCCGGCGCGCGCATCCGCGTGCGTGCCCCGCAAGGATGAAGCACGGCCTGTTCGCGCTCCCATTCGTCGCTTTGCTCGCGGGCTGCGATGATTCCCGGAAGCGGCTGCCCGATAGTGCCGGCGGTCCCGAGGAGATCCTCGTGGTGATGCCGAAGGGACATTGGGAGAGCGAGCCCGGCGCGCTGGTCCGCTCGATCCTGGAACAACCCATGCAAGGCATGCCCCAGCGCGAGGCGCTCTTCCGGGTGGCCCAGTGCCGCCCGGAGGATTTCGCCAGCCTGCTGCAAGCGCACCACAGCGTGCTCTACGCCGCCTTCGGGGAGGACAGCTCAGGGGTGCTCATGCTCCGCGACCAACATGCGCGTGGCCAGCTCGTGGCGCGCATTGGAGCAGGAAAGCCCGAGGCCTGGAACGCGCTGTTCAGCGCCAATGCCGATGTGGTGGTCCGCGCGTTCGAGGACCACCATCGCTCACGCACCGGCGCTCGGCTGAAGCGCGAACGCGACGCTGCGCTCGCCAGCAGTTTGCGCGCATCACTCGGCATCGAGCTCGATGTGCCGGGAGGATACCGCATGATGAAGCAGGATTCCGTGATCACCTGGCTTCAACGCGACCGCATCTTGGCCGGTGGCGGACTGGAGCATAACGTGATCGAAGGCGTGCTCATCCATAGTCACCCTTATGTGAGCGACAGCACCTGGAACGTGCCCTACCTGGTTGATCTGCGTGATGCGGCCACCAAGCAGCGCATCGATGGCCCCGATCCCGGGTCGTACATGGTGGTGCGCCGCGCGTTCGAGGAGATGGACCTGATGCCAAGCGGCCGCGCGGTGCAACTCGATGGGCGATTCGCTTACCTGTTGCATGGCCTCTACGGGATGCATGGTGCGAAAATGGGCGGACCCTTCGTGAGCTTGAGTACGCTTGATCCGAGTGGGAAGCGCATCATCACCGTCGAAGGATTCGCGTACGCGCCGCAATTCGACAAGCGGCCGTATGTGCGCGAGCTCGAAGCGCTGATCTTCTCCCTGCGCTTCAGCGGATCAGCTTCCGGTGACGGCGCGCAATAGCGCATCGCTACCATCCGTTTTTCCACAGGTTGGCACGCGCTGTTGATAATTGGATCAGCGCTCCGCCTTCGCACTCTCCTACTTTTCCGCTGTCGCTATTGCCATGGAAGTCGCCAACCTCCGAAAGTTCGCCCACCAGCACTGCCGCTTCAAGCTGCGCAGCGGCAAGGAGGTCTTCGGCGTGGTGTGGGAAGTGGAGACCAGCGAGAGCGCTGGCGCCGACGGCACCAAGCGCCTCTTCTTCGCCAGCGTGCGCGACTACGAGCGCCTCACGCATGGAGGCTCCGCGCAGGTGATCCCCATCGCGCCCGCGGACATCGTTTCGGCGGAGAGCATCGCGAGCTGAGGCTTCTATCCATCAAGCCCGGACAAGGCAGCGGTTGCTTGCGATTAGCGTCTAGATAGCCATGTGCAACACTGCGCAAGGCCTCGTATCGGATGCTCCGTAGCGCTACCCACTCGGCACCGCACCCTTGCCATCTGCGATTCGCGCGATTCGCCCCGATCGCGGTTGTGCTGCTCGTCGCCGCAGTACCATTCCTGTTTCGGGGCTTCGCCACCGTTGATGGTCCCAGGCACGCGCTCCACGCGCTGATCCTTGAAGCGAGCTTGACCGGCCACCGCTTCGTTGCGGACGGCATGACCTACGATTCCGCCAGCCTGCCGGCGTATTGGAGCCAGCTTCCCATGATGCTGATGATGCGGTACCTCCCGGTGGAACTGGCTGACCGCTCGTTGGCATTCCTCAGCGCCGCATTCGTGGGTCTCTCGCTGCTTGCATTGATCCGCAGCAGCACGGATAGGCTTTCGCCCTCCGTGCTCTGGGCTATTCCCATTCTATTCAGCTACCTGCTGATCATGGGCTTCCACCATTTTCACTTTGGGGTGGGCCTCTGTTTTCTTGCCGTGGCTTGGTACTTCCGGAGGAAGGAACCGTTGGCACGTTGGTCCGGCGTGATGGTCGCAGCCTTCCTGGCCTGCGCCTCCCACCGTGCCGCCTTGCCGTTGATGGCCGGGCTGCTTGCGGTCTCGGTTATGGTGGATGAGGTCTCCAGGCCTTATTCAACGAGCCATACTGCGCGGATGCGCCGGACAATCACCGCACTTGCCTGCTCCGCACTCCTGGTCGCGTTCGTCATCTGGTTGAACGCGACCCTCGACGAGGTGCGCGCGTCCGGTGAATGGCAACCGATCGAATTGCGCGACTTTCCGCTGGCTCGACCGCTGCTGCTGCTGGACCTTTCGCTCGAGCGAGTTCCACTCCTGATCCTGTGCACGCTCCTGGCCTGTGCCGTCGTCTGCGGTCTGGCGGTTCGATGGAAGCTGGGTCCTCGCATGATCCAAAGCGACTCCCTGCTGATCATGGCGGCAGCGTGCATGCTGGCCTCGTTGCTGCTCACCTCGGAACGGGCGCAAGCTCTGTATCTCAGCGAACGCTGTCAATGGATCGGCCTCCTAATCCTGGTTCCTTGGCTCTGCACCATGCATGCGCGGGCTTCCAGCACATTACGAAGCACCATGATGCTCTTCTCGTTGATGATGCTGCCTGTGCAGCTCATCCGCTGGGGAAATGCGGAAATGACGCTCTCCGGATTGGCGGACCAGCACGCGCTCATCGAAGAGGTCGCAGCGCAGCTTGAGCCGAATGGTGTTGTGCTGGTGGGTGGTGCAGAGAAGAACTGGCTCCTCCAGCACGCTCCTGCCATGCTCGCCATGGCATATGACGGCGTGGTGCTTCCGGGTCCGCCGATCCGTGCCCGGGCTTTCGCACCGATGGGGCCCCGCCGTGTCCAATACCGCTTCTGGGAACTCGCGAGTGAGCCGAGCGCGCTGCCAGCGCATTGGGGAGAGCGACAGCAACCAATGATTGATCAGGTGCTGCTTTTGGGTCCCGACCGCGGCCTGCGCGCACGATGGCTGCGCCATTGGCAACCTGTACTGGAGTCCCACTACTGGAAGACCTTCGACAACGGCTACGCCTCTGTGTGGACCGCCAAGGCCGATACTTGATCGACATCACGATCTTGGCGGCATGCGCCACCTGATGCCTGCTATTCTCCTGCTCAATGCTTGCCAATCGGCGGCACCACCACCGAATCGCTGGGCCGATGAGCGCCTCTGGCCGGTGCTCGAAGCGCAGGAGCACCGCGATGCTGATGCGCTCTGCGCGCTGTTGGAGCACGAAGCCCCCGAAGTGCGAGAAGCCGCAGCGCTGGGTCTCGCGAGCGTGCAGGACAACTTGGCGACACCTTGCCTATTGGAGGCCCTCTCGGACGAGATCGCCACTGTTCGTGCGACGGCCGCATACGCGCTCGGCTTCGTGGGGGACAGCCTCGCGCTTCAACGCATGGCTGAGCTGACCGCGGATTTGAAGGACTCGGCGATGCTCGCCTCGTTCGAGGCCTCGGCCTTCACGGCGACGCAGCGGGCCGGGCGCCTGATGGATGCCAATGCAATCCTGCACTACTTCGAAAGGAGCACCGGACATGAACGCGTGCGGGCGGCCGATGCGTTAAGGCGATTGCCGGACAGTCTCCTGATCCATTCACCAGAGGAGATCAGCAGGCTCATGGCCGATTCTGATGCGGAGGTGCGCGCGCGAGCCGCGCTGGCCATGCGAAAGCTGGGACCCATGGCCGACACTGCTTCCTTGCATGCGCTTGCTCGGAACGAACTGGACCGCGGGACTCGCGTGAATGCGATTCGTACCTGTACAGCGCTCAACTGCATCACGGACGAGGAGCTCTTCGACGCGGCCCGAACCTTGGAGCTACGGATCGCCGGGCTGGAAGCACTCAACTCACGTGTTTACCTCAACCCGCTTCAGTGCCACTTCCATCAGAAGGATGCAGCGGATCAGGCTCTGGGAATCGCGCTGCTCGGATTGGCCGCGAAGCATTCCACCCTTGAATCGAAGGGTGGGCTGTGCGAGCAACTCGAGGGATTCCATAGGCTCACGACCTCTCCGTATGATAAAGCGCGAGCTATTTCAGCGCTGCTTTCAGCGGGATGCTGGCTGGATCTTGGTCTTGTGCTCTCCATGATCAGGAGCACGGAGCATGCGGTGATACGGCAAGCGGCGCTACAAGGAGCCATTGCCATTGCCCGAGACCATATGTCGCGCGCCCGGTTCACGAACGTGGAGGCCCAGTACGCCGAACTGGCATCGGTGATCTCGGAAGCCGTCCACACTGGCGATGCGGGTCTGATCAGCGCTGCGGCCGAGTCGATAGAGCAGGAGAAAGCTGAGGTGATCCGCATCCTGCTGCCTCCCGAAGTAGAGCAGCAGGCATTCGCGCCCCTGGGGCCGATTCGAGACTTGGAGGCCAGACTGCTCTTGCAGAAGGCAATCGCCAAGCGCGATGGCCTGCTGCCGCCTGCACATGAGCGCCCGGCATTCAATCATCCAATCGACAAGGAAAAACTGCTCGCCCTGAAGCAGGGCCAGCAGTACCGAATCATCACGAACAAGGGCCAGATCATCATCGCTACCGATGTGAACGAATGCCCCGGCAGCAGCCTCGCCTTCGATTCTCTGGTGACCGCTGGGTACTACAACGGCAAGGCCTTCCACCGCATGGTGCCCAACTTCGTGGTGCAGGGCGGCTGTCCGCGCGGCGATGGTTACGGCGGCATGCCGTGGACGCTGCGCACGGAGATCGGCCGCTCGCCGTTCACCGCGGGCTCCGTAGGTCTTGCTTCAGCAGGCCCTGATACCGAGAGCTGCCAATTCTTCATCACGCACAGCGCCGCGCCGCACCTCGATGGCCGCTACACGCGCTTCGGTGAAGTGGTGAGCGGTATGGACGTGGTGTGGATGCTCCAAGTGGGTGATGTGATGGAGCGGGTGGAACGCTTCCCTTAGTTGGGCCTCTCCGGCCGCATCTGCGGGAAGAGCAGCACCTCCTGGATCGCCGGGTTGTTGGTGAGCAGCATCACCAGGCGGTCCAAGCCGATGCCCACGCCGCTCGTGGGCGGCATTCCGTACTCGAGCGCGCGCAGGAAATCCTGATCGATGAACATGGCCTCATCGTCGCCGCGCTGCTGCAATTCCAACTGCGCCTCGAAGCGCTCGCGCTGATCGATGGGGTCGTTGAGCTCGCTGTAGGCATTGGCCAGTTCGAAGCCGTTCACGAAGAGCTCGAAGCGCTCGGTGAGGCGTGCATCGTCTCGGTGCTTCTTGCACAGCGGGCTCATCTCCACCGGGAAGTCGCACACGAAGGTGGGCTGGATCAATTCCGGCTGCACCAGCGCGCTGAAAAGCTCATCGATGAGCTTGCCCTTGCCCATGCTGGGCTCCACATGGATCTGGTGCTTCGCGCAGAGCGAGCGCAGGGCGGCTTCGTCCAGCTCCAGCACATCGGCGCCGGTCTTCTCCTGGATGCTGCCGCACATGGTGATGCGCTTGAAGGGCGCTGTGAACTGGATCGTGTTCTCTCCGAAGGTGGCTTCGGCCTTGCCATTCGCCGCGATGCACACCTGCTCGAGCATGCGCTCCATGTAGCCCATCATCCAGCGGTAGTCCTTCCACGCCACGTAGAGCTCCATGATGGTGAACTCCGGGTTGTGCGTACGGTCCATGCCCTCGTTGCGGAAGTTGCGGCTGAACTCGAACACGCCCTCGAAGCCGCCTACGATGAGGCGCTTGAGGTAGAGCTCGTTGGCGATGCGCAGGTAGAGCGGGATGTCGAGCGCATTGTGGTGCGTGACGAAAGGACGTGCCGCCGCGCCGCCGGGGATGGGTTGCAGCACAGGCGTATCCACCTCGTGATAGCCGCTCTCAGTCATGAAGGCCCGCATGGCCGTGACGATGCGCGAGCGCTTGAGGAAAGTCTCCTTCACGCCAGGGTTCACATTGAGGTCGACGTAGCGCTGGCGGTAGCGCTGCTCGGGGTCGGTGAAGGCATCGTGCACGTTGCCTTCGTCGTCGGTCTTCACCACCGGCAGCGGCTTCAGCGCCTTCCCGAGGATGGTGAGCTGCTTCACGTGAACGGTGATCTCGCCCGTTCGGGTCTTGAACACATGCCCCGTCACTCCGATGAAATCGCCAAGGTGCAGCAGGTGCTTCCACACCTCATCGTACATCGCCTTGTCCTCGCCGGGGGCCACTTCATCGCGCGCCACGTAGATCTGCTGGTCGCCGGTGTGGTCGCGCAGGACGGCGAAGCTGGCCTTGCCCATGACGCGCACGCTCATGATGCGGCCCGCGATGCTCACCTGCGCAGGCTCGCCTTCTTCTTTGAACAGGCCTTTCACATCGGCAGCGGTGGCGCTCACCTTGTACTCGGCGGCGGGGAAGGGGTCGATGCCGAGGGCGCGGAGCTTCTGGAGCGCCTCGCGGCGGATGACTTCTTGATCGGAAAGGACGTTGGACATGGATGCGGAAAAGAGGCTGCCTACCACAGGCAGGGCGGCGAAGTTATCCGGACAACCCGCCCCGCTCCTTCAGCGTATGAGCGCCCCTAATTTCGGCCCGCATTCAACAGCACATGCAGCACCTCATCGACGCCTTCCCCAAGCAACTGAAGGAAGCCCTGGAGATCGGCCGCAAGGCCCAACTGAAAGCCCCCGGCGGGCCTTACGGGAACGTAGTGGTCACCGGCCTTGGTGGCAGCGGCATCGGCGGTCGCATCGCCGCGCAATTGGTGCACAAGGAGGCCAAGTGCCCCATCGAGGTCTACAACAACTACTACCTGCCGGGCTATGTGAACCACAAGAGCCTGGTAATCGCATGCAGCTACAGCGGCAACACGGAGGAGACCATCGCCGCCATGGAGCAGGCGCTGAGCAAAGGCGCCCGGGTATGCGTGGTGACCAGTGGCGGCTCCATGCTCGAGATGGCCAAAGCGAAGGGCCTGGATCACATCGTGATACCGGGGGGCAATCCACCGCGCACCATGCTGGCCTACTCACTGGTGCAGCAGTTCTATGTGCTGCACCACTTCGGCATCATCGGCGATGGCTTCGAGGGCGCGATCAAGACAGCCGCGAACATGCTGGAGCAGGAGAAGGAGGACATCAAGAAGGCCGCGCAGGAGCTCACGGAGAAGCTGGTGGGCAAGCGCCTGGTGATCTACAGCGAGGCCAGCACCGAGGCCGTGAGCATCCGCTTCCGGCAGCAGGTGAACGAGAACAGCAAAGAGCTCTGCTGGCACCACGCCATCCCGGAGATGAACCACAACGAGCTGGTGGGCTGGGCCGGAGGCAAGGACGATATCGCAGTGGTGATCTTCCGGCACAAGGAGGACCACGAGCGCAGCCAGATCCGCATGGAGATCAACAAAGAGGTCTTCCGCAAGTACACGCCGCACATCCACGACGTTTGGAGCCAGGGCGATACCGCCTTCGCGCGGCAGCTTTACCTGATCAACCTCGGCGATTGGGTGAGCTTCTACTGGGCTGAGAAGAAGGGCGTGGACCCCAGCGAGATCGCGGTGATCAACATGCTGAAGGGGAAGCTGGCGGAGGTCAAATAATTAGCCGCAGAGGCGCAGAGGCGCAGAGAATACAGATGCTGTACCGCGAGCTTTCCGGGGCAATCATCGGAGCGGCCATTGAAGTTCATCGGGAACTCGGCCCAGGGTTGTTGGAGAGCGTCTATGAGCATTGCCTTGCGCGTGAACTACGTGAAGCGAGCATCCCATTCCTTCAGCAGCATCCTGTGCCTGTACGATACAAGGGGGAGCGGCTCGACTTGGGCTTTCGGATCGACCTCTGGGTGGACCAGCGAATCATCGTGGAGATCAAGGCGATAGAGGTCTTGCAGGAAGTCCATCGCGCGCAACTGCTGAGCTACTTGAAACTCACAGGCTGCAAACTCGGATTACTCATGAACTTCAACGAGCCGGTGCTCACGGAAGGCGTGCGGCGCGTCGTTAACGGATTGGACGAACCCTGAATTCGCATTCTCCGCGCCTCTGCGCCTCTGCGGCAAACACCATGCGCCACATCCACTTCCGCGACTTGGGCCTCATCGACTACGCCACCGCGTGGGACCTGCAGACGCGCCTCTTCAAGGAGACCATCGATAGGAAGATCGCTAATCGCTCCCTGCCCGAGAACGAGCAACTGCCCACGGAGGACCACCTCCTCTTCTGCGAGCACCCGCGCGTGTATACGCTGGGCAAGAGCGGCAAGCAGAGCCACCTGCTATTGAACGAGCAGGGCCTGCGCGAGAAGGGCGTCCAGTTCTTCCCCATCGACCGCGGCGGTGACATCACCTACCACGGCCCGGGGCAGATCGTGGGCTATCCCATCTTCGACCTCGATCACCACTTCACAGACATCCACCGCTACCTGCGCACGCTGGAGGAGGCCATCATCGGCACGTTGGAAGCATACGGCATCAAAGCCGGAAGGATTGAAGGGCTCACAGGCGTCTGGCTCGACTTCAACGAGCCGCAGAAGGCAAGAAAAATCTGCGCCTTCGGCATCCGCGCGAGCCGGTGGGTCACCATGCACGGCTTCGCGTTCAACGTGAACACGGACCTCAGCTACTTCCAGAACATCGTGCCGTGCGGGATCGCGGACAAGGGCGTTACGAGTATGGCCAAAGAGCTAGGCGGCGACGTGGACATCCAGGAAGTGAAGAACCGGCTACGGTTGGAGATAGCGGACCTGTTCGATGCGGAGCTGGTGTCGCCGGCGCCAGGACGGTAAACTGAAAGGCCATGAGAACCTTTCAATCTTGTAGCTGATTTGCTGACGGGACTTAGTGCGCCTGGCCATGTCGAGTACGTTCTGACCCGTATATCCCAACCGCTAGTTCGTCATGAACATGCGGTTCCCGTTCCTCATGATCCGCTACGTTTGTATGTAGCCATGAAAAAAGGACCTGCAGTTGCTTGCGCCCTGGCATTCGCGTTGGCTGGCTACGCCCAGTTCGGACCGCAGCAGATCATCGAATTCAACGAGGCAAGGCGCCCGCTTGCGCAGGTTGTTCTTGATGTGGATGGGGATGGCGACCCTGACCTCGTAGCTTCTCTCCAGAACGATAGCCGCATCGTATGGTATGCCAATGAGGGCGCAGGCGCCTTTGCGGAGCAACAGGTGCTGGTGCCCAACGCCACATACATCAACAACCTGATCGTCCTTGACTTGGATGCGGATGGACTCTTGGATCTCGCAGGCACCTCACTAGGCCCGGACAGGGTGCTTTGGTGGAGGAACCTCGGATGGGGGGCTTTCGGCCCCGAACAGCTCATCGCGCAAGCAGGCAATCATCCGCGCTGCCTGATGGCCATGGATGTGGATGGTGATGCCCTTGTCGACTTCATGGTAGGTACCCAATACGATGGCACTATTCAATGGACACGTAACCTCGGAGGCGGGCTCTTCGCTGCGATGTCGGTGCTCGACACGCCAGGACCAGGGATAGCCAGCTTGGCAAAAGGCGACCTGGATGGCGATCTGCGAGAGGACATCCTCTTTGCGCGCCACGTTGGCACCACCGCTGAACTTGCATGGTACAGCAATTACGGCAATGGGTTGTTCTCTGCTCGCCAAGTCGTGTTCCTTGCTCAGGACACGTTGCAAATGGCCGGAATCGCCGACCTGAACAACGATGGTCAGCTCGACTTGTTCACCTCCTCATATTCCAACAACATGTTGGTCGCCTTCTTCAACGACGGCTCCGGGGGATTCCCTTCGCCTACGATTGTTGACTCAGGCGCGTACGACCATGACAACATCATCGCTGCCGACATGGACCAGGATGATGTCCCGGACCTGGTTTACTCCACCCGCTTACCCTACTCGTTGCGCTGGTCGCGAAACGAGGGGGACGGCTCGTTCTCTCCGGGCGGCACGCTGGCCACCACGCTCGAATACGTGCGATCCATCAACGTGAAGGACCTCGACGGCGACGGGTTGCCGGATGTGAGCTACTGCAGTTACACAGACGATCGCATCGCCTTCCATCGGAACCTGGATAACGGGCAATTCGGGCCACAACAAGAGGTGACCACACAGGTGGACGGCGCGTCATGGGTATCCGCCGGGGATCTTAACGACGATGGGAGGAAGGAAGTGTTGTGCGCTTCGGCCACGGACCATCGCATCTCTTGGTACATGAACCTCGGCAATGGGCAGTTCGCAGCACAACGCACCATCTCCAACACGTTGTACGGAACGCGGTGCGTCATCGCAGGCGACATCGATGGCGACGGAGACCGCGATGTGATCGCCACCTCGCGTACAATGAACAGCATCCTGGTCTTCCTGAACGACGGCGCGGGAGAATTCTCCGATCCGGCGGCAATCTCGAACAGTGCGAACCAGGCCATGGAGGTCATGGCAGCGGACTTGGATTTGGACGGCGACCTTGACCTTGTGGTTTGGGGGATCAGCTACCTTGCCTATCATCTCAACAATGGCAGTGGCGGATTCGGGGACCCGGTAGCCTTAACGGGCTATTTATCAGGTGATGTCCCCTTCGACCTTGCGGACTTGGATGGCGACGGTCTTCTTGATGTCGTCCATGTCTCTTCTGGCTTCAGCCGGTTAGCATGGTTCAGGAACCTGGGTGATGGTGCGTTCTCCTCGCAAATCGTGATTTCTGAGAATGTGTCCACTGGCCCGATGATCAAGACAGCAGACATCGACCGGGACGGCGACATTGACGTGGTGCTAGGCAGCCAGCCCATGCGATGGTACCGGAACAACGGGAATGGGTCGTTCTCTCCGATCACCTTCGGCAGTGAGAATGGAGAGTCTGACGCGATGGTTGTCTATGATGTGGACGGGGACTCCTATGCGGATGTGATCACCGCGAGGCACTTCCTTAACCAAATGGCCATGTACAGGAACTTGGGCAACGGCACTTTCGGGCCGCGCACGGTGATTCCCTCGTCATTCGACGGGCCCATGTGCTTGAATGCTTCCAATCTCGACCTGAATGCGCCCGAAGAGCTGCTTTGTGCATCGTGGTGGGACAACAAGCTGTTCTGGCATAGGAACTACTTCGGCAGCCACTTCAGGGCAGAAGGCCGACGCTTCATCGACCTTGACTTGGACGGGGCCGCGGGTCCGGACGAACCCGGCATGTCCTGGGGACAACTGACCTGCACCCCGTACCTGACCTACGCGCTCACCACCATCAACGGGGAGTACCATTTCAGCCTGGATTCGGGCGCCTACCAGATTGCCTCAGCAGGAGCCGGAGCTTGGTGGGACCTGGTGACCACCCCGGCTGCGTACAGCGTGGGCCTCACCGACGCTGCGCCCGTGGCCTCAGGGCTCGATTTCGGGTACGCAGCCAACGTGGACACCTCATTGGTGGTCGCATCCATCGTGATCGGCAATGGTCCGTGTGGAACAACGGCTCCGCTTTGGCTCAACTACGCCAATCAAGGCACCCGAGTAGAGCAGGGCACGATTACGCTGCAGCTCGATGCTGCGATGACCCTTGTTGCAAGCGTCCCGCCGCCCGCGAATCAAGCCGGCAATCTGTTCACTTGGACCTTCGACTCGTTGGGCTACTTCGAAGTCCGGAGCATCGCATTGCATGTGACACGACCTGGCTTGGCTTCCATGGGCACCACTGTGAACTCCACGGTGGCAGTGACAACCTTGAGCCCGGGCGGCAGCGTCACCGGCAGCTTCCAAGCATCGCATACGGAGACGGTGACCTGTGCGTACGACCCGAACGACAAGATCGTGGAGCCCTCGGGATACGGCGAGGTCGGCGCCATTCCCATCACCACCGATGCGTTGGAGTACACCATCCGGTTCCAGAACACAGGAACGGCCACTGCATGGAATGTGGAACTCAGGGACCAGCTGGCGAACCCGCTGGACCGTTCGCAGTTCGAGGTAACCGGATTCTCGCACGCGCCAACACAGCTAGTCATCGAGCCCAACGGCAGGCTCGTGGTGCGATTCAATAACATCATGTTGCCCGACAGCGGCGCCAATCCGCTCGGGAGCCAGGGCTTCTTCCGCTTCCGGATTGGCATTCAAGAAGGGCTTGGTCACATGACCACTATTACGAATACTGCGGACATCGTCTTCGACATCAACCCGGCCATTGTGACGAATTCGACGACCACCACATTGGTCGATTGCGCACTCTGGAATCCCCAGGTAACTCTTGCGGATGTTGACCTCTTGGAGGCATCGCCAGGCATGCATCATCAATGGCTCCTCAATGGTGAGCCGCTGGCTGGAGCGAATGGCCAGTTCCTCGAAATCACTTTTCCCGGCGCGTACGCCTGTGAGGTGATGAGCGCGTTCGGATGTACTTCCACTAGTGCGGACCTGACCGTTCTCAGCACTAGCGTATCCCGGCCCTCCGCAGAAGCAGCCTTGGTCCTTCCCAATCCGTTCGATGATCTGGTGCGCATCGTGCTCAGCCAGCCCATGACCACCGCGCACACCCTGATGCTGGTGGATGTCCATGGCAGCGTGGCGCGCGAATGGCAGGTTCAACCTGGCGGCGAATTGCTCATCAATCGCGGTCAACTCTCCTCTGGCGTGTACACGCTGATGATATCATCGAACGAAGGCCCGCGCAAAGTGCTCCGCATCGTGGCGCGGTGAGCCAGGCGCAGGATGTACGCAGCTGATCATTTCTGACATCGCCGACAGAAGCCTCTCAAGCATTGCATAGGGACTGGGCGGCGAAGTGGACATCGAGGAAGTGAAGAGAAGATTGCGGTTGGAAATCGCGGAGCTGGTCGCTTAAGGCCTACCGGTGCATCCAGCGCTGCGCCTGGCGCAATCCGTTCGCGCAGGAGGCCACGATGACATACATGCCAGGTGCAACATCTCGGAGATCAACAATCGCCGATGGCGCGCTCGTGGGCGATGACAGCACACGCTGGCCTGTTGCGGTGAGCACCTCGAGTCGCCCTGCGCACACATGCGCGAATCGCACGGAGATGGTTCCGGCCACCGGCCCTGGCAGGAGTGCGAAGCCCTGATCAGAGCGCGCAGGCTCGGCGATTGCCGCAGGCTCAGCCAAGGGCGTGCTCCACAGGCCCCGGCCGAAGGTGGCCGCGAAGAGGATCCCGCTGGTGTAGTGTATCTCCAGATCGTTCACCTGCACACGCGGCATTCCCGTGTCGTAGGGCTCCCAATCGGCCATCCCGGCATCCCGGTGGAATACTCCGGCATCGGTGCCGATGTACAGGGCATCGTTGCTGCCGGCCTCGAAGACACCGCAGTTCACCGGCACATTCGGCAATGAGCCGGATACGTTACTCCACGAAAGGCCGCCATCCTCGGAGCGATGCACCTTGTTGCCGGAGTCGTATCCGCTGATGGTAGCCCAGATGAGCAAGGGGTCATTGCCGCTCACGAAGATGCTGGACAAAGCAGGGCCGGGTTCACCGGTGATCGTACTGACGGGAATAGTTTCCCAATCGGCGCCGCCATTGAATGTCCGATGCAGTGTGTCGTAGGTGGCGGCGTAGATCACCTGATTGTTCGACGGCGCGATCACCAACGAGCGCAGCTGCGCAGCCGAATTGAAGCTGGAAGCCTGCACCCAACTATCGCCCTGGTCCGATGACCGCCACACTTCGTTGAACCCGATCAACAAGGTCTCATGGTCCGTCGGATCCATGGCCAAGGGCGTTACCCAAGCACCGGGGCCGAAACCGTTCTGCTGCACGAAAGAGGTAAAGCCCGGGATATTGTCAGCAACGAGCGTACGATTGGCCCAGTTGTCCGTCGTGCGGTAGAGCAGGCCCGTAAGCGCACAGGAGTACTGCACATCAGAGTCCACCGGGTCAATGATGCACTCCATGTGGTCCCCCGGGATGTGGTCCGTCCAGGTAGTGCCGGTCATTTGCTTGAGCCCATTGTCCTGAAGCCCGCATAGCGCCCTGTCCGGCTCGCTCGCCGAAAGGCCCACCTTGTACATCTGGCTGATGCCCATGCCGCTGCTGCGGTCGTACCAGGTGATGCCTTGGTCGTTGGTGACGTGCAATCCGCCATCGCTGCAGGTGAACACCACTTGCGGAAACTGCGGGTGGAACTGGATGCAATGCTTGTCGGAGTGCAGGAAGGGCGTGCCGTTGGGATTCTGCTGGGCATTGGTCGTCCACATGCTGTTCAGCTGCCAGCTCGCTCCGGCATCACCCGTTCGCCACAGGTTGATGCCGCCGATCCACCGGCGGGCGGGATCCAGTGGATCAATCGCGGCCGCTAGGTCGAAGACGCCCTGGCCGCCACAGCTCGATGCATCGTATGATCGATGGAGCATGTTGTTCGCGCAGCTGCCATCAATGGCCTGACCGAAACTCGCGCCGCTGTTGTTCGAGTAGTACAGGCCCTCCAGGCCGCCGAGTCCTTGCATATCCGCGCAGACGGCCATCACGGCTGTCGGTGCGGCTTGCGTCACAGCCAGCGCGATCCTGCTCGCGCCAGTGAATGCGGTGGCCTGCGACCATGTGATCCCCCCATCTGCGGAACGGTGGATCTGCGCATTGCCGGTTGCGCTCAACGTACTGGCATACACCACCTGCGGATCATCGGGCTTGAACTCCATGTCGATGAACCAGCCCGATGCGGCGCTCGCCCAGCTGGCTCCTCCATCCATTGTGCGCCAGATGCCATCGGAAGCGGCGGCCAACAGCACTTGCGGGTCGGTTGGGCTGATGAGTAGGCGGCCGATG
The DNA here is from genome assembly GCA_016716605.1 of Flavobacteriales bacterium. NCBI lineage: Bacteria > Pseudomonadati > Bacteroidota > Flavobacteriia > Flavobacteriales > Flavobacteriales bacterium. The sequence goes on from JADJWA010000001.1 coordinate 845,571, forward strand.
AGCTTCTGCGCCACCACATCCATGCTGAGGCCGGTGACGGACCACGTAGAGCCTCCGTCGATGCTCTTCCAAACACCGATGCTCTTGGTGCTGGAAGGGACGACCAATGCTGTTTCGGCATCGCCTGTGGCGATGAAGAGAATGTCGGGGTCCGATGGATGCACAGCGATATCGCTAACGCCGAGCACGGGCATGTCGCTGTTGATGGTGCTCCAGCTCATGCCGCCATCGGAGGTCTTCCACAAGCCGCCACCTGGCGTGCCGGCCCAGAATGTGGCCGCGTCCGTGGGATGGAAGGCCACGCAGTTCACGCGTCCCAAGCCGCCGAACCCCTGGAACACGAAACTCGTTGGCCCCTCTTCGGTCCAGTTCGCGGCCGATTTCGCACCGGCATGGCCCCTTGTCGGATGTGAATCACGGTACTCGGCCCATGCGCGATGCACGGCATTCATGGGTGGGAAGCCGCCCTCACGATCCACGCGCGGCTCCCAATAGGCCTCCCATCGCTTGAACTTGTTGAATCCTGTACCTCGCCCGACGGGCCGGGTGCTGTACAATTCTAGGAACCGCGCACGGATCTCCGGGAAGGAAGGGCCCTCCTCCTGCATCCCGGTCAGTTGCGCGATGCAAAGACCGGGAACGAACAGTATGGCAATCAACAGGTGCCTGCGCATGCTCCCGAAGGTAAAGCGCAGCAGCCGGTACATGCGCCGGGCTATTTTCGCCGGACCCTTGCATCATGCGCTTCCTGAAGAAACTCATCCTCTGGCTCATTCTGCTCATCGGCGGGCTTATCGGCCTGGCCTACCTCACCGGCAACAGCCACATCCCGCGCGGCGTGCGATACACCTACCTCATCGGCCGCACCAGCCCGGAGATCGACGACCGCGATTTCTTCCCTTACGCCACCATCTCCTCCACGAATCCGCAACCCTGGCCGAAAGGGGCCCGATACGGCGGATTGAAGCTCACGCCGGAACAAGAGAAGGAGATCACCGACCTGCACAGCGCGGGCTTCGCCGTGTGGCAGCACGACAGCTTGATCTTCGAGCAGTATTGGAACGGTTGGGACGCCGACAGCGTGAGCAACAGCTTCAGCGTGGCCAAGAGCTACATCAGCGTGCTCACCGGCATCGCCATGGGGGAAGGCCGCATCAAGAGCGTGTTCCAGCCGGTGAGTGACTTCCTCCCGGAATTCGCGGACAGCTGCCATGCGCGCATCAACCTGCATCATGTGCTCACCATGAGCACCGGCCTCGATTGGAGCGAGAGCGGAGCGGACCCGTTCAGCGACAATGCCAAGGGCTACTATGGAACGAACGTGCGCGAGCTCGCGCTCACCCAGCCCTGCCGCGATGAGCCGGGCAAGGAGCTCGATTACATCAGCGGCGCCACGCAGATCATGGCCGAGGTGCTCGAAGCCGTTTACGGCAGCCCGCTCGATGAACTGGTGCGCGAGAAGGTGTGGGGGCCGCTCGGCTGCGAGCACGATGCCTTTTGGGGCAAGGACCGCGAGGATGGCGACTTCAAGGCCTTCTGCTGCCTCTATGCCACCGCGCGCGACTTCGGCCGCATCGGGCAGCTCTATCTCGATAGCGGCATGTGGCGCGGCAAGCCGGTCGTGCCGCGCGAGTATTGGGAGGCGAGCATCACCCCTGCGCGCCTCATGGACAAAGGCGCGGCCAACGCGCGCTACGGCTATTTCTGGTGGCTGGCGGAGCTCGATGGCTTGCCCATCCACTACGCTCGCGGCTTCCACGGCGAATATGTGGTGGTGATCCCGCACGAGCGCCTGGTCCTCGTCCGCACGGGCATGAAGCGAGAGGAGGTGAACGCCACCGGCCATCCGACGGATGTATTCAAGTGGATCGCCATTGCGCGGGAACTGGCTTCACGCAACAGCTGAGACCCGCACCACAACCGGTCATTGCGAGCGAAGCAGCAACCCACAACCTCCTGCATTGAGAAAGGACATCATCCAGCCGAAAGTGGAAGGCGTGGCCATGGCCGTGGTGCGCGAGAAGGATGAAGCGGGCGGCGATGCGTGGTACGTGTACTTGATCAACCTGCGCAACGAAGCGCTGGAGAATGTGCTCATCAGCTCACGAGGCTATGGCGAGATCGCCGGTGAGGAGCGCAAGACCAGTGAGATGCGCCATCACCTGGAGAAGCTGGGGCCGAAGAGCTGGGCGCGCATCGAGCACATCGTCGAAGAGGTCTTCGCGCTGACCAACCAGTATTGGCTCAGCTTCTACATCGGCCGTGAACTGCACGACAAGCGGTACATCTTCCTCGCGGGCAGCATCAGCGAGGAGCATTTCACGCAGGTGCCCCTCATGAACGCGAGGGGCGTGATGATCGAGTGAGGGCATGGTTGAGGGTTGACGCTGGTGCCGGTAGGGGGGGGGTGCGGGTTGCCCGGATCTGCGATCTTCACCAACCCTCCTCCCGCTCAACCTGCAACCAACAACCTCCTTCAGCATGCGCGACCTCAGCAAGCTCCTCTTCCTCGACATCGAGACCGTGCCGCAGACCTACCGCTGGGCCGACCTCGATCCGCGCACCGCGCAGCTATTCGCCGACAAGACCCGTTACGAGCAGGAACGCGATGGCAAGACCGCTGAGCAGCTCTGGGGCGAGAAGGGGGGCATCCTTGCGGAGTTCGGCAGGATCATCTGCATCGGCGCGGGCAGCCTGCACAAAGAGGCCGATGCCTGGCACCTGCGCGTGACCTCCTACCATGGCCACAACGAATACGACCTGCTCACGCGATTCGCCGAGCTGCTCGACCGCCATTACCGCACCGACGACCATTGGCTCTGCGCGCACAACGGCAAGGAGTTCGACTTCCCGTGGATCGCGCGGCGCTGCATCATCAACCGCATCCAGGTGCCCCGCATCCTCGACATCGGTGGCCTCAAGCCCTGGGAAGTGGGGCACGTGGACACCATGAATCTCTGGAGCTTCGGCGACCGAAAGGCCTACACCTCGCTCGCGCTGCTGGCGCACATCCTCGGCATCCCCACGCCCAAGGGCGACATCACCGGCGCCGACGTGGCCCGCGTGTACTACGAGGACAAGGACCTCGAGCGCATCGCAGCGTACTGCAAGAAGGACGTGGTGGCCACGGCGCAGCTCTACCTCCGCCTAACAGGCCGCGAGCTGATCGCGGAGGAACGCATCAAGCTGGTGTGAGCGGTCGCTTCCACTGGAGCCGGGTATCTTGGCCCCATGCGGCCGATCCCCGCCCATGCCCCGCTCAACGATGGGGAGCGCACGCTGCAATGGGCCCTCTTCCTGCTCGTGCTCCTGGCCAACTGGCACATGGCCTGGCTGCAGCACATGCACGACCCCTACGAGTTCCTGCGGCACGGAACCGATTCGCTGGGCTACTACCAATGGCTTCCCAGCCTCCTGATCGATGGCGATTGGAGCCGCATGTACTGGACCTATCAGCAGGAAAGCGGCATCTGGATCAGCCTCTTCACCATTGGCGTGGCCGTGCTGGAGCTGCCATTCTTCCTCCTCGGCCATTGGGCCGCATGGACCTTCGGCTACGACCTCAACGGCTTCTCCTCGCCCTACGGCGTGGCCATCATGCTGGGCACCTCATTGTACGCCGCCGCCGGCTGCGTGCTCACTTTCAAGCTGGCGCGACGCTTCAGCGCGACCCGGCCGGCGCTGATCGCCGCGCTGGTGATCTATGCCGGCACCAACCTCTTGTACTACAGCGTGCATCAGCCCATGATGTCGCACCTGCATTCCTATTTCCTGATCACGCTCTACGCCTGGTGCGCGTTGCGCGTGCTCGACGGGCCGCGACCCGTGCATGTGGCCGCGCTGGTGCTCAGCGGGTCATTGCTCGTGCTGATCCGCCAACTCAACGTATTCGTGCTGCTCTTCCCTGTGCTCATGGGTGGCTGGGGCGCGCTGCGCCTGCTCACGGGCAACATGGTGCGCCATCGGATCACGCTGATCGCCTCTCTGGTGCTGGCTCTCGCGCCTTGGGTGCTTCAGATGGTGTATTGGCACTGGGCCACGGGCGAGGCCATCACCTTCACCTACGGGAAGAAGGGCGAGCATTTCGAGTTCGGCTCCATGGTGCCCGGCCTGGTGCTCTTCAGCCCGCGCAACGGATGGCTGGTGTATACGCCGCTCATGATCGCGGTGCTGGCCATGCTGTTGCGGCGCGCGTGGCAGGGCGTGGCCCCTGCAAGATCGGTCCTGTTTCTCGTGGTCTTCACCTTGATCGTTTACAGTGCATGGTGGTGCTGGTGGCTGGGCGGCAGCTTCGGCCACCGCGGCTTCGTTGACCTCTACGGCCTGCTCGCCATCCCTTTGGCGTGGCTGATGGATGCTGTGCTGCGGCGAACGATCCGCTGGAAACTGGCGGCCGCACTGGCGCTGGTGGCCGTCATCCAGCTCAACCTGGGCCTTGCCCGGCGCTACCAAGGGCATTGGTCCGATTACGGCTGGAATTGGAAGCAGTTCTTCAGCGAAGTGAGCCAAGTGGTGGCAGGCGATGGCGAATGAGCGCGCGATGAAGCCCAAGCCAAGCGGCTTTCGATTCATGGCCTCCGGCCGATGGTGGTGGGCCGTGCTCACCGCTGCTGTGCTCGGCCTGATCGGGCTGCACTATGGCCATGTGCTCTTGCGGTGCAATGCGGTGCTGTTCTCCGCCAAGGGCGATGGCATGAAGAACACCTTCACCTATGCCTGGCACGCCACGCATGGGGGGTCGATGCTGCACTTCAACGGGTCGGGCTACCCCTACGGCGACCATGTGTTCTACACCGATGGTCACCCACCGCTCGCCTGGCTCGTGCAACTGCTGCCTATGCTGCAACCGTGGCAGGTGGGCCTGATGAACGCCCTGCTGCTGCTGGCTCCGCTGGGTTGTGCCTGGGCGCTCTTCGCCATCGCGCGCCGTTGGGGGCTGGCGCCCTGGGCCGCAGCATTGGCTGCGCTCGGCATCACCATGCTGCAGCCCCAGGTGTACCGGCTTGGCGGCCATTTGGCCTTGGCGCATTGCTGGATGTTCCCGGCCACTTGGTACGTGCTGCTGCGCGCCTGCGACGAAGGGCGGCGCTGGCCGTGGGTGGCAGCCACCGGCGCGCTGGTGCTGCTGGCCTTGCTCACGCATCCGTACCTCGGCATGATGAACGCGCTTTTCGTGGCAGCGCTGATCGGCGTGCGCACGCTGGCCCGCATCGAGCGTGTGAAGCAGCTGCGGACCTGGAGCGATGCCGCGTGGATGGCCGCGCTGCCCGTGGCGCTGTTCATGGTCCTGGCCAACGCCACTGACCGCATTGCCGATCGTCCGGAGACGCCGCCCGGTTCCGAGGAGTACGCCACGCGCTGGCAGAGCCTGCTGGTATCGACCCTGCCGCCCATGGACCGATGGGTGAAGGCCCTTGTGCCGGAGGAGGGGCTCGCTTGGGAGGCCCTGTGCTACCTCGGCATCGCCACGCCGCTGCTGCTGCTCGCATCGCTCATTGCGCTTGCCGTGAAACTCAAGCGCAACGGCAGGTCGGCGCTGCGGCCCGATGAGCCTGCCATTCAACTGCTGGCCGCTTCACTGGTCCTGCTCTTCGCCATGAACGTTTGGGGGCGCTTGTTCGGTGATGCGCTGCCTGCGCTCAAGCAATTCCGCGCCACCGGCCGCTTCGCGTGGGCCTTCTACTTCGTGTGCCTGATGTACTGCGCGAAGCGTGCCTGGCATTGGCTCGTTGCGCCGAACCGGCCCAAGCGGGTGCTCGGGGGCGCGGTCTTCATTGCGCTCATGGGCCTTTATGTGATCGAGGGATGGCCGGTGATGTCGTCCATGGCCACGGAAATCGGTGATGCGCGAAATCCGTTCGACATGCGCGTGCCCGATGAGCGCCTCGACCCGATCGCGAATGCCGTGAAGGCGAGCAATGCGGCGGCTATCATCCCCCTGCCCTTCGTGCATGGCGGATCGGAACGCTACGCGAAGAGCGCCCCCGAACGGCTCCATGCGCTGGCCTATGGCATCGCCTATCGCTCCGGAACTCCGTTGATGGCCGGCAATCTCATCCGCACCTCCTTCGAGCACACCCGGCAATTGCTCGCCCTGCGCGCACCAGGGGCTTTCATGAAGCGCGTGGCCGGGGCCGTGCCGCCAGATGCAACGCTGGCGCTGCTCTGGAGCCGTGATGGGCTGGAGCCGGAGGAGGACTCGCTTTGGCGGAAGGGTGAGCCTGTGCACAGCAGCGAGGGTGGTGAGCTGCGCTTGATCCGCGCGGCAGACCTCTTCGCGTGGGATGGTCCGGCATTGCACAGGCTATTCGAGGAGCGGCGCCCATCGCTGCACCCGCAAGGCGAGTTTCTCCTGGATCGCGGAGCGGACACGCTGCATGCGGTCTTTCACGCCTCGGGGCCGATCAAGGGATGGGTGAGCGAGTTCTTGCCGTTGATGAACCTGGATGCCGGCGCGCTTGACACGGCGATCACCTATGAACTGAGCGCCGTGGTGCGCGCCATCGATGGTGAAGCGGTGAACTCCTGGTTGATCATCGAGCACGGCGATGCGGATGGCAAGGTGGATTGGGAGGGCTTCCGCGATGTGCGGGCCATGCCCATGCAGCTGCACGACCGCACCATCGCCTCGATGGCCTTCCGCCCCAAACGCGCGAGCGGTCGATACCGCATGCTCCTGGGCGCGCCTGAGCACAACCGCACGCGGGCAGTGGTGGAGCACGTGCTCTTCAGGCCCATGCAGGTGCAAGCCTGGCGCAGCGGCAACGACGGCCTGCATTACAACAACATCCCGCTTGACAGCGCAGCCTACGCTCCTCCAGGAAGGACCAAGCAACGCTGACGCGGACCTGTGCATGATCGCCCGACCATGAACATCTTCAACAACCCGCACCGACGCGACGCGCTGCTGATCGCCGCAGCTGCGCTCCTCGTTCGGCTGATGATGCTGCCTTGGGCGCAGACGGTGCAGGCCGATGCGGTGAGCCGGATCCACATCGCCGGGGAGTGGCTGCGCGACCCGCACTGGATCACGCATGGCTATTGGGGGCCGCTGCACCATTACCTCAACGCGCTCTTCATGCTGGTCTTCCCCGGCAAGGTGCTGGGGCCGCAGGTGCTCAACGTGCTGGCGGCATCCCTCACGGCCATCCCGCTCTACGGCTTTACGCTCACGCTCTTCCGCTCAAGGCGCGGCGCCGTGTTCGCCGCGCTGATGTATGTCTTCAGCCCCATCGCCCTGTGGACGAGCTTGCAAGCGCTCTCGGAGATCACCTACGGCTTCTTCCTGGCCTCAGCGCTGTTCGCGCTATCGATCAACCAGGGCCAGCCCCGCGCATGGCGCAGCGCCGCCATCGCCGGCCTGCTCATGACCTGCGCGGCCGCCACGCGCTACGAGGCCTGGGTGCTCATCGCGGCGCTCTCGCTGGTGGCCCTGCTCCTCCATGGCTGGCGCATCGCGCTCGTGTTCTGGGCCTGCGCCATGCTCTTCCCTTCGGTGTGGATGATCGGCAACCAGCTGGAGTTCGGCGATGCGCTCTACAGCGTGAACCAGAACGACGAGTGGAACATGGGCAAGGAGGGCATCAACGACGAGGTGACCAAGGCCACACGGATCCAGCGCGCCGTCTTCTTCCCGCTCTCCTTCGTGCTGAACAGCTCTCCGGTATGCGCGCTGCTGCTCGTGCTCGCAGGGGCCCTTGCAGCGATCAAGCGCACGCTCACCAAGGCGCAATGGGTCTGGCTGGTCCCCTTCGCGATCATGGCGCTCGTCTTCCAGAAGAAGGCGTGGGAAGGCTCGCTCATGCTGCACCACCGCTTCGTGATCACCTGGCTGATCCTGCTGCTGCCATACGTGGCGCTGGTGTTCAGCGCTCTTCGCCCGCGACTGATCCACCGCGTGATCATGCCGCTCGGCCTAGCGGCCACCATGCCCCTGGCCTTCCTCTTCGGCAAGATCGACTTCACCCGGCTCCTTGGCGAGCGCTCGCTGAGCAAGGCCATGGACGGACTGGTGCTGGGCCACTACCGCGAGCTGCAGGTGTTGCCGCGCTTGTACGGCGACCATACCGAAGCGCTGCTCGCCATGATCAACTCGCAGACCCGCGCAGGCGATGGATTGATCCTCGATTTCCACAGTTGGGATGCCAGCTACTACATCCTGCTCCATGCGCTGCCGAACACGCTTGTCGTTGGCGGGGCCAAGCACGAAGGCTTCCACGCTGATGAAGCCAAGGAACTGCTCGCCACGCACAAGCAGGGCCTGCTGGTCTTCAGCCGCACCGGCTTGCTGCAGCACAAAGTCCAATGGCGCGGTGAGGTGATGCGCCTCGAGGGCGTTGAAGAACCGCTGGCGGTGAGCGGCCCGGTGCCCTTGCGCGGCGTCCGTGTGTTCCAATTCCGCGTGATCGCCGGGGACGACTCCTTGGCCGTGGCCTCTGCGGCGGCGCCCCTGCGCGAGGTGCTGCCCGCCACCAAGGACCTCGAGCACTATGAGCAGCTGATCCGGGGCGACGAGGCCTGGTTCGCCGCCGTGCGAAGGCAGGCATTCTGGAAGCGCGAATCGGTGGATGAGGCGCTGAGGCGGAATGCCGAGTACATGATCGGCCTTGATCGGCAAGCCGCGCCGTGACCGGCTACAGACCGTATTTCACGATGCACCAGATCGCGCGGAATCCGTCCTTCCAGCCGATCTTCTTGCCCTCGGCGTAGGTGCGCCCATAGTAGCTGATGCCCACCTCGTAGATCCGGATGCCCTTCACGCGCGCGAGCTTGGCAGTGACCTCCGGCTCGAAGCCGAAACGCTGCTCGCGCAGGTCGAGGCCTTTGGCGATATCGCTTCGGATGAGCTTATAGCAGGTCTCCATGTCCGTCAAGTTCAGGTTATTGAACGCATTGGACAGGGACGTGAGGAATTTGTTGCCGATGCTGTGCCAGAAGAAGAGGATGCGGTGCGGATGATGGCCCATGAAGCGCGAGCCGAACACCACATCCGCGAAGCCCTCCACCACAGGACGGAGCAGGTCGTTGTACTCGCGCGGGTCGTACTCCAGGTCGGCGTCCTGCACGATGAGGTACTCGCCTTGCGCCTCACGGATGCCGCGGTGGATGGCCGCGCCCTTGCCCATGTTGCGCGGCTGCTCGAAGAACGTGATGCCCAAAGCCGGATTCGCCTCCATGTACCGGCGCACGGCGTCGGCGGTGCCATCCTTCGAGCCATCGTTCACGATGATCACCTCCTTGGCGATGCCGTGGTTGAGCGCTGCATCACGAACCTTGTCGAGGATGAGGTGGATGGTGCGCTCCTCGTTGTAGGCCGGGATGATGATGGAGAGGGTGCGGATGGGCATGCGGGGCGGCGAAGTTGCGGCGAAACCACGGATCGCGGCCAGGAACCCGACCGACCGCCTCAACGCGAGACCACCAGCCGCATATCGCCCAAGTGGATGCGCGGAGCCAACAGGTATGGAATCACGTCGAAGCGGAGTTCATCGCCCGGCTTGAGGTCCTTGGGCATGTATACGATCCCGGCATCGTACCACTCGCCGTAGCTGGGCACCTGCCCGTGCGATGCGACATCGATCCGCCCGATGCGCTCGCCCTCGCGGTACTGATCGATCACGAGCGTGAGCCAGCTGGCATCGCTCTGCTCCACGGCCCGAACCGAACCGGCCACCAGCACGCGCTCATTGCCCATGCCTTCTGGCACCGTCCAGCTCACGCTCGGCTTGGGCAGGCCATGCCGCGTGGTGTCATCTGCTTCAAAGGCGGGGATCGTCGCCTCGAACACGGTCTCCTCGAACGACCGGTGCATGGCCTCGTCCCGATACAGCGCGGTGCCCGCAGCGGCGGAATGGCCCACGAGCGTCCAACCCAGCTCCGTAGCAGCCGCTGGATCGATGGCCCCGAGGTGATAATCACAATGCGGCACGGTGCGGTAGTCCGGCTGATGCACGTTCACCATCCACGGCGTGCCGGCTGTGCGCAGGTAGTAGATCAGCGAGGAGCCGCAGGGCACATTGGTGCTGATCGTAATTACCGGTCGGCGTGCGCTTCGGGGCTGGTGATCGGCGATGGCTGCACGGGTGAGTTCGCGCACCGGCCCGCATTCGCGCCACTCCGACGCGACCTCGAGGTTCGCTGAACGGGCGAAATGCACGAGCAAGGCCACTGCCACAACAGCCGCAACGAAGACTGGGACGCGCTGGGCAATCGACCACGCTTGCACCGCGCTCACGAGCAGCCACCCAAGCAAAGGCACGATGAAGAGCCCCGTGCGCACCGCAGGCCAATTGAGGCCAAGCATGGCGTGTTGCACCTGAAAGGCCAGCAGCATGATCCCGATGACCGCCAAGCCCAGCCATACCGGCTGCACCGCTGATGTTCGGCGTGCGATGACCACTGCCGCCACGCACGCCACGACCAGGAGAATCAGGAAGGCCCCCATGATAGGCAAAGGCTCCCAAGGCAGATCCTGCCGGTAGGCCATCATGCGCGCCAAGGACCCCAGCGTTCCTTCCCAAAGGTCTTCGCTCCCGTGGAAGAGGGCTCCACCCGCGCGCATGCCGATCGCATTCCAGATTACGAAGCCGAGCACCGCGGCAACGCCAACGATCGTGCCCAGCAGCTCCTTGCTCACAAGCAGTGAACCGTTGCGCTTCGCATCGAGGAGCAGGAGCACCGCCACCACGGCCAGGAGCGCGAGCAGATAATTGAGCAGCACCGTATGCGCCAGCACGGCCAACGCAGCTGCCGCCACGCTGCGCAGCGCGAACCGCTGCTGCCGCCCTTCGGTGGCGAATCGATGAAGCAGCCAGAGCGAGAGCAGCAACAATCCATTGGAGATGCCATAGCCCCGCGCCAGGCTGAAGAAATCGAGCAGGTACGGATGCGCGCAGAGGATGACGAAGGAGGCCAGGGCCAGCACCTTGCTCCTTGATAGCAGCGAAAGGCGCATCGCCGCATAGAAATAGACCAGCCCGCCGATCAGGTTCGGAACGCGCATGGCGAAATCATTCGGGCCGAAGAGCTTCATGAAGAGCCACATGCCCCATACGTTCAGCGCATGGTGATTGGCCGTGGAGAGATCATGCTCCAGGAGCACCAGCTTGCCCTTGCGGACATGGTGCATGTACGTGAAGGCTTCGTCCCATCCGAATGACACCGTATGCGCGCGGATGCCGATGTAGGCCAGCAGGACGGCGGAGGAAATGCCGAGCGCCCAGCGCCATCCAAGTGGTGAAACGGCTGTTGAGGCTTTCATACCACGTAATCCGAAGGAATGAACCGCAGGGCCGCTTGATCAGCCTTTGCCCAGATAAGACCAGCAGAGGAGATCATCCTCTTCACAAGCGAAGCTCCTGATTAATCCGTGAACCTAATAGGCGCCCGAAACACCCGATTGCATGTCACGCGCACGGGCTCAGGCCGGGCGCCGATTGAGGTGCAGGAGGCGCCGGAGGGCTGGGAAGGACCTCGCCAACAAGAGCAGCGCGGCGAGCACCAAGAGCCAGGTGACCCGGCCCTGCAGCCGATCGTAGATGTTGGCAATCGCCCCGGTGGCAGCGGCATTCATCACGGTGAAGGCACCAAGCAGGGACACGAATCCCCACCAGCGAAGCGACCTGCGCGCTGGCCAGTTCACGAGCAGTGCCATGCATGCGGAAAGCACCACCCACATGTTGATGTTGTTCAAGTCGCGCAGCGCCCATGATTCGCGCTGTTGCAGGCTGTTCATATACATGGACAACTCGTGTCGATAATGCCGTTCAATGGGCCACCAAGGCGAACTCTGGTGTCCATACGCGCGCAAGCCCGATCCAATATCCACCTGCGTGAACTGAACCGTGGTGGCAAGGGCGCTGGTCCAAGCCAGCATGGGCCACATGCCAGGGTCTGTGAGGAGATCCCGTACCACCGGGTCCAGCCGTCTACTCGCTTCGAGCATCTCCATTCCGCCTCTGGTCGGAGAGGAATCGTCCCATACGTAGTGCATTGCTGCGCGGTCAAGTTCCTGAACATGGTCGCACAGGAAGTTCGGCCGGTCGGCGCAACGCCGCTTCAGATAGGTGTGCATCGCCCCGGATTCGATCAGCTTGGCGGACAGAAACAGGCTCGAGGTCGGTGAGAGCACGAAGCCATGCCCATGCCTTGCATTATAGCCCATGATGAACAAGATACCCGCCACGGGGACCGCGATTATGCCCGCAAGCACGGTGCGGCGGCGTTTCAACACGTGGTGCCCGGCAAGCGGGACGAACGAGGCAAGGGCGCCTGTGGCACCGATCATCAACAGCATCACCAAATGGCTGTAATGTGCGATGCCGAAGAAGAAGAGCATGAGCCAGAGAAGCAGCATCTCACCGATGGCTATTCCCCTTCCGAACACGAGCAGGAAAACGCATAGCCCCAGCAAGCCGCTCAGCGCATCCGGCATGATCTGGCTGGCATACCACGGAAGGCTGCTGATGGCCAGGAGCAAGGAGAGCACGATGAGGTGCGGCCGCCATGCCTTGCGTACCGCAGGAAACAGCGTGCCGATGGTGCGGTGGATGAGCCAGCTTGCAGCCATTCCTTGGAAGAACACGATTGTCCAGAGCGTGCTTTGCCAGGTCACCGCGCGAATGATCAGTCCATAACCGATGGGACGGTCAATCGGCGGGAGCAGCGACCTTGAGGTGTTGAGATAGGTGCCCGTGTCGCTGTATACCAAGGGTGCCTGGTTCATCAGCGCAGGCACGCATAGGATCAGTCCGGTCAGGAAGAAATACAGGGCCGCGCGCCAAGGGATGTGCTGCGGTAATCGCATTCGCCCCCCTATAAGGCCATCTCCGGCACTTCGCCCTTCGCCACCAAGCGCCCTTCGGTCTTCGCCTTGATCTCCTCCACGCTCACACCCGGTGCGCGTTCGATCAACTCAAAGCCCTCGGGGGTGATGTCGAACACCCCGAGATCGGTGACCACCTTCTTCACGCAGCCCACGCCCGTTAGGGGCAGGGAGCATTGCTTCAGCAACTTGCTCTCGCCAGCCTTGTTGGCGTGCATCATGCACACGATGATGTTGTCGGCGCTGGCCACCAGGTCCATGGCGCCGCCCATGCCCTTCACCATCTTGCCGGGGATCTTCCAGTTGGCGATATCGCCGCTGTCGCTCACTTCCATGGCGCCCAGAACAGTGAGCTGCACGTGCTGCCCGCGTATCATCGCGAAGCTGGTAGGGCTGTCGAAGATGCTGCTTCCGGGAAGCAGGGTCACGGTCTGCTTGCCGGCGTTGATCAGGTCGGCGTCCTCTTCGCCCTCAAAGGGGAAGGGCCCCATGCCCAGGATCCCGTTCTCGCTCTGCAGCACCACGTTCATCCCTTCGGGGATGTAGTTGGCCACCAGAGTGGGTATGCCGATGCCGAGATTCACGTAGTAGCCATCGCGCAGCTCGCGCGCGATGCGCTTGGCCATCTGTTCCTTGGTGAGCGCCATGGTGCCCGTGCGTTTCAGGTTCCGTTCGTTGAGGGTACCAAATGTAGAAGCCCGCCGTTCAAGCATCCGTGCGACCCGGCGTGCCGCACCGGGCCCATTGCCTTCAAGCGAGCGCAGGACGCGCATGCATTCCGCATTGGCATAGGCTGCCATCCGTGACGCAAGCGCATCAAGCCCTAGCTCAGAGCACGTCCCAATCACCCAGGCCCACCAACCATGCGGAGGGGTCCGCGAAGGATCCGCCCTTGGCCCCTCCGGCATCGCGCACCAGCAGGTTCAGCGGTCGCGGGTTGAAGCGCTCAGGCACCGCCAGGAAACCGATGCCGCCCAAGCGGGCGTTCACAGGAGCTTGCCCCGCGTAGAAGATCAGATCGGCTGCCTCTCCGATCAGCGCACGGTGGTCGCGCGCAAGGGTGGCGACCAGCGCGAGCAGTTCTTCCTCCGCTCCGCCACGGTGGGCCATGTCCATGATGATGAGGGCCGGGCTCCCGAACATGCGATCGGCCTTGACGACGACAGCAGCGAGCACCTCCGCGCCGGAGTAGGAAGCGACGAACCAATGCTTGCCGCGAGGCGATCGCGCATAGCGCCATTGCAGCCAGCGCAGGTCGCGGCGGAGGCAGCACCTGAACCGCGCCGCATGTTCCATGAACGCTCCGGCCATGGCGGCATCGGGCTCGTGTGCAACAGCGATCGACCCTGACATCCTTGGCCTCCGCCTCAACAGCTTCAGCAGGCCACCGCCCGCCACCCCGACCGCGTGGCCCAGCAGTGGCAACCGCCGCCCGAGCATGGCGCCTGCATCGAGCGGCATCACATGGGTCGGGTAGGTCAGCAAGCGCAGGTAGCCGTTGTACTTGAGGAAGGTGTGGATGCTGCGCGCATTGGGGAAGGTGTAGATGAGGTCCACCTCGGGGCTGGCATCGGCTTCTGCATTGGCGCACTCAGCCAGCTGGCGGAAGCCGCCTTGGCGCCGGTGGTCGGCGAGCATGGCCACATCCTGGATGTTGCCGATGCGCATGGCCCGGCCATCGATCACGGCATCGTAGATGGGCATGTGGTAGTAGCCCACGATCCGGTCGCCATGCCAGGCCACATGCACGTGCGCCAGGCCGGTGGGCAACTGCCGGTACTGCCAGTCCCAATAGCTGCGGTCGTACCGAACGGCATTGTGCCCACCCGTCTCGACGAGGATGGCGCGCACGGCATCCATGAGCTGCGCCTCCTGCCCGGGCTCAAGCAGCGAGAACCTGTAGGCTGACATCGGCAAAGGGCCTGATGGCCCGGTGGTGCTCGACGGTACGGCTCACCGTGCCGAACTGGAACTGGCGCAGCATGCGATCGGTATAGGGCACGGAGTTGCGCAGGCCGGTGTAGTGCGTGAATCGGGCTTTGCGCTCCATGGGCACCACCGGATGATCCGGGTCATATTCCCACGGATGGATGTAGAACATCCGTGGCAGGCCTGCCGCCGCGCGTTGCTGAAGCCCTTTGCGCGTGAAGAAATACGGGAACAGCCGGAAGTAGGCTCCGCCGATGCCCAGCCGCTTGCCGAGCAGGCGAAAGGTGCTCACCGGGAACTCGATGATGTCGGCCTCAGGGATTCGGAAGATGCTGTCGGGCGTGCTGGCTATACCATAGCGCCAGGTCTTCACAGGGGATATGGAACAGTCGATGGAGTAGCCCTCCTCGCGCAGGATCGCGAGCGCCCAGAGCGACTTCTGCGTGATGCTGAAGAAGGGCGCGCGGAAGGCCGTGACCGGTGTGCCCCCTGCATCTTCGAGGATGGCTTTGGTGCGCCGTACTTCTTCACGGAATGCTTCCGGTGCCAGGTGGTACACCTTCTCGTGGCTGAACCCGTGCGATGCCATCTCATGCCCGGCGTCACAAAGCGTGCGGATCAGCCGGGGGTATTGCTCCCCGATCCATCCCAAGGTGAAGAAGGTGGCCTTGGTGCCATGACGATCCAGGAGCTCCATCACGCGGTCCATGCCTTTCTCGAGCCTGCGCTCCTTCCCGCTCCAGTCGGAATAGGGCAGCTCAATGCCGTGGTACCAATCCTCCAGGTCAACGCTGAATGCGATCATGGCGCCGCAAGGTAGGCGGGCCGACGTCGAACGGTGCGTTGGTCAGGGGTGCTCCATCACCTGCATGCGCGCATGCTCGATGGTGAAGCCCTTGCGCTGCGGCTCCCAGAAGAAGACCTCAGCGCGCGCGGCATCCGGGCATCGCGGGATGAGCAGCGTCGTGCGCCATGGCTCGCCGTCCCAATGCGCGCGGCGCGTGGCCAGCATGATGTGGTCGGCATGGAGCGCACGGCCCGCCTGATCGAAGACCGCCACGCATGCCCGGAGGTCAAGGGGCTGGGGGCCGCGCAGGGTGCCATGCAGCAGCACGATCGCATCGGTTGCGCGCAAGGGATCCACGGGGAAGGCAAGGCCCCGCGAGCGGTCCAGCCCAACGGATTGCACTTCGAAGAGCGTGTCCGCGAATGCCCTGCCCTTGCTTGGATCACGACGCAGGTAGAGCACCAGGCCATTGTCCGAGCTGTCGGCTTTCACATAGCGCGGGTCCTCGATGAAGGGAACGCCCTTCACCGCGAAGCGCGCATCGGCGGGGGTGTTCGGCCAACGCGCGGCTGTGCCATCGCCTTCGCAGCCGTGCAGGCGTCGTTGCAGCCCATAGGGCAGCAAGGCCAGCCGGTGCATGCCCACCACGGCTGGCCTTCCGAGCGCCGCTTCCAGCGAATCGATCCGGGCGATGAACCGCTCCGGGACCGATTGCTCCGGCCAGAGCAGCGTGCGATCCACATTGGCGGTGAGCGCTGCGCGCAATGGGAGCACAAGCAGCGGCAGCGCAAGAAGCCAGGCGAGCGCGTGCACCCGGCGCAAGGCATCGGCGCTGAACGCCACGAAGAGGATCGAGAGCAGGAGCACATGAAGCGCCGTGCGGTCCTCGGCGTAGTTCAGCCCCATGGAATACGCCAGCAGCCAACGGAGCATGAATTCGCCCCAGAGCAATGCGCCAAAAACGAATGGCGCGCTCGGGAGCTTGATGCGACGATCCGCAAGAAGAAGGGCAATCGCGAGCAACATGAATCCGCCGGTGACAACAGCGGCCGGGCCGGCGCCATCAATCCCCAGGGCATACTTCAGCAAGGACACGACAGTGACCTCCAGATAACCCGCAGTGCCTCCCTGATACAGCAAGCCGAGCGAGGCCATGTACCGCGCCAACGCAGCGAACATCAGCATGGGTGTTAGGCCCAGCACGGTCCAAACGACCAATTGATTCCTTGTTCGCCATGCACGTCCAAGCAACAAGGCCAAGAGCACAGCGGAAACCGGAAGGAAGCCGATCATGAAGCCCAGCGCGGCATTGAGGGCGAGCAAGCACCAAGCGAGATGCTTCGTAGCGCCATGCTCCGCGAAGCGCAAGGCCTGATCGATGGAAACGAGCAGCAGGGCGAGCGCTGGCCCGTAGCCACGGAAGAGCGAGAAGAAATCGAGCGCGAATGGGCATGCCAGCAGCGCTGGCCAGAGCAGCCAGCGCACGGGCCTGCTCATGCGCCCGCCGAAGCGCCATGCCGCTGACGCGTAGAGCAGGAAACTGAGCGCACTGGCCCAGCGCAGCGCAAGCGGATGAAGTCCGAAGAGCTTGAAGCCGATGTGGCCGCACAGGCTGTTGAGGTAGTGGTTGTTCGCATCCCACATGGAAGCGAAGGGCATGAAACTGCCCGGCTGCGCGTAAGCAAGGAAGGAAGTGGCCTCGTCGTGAACCAACGGCACCATCCAGGCCCGCAACGTCGCGTATGCGAACAGGACGGACGTCAACCCGACGAAGGCCCAACGCTCCTTCAGAGTGATCGAATCGCTCATCATCGAGCGGGTTCAATACGGTGCACCTTCAATCGGACGCTTGGTGCCGCGAACGAGTGGCGCTTCGGATTCCAGAGGTAGCAGACCCTTCGCGCGGCTGCGCGCTCCTGACGGGGCACGCGCCGGATCACGCCCCACGCTTCCCCCTGCCAATGCGTGCGCATGCGCTGCGCGTCCACCGCATCGTAATGGAGCGCGCCGCCATCGGCATCCTTCACTTCCACCACTAGGCGGAGGTCGAGCGGTGAGAAGGTACTGCGCAGCTCGGCATGCAGCTCGATCAGCCATTCGCTGCTATCAAGCGCGGCATCTTCAGCCACGAGCAGCTCAACGAATTCGGCATCGGTCTCTTCAATGGTGAAGGCGGTATCGAGAAGGAGCAAGGTGCTCAAGGGCTCATCACGCTGCATGAGCGCGAGCTTGCCATGCGGCGCAGAGGTGATCGTGCTGAAACCGGCAGGCGCCTTGAAATAGGTCGGGTCGATGAGGAGAAGGTCGCAGGTGGGCTGCGGGAATCCGTCGCTATCGAGGAAAGGCAGCGTGCCGCCGTGACGCATGCTGCCGTATGCCCAAACGGCCGCATTCTGGTGGTAGCCGCCGATGAGCAATGGGCGCTCACTGCCTCGCTGCAATTGCTCCACCGCATCGAAGACCTCCGCAGGGATCGCCTGCTCCGGCCAATAGGCCGTACGGTCGATGTTTGCGAAAAGAGCCGTGCGGATCGGCAATGCAAGCATGAGGATGCCTGCCCAGCGCATCCAAGGCCGATCCTGCGCGAGTGCATCAACGGAGAACCCGAACAAGAGCAGCAGGAGCGGAACGAGGTGCATGGCGGTGCGGTCCTGCGGGTAGAGCACCCCGAAGACCTCGGCCAGCACGAAACGACCGAGCAGCTCACCGATGACGAGCAGCAGCAACGCGCCGATCTCAACGCGGTGACGATCCGTGCGCAAGGCCCACATGCCCGCGGGCAGGGGCAGGAGCATGAGGGCAGCGCCTGCAATCGGAGCATCCACACCAAGCACCCATCGGCTCAAGGAGGCCAGCGTGCCGCTGACGAGGCCGGCATCGGTGCCGAAGTAGAGCAGACCGCGCGCAGAGAGCTCGAAGGAATATTGCGTTGCGAGCAGCAGCGGCAAGGCGCCGAGCAGTACGAGGGCCAGCCATGCCAATGCATCGCGGCGAAGGCTGCGGAACACGATCGCAACAGCAGCCGCAAGGATCATGCACCACGCGATGAGCAGCGTTAGCGACGACGCGCAGGCCAACAGCATGGCTGCTAGAACGAGGAGGAGATCCCTGCGGCGCGCGTGGACCAACAAGCGCAACAGATGATGCAGCGCCATGAGGAGGAAGGCGAGCGAAGGACCATAGCCCCGGAAGAGCGCGAAGAACTCGATGTCGAAGGGCGTGAGCAGCAGCGCAATCACCGTGCTCATGCGGATGAAGCCATTCGCGATGGGCCGCGTGATGTGCCAGGCATACAGCGCCCAGAGCACGAAGCTGATCAATGAGAACGCCCGCAAGGCCAGCGGCGATGGCCCGAAGAGCAGATAAGCCGCACGCGTGACCGCCGTGCTCAGCAGATGATTGCCGGCATCCCAATGCGCGAGGTAGGGCAGGTAATCGCCCGTGAGCACGTAGGTCTGGAAGGTGGCGGCCTCATCGTGGGTGAGCGGGACGAGGGCCGCGCGCAAGAAGAGGTACAGGAAGGCCGCTAAGCCCACCGCGATGCAGGCGAGCCGTTCACCGCGCATGGCCATGGAGGCGTCAGGCGCGCTTGCGCACCGTGCGCTGCTCGATGCGCTTCTCGTAGCCGGTGCCTTGGAAGATGCGCTGCACGAAGATGCCCGGCGTGTGGATCTGATCCGGATCGAGCTCGCCGGGCTCCACGAGCTGCTCCACTTCGGCCACGGTGACCTTGCCCGCCATGGCCATCATGGGATTGAAATTGCGCGCCGTGCGCTTGTACACGAGGTTGCCGAAACGATCGCCCTTCCAGGCCTTCACCAATGCGAAATCGGCGCGGAGCCAGCTCTCGAGCACGTGCATCTTGCCGTTGAACTCGCGGGCCTCCTTCCCCTCGCCCACCTCGGTGCCATAGCCCGCAGGCGTGAAGAACGCCGGGATGCCGGCACCGCCCGCACGGCAGCGTTCGGCCAGCGTGCCTTGGGGGATCAGTTCCACCTCCAATTCTCCGCTGAGCATCTGCCGCTCGAACTCGTCGTTCTCGCCCACATAGCTGCTGATCATCTTCTTGACCTGCCGCGTCTTCAGCAGCAGGCCCAAGCCGAAGTCATCGACGCCCGCGTTGTTGCTGATGCAGGTGAGGCTTTTCGTTCCCCGGCGCACCATGGCCGCGATCAGGTTCTCCGGGATGCCGCACAGCCCGAAGCCGCCCACCATGAGCGTCATGTTGTCCTTCAGGCCATCGAGGGCCTCATCGGGCCCGGCCACCAACTTGTTCATGGGCGAATGATTGAGCGCCGAAGATAGATGGGCGCCCTTCGCGGCGAAGGCTACTTCAGGTCCTCCTCCGTGATCACCGCATCGCCCAGATAGCGGCCCTGCTTGTAGATCTTGATTCGGTCGAGGATGCCGTTGCGGTCGTACTCGTAGCGCTTGCCGTCCCAGAGGCGGCCAGCCTTGAACTCGCCCTGCTGCGAGAGGCGGAGCTGCTTATCGTAGAGCGTATTGTAGCCGTTCTCGCGGAAGACCACGGCGTTGGTGCGCTCCGTGGGCGCCGGGGCTGGAGCGGGCTCCGCTTTCGGATCCACCTTCACATCATCGGCCTTGGCGACCGGCTTGATCCACTTGCTGTTGGCCGCATCGATCACCCCTTCGTTGAACTGCGCGCTCTGGGTGAGCTGGCCCTTCTCGTCGTAACGCTTCAGCGCGCCATCCTCCTTGCCTTCTTCGACATTCACCGCCACGGCGAGCTGGCCGTTCTCATGGTAGTACTTCTGCTCGCCATCGCGCATGCCGTAAGGATTGAAGATGAAGTCCTGCGCGAGCTTGCCATTGGGGTGGTAGCGCTGGAACTTGCCCGTGTTGCGGTCGAGGTCCCAGGTGCCCAGCTCCTCCACCTTGCCCGTGGGGTAATAGGTCTTGTACTCCCCCTTGGGACGCCCCATCTGGTAGGTGATCTCGCTCATCACGTTGCCGTTGGGCCAATAGCGCTTCCACGTTCCCACGCGCTTGCTGTTGGCGTAGCGGCCCTCTTCGATCAATTGGCCGTCCTCGTACTCGGGCTTCTCGGCTTTCGGCGCGAGCACCTTCCAATAGCCCTGCTTCCGGCCCATCTCGTCCACCACGTTCAGGGTGTCCTGTGCCAGGGCGGCGGCGCGACCGGCGATGAGCAGAAGGGTCAGCAGGGCGAGTTGTCGGATCATGGCGTGTTGGGCTTCGCGAGGCGCGAAACGGCCGGAGCAGGTTGAAGGTTGCGCCGAACTAGAGGTGTATGTTGCTGCCAACGCACAGGCGCAGCCACAGGTGGAGGGTTGGAGGTTGCGGGCATAGCGCATTCAACCTGCAACGCTCAACCCCCAATCAACTTTCTCAACTCAACCATCATCTCGTCCACCATCGCTCCCAGGTCATACCGCGGCTTCCAGCCCCAGTCGGTGCGGGCGGCGCTATCGTCTATGCTGCGCGGCCAGCTATCGGCGATGGCCTGGCGGTGGTCCGGCGCGTAGTCGATGGTGAAGCCGGGGATGTGACGGCGCACCTCGGCGGCAATCTCCTCCGGATTGAAGCTGAAGCCGGCGAGGTTGTAGCTGGTGCGTTCCTTCACGCGCTCAGCAGGCGCTTCCATCAGGTCGATGGTGGCGCGGATCGCATCGGGCATGTACATCATGGGAAGGGTGGTCTTCGGCCCGAGGAAACTCGTGTACTTGCCCTGCTTGATCGCCTCGTGGAAGATGTGCACGGCATAATCGGTGGTGCCGCCGCCCGGCGCGCTCTTCCAGCCGATGAGGCCGGGGTAACGGATGCTGCGCACATCCACGCCGTAGCGCTTGTGGTAGTACTGGCACCAGCCCTCGCCGGCGAGTTTGCTTATGCCATATACGGTTGTGGGCTCCGCGATGGTGTGCTGCGGTGTCTTGTCATTCGGCGTGGTGGGGCCGAAAACGGCGATGCTGCTGGGCCAATACACGCGCTTCAACCTGCCCTCACGCGCAAGCTCCAGGACGATGAAGAGGCTCTCCATGTTCAGCTTCCACGCAAAGGCGGGATCCTTCTCAGCCGTGGCGCTCAGCAAGGCGGCGAGCAGGTAAACCTCCGTGATCCCCTGCTTCTCGATGATGCGCTCGATGCCCCTGCGGTCCATGGCGTCCACCATGGCGAAGGGGCCAGCCTGCTCCACCTGCGGTTGCTTGATGTCGCTGGCCACCACGTTATCGTTGCCGAAACGGGCGCGCAGGCCTTCCACGAGCTCAGTGCCGATCTGGCCGCTGGAGCCGATGACGAGGATCTTCTTGGTCATGCGGGCGAAGCTATTTCGCTGACGGTAACAGCCCGATTGACCGCCGTACTTTCGCCACATGGACGCCCACCGCCTCCGCAACCTGCACCGGCCCGATGTTCTTCGCGCCCGACTGGAGCGTGAGGGCGCGTCACGCACCACGCTTTCATTCTATCGCTACGTGCGTTTGAAGGATGTCGAAGCCCTTCGCCACGAGCTCTACTCCGAGTGGGAATCGTTGGGCGTCCTCGGGCGCATCTATCTCTCCCAGGAAGGCATCAATGCGCAGATAAGCCTACCAACGGCAAACCTGGAAGCCTTCCGGACAAACCTCGATAGGCGCGACGCGTTCGGCGATGTCCCGTGGAAGATCGCCGTGGAGGATGATGGCAAGAGTTTCCTCAAGCTGGCCATCAAGGTCAAGAAGAAGATCGTGGCCGACGGCTTGGCCGATGATGCCTTCGATGTGACGAACGTGGGCGCCCACCTTGACGCGAAGACCTTCAACCAGAAGGTGGAGGAAGGCGCATTGGTGATCGACATGCGCAACAATTACGAGAGCGCGATCGGCTTTTTCGAGGGAGCCTACTTGCCTAAGGCCGATACGTTCCGCGGGGCCATCGAGGAGGTGACGGAGGTGATGAGGGAGAAGAAGAACGCCGAAGTGCTTCTCTATTGCACCGGGGGCATCCGATGCGAAAAAGCCAGCGCCTACCTGAAACACGAGGGCTTCACGAACGTGGGCCAGTTGCACGGCGGCATCATCGACTACGCGCGGCAGATCAAGGCGTTAGGGCTTCCGAGCAAGTACAAGGGCCAGAACTTCGTGTTCGATGAGCGGTTGGCGGAGCGCATCACGGACGATGTGGTGAGCACCTGCATGCAATGCGGCACGAAGAGCGACCGCATCTGCAATTGCCAGGAGGTGACCTGCAACATGCTGTTGGTGCAGTGCGAGGACTGCGCCAAGAAATACGCCGACTGCTGCTCACCAAGCTGTCGGGAGATCCATCTGTTGCCCGATGCCGTGCAACGCGCGTGGCGCAAGGGCCGGAGCACCCGCAGCACGAAGACCAAGGCGATCAATGATCCCGAAGGGTTGCGCAAGCGCATCCGGGAGGAGGGGGCACTACTCCTGCTCAACGGATCGCTTCATCCTGAACTGACGAATCTCATCCCAACATCCAAGTAAGGGCGGGAATTTCCGGCCCCATACTCAGCCCATGCCCATCTACCACACCCTCGGCAAGATCCCGCACAAGCGGCACACCGTGTTCAAGAACGGCAAGGACCGCTTCTTCTATGAGCAGCTCTTCGGCACCATCGGCTTCGATGGCATGAGCACCCTGAGCTACCACACTCACCGCCCAACAATGGTGAAGGAACTGCGTAAGCCGAAGGACGTGAGCCCCAAGATCGCCATCGAGAAGAACATGCGCTCGCTGCGCCTGCACGGCTTCAAGACCAAGCCGGAGAAGGACCACCTGGCCGCCCGCAAGACCATCCTGGTGAACAGCGACTGCGCCATCGTGCTCGCCGCGCCGCAGGCGAAGAGCGTGGACTACTTCTACAAGAACGCCGATTGCGATGAGATGATCTTCGTCCACAAGGGCAGCGGTACCCTTCGCACCTTCCTGGGCAACATCGACTTCAAGTACGGCGACTACCTGATGATCCCCCGCGGGATGATCTACACGATGGAGTTCAAGGACAGCGACAACCGCCTGTTCATCGTGGAGAGCCACCGCCCCATGTACACGCCGAAGCGCTACCGCAATTACTTCGGCCAACTGCTGGAGCATTCGCCGTTCTGCGAGCGCGACATCCGCCGCCCGAAGAAGCTGGAGACGCACGACGAGAAGGGCGACTTCGTGATCAAGGTGAAGAAGCAGAACATGCTGCACGAGCTGGTGTACGCCAGCCACCCCTTCGATGTGGTGGGCTGGGACGGCTACAACTATCCCTACGCCTTCAGCATCCACGACTTCGAGCCCATCACCGGCCGCGTGCACCAGCCGCCGCCCGTGCACCAGACCTTCGAGACCGATGCCTTCGTGGTGTGCAGCTTCTGCCCGCGCCTCTACGACTACCACCCGCAGGCCATCCCCGCGCCGTACAACCACAGCAACATCGACAGCGACGAGGTGCTCTACTACGTGGACGGCGACTTCATGAGCCGCAACGACATCGGCCCCGGCCACATCAGCCTGCACCCCGCCGGCATCCCGCACGGCCCGCACCCCGGTGCCATGGAGCGCAGCATCGGCAAGAAAGTGACCGATGAGCTGGCCGTGATGGTGGACACCTTCAAGCCGCTGATGGTGACGGAGGAGTGCTTGAAGATCGATGATGGGAAGTATTGGAAGAGTTGGGTGGAGTGAGGTTGGATTTGGGCGTACCCCCGGCTCAAATGCAGCCGGGGTCGGGCTATCCGCAGTAGTCCTCCCTCTCGCAAAGCCTCGGGGTGCGGGCTACTTGCTCCTATCCCTTACGCGGACCACGGCGTCTAGATGGGGTTATTTCAGCAGCAGTTCCCATCTTCACTGTGGCTGGCATAGCAATTGAGTTCGCGTAGTGCCAATTGGGGTTTCACGCTGTCAGCGCTTCAAAGTCACCTTCATCTAGAACAATAAAAGACCACCCACCATGGGAAAAGGCAGCATTCGGAAACCACGCACGGTTAACCTCCCGGACAACCTTACCAAGAAACCGCTCGAAGACGTCATCTACCTCGTCGCACAAACCTTGGAGGTGGATGTAGATGACAGCGAATGGAAAGGAGCTGATAAAAAGATCAAAGACGAGATCAAAGAGGTTGAGGCCTTGATGAAGGCCATTGAGGACCGACTCGGCAAGGACAAGGTGAATGTCTCTGATGAGTTGAAGGCGATCAAGACCGAGATCACAGACCTCAAGTCGAGGAAGCCCTTGGACCTTATCGTGAAGCTCCAGAATGGCAAGACCAGTGACCTCGGCAAGCAGCATTTTCAGCTACCTACACTCATCAAGGTGCTCTCGACGGGATTGAATGTGTACTTGGTGGGTCCTGCGGGCGCGGGCAAGACGCATGCTGCCATTCAATGTGCAAAGGCGCTTGATGTACCATTCCACTTCACTGGCGCAGTTGCCAGCGAGTTCAAGCTCACTGGGTTTATCGATGCGCAAGGCAGGATCGTTTCGACCGAGTTCCGGAAGGCGTTCGAGAACGGCGGTCTATTCCTGTTCGATGAGATCGATGCTAGCTACCCCCAAGCGGTTCTGGCCTTCAATGCCGCTCTTGCCAATGACTACATGGACTTCCCGGACAAGCGCGTTCAACGACATGAGAAGTTCTTCTGCATCGCGGCTGCCAACACATACGGCCAAGGAGCGGACAGGCAGTATGTAGGTCGGAATCAACTGGACGCTGCTTCACTGGATCGATTCGTGTTCGTTGATTGGAAATACGACGAGAACCTTGAAACCGCGCTGGCCGGGAACGAGGATTGGAGCAAGTACGTTCAGAAGATACGTCGATTCATTGAGGAGAACAAGATCAGGCATGTGGTGAGTCCGCGTGCTTCAATGTTCGGTGCTAAGCTCTTAGCGGCCGGGCTAGCCAAGGAGGAAGTTGAGGCTACGATTTTGTGGAAGGGCATAGATCAAGCCACACGCAATAAGATCCTCGCAGGTGTGAGGCCCAAGACGGATATCAAGGCTCCCAAAGAGGGCAGATTTGAGGCTCAGGTGGAAGAGGGAGACGAAGTGAAGAAGGGAGACCTTATTGGACAGCTGACGGTAGGCAACGGCTATAACAGCTACGGATACAATAGGGAAGTTGTAGAGATCAAGGCCCCGCAGTCAGGCAGCCTCGTAAGTCTGCTTCAAAGCG
This sequence comes from Flavobacteriales bacterium, assembly GCA_016716605.1. Classification (NCBI taxonomy): domain Bacteria; kingdom Pseudomonadati; phylum Bacteroidota; class Flavobacteriia; order Flavobacteriales; species Flavobacteriales bacterium. The sequence continues at coordinate 871,255 of JADJWA010000001.1, forward strand.
AATCCGTGAAGAGCGGAACCGTTCTGGCAACCGTGATCCACTCTAAGGAATGAATAAGCAACTCGTATTCGAGGATCTGAGCGAGTTCTGGCGCTATACCATGCGGGATAGCTCTGCATACCAGAAGGCGTCACGGGACAATTATGATGTGAAATGGACGGGTGGGCTCACTTGGCCCGAGGCCAAGGCGATGGCTCTGAGCGGGTGGCGCGAAGGCTTAGAGGAGATCGACCGTTACCGTGCGCAGATCGTACCTATCATCACTGAGAAAGTTTTGCGTCCTCAACAAGTGTTCTCAATGGCTGGCCACTATGTCGACGTGGGAAGCTTCTTGGCCAATGACCCAGAGTGCTTCATCACTCGCGAATACGAGGAGCGCAATTACCCTGGTCGAGTTTTCAAGTTGGTCTGTTCGATTTCGTTCTCAGCGGCCATCACCCCTGATACCATCATTCAGCGTGGTGCGATGGTGTGCGCATTGGTCGATGCCATTGAGTTCGCAGGGCATCGTGTTGAAGTAGTTGCTAACGACGCGATGAGTCGGCATTCAGGTGAGGCATACCGAAAAGGGCTTCACAAGGACGATGGCTGGTTCGAGGTGTCAGTGACCGTCAAGAAGGCTCAGCAGCCTTTAGAGATGAGCGACCTTGCCTTCTGTTTAGCACATCCCGCGATGCTCCGCCGAATAATGTTCTCTGCTGCAGAGCTTGAAGGTTGGTCGGACTATGCTCATGCTTACGGCTATCCATCCCAAGCGAGCGAGAAAGGCGATCGGTACGTGGCCGAAGTGTTCTCTGGTACTGTGCCCGATGCGAGAGCGATCGCTTGGGTGCTTGCAGAACTCAAGGGACTTGGCATCAATCTTATTGAGACGGATCCCGCGTGAGGGATTGTACCGGAAAGCCCGGAAGCCGGTAATCCGGCTGAGGACTTGAAGGGGAAAGCCCGACCCGAGGCCTTTGCGAGGGGCACGCCTACCTCTACTTTTGTACACATGAAGCTCATCGTCGAAGTGAAGGAGAGCAAGGCGAAGTTCCTGTTGGAACTGTTGCGCAGTTTCTCGTTCGTGAAGGCGCGGCCGCTGCCGGATGAGAAGCAGGAGGCGCTCGACAGCGTGCGCGCTGCCGTGAAAGAGATGAAGCAGGTGAAGGCCGGCAAGCTGAAAGGGCGGCCCGTCAGTGCCTTGCTCAATGAGCTATAGCATCCGCACCATCCCCGAGTTCGATCGGCGCGCGAAAGCGCTGGCGAAGAAGTACCCCTCCCTGAAGAGCGATCTCCAAGAGCTGGTGAACGAACTTGTTGAAGACCCGCGCCAGGGTTCGTCCTTGGGCAAGGGATGTTACAAGGTGCGCATGTCGATCGCCTCGAAAGGCAAGGGTAAAAGCGGAGGAGCGAGAGTGATCACTTGTGTGCGCGTGGTTGGCGAAGTGGTTTGGCTGCTCACGGTCTATGACAAGTCTGCCCAAGCTGATATCACCGACAAGGAGCTCGCTGTGCTTGTGGCGGAGGTGCCCGCGTGAACGACACTCGCGTGAGGAATCGTACCGTAAAGCCCGGAGGCTGGGTCATTGCGAGGAGGAACGACGAAGCAACCAGCCGAGGACTTGAATCCCAAGGTCGTTGCCCGGGCAATCCCTTTCCGCGTCCGAGTCGCCCTGTCGTTCCAATCGGAGCGGCCAAAGACGCGCACACACCGCCCCGTTACCTTCGCACGCCTTCACGCGCCATGAACGTTACGACCGCCGGCCCGCTCTTCATCACCAACACGCTCACCCGCCGCAAGGAGGAGTTCAAGCCGCTGCGCCCGCCGCACGTGGGGCTTTACGTGTGCGGCCCGACGGTGTACAGCGATGTGCACCTGGGCAACGTGCGCAGCTTCCTCACCTTCGATGTGCTCTACCGCTGGCTCACGCACCTGGGCTACAAAGTGCGTTACGTGCGCAACATCACCGACGTGGGGCACCTGGTCGATGACGTGGACCATGGGGAGGACAAGATCGCCAAACGGGCACGGCTCGAGCAGCTGGAGCCGATGGAGATCGTGCAGAAATACACCAACGGATTCCACGACGTGATGCGGCTCTTCAACATCCTGCCGCCCAGCATCGAGCCCACCGCCACCGGACACTTGATCGAGCAGATCGAGATGGTGAAGCGCATCATGGCCAGCGGCTACGGCTACGAGGCCAATGGCAGCGTGTACTTCGATGTGCCGCGCTTCGCGGAGAAGCACCCCTACGGCGAGCTGAGCGGGCGCCGGATCGATGAGCTGCTGGCCAATACGCGCGACACCGAAGGCATGGACGAGAAGCGCAGCCCGCTCGACTTCGCCATCTGGAAGAAGGCCGAGCCGCAGCACTTGATGAAGTGGCCGAGCCCCTGGGGCGAAGGCTTCCCCGGCTGGCACCTGGAGTGCAGCGCCATGAGCACCAAGTACCTCGGACAGACCTTCGATATCCACGGCGGCGGCATGGACCTGAAGTTCCCGCACCACGAATGCGAGATCGCCCAGAGCGTGGCGGCCGATGGCCATGCGCCGGTGCGCTACTGGATGCACGGCAACATGCTCACCGTGAACGGCCGCAAGATGGCCAAGAGCGAAGGCAACGGATTCACGCCCGAAGAACTGCTCACGGGGAATCACAAGCTGCTCGAGAAGGGATACAGCGCCATGACCGTGCGCTTCTTCATGCTGCAATGCCACTACGCCAGCACGCTCGATTTCAGCAATGCCGCCATGCAGGCCTCGGAGAAAGGGCTGGACCGCCTGATGAAGGCCATGGCCCTGCTTCCGAAGCTGAAGCCCGCTGATGCCGATGAGGCTGACATCGCCGCGCTCGCGCAGCGCTGCCATGCGGCCATGAACGACGACCTGAACACGCCGGTGATGATCGCCGAATTGTTCGAGGCCGTGCGCGTGATCAACTCCGCGAATGATGGCAAGGTCAAGCTCACCGATGCTTCCATCGGGCTGCTGCGCGCCCTGATGCGAACGATGGTGCGCGAGGTGCTCGGCTTGCGCGATGAAGCATCCGCCGAGGCCTCCGACGACAATGCGTTCGATGCGCTGGTGCAGGAGTTCATCCGCTTGCGCGCCGAAGCGAAGGGCCGCAAGGACTTCGCAACAGGCGATGCGATCCGCGACCGATTGGCGGCCATGGGAATCATGCTGAAGGACACGAAAGAGGGAACGACATGGGAAAGAGGCTGAGAACGGTTGAGGGTTGGACGCTGAGGGCTGCCAAGCGGATGCCGGCATCCATGTCAGTGCTGCTTCTCGCGCTCCTCTCCGCTTGCAACCCGGACGGCCCCGATGCGGGCTCTTCGGCGCAGCCGCCGACGCTGCCTGCGCTGCCCGCCACGCCGCTCTTCAACCCCGACAGCGCATACGCCTTCGTGCAGAAGCAAGTCGACTTCGGCCCGCGCGTGCCGGGAACGCCCCAGCACGCAGCCTGTGCGGATTGGATGGTGTCCAAGCTCAAGGGCTATGGCGCCGAGGTGCTCGAGCAGCGCGCCACGGTGAAGGCCTTCAACGGCAAGGAGCTCCCCTTGCGCAACATCATCGCCTCCTTCAACCCGCTTGCCAAGGACCGCCTCCTGCTGCTCGCGCACTACGATACGCGGCCCTTCGCCGACAAGGACAGGGAGCGTCCGCACGAGCCCATCCTTGGCGCGAATGATGGCGGCAGCGGCGTGGGCATCCTGCTCGAGCTGGCGCGGCACCTCAGCGGTAAGACGCACGGCCCCGGCATCGACCTGCTCTTCACCGATGTGGAGGACTATGGGCAGCCCAGCGGCACCTTCCAGCCAGACGACAAGAGCATCGACACCTGGGCGCTGGGCTCACAGTACTTCGCGAAGAACCCGCATGTGCCGGGCTACTCCGCGCGCTTCGGGATCCTGCTCGACATGTGCGGCGCCAAGGACGCGCGCTTCTACCGCGAGGCCATCAGCATGAAATACGCGCCCGCGATCGTGGCCAAGGTGTGGCGCACGGCCGAATCCATCGGCCATGCCGACCGCTTCCTGCAAGAGACCAAGTTCTTCGTGGGCACCGATGACCACCTGCCCATCAACGAACGGCTCCGGATCCCCACGATCGATATCATCGAGTTCCATGAGGGCACCAATGCCTTCCACCCCAGCTGGCACACGCACGCCGACAACATGGAGGTGATTGACGCCGCCACGCTCAATGCCGTGGGCCGCACCGTGCTCGAAGTGGTGTGGAAGGAGCGCTGACAGGCGCTAAGGAAGCGCCGCGACACGGGCACCGGGTGCAAGCCCAACCAAGGCTGGCAGCTTCAACCGAATGGGGCCCGCGTTCGACTGGATCACCAAGAGGGCCGGGGCATGCGCATCGGAATCGAGCGCGAAGGTCCCTGCATCATCCGCCTTGCCTTCAGCGAGCATTGCGCCGTTGGAACTGAGCATGAGCCAATGCGCCCCCGCCACAGCGCCCTGCACGGACCAGCCATCGGCCATGGCCACGGCATAAGCCCCGCTTGTGGCCTCAGTCCAGACAGGAACCATGGGCCCGATTTCCTCACCGCCGTCCCAGTCAGTCACGCGCAACCGGTAATAAGCGAGCCCGTTGATCGGCTCAACGTCCGTGAAGGCATAAGCGCGCTCCATCATGGAGTTCCCGACGGCCGGCACATGCCCAATCGAATCGAAGCGGCTTGGCTCCGATCCCCGCTCAACCACGAACGCGCGCGTGCCTTGCTCCGATCCGGTGCGCCACTGCAATGCGACCCCGTCCAGGTCGGGCGTCGCGGTGAAATCCAGCAGCTCCACCGGCAGGTAGGCGCAGTCAAGCGCTGTGATGGCGAAGGATGAGGTGTTGGCCACCGGGCATGCATTGTCGGTGGCTTGAAATGAGATGCCCACCGGGAATCCTGCTGACGAGGCGGTCCAGCACACCGTTGCCGTAACCGGGTTGGTGCCACTGGTGGTGAACGTGGCCCCAGGCAGCACCGCTGTCGCGTTCGAGGTAACCGTGATGCTCTGGCCCGGGTTCGGATCCGTGAATTGCAGGGAAACGCAGAAGCTGTTGCCGATGCAGGCCACAAAGGTCCCCGGACCGAAGGACACGCCATTCGTGCCGCTTGAAAGGCCGCTTGTGGTTGGTGGCGTGCCGTCGCAAACAACCACCGCGAACATGAGGTCGCGCATCACCGTGCCGATGAGCGTTCCGCCGCTCGTGAATGACTTCACCTGGACGACCACAACGAAATAACCTGTGATCGTCGGGAAGAAACTGAGCTGGCCGGTGATGGGGTTGAGGACGATGCCGGTGATGGGCGCAACGGCCGAATAGCCTCCTTGATAAATGACATCGTTCGGCGTCGGCGTCGCATAGCGCGCCGAGATCAGGCTGTAGCTCAAGGTATTCCCATCCGGGTCCGATGCACCCAGGTTATAGGCCACCGGCTGGTTCACGCACACGTACGGAATGCCTACATCATTGAACACCGGGGAACGATCGCACGGGCCTCCAAAGTTGTTCAGTGTGGCATCCACGTACATGCCGGGCGCCAGGAAGATGTTCTGGGTGGTGTTGCGGCAGCAGGTGTACCAGTCGATCGTCCATTTATTGCAAGGCGAAAGAAAGAGCGTGACCTGGAACCGGTATTTGCGGAAGCTGGGCAAAGTGCCGCCATTGCAGCTGCTTTGGGCGGCCTGCGAGGGACACAACTGAGAGACTTCGGTGACTGAAACCGGGTTGAGGTCGCTGATCGAGAAGGACACCCCGCAGTTGTTGGAGAAGTTCAGCGAGTGCGGGGTGATGGGCACACCGGCGCAATCCAGATACAGGTCGAGGCTGATGCGGTACTGGTTTCCTGACAGGCACTCGTAGCTGATGGTGGCACCGGAGAAGTGGTCAGCGCGCACGGTGGCCGTGTTGAAGCCGAATACCAATAGCATCGGCACCGCGACATGCGATAAACGGAGCTGAAACGGATGCCTCGATGCGCGCATGCCCTTGGGCCAATGACAAGTAAATGTAGTGGCTCTCAGCCATTTAGACGTATCCGCGACAAAAAAGCTGCCCCGTGCCGGCTATCGGCACGGGGCAGTACGGGTCAATCCGGTGCGGTCAGAGCTTGGAAATCCGCTCCTTCCAAACGCCGCTGGGCGTGATCAGTTGCAGCACATAAGAGCCTTTGGCCAAGGTGCTCACATCAATAGCGCCATCCGCCGCGTTCGCGCGCAGAACAATCCGTCCGGCGCCATCCAGCAAGAGCGCAGTAGCGCCCGATAGATCACCCGTGATGGCCAAGCGGTCCGACGCTGGATTCGGGCTTACGGAGAAGGCCGTGGCGGGCAGCTCAGCGGCCCCGGTGCTCAAGCTCTCGGTCACATCGAGGACCGCGTTCGCCGCCACATCGCTGATCACATCCACGGTGCCGCTGGGCCAGTAAACCGTGACCGTCTGAACGGTCTCATCATCGCCCAGGCCGAAGTGCGCCCCGAGGAAACTCATGTATCGGAAGCCATCGCCGCTCTTGATGTCGCGGATCTGGGTGCCCAGCGCGCTGGTGATCTCCACGCGGGCGCCAATACCATTCAGGTTGCTCAGGGTTCCGTGCAGGTTCACGCGAAGCCATTTGTTGCCGTTCCCGGAGTTCAAGCGGATGGTCCCGCCATTGAGCACATCCAGGAATCCATCGTTGTTCAGGTCCGCGATGGGGCCGCTGTTGGCGGTGACCACGATCGGGGTGAAGGTCCAGTCGCCGTTGTTGAAGTGGATGGTGTTGCTAGCGCCCAAGACATCAACCCAGCCGTCGTTGTTGAAGTCGTGCGCCACCCATTCGATGCTGGTACCGCCGAACACATCGAATCCCGAGCCCGTCGTGACGTTGGTGAACACATTGCCATCGTTGCGCATGAGCTTGTGACCGCCTTGCGCCATGGAGCTCGACCCGATGAGCACGTCCATGTCGCCGTCGAGGTCATAATCAGCCCAGGCGCTGCTCCAACTCAAGTGATAGTCAGCCAGCCCGAGCGAAACGGCCACGTCGGTATAAGTGCCATCTCCATTGTTCTGGTGCATCTGATCGATGCTCGCAGCAGCCTGATTGCTGCCACGGCACTTGGCGATGAACAGGTCGATGCGATGGTCGTTGTTGTAGTCGATCCAGATGCTGCCGTAGTTGCCGCCATCGGGGGTGTTGCCCAATCCGCCTTGGATGTAGGAAAGCTGCCCCGTGCCGTCGTTGATGTAGTACACATTGGGCTGCACGTCGTGGCACACGAAAGCGTCGAGGTTGCCGTCGTTGTTGATGTCAACGAAATTGCTGCGCTGGGAGAACACGTATTGCGGGCCGCTCACCTCCGTGAAGCCGGTGCCGTCCGCATTCGCCACCATGAAGGTGACACCGCTGCCGCCGCCATAAAGGAGGTCGAGGAAGCCATTGCCATCGATGTCGCCGGCGGCCATGCTCCAGCTCGCGGTGTAATCCGCCGAGGTGGTCTCGTAATCCACCATGTTGAAAGTGCCATCGGATTGCTGGTAATGGATCCGGATGTTCGTGGCCGTCACTGACACGATGTCGTCGTATCCATCATTGTTCATGTCAACGGCAGCATAGGCGTTCCCGCTCGTATTCACGCCCTGGTTGGTGAAGCTGATGGCCGTGGGGTCCCAAGGCTGCTCGCTCACGGTGAAATCGAATCCGTTGCTCGAGAATCGGTTGTCCCACGCGATCAGGTAGCTCTGGCCGGCGTAGGCATTGAAGATGGCCACCGTGAGCAGGCCCGCGCCGCTATCGTCGTCGCCGCCCACGCAGGTGAGGCTGCCGCAGGCGCCGTTGTAAATCTGCACGCGCGTATCGGTGTTGCCGTTCTGCGTGAGATCGCTGCTCACGGTCACGGTCACGTAGTCGGTAGCGGTGTATAGGAACCACTCACTGCGGGTGGCACCGGTTCCGCCGGAACTGCAAACAGGCAGGGGCACATCGGTGCCCATCACGGTGTCAACCGTGTAGGTGACGCCCGCCACCACAGGCAACGGGCTTGCGCAGGTGCTTTGGGCCTGGGCGCGCGCAACAATAAGGACTGCGGCAAGCGCAACGAGGTAACGATGGTTCATGCTTCCTTGGGTTTGGTTCTGGTTCAATTGCAGGGTCCGGGCAGCGAGTTTATCCATTCCGTGGCAAGCGCCACCGCTTCGGCGTGCACCACAGTGCGGCCAAGTAATGGCATCCTGACGGCTTCATCGGTGCTGGAGATGCGGTGGAGGAGCATGCTCCTGTAAGTGTTCGAGGGCGCCACGATGTAGGTGAGCTGGGGCTCGCCGGGCAGCGGGTCCTCGGGTTCAACGCAAACGCCGAGATTCACCGGGTTGGCGGTTTCCTGCCACGCGAAGCGCATGGGCCGGTAATCGCAGTGCTTGCCTTCGGAGTGGCAGTGAGCGCAGTTCATGTCCACGTAGGCACGGATGCGGTCGTTGAGCGAGGTGCCGGGATCGTCCCAGCGCGCCACGGGCTGCGGCGCGGGGAAGCCTGGCTGCAGGTAGCCGGCATCCACCCATTTCCCGATCTGGTCTGCGGGGCCGTTGTCATATTCCACCGTGCGCGCCAGGTTTCGCAGCTTGGGGCCGATGGGCATGGCCACATCGTCCTGCTTGTGGCAGGTGAAGCACTCGGCCCATGCCGGGATGCGATATTGCTGCAAGCGATCGTTGCCTTGGTCGTCACGCCAGGTGATGGGTACGAAGCGGCCGTTCAAGTCGAGGACGGCTTCAGTCTGCTCGTCATTCCAGATATAATCGGCGAAGAGCCACTGCCCATCGCGCTTGATCATCACACGCGTTTCGAGGATCCGCCTGGCGTCGGCGGGTTGCACGTTGTCGAAGTAGAAGGTCTTGATCAGTGCCGTGCCGTTGGGGAAGTCGAGCGGAGCGTGGTCGCTCACATGGCTGGCGCTGGTTCCCGGGGGCATCCACACGAAGCGGAACTTGTGCGCATAATCGCTGAAAAGCGGTGTGATCACCTCGTAGGGAAGGACCCCGCCATTGGGCTGGTGCGCGGCCATGGCCCCGATGAAGAAACGGTACTGCGAGAGCGTGGGGTATGGCACTTGGTCCATATCCATGCTCACCGCTTCCTCCGGATCGGCGGGCGGCGCAGGCGCGGCCATCTCTGCGGGCTCATGGCGGCACGCAAGCACCAAGGCCACGATCGCGATCAAAGTCAGGAGCGTACGGCGGGTCATAGCGGCGAGGCGCCGAAGCTAGGAGGTTGACGGCCCGTTGCCGGATGCCGTTGCTCAGGCCATCCGTGCCTTCCCATCGAAACTACCTTGCCCCCATGTCCGAATCGATCCAGAACGCTCCGGCAGCCGAGGACAAGCGCCTCTTCCTCCTGGACGCCTTCGCGCTCATTTACCGCGCCTATTTCAGCTTCATCCGCGCGCCGCGCGTGAATAGCAAGGGCTTCAATACCAGTGCGGCCTTCGGGTTCACCACCACCCTCCTGGACCTGATCAGGCGTGAGAAGCCCACGCATATCGCCGTGGTCTTCGACACCGCCGCGCCCACCGAGCGCCACGAGACCCTCCTCGACTACAAGGCCAACCGCGAGGAGATGCCCGACGACATCCGGAGCAACCTCACCTACATCCGGCGGATCATCGAAGCGCTGAACATCCCCATCCTCGAGAGTGATGGCTACGAGGCCGATGATGTGATCGGCACCTTGGCGAAGAAGGCCGAGCAAGAAGGCTACACCACCTTCATGGTAACGCCCGACAAGGACTTCGGGCAATTGGTCACGGACAAGATCATCATGTACAAGCCGGGGCGCGGCGGCGACCCGCCCGAGAAGCTAGGCCCCAAGGAGATCTGCGAGCGCTGGGGCGGGCTCACCAGCACGGAGCAAGTCAAGGACATCCTCGGCCTCATGGGCGATGCGGTGGACAACATCCCCGGCATCCCCGGCATCGGCGAGAAGACCGCGATCAAGCTGGTGCAGCAATTCGGATCATTGGAGGGCGTGATCGAGGGCGTGGATCAGCTCAAGGGCAAGCAGAAGGAGAACGTCGTCGCCTTCGCCGAGCAGGGGCGCATGAGCAAGGCGCTCGCGACCATCAACATCAACGCTCCGGTTGAATTGGACCACACGGCCCTCACGCTCGACCCGCCCGATGCGGCGAAGGTGCTGGAGGTGTTCAGCGAATTGGAATTCAAGAACCTCACAAGCCGGGTGCTGGGCGGGGAACCCGTTTCAAAGAGTACCGAGGTCGCCTCGTCCCGCCAAACGCTGGGGCGCGCAACAACGGCGCCCAAGGGCAAGGAAGTCGCAGCCTCAGGCCAGGTTGATCTGTTCGGCACCACGGTGAATGCCGATGGCGAAGTGGAGCTGAAGGAGTTCGCCAACATCGACACCGTGCCGCACCGCTATCTGCTGGAGGACACCGATGAGAAGATGTACATGCTTGCGGCGCAACTCAAGAAACAGCCACGTTTCTGCTTCGACACCGAGACCACCGGCACCGATGAGCGCACCGCGGAGCTGGTAGGCCTCGCCTTCAGCTGGAAGGCGCACGAGGGCTACTACGTGCCCGTTCCGGAGGACCGTGCCGAGGCCCAGCGCATCGTGCACATGTTCAAGCCCATGCTGGAGAATGAAGCCATCGGCAAAGTGGCACAGAACGCCAAGTACGACATCCGCGTGCTGGCGAAGTACGGCGTGGAAGTGAAGGGGCCGCTCTTCGATACCATGGTGGCGCATTACCTGTTGAAGCCCGATCAGCAGAAGCACGGCATGGATTACCTGGCCGAGGCCTACCTCAGCTACCGGCCCGTGCCGATCGAAACGCTCATCGGCGAGAAAGGGCGCGGCAAAGTGCAAAAGAGCATGCGCGATGCCGACCTCAACGCCGTGAAGGAGTACGCCGCCGAGGATGCCGACATCACCTGGCAGCTCGCGGGGAAATTCGAGCCGCTGCTGGCACAGGATGAGGTGTCATCGCTCTTTAACGAAGTGGAGATGCCGCTGGTGCACGTGCTCGCCGACATGGAGACCGAAGGCATCCGGATCGACATCCCCGCGCTGAAGCAATTCAGCGAGGAGCTGGGCGCCGAGCTGATCCGCTTGCAGGAGGCCATCCACGCGAGCAGCGGCGTGCCCTTCAACATCGATTCGCCCAAGCAGCTCGGCGATGTGCTCTTCGAGACGCTCAAGCTCGGCGGGGACCGGATCAAGAAGACCGCGAAGACCGGTCAGTACCAGACCAGCGAGGATATCCTCCAGGAGCTGAGCCATGCGCATCCGGTGATCCCGCTCATCCTCGACTACCGCAGCCTGCGCAAGCTGAAGGGCACCTACGTGGACACGCTGCCCGAAGCCGCTGATCCCGCAACGCACCGCGTGCACACCAGCTACCTGCAGACCGTTGCCGCCACCGGCCGCCTCGCCAGCAACGACCCCAACCTGCAGAACATCCCCATCCGCACCGAGAAGGGCCGCGAGATCCGCAAGGCCTTCGTGCCGCGCAACGCGGACTACCAGCTGCTCAGCGCCGACTACTCGCAGATCGAGCTGCGCATCATCGCGCACATGAGCGGCGATCGCAACATGCAGGAAGCCTTCCGCCACGGGCTCGACATCCACGCGGCCACCGCAGCCAAGGTCTTCAGCGTGGACATCAACGAGGTGACGCGCGAGCAGCGCAGCCGGGCCAAGGCCGTGAACTTCGGCATCGCCTACGGGCAGGGCGCCTTCGGCCTCAGCCAGAACCTGGGCATCCTGCGCGCGGAGGCCAAGCAGATCATCGACGACTACTTCGCGCAATTCCCCGGCGTGCGCAACTACATGGACGAGATGATCGGCTATTGCCGCACCAACGGCTACATCAAGACCCTGATGGGCCGCCGCCGCTACCTGCCCGACATCACCAGCGGCAACAACACCGTGCGCGCGCAGGCCGAGCGAATCGCCATCAACGCGCCTATGCAGGGCAGCGCCGCGGACATCATCAAGGTGGCCATGGTGAGCATCCACCGCGAGCTGAAGCAGCGCCGCATGCGGAGCAAATTGCTCTTGCAGGTGCACGACGAACTCGTGTTCGATGCGCACAACGAGGAAGCGGACGAGTTGAAATCGCTCGTGCGCGAACGCATGGAAGGCGCGATGGAGCTGGCCGTTCCCCTCGTTGTTGACATGGGCATGGGGAAAAACTGGCTGCAGGCGCACTGATCGCCACGGGGAGCAACGGGACATTTGAAGCGCTTCTTTCCTGCACCCCGATCCATGCTCAACCTGTTCCATCCGCGCACGCTCCTGCTGCCGGCCATCGTGCTCCTGCTTGCCGCATGCGGCGGCGGCGAGCAGCCCAAGGATACGCTGCAAGCCCCCGGCACCGATAGCCTCTCGCAGAGCGAGCGCCAGAGCCGCACCAAGAAGATCTTCTACAGCATCCCCTCGCCCATGGAGACGGCCGCCCTGCTCAAGAAGGCCGGAGCCACCTACAACGGCAAGATCCTCAACGACGTGAAGAACGTGGACAAGTACACCGCGGCGAGCAAGCAGGCGCTCAACCTCGGCGTTTACGGCGCCGACCTCAGCTACGCCAGCGTGTTCAACCACACCCAGGAGAGCATCTTCTACACCAGCTGCGCGCGCCGCCTGGCCGACAAGCTCTCCGTGACCAGCGCCTTCAACGACAGCGTGATGGCCTTGATGGAGCAGCACCAGAACGACCGCGAGAAGCTGCTCGACATCATCAGCGAGACCTACTGGGACATGGACCGCTACCTCAAGGTGAACGACCGCGAGAACCTCAGCGCGCTCATGATCGCCGGCGGCTGGGTCGAAGGCCTGTACATCGCCACGCAAGTGGCCCAAGGCAATGCCAGCGCAGAGCTCAAGCAGCGCATCGCCGAGCAGAAGCTCTCGCTCAACGACCTCACCGCCCTGCTCGACACCTACGGTGAGGACGAGACGCTCGCAGGCGTTCGCAACGACCTGAAGGACCTGGCCGCGCTGTACGCCGATGTTCAGGCCGGCGGCGGCGGCGTGACCGCCACGCAAGAGAACGGGGTCACGGTGCTGGGTGCCGAAGGCGGAGCCGCCACGCTCTCCGACGCGCAGCTCAAGGCCATCACGGAGAAGGCCGTCGCCATCCGCAATTCATACATCAACTGAACGCCGCCATGCTCCGGATCACATTCGCTTCACTGCTGGCTGCGGGCCTGATGCTGGCGGGCACCACGGCGCAGGCCCAATGCAAATCGTTCGCGAAGAACAAGTGCGTGCCCGGCCTCGCGCCCTACAAATTCAACGAGACATTCAACGGCGCGCAGCTCAGTCCCGGCGATGAGGCCGAAGTGGCCCTCACTTTCTACAGCGGGCAGGAGTACCGCGTGATGGTGTGCGTGCATCAGATCCTGGGCGAAGTGAACTGGAAGCTGGTGGACCAGAACAACAAGATCGTATTCGAGAGCATGGCCGACGAGCCCAAGCCCTCCTTCGACTTCAAGGCCGCCAGCACCACCCAGATGCGCGTGGTGGTATGGGTGCCCGAGCGCAAGACCGAGATGACGCACCTCGGCTGCGTGGCCATCATGGTCGGCTTCAAGGAATGACTGGCGCATCCGCCGCCGCTGGCCCGTAAGCCAATGGCGCAGATGGAGAGCCCGGGCCGTAACCCGGGCTCTTCAGTTCCCTGCGATTCGCGCTCAGCTCACCAGCCCGGCCTTGATCGCCAGCCGCACCAGGCCCGCCACATGGTGCACGTCGAGCTTGCGCATGAGGTTGGTGCGGTGCGTATCGACCGTGCGCGGGCTGATGAAGAGCCGCTCGCCGATCTCCTTGTTGCCCAAGCCCTCGGCCAGCGCCGCGAGCACTTCCACCTCACGCTCGCTGAGGTCCTTGAGCAGCTCGTTGCCCTTCTTCGCATCAACGCCCTGTCGCAAGAATGCTTCCAAGACGCCGCTGCCGAAGTGCTTGCGACCGGCCATCGCCGCGCGCACGGCTAGGAGCACTTCTTCGCGCCCTGCGGTCTTCACCAGGTAACCATCGGCACCGAGCTCCATGGCGCGCTTCACCAGGGCCGGCTCATCGTGCATGGAGAGCACCACCACTTTCAGCGCAGGGTGCTTGGCCTTGGCCCGCTCGGCCAATTGGAAGCCATCCATTTCCGGCATGTCGAGGTCAGTGAGCAGCACATCGGCACCCAGGTGATCAAGCATGCCCAAGGCCTCGAGGCCCGAATGCGCGGCGCCCACGAATTCCACATCGGCGGCAGGTGCCAGGAGGTCGCGCAAGCCCTCCGTGATGATGCGGTGGTCGTCGCAGAGCAGGATGCGGGTCGCAGGGTTCGGTCGGGTCATCGGTGCATGCCGTTGGGAATGGGTACGCGCAAGGTGGCCACGGTCCCGGAGCCGGGCCGGGAGTCGATCTCAAGGGTGCCGCGCATCACGCGCGCGCGATCCCGGAGGCCTTGCAAGCCGATGCCTGTACCGCTGATCCGTTCATCGAATCCGGCACCGTCGTCCTCCACGATCAGGATGAGCCAGCCCTTGTTGCGCATCAGTTGCACGTTCACGAGCCGGGCCCTGGCGTGCTTCGCGGCATTGGCCACCAATTCCTGCGCGATGCGGTACACGCCGGTCTCGAGCTCGGGCGGCAATCGGCCCTCCAAGCCGAAGTGCTCATAGGCATGGCGCATGCCGGGCAGTTTCAGGGTCTTCTCCAGCATGTCGCCGATGGCGGGCGCCAGGCCCAGCTCGCCCAATGCGCGCGGCATCATGCGGTGGGCGATGCCGCGCACTTCATTGCCCGCATCGGCAGCGAGGACCTTGAGCTCATTCCAATCCGGCGCCGCGGACGATGCCGCCTCCATGCGCATGCGCAGGCCCGTGAGCAACTGCCCGACGCCATCGTGCAGCTCCGAGGCGATCCGCTTGCGCTCGGCATCGGTCGATTCCACCAGAGCTTTCAGCCCATGCTCGCGCTCGGCGATGATGGCCGCATCGCGCTCGGCCTTCAGGCGCGCACGCTGCCGTGATGCCACGAGCCACGCGACCAGCAGCACCAGCAGGGCGCTTCCGGCGGAGAGCGCGATGAGCAAGCGCTGCCGCACGATCCGATTCTCCTGCTCCAGCCCGCGCTGGCGCTCTTCAGCGAGCTCCTTCTCCGTGCGCTCGGTCTCATACCGCACTTGCATGTCCGTGAGCGCCGCCAATCGCTGCGTGCTGTACACGCTGTCGCGCAAGTCGGTGAGCTCCTTTTGCAGCGCCAATGCGCCGCGCAGGTCGCCGGTGCGCTCCAAGGCGGCGACCCAGCCCGCCAATGCCGACATGCGCTGGTCATCATAGCCCCCTGCGCGGCACAAGGCCACACTGCGCTCGAACAGGGGCAGCGCTTCCTTGGGCCTGCCCAGATCCACAAGCGCCTTGGCGACATTGAGCGCGTAGGTGGCCACGCCATTGAGGTCGCCCGATTCCTCTCCCAGTTCCAGCGCTCGGCGGTAGTAGGCCAAGCCGGCGTCATTGTCGCCGCGATGGCGGCTGACCTGTCCCAATTCGTTGTTGAGGTTGGCCATATCCATCTTCGAGCCCACCTTCTCATACAGGGCCATGGCCTCTTGCCCGGCAGCGAGCGCTTCATCGGGCCGGTTCATGTGCTGGAGAACCTGGCAGAGCTGGCCGATCGCGGCGGCCAAGGCGTAGTCACTGTTCTGCCCACGAAGGATGGCCACCGTTTCTCGCGTGATGCGCTCAGCCGCCGGGAGGTCCGACATCAGCTGGTACAGGTGCCCGATGTTGCCGCGCACCTGCGCCGATCGGAGCACATCGCCGAGCCTCTCATAGATGCGTGCCGCCGCATAGCTGTGCACCAGGGCGGAATCGAACTCCATGAGGTCCGTGTATGCCACCCCTACCTTGCTATGCGAAGCGGCCATGCCAACGGAGTCGTTGAGCGCGGTCCGGATGCGCAAGGCCTTCTTGTTCGATCCAACTGCCTCCCGGAGCCGGCCGAGCCGGTACTCCGTGATGGCCATGTCGTTCAGCGCCTGAGCGATCAGCGCGCTATCCTTCAGGCTTTCCGCCAACCGCAGTTCCTCCCTCCCATAGGCAAGCGCGCGCTGCGCATCCTGGAAACCCAGCTCCCATTGCACCTCGCCCAAGGTGCGGCATCGCTCTGCACCGTGTTGCTGAAGAAGCGCGCGCAGCAAGCTGTCGAGCACCGGGGTTTGCCCCGGCAGTGCCGCAGCTATCAGGAACGCGGCGAAGGCGAGCCACTTGCGCATGTTGGCAAAGCTGCGAGTTCCCGGAGGACCGTGCACTGCGGTGCTGCCCCGATGACGCTCAGTGGATCACCGCAGCGTGCCACGCCGATGACCTGGCTCACTGCACCGTCACCGACTGCGAGCGGAGCGATTGCTTCACGAAATAGATCCGCTTGCCACCGATCACCTCGTTCGCCGAATTGTAGGCCACCACTTGCGCCAGCGCCGATCCGGTGACCAGGCTGCTGAGCTCTGCTGCGCTGAAGGTGCATGCCGTGGCATTGCCCGCGAGCGTGCGCGCGACAGGCCCGATCACGAAGAGCACGGAATCGGCGCTGACCACGGCATCGACTGTAAGGGTATGTCCCGATGCGCGCACCACGGTGCTGCTGCTGGTTATCCCGCCGGTAGCCGGATAGGGGCCCATGATGGTGCGCGTGAAGGCGGAGAAACCGCTTCCGCCGCCGGCGACCCAGGTCACTTCATTCGACGCGGTGAGGTCGATCCCGGTTGGGCTGGTGGCTGGCGGGATATAGGCGTAGGCATTGCCGGCTTGCGGACCAAGGAGCTCGCCATTGCACGAAACGGCCCCCACGTTCACCATGTTGGCGAACTGATCATTGCTGAAGGCCCCAGCGGCCAGGCCCGCGATGATCTCCTGCGGGCCCAGCGGCGTGCTGATGGTGACGTAGGCCCGCGTTGCGGCCAGCACGCCATCGGCATCGGAGAAGGAAGGAGTGGTGCTCGCCGTGCTATTGCCGGACCCACCACCAGGAGTGTCCGTGGAGGAGCCGTTATCCTCCTTCTCGCAGGCGGAGAGCACGAGTACGGAAGCAAGGCCAGCAATCGCGATGGAACGGGCGCTCATGTTCGTTGGCGGTTTGTTCGACACGAAGTTGCGGCCGCAGGGCATTCGTCGGGGGCCCTTCGCGCCGAAGAATTCAACAGCGCGGACGCATGCGGCTCACAGCGGGATGTTCCCGTGCTTCTTCCGTGGCAGCTTATCCACCTTGTTGCGTAGCATGTCGAGCGCGGCCATCACCTTGATGCGCGTCTGCGACGGGCGGATCACCTCGTCAACATAGCCGCGCGCGGCGGCCTCGTACGGGTTGGCGAACTGTTCCCTGTACTCGGCCTCTTTCTCTTTCCACTTCGCACCCTTATCGGCGGCCTTGGCGATCTCGCCCTTGAAGATGATTTCGGCGGCGCCCTTGGCGCCCATCACGGCGATCTCCGCGCTGGGCCAAGCGAAGTTCATGTCGCAGCCGATATGCTTGCTGTTCATCACATCGTAAGCGCCGCCGTATGCCTTTCGCGTGATGATGGTGATGCGCGGCACCGTGGCCTCGCTGAAGGCGTAGAGCAGCTTGGCGCCGTGGTTGATGATGCCGCGCCACTCTTGGTCGGTGCCGGGCAGGAAGCCGGGCACATCCACGAAGGTGATGAGCGGGATGTTGAAGGCATCGCAGAAGCGCACGAAGCGCGCGGCCTTGGTGCTGGCATCGATGTCGAGCACCCCGGCGAGCACAGCGGGCTGGTTGGCTACGCAGCCCACCGTGCGGCCCGCCACGCGAGCGAAGCCGATCACCATGTTGCGGGCGTACTCCGCATGCACCTCCATGCTGCTATCCGGGTCAATCACCGCGTTCATCACCTGCCTGATGTCGTAGGGCTGGTTGGGGTTGTCAGGGATGACCGTATCGAGCTCGGGTCGCAGCTCATCGCTCGGCACGTAGGGCAGCGCAGGCGGCTCCTCCTCGCAATTGCTGGGGATGTAGCCCACCAGCTGGCGCAATTGCCAGATGGCCTCGATCTCATTGGGTGCGGTGAAGTGCGCCACGCCGCTCTTGGTGGCGTGGGTGCTGGCGCCGCCGAGGTCCTCGCTGCTCACCTCCTCATGCGTCACGGTTTTCACCACGTTGGGGCCGGTCACGAACATGTAGCTGGTGCCTTCGGCCATGAGCACGAAGTCCGTTAGCGCCGGCGAGTACACGGCACCGCCCGCGCATGGGCCGAGGATGGCGCTGATCTGCGGTACCACGCCGCTGGCCCGCACGTTCCGGAAGAAGATGTCAGCATAGCCGCCGAGCGAGACCACGCCTTCCTGGATGCGCGCGCCACCGCTATCGTTGAGGCCGATCACCGGCGCGCCATTCTGCATGGCCAGATCCATCACCCGGCAGATCTTCTGCGCATGGGCCTCGGCGAGCGATCCGCCCAGCACCGTGAAATCCTGCGAGAACACATACACCAGTCGGCCTCCCACGGTGCCATAGCCCGTGACCACGCCATCGCCGAGGAACTTCTGCTTGTCGAGCCCGAAGTTGCTGCTGCGGTGCGTGACCAGCTGGCCAAGCTCCTGGAAGCTGCCTTCGTCGAGCAGCAGTCCGATGCGCTCGCGCGCGGTGAGCTTGCCCTTCTTGTGCTGCGCTTCGATGCGATCCTTGCCGCCGCCTTCCAGGGCCTTCGCGGTGAGCTGGTCGAGTCGGTCGAACTGTTCCTTCATGGCTGGCATCGCCCTGTTCCGGGGCGGGGCGAATGTACCTGCCGCCGGCAGGCAGGCCGGACCCAGGCTGCCTGACATGGATTGGTCCAGCACGGCGCACAGCCCCGGCCCTTGCTACTTTGCCCGCATGAAGCTGCGCTTCGCCGACCTGCCGGTACGCACCAAGTTCATGGTGACCTTGGGCCTGCCCGTGCTGGGCATGGTGCTTCTGATCGGCAAGCAGATCGATGGCAGCCTCAAACGGCTTGACGTGATGGAGTACATCGACCAGCAGACACGGCTGATCGGGCTCTACGCGAATGTGGTGCACGAGCTCCAACGTGAACGGGCCATGGCCGTAGGATACCTGGCCGGCCTCGAAGTGCTGCCTCAGAAGCTCGACCTGCAGCAGGCGCGCACCGATGGGGCATTGGTCACACTGGAATTGCCCGGCAACCCGATCAGTGCTGCGATCCTGAGCAAGCGGCCCTTCGAGGGGCTCAACATCCTGAGGCAGCGTGTGCGCGAGCGGCGCATCGACCCCGGCAGCGTGAGCCGGGCCTATCGCGCCATGGACCAAGCGCTGCTCGATGAACTCGGCCGGTCCGGCAAGCTTCAGCTCGATCCAGGTACCAAGGACCGGCTGTACACCCACCTGCGGCTGCTCAGCGCCAAGGAGGCCTTGTGCGTGCTGCGCGACAAGCTCACCATCGGCTACGCTGCACGCCCCATCGAGTCCACGGACGTGGCGGAGCTCGCCGAGCAGGTCAGCGCCTACGAGACCAATATGCTGCTCTTCGAGCGCGATGCGCCAGCCGAGGTGCTCAAGGCCTACCAGGAGGAGTTCCAGGGCGAAGACGTCAACTTCATGCGGTCGTTGATCGGCACCGTGAAGCAGCGGCGGTCGCCCGACCTGGAGATCGCGCCGCGCGAATGGTGGGAGCTCTCGATCGCCGCCGTGGAGAAGCTGCGCGTGGTGGAGGCGCGCTCGTTGGCGCTCATCACTTCCAGCTCGTCTGCCAACAGCCGCGATGCCGAACTGCGGCTATTCACGGTGCTGGCCGCGCTCATCGCGGTGGTATCGGCGGTGTTCATCATGGGCTTCGTGATCACCCGCGGCGTGAGCCGCACCGTGGCCGAGGTGGGGCGCGCCGCGCGATCCATGGCCGTGGGCGATGTGAACGTGAAGGTGCGCGCCACCGGCAACGATGAGATCGGCCAGATGGCCGTGGCCTTCAACGGCATGGTGGATAACCAGCGCTCGCTGGCACGCAGCGCGGAGGCCATCGGCCGCGGCGATTACGATGTTCCCGTGAACGTGCGCGGCACGCAGGACCAGCTGGGGCTTGCCTTGGCTCGCATGAAGGAGAACTTGAAAGCCGCCCGCCTGCGCGATGATGAGCAGGCCCGTGCCCTGAAGGCCGAGAAGGACAAGCTCGAAGAGGCCAACCAGCGGATCAGCGTGCTCATCAAGGAGATGCACCACCGCGTGAAGAACAACCTGCAGGTGATCGCGAGCCTTCTTCGCCTTCAAGCGGCATCCTTCACTGACGAGCGGCTCCAAGCCGCTTTCGACCAGAGCCAGAGCCGCGTGACCAGCATGGCGCTCATCCATGAGAAGCTCTATAAAGGCGATGAGCTGGCCACGGTGGAGGTGGCCCTTTACATCGAGGAGCTCTTCGATGAGCTCGTGCGCGTGAATGATGTGCAGGAGCGGATCACGCGGAGCACCGATATCGACCCAGGCCTCACCCTCGGCCTCAGCACCATGGTGCCACTGGGCCTGCTGCTCAACGAGCTCATCACCAATTCGCTGAAGCATGCCTTCAGGGGCCGTGCTGAAGGCCGCGTCACCCTGGCGCTGCATCGCGTAGAGGATGCGCCGCCTTACGGAACCGCTTTCGACCTGCTCTACGCGGACGACGGCACGGGAATCCCGTTGGAGAAGCTGCAGTCCAGTGGCGACACGCTTGGGGCCACGCTCATCGAGGGCCTCGTGGAGCAGCTCAACGGCCACTTGACCGTCGAGGGCGGCAGCACCGGGACTCGGTACATGATTCGTTTCAAGGGACGATGATCATCCGCTGGATGCATCGGAAAGACAATATCCGGAAGTGCATCCGGAGTGACGCTCCGGACGTGTTGCGAATCAGCTATGGGCGAACTCAGCCCCTGCCTAATTCAATCAATCCGCCTCCAGTTCCGCCTCCACCTCTTCGGTGAGGTCCATGTTGTGATAGACGGCGTTCACGTCGTCGTCCTCATTGAGCATGTCAACGAGCTTGAGCACGGCGCGCGCCGTGGGGGCATCGGCGGGCGTGGTCACCAGCGGAAAGCGCTTCAGCTCGGCGCTCTTCGCCTCCACGCCCAGCGCTTCGAGCTTCTGCTGCATGGCGCCGAAGGAGGCGAAGGGCGCGTAGATGACGAACCCGTCCTCATCGCGCACCACATCATCGGCGCCCCCATCGATCACCTCCATCTCGAACTCATCGGCATCGCGGCCATTGAGCGCGGCGGTTTCGATCACGAATTCGGCCTTGCGCTCGAAGATGTGCGCGAGCGAACCGCTGTTGCCCAGGTTGGCGCCGCACTTGCTGAAGTAGCTGCGCACATTGGCCACGGTCCGCGTGGTGTTGTTCGTGGCGGCCTCCACGAACACAGCCACGCCGCCCGAAGCGTATCCTTCATAGGTCACTTCCGCGAAATCGGCCTCCTCGCCGCCGGCCGCTTTCTTGATCGCTCGGTCGATGTTGTCCTTGGGCATGTTCATGCCCCTCGCGTTCTGGATGGCGACCTTGAGGCGGCTGTTCGCTTCGGGATTCGGCCCACCGGCCTTTACCGCCATGGCAATCTCCTTACCGATGCGCGTGAAGAGCTTGCTGAGCTTGGCATTGCGCGCGAAGATCTTGTGCTTGCGTTTCTCGAATATGCGTCCCATGAGGCGTGGCCGTTTGCGGAGCGCGAATGTAGAACCGGTCCCAAGAATCCCCCTTCGGGGCCCCCGGGGCGGGGGGGGGCGCCCCCGCGCGCGCGCCCCCCCCCGGCCGGCCCCGCCCGGCCCGGGGCCCCCCCCCGGGGGGGGCCGGGCCCGCGCCGCCCCGGGCGGCGGGAGCCCCCGCCCGCCCCCCGCAAGGAACGCTGGGAATGGTTGGCCGGGTGGGCCGCGAGCTGTGCCCTCTACGAAGAGGGCTGGCTCACGGCCCCGGGCCCAACCCCTCGTAGCGCCTGCGCGCTAGTTGAACCCGACCAATTGCAAGCCCACCGCCCAGGGGGTGAGCTCCGGCCCCTTGCCTTCCCGGAATAGCGGGGTGAGCGACCGTTCCGCGAATAGCGTGAACTTGCCGAAGCCGATGCGAGCAGCCGCTGCCAATCGGTAGGGCAGCAAGTTGAAGTCGCCCTTGTCGCGGTCAAGCACGGTCTTGCCCTCCACCTGGTAGCGCTGCTTGTACATGGTATCGAAGTACCAGCTGCCCACCACGCCGACCGCCAGATTGACGTTGTTCCGGCGCGAGTAACGGTAGCGCTTCGCCAGGGCGCCGGTGGTGTCGGCACGGGCGGCTTCGAGGTCGGCGGCGCTGGGCATGGGCGCGCGCCTGGTGTTGAACTCGAGCATCAGCGGCATGCGGAAGCCCATCATGCGCAGCTTGTTCTTATCGATATCAGGGCTTTCAACCGGCACGCCGATGATGCTGTCGCCTTGCTGGCTGAGGAGCACGTTCTCCTTCAGGCGGTAATTCACGAATTCCCAGCCCAAGCCGGTGAGCAGGCCCACGTGGTGCGTGCCGAACTCGATCTTCTGCTCCATGATGTTGATGCTCAGGAACCGCGAGCGGCCGTGGTCGATCTGCATGAACCCGGCGCTGGCATCGAGGTCTGCATCGCCATCGGCACCTGTGAGGAAATTCACGCCGGCATCGACCCCGGCCCAATTGGTGAACTGGTTGCGGCGCTCGCGGCGCTTGTCGCGAAGCACTTCGTTGAGGCTGTCCTGCTTGCTCACCCAAGGTTTGGGCTCGGTCTTCACCGTGATCCGCTTGTACTTGGTGTCGATGGTGAAGCCGCCCTTGGTGACCACGGTGTCGCCTTCGGTCATTTTCACGGTGAGGCCTTCATCGCTCTGTAGGCGCAACTCCAACGCCTGCATGCGGTCCGGGGAGACGGCGGTATCGTTCTGCGCATTGGCGATGGGGGACAACAGCAGGATGGAGGAGGTCAGGAGCGCGGTCTTCATGGGTTCGTCTTCTTGGTCGTAGGACGACTTCATGCCGGTGGAGTTACAACGCGATGCAAATGCGAACGGCCCCGCTCCCGCGAGGCCGTTACGCTCCAAGCTGCCGCTGCCTATCAGCCTTGGCGCTCGGGATGGAAGTCGATGACCATGTGCGTGGTTCTCCAGATGCCCTCGGGGTTGCTGCCGATGTCGATGCGCGCCAGCTTGCGCAGCACGTAGGCCCGAAGGCGCTCGTTGGAGCTGTTGCAGGTGAGCACTTGCACCTTGCCTTCCGCGTCGATGTTGAAGCTTACGAAGACCTTGCCCGTCATATCCCCCTGTTCCAGCCAGGGATAGCTCATGTGGCGGTTCAGGGCCCGGTCGAGGGCGCGCTCGAGCACGGTGGCGGTGGCGGTGGCCGGCGCATTACCAGGGATCGGCTCGGCGGCACGGGCGTATCCCAAGGTGAGGACGGAGGCGAAGACGAGCAGGAATCGAGCGATGCGGGTTCTCATGGCAGTGGTGGTGTTGCGTTGATTGCGCATAGGACGGGGCCACGGCCGGCCTCGTTACAGAAATACGGTGGCTGGATGATGAGTGGTGCTTCCGTGAGGATGGGCGGTGCGCTCCGTGCTCAGCGGCGCGCGCTCAGCGCCATGTGGCGTCCCAGGCGCAGGTCGAAGCCACGACTGCGGCCCCGACCATCACGCTTCACCACGAAGCCTGCGCGATCACCGGCCACGGCGCGCAACGCGCGATCGGCTGCGGCTTCGGCATCCGTGGCGTCCAAGGGCCGGGTGGGCTCGGCTTCCAGGGCCAGCAGGCGTTCCCGTACGGCACCGGTGAGCGCTTGCCCCATCGTGGGGACGGCACCATCGATGGGGCGCTGCCCAACCGCATCGGCCTGCGCGAGCACAGCCGGCTCTTCGGTTCGCGGATTCGGCTCCGGCGCAGGCGCATCTTCATCCGGCACCTGCGCCATCGGTGCATCTTCTGGCTCCGGTGCTGGTGGCAGCGGCTCCGCGGGTTCAGGGATCAGGGGCGATTCGATGACCTGTCGCTCCTGTGGTTGGTGATGCACAGGTGCACTCGATTCAATGGGTTCCACGATTGAATCAGAGACCGGAACATCATCGCGCTCATCATGTTGTCCGCTTTCGGGATGCGGTTGCTGAGCCGCTTTCGGAATGGTTGTTCCGCGATGAGCGAAGCCGGGATCCGCATTGCCTTCGCTGCGTAGCCGCCACCAGCCAAGTCCCAGCAGCAACGCGATGGAGGCGGCCGCAGCCAATCGCCACGCCTTTCCCCAGGCGCCAATGGCAATCACCTTCGCCGAGCGCTTGAGTCCGGGCTTCCCGCTGAACACGATGGTCTCAGGAGCAATGCGGGTCGCTTTCACTAGGGCCCACTCCTTCCGAGCCTGCTCGTGTTCCGCGAATAGCTCGTCGAGGGCGCGTTCTTGTTCTGTGCTCAGGTCGCCTTCGAGCCGGGCCACGAGGAAATCGTCCAGATCGCCCAAGGTGGGCCGGCCTGCAGGCGGCAAAGCGCGATGGAGCGATCCACGGTTATTGAAGGCAATTGGCTCCGGGGTGATTCGGGCGTGCGCGTATTGGCGGTCCGTGCGCTGTGCCGTGGGACGGGATCTCAGGAACTCCGTCAGGGCCTGCTCCTGTTCCGGGTTCAAATCCCCTTCATGCCGGGCGATGAGGTGATCGTGCAGCGTCAGCGCGTTGACGGAGCCCGTTGGGGGCAACGTGCGTTTGAGGGCATCGCGATCCCTGTCGGGGAACCGAGCGGAATCGGCATCGACCTTGGGCAATGCCTCATCCGAGGGCCTGAACTGCGGGTGGGCGATCAGGAAGGCTTCGAGCTCGCGCTCCTGTTCGGCCGTCAATTGCCCGTCCAGCTGATCGAGCAGCCAGGCCTCGTAGTTGTGGGGGCCGAGGCGTTCACTCATAGCACCAAGTCGAGTTGGCCGATGTGGTCCTTGAGTGCTGTACGGCCGCGGTAGATGTACACTTTCACCTGCGGCAGATTCAACCCGGTGAGCTCCGCGATCTCCTCGTAGGTGTAGCCCTCGAGGTCGCGAAGCAGCACCACGCTGCGCTGGATCGGCGGAAGCGCTGCCAGCGCGGCATCGAGCACGGCCTTCAGGTCTGGCTGGGCCATGCTCGTGTGCTGAAGGTCCGCATGGTGCTCTTCCATCCTTCGCACGCGACCACCCTTGCGGGTCTCATCGACGATGGCGTGGTGCGCGGTCGTGAACAGATAACTCTTCGCCTTGGCCCCGTCCACCTGATCCACCCTGGCCCAGAGCCGGGCGAAGCTCTCCTGCACCACATCCTTCGCGTGGTCAGTATCGCGCAGGTGCTTCAAAGCGAAGCGGTACAGGCCATCAGCATGCGCGTCCACGGCGGCGTTGAATTCAGCGATGGTCATCGGGGAGGGAGCCGGTGCCTGTAGGTGAGACGCGCGAAGGCGGATGAAGTTACAGGTGGGCCTGCGGCATCACCGCCGACCTGTTGAAAGCCCTATGCGCCCCTGGAGCAGGCAACGCAATGCACGGTTGACCTTTGCCGCAATGGACGCCTCACTGCACGGAGGGCAGCGCACGCGCGGGATCGCTCCCGAACAGCGCGATGATGCGCCCCTGGTGAGCATCGTGACAGTCGTATTCAACGGAGCGGCCACGCTGGAGCGCACCATCCAGAGCGTGTTGGCGCAATCGTACCCGAACATCGAGTACATCATCGTCGATGGCGGGAGCACCGATGGCACGCTGGAGATCATTCGCCGCTATGAGGACCGGCTTTCCTATTGGGAGAGCGCGCGTGACAAGGGCATCTACGACGGCATGAACAAGGGTGTGGCGCTCTGCACCGGCGAATGGGTGGGGCTGATCAATGCGGATGACTGGTACGCGCCGCATAGCGTGGAGCGCGCCATGGGCGCGGTGCGCGGCAAGAGCGGCATCAACATCGTGCATGGCGACATCTGGCTCGAGTACCCTAATGGGCACAGCAAGGTGAAGCGGGCACGCCTGAACGGATTCCTGCTGAAGTATTGGGAGATGGTGCTCAATCATCCTTCGTTCTTCGTTCGGCGCAGCTACTATGCCACGCATCCGTTCGACATCTCCATCAAGGTGAGCGGCGACCACAAGTGGACGGTTGACGCGTGGATGGAAACGCCGCGGCAGTTCCTCTACCTCGCCGAGCCGCTGGCGCATTTCACGGCGGGCGGCGCCAGCATGCGCGTGCCCTTGGGCAGGATGCTGCGCGAAGGACGCTTGGTGAGCCGCGCCATTGGCCATGGGCCCTTCGGCGTGGCGCTGAGCCAGCTGGTGAGGCTCGCGCTCTATGTGCCTCAAGGGCTCAAGCTGCTCTTCAACCAGCACGTCTCACCTTTGGCGGGCAAGCAGCAGTGATGGCCAGCGCGTGGAACATCTTCCAGGACTGGGCGGCCGGCAAGGGCAACCCCAAGAGCCGGCTGGTGATGCTGCTGTTCCGCATCGCGCACCTGCTGCGCCAGAGCCCCTTCACGTTCATCCTCTTCCTGCCCTACTTCATATCGTACCGCATCGGCGTGGAGTGGTTCCTGTGCATCGAGCTGCCTTGGAAGACGCGCATCGGACCGGGCTTCCGCATAGAGCATGGCCAAGCGCTGGTGGTGAACGACGGCACCGTATTCGGCGCGAATTGCATCGTGCGCAACAGCTGCACCATCGGCAACAAGCAACTGAAGGACGGCAGCTACAGCCGTGCGCCCCGCTTCGGCGACCGTGTGGACATCGGTGCCAATGCCGTGATCATCGGGCCCATCACCATCGGCGATGATGTGGCCATCGGAGCGGGCGCGGTGGTGGTGAAGGACGTGCCCGCAAAATGCGCTTCAATCGGGAACCCAGCGCGCAATGTGCCGCGGGGCTGATTCAATCCAGCTTCAGCACCGCGAGGAAGGCCTGCTGCGGCACTTCCACCGTGCCGATCTGCTTCATCTTCTTCTTGCCTTCCTTCTGTTTCTCAAGGAGCTTCCTCTTCCTTGAAATGTCTCCGCCGTAGCATTTCGCCGTAACATCCTTGCGCAGCGCCTTCACGGTTTCCCGCGCCACGATCTTGGCGCCGATGGCGGCTTGGATCGGGATGTCGAACTGCTGGCGGGGCAGGAGCTCCTTCAGCTTGCTGCACATCTTCTTGCCCAGCTCATGCGCATGGTCGCGGTGGATGAGCGCGCTCAGGGCGTCCACGCGTTCGCTGTTGAGGAGGATGTCGAGCTTGATCAGGTCGCTCTCCTTCAGGCCCACCGGGTGGTAATCGAAGCTGGCGTAGCCGCGCGAGATGCTCTTGAGCTTGTCGTAGAAATCGAAGACCACTTCGCCGAGCGGCAGCTCGAAGCTCAGTTCAACCCGGTCGGTGGTGAGGTAATTCTGGCCGGTGAGGATGCCCCGCTTCTCGATGCAGAGCGTCATGATCGCGCCGGTGTACTCGGCCTTGGTGATCACCTGAGCCTTGATGTAAGGCTCCTCGATGCGCTCGATGTGCATCACATCGGGCAGGTCGGCGGGGTTGTGCACCTCAATCACCTCGCCATTGGTCTTGGTGACCACGTAGCCCACGTTGGGCACGGTGGTGATCACGCTCATGTTGAACTCGCGCTGCAGCCGCTCCTGGATGATCTCCATGTGCAGCAGGCCGAGGAAGCCGCAGCGGAAGCCGAAGCCTAGCGCGGCGCTGCTCTCCGGCGTCCACGTGAGGCTGGCGTCGTTGAGCTTCAGCTTTTCCATGGCGTCGCGCATCTCCTCGTAGTCATCGGTATCCACGGGGAAGATGCCGGCCCAGACCATTGGCTTCACATCCTCGAAGCCATGGATGGCCTCGGCGCATGGGCGGTCGCGGTGCGTGATGGTGTCGCCCACCTTTACCTCGCTGGCGGTCTTGATGCCGCTGATGATGTAGCCCACATCGCCAGCCTTCACTTCGGGCCTTGGGCTGATGTCCATCTTGAGGATGCCGACTTCATCCGCCGCGTACTCCACGCCGGTGTTGAAGAACTTCACCTGATCGCCCTTGCGGATGGTGCCGTTCTTCACCCGGAAGTAGGCGATGATGCCCCGGAACGGGTTGAAGACGCTATCGAATATGAGCGCCTGCAGGGGCGCATTCGGATCGCCCTTTGGTGGCGGGATGCGATGCACGATCTCCTCGAGCACCTTATCCACCCCGAAGCCGGTCTTGCCGCTGGCCGCCATGATCTCCTCGCGCCTGCAACCCAACAGGTCCACGATCTGGTCCTTCACCTCTTCGGGGTTCGCGCTGGCCAGATCCATCTTGTTGAGGATGGGGATGATCTCCAGGTCGTGCTCTAAGGCGAGGTAGAGATTGCTGATGGTCTGCGCTTGGATGCCCTGCGTAGCGTCCACGATGAGCAACGCGCCTTCGCAAGCGGCGATGCTGCGGCTCACCTCGTAGCTGAAATCCACATGGCCCGGGGTATCGATGAGGTTCAGGATGTACCTCTGCCCATTGAGGGTGTAGTCCATCTGAATCGCCTTGCTCTTGATGGTGATGCCGCGCTCACGTTCCAGATCCATATCGTCCAGGGCCTGGGCCTGCATGTCGCGGTCGGCAATGGTGCCGGTCATCTGCAGAAGGCGATCGGCCAGGGTGCTCTTGCCGTGGTCGATATGTGCGATGATGCAGAAGTTGCGGATGTGATCCATGATTCGGGCGCGACGGGTCGTTCTTCGGCGCGCGAATGTATCCCAAGGCCTTGCGCGATGAGGGCAAGGCGTTACCTTGGTAGGCTCCAATCCGAAGACAGGCAACCATTGCGTGGTTCGGCCATCCTCAATCAGCAACCCCTTACCTCCGCTCCGCATGGCATACGGCAACCCCATTCGACCCCTTACCCTCTTGGCGCTGGCGCTCGGCTGCAGTGCCATGGCCCAGAATGGCAATGAAGACCACCCGGGCCTGATCCAGGTTGAGGCCGATCGGCCCGGTCTGGGATCCGCGCCATCCAATGGCATGTCCGGTGACGCCCAGTTAAGCGGCCTCGACACACCCTCTGACCTGGCCATGAAACCCCTCGGCTTAATGGCTGCCACAGCATTCACGCCCGATGGCGACGGGCTGAATGACAAGTTCTTCCCCTTCTTTATGGGCATGAACCTGAGCCTCAGCCGTTTTCAGGTCTTCGACCGATGGGGGCGCAGCCTGTTCATGAGCACTTCTGGCGAAGGTTGGGATGGGGCCTTCGGCGTTGGGGGGGCCGCCATGCCGATGGGGGTATATGTCTGGCGCCTTGAGGCTTGGCCGAACGGCTCACAGGACAAATTGGACCTTTCCGGCTCGGTGACCCTGATCCGTTAGGGCCGCATCTCCGCTGTGGGGAGTAGTTTAGAGGGCCGGGCGAGGCAACCAAAAGAGCCACGGCCGCATCATCTAGCACGGATTGCCATGACCGATGAAGAACTCGTTTCCGGGTGCATCCATGGCGAGCCCATCGCGCAGAAGGCCCTCTATAAGGCCTATGCCAGGAAGATGATGAGCATTTGCATGCGTTACGCCGGGAATCGGGAACAGGCCCAGGACATGCTCCAGGACGGCTTCGTGAAGGTGTTCCAGAAGATCGATCACTACCGGGGCGACGGCCCCTTGGGTGGCTGGATCGCGCGGACCATGGTGAATACGGCCCTCGACCACATCCGCCGCAGCAAGCCTTACGACCACAGCGTTGACCTCACCGAGGCCGAGCACCTGCACCAAGCTGACGAGCAAGTGCTCACCACCATGAGCACGGATGAGCTCATGGATCTCATCCAAGCGCTGCCTCCCGGCTACCGCACGGTCTTCAACCTGTTCGCAATCGAGGGCTTCGCCCACAAGGAAATCGCCGAGCAGCTCGGCATCTCCGAGAACACGAGCAAATCGCAATTCATGAAAGCGCGGGCCTACCTGCGCAAGCTGCTGCCCAAAGAAGTGGGCGCGCCTTACGCCAACGACCATGAAGAATAGCCTGAACGACCTCCTGCGCGAGCGCTTCCAGGGCCATGAGGCTCCGGTTGATCCCGGCACTTGGGCCGTAATCGAGGCCAAGCTGCTTACAGCGGCTCCTGCAAGCGACCCTGTTAACGACCTGTTCCGCGAGCGTTTCCAAGGCCACGAGAGCGCTGTTGACCCGAGCGCTTGGAGCGGAATCAGCAACCGGCTCGGGCACCCAGTGTCGGGTGCGGGATGGTCCGGCCTATACGGATGGATGGCTGCGGGTGTGGCGGGCGTGGTGGCCATAGGTGCACTGGTGATGACCCTTGGCGGCAAGCCCGTTGAAACCGCCGTAGCGGCTCCCGTGGAAACCGACGAGTTGCCTGAACCCGTAGCGGTGGCCGAGGTCGGCATTGTTAGCCAGCAAGTCGACGCCAAGGTCCTTGAGCCTGCGGTCCCAAAGGTTCGCCAAGCAGCGCCGAAGGCTATTCCATCGCCCCAGGATGAACATGTGACTACGGTTCCGAAGGTCACTGAACCCTTGGCTCAAGCTCCGGAAGAGGCCGTTGTGGTGGACCGGATCATCGAGGACCTCACCGTGCGCACCATGCTCGATGTGCTGACCAGTGATGAAAGACCGGACCCGAAGACCTCCACTAATGACCAATCATTGGATGGGGATGAGCGCGGAGACCGTTATGAGCAGGAAGTGGTAGCCCCGATTGTCGAAGAGTCCATCAAGCTCTTCATGCCCAACACCTTCACCCCGAATGGCGACGGCATCAACGACACTTATCGGATCCTGCCCCGAACGGGTTTCGAACGCGTCGTGGTGCGGGTCTACTCCATGAAGAACAACCAGCTCGTTTTCAGCTCAACCAGCATCGACGAAGAGTGGCAGGGCCTGAATTGCGACGACGGCATGTACCTGGTGGCCGTTGAAGCCCAGCTGCCCGATGGCCACGTGCTAGCCGATGGCAAGGTGGTGTGGCTGAACCGAATCGGCACCAATTGAGGCTCAGCGGGATGCGCTGTGTAAGTTTGCCGGCCCTCCGTGGTGAAGGCTGAATCCCAGCTCATGAAAATGATGAAGCCCTACGTCTTTGCCTGCGCCTCCATGGTGCTCACCATCAGCACCACTGCACAGGCACCGGTGCTGATGAGCGAGGCGGATTACCAAGCGGCCAAGACCAGCGGTTCGCTTGCACCGGGCGCCGTGCCGTTCACGCCGCCCGCAGAAACAGACCTGCTGCCGCCGGGTGGTCCGGAGCGCGGTGGCGGGAGCGATGATTGCGAGTGCTGGATTGAGCCCGATGCCTCCTACACCTTGGCCATGGCGCCGAACGACGACGGCTCCACTGCCAACCTGCCGCTCGGCTTCACTTTCGACCTCTACGGCGACACCTACACGTCGTGCTTCATCAACAACAACGGGAACATCTCGTTCCTGCAAGCCTTTGGGACATTCAGCGCAACGGCCTTCCCCAATGCGAACAACCGCATGGTGGCTCCCTTCTGGGCCGATGTGGATACCCGGGGGAACGGCGGTCAGGTCTGGTACAAGATCACCCCGACGGCCATGTATGTGAACTGGGTGGGCGTGGGTTACTTCAACCAGCAAACCGATAAGCGCAACTGGTTTCAGGTGATCATCACCGATGGCAATGATCCGGTGATCGGCATCGGGAAGAACGTGAGCTTCTGCTACAAGGACATGCAGTGGACCACGGGCAGCGCTTCTCAGGGCGTCGGTGGATTCGGTGGCATACCTGCAACCGTTGGCGCCAACCGGGGCAATGGCACCGACTTCATCCAGTTCGGGCGATTCGATCAAGCAGGCATCGCCTACGACGGGCCCTTCGGGAATCCGGATGGTGTGAGCTGGCTCGACTTCAAGAACTTCGTGTTCACCACGGTGACCAGCACGCAGAACATCCCCCCCATCGCTGCTGGCCTTTATCTCTGCGATACCCTGCGCGCCTGCGTGGGACAGACCGCGGATCTGGAGCTCACCTTCCTCTCCCCCGAGAACAACCAGACCACGGTGGCCACATCAAGCGCGCCCACCATCAGCACTTGGACCGAGATCGCCAACACCAGCGGGATCGTGGCGTCTGTGACCGGGCAATTCACGCCAACGGCAGGAGAGATCGGCTTCCACACGGTCACCTTCACGGGCACAGATGATGGCGCGCCGAACCTCAGCTCCATCATCAACATCGTGATCGAGGTGACCCCGGCCCCGTCGGGCCCGCCATTGATCACCGGGCCCTCGGCCATCTGCGCCGGGCAGAGCACAACGCTCACGGCCACTGGGCCATTCTCAAACTTCGTTTGGAGCAATGGCCAGAGCGGCCCTTCGATCACGGTGAACCAGCCCGGCACCTTCACGGTCACGGGCGGTACCGGCCTTTGCCAGCTCACCTCCCCGCCGTTCAGCGTCTCCCTCGTGAATGCTCCTGAGCTCACCATAGCTGGACCTGGGCTCTATTGCGGCGAGCCGCTTCCCGACCTCACGGCCTCCTTCGGCTATGACAGCCTTCTTTGGAGCACCGGTGAGACTGACCAGACCATCTTCGTTCCGGGAGGCACCTATACCGTTACCGGTTATTACCAAGGCTGCGTGAATGTGTCCGCACCCTTCACCGTGGTGGAACAGGATCCCGGCCCGCCCGTGATCAATGGAGCGCTGCAATACTGCGAAGGGGCGAACACGGCCTTGAGCGTTGACGGCTCGCTCTACGACCTGATCCAATGGAGCACCGGATCCTTCGATGAGACGATCACGGTGACCGAAGGCGACTACAGCATCACGGCGCAATTCCTCAACTGCGTGTATGAGTCGCAGGTGACGGTGGACGAGATCGTGCTGCCCCCGGTCTCGATCACGGGACCAGCGCAGCTCTGCGAAGGAGGCATCGTGAACATCAGCGCAACGCCGGGCTTCGACAACTATACCTGGAACAACAATGCCGTAGGGCAGAGCATCAGCGTGCAGGCGGGCACATACTTCGTTGCCGCGAGCATCGGGCCATGCACCACCTTCTCCAACACCTTCACCGTGACACAGGTGCCCAATCCCGCACCCGTGATCACCGGCCCCAACTTCAGCTGCGGCGGAACACCCGTGCTGCTCACCACCACGCAACCGTTCAGCAGCTACAATTGGAGCACGGGCAGCACGTCCAGCACCACGCAGAGCGGGAGCGGCGCGGTAACCGTGACCGTGACTGATGCCAACGGCTGCACAGGTACCAGCGCCCCCTTCAACGTGACGGTGGCGAACGACCCGACCGCCGACTTCGGCACCAGCCCCGAATCGCCGCAGCCCACTGGCACCACCGTTCAATTCACCGACCTGAGCAACGGCCAGGGAAGCGCCATCACCGATTGGCAATGGACCTTCGACCCCAATGGCAACAGCAGCGATGAGCAATCGCCTGAATGGACCTACAGCGAGCCGGGGCAATACTGGGTCACGCTCATCGTCACCAACGCCTTCGGCTGCATCGACACCGTCAGCCAGCGCTACGACATCTACCCGCCCGACATCACCATCCCCAACGTGATTTCGCCCAATGGCGATCGGAGCAACGACTTCTTCGTGATCGAGAACATCGAGTTCTGGGTGAACAACCTCACGGTGTTCAATCGCTGGGGCCAAAAAGTGTACGAAGCGACCAACTACCGGAATACGTGGAAGGCCGACGATCTGCCTGATGGAACCTACTACTATGTGCTCACCTTGCAGGACAAGTCGGAATACACCGGCCATGTGACCGTATTACGATGATGAACCCCACCCGCAGAATGATGATGCGAATCTGGATCGCCGTTGGCTTGACCACTGCCACGCTGACCACCGATGCACAGGAGTACTACATGAACCAGCCGAATGTGAATGCCTGCCAAGGGGCGTTCCTGGACAGCAATGGCAACGGCGGCCCCTACGGTGACAATGAGAACTTCACGACGGTGATCTGCCCCGATGGCTCAGGGCCGGCCATCTCGCTGCAATGGGTGATCTTCAACCTGAGCGCCGCAGGCACTTCGCCGAATGACCAGATGAGCATCTACGACGGCGATGACACCAGTGCGCCGTTGATCGGCACCTGGGCGGCTGGCGACAATCCGGGAATCGTCTCTGCAAGCTTCGCGAATGCCACGGGGTGCCTCACGGTCGTCTTCACCAGCAACAACACGGGCACCGGCGATTTCGCAGCCAACATCACCTGTTTCCAGCCTTGTGAACCGCCCACTGCCGCAGCCACCTTCGGCAGCGCCATCCCCTTGCTGGCTTGCCAGGGCGAGCAAATCACCTTCGATGCGAGCGCCTCCACCGCGGCGGCGGGCTTCAATGTTGAGCAGTACATCTGGGACTTCACCGATGGCACTTTGGACAGCACCAGCGGCGCGATCGTGACGCACAGCTTCAGCGATCCTGCCGAGTACGTTGTGCAAGTCACCGTGATCGACGACAATGATTGCGCGAGCACGAACCTGGTCGACCTTCAAGTGCTCGTGAGCACCACGCCGATCTTCACCGGCACCACGCCGAGCACCACGATCTGCCAAGGCGACACGTTGGCCTTGATCTCCAACCCGACGCCGGTTACATGGTCGGCGCTTCCAGAGAGCAATCTGGGTGATGGCATCTTCCTGCCCGATCTGCAAGGCGTCCCCTTCAACACGTCGATAACCTTCACCAATTTCAATCCTGGGCAGACCCTCACCGACCCCAACGACCTGCTGAGCGTTTGTGCCAGCATGGAGCACAGCTACATGGGTGATCTTGTCATCCAGATCGCTTGTCCGAACG
This sequence comes from Flavobacteriales bacterium, assembly GCA_016716605.1. NCBI lineage: Bacteria > Pseudomonadati > Bacteroidota > Flavobacteriia > Flavobacteriales > Flavobacteriales bacterium. The sequence continues at coordinate 905,991 of JADJWA010000001.1, forward strand.
GCCAGACCACCGTATTCCACCAGCAAGGGGGCGGCGGCACCTACATTGGCATACCGGTCGATGACGAATCGGATACGCCTGGGACGTGCTGGGAGTATTGCTGGAGCCCCACGGCCACCAACGGGACATGGATAGAGAATGCCGGAGGCACCATCCCGGCGGGCACCTACGAGAGCGTGCAGCCATTCAGCAACCTGATTGGATGCCCGCTCAATGGCCAGTGGACGTTCACCATTACCGACCTGTTCGCCATTGACAACGGGTACATCTGCGATTGGTCGATCACATTCAACCCGGACCTCTTCCCCAGCCTTACGGTGTATACGCCGGTACTTGGCCAAACCGCTGATTCCGCTGGATGGACAGGCCAGAGCCTGACCAGCAACCCGAACGATCCGTACGGCGCGACCATGGTGGGCGCAACCCCCGGCACCTTCGATTACTCCTTCTCAGTCACCGACAATTTCGGTTGCACCTACGACACCACCATCACCGTGACGGTGACCCCCTCCCCGCAGGGACCGATCACCATCAGCGGCAATCCGGTGGTCTGCAGCGGTGGCCTGGCGCAGCTCTCCGCGCCTAGTGGATTCGATAGCTACATCTGGCAGCCCGGCAATCTCTTCGGCTCCAACGTACAAGTAGGCGCTGGGACCTACACGGTGACCGTTGCCTATGGCAATTGCCCGCTCACATCGGGCCCTATCACCGTAACGGAAGCCCCGGCACCCACCCCGGTGATCACCGGTCCGCCGTTCAGCTGCGGAGGCGCGAATGCCACGCTCTCCACCACAGAACCTTACGCCACCTACGCATGGAGCACCCAGGCCAGCACGCCAACGATCACGGTAGGGACCGGCACATATACCGTGACCGTGACGACAGCTGAAGGATGCTCCGGGGTCTCTGCGCCCTATCAAGTGCTGATCGCAAACAATCCGGTTGCGGAGTTCGGCACCAGCCCGCAATCCCCGCAACCGATGGGCACCACGGTGGATTTCACCGATTTCTCCACCATTGCCGGTGGAACCATCACCTCGTGGTCCTGGGATTTCGATGACCAAGGTGCTGGCAGCACGGACCCGGATCCTTCCTGGACTTTCGAGAACCCTGGGCAATACGCCGTCACCCTCACGGTGACCACGTCCGACGGCTGCTCTCACTCGGTAACGAATGTTTACGTGATCTTCCCGCCCGACATCACCATCCCCAACGTGATCACCCCGAACGGCGACCGGGCCAATGACTACTTCGTGATCGACAACATCGAGTACTGGGGGAACGAGCTGACGATCTATGGCCGCTGGGGCAACAAGGTTTACTCCGCCACCAACTACAAGAACACATGGAACGGGGACGATGTACCTGACGGGACCTACTTCTACGTGCTCACGTTGAGTGACAAATCCGAGCGCACAGGGCACATCACCGTGCTGCGCTGAGCTCCGCTCCTTATCCCTCAGAAGGCCCTTCCCCCGCGAAGGGCCTTCCTACTTTAGCCGCCCTTTGAAAATGCCCATCGGATGAAGGTCATCGACCATTTGCGCAAGGCGGACCGCACCCTCTTCAGTTTCGAGATCCTCCCGCCGCTGAAGGGGAAGGATATCCGTTCCATCTACGAGGGCATCGACCCGCTGATCGAATTCGGCCCGAGCTTCATCAACGTCACCTACCACCGCGAGGAGGTAATCTACAAGGAGAAGGGCAATGGTCTCACCCAGCGCGTGCGCCTTCGCAAGCGGCCCGGCACCGTGGGGATCTGCGCCATGATCAAGGCGAAATACGGCATCGATACCGTGCCGCACCTGATCTGCGGCGGCTTCAGCCAGGAAGAGACCGAGGATGCGCTGATCGAGCTCAACTTCCTCGGGATCGACAATGTGCTTGCCTTGCGCGGCGACGCCATCAAGAACGAAGCGCACTTCACGCCCGAGCGTGATGGCCATGCGCACGCCGTTGACCTGATCCGTCAGATCAATGGGCTCAATCGCGGGAAATACCTGCACGAGGAAGAGCAAGAGGCCGCGCCCACCGACCTGTGCGTAGGCGCCGCCTGCTACCCGGAGAAGCATCCCGAGGCGCTCAATCTCAATGTGGACATCGCCTACCTGAAGCAGAAGGTGGACGCTGGCGCGGAGTACCTGGTGACACAGATGTTCTTCGACAACGCGAAGTACTTCCGCTTCGTGGATCTCTGCCGTGAAGCCGGCATCATGGTTCCGATCATCCCGGGCCTGAAACCGCTCACCACGCTCAAGCACATCGCATTCCTGCCGAAGACCTTCCGCGTGGACCTGCCCGATGCATTCGCCCACGAACTGGTGAAGTGCCGCAGCGACCTGGAAGTGAAGAAGCTGGGAATCGAATGGAGCATCGAGCAGGCCAAGGAGCTGCGCGATGCCAAGGTCCCCTGCCTCCATTTCTACACCATGGGCCGCAGCGAGGCGGTGCGAGCGATCGTGGAGGCCGTGCAATAAGGACTCCGGACGGCCGTACCTTGGCGCTATGCGCGCGCCGCTCGCTGTCCTTGCGCTCACCCTTCCCAGCCTGCTCCTGGCGCAGGTCTGCTTCGATCCCGAGGCCACCCGGCGCATCGCCGCGGATGAGGCATGCTGTCACGCGAACCTGACCCTGCGCTCGGAGCGCTCCGACCCTTCGCGCGGCTTCGACATGCTCCATCATCGGCTCGACCTCGTGATCGACCCGGCCGTTCGCGCCGTGAGCGGAAGCGTGACGCATCGGATCGCCGCATTGCGCGAACTCACCTCCATCGAACTCGATCTGAGCAGCGCGCTAGTGGTCTCTGATGCCAGAATCGATGGTGCGCCTGTCAGCTTCGTGCATGCCGATGATGCGCTCACCCTTCTCCTCTTCGAGCCGCTCCCGGAAGGTGAACAGGCCGAGCTGGAGATCGTTTATGCTGGCGAACCGCCCAGCAACGGGTTCGGGTCATTCGAGCAGGCCGATCACCAAGGCGCACCGATCATCTGGACACTGAGCGAGCCCTACGGCGCGAGGGATTGGTGGCCATGCAAGCAGGACCTGAACGATAAGGCCGATTCGCTCGAACTGATCGTGACCACTACCGCGGGCAACCGCGTCGCGAGCAATGGGCTGCTGATCGAAGAGGCTGATCTGGGGAACGGGCAAGTGCGCTTCCGCTGGCGGCACCGGCACCCGATCGCGTACTACCTCATCGCGCTTGCGGTCACCAACTACATCGAGTTCACCAACACGGTGCCGCTTCCCGGCGGCGATGTGCAGGTGCTGAACTATTGCTACCCGGAGAACCTCGGCGCCTGGCAGGGCGCGAGCAACGATATCGTGTCGCAGCTGCAGCTCTACAGTGAGCTCTTCGGGGCCTATCCCTTCGCTGACGAGAAATACGGGCATGCGCAATTCGGCTGGGGCGGCGGCATGGAGCACCAGACCATGAGCTTCATGGGCGGGCTTTGGTACGAACTGATCGCGCACGAGGCGGCGCACCAATGGTTCGGCAATCTGGTCACCTGCGGCAGCTGGCAGGACCTCTGGCTGAATGAGGGTTTCGCCACCTACCTGCAGATGCTCTGCTATGAGCGCCTGGCGCCGCAATACTGGGAGCCGCAGATCCGCGCGCGCATGAACCAGGTGACCTCGCAGGCCGGTGGCAGCGTGCTGGTCACTGACACGCTGAATGTGGCGCGCCTATTCGACGTGCGACTCACCTATGCCAAGGGCGCGCTGCTGCTGCACATGCTTCGCTGGGTGTGCGGTGATGATGCGTTCTTCGCGGGCCTTCGCGATTACCTCGACGATCCGGCCATCCGCAACAAGAGCGCGGTTACGGCCCAGCTGGTCGCGCACCTGGAAGCCGCAAGCGGGCTCAGCCTCGCCGGTTTCATGGCGGATTGGTACAGCGGCGAAGGGTATCCCTCGTATCAGGTGCCATGGGCGCAGGAAGCCGGCGGCCGCGTGCTCGTGCAGATCAATCAAGCGACTTCGCATCCGAGCGTCGATTTCTTCGAGATGCCGATCGAGCTCCGCTTCGAGGGTGAAGGCCGCACGGAGAGCGTGGTGCTCGATCACGCATACAACGGCCAGCGCTTCGAGATCTCGCTGCCATTCCAGGCCGATTCCGCGCTTTTTGACCCGCATGCCTGGATCGTGAGCCGGCAGAACCTCGTGCTCAAACTGCCCGTGGCGGCGTTCTTGGATCGTGAACGGTCCTTCATCTATCCGAACCCGACCAGCGCCGATGCCTGGCTACATGTTGGTGCGCGCCTGAGCGGTGAGGTCACCGTGGAGGTGCTCGATGCCTTGGGCCGCGTGGCCGCGTTGGGCCGGCCCGTGGTGGCAGACCTGCGCATTCCGGTGCCCACCAATGCATTGTCGGCAGGGCACTACACCGTCCGCGCAACCGATGCCGGAGGAACGCGGATCGAGCTGCGCTTCATCAAGGGGTAGTGGGAGGCGCGTCTGACGCCTGCTCCTGCGCGGGGGGCGCAGCGCTTGAGTCGTCCATGGCAGGCGAGCGCTTCAGCATGCGCTGCGCGGCGATGAACAGGACAATGCCGATGGTGATGGACGCATCCGCGATGTTGAACACGGGTTGGAAGAACTCGAAAGAGGAACCGCCGTACCGCGGGATCCACTGTGGCAATTGCCCGCGCCAGATCGGGAAGTGGAACATGTCCACAACGGCGCCATGGAAGAGGCTGGCGTAACCGCCTTCGGGCGGAAGCAGCTCCGCCACATCATCCGGTGTGCTCGCGCTGAAGACCAAGCCATAGAAGGTGCTGTCGATGATGTTGCCCAGAGCGCCAGCCAACACGAGCGACACGCTGACGACCTGAAGCCTTGGCGCCTGTTGCGCCACCATGCGCCGCAGGGCGAAGCCGATTCCGATCACCGCAGCGATGCGCAGCAGCGTCAAGGCCAGCTTGCCGTACTCGCCACCCAGCTTCATGCCGAAGGCCATGCCCTCGTTCTCGATGAAGTGCAGGTAATACCAGCTATCGAGGTGCTCCGGGATGTGCTGCCCGATGGTGAAGGTGAGCTTCACCCACACCTTCAAGGCCTGATCGGCCAGCAGCACGAACAGGATAATGGCTGCTGCGCGCTTCAAGGTACTGGCAGGGGGGGTTGGCCGAAGGGCTAGTTGCCCATCTGCTGCTTTGCCTCGATGCTCAGCGTGGCGTGCGGCACCAACCGCAGGCGCTCCTTGCTGATCAAGCGGCCGGTGACGCGGCAGATGCCGTAGGTCTTGTTGCGGATCCGCAGCAAGGCGTCCTCAAGGTGCTTGATGAACTTCTCCTGGCGCGCGGCGAGCTGTGCGGTCTCCTCACGGCTCAGGGTCTCGCTGCCATCCTCGATCATCTTGAACGACGGGCTCGTGTCGTCTGTGCCGTTGTTGTCCGTGTTGGCAAGGGTCTGCTTCAGCAGGTCGTAATCCTTGCGCGCCTCATCGAGCTTCTTCATGATGATCTCGCGGAACTCTTCCAGCTCTGGGTCGCTGTAACGCGCCTTGTCCGCGCTTTCCAATGTGCTCACATGCTTCTTCACGACCGGTGCGGATACCGGACGCATGGGTGCTGATACTTGCGTCACCAGTGGTGCCGCCGGGGCCTTGGGCTCCTTCTCCTTCTTCGAATCCTTCTTCACGGGTTTGGGTGCGGCCACAGGGGCCGGCTTGGTTACTGGTTTCGTTGCGGCAGGCTGGGCCTTCACCGGAGCAGCGGGCTTCGGCGCTGGGGCTGCCTTAGCCTGAGCTTTGGCACCAGGCTTAGATGCCTGCTTCCCGGGAGCCTTGGCGACCTGCTTGCTAGCGGCCTTTGCCCCGGTAGGCTTGGCCCCGGCCTTCTTCGCAGGCGCCGGCTTCGCGATCGGCTTGCTGGCCTTCACAGGCTTCTTCACCACGGGTTTACCTGCCTTTGAAGGCTTGGCCTTGGCTTTCCCCGCAGGCTTGCTGGCCTTGGCGGGCTTCACAGCAGGCTTTTTCGCGACAGGCTTTGCAGCCTTCTTGGCTATGGGCTTCGCAGGCTTTTTCGCGGGTTTCTTGGCCATGACGACAGGGGTTTAGTAAAAGATCCGCAAATATAGCCGGGTACCCCTCTCAATTGGCCGATTGGACAAGGCTTAGCGCACAGCGGAGGCTGTCGCTGATCTCCACTTCGTGGATGCCTGCGCCCTCTGCAGGTAGCGCAGCCACAAGCATTTGGTCTTCAGGCGTTACGGCCAAGGTCTCCGAGAGAATGTAGGCGGCATGGTTGCGCACCGCTCGTTCGATGCGCCCGTCCCCCCGGGACTGGATATGGAGCAACACGCGATCGGTCACCTCGAAGCCGCTTTCCTTCCGCAGGGCCTGGATCCGGCTCACCAGCTCGCGGGCGATACCCTCCTGCACCAGTTCGTCCGTGAGGGTGATGTCGAGCGCCACGGTGAGCGCTCCATCGCTTGCCACGCTCAGCCCCGGTACGTTCTCCGCGGTGATCTCTACGTCATCCCGCAGCAGTTCCACCTCCTGGCCTTCCGCGCTCAGCTTCATGCGGCCGTTCGCTTCGAGCTCCGCGATCTGCGCTTGTGAGAATCCGTTCACGGCCGCAGCCACGCTCTTCATCAGCTTGCCCATGCGTGCGCCCAGCTTCTTGAAGTCGGGCTTGATCCTCTTGGTGAGCTTGCTCTCGCTGGCATCGAGGATCACGAGCTCCTTCACGTTCACCTCGCTTAGCACGAGGTCGCGGATGGCCTCCAGGCGCGTGCGCATGGTGTTATCCGTAACAGGCACGAGCACCTTCTGCAAGGGCTGACGCACGCGGTGGCCTTCCTTCTTGCGGACGCTGAGCACTAGCGATGTGAGTTTCTGCGCAAGTGCCGTGCGTTGCTCCAGTTCGGTATCGATCAAAGCTTCGTTGTGCTTCGGCCAATCGCTCAGGTGAACACTCGTGCCCTTCAAGTCGCGAAAGAGGCGGTCGCTGAAGAATGGAGCAATGGGTGCGCTGAGCATGGCCACCACTTCCAAGCAACGGTGCAACGTCTGGAACGCAGCGTTCTTGTCTGCACCCATCTCACCTTTCCAGAAGCGGCGGCGGTTGAGGCGCACGTACCAGTTGCTCAGGTCTTCGACAACGAAGTCCTGGATGGCGCGTGCGGCGACGGTGGGCTCATAGTCAGCGTAGCTCGCATCGGCGAGCTTCATCACGCTGTTGAGGCGAGAGAGGATCCAGCGATCGCTCTCGGTGAGCGAGGCTTCGCCAGTGCCATCGTAGCCATCGATGTTCGCATACAGCGCGAAGAAGTTGTAGGTGTTGAAGAGCGCGCGGAAGAACTTGCGCTGCACCTCGGTGATGCCCTCCGCATCGAACTTCAGGTTGTCCCAAGGCGAGGCGTTACTGATCATGTACCAGCGCACGGCATCGGCACCATAGGCGTCCAGCGTCTTGAACGGGTCCACGGCGTTGCCCAGGCGCTTGCTCATCTTCTGGCCCACCTTGTCGAGCACCAGGCCGTTGCTCACCACGGTCCGGTACGCAACGGCGTCCTGCGTGAGCGTGGCGATTGCGTGCAGCGTATAGAACCAGCCGCGCGTTTGATCCACGCCTTCCGCGATGAAGGCAGCGGGGAACTTCTCCTTGAAAGTCGCTTCGTTCTCGAAGGGGTAATGCCACTGCGCGTAGGGCATCGCGCCGCTGTCGAACCACACGTCGATGAGGTCGGCCTCGCGTTTCATCGGCTTGCCACCGGGGCTTACGAGCACGATGTTGTCGGCGTACGGACGGTGCAGGTCGACGCGGTCGTAGTTCGCATCGCTCATGTCCGCGGGGTCGAACGAGGCATACGGATCCTCATGCATGACACCCGCCTTTACAGCGCGCGCGATCTCCTCCTTCAACTGTTTCAACGAGCCGATGCAGAGCTCCTCATCGCCATCCGCCGTGCGCCAGATCGGCAGCGGAATGCCCCAGTAGCGGGAACGCGACAAGTTCCAGTCCTGCAGGTTCTCCAGCCAGTTGCCGAAGCGGCCGGTGCCGGTGCTCTCGGGCTTCCAGTTGATGGCCTTGTTCAGCGCGATTAGCCGGTCCTTCTTCGCTGTGACGCGCACGAACCAGCTGTCGAGCGGATAGTAGAGCACGGGCTTGTCAGTGCGCCAGCAGTGCGGGTAGTTGTGCTCGTACTTCTCCACCTTGAAGGCGCGGCCCTCGGTCTTCAGCTTGATGGCGATGCGCTCATCCACGCTGAGGTACTTGTCGCGGCCCTGCTTCTTCGCTTCCGCAGCCTGCTCCTCTGCGCTGAGGTATTCGGCCTTCACGCACTCACCCGCGAAGTCGGTCACTTCTGGCTTGAAGCGGCCTCGCAGATCCACCAGCGTGAGCGAGCCGATGTTGTGCTGGCGCGCCACGCGTTGGTCATCCGCACCGAAGCTGGGCGCCGTGTGCACCACGCCGGTGCCGTCCTCCGTGGTCACGAAGTCGCCGCCGATCACCTTGAAGGCATCGCCGCCTTCAGGTGTGGCGTAAGCGAGCAGCTGCTCGTAGCGCACGCCCTCCAGCTGGTGGCCGTAGAATTCGTCGAGGACGCTCCAGGGGATGTTCTTCCCGTCCTTCTTGTAATCCACGAATGAAGCATCCTTGTTGTCCTCCTTGAAGTACGCGTTCAACCGGGCCTTCGCCAGCACCACGGTCTGCGGCGCGTGCGTGTACGGGTTGAAGGTCTTCACGCGCACATAGTCCAGCTTGGGGCCCACGGTGAGCGCGCAGTTGCTGGGAAGGGTCCAGGGCGTGGTCGTCCACGCGAGGATGAACACATCGCCAAAGGCTTCTTTGAAGAGCCACTCGCTATTGGCATCCCGCTTCACCTTGAACTGCGCCACCACGCTGGTGTCCTTCACCGGCTTGTAGGTGCCGGGCTGGTTGAGCTCGTGCGAGGACAGTCCCGTGCCCGCCGCTGGTGAATACGGTTGGATCGTGTAGCCCTTGTACAGCAGGTCCTGGTCGTACAGCTGCTTCAGCAGATGCCACACGCTCTCGATGTACTTCGTGTGGTAGGTGACGTATGGCTTCTCCAGATCAAGCCAGAAGCCGATGCGCCGCGTCATGTCGTTCCACACATCGGTGTAGCGCATCACGGCCTTCTTGCACGCGGCATTGTACTCCTCGATGCTGATCTTCTTCCCGATGTCCTCCTTGGTGATGCCGAGTTCCTTCTCCACGCCCAGTTCGATGGGCAGGCCGTGGGTGTCCCAACCGGCCTTGCGATCCACGCGGTGGCCCTTCTGGGTCTGGTAACGGCAGAAGATGTCCTTGATGGCGCGTGCCATCACATGGTGGATGCCGGGCAGGCCGTTGGCGCTGGGCGGGCCCTCGTAGAACACGAAGGGCGGCGCGTCCTTGCGCAGCTCGAGGCTCTGGCCGAAGGTGTCCTCGGCCTCCCACTGCTTCAACACCTCTTCGGCGACCTTGGGCAGATCGAGTTCGTCGTATTGCGGGAAACGCTTGTCCATCGCGGATTTCAAAGGGGCGCGAAGATAGCCGGGCGGCTTTCAGCGTGCCAAGGCAATGGCGCAACGACGCTAGGGCCGGAACCGCACCATCACCGTGTTCCCCTTCTCCTCGCGGCGGGTCTCCAATCGGTCCTTCAGCGCGCTCACGAGCGAGGACAGCGAGGCATGCCCGTAGCTGCGCGGGTCGAATCCGGGATCGAGACGGCGCAAGGCCTGGCCGATGAGGCTCAGCGATGCCTCCTCCTCCTCGCCTTTGGCGATATTGAAAGCCTTGCGGAGCTTGCGCATCAGGTCGCTGTTCTGGGAAAGCGAATTGGCGGCCGGTACGGCCGACGGGGAGGCTGACCGCTTGGAGGCCACCGATCGTTTCGGCTCGGACCGGGGCTCTTCATGCACATCCAGGTTCTCCACATAGATGAAACGCTCGCAGGCATTCACGAAGGCATCCGGGGTCTTCTTCTCGCCCACGCCCATCACGAAAAGGCCGCTCTCGCGCAAACGTGTCGCCAGCCGGGTGTAGTCGCTGTCGCTGCTCACGATGCAGAATGCGTCCACCAGTTCGCCGTGCAGGATATCCATGGCATCGATGATCAGTGCGCTATCCGTGCTGTTCTTGCCCTTGGTGTAAGCGAACTGCTGCACAGGCTGGATCGCGTTGCTGTTCAGCAAGTCCTTCCAGCCCGTCATGCCCTGCGTGGTCCAGTCGCCATAGATCCGCCGGATGGTGATGGTGCCCTGCTTGCTCACCTCCTCCAGGATCGCGGCCAGCCGCTTCGGCGCCGCGTTGTCACCATCGATCAATAGCGCGATCGTGGTGTCGTTGATCTTCTTCATTCTGCTGGCAAGGTAGGCGGCCGCCTACATCGCCCCCTTCATCATCTTGTTCCAATACAGCCAAGGCAGGCCGTATTTCTTCAGCACCCACATGCTCCACAGCGGCTTGCTGGTGTCGAAGAGCTTGCTGAGCAGGGGGTCGCTGTCACGGACGTTGTCGTACTTGAATTCGGCAAGAAGCATCTTGCCATAGCCCGTCACGAGTGGACAGCTGCTGTACCCCTCGTAGCGCTCGCTGGCCAGCGCGCCGTCCTTGATCCGCTGCAGGGTGTTGGCCACCACCACGGGCGCTTGCTTTCGGATGGCCGCACCGGTCTTGGCCGTGGGCAGCGCAGCGGCATCACCCAGCCCGAAGATGTTCGGATAGCGCTTGTGCTGCAAGGTGTTGATGTCCACATCCAGCCAGCCTTTGTTCGGCCCTTCGGCGCAGGCGAGCGGCGAGTCCTTCACGAAGTCAGGCGCGCTCTGCGGGGGAGCCAGATGCAGCATGTCGTAGGGCATCACGATGGTGCTCTGTCCTTCGACCTTCTCCTTCAATCCTTGGTCCTCGGTGATCACGCATTGGTTGTCGCCAGGCTTGCTCCAGGCGAAGTGGATCTCCTTCTTCGCCGGGTCGATGCGCACCGGCTTATAGAAGGTCTTGAGGATGATGTTCTTCTTGCGCACCACATCCTCCAGCGCGAAGCGGAAGGGCTCCACGCCGAAGATGACCGAGCCGGGCGTTGCGAAGACGAGGCGGGTCTTGTCGCGCACGCCGCTCCTGCGGAAGAACTCATCGGCGAGGTAGGCGGCCTTCTGGGGCGCACCCCCGCATTTAATGGGCGTGGCAGGCTGCGTGAAAACCGCATTGCCTCCCTTGAAGGCTTTCAGCACGCGCAGGGTCTTCTCCGGGTCGATGTAGTTGCTGCACACGCTATCGGTGTCCAGCGCCTCACGCAGTCCGGGCAAGGCATCGATATCGAGTTTGATGCCCGGGCAGACGATCAGATGCCCGTACGTGAACCGCTTGCCGGAAGCGGAGACCACCGCGCTCTCCTCCGGCTCGAATCTGGCCGCCGCCTCTTGGATCCACGTGACGCCTTCGGGGATCTGGTCACGCTCATCGCGTCGTGTCTCCTTCATGCTGAAGGTGCCCGCGCCGACCAGTGTCCAGGCCGGCTGGTACCAATGATCCTTGGCGGGATCGAGGATGGCGATGTTGAGCTTCTTGTCCTTGCGCCGCAGTTGCGCGGCCGTCATGATGCCGGCGGTGCCGCCGCCAATGATGAGGATGTCGTGATGATGGCTCATTCCTTCCGGGATTGGCATCCCGAAGGTGAGGTCGCGATTCGCTGGCGGGCGTGATGATCGTCACGCTTGCCGCAGGGCCGAAGCCCAGCCGGCCAACAGCATGCGGCACCTGCGCAACTCCGATTGATAGGCGTCTTCGGTTCGCGCCGACTTGGCGAGCAGTGCCCGCCTCATGCGCTCGAGTTCGAATCGGGGCCAGCATTGGTATTCACCCAGCAGCATCAACGGCAACGCCCATGCATCCAAGGCGAGTGCGAGGCCGGGCTTCTTCAGGTGCTCATGCGTGAGGTCGAGGGCGCAACAAGCCTTGCCTTCAGAATCGGTGATCAGCTGCTGACGGGTCTTCGATTCGGCCTTGGCAGCCAACTGCTGTGCGGCCATGAGCAAAGCGGCCGTGTCGATCATCGGTGCGGGATCATCGTCCACACGGAGCACGAGCCCATCCGCCACGAGTTCCTTCAGCGTGCGCAAGGCCGGTTGATGGCCCTTTTCCTTCTGCATGCGCGCGAATTCCTGCGCGGCCGTGCGCCCGTGCCGATCATCCCACGGCCGGAATCCCAAGCGGTAGTAGAACCAATAGGCGCCGCTCTTCAGGCCATCGGCATTGCCGTGTCCAAGCTGGTAGTTCTCGGCCTCGAACACCGACACCTTGAATCGCTGGCGGTAAAGGCGCAGGAGCTGCGCGAAGAACCAGGCGCTCTCGCCCCCGCGCAGGGCGGGGAATACATTGATGCCCACCTTGCTCCGGCCAGGGAAGACCCAGGCGCCACCATAGCCGAGGGGCACCCCGTTCTTGAAGGCCATGAAGCCCACATAGCTCTCGAGCGCCAGGCGATGAGCCGGATCCATGTGGAAGAGCGCGATCATAAGCCCTCGACCCATGTCAAACGCCTGTACGTCTTGGGCGTAAGTGATGGGGTCCGTCTCTCGCTGCATGAGGCAGAGGATGGCGCGCGCATCGTCGATGAGGTGGCGTCGCTTGCCTATGCTGAGCGGCATGGGCGGACCCACGGGCTGGTCCATCACGACGGAGAGGTCAACGCCGCGCTCCAAGCCCTTCGCATGGAGATGGGTTGCGTGCTTCGGCCCGCGCAAGGTGCTCAAGGAGGGGAAGGAGCCGCCTTTCACGCGCACGTACACCTGCAGTCGCGTGAAGAGCATCTCGCGCAGTTCATCCGACGCTGGCAGAGCATCGATCAGCTCCGCCAGATCGCGCAGTTGCCGGCGCGGATCCATGCCGAATAGCATGTCGACCAAAGATGAGGCACTGCCTTCGTGCAGGTCGAGGGCCTCGCGCTCCGATTCAGTGAGCAGCGGCCGAAGGAGTTCGCTCGCCTCTTCCGATGCCGCATCAACGCTGAATAGCCCGACATCATCTGGCCAGCGCGACAGAAGCCACCGTACGAGCGTCAGGGAATACAGGCCAATAGTGTCGGAACCATGCAGGCCCGAATCGCGGAGCGCTGCGCGCAATCGCGTATCGGAATCGCGCAGTGCACCAACCATCAGCTCCTTGCCACGCTTGGCGATTCTTTGGAGCTCCGCGCTCAACGGATAAGCTTCGATGAATAGCAAGAGGTCGTGCAGCTCACGAAGCGCGGTCGCCGACTTCGGCATGCGCTCAATCGCTGCGGCGAGGCGCTCTCCGGCATCGGGCGAATGTGCCACGATGCCCCGTCGCAGCTCCAGGACCTGGTCTCGGCTCAGGGGCCTTGCCTTCCTCATGTTCCAGCCACCTTACAACGCACTGCTTGGTTCACTTCGCGAGAGCATCCATCCGCACGCCAGCAGGAGCAATGCTTCGGCGAGGAGGATGTTCACCGGAAGCACAGACCAGCCACCTGCGACCAGGACGCCCGCGATGGCAAGAAGCAGGTTGACTGCCAAGGGCCGCTCGCGCCACGTATGAAGCAAGAGAAGCGCTGGGGCGATCCAATGAACGAGCTGGTAGTCGAAGCGCGGGGTGGGCAGCAACATCATCAGGAAGGTCCACGCCATGAACCCGATCAGCAGCAAGTGCGCGCGCGGTAAGCCGTTGATGCGCTTCCGCAACAGGATTCCTGCTGTCCCAAGCACCAAGGCATACGCGGCCCAAGGAAGGAGGGCTGGCAGCTCGATGCCAGCCACAGCAATCAGGACAGCCGCCACCGATCCATTCTCGAATTCCATGGCGTGGTGATCGCGCAGGTTGCCAAGCCCCTCGATCAGGGCAGGATAGGTGAATGCATCGGGATCTGAAGTGGGTGGCGCACCAACGCCCGGCATGGCGCTCCATGCGCGCATGGCCTCGAAGTACTCGCCCCATGCCGCTAAGCCATTGGGGAGGATGGCGAATAGACCTGCGCTTGCGATGAGCATGAGCGCCCCGCCTGCGATCAACCGTGCATTCATGCGCAATGCGAGCGGCAACAGCAGGAAAGCATAGGTCGGCTTGAATAGGATGAGCGCTGCGGCAAGCGCGCCGGCAAGCAAGTGTCGCTCCTTCGCCAAGCTCCAGAACAAGGTCGCGATGAGCGCTGCGAATCCGATGTAGACCTGCCCGCGCTCCACGTGCAATCGCCACGAGGTGGATGCGAGCAGGGCCACGAGCACCAGGCCAGTGATCAGTTCCGCACGCCAATCCCCGTTGCCCAACGCACGGTGAGCCATGAACACGGCCAGCAAGAGCAGGGCGTATTGCGCCAGCAGCCAAGGCAGGCGCAACGAACCGAAGGAGAGCAACCCCAAAGGCGCCATGGCCAGCGCTTGGAAAGGCGTTCCTGTGTAACGAGTCATGGTAGCGCCCGCAGGCACCATAGGGTCGGCGAAGCGTTCAGATTCGCCGGGATGCCACGGATTGAAGTACATGGACCTCCCGGCGAGCAGGCTGCGCGCCCCGACCACCTTATCGCGCAGATCCACGCCGCCGTATTTGCACGTGAGCGAGACATCGATCGCCAAGCTGAGGAGGATCAGTGCGCCGATTGCCGCGCGAAGGAGTTGTCGGTCGCTCATGTTGTCGGTATTGCCTCGCCCGCCCAAAGATGCACGGCCGTGCGCGTGTGACGAAACGCTTCGTATGGGCCGAACGGTTATTTTCACCCCTCAAACCCCTCACCATGAAACGATCATTACCCTTTCTCTCCGGGTTGCTCATCACTTCGGCTCTCTGCGGCCAACAAGTGATCATCAGCCAGGATTTCGAGGCTTTCGACCCCGGTGATCTCCTCGCGCAAACGGCTGGCCTGCCTTGGACCACTTGGAGCAATGCGCCCGGTGGCGCTGAGGACACCCCTTGCTCGAATGCGCAGGCGTATGGCGGCAACATGAGCGCTGCGTTCACCAGCACCTCCGCCAATGGCGGGCCTACCGATGTGATCCTGCAACTCGGCGACCGAACCTCGGGTCAATATCTTCTGGGGTGGTGGATGTACATACCAGCAGGCAAAGGCGGCTACTACAACATCCAGAAGAGCCTTACGGCCGGCCAGGCCTGGTCCATCGATGTGATCTTCCGATCCAGCGGCGCAATCGAGCTCTCTTCCAATGCCGCCGCTGGGGCAGCCACCACCTACCCGCAGGATGAATGGTTCCTGGTGGGCATGGTGATCGACCTGAATGCTATGGCCGGCACGGTGACCATCAACGGCAATGCAGCGGCTACCTGGGTAACTACCACGGCTGTTGGCACTGGTGGTGTAGGCCTCAACCAGATCGGCGCTGTCAACTTCTTTGCGTACTCCGGCGGTGACCAGAGCGAGTACTACATCGATGACGTGAGTTTCGTGGATATCACCGGAGTGGGCGTTCCCGATCTGCAGGATCTCAGCGCGAACGCATTCCCCAATCCCACGGAAGGCGCCTTCGTGGTTGATGCCGAGGGCCTGAGCGCCACGGCTACGGTGAGTGTGTTCGACCTCACGGGCCGTTACGTGGTGGCCAATCAAGCACTGCTGCGGCGAGGCACTATCTCCCGTGCGGAGGTGAATCTGGAGTCGCAGCCCGACGGCATGTACTTCGTGCGCATCCAGGATGGCGCGCGCGAGCTCGTTCGCCGGGTGACGAAGCATTGATGGCTTCAAATCAGGAAGAAGCCCGGAGCAAGCCATCGCTCTGGGCTTCTTCTTGACCGCTGCCCAGGGTCAGGTCAGGAGGGCGAACGCCGATTCACGCACCGGCTTGCGGCTGCGCGGCGTGCGCTCGCGCGTGAGATATGGCTCGGGCAATGACTCCGCAGCGCCCAAGCGGCCCAGCACGAGCATGGCAATGATCGCCTCCTTGCCGGAGTCAAGCCCGAGCTGTTCAATGGCAGCGCCGTGGTCGAATCCGCCTAGGAGATGGCCATACAGGCCCATGCTCGTGGCCTGAACCAGCATATTGCCCACCGCCAGACCGGTGTCGAATTGCCAGGTGGCGTTAGGTGCGCCGTTGCGCGCATGGTGCGTGATGGCGCTGATGGCGATGATCACCGCAGCATTCGGCGCCCAGGGCTGGTTCCCTGCGGCGAAGGTGGCCCGCAAGGCCTCGAAGCCCGCGCTGCCCCGATGCGTATATCGGAATCGCCAGGGCTGCTCATTCATGCTGCTGGGCGCCCAGCTAGCCGCCTCGAAGAGCGTGAACAGCTCCTGGTCCGTAAGCGCGTCAGCGGTGAATGCGCGCGGACTGAAGCGCTGCTTGATGAGCGGGTGCACGTCGTGCTCGGTGCGCGCTTCCTTCAGTTCAAGGGTCGGGTTCATGGACTGTGTTATCGTGTTCGTTGCAACCGTTTCCAGCGGAGCAGGCATTGCCGCTACAGCTGCATCGGCACATCCTGCAGCAGGATCTCCGCGCCCTCGGCCCCCGCTTCGATGTTGAGGCTATCAGTTTCCCACACGCCCAGCGCATCGCGCTTGCCGAGCGCCTGGCCGTTGATCGTTGCGTTGCCGTCGATCACGAATGCGTACACACCGTTCCCATTGCGCTTCACATCGTAGGTGGTCTTCTTGCCCGCATCGAATTTGCCGATGCTGAACCAAGCGTCCTGATGGATCCACACGCCGGCATCATCCGGGTTGGGCGAGAGCACTTGTTGCCATTTGTTCTCGCGGTCCTTCGGATCGAGCGTCATCTGCTGATAGCGCGGCGTCACCTGACGTTCACGCGGGAAGAGCCAGATCTGGAGCGTGTTCGCGTCGCGATCGTCGTGTGGGTTGAACTCGCTGTGCAGGATGCCCGTCCCTGCGCTCATCACCTGCACATCACCGGCGTTGATGACGCTGGTGTTGCCCATGCTGTCCTTGTGCTGCAGCGCGCCTTTCAAGGGGATCGTGATGATCTCCATGTTGTCGTGCGGGTGCGTGCCGAAGCCCTTGCCCGCAGCGATGATGTCGTCGTTCATCACACGCAGCACGCCGAAGTGCATGCGGGTGGGGTCGTACCAGTTTGCGAAGCTGAAGCTGAAGTTGGCCTTCAGCCAGCCGTGGTCGGCGGTGCCGCGTTCACTCGCGCGGTGCAGTACCATGTTGCCCATGCGTTCAGGAGGGGTTGGAGGAAGGTGGTCAAAGCCTACGGGGTCCGTCGGTTTCACGGTATCGCCTTCGCCTACCAATGCGGCGCTTGCGGCGCCGCCAACCAGCGCACCAGTGCCCAGCAGGCTTTTCCGGAGGAAGTTCTTGCGGTCCATCGCTTTGGTTCAGTGGTGGTGAAGGAACGTGATTCGAGGCGATTCGTTCATCGAGCGGGCAAATATAGTTTCCGTGGAAAGCATTTTACTCTGCAATCTCACCTGTTTGCACTCGTTCCGCTCATTGCCGCGATGCCCACCCGGGTCGCCCGAACTTCCTGCCCTCTACTTTTGTTGACCGCCTGTTAACAGCCGCACATGCCCGTTAGTCCTGCCTATCCGATCCTCGAGCACATCCAGTTCCCCGCCGACCTGCGTGCCCTCCCCGAGGAGCAGCTGCAGCAGGTATGCACCGAGTTGCGCGATTTCATCATCGACGTGGTGAGCGTGAAGGGCGGACACTTCGGCGCCAGCCTGGGTGTGGTGGAGCTCACCGTGGCGCTGCACTACGTGTTCAACACGCCCTACGACCAACTGGTGTGGGACGTGGGGCACCAGGCCTACGGGCACAAGATCCTCACCGGCCGGCGCGAGGTGTTCCACACCAACCGCATCTACAAGGGCCTCAGCGGCTTCCCCAAGCGCAGCGAGAGCGAGTACGACACCTTTGGGGTGGGACACAGCAGCACCAGCATCGGCGGGGCGCTGGGTATGGCGGTGGCCAGCAAGCTGAAGGGCGAGAAGGACCGCCAAATGGTGGCCGTGATCGGAGATGGCGCAATGACCGCTGGCCAGGCCTTCGAGGCGCTCAACCACGCGGGCGGCGCGGGTACCGACATGCTGGTGGTGCTCAACGACAACTGCATGAGCATCGACCCGAACGTCGGTGCGCTGAAAGAGTACCTCACCGACATCACCACCAGCCACACCTACAACAAGGTGAAGGACGAGGTTTGGAAAGCGCTGGGCAAGCTGAGCAAGTTCGGTCCGAATGCCCAAGCCATTGTGCAGAAGGTTGAAGGCGCCGTGAAGAGCGCGCTACTGAAGCAGAGCAACCTGTTCGAGAGCCTCAACTTCCGCTACTTCGGCCCGGTGGACGGCCACGATGTGGACCACCTCGTGAAGGTGCTGCGCGACCTGCGCGACATCCCCGGTCCGAAGATCCTGCACACGATAACCAAGAAGGGCAAGGGCTATGCACCGGCCGAGGCGGGCAATGCGACGGTATGGCACGCGCCAGGCCTCTTCAACAAGGAGACCGGCGAGATAATCAAGGTGGTGCCCAAGAGCCCGCAGCCGCCCAAGTACCAGGATGTGTTCGGGCATAGCATCGTGGAATTGGCGGAGAAGAACCCGCGCATCGTGGGCGTCACGCCCGCCATGCCCTCTGGCTCTTCCATGAACATCATGATGAAGGCCATGCCCGACCGCGCCTTCGACGTGGGTATCGCCGAGCAGCACGCCGTGACCTTCAGCGCCGGCATGGCCACGCAGGGCATGGTACCCTTCTGCAACATTTACAGTTCCTTCATGCAGCGCGCCTACGACCAAGTGGTGCACGATGTCGCCCTGCAGAACCTCAACGTGGTGTTCTGCCTTGATCGCGGCGGACTGGCCGGTGCCGACGGCCCCACGCACCACGGCAACTTCGACTTCGCCTTTTTCCGCTGCATCCCCAACATGGTGGTGAGCGCACCTATGAACGAGGAGGAGCTGCGCGACCTGATGTATACCGCCCAGCTACAGGACCAGGGCCCCTTCAGCATCCGCTACCCGCGCGGCGAAGGCGTGATGACCGAGTGGAAGACGCCCTTCAAGGCCATCAAGGTGGGCACCGGCCGCAAGGTTCGCTCGGGCGCCGACATCGCCGTGCTCACCATAGGCCACATCGGCAACTACGCCGCCAAGGGCATCGACCGCTTGGAGGCCGAGGGCTACAGCGTGGCGCATTACGACATGCGCTTCGTGAAGCCGATCGACGAGCTGCTGCTGCACGAGGTGTTCAGCAAGTTCAAGCACGTAGTCACCATCGAGGACCACGCGCTGCATGGCGGCATGGGCAGCGCCGTCCTCGAGTTCATGGGCGACCACGGCTACGCCGCCCACGTGAAGCGCCTAGCGATCCCCGACAAGTTCATCGAGCACGGCACGCAGCCGGAGTTGTACCGGGAGTGCGGCATCGATGATATCGCCGTTGTTGAGGCGGTGAAGGAGATGCTGGGGGAGAAGCGAAGCGCCAAGAGCATCAAGGCCTCCGCTTGATCGCCTCTCCTGCGTCGAACCAACGATCGTTCTCCTTACGATGCAGCGTATCGCCCGTCTCAGTGCGCAGGAATTCCCCGACCGCATCCGGTCCTTCCGGTGAGATGCGGACTCGCGAGGCATCCCGGCCGGCGAGCTCCAGCGCTTCGCGGTAGCCGTGCCGGAAGATGAAGGCGCCCTTGTGGTCGCCCGGAAGCCTCCACACAAGCAGTCGTCCGTCTGGTGGCGGCTCCGGTGTCTCTTCGATGATACGCTCGATGATCCCCGACGCGATGCGCCAATTCTCCTGTCCACGCTTCAACATGAACAAGCACGTCGCCGATAGGAGTACGATGACGCTTCGACGGAGCAGGACGTTCCGGATGCGCTCAATCAACAGCGCGACCAGCATGCAAAGAAAAACCGAGGGCAAGTAGAGGAACCGATCGCTCTCGCTGGTGCGCGTGCTCACGCCGCCCACGATGGCGATGATGGTGGCAACTCCGAAGAGCGAGTTGAGCACGATCGCAATTCGTCGGGCCTGCGGCTCGGCTCTGCTGGAGCGCCAGAATCCGATGGCAACAATGGCAAGCGAAACGAAGATCAAGGCGAAGCGAACGGTCTGCACTGACGGCTCTTCGTGCGGCGGCAGAACGGAGCGCCCGAGCACCTTCGCGACCATGCCGAGGTAGTTGCTCAGCGGCTTTGTGAAGAACTCCGCCCCGTACTCGTTCGCGACACGATTGATCACCAAGGCGCGCACAAGCAGATGCACCGCCACGGCGATAGCAGATGCCCCGATCGCCTTGTGCCAGAAGCGCTTGTCGGCGGGTCCAAGAATGAGGAACCAAGCCGCAAGCATCATTGGGAGCAGCAGCGCGCTCTCGTAGCACAGCGCGCCCAAGGAGCCAAAGAAGAATACGCCATTCACCTTGGGCCATTGCCCTGCATCACTTGCGGCGGCATTCAATGCGAGCAGAACAAAGAGCGTGGCCATGGCCGTGCTCCGCCCAATGATCCACATCTGCGGCTCCAGGTGGAAGGGATAGAGCACGAAGAGCGCGCTGGCCAATGCCGCAGCTTCCATGCGCATGAGCTTCTTCGCGAGCAAAGCCACGAGCCATCCATTCACTCCCAGCAGCAGCACATTCACGAATCGAAAGGCCCATGAATCGGGGCCATGAAGGCGGTATTGCAGCCAGAGCGTCCAGTCGGGCAACGGGCGGAAGAAGGTGCCAGGGCTGAGGTCTTGGCGCGCGCCCAGTCTGTGGATCACGGAGAAGTCGTCGCTGGAAAAGGAGAAGGGCAAAGCGCGCCAGTGCGCTGCGAGCGCGAGCAGAACCAGCAGCGGCAGCCGCCAACCAAACAGGATGCTCTTGTCCATGCGCTCCATGCGACCAATGTAGCCGCGCTATGTTCGTGGCGATGCCGCGCCGCCATCTCTTCATGCTACTCGCTGCCTTCTGCGTGAGCCTGCTTGTGCGCTGGCCTTTGCTCAATCGACCGCTCAGCGGGCACCACGAGCTCTGCACGGCACTGGTGCTCATCGCCCTGAACAACTGGCACCACGACGGCTTCACCGTGCACCACGGGGCGCCGGCCATCACATTCACAGGACCTGCGGATCGGATCCCGCCCGGATACACGGATGCGCCTGCATTGCACGACGGCGTGCTCTATTACCTCTCACACCCTCCGCTTGCCTTCGACTTGCCGCATGCATTCTTCACCATCATGAGCGCAGAACCGAACGTGCTGGGCCTGCAGCTCTTCAATTCATTCTTCCATCTGCTAACGGCTATCGGCCTTTACCTCATCGTGCGCGAATTGCAACATGATGGCCCCGCCCCGTTGATGGCAGCATTGCTCTACCTCTTCATGCCCGCGCCGCTGTGGTTCCACGGCAACGTGTACATGAGTGACATGTTCGTGCAGAATGCGTGGGTGTGGCATGTGCTGGTTGCGCTGCGCGCGCTGAAGCGCGCACAAGGCCTTTCATGGACCATGGCGACATGGTGCGGGACCACGTTGTTCCTCACTGCGCTCATCAGCTGGCCGGGCGTGTGGGCGGGCATCGCACTCGGAGCGATTGCGCTATGGCAATGGCGCACCATGCGCGATGCAACCCGCTTACGATTGGTTGGCGCAGCGGTATTGGGTGTGGGCGCCGCTATCGGCTACACGGCTTGGCGCTGGCTTCAGGTGGTGGATGCCGATGCTTTGCTGACCTATTTCTCCGGTCGCTATGCGGAGCGCGGAACGGCCTGTTTGCATGGAGCCGCAAGCATCTTCTGCACGCTCGCACTCAACTACCGCATCGGCTGGCTGCCCTTGATCTTGCCGTTGGCACTGCTGGTGTGGAAGCGGAAGGCTGTCGCGCTCGGATCGAGTTCTCTATGGCTCTTCGTCGCGCTCACTGGTCTGCCCGTTTTGCTCGAGATGCTCTTCCTACTGGAATACACCGGCCACGACTTCGCTGCGCTCAAGACTGGCCTTCTGCTCTGCGGTCTCGGTGGGCTGGGGCTTTCAGCGTTGCGCGCAAGGTGGTCGTGGGTTGCGGTGATGGTCACTTGCGCAGCGGGCGTGCTCTACTTCTACTGGATTAATCCGCCTTATGTGACCAATAAAGCCATGCTTACGATGCACCAGACGCAAGGCGAAACCATAGCGAACGAGGCGCGCTCAGATGAGATGGTCTTCACCTTGGGATTCACGCCCGAGCCGCAAGTGCAGTGGTACGCGAAACGCACGCTTTTCCGGATGGATGATGCTGAGCGCGCTCGCGAGCTGCTTCATGCCTCGGGCAATCGCAAGGGCATTGTCTTCCGCGAGACCAAGCAGGGGATGATTCACGAGCGGATCACTGCCGAGTGATCACCTCGGGTGGAAGACCTCCACTTGGAGGTCATCAACCCGGTGTGTGCCACCGGCCTGATTCCAGAAGTACACCTTCAGATTGTCGTCCTTCGAGCGAACCTCGGGCGTCAAGTAGTCAAAGCTCAACTGGTTCCAAGCGTTGCGTTGCACCGAGCCCCTGTCCCATGATCGGGTCACGTACTTGTAGCTTGGGCCATTGTGATGGAAAGCGCACACGATCAGCGGTGCGGTGGTCGAGCTGTCGGTGACCCAGAGCCGCGCGCTGATGCGCAGCCACGCATGGTCTTTGTTCGTCAGCTCGCGGTAGCGAATGTCAGGACCGGAGGAGAAGGGCTGTTCGGTGCTCAAGGTGAAGACGCTGTCCGGCTGCTCGTCGAAGGTGTTGCGGTATAGCAGGTGGCGCTGGTAACGGGATTCGCCCTCGAGCCTCTCGTCGCCAGAGATGGAGCGCTGCACGAGGAGGAGCTCCTCGGCGTTCGATGGGATGCTCGTCCTGCCGAAGATGGCCGCATAGTAAGCGCCAGTCATTCGGTCCTTCGAGATGATGTTGGCGCTCCATTGCCAGGTCTGGAAGAGGTTCAATGCTACGATGAACCCAAGAAGCGCGAATGCTGGTCTGCGCCAACCGCCCGAAACCACCTCCTTCAGCAAGAACCCCAAGGGCAGTGCAAGCAAGACATACATGGGCATCATGCTGCGCGCGCTGAAGCTGCCGCCCGCGTACCACCAGCAGGTCCAGCTGCTGGTGATATAGAGGTTGATGGCGCAGAAGACAGCAATGGGCAAGAACAGATTCCGCGCGCGTTGCCAGAGCACGAGCAGCCCACCCAACATGAGCATCGCCAATGGCGTGTACACGAACCAGCCCTTGCGGAGGCTGAAGAGGTAATCCCAGGTGTAGGGCGATGCGAAATCGAAGCCCTCTCCCGGGTTGATGTACGAGTAGAAGAGCCATTGGCCGGTGACGCTCCTCCAGTAAACCAGCTGTGGCGAGGCCATCACCAAGAAGGCGATAGCCGCAAGCACGACATGCCGCACATGGGCGCGCACCAAGCGCCACTTCGCCGAAAAGCCGTCGCTGTTTGCCCAGAGCAGCGGTAGCAGCACGCACACGCCCTCGTTCGGGCGCACCAAAGTGATCCAGCCAGCCGTGGCACCCATAGCGATGGCCGCTTGCCACGTGGGCTTCTTGTGCCAATGGATGGTCGCCAGCAAGAGGCCTGCGTACAACGTGAAGAGGAAGGGATGCGTGAGCAGGGTGCCATCGAGCGCCACGAGATGCAGGAAGTTGGTGCCGACCACCACGAGCACGAGCAGCACCGCCGTCCACCCATCGCTGAAGAAGTGCCGCAGCACGCGACGAAAGAGGAATAGGCCCAGCATCACCCAGAGCAGCACGCCGAAGGTGACGGCCACGGAGTAGGTTGGAGAGAAGCCATCGGCCGGGAAGCCTAATGGTCCTGCGAGCAGATGCGCGATGAAGAACCATGGAGCGTACGCGAGCGCCATGCCCGAGCTGTATTTGATCACACGGGCGTCGTTAGGGCCATCGACCAACTGGTAGAGCGTCGTGCTCGGGTCGTAGGTGGCCATCACCTCATCGAGCCAAGCGTGATTCTTTAATGCTGGGTCATCGTGTATGACGATCGCCGGCAGGTAGAGGTAGTAGCCGAAGACATCCCATGTGAGCGTCTGCGTGGGCGGCTGCACCCAGCGGAGGGCGAATAGCACCGCACAGAGCGACAAGGCAGTCAGGAGCGAGCGGCAGCGCAGCATGTGCTTCATCCCAACGCATCGGGAGCGCCAAGGTAGCCGGGGGCCTATTCGCCCTACGGCTTCTTGATCTCGAAGTCCTCCAGGAACTTGGTGGTGAACACGCCCTCGCGGAACTTCTCGTTCTGCATGAGCTGCAGGTGGAAGGGGATGGTAGTGCTCACGCCCTCGATCACATACTCGCTCAGCGCGCGCTCCATCTTGGTCAGGGCCTCCTCGCGGGTCTGCGCGCTCACGATCAGCTTGCCGATCATGCTATCGTAGTTCGGCGGGATGGTGTAGCCCGCATACACATGCGTATCCACGCGCACGCCATGGCCTCCGGGGCTGTGGTAGCTGGTGATCTTGCCGGGCGTGGGGCGGAAGTTGTTGAAGGGGTCCTCCGCGTTGATGCGGCACTGGATGCTGTGGCGCGTGGGCTCGTAGTTGAGTCCGCTGATGGGGATGCCGGCAGCGATCTTGATCTGCTCGCGGATCAGGTCGTAGTCGATCACCTCTTCGGTGATGGTGTGCTCCACCTGGATCCGCGTGTTCATCTCCATGAAGTAGAAGTTGCGGTCCTTGTCCACGAGGAACTCCACGGTGCCCACGCCTTCGTAGTTCACGCTGGCGGCGGCCTTGATGGCGGCGGCGCCCATCTTCTTGCGCAGCTCCTTGGTCATGAAGGGGCTCGGCGTCTCCTCCACGAGCTTCTGGTGACGGCGCTGGATGCTGCAGTCGCGCTCGCTCATGTGGCAGAAGGTGCCGTACTGGTCGCCGGCGATCTGGATCTCGATGTGGCGTGGCTCCAGGATGTACTTCTCCATGTACATGCCGGGGTTGCCGAATGCCGCACCCGCCTCTTGGCTCGCCTTCTCGAATGCTTCTTGGAACTCTTCCTCTTTCCACACCAGGCGCATGCCCTTGCCGCCGCCGCCCGCTGTTGCTTTCAGGATCACCGGATAGCCGATTTTCTTCGCTTCCTTCTTGGCGATGGCGATGTCGGTGACAAGGCCTTCCGTGCCCGGAACAACAGGCACCCCGGCTGCGATCATGGTGGCCTTGGCCGTGGCCTTGTCGCCCATGGCTTCGATCTGCTCGGGCGTTGCCCCGATGAACTTGATGTTGTGCTGCTGGCAGAGCTTGCTGAACTTGGCGTTCTCGCTGAGGAAGCCGTAGCCCGGATGGATCGCATCGGCGTTGGTGATCTCGGCGGCTGCGATGATGCGCGGCATGTTCAGATAGCTGTCCTTGCTCGGCGGAGGCCCGATGCACACGGCCTCATCGGCAAAGCGCACATGCAGGCTCTCACGATCAGCGGTGCTGTAAACGGCCACCGTCTTGATGCCCATTTCGCGGCAGGTGCGGATCACGCGAAGGGCGATCTCGCCGCGGTTGGCTATGAGGATCTTCTTGAACATCAGCGGGTGGGTTTTCCGCAGAGGCGCGAAGGCGCGGGGAATGCGTGGTGGAGAAAGGTCAATGGTTGCGACTCGGGTCCGGAGGTCATTGGATCGGCATCGTGTTCTACTCTGCGTCTCTGCGCCTCTGCGGCCAAGTATCAGGACGGATCGACCAGGAACAACGGCTGATCGTACTCCACTGGTTTGGCGTCGTCCACCAGCACCTTCACGATCTTGCCCGCCACATCGCTCTCGATCTCGTTGAAGAGCTTCATGGCCTCGATGATGCAGATGGTCTTGCCGGGCTTCACTTCGTCGCCCACATTCACGAATACGGGCTTTCCAGGACCAGCGCTGCGATAGAAGGTGCCGATCATGGGCGCCTTGATGGTGACGTACTTGGAATCGGCGGCCGGGGCGGCAGCAGGGGGCGCGGGCGCAGCAGCAGGTACCGGAGCAGGTGCTGCCACCGGTGCTTGTGGTGCATAGGCTGGCGCTTGGGCGGTGATCACCTGCACTTCCTTCTTGCCTGCGGGGGTCTTGATGGTGATCTTGAAATCCTTCTGTTCGATCTCCACCTCGCTCACGCCGCTCTTGGCCACGAACTTGATCAGGTCCTGGATCTGGGTAAGGTTCATCGGTTCGCTCATTTGGTGAAGGCTGCTCTCCGAAGAGGTTCGCCAATGTAGAGGTTCCTGTTATCCGCCATAGGCCCACTTGAGCCATATCGCCCCCCAGGTGAATCCGCCCCCGAAGGCGCTGAGGATGATGTTGTCGCCTTTCTTCAATCGCGGCTCCCACTCCCATAAGCAAAGGGGCAGTGTGCCGCTGGTGGTGTTGCCGTACTTCTCGATGTTCACCATCACCTTGCTGTCGTCGAGGCCCATGCGGTGGGCGGTGGCGTCGATGATGCGCTTGTTGGCCTGGTGCGGAACCAGCCAAGCCACATCCTCGGCCTTCAAGCCGTTCTTCTCCATGATCTCCGCGCTCACATCGGCCATGTTGGTCACGGCGAACTTGAACACGGCTTTGCCCTCCTGGTACACGTAATGCTCTTTACGCTCTATGGTGCGCTCGCTGGTCTGGTGCCAACTGCCACCGGCCTTCTGGTGCAGGTATTGGCAGCCGCTGCCATCGCTGCGCAGGATGCTGTCGAGGATGCCGGTGCCATCCGTGGTCGGCTCAAGGAGCACGGCGCCGCAGCCGTCGCCGAATATGATGCAGGTGGCACGGTCCTCATAGTCGATGATGGAGCTCATCTTGTCGCCGCCCACCACCACCACTTTCTTGTGCTTGCCGCTCTCCACGAATTGCGCGCCTGTGGTGAGGGCGTACAGGAATCCGCTGCAGGCAGCCATCAGGTCGAAGCCCCAGGCGTTCTTCGCGCCGATGGCGTCGCATACGATGTTGGCCGTGGCGGGGAACACGCGGTCGGGCGTCACCGTGGCCACGATCATCAGGTCGATCTCTTCCGGACCGATGCCGCGCTTCTTCAGCAGGCCATTCACCGCTTCAATGGCCATCACGCTCAGGCCTTGGTCCTTGCCGGTGAGGATGCGCCGCTCCTTGATTCCGGTGCGCTCGGTGATCCACGCATCGTTGGTGTCCACCATGGTCTCCAGCGCCTGATTGGTCAGCCGGTATTCGGGCAGATAGCCGTGCACAGCGGTGATGGCAGCGGTGACCTTCATGTTCACGAGAGTGCTTCGCGGATGCGGTCGTTGAGCTTGCTCTCCACCACCTCGCGGGTGAAGAGGATCATGTTCTTGATCGTGATGTCGTTGCTGATGCCGTGGCCGATGATCACGTTGCCGTTCACGCCAAGCACCGGCAGGCCGCCGTAGTTCTCGTAGTTGAAGCGGTCGAAGAAGGGCTCATGCACGCCGCGCTGCTCCAGCAGGTCATGGAAGGCCTCGACGGCCTTCAGCACCACGTTGCCGGTGAAGCCATCGGTCACGTACACATCGGCCTTGCCATTGAATAGGTCGCGCCCTTCCACGTTGCCGATGAAGTTGTATTGCTTCTGCTCGCGCATGACCTCATAGGTGGCCTGGCGCAACAGATCGCCCTTCTTCTCCTCTTCGCCGATATTGAGCAGTCCCACTTTCGGATCCGCGATGTGGTACACATGCTGCGCGAGCATCGAGCCGAGCAATCCGAATTGCGCGAGCACATCGGCCTTGCAATCGGCGTTGGCGCCAACGTCCACGAGGATGCCATAGCTGCCGTTCTCCTTGGGCACCACGCTGGGGATGCACGGGCGGATCACGCCGGGAATCGGCTTCACGCTGAAGATGCTGCCCACCAGCATGGCGCCGGTGTTGCCCGTGCTGGCGAAGGCGTCGAGCTGGCCTTCCTTCAGCAGATGGAAGCCGATGCTGATGCTGCTCTTGGGCTTAGCCTGCAGCGCCTTGGTGGCGTTATCGTTGAAGGTGATATCGTCTTGGCTGCCCACGATGTCGAAGGCCGCAGGGTCTCCGCCCTCGGCGGCGATTCCCTCTGCGATTACCGAAGCATCGCCGATGAGCACCAAGCGCACATCCGCTGGCAGCTCCTTTGCCGCCATTACGGCAGCGCGGATGGGAACGACCGGTCCGTGGTCGCTGCCCATGATGTCCACACCGATCCTCATGCTGAGGCTGGAGCGGTACGCAATGGATTATTCAGAAGCGCTCTTGTCCACTACCACGCGGCCGCGGTAGAAGAGTTTATCGCCCTCCTTGTGCGCGCGGTGGCGCAGGTGGGTGGCGCCCGTCTCGCTGTCCACGCTCAAGGTGGGGGCAGCGGCCTTGTAGGTGCTGCGGCGGCTGGCGGTGCGGGTCTTACTGAATCGGCGTTTCGGATTTGGCATGACGACAGGAGTTGTGGCCTAAGGCCGCTGTTGCTTGAGTTGGTTGAGGGCGTCCCAGCGAGGGTCAGGGACCGTTTCGTGCTCCACGCGCAATCTGCCCAGTGCTGCTTCCACTTCGGGGTCGCATTGGCCGGGGGCGTGCACACGGCGGGCCGGGAGGGCCAGCCGCAGGCATTCGTAGATGTAGTGCGTGAGGTTGATGCTGTGGGCCTTCGGGTCGAGCACCACCAGTTCCTCGTCGTCCTGGTCGGAATCGCCGTGGAGCTGGAAGATTTGGCGCTGATCGCCCTCGACGGGGATTTCCAAGGGGGCTGCGCAATGGTCGCAGGTGGTGCGCACAGTACCGGATATGTGCAGGTTGGCCACGAGCAGGGTTGCCGATTTGTCCAAGGTTACCCGCACTTCCACCGCGCCGCCGTCGAACTCCTCCTCATGGGCAGCCTCGAAGAAATCCTGGCCCAGCACCCACTCGAACTGGTGCTGGCCATCCTTCAAACCGGTGAAGGCGATGGTGTGATCCGCGAGGGCTTCCACAGGCTGTTGAAAACAGGTCGGCAAATGTAGGCGGCAGATCCATGCGGCCAAGAGAGCCGTTGGCTCAACGGGAGCTGGGAGCCAATATCGTTCGGCGCGGTTCAGGGCACCTAGCTGGACGCCTGTTGGATCACCTACCCCTCTTTCCGCTCCTTCTCTTTTTTCTGGGGCTGCAGGGGATTGGCCATGATGGCCTTGAAGCGCTCCCGGTTCGCACGGATATCGCAGGCCATCCATACGGCCGCACGGAGAGAGCCTTCGTCGGCGAGGCACTTGCCCGCGATGTCGAGGCCGGTGCCGTGGTCGGGGCTGGTGCGCACAATGGGGAGGCCCGCGGTGACATTCACCCCGTGGCCGAAGCTCAGGGCCTTGAATGGGGCTAGGCCCTGGTCGTGGTACATGGCCAGCACTCCGTCGAAATGCTTGTAGCCGCCACTGCCGAAGAAGCCGTCGGCGGCGTAAGGGCCCATGGCTTTGATGCCCTCTTCGTTCAACCTGCGAACGGCTGGGGCAATGCGCTCCTTGTCTTCGCTGCCCAAGGCGCCGCCATCGCCAGCATGCGGGTTGAGGCCGAGGATGGCGATGCGCGGCTCCAGCACGCCGAAATCGCGCATCAGGCTCTGGTGCAGCAGCCGGGCCTTGGCGATGATCCGCTCCGCCGTGATGGCTGCTGCCACATCCTTCAGCGGGATATGGCCGGTGACGCAGCCCACGCGCAGGCCTTCGCCCACCAGGATCATGAGCACTTCGCCATCACCGCCGGCCATCTGCTGCAGGTATTCGGTGTGACCTGGGTAGGCGAAGCCTGCCTGTTGCATGCTGTGCTTGTCGATCGGCGCGGTCACCAGCACATCAGTCTTGCCGCTGGCCAGGTCCTGCACGGCGGCTTCGAGGCTCTTGATGGCGAAGGCCGCCAAGGGGCCCGAAGGCTTACCGGGCTCGATGTCGAGTTCGTCCTCCCACAGGTTCACGAGGTTCAGTTTCTTCGGCAAGGCATCGCGGGCGTCGTTCACGCGGTGGAACTGGACTTCATCGAGCTTCAGAAGCTTGCGCCAGTGGCTCACGGCCTTGGCCGATGCGTAGAGCACCGGCGTGGCATCGGCCAGCATGCGGGGATCCTCGAAGCACTTGAGCACCACTTCGATGCCGATGCCGTTGAGGTCGCCGCACGAGATGCCGATGCGGACAGGATTGCGTGTTTCGTTCATTTGCTCGAAGAGGCGCGCAAGATCGCAGCCCTAACGCGCGGCCGCGCGCTGTTTGAGGAATTCATAGAGCAGCCGCACCCCGACCCCGGTGCCGCCGCGCGTGCGATAGCTATCGCGCTTGGTGATGAAGGCAGGGCCGGCGATATCGATGTGTATGAAGGGCCTGGTAGTGAAGCGGGCGAGGAACTTGCCGGCGGTCTGTGCGCCGGCCAAATCGCTGCCAAGGTTCTTGATGTCGGCCACTTCGCTTTTGATCTCCTCGCCGTATTCGTCCCAGAAGGGCAATTGCGCCACGCGCTCGTAGGTGGCGTGGCCCGCTGCTTCGAGCTTCTTGAACTCGGTTTCCGGAGCAGTGCCCATCACGGCGCTGCCGTAGTGGCCGACGGCGCGCATGGCGGCACCGGTTAGGGTGGCGAGGGTCATGACCAGTTCGCCGTTGTATTGCTCGGCATAGCTCAGCGCATCGGCCAGGATCATGCGGCCCTCTGCATCGGTGTTGAGCACTTCCACGGTGAGCCCGTTGTGCATGCGCACTACATCGCCGGGCGCATAAGCATTGCCGCCGGGACGGTTGTCGGTAGCAGGAATGAGGCCGATGATGTGCAATGGAAGCTCGCGCTTCGCGGCCACACTGATGGCGCAGGCCACAGCAGCGGCACCGGCCATGTCGCACTTCATCTGGTCCATGCTGTTGGGCGTGGGCTTCAGGCTGAGGCCGCCCGTATCGTACACCACGCCCTTGCCCACCAGCACGACCGGCTTCTTGTTCCCGGCGCCTTTCGGCTTCCACTCCAGGATGCTGAATGTGGGCTCGTCGATGCTGCCCTTGTTCACGGCAATGAGGCCGCCCATGCCCAGAGCCGCGATCTGCTCCTTACCCAGCACCTGCGCCTTGAAGCCCGCGTTGCGGCTGAGATTACGGATCTCAGCCGCGAGCTGCTTCGCGTTGAGGAAGCTCACCGGCTCGTTCACCAGGTCTCGCGCAGTGAATACGGCTTCGCAGAGGTCCGCGAGCTCTTCGGCTTGATCGGCGCTCACTTCCTTCGCCACAATGCCGAGCTTCTCCAGGGTCGGGGCCCCGTTCGAGTCGGTCTTGTACTTGCGGAAGGCGTAGCTGCCCAGAATGGCGCCTTCGGCCAGGGCCAGGGTCAGGGCGGCATCATCCTGAAGGCTGATCACCTGCGCATCCTTGCGTTTGGCGGCATTCAACCGTGCAGCCATGGCATCGCCGGCACGGCGTGCCTGCTCCAGGCGCTTTCCTGCATCGGGTGCGCTGGCCAGATGCGCCATCACCATCCGGCCGCTCACATCAACCACACCCAGTGCGGGGTCTGCTTTGAGCTGCTCAATCAGGTATTGGCGGTCGGCGCGCTCCAGGTCGAGGGTACGCAACTGCGCGAGTTCGTCGAGGATCACGAGGCTGTCGCGCGAGGCAGCGGCGCGCTGGGCCTTGGTCAATTCGATCATGGGCCGAAGATACCTGCTGCTCCCGGGCCGGTTGGGAGCCGCGCCGCAACGGGCATGGGCAAGCCTGATCCGAGCCGCGGCGGGGCGCGGGGCCACGGGGAAAGGTGCGGGAATCGTCGGGAACGGGAACGGGTGCCCTTGCCAATGGCCCATCTTTGCCTACCGATGCGATTGCTCCGCGCTTTCTTCATTTCATGCTTGGCGCTGACGGCCCTTGCCGTGCAAGCCACGCACAACCGCGCGGGGGAGATCATCGTGTGCCATGTGAGCGGGCTCACCTACGAGGCCACCATCATCACGCACACCAAAGTCTCTGCACCCGCCGACCGCCCGCAGCTCACCATCCATTGGGGCGATGGCGACAGCACCGTGCTGGACCGCCAATTGCCTTACCAAGAGGCCGATGATGTGCGCCGAAACGTGTACACCGGCACGCACACTTATGGGGGCCCTGGGGTGTTCACGCTCTATTTCTTCGATGAGAACCGCAATGCCGGGGTGCTGAACATCCCCAACTCGGTGAACCAGCCCTTCGCGGTGGAGACCCAATTGGTGATCAGCCCTGCGGGCGGCAACAATTGCTCGCCGCGCTTCCTGAAGTCACCCATCCAGGATGCGTGCTTCTGCCGGCCCTGGGTGCACAATCCGGTTGCATACGACCCCGATGGCGACAGCCTGAGCTTCGAGCCTGCGGCCTGCCTCGGCATCGATGTAGAGCCCATCGTCGGCTACCTGTTCCCCAACCAGACACCGGGCTGCAATGGCAACAGCTACAGCATCGACCCCATCACGGGCACCATCCGATGGTTGAATCCGGGCCAATTGGGCGAGTTCAACATCGCGTTCCGCGTGCTCGAATGGCGGCGCGTGAACGGCGTGATGCTGAATGTGGGCTGGGTAATGCGCGACATGCAAGTGACGGTGCTCACCTGCGACAATAACCCGCCGGTGATCGCTGCGGTGCAGGACACCTGCGTAACGGCCGGGACCCTCCTCGCCTTCAACGTTCAGGCTACCGATCCCAACTCCGGCGACCTGGTCACGCTCACCGCGCTCGGGCAGCCCTTCGTGGTGCCCAGCTCACCGGCCACTTTCGTGAGCCCATCGCCAGGTCAAGCGGTGTCTGGCATCTTCTCTTGGGGAACCAACTGCAGCCATGTGCGCCCGCAGCCTTACCAAGTGGTGTTCGAGGCGCACGATAACGACCCTGAGGTGGAGCTGTTCGACTACCGCACCATGAACATCACCGTGGTATCGCCGCCGCCCACCAACCCGATCGCCACGCCCAGCGGCAGCAGCATGCTGTTGAACTGGACGCCCACGGTGTGCACCAATGCGTCGGGCTATAAGATCTATCGGCGGCTCGGCGCTTATGGCTTCATCCCGGACAATTGCGAGACCGGTGTTCCCGCCTACACCGGCTACACGCTCATCGGCAGCGTCGGCGGATCCAGCACCGGCGCCTTCACGGATAACGGCCCCATCACCGTGGGCAACACTTACTGTTACATGGTGGTGGCCACCTTCACGAATGGCGCCGAGAGCTATGCCAGCGTCGAGTTCTGCGCAACCCTCACGCGACAGGTGCCCGTGATCACGCATGTGAGCGTGGGCGAGACCAGCACCACCACCGGCATCGACACGGTACGCTGGAGCAACGCGTACGACCTGGACACGCTGCTGCGCCCCGGCCCATATCAATTCAAGCTCTATCGCGGCACGGGCTTCACCAATGCCACCACCCTCATCCATACCAGCGGGCTACACCCCTTCCTCGCGCATCCCGACACGGAGTTCATCGATCTCGGCCTGAACACGCAGGACCAAGCGCACGTGTACCGCGTCGATTTCTTCGGCAGTGGCGGCAGCGATTTCATCGGCAGCAGCAGCGTGGCCTCGTCGGTCTTCATCAGCGCCGAGCCGAACGATGAGCAGCTCACCATCTCATGGGCGCTCAATACGCCATGGATCAATTCGCTCTATGAGGTGTACCGTGACATCGCGGGCAACTGGACGCTCGTGGGCACCAGCGCAACGAACAGCTTCACCGAGAACAGCCTTAGCAACGGAACGGACTACTGCTACCTCGTTCGCAGCACCGGCGCATACAGCAACCCCGGCATCCCAGCGCCGCTGATCAATTTCAGTCAGGAGCTCTGCGCGGCACCGCGCGATCGGACGCCGCCGTGCCCACCTACCGTTCAGATCGACAACGATTGCGAGACTCCATTGAACACGCTCACCTGGAACAACCCCAACCAGACCTGCGCTGACGATACGTACCAATACCATGTGTACTTCGCCGAGACGCCGACCTCGGAGTACCTGCTCATCGGCACGATCGTAGGTGCGGAGAATACCAGCTTCACACATGTGAACGGAACCAGCGTCTCGGGATGCTATCAGGTCACTGCCATCGACACCATTGGCAACGAGAGCGCATTCATCGAGCCGGTTTGCGGCGACAATTGCCCGCTCTACACCCTGCCCAACATCTTCACACCGAACGGCGATCGCATCAATGATCTCTTCGTTCCGTTCCCCTACCGCGGCGTGAAGGCGATCGATCTGCAGGTGTACAACCGCTGGGGGCAAACGGTCTTCAGCACCGAGGACCCCG
Source organism: Flavobacteriales bacterium (assembly GCA_016716605.1). Classification (NCBI taxonomy): domain Bacteria; kingdom Pseudomonadati; phylum Bacteroidota; class Flavobacteriia; order Flavobacteriales; species Flavobacteriales bacterium. The sequence goes on from JADJWA010000001.1 coordinate 940,067, forward strand.
ATATCCTTTGGAATGGAACGCTGAACAACAATGGCGAAGCCTGCCCGGACGGCGTGTACTTCTACACCTGCATCGTCACCTTCGCGCGGCTCATGGGCGATGAGCCCAAGGAGCTCAAGGGTTACGTCCACATCAGTGGCGGCAAGGATTCGCCCAAGCTCAACTGATGTTCACTGGGCTTGTCGAGGAGATCGGCGCCATTGCTGCTGTGCGCAACGAAGGCAGCAATCGCGTGCTCACGGTAAAGGCGCGCATCGCGCCCGAGCTGAAGGTCGATCAAAGCGTTTCGCACAACGGGGCCTGCCTCACCGTGACCAGGGTCCTGGGCGATGCGTACGAGGTCGCGGCGGTGCAGGAGACCCTTGCACGCACGAACCTCAGCGCACTGCGCGTGGGCGATGCCGTGAACCTGGAGCGCAGCATGCGCCTCGGCGATCGCCTCGATGGTCACTTGGTGCAAGGCCATGTGGATGATGTGGTGCGCTGCACCGAGGTGCGCGACGAGCGCGGCAGCTGGGGCTTCCGTTTCGAGTTGCCTGAGGCCAAGCACTTGCTCGTTCCCAAGGGCAGCATCTGCCTCAACGGCGTGAGCCTGACCATCGCGCAGCTCAACGACGATGGCTTCGTCGTGGCCATCATCCCCTACACCTTCGACCACACCACCTTCAAGTTGCTCAACGCCGGCGATACCGTGAACGTGGAGTACGATGTGCTGGGAAAGTATGTGGCGCGGATGATGGAGGGGAGGTGATTGCTGCATGCGACAAAATCGAAGGGCGGCCGATGATCGGCCGCCCTTCGCGTTGTTGGGCCGGTTGTGGCCCGGTGCCTGCCGCCTTACGCTGCCGCCGCTGCCTCCTGCTTGCTCGGCAGGAGCTGGAAGTTGCTCATGACCACCTCGGTGATGTAGCGCTTGCTGCCATCCTTGGCCTCATAGCTCCGATGCACCAAGCGCCCTTCGAGCATCACCGGTGAGCCTTTGCGCAGCAGGCGCTCGGCCATCTCAGCGGTCTGCCCCCAAGCCACCACGGTGTGCCATTGGGTGTCCGTGACGCGCTCGCCGCTGGCGTTCTTGTAGCTGTCGTGCGTGGCCACCGAGAGGCGGGCCACCTTGCGGCCTTTCGCGATCTCGCGCACTTCCGGATCGAATCCGAGGTTTCCGATGAGATGGACTTTGTTCTTCAGCGTGTTCATGGTGCTTGGGTGTTTGTGTGTTTGACTTGTTGCTCCGCCGTCCGGTGCTGATGCCGTCCGACGCTGCAAACATTTTCTCTTGCCCCGCTCCGCATTCGGCCAGTACCCGCTTGTAGTTGATTGCAGCCGTTTGTTTGCCGTTTGCTGTCGGGTCGGCCTGCGGTGGTCAATCGCACCAGCTTCGTCAGCACAATGGTTCGACTCTAACCTCGGCGCATCCAACCGTACATCGCGCAAGCCTATCTTCCCGTGCCGATTAGCCAAGGCAGCGTTGCTGGAGCGACAGGTGTCTTGGCGCTAGAACGGCCCTTGGTTGCGTGAACCCACCGAACGCGAACTGGTGAAGGGCTGCCTGGCGGGCGAGCGCCGCTGCCAGGAAGCTCTTTATGCACGGTACGCGCGCCGCATGTACGCGGTGTGCCTTCGGTACGCGCGCCATGAGCTGGAGGCCCAAGACCTGATGCAAGAAGGATTCATCCGCGTGTTCGAGAAGCTGAAGGACTTCCGCATGGAGGGCTCGCTGGAAGGCTGGGTGCGCCGGATCATGGTACATACCGCGATCAATTGTTACCGCCGCAAGAGCTTCCAGCAAGAACGCTTCGGCCTGGAGAAGCTGCCGGAGGACCCTGTGCCCGCGGATGCCCTTGACCGTTTGGGCACCGAAGAGATCATGGGCATGGTCTCAGCGCTCCCGGAAGGATACCGTATGGTGTTCAACCTTTTTGCCATCGAAGGATTCGACCACGCCGAGATCGCCGGCATGCTGGGCTGCGGCGAGAGCACTTCACGCAGCCAGCTAGCCAAGGCCCGGCGCATGCTGCAATCCATGATCAACGCTTCAACCACCCCTGTGCATGTCGGGAATGCATCCCATTGATGAGTTCTTCCGTCAGCGGCTCGAGGGCGCTGGCGCCGAGCCGCCCGCTGAGCTGGGCCACTCGATCCTGGCGCATGTGCAGGCCCGCAAGCGACGCGGATCCCTCTGGCGCAAGCGCATGCTGGCGCTCTTGCTGCTGCTGATCGGAGGTGCTTCGGGCGTGCTATGGATGCTGCGAGACCCGGGCCAAAGCGCTCACACACCGATTGCCGCTGCGGACTCGACCGCCGAGGCGGTGCCCCCCGGGGAACCCAATCGTCCGAGCGTATCGCATGCGTCGGGGTCGCTAATCGAATCTGCCGTCGAGTCGCCGGCCCCCGCACCGAAGAACACCCCGGATATATTGACCGAGCGCTTGCCTGTTTCCCAGCAAGGTTCGTTGGCGAGACCGTTCGGTTCACCAGTGAACGGGGGCGTTTCACCAACCCCTCCGACCACTCGAGTGGTTGCAGTTGAATCCGAGGATTCGGCTCCGGAAAGCGCGCCCCAGGGCTCTGCGCAACCCTCAAACAAGCCCGAAGCAGAATCCGCCGAAACCGGACTTGCGCGTGAGCTCCTCCATCCCATGGAACCAATCCTGGCAGACGCCGCGTTACCAGCGTTGGATCCTTGGGGGCCGGACGTTGTGAGAGCGGAGCGACTGCGCGGCCAATGGTGGGCAGCGCTCACCGGCAGCGCACAAGCATCGCGCTACCAATGGCAGAGCGAGCATGCGAACCTGGAGCGCGCGCTCCAGGGATCCGGTCGCTATCGGGGCGGATGGGCCATTGGCGCCCTTGTGGGACGAAGCTGGCCTTCTGGATTGAGCGTCGGCGTGGGCATTGAGGCAGACCGCTTCGACCAGAGTTTTCGGCACGTGGACCGCCGAACGGAGGAGCAGACGGAGACCGTGACGCATGTGGTGTCCTTGAACACCCAGGTCTTCACGAGCACGGTTGAAACCGTAACCACCCCGGTTGTGCATGAGTCCCTGGCCGAGGGGGCGGATCGCCGAGTGCGCTTACGTGTTCCCGTGGAGCTGGCTTGGAGCCTCCAGCGTGGTCACTGGTGCTTCGGAGCGCGCTTGGGCGCTGTTGGCGAGCACACCACCGTCCATTCTTCCTCGAGCCTGGCCTTGGACTATTCCGATGGCTTGGTCCATTCGCGTTCGCTCTCGCAATCCGAACTGCGCTCGCGTTACCCGTTGAGCCTTTCAGGCCTTGCCGGATTCGATATCGGATTCTCCGTGAGCGACCGCGCGCGGATCATGGCCACGCCATTCGCATCACGGTCGCTGGCCGTCTTCGGCCCCGGATCCGATGCTCAAGCGCATCCGGAACGATTCGGGCTGCGCCTCATGCTCCAACATCGATTCTGATCACATGCCGCTTACCCGGAACCTCCTTCTAGCTGCGCCCCTCCTGCTCTCAACTAACAGTGCGCTCCAGGCTCAGGTGCTCAGCGGATACGATGCGGCCAAGGGCGGAGGCACGCTGCAGACCTGTGATACCAGCATGCACGTTGATTTCGCCATCGGCTATCAGGATGGCTACGCCTGCCTCTTCAACCCTGACGTGCAGCCGGGCAGCACCACGGTCACCGGCGCCCAATGGGATTATTACCATTATGGGTCCAGCGAGTGGGTCACGAACTATGCTGGTTCACCCACCGTGCCATACAGCTCTCCGCAACCATATCCCATGTGCTATACGGTACAGGCCTTCGACCAGATGGCCTCGCAACCGTGCATCACCACGGTATGCAAGCTGGTTGCGCCGCAAGCGTATGCGGTATGCGCTGGGCTTGCTCCCAACTTCGGGATCCTCGCCGTTGATGGCAGCATGATCACTTTCGAGAACCTGTCGCTATTCCCTGGAGGCAGCGTTGCCGATGCCTATTGGGACTTTGGCGATGGCAGCAGTATCGCGACCGCCTCTTCGCCATCGCATGACTTTTCCGGCGCCGGACCTTTCGAGGTCTGCCTGACCGTTGTCGGCGCGGCGCCCACCTACTGCACGGCCACCTTGTGCCAATGGCTCTACCTCGGCCCATCCGGGATGCCCTGTGAAGAGGTGGTGGATCAAGGATTCGTGGTGCTGCAATACGAGAACCTCGTTGGCGTTATGGATACTTCACTCACCACGGGCATGAACGCCGGCTATAGCTGGCACTTCGGCGATGGCGCGGTGGCCACGGGCAGGATCGCGGCGCACGCCTACGTGCCGTTCCAGAGCTACGAGCTCTGCGGCACCTTGCGGGTGTGGGGCCCGCTGCTGAGCGACACCTGCGTGAGCACCATCTGCCGTGAAGTCACCATCCTACCGGTGGTCGGGCTGGATGAACAGGCCGAAGGCCAAGCCCCGTTGGCCTGGCCTTCGCCATTCACCGATGTGCTGCAAATAGGCGCCTCAAGAACGCCGCGCCGACTGGCCTTGATCGATGCCGGTGGGCGCACAGTGATGGAGACCGGGCTGCCCGCCTCGACCGCTTCACGGCCCTTGCACGTGGGCCACCTCGCGGCGGGCAGCTACCTGCTCACCCTTGAAGACGAGCATGGGCGCTTCGCTCAGCGCCTGGTGAAGCAGCCCTGACCGGATCATTCGGTCTCAACCTGGACGGTCTCCGCCTTGGAGGCCAGCAACTGGTAATCAGAGAGCACGACCTCGGTGCTGGTCCGCTTGCTGCCGTCCTTGGCCTCGTAGGTTCGATGCACCAAGCGGCCTTCCACCACTAAGCCACTGCCCTTGCGCACCAGCGTGGCCAAGCGTTCGGCCTGCTTGCCCCAAGCCACCACCGGATGCCATTGCGTATCGTCTTTCCATTCGCCGCCAGCGCTCTTGAAGCGCTCATTGGTAGCGATGCTCAAGCGCAGCATGGCGTTGCCGGTGCTGGCGGTCCTCAGCTCGGGGTCCTGTCCGATGCGGCCCACGAGCTGCACTTTGTTCTTCATCGTCGTGATCATGTTCATTGGTGTTTCATGGCCCAGCCGACATGGCTGTCCTTCTGGCGGCAAATCGAAGGAGGCTGCGGGCCACGATTCGTGTGAATGGCATTTGCAGGCGTTCATCGTTGTTTGCTTCCGTTTGCTTGACGCGTTCAGGCGGCGCGGGAATACGTGCATGGGCGAGGCTTGCGCTCTACATTCGCGCCTGCCTGCAAGCAAGCCTGAAGACACCGTCCAACCCCAATTCCCTGACCCATGAGCGGAACCGCGAAGAAGATCCTGGTGCCCACTGATTTCACCAAAGTGGCGGACAACGCCATCAGCCACGCCATGCGTTTAGCCAAGCATACGGGCGCCGAAGTGTACCTGCTGCATGTGGTGGCCAAACAGGACGAAGTGGACGAGACCCGCAGGAAGCTGGAGCTCGAGCAGCAGCGCGCACAGTCCATGGAAGCAGGCGTTGTCGTGCATAAGCTCGTGCGAGTGGGCTCAATCTTCGACGACATCGGTGATGCGGCGGCGGAGATCGGTGGCGGGCTGATCGTGATGGGCACGCATGGCATGCGCGGCATGCAGTTCATCACCGGCAGCCGGGCGCTGCGCGTGATCACCAGCAGCCAGGTGCCGTTCATCGTGGTGCAGGAGCGCGGGATCAAGGAGGGCGGCTACGACAGCATCGTGGTACCGCTCGACCTTCACAAGGAGACCCGGCAGAAGCTGACTGCGGTAGCCGATATGGCCAAGACCTTCCAGAGCAAGGTGCACCTACTGGTTCCCAAGGAAGAGGATGAGTTCCTGCACAAGCAGCTGCAGAACCACATCAAGTTCGCCAAGCAGTACCTCGATGAGCGCGGCATCGCGCACGACGCGCGGATCGCCGATGAGGACAGCGGTGATTTCGTGAAGGCCGTGGTGAAGCATGCCGTTGCGGTGGATGCCGATCTGATCGCGATCATGAACCTTTCGCAAGGCAACATCTTCGGCGTGCTGGGCGTGCCCTATGAGCAGGAGATCATCACCAACGAGGCACAGATCCCGGTGATGTGCATGAACCCGCGCGAGACCAACACCGGAGGGGGAGGCTGGAGCTTCCAGTAGGCCTGCGGGGTAGGTCGGTTGTACTGGTGACCGGCTGAGTGGCGTGCGGCTTGGAGGGGACCAACTGGATCTCCCGATTTCCTCAACGTGCCCCCGGGCTCAAGCCCTCATCCCGATGACCAGGATGTCATCGACCTGCTCATGCGCGCCCCGCCAGGCGTTGAAGGCATCGTGCAGCATGCGTCGCTGGCGCTCCGGAGCATGGCCGCTCACCTCGACGAGCAGTTCCCGGAAGCGACGGTACAGGAACTTCTTCCCGTTGGGCCCGCCGAACTGATCGGCGAAGCCGTCGGAGAACACGTATACCATGTCGCCCGAACGCAATTCAATGGAATGCTGCATGAAATCCTGGCCCTGCGGCTCGAAGTTGCCGATGGCCGCCTTGTTGGGCGCGTAGGTCAGGGTCTCGCCGTTGCGCACCACATAGAGCGGGCAGTTCGCGCCGGAATACTCGAGCGTGCGGCTCTGCGGGTCGTAGCTGCAGAGGGCGAGGTCCATGCCGTCGCGGATCAGGTGCTGCTCCCGGTCCTTGTGAAGGGCCTCGAAGGCGGTGCGGTTCAATTCGCGAAGCACATCGGCCGGGCGCCATATGCCGCGGTCCTTGGCGGCTTGGTTGAGGCCGTTATGGCCGATGAGACTCATGAAAGCCCCGGGCACACCATGTCCTGTGCAGTCCACCGCTGCGAACAGGATGCGGTCACCCACGCGCTCGACCCAATAGAAATCGCCGCTCACGATGTCCTTGGGGCGGTAATACACGAAGGCTTCGGGCAGCAGCTCACGGATTCGGCGCTCGGGCGGCAGGATCGAATCCTGCAGGCGCTTGGCGTAGCGGATGCTGTCCGTGACGTTCTTGTATAGGTCAACCACTTTGCGGCTCTGGCGCTCCACCTCCTCCTTCTGCCTCACGACCTCCTCCGTGCGCTCGGCCACCTTCATCTCCAAGATTCGCTCGCGCTGGCCTAGCTCGTCGCGCATCTTCAGCAGCGCGTGGCCCAGCATGTCCTCTTCGCTGAGCGGCTGGTACTCCGCGCTGAAGTCGCCGGCGGCCACGGCGTGTGAGAAGTCCGTGGTCCGCCTAAGGCCGTCAATGAGTGCACCGAGCGCCCGGCTCATGTCGCCCACCTCATCATTGGTGATGCGCACGCGGGTGCGCGGGAAGACCCCGCGGCCCAGGCTGAGCAGGATGCCTCGCAGGCGCTGCACCGGGGTGACGATGCCCCGGATGATGAGGAAGGCCACGATGATTCCGACCACCACGAGCGCCATGCCCATGTACAGCACGAAGAACTTGAGCGAGTCGAAGCTCTTGATCATGCCCGAGCTAAGCTCACGCCGCTTGCGCTCCTGCATATCCAATAGCCGGTCGAGCTCAGCCAGCACTTTAGCGGTCTGCTGATCGATGGGCCCGTTCTCCTCGGCCATGCTGGTACGGTCCATGTGCACGAAGGGGTCGTTGTAGCTCTCCAGCGAGGGGAGCATGCGCTTGATGCTGTCATGCAGCGCCATGAGCTCGCCCAGTTGCGCGTGCACCTGGGTCATGATGGCCACTTCATCATGCGACCATCGCGCCATGAGCGTATCGACCTCGTCGAGGGCGGCTGGGATGCGCTGGGTGGAGATCTCGACCAAGGAGCTCTTCTCGGGCGCGTCCGCACGGCTCTCGATCAGGGCCCAGTGCTTGATGAGCATGTGCGCGCTCACCGTGAGGTTCCGCAAGGCCACGAGCGCATCCACTGAGGGGGAGTACACCTCGTTGATCTCCTTGTTGATCTCCCGGCTGCGCTCCAGGGTTCGGTTGGTGAGCAACACTACCACAAGGGCGAAGAAGATGAACAGGCCGAAGCCCAGCCCGATCTTGCGTCCGATGGTGATGCGCAAAGCCATGTGCGCTAGCGGTCCTCCTGCGGCGGAAGGGCCTCGTAAAGCTCGCGGAAGCGCTCGGAGTTCATCTCGTCCTGCAGGCTGTAATAGATGCCCTCGAGGCCTAGGAGGGTTTCTCGGCGGCTGGGGTTCATGTCATGCGCTTTCAGCATGAAGGGCAGCGCGAGCTGGAAGTATTCGCGTGCCACCTCCTGCACCTGCTGCATGGTGATCAGGTCAGCCTCCGCTTGGAGCGCGCGGATGCGGTACACGCCCATGTTGTAGAAGAGCGTGGCCAGGTTGTAGTTCGCGCCGTAGTTCTCCGGGTCGATCCGGAGCACGCCCTGGTAGGTCTCGGTGGCCCGCTCGAACCATTCGGTGCGGGTCCGATCCTCGTTGAAGCGCTTGGTGTAAAGGGTGCCGAGCGCGTTGGCGAACTCGGCCGAGCGCGAGCGCAGGTCCGTTTCAGGCCTCACCCTCAACGTACTCTCTCGGTAGGCATCGAAGAGCTCCACGGCGCGCGTGTCCTGGCCCTCTCCCAATGCCTTGGCGGCTTCGTTGTAGCAGGAGCGCGAGAGAAAGTCATACGCCTGAAGGGCGTTGTCGCGGTACGTGCTATCGCGGTCGATCTCAAGCGTGCGATACAGGCTCGCCATGGCCGAGTCGCGAGCAGCATCAGCCTCGCGCGTGCCGGATCTGGCCTTGTAGATGTCCTTGTAAACGAAGCCGCGCAGGAGCCAGGCCTCGGCATTGGCCGCATGCTGCGGCGATACCACGGCTTCGTCAACCAATATGCGAGCTCCGGCGAGGTCGCCCGCTTGGTACTTGCGCAGCGCCTCGACCAGCGGGTCTTGCGCACGCACCGCAATCGCCACTATGGCGAAGAGCACTAAGAGGGTTGCCCGTGCGTTCATGGTCATTCCTGCACGCGGTGCGCGAGGTTCTTCAGGGTGAGGCCCACCACCAAGCCATGCTGCCGGGCATTGGCCATGCTCAATTCGTACTTCAGCAGGTTGTCCACCTTCACGAAGTTCGCAATGGCTCCGTCTTCAAGGGCGCCCGCGTACTCGGTGACGATCATGGTAGGCTTTCCCTGGTTTCGCTTGTAGATCTCCGGCAACAACGCTAGTTCGCTCTTGCCCACGAAGAGGATGTGGCAACGCTCCACGTCTGTCGAGCGCGGCAGTTTTCGCACCTCAATGGGCTGCTTGCCAATGGTTCGTGTGCTGTACTGCTTGATCAGCTCCTGATAAAGGTTGGCCCCGCCGAGCACGCCGATGATGAAGTTGCCCTGCCTCATGCCCTCGTCCTTCCACTCCACCAGTTTGGCGATGTTGTACAGGTAGTTGGCCTGCAGGATCGCCGTGGTGTCCTTCTCCGAGTCGCGCGGCTGCTGGGCGGCGCTACAGACCAGCAGCAGCGCCAGCATGAGCACCCTGTGCGCCAGCCTTGCCGGAATCGCCCTTCGCATAGATTTGGTCGCGCGCTTCTCTGAAACCATGCCGATCACCCCCACCCCGTTGCAAAGTATCCAGCCTCGGCGCATCGCTTCGGCGCTGCTCCTGGCCGTCTGTCAACACCTTGCTGTTGACCTGCACGGGCAGGGTCCGCTGCTACGGTCATTCGACCGCGCCGCGCAAACGGACGCCATGGGCTATCGCTGGTTGCGCTGGAGCAGCCAAGCCATCGGGCATCGCCTAACCGGGACCCCGCAAGGCGCCTTGGCCGAGTCGGCGGCCGACAGCTTGTTCCGCCTAAGCGGATTGCCCGTGGTGCAGCGCTTCCCCTTCAAGGCGCAAGCCTGGTCTCGCGGCACCGTGCAGCTCACCGTTGGCGATGGCGAAGGCTTCCTTCACCTGCCCGCCGTGGCCTTGGCCAACACCCCGCTCGACGCTCAGGTGGAAGCGCCACTGATTGATGGCGGCAATGGACTGCCCGGCGACCTCGACCGCCTTGGCCCGCGGATCCATGGTGCGGCCGTGCTGGTGAACATCGGTCTGGTTGCCGCCAGCGAGGGCACGCGCAACCTTCATCGGAGTGAGAAGGCCAAGCTGGCGATGGACCGAGGCGCGGCGGCCTTGGTCTTCGTGAACCAAGCGGAAGGGCATGTGCTGCTCACAGGAACGGCCTCCATCGATGGCGCCTTGATCCCGGTGCCCGCCGCATGCATCGCCACCGAAGATGGCACTGCGCTGCGCGAGCGGCTCGCCACCGGGCAGGCGCTCACGGCCCGCTTGGGCATGCGCAACACCAGCTCCGTGGTTGAGGCCAACAACGTGATCGCCGAGATTCCCGGAGCCGTTTGGCCCGATGAGGTGATCGTGATCGGCGGCCATCTCGATAGCTGGGATCTGGCCACGGGCGCCACCGATAATGGCCTCGGCTCGTTCAGCATCCTCGACCTCGCCCGCGCCATGAACGCCATGCCGCAACGGCCCGCACGCACCATCCGCTTCGTGCTATTCATGGGTGAGGAGCAAGGGCTGCTCGGCTCGCGCGCGTTGGTCGATCACTACCGCGCCAGCGGTGCGCTGGCGCGCGTGAAGTGCATGATCAACCTCGATATGAGCGGCAATCCGCAAGGTTTCGGCGTGGGCGGGCCCGAGGGGTGGCAGCAGGTTCTGCGCAACGCCTGCGACAGCATCCGCCCTGTGGATACCACCGCCTTCGCGGGGCGCGTGAGCACCGAGGTTTGGCTGCACAGCGATCACCAGCCCTTTCTCCTGGCCGGGGTGCCGGTGATCTATCCGCTCAGCGATCTCGGCAAGCACGTCTATGGCTGCTACCATAGCAGCTGCGACGACATCCACCTCGTTGACCCGCAGGCCATGGTGAACAACGTCCGTTTCGTGGGTGCGCTGGCCTATCTGTTAGCGGCCGTTCCAGTGCTTCCGCCGCACTTCGCGGAGGCGCAGTTGAAGCAGCGCTTGATCGATTCGGGCCTGGAACAGCCCCTGCGCATCGGCGGCGATTGGCCGTGGCCGTGAAATGACGAAGGCGCCCGTGGCGCCCTCGTGCATTCGCTTTACGGCGTGCCGCTACTTGCCGCCATTGGAATTCCCTCCATCGGCGCCTTGCATGCCCTCAAGGTCACGGTCGAAGAGGTAGAGCCCTCCCTTGTCGTTGCCGATCAGGTTCAGCTTGTCAATCAGTGTGCGGGCCAGCGCCTCCTCCTCGATCTGCTCGCCCACGTACCACTGCATGAAGTTGTGGGTGGTGTAGTCCTTCTCCTTCAGGCAGAGGTCCACCACGCCGTTGATCTCATTGGTGACCTTGGTCTCGTGGTCGAGCAGGGCCTGGAAGATGTCGGTGATTGTCTTGAAGCCCGTTCCTGGCTGCTTCAGCGCTGGGATCACGGCTTTGCCGCCGCGCTCGTTGATGAACTTCACGAGCTTGAGCATGTGCAAGCGCTCCTCGTCGCTGTGGCGGTACAGGAAGGCTGCGGTTCCTTGCAGGCCCTGGTTCTCGGCCCAAGAGGCCATGGCGAGGTAGGCTTGGCTGCTGCTGGCTTCAACGGCCACTTGACCGTTAAGGGCTGCTTCGATCTTCTTGCTGAGCATGGTGCTTCGGTATTGATCGCCGTCCGCTCCTTGCGAATGGCGCTGCGAAACTAACCCCCGGCATCAGCCTTTGTTCGAGCGGGTGCTCACGCGCCGAAAAGCTCCGGATCGCCTTGCTCATAGGCCTCATCAACGGCGAGCATGCTCGCGGGCTGCTCGCGGGCCGCAACCGCCAAACGGTCGCAGAGCTCATTCTGCGGATGGCCATTGTGCCCGCGGATCCAGCGGAACCTGACCTTGTGCTGGCGGTAAGCCTTCAGGAAGCGCCTCCACAGGTCGGGATTCTTCTTCTTCGCGAAGCCGTTGCGCTCCCAGTCGAAGAGCCAGCCCTGCTCCACAGCATCCACCACGTACTTGCTATCGCTCACCACCACCACTTCGGTGCCGGGGCGCTTCAATTCCTCAAGGCCCAAGATCACCGCGAGCAATTCCATGCGGTTGTTGGTAGTCATGCGGTAGCCGCCCCACAGCTCCTTGCGGTGCCTTCCGCTCTCGAGCACCACGCCGTAGCCTCCAGGGCCGGGATTGCCGCTGGCCGCTCCGTCGGAATAAAGCGTCACGCTCATGCCTTGGGGAACAGGAAAGTGATGTTGCCCGCGAAGAGCTTCACGGCAATGGCGAGCAATATGATGCCGAAGGCCTTCTTGATCACGATGAGGCCCACACGGCCGAGCAAGCGCTCAATCCGATTGGTGAGCAGCAGCACCAGGACCACGGGAATCATGTTCAGGACGATGGCCACCAAGATGTTGGGGCGGTCGAATTCGGCGCGGAGCGAGAGCACCGTGGTGATGGTGCCTGCGCCCGCGATCACCGGGAAGGCCAAGGGCACGATGCTGTGAACCTTGTGGTCATCGGCGGCGGGCGTGAGGCCCGGCGCGCTCAGGTCCTCCTTGAAGAGGCGCACGCCCAGGATCATCTCCAAGGCGATGAAGAAGAGCACCAGCGAGCCGGCTACGGCGAATGAGCGCACATCGATGCCCACCACATTGAGGATGGTCTCGCCTAGATACAGGAAGGTGATCATGATGCCCAGGCTCACGAGCGTGGCGCGGGCCGGGTAGATCTTGCCTGCCTTCTGCCGCACCTGCAGGATCAAAGGGATCCCGCCCACGATGTCGATCACAGCGAAGAGGATCAGGAAGGCCTTGCCGATCTGGGGGAGGTCGAACATGGTTCAGTTGGATAGGAGTGAATCCACGGCTTCCGGGTAATGCGCGTGCTCCAGCGCATGCACTCGCTCGGCCAGGCTGTCCGGGGTATCGTCCTTGTTCACCGGGCATTTCGCCTGGAAGAGCACGCGCCCGTCGTCGTATCGTTCGTTCACCAAGTGGATGGTGATGCCGGTCTCGGTCTCCTTGGCCGCGATCACGGCGCGGTGCACGCGCTCGCCGTACATGCCCTTGCCGCCGAACTTGGGCAGCAGCGATGGGTGGATGTTCACGATGCGGTCCGGGAATGCGCGCACCATCTCAGCCGGGATCAGGCGCATGAAGCCGGCCAGCACGACCAGGTCGATTCCCTGCCCTTGCAGCTCACGGATCACGGTGCCGTCTCGCAACTGCTCGCCATTGAACAAACAGATTGGCACATGCAATTGCCAAGCACGCTGCAGCACCCCGGCCTGCGGCTGATCACAGCCCACCAGCACCACCTGAGCGTGCGGATGCTGCGCGAAATGCTCGATGAGCCGTTGGGCATTGGTACCCGAGCCCGAGGCCAGCACCGCGATGCGCTTCATGCCGCGAAGGTGCAACCTGCGGTCCATCGCCGATTCCTATGCCTTCATGCCAGAGGCCGAGGGGCCTCTACATACCCTTGGATCCCGCTTGACGGCTTGGACTTGACGGCCACACACCCGGCCTTGGGCCTCCATGTGGGCGTCATCGGAGGGGCCCTCACCCAGAGCCTAATCCGCTTGGCAGCCAAAGGCTTCCCGGCCAGGGATTGCCTGTTTCCCGCCCCTGCGGCTAGTCCTCGGATCAGGTGCAGGCCGTGCATAAGTAGAGCCCCCGGCGCCCGGCTTGCCCGTATCGAAAATGTCTTTCCTTTGGGGCCTCACAAAAAAAACCGCACCGACATGTCGGACATCAAGTCGAGGGTAATCGCGATCATCGTGGATAAGCTGGGCGTTGACCAGAACGAGGTCACCATGGAGGCTAGTTTCACGAATGATCTGGGTGCAGACAGCCTCGATACCGTCGAGCTCATCATGGAGTTCGAGAAGGAGTTCAACATCGCCATCCCCGACGATCAGGCCGAGAAGATCCAGACCGTGGGTCAGGCCGTGGAGTACGTGGAGAAGAACGCGAAGTAATCTTGCCGCATGCAGCTCAGGCGTGTGGTCGTCACCGGTCTGGGCGCGCTCACACCCATCGGGAACACCCTCAAGGACTACTGGGAGGGCTTAGTGAGCGGCCGTAGCGGAGCCGCGCCCATCACCAAGTTCGACCCCAGCAAGTTCAAGACGCGCTTCGCCTGCGAGGTGAAGGGCTTCAACCCCGAGGACTTCCTCGACCGGAAGGAGGCGCGGAAGATGGACCCTTTCGCGCAGTACGCGCTGGTGTGCTCCGATGAGGCGCTCAAGGACAGCGGCCTGCTCGATAGCGGCGTGGATCGTGACCAGGTGGGCGTGATCTGGGGCAGCGGCATCGGCGGCCTGAAGACCTTCCAGGACGAGTGCATCGCTTTCGGCAAGGGCGATGGCACCCCGCGCTTCAACCCCTTCTTCATCCCGAAGATGATCGCGGACAGCGCCGCCGGCCTGATCAGCATGCGCCATACGCTTCGCGGCCCCAGCTATGTGACGGTGAGCGCGTGCGCATCGGGCAACAACTCGATGATCGACGCCTACAACTACATCCGTCTCGGCACCTGCGTGGCCTGCGTCACCGGCGGCAGCGAAGCGGCGATCTATGAGGCAGGCGTGGGCGGATTCAACGCGTTGCACGCCATGAGCACGCGCAACGACGACCCCGCGACCGCATCGCGCCCCTATGACAAGGACCGCGACGGCTTCGTGCTCGGCGAGGGCGGGGCGGGCATCGTGCTCGAGGACCTGGATCATGCCGTTGCGCGCGGCGCGAGGATCTACTGCGAAGTGGTGGGCGGCGGCATGAGCAGCGATGCCTACCATATCACAGCGCCGCATCCCGATGGCCTGGGCGCGGAGCTGTGCATGAAGGCCGCGCTGAAGGATGCCGGCATGCGACCCGATGAGATCGACTACATCAACACGCACGGCACCAGCACCCCCATCGGCGACCCGCAGGAGGTGAAGGCCATCCAGCGGCTCTTCGGGGAGCACAGCTACAAGCTGAACATCAGCGCCACCAAGAGCATGACCGGGCACTTGCTCGGCGGTGCCGGCGCCATCGAGGGCGTGGCCGCCATCATGGCCGTGCATACCGGCATCGTGCCGCCCACGATCAACCATTTCACGGATGATCCCGAGATCGACCCGCAGCTGAACTTCACCTTCAACAGCGCCCAGCGCCGCACCGTGAACGCCGCGCTGAGCAACACCTTCGGCTTCGGCGGGCACAACACCTCGGTGGTCTTCCGCAAGCACAGCTAGCGTGATCGCCCGCCTGTTCAACCGTGCGCGCAACCCCGAGGAGAAGCGGGTGCGCGCTTGGTGCCGCCAGCAATTGGGCATCACCCCGGGCGACCTCCCGCTGTACCGCCAGGCGCTGCGCCACGTGAGCGCCGTCTCCGAAGAGCGGCCGGACCTGCCGGACAATGAGCGGCTGGAGTTCCTGGGCGACGCTGTTCTGGACGCCATCATCGGCAACCTGCTCTTCCAGCGCTACCCCGATCAGGGCGAGGGATTCCTCACGCGGATGCGCAGCAAGCTCGTGAGCCGCACCCAACTGAATGCGCTGGCCAAGCGCATCGGAATCGAGCGCGTGATCGAGACCACCGTTGCGCGCGCGCATGAGAGCAGCGTGCCGGGTAATGCGCTGGAAGCCTTGATCGGCGCGCTCTTCCTGGACAAAGGCTTCGAGCGTACGCGCAAGGTGGTGGTGGGCCTCATCACGCAGCACTTCGACCTGAAGGAGATCGAGAAGGAGGACCGTGACGGCAAGAGCCGCTTGCTGGAGTGGGGGCAGAAGCGTAGGAAGAAGGTGGAATTCGTGGTGCGCGAGGGCGGCGGCGGGCGCGGCCGGCACTACCTGGCCGAGGTGCTCATCAATGGCGAATTGAAAGGCACCGGAAAGGGCGCGAGCAAGAAGACCGCCGAGCAGGACGCCGCCCAGAGCGCGTTCAAGAGCATGCGATCGCGCCGGCCGAAAACCCAAGCGCATGAGGCCATCGGGGAACCGGCGCACCGCGAAGCGCCCGCACAGCGACGCGGCGGTCGCGCCTGAGCCCGCAGGTACCTTTGGCGCATGGCCAGGCACAAGCTCCTTGACGATGACGCCGAGGCCGCACCGGCTGCAGCCGTGATCGGCATCAGCAGCCACGTGCCCGACTACCGGCTGTGCTGGGCGCTGAACCGATCACTGGGCCTGGATCTGGGGCGCCGACGCAACGACATCGTGGAGCACGTGCGCGGCAAGGACCTGCATTACCCCGTGTTCCAGCAAGCCGGTGCAGATGGCGCCGCCCCGTGGTCGCTGGTGAGCAACCTCTGCGGCAAGCGCAGGCTCATCGCCGCGGAGAAACAGGCCGACTACTTCCTGGTGATCGACCCCGAGACCGCAGACCGCGAGACCGACCTGCTGCATCGCTTGCGCTCCACCGAATTCGTGCTGCATGCCCGCACCATCGACATGAACAAGTTGCGCGACGGCCATAAGCTGTTGCTTTGAGCCTCCCGGCGAAGGAACCCGATGAACGAACCGAAGACCAAGATCGTGGCCACCCTCGGCCCGGCCAGCGCCTCGCGCGAGGTGCTGCGCGACATGATGCTCAGCGGCCTGGATGTGTGCCGCCTCAACTTCAGCCACGGCAGCTACGCGTTCTACACCGAGCTGATCGCCACCATCCGTTCGCTCAACGCCGAGCTCAACCTCACCACGGCCATCCTCGCCGACCTGCAGGGCCCCAAGCTGCGCGTCGGGGAAATGGAGAACGGCCCGATTGCGCTCAAGGACGGCGAACTGCTCACCATCACAACCGAGGCCATCGCTGGCCGACCCGGCCTGGTGAGCACCAGCTACACCCAATTCCCGCAGGACGTGAAGGTGGGCGAGGCCGTGCTCCTCGATGATGGCAAGCTCCGCTTGGAGGTGATCGGCACCGATGGCCGCACCGAGGTGACCACCCGCGTGGTGCATGGCGGCCTGCTCAGCGCCAACAAAGGGATCAACCTCCCCAACACGCGCGTGAGCCTGCCCTGCCTCACTGAGAAGGACCGCGCGGACCTGGATTTCGCTTTGGAGCAGGACGTTGACTGGGTGGGCCTGAGCTTCGTCCGGAGCGCGCGCGACATCATCGAGCTCAAGGGCCTGATCCAGCAGCGCGAGAAGCATGCGCGCGTGATCGCCAAGATCGAGAAGCCCGAAGCGCTCCGGGAGATCGATGAGATCATCCGCGAGGCCGATGCCCTCATGGTGGCCCGCGGAGACCTGGGCGTGGAGATCCCTATGGAGCAGGTGCCCTTGGCACAGAAGGATATCATCAAGCGCTGCCTGCTGCAGCACCGCCCGGTGATCGTGGCTACGCAGATGATGGAGAGCATGATCACCAGCATCACCCCTACCCGAGCCGAGGTGAACGACGTGGCCAACGCCGTGCTCGACCATGCCGATGCCGTGATGCTCAGTGCCGAGACCAGCGTGGGCAAATTCCCGGTGGAAGTGGTGAAGGCCATGAACCGGATCCTGCTCGAAATGGAGACCAGCGAAGCCATGTTCAATGTGGTGCAGCCCGACCTGGAGCACGACGAGCGCATGGTCACCGACGCGATCTGCATGGCCAGCGTGCGCATGGCAGCCGCGATCGACATCAAGGCCATCGTGACCATGACGCACAGCGGCTACACGGCCTACAAGATCAGCAGCATGCGGCCCAAGGCCAACGTGTACGCCTTCACCAGCAACCGCCGCATCCTCAATCAGCTCAACCTGGTGTGGGGCGTGCGCGCGCAGTACTAC
Organism: Flavobacteriales bacterium; assembly: GCA_016716605.1. NCBI lineage: Bacteria > Pseudomonadati > Bacteroidota > Flavobacteriia > Flavobacteriales > Flavobacteriales bacterium. The sequence goes on from JADJWA010000001.1 coordinate 957,683, forward strand.
GACAAGACCGTGAGCACCGACCACACCATCGCCGACATCAAGCACATCCTGCGCATCGGGAAGTTCGTGCAGAAGGGCGACTTGGTGGTGAACATCGCCAGCATGCCCATCGCCGATCAAGGCATGGCCAACATGCTCAAGCTCAGCCCGGCGTAGGCGCAGCTCATTCAGCCCCGCCCCTTCCGGCCCTTGCGCACGAATTTCCCGCTGGGGGTCACCGGCCCGCGCCCTTCGCCGTGCAGCTCGAGATCAACCGTGCGCTTATCCATGTCAACGGCCTTGATCGCAACGGTGACCTCATCGCCCAAGCGGAATTTGCGGCCCGTGCGGTGGCCAGAGACCACATAGCGCTGCTGGTCGAACTTGAACACATCGCCCGGCAGCTCGCGCATCTGGATCAGGCCCTCGCAGCGGCTCTCACGCAACTCCACGTAGATGCCCCAATTGGTGAGGCCGCTGATGATGCCCTCGAACGATTGCCCGATCCGCGCCAGCAGGTACTCGGCCTGCTTGTACTTGATGCTCGCGCGCTCAGCATCGGCCGCCTGCTTCTCCATGCGCGAACTGTGCTTGCAACTCACATCGAGCGCGTCGCGATCAAGGTGCTTGCCGCCAGCGAGGTAGTGCGCCATGGCGCGATGCACCAGCAGATCCGGGTAGCGGCGGATGGGTGAGGTGAAGTGCGTGTAGTGCTCGAAGGCCAGTCCGTAGTGACCGATGTTCTCCGTGCTGTAGATCGCCTTGGCCATGCTGCGGATGGCCACTTGCTTGATGGTGTTCTCTTCGTCTTTGCCACGCACATCCTGCAAGAGGCGGTTGATCGCGTGCGGCAGGTCCTCGCCCTTGGCCACTGAGAGATTGTGCCCGAAGCTCTTCGCCAAGGCGCGCAACTGCTCGATCTTCTCAGGGTCGGGAAGGTCGTGAACACGATACACGAATGGAGGAACACCGCCCTTCTTCTGCTTGCCCACCCACGCCGCCACGCGCTTGTTCGCGAGCAGCATGAATTCCTCGATCAGCCAATTCGCGGGCCCCATCACCTTCTCATACACGCCGAGCGGGCGCCCTTGCTCATCGAGCTTGAACTTCACCTCGTTGCCGCCGATCTCCAGCGCGCCATTCTCGATCCGCTCCTTGCGCATCACCTGCGCGAGCCTGTGCAATGTGAGCACTTCATCCTTGAAGTCGCCTTCGCCGCCGTCGATGATGGCTTGCGCTTCAGCGTACGCGAAACGGCGCTGCGATCGCATCACCGTACGGCCGAACCACTCGCCCTTGATGCGCGCTTGCTCATCCATCTCGAAGATGGCGCTGAAGCTGAGCTTGTCGGTGTTCGGGTTGAGCGAGCAGAGATCGTTGCTGAGGCTCTCCGGCAGCATGGGCACCACGCGATCAACGAGATAAACGCTGGTGGCGCGGTTGGCGGCCTCCATGTCGATCACGCTGCGCGGGGTCACATAATGGCTCACATCGGCGATGTGAATGCCCACTTCCCAATGCCCATTCTCCAGGCGGCGCACGCTCAGCGCATCGTCCAAGTCCTTGGCATCATCGGGGTCGATGGTGAGCGTGGGAATGGTACGCACATCGCGGCGCTTGGCGATCTCTTCCGGCGTTACGCCGTTGCCGATCTTCTCGCTAGCCAGCTGCACGCTCTCTGGGAACTCGAGCGGCAGTCCGAATTCCGCGAGGATGGCATGCATCTCCACGTGGTGCTCGCCCGCACGACCCAGCACGCGGGTCACCCTTCCCCGCGGCATGTCGCGGCTGTCCTTCCATTCGCCCAAGGCGATGATGGCCTTGTCGCCCTCCTGCGCGTTGAGGCTCTCGTGCGGCGGGATGAAGAAGGGCCGCTGCACGCGTTGATCATCGGCCACTAGCATGTGGCGCCCCTGCTGCTTGTGTATGGTGCCCACGAATTCGGTGCGGCGGCGCTCCAGGATGCTCAGCACCTTGCCTTCTGCGCGCGTGCCGCGGCTGCTCATCACCTTCACCAGCACGCGGTCGCCGTGCAGCGCCACGCCCACATTCTTGTTGTGAACGAAGATGTCTTCTTCTCCTCCCTCTACCCGAACGTAGCCCGCCCCGCTGGCGATGATGTCGATGCGGCCCTCTACGCTGTCCTTGCCCCCTTGCGCGGTGTAGCGTCCCTTCTTGCCGCTCTCGATCCGGCCCTCGTCCAAGAGCGCTTCAATAGCATCGAAGAGCAGGTAGCGCTGGCCCTTGTCCTTGAAGCCCAGCTGCAGGGCGAGCTGCTGGCTGGTGATGCCCGCATGGCCACTGCGGCGAATGGCGGCAAGGACATCTTGGGCGAGGCGGGATGGAGAGGGGTCTGGGCGGGAAGGGCGCGAGGATGGGCGTTGGGGCATGGCCGGGGTCCCGATGGTAGGACCGGCGCCGAAGGTATCCGCCCACCGCCCCCCACATAACCCACAGGTGTTGATAACCCGCTGAGGATCGCTACATTCGCGGCCCGTTTCCGGGGAAAAGCCATGCTCGAGAGCGCGAAGATCTTCAGCGGCACCGCCACCAAGTACCTGAGCGAGCAGATCGCTGCGGCCAGCGGCGAGCGCTTGGGCGAGGTGAGCGTGGCGCGCTTCAGCGATGGCGAATTCCAGCCCAGCTTCGAGGAAACGGTGCGCGGCGAGCTGGTCTTCATCGTGCAGAGCACCTTCCCGCCCAGCGACAACCTCTTCGAGCTGCTGCTCATGGTCGATGCCGCCAAGCGCGCCAGCGCCAAGCGCATCGTGGCCGTGATGCCCTACTTCGGCTTCGCCCGGCAGGATCGCAAGGACAAGCCCCGCGTCTCGGTGGGGGCCAAGCTGGTGGCCAACATGCTCACCGCCGCCGGGGTGGACCGCATCATGACCATGGACCTGCATGCCGACCAGATCCAAGGCTTCTTCGAGGTGCCGGTCGATCACCTCTTCGCCAGCACCATTTTCCTGCCGCACATCAAGGAGATGAAGCTGCCGGACCTCGTGATGGCGGCTCCCGACACCGGCGGCACCAAACGCGCCAACGCCTACAGCAAGCACTTGGGCTGTGACATGGCCATCTGCTACAAGCAGCGCAAGGTGGCCAACCAGATCGAGCGCATGACCGTGATCGGCGATGTGAAGGACAAGAACGTGGTGCTCGTGGACGACATGATCGACACCGCCGGCACGCTCACCAAGGCCGCGGACATGATGATGGACCTCGGCGCCACCAGCGTGCGCGCGGTGTGCACGCACGCCGTGCTCAGCGGCGAGGCCTGCGAACGCATCGAGAAGAGCTCCCTCGCCGAGCTCATAGTCACCGATACCATCCCCATTCCCGCCGAGAAGCTCGCAAAGACCAGCAAGATAAAGGTCCTGAGCGTCTCGCAACTCTTTGCTGATGTGATCCGCCGCGTGCGCAGCCACGAGAGCATCAGCAGTCATTTCATCATCGCGTAACACCGTCACCCCATGAACAGAATCACCCTCAGCGGCAATGTCCGCCAACAAGTCGGCACCAAGGATGCCGCCCAGCTGCGCCGTGTGAAGCGCGTGCCCTGCGTGCTCTACGGAGGCACGGGCACGGTCCACTTCAGCGTGGACGAGGCCGCCCTGCGCAAAGTGGTCTTCACCCCGGAGGTCAATGGCATCGAGCTTGACCTCGACGGCAACAAGACCCTCGCCATGGTGCACCAGAAGCAATTCCACCCACTCAATGACCGCGTGATCCATGTGGATTTCATGGAGATGAAGGAGGACCGCGAAGCCAAGGTGCAGCTCTCCGTTCGGCTGAAGGGACAGCCCATTGGCGTGCGCAATGGCGGCAAGGTCAGCCAGGTGATGCGCAAGGTGACGGTGAAGGGCCTGCCCAGCGCGATCCCCGCTCACTTGGAAGTGGACGTGGCCGGCCTCGACATCAACCAGAGCCTGCACGTCGGCGACCTGAAACTCAATGGCCTCACGCCGATGCACGACGTTGACGCCGTTGTGGTCTCGGTGAAAGTGCCGAAGAAGGTTGAAGAAGCGGCGCCTGCGGCCGGCGCCGCCCCCGCTGCCGGTGCAGCTGCCCCCGCTGCCGATGCCAAAGCAGGCGATGCGAAGGCCGCAGAGGCCAAGCCCGCAGCGAAGAAGTAGTCCGCGACTTCGCTCGAACGACCGATTCCAAGAACGGGCCCCTGACCTTGTCGGGGGCTCGTTTCATTTGCATCGCGCATGAAGCACCTCATCATTGGCTTGGGTAATCCCGGACCGGAATACGCGGACACGCGGCACAACATCGGCTTCCAAGTGCTCGACCGCTTGGCCGATGCCGCTGGCGTCCGTTTCACCCACGACCGCTATAGCGATCGCGCCGAATTCCGCCATAAGGGCCGCAGCTTCATCCTGATCAAGCCCAGCACCTTCATGAACCTCAGCGGGAAGGCCGTGCGCTATTGGATGGATCAGGAAGGCATCCCCGCAGACCGCGTGCTGGTGATCACGGACGACCTTGCGATCCCATTCGGGGCCATCCGCATCCGCGCGAAAGGAGGCGCCGGGGGCCACAATGGGCTCACCAGCATCATCGAGCTGCTGGGCACCGAGGAATTCCCGCGCTTGCGCTTCGGCATCGGCAGCGAATTCCCCAAAGGGCGCCAGAGCGACTACGTGCTCAGCCCGTGGAGCGAGGAGGAGCGCAAGACCATCGCGGAGCGTATCGAGCTCGCTTCCAAAGCAGTGCTGCAATTCGGCCTGCTCGGCGTAGCCGATGCCATGAACAACTTCAACAAGCGCTGAAAGCGCCAATTACCTTCGGCGTCCTTTTGCAACGGAAACATGGCCAAGCTCTTCGCCGCGATCTCCGGCACCGGCACGGAACTCATCCTTGAGCGCACAACGCCCACCGGAGCATGGAGCCTGACGGGCACCGACGCAGACGTGGTGCGCACCGGTCCGGCGCAATTCAGCGTGCTGATCAACGGCCAGAGCCACCGCGTACTGGTATTGAAGGAAGACAAGGAGAGCCGCACCGTGCGCCTCCGGATCGGCGCGCGCACATGCACCGTGAAGCTTGAGGAAGAGCAGGACCGCCTCATGCAGACCCTGGGCTTGGACAAAGCGGCCCGCAAGGCTGGCGACCTGAAGGCCCCAATGCCCGGTCTGGTGCTCAATGTGCTGGTGAAGCCCGGTGACCGCGTGAAGAAGAACGATCCGGTGCTGGTGCTCGAGGCCATGAAGATGGAGAACCTGATCAAGGCCCCGGCCGATGCTGAGGTGAAGGCCGTACCTGCCGAAAAGGGCAAGCCCGTGGAGAAAGGGCAGCTGCTCATCCGGTTCGTTTGAGCGCCTGTCCGGATTCGGCTGCGCCGCAGGTACCTTGGCGGCATGGATAGGAAACGATTCATCACGCGCTCGCTGCAGGCCATTGCGGGAGCGGCGATCGCAGGCCCCGCAGTGATGCAGGCGGGGTCATGCTCCATCCCGTATGAGGCGGGAGGCCATCCCGCGCCCACAGGACCTCCGGCGAAGGGCAGCGGCCCGCTTTTCTCGCAAGTGAAGCTCCCCTATGCTTTCGATTCGCTGGAGCCGCACATTGATGCCCTCACCATGGAAATCCACTACACGAAGCACCACGCGGCTTACGTGAAGAATGTGAACGAGGCCATCGCTGCGGAGAGCATCGAAGCTGAGCATGAGGCAGCCTTCTTCGGGAGCGTGTCGAAACTGAGCGCGAAAGCCCGCAACAATGGTGGCGGCGCCTGGAACCACAATTACTTCTGGCAAGTGATGGCGCCCGGTCAGAGCGGCTCGCCCTCGGGCAAAGCGCTGGATGCGATCACCTCCGCATTCGGCTCATTCGAGAAGCTCAAGGCCGCTTTCAACGATGCGGCCATGAGGCGCTTCGGTAGCGGCTGGGCCTGGCTGGTTGAGCGCGAAGGCAAGCTCGCCATCGGAAGCACGCCTAACCAGGACAACCCGTTGATGGATGTCAGCGACCTGAAGGGAAAGCCTTTACTGGCGCTCGATGTCTGGGAGCATGCCTACTACCTGAAGTACCAGAACAAGCGCAACGAATACGTGACGGCCTGGTGGAATGTGGTGAACTGGGATGCCGTGGCCGCAAGGCTTGGATGAGTTACGCCGCCCTGATCGGGAATCTCCTCTTGAACCAGCGATTGCATGGGTCCTCTATCGTGTAGAAGAGCAGCCAGGCGATCATCTGCAGCACGAGTAAGGTGATGATCAGGCTCGGCGAATGGCGATCGATGAGCTGGAAGATGAGGCCCATGTGGATGAGGTAGAAGGCGTAGGACGCGCGGCCCATCACCTGAAACGGCCCGCTTTCAAGCATCCGGCGCATCCAAGAGCGCTCGCTCATCAGTCCCGCGAAGAGAACCGTGATGCCCAGAGGAAGGCACGCGTTCAAGAGCACAACGCCAAGGGGATCTGCGTAGTCCGCGCGAAGGGTTGCGGAAATGCAGACCAAGCCGCAGCAGAGCACGGTGCCAATCAGCGTAGCCCTTCGAGGCATAGCCTCCCAAGCGGGTTCGCGCATAGCCCAGACCAGGGCCATACCCGCGAGGAACTCAACGCAACGCCCCGGAAAGGTGATGCCGAAGAAGAATGTGCGTGAGCCCATGAAGCCATAGGGCGCCAGTCCATTGAGCGCCTCAACCAGGACCAACCCCGTTGCGATCAATAATGCAGGGATGACCAACAGCGCAACCGGAATTCGGCGTACGCACCACAAGATGGGCAAGGCAAGGCAATAGAAGGTCATCTCTGCGGTGAGCGACCAGCCCTGCACGATGCCAGTATTCCACAAGTCGGCGAACCAGCCGCGCAGCAGCGTGGCGTTCGCCAGGAACAGGGCGAGAGGGAACACACCATCGCTCTCCCGTGCCCACCATGGGTACACGAAGACCACTGCCGTGATCAAGAGGTAGAGTGGCATGATCCGGCCAGCCCTGCGAAGGAGAAAAGCGGGCAGGTCGCCCAGGCCCACCGACCAATACCGGTTGGCGATGAGAAACCCGCTGAGAAAGAAGAGCGTGACGCCGACGTGGCATTGGCCAAAGACGGCCAAGAGCAACGGGTGCTGAAGAGCGGGTATGCCCGGGCCGTAGTGATGAAGAAAGACGAGCAGCGCAGCGACGGCGCGAATGCCGGTGAGCGCGGGGAAGTTGCGTGGCTGATGCACGCCCGAAGATCGGGGTCTGTGGGCTCCTGCTACTGTTCGGTATCAGCCTTCCACGAGCTCAATGTCGAAGTCGACGAGCTCCACGAATTGCTGGATGCGCGCATCGATGTCCTCGCGCGTGACCTCTACCAAGCGCTCGATGCCGAACTTCTCGCAGGTGAAGCTGGCCAGTGCGCTGCCCACGATGATCGCGCGCTTGAGGTTATCAAAGCTGTGGTCCTGCGTGCGTGCGAGGTAACCGATGAAACCGCCGGCGAAGGTGTCGCCAGCGCCGGTAGGGTCAACCACATCCTCCAACGGAAGCGCTGGTGCGAAGAAGACTCGGCCCTGGCCGAAGAGCAGCGCGCCATGCTCACCCTTCTTCACCACCAGGTGCTTCGGGCCCATCGCCAGGATCTTCGCTGCCGCCTTCACCAAGCTGTGCTCCCCGCTGAGCTGCCTGGCCTCGGCATCGTTGATCGTCAGGATGTCAACGCGCGCAATCACCTCCTTCAGCTTGGCCATGGCGCTGTCCATCCAGAAATTCATGGTGTCCATCACCACCAGCGCCGGACGCTCTTCCATTTGGTCGAGCACCTTGGCTTGCACCCCGGGATCGAGGTTGCCCAGCATCACATAGGGCGCCCTGCGGTAGGCCTCGGGCAGCTTCGGATCCAGGTCGAGCAGCACATTCAAGCGCGTCTCGAGCGTGTCCCGCGTATTCATGTCGTAGTGGTAACGACCAGCCCAGAAGAAACTCTCCTTGCCCTTGAGCACTTCCAATCCGGCGAGGTCGACGCCGCGATCACGGAGCTGCGCCATCACTGCCTCCGGGAAATCGTCACCCACCACGCTCACCAAGCCCAGCTTCTCCAAGAACACGGACGCTGCAAGGCTGATATAGGTGGCCGCACCGCCAACGGTCTTCTCGGCCACGCCGAAGGGGGTCTCGATGCGGTCGAATGCGACGGTGCCGACGGTGATGAGCTGCATGGATGTCAGGTTGAAAAGAAGGAAGGCCGCTTGATGCGGCCTTCTCGAGCTCCCCGGGCTGGACTTGAACCAGCGACCCCATGATTAACAGTCATGTGCTCTAACCAGCTGAGCTACCAGGGAAGGTCCCTTTTTCAAGGGAGCGCAAATGTAGAAAGCACGGGCTTCCGGGCAAGGAAATAGGGCAATCCGTCCGTGGGGCGCCAATTCAGCCCCGGATAGCGTCATTTGCGTGACCAAACTGATACCGCATGCGCCACGCTACGCTGCTCTTTGCTGCTCTTCTCTCCCTCCAAGGCTGGGCACAGAACAATTGTGATGGCCTAAACGCCGCCTTCACCTGGGCCTCCACCACGGCAACCGGCAACCCCGTGCAGTTCAGCAACGCCACCGCCGGAACCGGACAGCAGACCACTTGGCTCTGGGACTTCGGCGATGGCACCACCAGCAACGAGGCCCAGCCCATGCACGAGTTCCCCGGCCCTGGAACCTACGAGGTCTGCCTCACGGCGATCACAGTCTTCATTCTCCCCAGCGGCGAAGCCTTGACCTGCGTGGATGATTACTGCACGCCAGTCACCGTGGGCGGCGGCGGCGATCCCTGCGACGGATTCGAGGCGGGCTTCACGTGGATGACCACGGCCTCCGGCAACGGGGTGGTCTTCAGCAATGGCACCACGGGCACTGGTTTCCAGACCACCTGGCAATGGATATTCGGTGATGGGACCACGAGCACCGAGGCGCAGCCTGACCATGCCTACGCGGAACCGGGCACCTACACGGTGTGCTTGGTGGCCACCACCATCTTCGAGACTACAGTGGGGCTGCTCACTTGCGTGGATGAGTCTTGCACACCAGTCACCGTGGGCGGCGCGAACAACTGCTCCTGGCTCAGCGCCAACTTCACTTGGGCAGCGGGCAACAACGGCGTGGAGTTCCACTACCAGCCCAGCGGGCCCACAGGTACGCAGTACACCTACCTGTGGAGCTTCGGCGATGGTAGCACCGCCAGCACCCAGAACGCCTTCCACAGCTACGCCGCCAATGGCACGTATGAGGCCTGCCTCACCGTCACGGCCTACACCACCAACAGCTCGTCGCCCTGCACCGCCACCAGCTGCCAGGCCGTTACCACCAGCAGCACCGGCAACGCGTGCGCCGGCCTCAACGCCGCCTTCACCTGGGCCTCGGCTACGGCAATCGGAAACCCCGTGCAGTTCAGCAACGCCACCACCGGAACCGGACAGCAGACCACCTGGCTCTGGGACTTCGGCGATGGCACCACCAGCAACGAGGCCCAGCCCATGCACGAGTTCCCCGGCCCTGGAACCTACGAGGTCTGCCTCACGGCGATCACGGTCTTCATTCTCCCAAGCGGCGAGGCCTTGACCTGCGTGGATGAGCATTGCGCAGCCGTGGTGGTGCAGGGCGCCAACAACTGCTCCTGGCTCAGCGCCAACTTCACTTGGGCAGCGGGCAACAACGGTGTGGAGTTCCACTACCAGCCCAGCGGGCCCACAGGCACGCAGTACACCTACCTATGGAGCTTCGGCGATGGTAGCACCGCCAGCACCCAGAACGCCTTCCACAGTTACGCCGCCAATGGCACGTATGAGGCCTGCCTCACCGTCACGGCCTACACCACCAACAGCTCGTCGCCCTGCACCGCCACCAGCTGCCAGGCCGTTACCACCAGCAGCACCGGCAACGCGTGCGCCGGCCTCAACGCCGCCTTCACCTGGGCCTCGGCTACGGCAATCGGAAACCCCGTGCAGTTCAGCAACGCCACCACCGGAACCGGACAGCAGACCACCTGGCTCTGGGACTTCGGCGATGGCACCACCAGCAACGAGGCCCAGCCCATGCACGAGTTCCCCGGCCCTGGAACCTACGAGGTCTGCCTCACGGCGATCACGGTCTTCATCAGCCCCAACGCGCCGGCCCTCACATGCGTCGATGACATTTGCACGAGCGTGGTGGTTGCCGGTGATCCGCAAGCATGCGACCCATCATTCGCATTGGAGATCGAGTCAGAGGCCACTAATTCGGGCTTCGTGCTTTCTGCCGCCACCAACATTCCAAACTCCGGCATTACGTGGACCTTCGCGAACGGACTGGTGCTTTATGGGCCAACGATTCAAGTGGGCCTGCTCTCCGTGATGAACATTGAGCTTTGCATCACCGCGTGGTACCAGCCGGCCAATTCCACTGACACCTGCTGGACCGAAGTGTGCGGGCTGCTGAGCGAACTCGGATTTGCAGTGAGTGTTGATGAAACCACGGTCGGGGCATTCAGGGCATGGCCGAACCCTGCGGTCGATGCAGTGTATATCGATGGTCTCGGCACAGGACACGTGCGCGTGAGCATTCATGGTGCCGATGGCCGAGTGGAGCGCGAGCTGACGGTGGTGGGGAGCCCGGCGCGCGTGGATTTGAGCGGACTGGCCGCAGGACTGAAATGGGTGACGCTCAACTCGACGGACCGCACCGAGCGCTTCAAGCTTGTGAAGGAGTAACGCTCAGCGCAGATCGATGCGCAGGCCGAAGAGGTTCTGCCACGCCCCGCCGGCCTGAACGGGCAGGTTCGGAAGTGAGCGCACCATGATCGCGGGCCGCATCTCGGCATGGAGGTGAAGCGCGCTCCAGAAGGGGCTAGTCTTGCCCAAGCGCAGATCAATCCCGAAGAGCCCATGGAGCCCGGCATAGGCGGTGGCGGGCGTGCGGAACCGCTCACTGCCGAGCAACTCATATTCATAGTCGGAACCTCCTGCGGGCCGCTCTGTGCTGCGTGTGATCGAGTGCGTGACCTCGGCATATCCGGAGGACGCCGCTCCGAGCTGAAGCCCCACGCCCACGGACCACGAGAAGCGGGAACCGGTGATTCGATGCGCGATGTAGGTGGCCTCTAAGCCGATCCGCGATCGCTTGTGGGATGCGGAGTACGTCTCGGACCAACTGCTGTCGAGCACGAATAGCTCGCCCGTGCCCATGGAGACAAGGGTGTCGTAGGCCGTAGAACTCGAGCTTGCCCAATAGCCCTCCGCCCATTCGCCGCCGCTGTAGAGGACGCCCAAGCGAAGCCGATTGTCATAGCGGGACTCGCCTGCACGATTCCGGAAGAGCGCCAAACCTGTGCTGGCGCTTACAACCCCAAAAGGGTTGAATAGGCCTTGGCCACGGGAGAAATCGGGTTGAAACCCGCCACTGTTTGCCCAACGCCCGCCCTGTGGAAGATCATCGAGCAACAGGCTTGAGCCGGGCAGCATTCGACGCCAATCATCGTCGCTCAGCAGGGCACCGCCTTCGAGCTGGAACCCGAAGCTCAATGAGGCCTCGGTGATCAACGGCGAGGGCGCGGGCTGTGCGAATGAAGCAAGCGGCCCCAGGGCCAGGGGGAAGAGCAAGCGGCGCATTGGCATGGTCGATTCAATCGTTGAGAAAGTGTTAGCGAAGAGAATGACGCCGAAGGACTTTTATTGCCCGGCGGCATGCGCAGTGCGCTGGAAAAGGCGCTGCTCCAGAAGCAGCTCCGCGATCTGCACCGCGTTCGTTGCAGCGCCTTTGCGCAGGTTGTCGGCCACCACCCACATGTTCAACGTGTTCGGCTGGCTCTCATCGCGGCGGAGGCGGCCCACGAGCACCTCATCGCGGCCATTGGCCAGCAAGGGCATCGGGTACTCGTCCTTAGCGGGGTCATCGAGCAGCAGGATGCCCGGCGCTTCGCGCAAGATTTGTCGCATAGCGTCCAGGTCGAAGTCGCGCGCGAACTCCACGTTCACGGATTCGCTGTGGCCCCCGGTAACAGGCACGCGCACCGCTGTGGCTGTCACACGGATGGCGGGGTCGAGGATCTTATGGGTCTCATGCACCACTTTCATCTCCTCTTTGGTGTAGCCATTGTCCGTGAAAGCGTCACAGCGCGGGATCACGTTTCGATCGATGGGGAAGGGGTACACTTTATCAGCGGAGATGCCCGCGCGCTCGTCCTCCATCTGCTTCACGGCTTTCTGCCCGGTGCCCGTGACGCTCTGGTAGGTGGAGACCACGACGCGCTTGGCGATGTATGCGCGATGCAACGGCGCAAGAGCCAGCACCAATTGGATGGTGCTGCAGTTCGGGTTGGCGATGATCCGGTCTTGCGGTGTTAGCAGCAGCCCATTGATCTCCGGCACGATCAGCTTCTTGTCCGGCATCATCCGCCATGCGCTGCTGTTGTCGATCACCGTGCATCCCGCCTCCGCGAACCGCGGCGCCCACTCGAGCGATGTGCTTCCACCGGCGGAGAACAATGCGATGTCAGGTCGGCGGGCAATAGCCTCTTCCATGCCGATAACAGGCACCTCCTTTCCGCGGAAGCGGATCAAAGCGCCCACGCTCTTCGCGCTGGCCACGGGAATCAGTTCGTCAACCGGGAACGCGCGTTCTTCGAGCACCTTCAGCATCACGCCACCGACCAGTCCGGTGGCACCGACTACAGCGACTTTCATGATGTTGCGGGGTCGTTGTTCGGCGGCCGAAAGTACTAGCTTTCACGCCCTGCGAATCCCATGTCACGCGCGCTTTTCCGCCCCCTTCTCGTGCTGATCTCTACAGCGGTCATGTCCATCGCCTCGGCTCAGGTGAGTGATGACTTCTCCGATGGCAACTTCAACATCGGAACGGCCTGGACAGGGAACGACGCGCTCTTCGCCGTGATGGATGACAGCGGAAACCAGCGCTTGCGGAGCGCGAGCCCCGGCGCGGCCAACTACTACCTGAGCACACCGAGCACGATCGTCGACGATGCGCAGTGGGAGCTGTGGTTCGACCTGCGCTTCAACCCCAGTGGAGCCAACTACGTGGATGTTTACCTCATGAGCGCCACCGCCGATCTGAGCGCTGGTGTGAACGGCTATTTCGTGCGCATCGGGGGAACCGATGATCGGATCGAACTGTTCCGTAGCGATGGCGGCGCGGCCGTCAGCCTTGGCGTGCAGTGCCCGGACGACCTGCTGAACAGCAGCGCGAACCTCTTTCGCCTGAAGGTGACACGCTCTTCCGCTGCGCTTTTCACGCTTTACTACGATGATGGTGCCACTGGCGCATACGTGAACGCGGGTTCCACGACGGATGCAACGCATGCGAGCGCGACGCACTTCGGCATCCGCATCGAGCAGAGCACAGCCGCCAGCGCAGTGAACAACCATTTCTTCGATGACATCGCGGTGGCGCCGATCCCGGTGGACAACACACCCCCGGAGCTGCTCACCGCCACGATCGTTTCCGACACACAGATCGACCTGACCTTCAACGAACCGCTGGAGCAGACGACCGCCGAAGAGGAGAACAACTACAGCATCATCCCATTCAACAGTGCGGCTTCGGTTGTGCTCGATGGAGCTGATCCCACGTTGGTCCATCTCACGCTGGCGATCGCCATGCAGAACGGCAACACCTACACGATCACCGCGAACGGCGTTGAGGACCTTGCGGGGAACGCGTGCGCGAACGAAACAGCGGATGTGACCTATCTCATACCGGAGGTCGCGCTGCCAGGCGAAGTGATCATCAACGAGATCATGGCCGACCCCTCACCGGTGGTCGGCCTGCCCGATGCGGAGTTCGTGGAGATCCACAACACCACTGCGGACAAGACCTTCGACCTCGCAGGATGGACATTCTCCGATGGAGGCACAACCGGCACATTGCCGGGGATCATCCTTCCGCCTGGAGGCTACGCGATCCTTACGGACGATGCGAACGCCGCGCTCTTCGCAGGCTTCGGCACAGTGGCGTCTATCAACACCTTCCCCAGCATCAACAACGATGGCGACCCGCTCTCGCTATCGAATGATGCAGCGACGGTGATCGATGCGGTCGCCTTCGAACTCGAGTGGTACAACGACGATGCGAAGGACGATGGTGGCTGGACCCTGGAGCGCAAGGACCCCACCGCGCCATGCAGCAGCGCCAGCAACTGGACGGCCAGCAATGCTGCCCAGGGTGGCACGCCCGGCGCGCAGAACAGCGTGTTCGCGATCGTGCCCGACAACACTTCGCCCACGCTCTTGAATGTGCTCGTGAGCAGCGCCACATCGGTGGTGCTCGTGTTCAACGAAGCCATGGATGCCGCCAGCCTTGGCAGCGGTAACTACGCATTCGATCCCGGGCTCAGCATCGCGCAAGTGCTGGTGGTGAACAGCAGCACGGTGGAATTGGTACTAAGCACGCCCTTGGTCGTTGGCTCGCTCTACACCGTGACCGTGACCAACGTGAGTGATTGCCCTGGCAATGCGATCACGGGCGGCAACACGGCCAGCTTCGCGCTGCCCGAGCCCGTTGAACCCGGCGATGTGTTGATCAATGAAGTGCTCTACGACCCGATCGGCACGGGCAGCGATTTCGTTGAGCTGTACAACCGCTCGAGCAAGACCTTGAGCCTCGCGGGCTGGAAACTGGGCAACGTGAGCGAAGGCGCCGTGGATGATGTGCTCACGATCACCGGTGCCTCCTTCCTGCTGCTGCCCGGCGCCTACGCGCTGATCTGCGAGAGCACGGCGAACATCGTCTCGAATTATCCGCAAAGCCGCACGGAGCGCTTCGTGGAGACCGACCTGCCGAGCTACAATAACGGTGAGGGTGGCGTGGTGCTTCAAGCGCCTGATGGCACGCAGCTCGACCGCTTCGATTACACCGACGACCTGCACTTCGCGCTGGTGAACGAGACCGAAGGCTACAGCCTGGAGCGCATCAGCCCCGACCGGCCGACGAGCGACAACACCAACTGGCAGACCGCATCGGATGTGGCGGGCAAGGCCACGCCCGGCTTCCAGAACTCGCAATACGCGCCCACGGCGAATGCCAGCGGCGAGATGTCCATCGATCCCGCGATCTTCTCCCCCGACAACGATGGCTTCGAGGATGTGCTCACCATCGCGTATCGTTTCGACCAAGCGGGCTTCGTGGGCACCCTCAGCGTGTTCGACATCGCGGGCCGCGAGGTTCGCACGCTTATGGAGAACCAGTTGCTCGGCACCGAGGGCGCGATCAGTTGGAACGGCCTCCTGGACGATGGCAGTCTCGGGCGCCTGGGCCCGTACATCGTGGTCTTCGAGGTCTTCGACCTGGAGGGCAATACCGAGCTGTACAAGAAGACGGTAACGCTGGCGCACAAGCTCAACTAGACGTTGGAGAGGTTGTTCAATCGTAGCGCGCAGGGTCCCCGAGACGGGAGACCCTGCGAAGGCTTAAGAGGTGAACGTAGTCCGTTAGCCTGCGCCATGTTCTTGCGTATCTGCCTGCTGTTGGCAGGCGTGGGCGTGCATGCCTACGGCTTCTCACAGACCTTTAACCGGCGCTACGATTCGATTGGTGCGGGCTTGGCCCAGTTCGGCTGGGCTGTCGAACAAGCTGCCGATGGGCACTACACGGTGCTCTTCAACTCACCGTGGCAGGACAGCTTGTTCTACAGCTCAGTTGTGTGCAGCATGAAGTTGAACGCATGGGGCGATGCGATCGATACAGCAAGGTTCATCTATGCGAATCACGCAACTTACCCTGGATGGGCGAATTCATCGGACGCGCGTACGGATGGAGGGTACGTAGTCGGCGGCAGCACGTATGCACAGGATGAGACACAGCGTGCAGCGCTTTTCCTGCTAGACCCTAACGGCCAACCGGAGAGCATCATCGAGTACGGCGATGTCGGGGAAGAGTGGATCGGCCGCCAAGCCAAACAGACCCCTGATGGAGGCTATGTGGTGGTTGGCGAGACCAGCACTATGGGCGTGATCGATGCCTTCCTGCTGAAGTTCGATGCGCTCGGAGAGGTGGAGTGGGTGCAGACCTACGGTGGTCCAACCTTGCACGATGTGGTTTGGAGCGTGGACATGGATGGACTTGGCGGCTACTACCTGGGGGGCCAGCAGCAAGTGAGTTCAAGTAATTATGACCAGTGGGTGCTTCACGTGGATGGCACTGGCCAAGTCATCTGGCAAGAGAACTATGGCACCCCGTTCAATGATGCTGGCAATGCGCACCTAACGACGGGCGCGGATGGCAGTATTTTTATCGCAACGGGCCTCGAAGTGAACGCTAATGACGACCATGCACCAAGACTGATCAAACTTGACGCTGAGGGTGGCGTGCTTTGGCAACAGACATACGGGCCTGCACGGAACACCATGATCTATGTGGTGCAGGAAGTGTTTCCCGGAGGTGACTTGATAACCGCGGGTTCTGCATACAATATCAACAACTTCCTTAGCGGGATACTGATCCGCGCCACAAGCGAAGGGGATAGCTTGTGGATGCGCGAGTATGTTTACTACGATGCGGATGTTGCTGCCGGAAGAGGGGCGTTCCGCGATGTTCAACCCACCCCCGATGGCGGCTTCATCGCCGTTGGAGTGGCCTTGGGCGTGGCGGGGTTCTACGGCCAGGATGTATGGGTGGTGAAGACCGATAGCATGGGCTGCTTGGAGCCGGGCTGCGATACGGTCATGGGAATTACTACGCAGATCACAAACCTGCGCGGTGCGCTGGTGGTTTCGCCCAACCCTGTTGCGGCAGGGCAGCCTGTTCAGGTCAGCATCAATCTGCCAGCTTCGTTCACACCGCGAGGGGTATTGCGCATCACGGTTACCGATGCTGCGGGGCGACTGTTTCAAGAACAACCCGTGCCATCAGGCGTTTCAAGTTTCAGCTTTCAATTTTCATCTTATCCTGGGGGCCTTTACCATCTTCACCTCACCGACGACTCTCGTTGGATTAGCGGCGCCAAGCTCATGGTGGACTGAACCCCAGCCCCTTCCGCTGTTTGTATTCTCTGTGCCCTCCGCGCCTCTGCGGTTCCCGCATTCCGCAACTTCGCAGCCGCTCCCGATGGAACCGGGACGTAGCCGTATGACCGACCAACTGACCAAGAGCCAGGAGCTCATTGCCCGCCGCAAGGCCGCCGTGCCGAACGGCGTGGGCATGTTCAATTACGCCACCGCGGCCAAGGCGTACGGCGCCACCATCATCGACGATGATGGCCGCGAGCTGATCGACTTCGCTGGCGGCATCGGCGTGGTGAACGCGGGCCACTGCCCACCACCGGTGGTGAAGGCGATCCAGGAGCAGGCCGCGAGATTCCTCCACGTCAGCTTCAACGTGGCCAGTTATGAGCCTTACGTTGCTCTGTGCGAGAAGCTGAACGCGCTGCTGCCGCATGGTGGTCCCACGAAGACGCTGCTTGTGAGCACCGGCGCTGAAGCGGTGGAGAACGCTATCAAGATAGCGCGGCAAGCAACGAAGCGCCAAGGCGTGCTCTGCTTCACCGATGCCTTCCATGGCCGTACGATGATGGCGATGACGCTCACCAGCAAGGTGGGCTACAAGCCGGACTGCGGGCCCTTCGCACCGGAGGTCTACCGCACGCAATACCCCAACTACTTCCGCTACGGCGCAGGAAGGAGCGAAGCCGAATTCGCAAAAGCTGAATTGCACCGCTTGGAGGAACTCTCGCACAACCTCGTCGACCCGAAGCAGCTCGCCTGCGTGATCATCGAGCTGGTGCAGGGCGAAGGCGGCTTCAACGTGGCGCCGAAAGCTTACGTGGAGGGCCTGCGCAACTGGTGCGATCAGCACGGCATCCTCTTGATCTTCGACGAGATCCAAGCGGGCTTCGGTCGCACGGGGGCATGGAGCGCTTATTCGCACTTCGGCATCACGCCCGACCTGAGCACATGGGCCAAGAGCCTCGGCAGCGGCATGCCCATTGCGGCGGTCATGGGCAAGGCCGCGATCATGGACAAGGCCGGCCCCAGCAGCATCGGCGGCACCTACATCGGCAACCCGGTGAGTTGTGCAGCGGCGTTGGCTACGCTCAAGTACATGGAGGAGATCGACATCAACGCGAAGGGCAGGCATGTGGGCAACATGATCCGCAAGCGCTTCGAGAAGATGAAGGCCAGGCATGCGTGCATCGGCGATGTGCGCGGCCTCGGCGCCATGATGGCCATGGAATTCGTGAAGAACGGCGACCCGCTTCAGCCGGATGCCGACACGTGCACCGCGCTCATGAACGCCTGCGCCAAGCGCGACCTGGTGGTGATTTCCGCTGGAACCGACAAGAACATCATCCGCGTCCTTAGCCCGCTCGTGATCAGCGATGAGCTGTTGAACAAAGGGCTCGACATCATGGAGGAGGAACTCGAGAAGATCTGCGCATGAAACCCTTCTCCATCGCCGGCATCCAGATGCGCGTGGGCTCTGCCCACAGCAACGTGGAGGCCATGAAGACCAAGCTCGATCTGCTCATGACCATCTATCCGTGGGTGGACATGGTGCTGTTCAGCGAGCTGTGCGCCTATGGCCCGCACATCATTCATGCGCAGCCCGTGCCCGGCGAGTTCGAGCAGGAGATGTGCGCCATGGCCGCCAAGCACGGCATCTGGCTCCTGCCGGGAAGCATCTTCGAGCGCACGAAGAACGCAGCAGGGGAAACGGTCATCTACAATACCGCTAGCGTGATCGACCCCGAAGGCAGCGTGGTTGCACGCTACCGCAAGATGTTCCCATTCTATCCGTACGAGGTGGGCGTCACCGGCGGTGATGAATTCTGCGTGTTCGACATCCCTGAGGTGGGCCGCTTCGGCGTGAGCATCTGCTACGACATGTGGTTCCCGGAGACCACGCGCACCCTGGCCGTGATGGGCGCTGAGGTGATCCTGCACCCCACGCTCACCGGCACCATCGACCGCGAGATCGAGCTGAGCATCGCGCGCTCCAGCGCAGCCATCAACCAATGCTACTTCTTCGATATCAATGGCCTTGATGCGGGCGGCAGCGGGCGTAGCATCGTTTGCGGGCCAGAGGGCCGCATCGTGTACCAGGCCGATGTGAACGAGGAGTTCATCCCGATCGAGATCAACCTGGAGAAGGTGCGGCGCAGTCGGGAACTGGGCATTCTGCGCTTGGGCCAGCCGCTGAAGAGCTTCCGTGATAGTCCTGTTGAGTTCGGGATCTATGCCCCGGGGGTGGAGCACCCGCACCTGGAGAGCCTCGGCCCGCTGATCAAGCCTACGCGCGTTCAGGAGCTTACGGAGCTGGAAGTGAAGGACGAGACACGCGCGCACGAATTTCCGAAGCATGTGGTGAGCTCTTTCCGCCCACCAAGCGATCCCGACCTGATCTGAATTGCAGCAATGGGTCCGGGGGCGTGAGCAGAGAAAATCCGGGCCTCCACCCCTCACTACTTCACCTTCGCACCCGCTCAAAACGCACGCACATGGGAAGCCTTGCAGGACAGCACCACAGCAAACCGAAGGATTTCGTCAGCTGGTTCGAGATTCCGGCCTACGACATCCACCGCGCATCGCGCTTCTATGGCGCCATCTACAACATGCAGATGGAGACCACGGTGAATGGCGAGTTCGCCATGGCTTACTTCCCGACCGACAAGGGCATCGGCGGTGCGCTCATCGCCGGGCCGGGCTGCCTGCCCAATGATACCGGCACGCTCATCTACCTCAATGCAGGCAACGACCTCGATGGAATCCTGGGCCGCATTGACCTTGCCGGAGGGCGCGTGATCATGCCTCGCACTCTGATCAGCGACACAGCGGGATGGTTCGCCCTTTTCATTGATAGCGAAGGCAACCGAGTGGCGCTGCACGAGGGGGTCGAGTCGATCGCTGCCAAGAAGAAGCCCATTGCCAAGGGCAAGCCCGCTGCGGTTCGTGCGAAGAAGGGCGCAGCGAAACGGACCACGCGCGGCTGATGCGATTCCGGACCGCGGCGGGCTTGCCCGCCGCGCGGCATCCGGCGCTTATAACTAGACGAGATTCAGGCGCTTGGCCAGGTCGTCCTTGTAGCTGCCGCCAATAGGGATCACCTTCTTGTCGTTCTCGAGGATCAGGTTCGGCTGCTCGATGGCGGTGATCTTGTCGACGCGAACGATGAAGCTGCGGTGCACGCGCAGGAATTCGTTCTCCGGGAGCTTGGCCTCGATGTCCTTCATGGTGCTGTGCACGGTATAACGCGTGTTCAGCAGGTTTATCACCACATAGTCCTTCAGCGCCTCCACGAAATAGATATCCTTGGTGTTGAGCTTCACCAAGCGGCTGTTGCTCTTCACGAAGAGGATGTCCTTGTTGCTGTCCTTGTTCTCCACGAGCGCGTAGAGCATGTCGCGCTCCTTGAGCACCTCGGTCTCCTTCTTGTGCTTGTACAGGGCCATCTCGATCGACGTATGGATGTCGATCTCCTTGAAGGGCTTGATGATGTACCCGTACGGCTGGGTCACCTTCGCCTTGGCCAAGGTGCTCTCATCGGCGTAGGCCGTGAGGAAGATCACCGGTATGTTGGCCTCCTTGCGGATGGCCTCGGCCGCATCGATCCCGCTCATCTCGCCCTTGAGCATGATGTCCATGAGGATGATGTCCGGCACATGCTCCTTGGCCAGGGCCACAGCCTGTTCGCCCGTGCTGGCCGCGCCCACCACGTGGTAGCCCAGCTTCTTCAAGCTATGCTGGATGTCCTTGCTCACGATGCTCTCGTCCTCAACGACCAGTACGTTCGTCTGCGCCATGTGCTTGGTGATTGACCCGTTCAAAAGTAAGTAAATAGCTCACCCCGGCTTGGGCTGCGCGCTCCATGCGCCCATCGAGCTGCTCGGTGAGCAAGGCGATGAGCTCGAGGCCTAGGCCGCCATCACGTTCCTCTGAGAAACCGGCGGGCAATCCGGGTCCGTCGTCACCTGCTTCGATGCGCACCTGTTCGCCCTGCATGCGCAGCGCCACGCGTATCCTGCCCGAGCGATCATCGGCGAAAGCGTGCTTGAGGGAATTGCTGACAATCTCGTTGAGGATGAGCCCGCATGGCATGGCCTGGTCGATGCTGATGTGCACAGGCTCCAGATCGAGGTCGAGCGAAACGCGGCCGGTTGTGCTGTAGCTGAGCAGGAGGTTGCGCGCAAGCCCCTCGATATAATCGGCCAGGTCGATGCTGCTGAATTGCTTGTTCTGGTAAAGCCGCTCGTGGATCAAGGCCATGCTCCGAACACGGTCGCGGCTGTGGTGCAGCATCTCACGCACTTTCGGGTCCAGGCCATCGCGCTCACCCTGCAGTTTGGTGATGCTGCTGATCACCTGCAGGTTATTCTTCACGCGGTGATGGACCTCCTTGAGCAGGACCTCCTTCTCCGAGAGGCTGACCTCCAGGGCGCGTTGCGCCTCTTTGCGGTCCGTGATCCCATAGGCAAGGCAGGAGACCTCGGCAACCTCGCCATCCACGATGATCGGGTTGAGGAAATTCTCCACCAAGGCCGGCTCGCCGCTCAGGTCCACGAGCTCCACCTCGAATTGCTGGGGCCTCCCGCGCATCGCAGCGGCGTATCGCGCCAACAGCTGCTTCGCGGAGCCATTGCTCACGCGTGGCGCCATGCGCTCGGCGAAGTCATCGCCTAACTCAAGGCGTATCCCGTGGATCTCCTGGATGCTGTGCTGGAAATGGGCATTGAACGAGGTGATCCGCATTCCCCGGTCCAAGGTCCAGATCATCATGTTCGCCGAACTCTCGAAGATGGCTTTGAGCCGCGCGGCTTGCTCGCGCACCAGATCCTCTGCCCGCTTCTGCTCAGTGATCTCGTGCCCGATGGCGAATACTTCGCTCACAGACCCCTCCGGACCGAACACGGGGCTGAGGAAGACCTCGGCGCACACCCTCTTCCCTTGCGTGTCATTCCGGTCGGTCTCGAACCGGAGCGGCTCGCCGGCGAGGGCTTCCCGGTACCTGGACTCCCAGAAAAGGCTGTCTTCCTCGCTGGCGAACTCGGGGCCGGTACCGGCCCGACCGATGCTCGCTTCCGGCCGGATACCATAGAGCCGGTTGATCATGTCCGAATAGCCCTGGTTGAAGGAGGAGAGCCGCAGGTCTCGATCAACGGACCAGAACATGTGCTCACTGCTCTCGAATAGCGCGCGCAGCTTCGCCTCATGTCCCTCGATGGCCGCGCGCGCGGCCACCTCTCCAGTGATGTCGCGGAAGATGCTTCGCGTGCCCTCCGGCCTGCCCTCAAGTACGCGTATGTTGGTGGTCCCTTCGGAGATCACCTTGCTTCCATCCTTCGAGCGAAAGGTTACCCGCACGGTGCCGATGTCCTCACCCTGCATGATCCGCTCGAACAACGCCCTGCAATGCTCAAGGGCCTCCGGATGCAGCACGTCCCAGATCGTGATGCGCTGCAGGTCCTCCTCGGTGTATCCGAGTTTGGTGCGCCAAGCGTTGTTCACGTAGAGGAAGCGGCCATCGGGGCCCACGCTTTGGATCAGATCGGTGGCGTTCTCGAATAGGTCGCGGTAGCGCTCTTCGCTGGCGAGCAGGGCCTCTTGGTCCTGCTTCATGCGCGTGATGTCGCGCGATACGCCCATGGCGCCGATCAGGCATCCTTCCTCATCGAACAGGCGCGAGGCGGCAAGGAAAGAGATGAAGGTGTTCCCGAACTTGTCCACGTTTCGCACTTCGCCGGCATAGGCGCCGTACCGATCGAGTTCCTGCTGCACACGCAGGTACTCGTCCGGATCGGCATAGAGCAGCTGCGTATCAAGGCCAATAACCTCACTCGCCTCGTACCCGAATCGGATGCTGGCAGCCGGGTTGTACTCGGTGACCTTTCCCTCCTTGTCGGCGGCCATGATCATGTCTAGCGAACTGTCGATGAGGCTTCGGGCGAACCGCTTCGATCGGCGCAGCTCTTCCTGTGTGCGCCGATGCTCATCGATCTGCTCGCGCAGCGCATCATTCACTTCTTGCGCGATTTGAAGCTGCACGCGATCTCGAATGGCACGTTCGCGCGAGGCCTGGTCGTGAATCGTGACCTGGATGGCCGGGCTTCCATCGAAAACGGTGCTGTTGGCCACAAGCAGCAGCTGCATGGCTGGGCTCGAGGCCGGCCGGGCCATGAACTCCATCTCTTGGCCATGCTCCGCGCTGCTCAAGACCTGATCAAGCGCTTCCGGGGATTCAATCAGAAATGCCGCCGCGAATGGCAGGCCAACCGGATCGTGGCCAAGCAACCTCAGTGCTGCGGCGTTTGCGTATCGGACGTTGCGATGACGTACCAGCAGCAATCCGTCATTCATCCGTTCCACGAGATTCCGATAGCTGGCGGTGGCCACGCGCTGAGCCTCCTGGGCCTGTTTCAATGGTGTGATGTCCATGAGCATGCCGAGCACCGTGGCTTCTCCGCCGGACGAGTCCACTAAATAGACATTCTCCAGCGCATGCACCTCGGCACCCGACCTGTGCCGCAGGCGGATCTCATAATTGACCAGCCTCCCACGCTCTTTCAACCTGCGCAGGTATTCCAAACGGTCATCATCGGTGAAGTAGAGCGACCGTGCATTCACCTCCATCAATTCGCGCTTGTCCGCATAACCGAGCATATGCGCCAACGCGTCATTGCACTCAAGGAATCGGCCATCCAGCGTGGTGCGGAAGATGCCAGCAAGGTTCCCGTCGAGCAGGTCGTTGTAACGCTTCCGGAGATCGGCGATATCGCCCGGCTCGGAGCGGTCCTTCATTGCTTTCTTGCTTGCTCCTGCCGGCATCACTGCTGCAATGCTCCAGGCTCATAAGGCGGTGGCACTCGCTCGCCATCGATCCGGATCTCAGCTCCATCCTTGTAACGCACGACCATCACCACGTTGCCGTTCTCATCATAGTGCGTGAACTCGCCTTGTGCGAGCCCGCCGCTGAAGCGCCCATCTGAACGCAGCCTTCCATTCGGCCAGTACCAGCGGTGCTTGCCATCCGGTTCGCCGTTCTGGAAAGAGCCGGAGAAGTAGCGTTTCCCATCGCCGTAGGTGTATGTCCATGGCCCATCCTTCAAACCGTCCTTGTAGCCTCCTTCTTCCCTGTGGTCACCCAGCAAATACAGCCATCGGCCTTCGCGGCGGCCATCGATGTATTCGCCTTGTGTGATCACATGGCCCTCCTCATCGTATTCGGCTGAAGCGCCATCCTCCCTTCCCCTTCGATAATTCTCCTGTCTATGCACCTGGCCATTCTCATGGTACCAGACCCAGGGCCCATTGGGCAATCCGTTCTGGAATTTTCCGCGCTGCTCCACTTTCCCGCTCCGATGATAGAATGACCACTCACCCTCCTTCTTTCCATCCATGTAGCTGCCTTCCGCCCGCTTCTCACCGGTGGTGAAGTACTCCACCCAATTCCCTTCGAGCATACCGATCTCATTCACCATGCCCTCGCTGATCAACTCATCGCCCCGGTAGATCCTCGCACCGGTAATCACGCCTTTCGGATCGTACTCCTTGAACAATCCCTCTCGCTTCCCGGATTTCGAGTAGCTCCCCAAGGTGGATACCCTCCCATTCGGATGGAAAGTGCGCTTGATCTCCACCGTGAGTTTATCGGCTGCTCCCGAATCCATCACCCCAGCATCGTATTTAGACAGGTCCTTCAGGTTGCCCAATGCATCATACTCCTTGAAGATGCCCTGCCGTTTATCATCCACAAAGCTCCCTTCCCAACGGACGCGCCCATTCGCGTGGAACTCTTTCCATGGCCCTTGCTTCAAGCCTGCCTTATCAAGCCGATTGATTTCCTCCCGCCGCCGAAGCATGCCAGCGCCATAGTACAGCACTGCCGTCACCCTGCCATCCCCAGCGTACTCGAGCCCCCTTCCATCTTCCTTCCCATTCACGTAAGGGACTTCCTTCACCCTATTTCTGGACGCATCGTAGTAGATCCCCAAGCCCTCCCGCAAATCATCCTTGTACGGCAGCTCAACTAGCACTGCGCCAGTGGTATCGAACTGACGCATCAACCCGTTCTTCTTGTCATCCTTGTAAGCAATCTCTGTTTCCATTCGTCCTTTACCGTCATAAAACCGCCACAGGCTGTCGAGCTTACCAGCCATTCGACCACCTTCAGAACGAAGCGCTCCATTGTCGTGGAAATTTCGCCACCAGCCTTCCGGCTTCCCATTCACGATTCGCCCCTCGCTGCTCACCTGACCGTTCTGGTGGAAGTACTGAACCAAGCTGTCCTGCCCAAGGATAGCATTCAGCGCACACATCAATGCAATGAGCATGAGCAAGCGGGCATTCATAATCATTCTCTTTAAAGGATTGATGTTGATATAGTATGTCTGGTTGGATCTGTTCGCATCTGGATGGCCGCTTGGTTGCTTCTTCGGGTTATCAAAAGTAATTCACTGTCGGGCCACGATCGGTTGCCACCGTAGTCCGATCATTTGACCCTGGATGTCAAGGGTGCAAATAGGTGCATTAACGATCGTGCATGGGACTTGATTAGGGGGAGGGTGGATAACTTGCGGCTTATGGAAAGGCATTCCATTGTTGAGCAACGGTTGAGAAACACGGGGATGATTAACATGGTACCGGCCATGAGTCACCAGAAATTGACAGGATCGTGGAATACCGAAACTTACCAGCGTATATCAACAGGAAATATGGAAGATGAACATGCGACTTGTTGATACCTGCTTATTCGACACTACGGGTATATTCGCGGCATGCGAAAGTGCCTGTCAATCGGCAGCGATCATGCTGGGTTCGGGTTGAAGGGAATCCTGGCGAACCATATTGGTGAAGCAGGTTGGGAGGTCCATGACTTGGGAACGCATTCGGAGAACAGCATGGATTATCCGGACCCGGCACATGCTGTCGCGCGGGCCGTGGCCTCCCGGGAATCAGATTTCGGAATCCTTATATGCGGAAGCGGGAATGGAGTGAGCATGGCGGCGAATCGGCATCCCGGCGTGCGATGCGCCTTGGCTTGGAATCCTGAGATTGCAGAGCTCGGGCGCTTGCACAACAACGCAAACGTGCTTGCCATACCTGCTCGTTTCGTTTCGGCACCTATCGCGTTAGCCATGGTCGATGCTTTCTTGCGGACAGGCTTCGAAGGGGGCAGGCATCAACGACGCATAGAGAAGATTGAAACGATTTGATTGCATGAGGCTGAATCATTTGACGCTGATTATCGGCCTGATCAGCTGCGCTGCGCATGCACGCGGGCAAGCTGATTCGATAATGCACCATTTCGCCGCGGCAATCGATCAGCGCGAGCTACGGATGCACCTGGAAGTACTCGCCTCCGATTCCTTCATGGGAAGGGACACCGGCAAGGAAGGGCAAAAGATGGCAGCGGCTTACCTCCGTGATAGGTTCAGGGGCTTCGGCGTTCCCCCGTTGTCGTGCGTTGGGGTAGAGAAAGGCTTCTATCAACCTTATGAGCTAATCGAGTCGAGCAGGGGATCGATCTCCTTGCGCTCGGCGCGCTCCGTGCTGAGTTGGCCGGGCGAGCTGCTTTATTTCTCGGAGGAACTTGAGAGTGACCTCGTGGCTGACCAACTCATTGGCATGAAGCCGGGGAGAACAGTTGAACTAGCCACGAACCCGCGCGCGGTCGTCGTGCTCGATGCGCGGGATTCTGACGAAGGACTTGCGGGGATGCGTGGAGCCCGCGCTGGCTTGGAGGCTGTGAATAAAGCAGGGTACCAGGCCGCACTGGTGGTGGTGCGTGAGGACACAAAGGAGTTGCTCAGCGGCTTCGTGCATGCCGGCGCGACCAGCATGCGCTTGCTGTATGCAGATGAAGAAAAGGATGGCAACGGCTCAAGCATGCAGGTGTGCTACCTTACGGAGGAGGGCTTGCAGCGCTTGGTTGGTAGGCGAGGTGCCGCCAAACTACTCAAGAGGCAACATGGCAATGCGCTTACCGCAGCAATCTCCTTCAAGCGAGATAGGCACGAGGCCCGAATTCAAGCCGAGAATGTGCTCGCTTACATTGAAGGCTCGGAAATGAAGGATGAACTCATCGTCATCACTGCGCACTATGACCACATCGGCGTGGAGGATGGAATTGTCTTCAACGGCGCCGATGACGATGGGAGCGGAACGGTTGCCCTGATCGAGATCGCTCAGGCCTTCATGCTGGCTAAAGCCGCTGGGCATGGCCCGAAGCGGAGCGTCCTGGTGATGCCCGTGAGCGGTGAGGAGCGGGGACTTCTTGGGTCGCGCTATTACAGCGACCACCCGGTTTTCCCCTTGGAACAGACTGTGGCTAACCTGAACATCGACATGATTGGCCGCGTGGACAGCGCCCACGCGGCTTCAGGCCCATACGTGTACATCATTGGCAGCGACAAGCTGAGCACCGAATTGCACAGGGAGAATGAATTGGCCAATGGCGACAGGCTTGAACTGGACTACACCTTCAATGCTGCGGATGACCCGAACCGATTCTATTACCGCAGCGACCACTACAATTTCGCACGGAAAGGAATCCCATGCATCTTCTATTTCAGCGGCGTCCACGAGGATTATCATCGACCGGGCGACGACGTTGAGAAAATCAGGTTCGACTTGCTCGAATCTCGCGCAAGGCTAGTTTTCTGTACGGCTTGGAGGCTGGCGAACCGCGTGCAGCGTATCCGGGTTGATAAGCCTTAAGCTTCACGTCTCCTCGACCATACGCCGAAGGAACTCGTCGAGGTCCTTCCGGTATGAATCGTAATGTGGTCCGGTTCCTGGGCCGTAGAAACCAGTGCGTATGCGCATAATGGTTCCATCTCTTG
Organism: Flavobacteriales bacterium; assembly: GCA_016716605.1. Classification (NCBI taxonomy): domain Bacteria; kingdom Pseudomonadati; phylum Bacteroidota; class Flavobacteriia; order Flavobacteriales; species Flavobacteriales bacterium. The sequence goes on from JADJWA010000001.1 coordinate 985,404, forward strand.
CAATGAAGAGGCAGGTCGGGTAGCTGATCAGGCGCTTGAGAAAAGGCAGCTTCTCGCCAGCCTCTTCCTTAGAGGCCGACCCACCATATAGGATGGGGTAAGGAACGCTAAGCGATTTGGCGTAGCGCCGCAAAGCGTCCAATGCCCTTTTTTGGTCTGAGTGCTTCTCGAAGGCGACCGCCATGATGCGAAGGCCATGTGGGCTGTACTTCTCATGCATCTCGCGCAAGAGCAATGTCTCGTCCATGCAGTTGGGGCACCAGCTGCCCATGATGTGAATTAAGAGCGGATGGTTGGAGAAATCCGGGTCGTCGGGCGAACGCTCAACGCCGTCGAGGTCGGGGAATCGGAAGGCCACACGGTCGAATCCATCTTGCAGGAAGGTGAGCGAATCCGGATTGCGTAAGCGATAGGAGCTGTTGCGCACCGCAATCCAAGGCTCTTGCCAATGCGTTCCGCTCCAGAATCGACCGATCAACGAGTCGTTCCTTAGGCAGGCGGCGAAGAGGAAAGCATGGGAACCATCGAAGCATGATAGGTGCATGGAGTCCGAGGATGAGGAGCCGGCCAAGAACCTGTAGTCGCCCGTCTCCGTCATGAATGTGCCCGTAATGGAACCATCAGGATAAGCGTCGAAGCGCCCAACGGCGTTGTAAGCCTCGGGAGAATTGGGGCTGAACCAGGTTTGCCAAATTCCTGCGAAGCGCTCCGCTGAGCCGGGGGCCTGAGCGGCGAATCGAGGACGCGGACCATGAACAGCCGAGAAGGGGATTTTATAGGCCGACCCCCTTGTGTAATTGCGCCAGAATCCGCCTATCAGACTGTCGCCATGCAATCGGCCAAGGAACTCCGAATCGAACAAGGGCATTCGCAGGAAGAATGAGTCGCGTTCGATTCGCAGCTCACTCACATCAAGCGATTCTTCACCGTTCCGGATGACCGCATGATAGCCGCCAGACGAATCCTGCTTGATAAGCCAAGAGAACGGAAGCGACTCGCCATTCAAATCAAGCTCAACGCGCCACTCCCCTGCTCGCATGGCAGGAGTCTCAGAATCACAACCGGCTAAGGCAAGCACCAAGAAGCCAAGGACAATCCGGGTTTTCAAGGCGCCGAAGGTAGATGGCCGCACCAAACCAAGCCAGTCGCGCTATAGGTCAAACTTAATTCCTTGAGCAAGAGGCAGCGTGCGACCGTAGTTGATGGTGTTGGTCTGTCTGCGCATGTAAGCTTTCCAAGCATCGCTTCCGCTCTCCCTCCCCCCGCCGGTTTCTTTCTCACCGCCGAAGGCCCCCCCAATCTCGGCTCCACTCGTTCCAATGTTCACATTCGCAATACCGCAATCGCTACCCGACGCACTGAGGAATCGCTCGGCCTCGCGAAGGTCCAATGTCATGATGGCGCTGCTGAGCCCCTGCCTGACACCATTCTGAATCGCAATGGCTTCATGAATGTCTCCAGAATATCGGAGGAGGTAGAGAATGGGCGCAAAGGTCTCCTCTTGAACAATTGGCATGTCCGGAGTGGCCTCGAATATGGCTGGTTGAACGTAGCAACCGCTCTCGTATCCGGGGCCCGCAAGGACTTTTCCATCGACTAGTGCGCGAGCGCCCTGCGACCTGGCCGAATCAAGCGCGCTCAGGTAGTTCTCAACCGAATCATGGTCGATCAATGGCCCAACATGGTTGGACTCGTCTAACGGATTACCTACGCGAAGCTGCTTATACGCACCGGATAGGCGCTTGCAGAAAGCATCGTATACGCGGTCGTGGATGATCAGTCGCCGCGTGCTGGTGCAACGCTGTCCGGCGGTTCCAACGGCACCGAACAAGCAGCCGACAACAGACATGTCAAGGTCGGCCTTGTCGCTGATGATGATCGCGTTGTTGCCCCCCAGCTCCAAGAGCGCACGACCGAGCCTTTTCCCCACCATGGCACCCACCGCTTTTCCCATTCGGGTGCTTCCGGTGGCGCTCACCATCGGCAGCCGTTCATCCGCGCTGAGCCACTCCCCCGCTTCCCGCACCCCGTTCACCACGCAACTCACCCCTTCGGGCACACCGTTCCGCTTGAACACGCGTGCGGCGATCAGTTGGCAAGCGACGCTGCAGAGCGGGGTCTTCTCACTGGGCTTCCAAATGGTAACGTTACCGCATACCCAGGCCAAAGCGGCATTCCAACTCCACACGGCCACAGGGAAGTTGAATGCCGTGATTACGCCAACGACACCCAAGGGGTGCCACTGCTCATACATGCGGTGTTCGGGCCGCTCGCTGTGCATAGTGAGGCCATGCAGCTGCCGGCTCAAGCCCACAGCGAAATCGCAGATATCAATCATCTCCTGTACCTCACCAAGTCCCTCCTGGTAGCTTTTACCCATCTCGTAGCTCACCAGTTTGCCCAGCTGCGCTTTGTTCGCCCGCAGCTCATCGCCGAGCTGGCGCACCACTTCACCGCGCTTCGGAGCAGGCCATTCGCGCCAGGACAAGAAGGCGCGCTGTGCTTGCTGAACGACAGTGTCATACTCGGACCGGCCGGCGCCGCGAACTTTGCCGATGGGTTGCCCGTCGACCGGACTGAAGCTTGTAAGTGATTGGCCTTCGCCAGGGAGCCAATTGTAGCCAGTTGAGACGCCGCTGTTCTCGAATTCCAGACCCAAGTCGCCCATGATTGCACGAGCGGGTGAGTTATCGATGGTGGGGGTGGTCATAGGTCGATTTTGAAGGGCGCGAATGTACCACCGTACAGCAGCCCTAGCCAAGGCGAATCAATCCAACGTCTGCACGCTATAGGGATGCGCGCAAGTCTCTGATAAACAATTAGATATGAAGAAATTTAGTCGTATTCAGATAAACATGCGTGCTCATGGGCTAGACCTCAATCCGTATACCTGGAATAGAGTAGTGAACCCGTCATGGCTTCCGGGCAAACAGCAGTGAACTTGAAGCTGACCCGTTGAACAACCAAGCTTTCAGGTTCGAGTAGCTTCCTATGGTAATGGCCATCAGCCAAGCGGCAACCGTGGAGCGCCCCTTGGCCCTCTCGCTAAGAAGAGAGATGTAATAGGCATCGAGCCACATGCGCCTTTCAGAGGAAATCGTTAAGCCGCATGATTCTACAAGGCGCCTTATGTCTTGTTTGCGAAAGTGCCATAAGTGTCGAGGAACATCCCAGGCAGCCCAGTACGCGCCATAGAATTCGGCGTCAGCGCTTTCTCGGTCAGGAACGGCAATGACAAGGAGGCCACCTGATTCAAGGCAATTGCAAAGCGCCGAGAGCGTTGCTCTCGGATCGTGCAAGTGCTCAAGGACGTGCCAGAGTGTGATGACGCGAAAACTTGATTCACTTGGCAGTTCCTCGAGGGAGGCGAGGGTGGTCAGACCCCGAAGGGCAGCCTGCTCACGTGCTCGCTGACTGGGCTCGACACCGAGAACCCGATAGCCCAAATGGTGCATGTGGTCAAGAAAATCCCCCGAACCACAGCCGAAGTCGAGCAAATTGCCGTCAGAGGCAAATGCACGAATCATCCGGTTTTTGAGCACTAACGAGAATCGCCGGGCGATGCGATATAGAAGGGCCAATGCACCTGGACCCTCGGCATTGTGGGAGAGATATTCCAGTGAGCTGTAGTAACGGCCGATGGAGATTGGGGTTGGTCGTGGATTAGTGAACCGGATTCCACAGGATGCGCAATCGACAAGAGTGAACCATTCTTTGGAGTGCTGAGAATCCGGAATCCTGAGCGCCTCAGTTAAGTCGCTGCAGTTGCAGATAGGACAAGAAGTAAGTGTTTCCATGAAGAATTGTTCCACGTGGAACCTATCGGCCTAGATAAACCAAGAGCACGCCAATATCAGACGGCGATACCCCGCTTATCCTTGAAGCCTGTCCAATGGTTTTCGGCTTTATCATCTCGAGTTTTTCTCTTGCCTCAAACGATAGGGAGGAGAGCTGGTGAAAGCTGAAGTCCTCCCCAATCGCAAGGTTCTCGAGCTGGGACATCTTATCCGCCAGTTGGCGCTCTTTTAGAATATAGCCGCTGTATTTGGCTTCAACCTCTACCTGCTCGAGCACTTCTGCCTGCAATTCGTCGAAGCCTGCTGCCCGATTCGTAAGTTCTCTAGAGTGGGTGAGTATTTGTTCCAGGCTGATTTGCGGCCTTAGCAGCAAATCGTAGCATCTGGTTCGCTGTTTCACCGCTGCCGTTCCACGTGGAACAAGGAGCTCATTGGCCACATCTGGTGCCAGACTTTCCGATTGAAGCGCGCGCTTCATCTCATCGGCCAGCCGAGACTTCCGTTCAACGCGGCGCATGCGGTCATTGCTTGCTAAACCAATGGCGTGCGCACCAGGGGTGAGCCGGGCATCGGCATTGTCTTGCCGAAGCAAGATTCGGAATTCGGCTCTGCTGGTGAACATCCGGTAGGGTTCGTCCGTGCCCTTGGTAACCAGGTCATCAATTAGAACCCCGATGTACGCCTCATCGCGGCGGAGGATGTAAGGGGGGAGTTCGCGCAGCTTCAGATGGGCGTTTATTCCAGCAATCAGCCCTTGGCAGGCCGCCTCCTCGTACCCTGTAGTCCCATTGATTTGACCTGCGAAGTACAAACCATGGATGCGCTTCGTCTCCAAGGTGTGATGCAGCTGAGTGGGCGGGAAGAAGTCGTACTCAACGGCATAGCCAGGTCTGAAGATGCGCGCGTTGGTGAAGCCTTTGACTTTCCGGAGCGCTGCGATCTGAACGTCCTCAGGCAAGCTCGTGCTGAATCCATTGATGTAAGTCTCAACCGTATCCCATCCTTCCGGCTCGACGAAGATTTGGTGGCTGTCCTTTTCTGAGAAGCGGTTGATCTTATCTTCAATGCTCGGACAATATCGCGGCCCGGTCCCAAGAATGCGACCCGCGAACATGGGACTGCGATTGAACCCCGTGCGCAGGATATCATGCACCTCCTCACTTGTTTGCGTCACCCAGCAACTCAACTGTTTCTCCAGCCTCTTGGTTGAGGGATCGAAGCTGAACTTATTGGGGTCTGCATCACCTGGCTGTTCCTCCATCACGGAATAATCGATGCTGCGCCCATCAACCCGCGGCGGGGTTCCGGTCTTCATTCGACCCGCGCGGAACCCAAGATCGACCAACTGCTCGGTGATGCCGTGGCTGGCTTTTTCGCCCGAGCGCCCTCCGCCGAATCGCTTCTCGCCCACGTGCATGACCCCATTCATGAATGTGCCGCTGGTGAGCACAACCGCAGCCGCGTGAATGGTGGCGCCCATGCCCGTAATCACCCCGGAAACTCGGGCGGGGTCGTTTCCCCTGATGTCTAATCCAATTACGGAGTCCTGTAGAAAATGCACATTCGGAATTTGCTCCAAGGCCTTGCGCCACTCCCAGGCAAAGCGCATCCGGTCGTTCTGTGTCCTTGGGCTCCACATGGCCGGACCTTTGCTACGATTGAGCATGCGGAACTGAACAGCGCTCTTGTCGCTGATTACCCCACTATACCCTCCGATAGCATCTATCTCTCTGATAATCTGCCCCTTAGCTATTCCGCCCATTGCAGGGTTGCAGCTCATTTGGCCAATGACCCCCATGTTCATCGTAACCAGTAGCACACGCGAACCCAAATTGGCGGCGGCGGCGGCGGCTTCACACCCTGCGTGACCCGCACCCACCACGATGATATCGTAATCCACCTGCAGCATGATGGGCAAAGTAACGGACGTACATCAGGCCATGAACGCTTAAGAGGCAACCACATGGCGCGTCACCCGCGTCATAACGAAGCCCCCCCAAGGGAAAAAACACCGAACTTCACCGCCCCAACCAACCGAAACATGAAGCATTTCATTGCCACAATGGCCTTGGTCCTCACCGCCGTTTGCGTGCAGGCACAGAAAGAAGGCTCATCAACCGCATCCAACCAGGCTTATTCCTCCGAAGCCGTGGCGAGCCAGAGCGCCGGACTAAAGGAGTCTTACGGGTTGCTTAGCCGGGAGTTGGCGCACCTGGGGCGCGAGATTGGCCCGGATGCGAATGCCGCCACATCGGAGCAGAAGAACATGAAGGCTCGGATTGAGCGGGCGCTCGAGCAGCTTGAGAGCCTGTTGGGCACGGTGAATGATCCTTCGATGGCCGATCAATGGACCGAGGTATTGGCGAAGTCCGAAATGGTGCGCAACAACGCTACTGCGATCCTAGATGAGCGCAAAGCGAAGCGCTGAACGAGCCCAAGCGGCTCAATAGACCTTGAGGTAAGCATCTTCGAGCGCGCTCATTGCAGCGCGCTCGTCCTTTTTCTTGTCATGGTGGCCGAGAAGATGTAGCAACCCGTGGACCATGACGCGCCGCAGTTCGTGGGAGATCGGCACGCCATAGTGCAAGGCATTCTCACGGACGCGGTCCAGGCTGATCAAGACATCGCCCGCAATTCCGGAACCGGCCTGCAGGTCGAAGGTGATCACATCCGTAAGATCACGATGCTTGAGGTACCGCTGATTGAACCCATGCAGGGCGGCGTCGGAAAGCAGGACGAAATTGAGCTCATCGATTCGTGAACCATGCTCGGCAGCAACGCGCTCTAACCAAGCTCGGAGCCGCTTTCGATCGCCGAACGCATTCGGCACCTCGCGCGCCAGGAATGCGATGTGGCCCATCCGAAACTAATCCGCTTTCGGAGCCAGTTCGAACGCCAGCGCGACGGTGGCTCCGTGGTCCGTGAATTCCACTTGATCAGCCAACGCACGCATAAGATACACGCCGCGGCCGTGGGGCTTTTCCAGGTTCTGGGGGTCGGTGGGGTCGGGCAGGTTGGTATGATCGAACCCGGGTCCCTGGTCCGAGACCACGAATACCAACCGGCCCTCCTGTGCCTCATAGCCAAGGCCTACTAGCTTAGAGGAATCGAGGCCATTGCCATGGTGGATGGCATTGTTCACGGCCTCGGTGAGCGCGATCAGGATGTTCCCGTAAAGGCTCTCATGCACCCGGTGCCGAGAGCAAGCATCATCGATTAATTTCTCCGCCAAAGCGATGTTCTCTGCTTTCGCAGGGAACTCGATTCGTTCGGTGAAGGCGAGGGCTTCGGTGAGTGCGGGCATGCTGTTCAGGGTCGGTCAAAAGTACCGAAATACGCATTCACGCGATCACGGTAGTAAGGCTTCAGGCCGGGCGGTACGGTTCGGAGGAGCTCGGCTTCACGCGCTTTCCGGCGCTGATGGTCGAATGCACGCTGCGGATCGGCCGGAGGGGACTCACGGCCCTCGTTGCTGGTCCTTTTCTGATCAAGCTCGCGCTCCCGTTCGGCTTTCTCGTGCTCGAGCAAGCGCACCATCAGATCCTGTTGCCGTCGCAGCGTCTCGGGGGTGATGTTCCTGTTCACGATGTCCTTTTCCTGCTGCTCCATCTGCTGGGCCAGCTTGTTGATTTCATTCCCTGCACCGCTTCCGTCCTGGTTGAGCTCCTGGGCGAGCCGCTGCATCTCCTTGCGGATGGCCGCTTGTTGCGCCGCGAGGCTGGCCAGCTGCTGGCTCATGCCTTGTTGGCCCATGGTTCCCTTGCCCCGTTGCTCGCCGGGCTTCTTGCCTTGCTCCATCGCTTTGCGCATCTCCTCCAATTGCTTCTGCAGGGCTTGCTGCTGCGCACGCGCCTTTGCCATGCTTGGCTTGCCGTTGCCTTGGCCGCCCGCCTTCTTCCCCGGTTTGTTGCAGCTGCCTCCGCCGGGCTTGCTCTGGGCATTCATTTGCTGCATCATCTGCTGCAACGCCTCATCCAAGAGCAGGGCGAGATTGTTCAACGAGGTCATCGAGCGCTGCTGCTTCTCTGCCGCCGCCGGCTTGAAGCGCTCATTGGCTCGCGCTTCGCCGATTAGCCGTCGCGCCTCATCCATGTTATCGTTCACGGCGTTCATCTCGCGGTTCACCGTGCTCTGGATCTGAGGCACGCGCTTGCTCAGGGCGAATAGCGAATCCTCAATCACCTTGGCATCGTCCCGGAGCTTTCGCTGCGCCCGTCCGTGCGCCACCCAACGCGGATCCCGCGTGCTCGTGGCGGACAACTCGCCCATGAGCGATTCCTGGCTGAAGCTCAGGTGCACGATGTTCTCCAGGATCTGGCGCAGCGCATCCATGTCCTCCTCCTCTTGCTGTTGCGCGCCGCCCTGCATGGCATTCTCCATCTGGTAGGCCAGCTGCTCCATCTTCTCAGCCGCTCCTTTCTGATCCGAGGCCGCTTTCTGGTTCTGCTTGCGCTGAAGCTCTTCTGAGCTTTGCTGCTGCTGGTCTTGTACCTCCTGTTCGAGCGCATCGGTGTCCGGTATCGACATGGGCTCCTCGAGTTGCTCGTTTTTCTCCGAGAGCCGGTCCATTTCCTTGCGGAGTTCCTGGAATTCCTCGTTCAGCTTGTCCTGTTCTTGCTTCAGGTCCTCGTTCGGGCGTGCGCCTTCGCGTGTTTCTTCGCCCAGCTTCTCTTGTTTCTCAGCGAGCCTTTTGATCTCATCGGCGATCTCTTCGGCCTTCTGTTCCACCTCCATGCGCTTGAAGAGCTCCAATGCGCGATCGAGTTCCTTCTCGACATCCTCCTGGCCGAGCTTCATCTCGCGCAACTGCTCCTGAAGCTGTTCCTTGTCGATGTTCTGCATGAGCTCTTCGACCTTGCGATAGAGCTCCTTCATCTCTTCGCTCAAGACGTTCTCGAATAGTTCTTGTAGACGCTCTTGTTTCTCGAGCAGCCGCTCGTCAAGCGGGTTGAATTCGCGGTTCTCCCGTTGGCTCAAGCGCATCTGCTCCACGGAACGGTCAATGCGCTCCTCGAGCTTTTTCTGTCGATCAAGCAATTGCTCCATGCGCTGCTTATCCTGCCAATCCAGCTCTTTCTTCTCCAACAGGTTGCGGCGCAGCTTGTCCAGCTCTTCCTGAAGGGCCCGCGCCTCTTTGATGTTCTCCTGCAAAAGGCCCTTGCTAGCCTCGCTGCGGGCCTCCTGCCGCTCCGAGAGCTCCTTCAGGCTGGGCGCGGCGAATACCTGCACAGGGGTGCGGGTGCTCTTGCTCCCATTCACGCCGTCGTTGTCCCAGACCTCGAACCAGTATTCCAGGCGGTCTCCGGGGGCCAGCTTGATGTCATACAGGTCCCACGTATGGAAGAAGGACTGGCGCGTGCTGCGCGGGTCGGTCACGAGTTGTTGCGCGGCTTGACGTTGTTCGGGAGGCACGCTGTCGCCTCCATTTGCGAAACGGTAATGGAAGAGGAGCTTGCGAATGCCGTGGTCGTCACCGGCCTCTCCATTGAAGTATAAGCGGCGCAGGGCCGTGGAGTCTTCCGAGGAACGGACATTGATGGTCGGATACTGATCGGGCACCACCTCGATGCGATGTCGCATGGACCCGGCGCCCGCGCGGCCCTGCAGCGATGGGCGCAGCGAGTAAGTTCCGCTCTGCATCATCCGGCGGGTCGCGCTAAAGAACAGTCGCCCTTCGCTGCCCGGCATCGGGACCGCGCGTACGGCAGAATCCTCGAAGGCCAGTTCCAATGCATCGCTGCTCCTAGCCTCTGCCAACCACGTGATGCGCGTGCCCGCAGGAATCGTCAGGTCGCCCGCAGAGTTCTCCTCTACGTCCTCAAGGCCGAGGTAGTCCGGGAAGTCAAGGGATGCGTTGAGGCGCATGACCAGCGGCGCAGGGATTGCATCCAGCGCGTATTCTGCGCTCTTGAAGCCATCGGCTGAGAAGCGGAAGGCGACCCGGCCCTGCACGTTACGCAGGCGGTGGGTGAATTCACCGGCTGATTGCCGAACAAGCGGAACGGAAGCGTCGCCGATCTCGATTTCTGCGCGCACCGGGAGCGGGTCGCCGACCAGGCCCAGCCGGATCTCGAAATCCTGGTCCTCGGCCACGGAGAGCGAGTCGTTGAGCAGCACGAAACGGAAGGGAGCTTCGGGGAGGAATTCGGTGCCATGCTTGATCAGGCGTCGCGTTGGGCCGGTGATCAAGCTGGGGGCCGCGAACAGCAACACGAGCAGGACCGCGAGCGGCGGGGCGGCATAACGCAAGTACCGGCGGTTCTTTCCGAGGTCGATTGCGCGCACGAAGGGAACGGGTCGCAGTTCCCGGCTTCGCTGCGCAATGGCGGCTTCGATGAGTTCGCGCTGAAGCGGTTCGTTTGCGGCGAGGCCTTTCAGTTGCAGTGTGTTCAGGAGCTTGTCGCGCACTTCGCCGAAGTGGTCACCAACGATGCGAGCGGCCTGCTCATGGGAGATCACCGGCCCAAGCCGGAAGAGCCTCACCAATGGGACCACGACAAAGCGCACGAGTATGGCGCCCATGCACAAGACGAAGCCCCAGAATAGCACAGTGCGGGTGCCGGTGCCGAAGCGGCCCAGATGCTCGAGCAATGCGGCGGCCAGGAACAATGTGACCAGAACGCCGATTGCGTAGATCGAGCCTCGTATCAGCAAGTCCTTGTAGTACTTGCGGATGAAGCGGTCGAGCTTCTCGATCAGAAGGTCGTAATCGCCGGGCATCGGGTTAGGGCGGAGCGCGAGGAGGTGGGCCGCGCAGTGCAGCAAAGCTAACCCCATGGGCAGGGGTTTGCCCGTGCGGCCGGGGTCAATGAATCACGGCCCGTCGGGTCAGCACCTGATCATCATCGAGGACCCGGATGGTATAAGTGCCTGGCGGCAGGTTCAGCGCAAGGGCCGCACGAAGCCGGCCCTGATTGGCCATGGCTTGTTCGGCATGGGCCAACCGGCCGGAGAGGTCCAGGACCTCGATGCGCACGCGCGGCTTCCGCAACCCTTCGGCCACCACGTTCAGCAGGCCATTGCTCGGCACCGGGAAAACCTCCATGCGGGCCGAAGCGGCCTCGGCTTCGGTCAGGCCCGTGGTGTCCCAGAGGAAGGTGAGCGAGATGATGCATCCGTTGCCCGCGTCAACGGTTACGCCATAGAGCCCGTCGCCTTGCAAGAAGACGAAGGGGCTGTTGCTTCCGATTGCAGCACCATTGAATGTCCAAGCATAGCTGAGGTAGCCACTCGGCACGAAGACGATGTTGCCGTTCTGCGCGATGCTGAATACCGGGCACACCACGATGGCATTGCTCGTATCGGAGCAGCCGAAACCATTGTAGCCGATTACCTGCCAAGCGCCCGGGCCGCTCGGCAGCAGGCAGGGGCCGACTTCATCGGGCACGGGCTGCCCATCGAGCAGCCAGGCATAGGTGCCAAGGCTCTGGTCGCTCGCGCACAACTCACCGGTGACATCATTCTCTTCAAGCACCACCTCTGGCAGCGGGTACACCACCACGAAGGCGGTGTCATTGTACACCTGCTGCGGCTCATTGGTGATCTCCATGCTTCCTGTGGTGCCGCCGGCCACATTGATGAAGTAGGTGCCCTCGCCCGTGATGGCAAGGTTGTACGTCCCCAATAAATCATCGCCGCTCACCACATCTTCATCATAGAAGGAGATGGAATAGGGTGGATTGTCGAGCAAAAGGCCCAGGCTCGTCCACAATCCGGTGGACACATCGGTGAACGCGCTGGAAGTGTATGTGCCGCCGCCGGCATTGGTCAGCACGAAATAGGGGTCAGGCGTACCGGTGCATCCAATAAGGGGCAGATTGGGCTCTTCGACATCGCCGCACCAATTGCCATTCACGCCTGTGAGCGTGACGGTTTGCAGCACAAAGCCGCCTATCGTGGTCTGCAGGGTCACTTGGTAGGTCCCATCAGGCGAGAACACCTGCGCCGGAGGCGCGGCCAAGGTGCTGGTGCTTCCATTGCCGAAGTCCCAGGCATAAGCGGTAGGCGAGGGGTTGCCATCGATGAGTGCTTGGAATGTAGCCTCAACGGAGCCGCAGCCGGAGGTGGGCGCGTAAGTGAAGCTCGTGTTCCCGCCGGTTCCGGGCAATACAATAAGCGTGATGGGGAAACTCGTGGGAACATCCAAGGTGATGCCGCTGGCCGTGACTTGGGCAACAACGCTCACGGTGATGGGGAACTCGCCAGCGCCGAATGGGGTGCCGCAGATGCGGGCGCAACCGAACTCATTGTCTTGCGGGTAGTACACGCCGCCGGGCGAATTGGGGGTGAAGTCCAGGCCAAAGGGAAGGCCCGAAACGCCGGTGACGGTGAGCTGAAGCAGGGTCACATCGAATCCGGAGCCCGGATCGGTGAAGGCGGCAGGCATCCAGAAGGTGAAATCGGCCTCGTAATAAACACCAACCGTTGCATCGGGCGCGGCCTCAGGACAGAGCGTGGGGAAAGCGGGGCTCACGGTGCAATTCAAATCGGGCGTGCAGCCCGGACATTGCGCTTTAGCCGAGGCCACCAGCACAAGGAAGGCGAGCAACAAAAAGGAGCGCGTAGCGTGACACATGATCTTGGGTTTGGCGTTGCGAAGGCAATGTAACGGAAAGCGATTCTCGGCGACTTCTCGGTCACGATCGCATGCGCGAGGCGAGGTAGTATCGGAGCCTGCCGATGGACCATCCTCCCGAGAGGCGCGCATGCAGCCTGGCCAAGCGCGCATCGCGGTCAGCGAGAAGGCAGAACACATGCTCCAATTCGGCATGGATGCGACCCTCGAACACATCGGGGCTGAAGGTGCAGGCCTTCCGGTTGAAGGCCAGGAGCCGATCGGCCCACGCGTTGAGCGCCCCCACCTCTTGCGCGCTAGTCGGGGCTTCGATGCGCCGGAGGAGCGTTAAATGCGCGCGGATCTCCGGGTCATTGGCCGCGATGCCGAAAAAGCGGAGGGCCTCGCGCGCGATGCGCCCTGCATCGGTCAAGCGATCGCGTCCGTGCCGAAAGTTGTTCGGCCCGATGCGGTAGTGCGTGAGCGCATCGGGAAGGCTGGCAACCTTCGTGACACCAGCAACACGCAACAGGAATAGGTAATCCATACCAGGCCCATCCCAATCCTCTGGGCACCGCAACCGGTGTTCGTCCAGTACAGACCGACGGAACATGGCCGAGCCATAGAGCAAGGGGTCTTCGAACAACAACAAGCCGCGCGCGGTGTCGTCGTCGTCAGGCCATCGCACGACGCGATGACGCTCGCCGATCAACTGCGCCGCCGTGCCGCAAGCGCCTATTCGGGGATGCGCCTCCATGAACGCGAGCTGGCGTGCCAGCCGCTCTGGGTGCATGGCATCATCGGCGTCGAGGATGGCGATGAAATCCCCGCGCGCCGCATCGAAGCCCCGGTTCGCATTGCGGGCGCGACCCGTATTCACCGCATGGCACACCAGTCGGATGCGTTCGTCCTCGAAGGCGCGGATGCGGTCGGGCCCATCATCGGTGCTGGCGTCATCCATCACGATCAACTCGAAGTCGGCGAACGAGCTGGAAAGCACGCTGCGCACCGCCTCTTCCACATAAGGCCCCTTGTTGTAAAGGGTCATCAGCACCGAGATGCGAGGCGAAGGCATGGCGGGCCGCGCTTCCGGATCCGGCGCCTAATGCGGTGCGAGCATCAGACGCACGGTGCTCGACGTTCCATCGACTTCCACGCGCACCAGATAGTAGCCGGCACCAAGATGCGCGAGGTCGAGCACGGCGCCCTTCTCGCCCAGCTGAGCGCGCCGCTCAGCATGCACCACGCGACCGCCGGGATCAAGCACGGTGATATCGGCTATTCCGCCAACAGAGGCGATCAGCGTCACCGCGCCGGAAGAAGGAACCGGATGCAACTGGAGGCGAAGGCCCGTGTCGACCTCGTTGATCCCAACACCCGAAAGGAGCAGTTGAGCAGAGCCGCTGCAGCCTTCGACGGTGGTTCCCAATAGGCTCCAAAGTCCATTGCTCGCAGGTACGCAAGGACCGGTTTGGCCCTCAACGAGCAGCCCGTCGAGGGACCAGGCATAGGTTCCCAGTGACTGATCGGTTGCGCAGACGGTTCCAGTGACCTCATCGTAAGCGAGCGTGAATACCGGGTTGCCGAGCACATGAACCGTATCAGAATACGTTGTGATGAGCACCGTTTGCACCTCAACCTGTCGAGTGCCGTTGGTGCCCCCTTGGCTGAACGATGCGCTGCCTGTTGCCGAAGTGATGATGAAGTTGCCCAGCAGGTCGTCATCGCTCAGTTCATCCTGATCATAGATGCGCAGGGTGAAGGGCGGGAATCCGAGCGGAATGGATAGGTTGTTCCATGTCGTGCTCTGCACGTTATTCAAGGTGCTCGACCGCCAGATCGCCAGGCGCGAATCCTGGACGGTGAAGTACAGGTCGGGCTGGCCCACGCAACCGACAATGGGCAGGTTGGGTTCATCCAGATCGCCGCACCAACTATTGGACACCCCGCTGACCGAGACTTGCGTGAGCATCGGCACGGAGAAGGCGCGTTGAAGGCTAACCGGGTACTGTCCGCCCTCGGTGTAGGTCTGCTCTGGCGGGGCGCTTCCGCTGAAGCTGGTTCCGTTGCCGAAGTCCCAGGTGAAGGTGGTTGTCATGCCCGCCGCACCGACGGCCTCGGAGAACGCAACGGTCATCGGCGCGCACAGCGAGTCGGGAGCGGAGGTGAAGTCCGCAACGGTGTCCTGAGGGGCGGGCAGCACCTGGATGGGAATGCCCAGGCTGTAGTTCTGGTTGATGGCGATGCCACCGACCGTTCCTTGCGCGACCGCCGTGAGCTGAATGGTATCGTTGCCCGCCACCATGGGAACGCCGCAGACCCGTACGCAACCGAAGGGATCGACCTGCGGGTAGTAGATGAGCGTTGGGCTGCTGGCCTCGTAGGTGAGCCCAAGCGGAACATTCTCCATGCTCACCAACGTGACCTCTTGCAGAACCACATTCAGCTGGGTGGTCGGCTCCGCGAATGAGGGCGGGATCCAGAAGGTCACGTCAAGATCATACGGAACCCCCACGGTGCCGATCGGGGTGATTGCCGGGCATACGGTAGGGAAGGGCGGATCAACCGTACAGGTGTCACTAATGGCGCAAGGCCCGCACTGGGACATGGCGCTTGCCGCAATGCAGCCTGCGCAGAAGCCGAACAGCGTTCGTTTCATGATGGGGCAAGGTAGCCGTGTTCGCCCAGATAAAGGCTGTTCGGCCGATACCGGTGGAACCAGGCGCTGCGCCGCACCGCCACGGATGCTAATTTCGCGCTCCCAACCAACCATGACGAACAAGCCATCCTTGGAGACAATCGATTTGATGGCCCAGCCATTGATCGACGAGCCCGATTCTCGGCAATTCATCCTTCGGGTAGGTGAGCACCGCGCCCGTATGGAGTACGACCGCGACGGGGACCGCATATTCCTCGGCACGCTCGATGTGCCGCGTCAGGTGGCTGAGCTCGGCGTGGGTGATGTGGTGCTGGAGAAAACCTTGATGTGGGTCGAAGAGAACCGGCTCAAGCTGATTCCCACCGCTCCGGCGATCAAGGCCTATCTCCGGAAGCATACCGCTTGGAAGCGCCTGCTGTTGAAAGGCGTACAGGTTTAGCCCCTTCGTTTCCCGCTTCTATTCTTGTTGGGCCGTGCCTGCGGCATCACCAACCCATCAGCGCATGACCATACGATACGCGGCCCCCTTCGTACTCCTACTAGCAGCTCGAGCGCTCTCCCAATGCACGCCGGTCGATTGTTTGAGCCAGCTCCCGGCCTGGGGCGGCCTATGCTCCGCCGCATTCATCGATGGCCGCATCGGCGAGCCGTACAGCGATGCCATCTCCTTCCATGTGACCACCGAGTGCACCCCTGCCACGCTGTTCGACCCTACGCTCACCGGCGTCTCCATTCGGATCACGCAAATCACAAGCGTGGCGTTCAATCAGTTGCCGGGCGGACTAACGGGCACAACCAACCAAGCCTCCTACACCCCTCCGGCGAATGGCTGCGGCGCGCTCTCGGGCTCGCCCATGGAGGCTGGGGTCTTCGAAGCGTCGGTCGATCTGGTCGTGAACGTGAATGCATGGCCCTTTTCGCTCACCTGCGGAGGCTTCGGGCCCATTGCACAAAACGGCAATGAGGTGGGCTTTCCAACCATGATCACCATACTTCCGGATCCCGCATTCTCTGGCCCTGGTGCGCCGCTCTGCAATACCGACGAGCCCTTCGCGCTGGTGCCGACCGGCACCCCAGGGGGAACCTTTTCCGGACCCGGTGTTACGGGCAACCTGTTCGATCCCGCGGTAGCTGGCATTGGCATGCACAGCGTGAAATATGTGGTGAGCGCACAGGATGGTGCCGCAATCGCGGCGGCCACAGACAGCCTCAGCATCGATTTCACGGTGGAGGATTGCTCGGGTGGATGCGATGCGTTCGCCGGCACCCTCGGCGGCGTCGATTTCATTCCCTGCCTGGAGCCGGGCGGAAGCGTGGAGTTAATCGGCCTTCCTGGCGGCGATGCCGTGGTCCCTGTTGGCTACGAGGTCATTTATGTGCTCACGCAGGGCGCTGGGCTCACGATCATCGACGCCGGCCCTGACCCGCTCTTCGATGCGACGGCAGTTGGTCTGCACACCATACACACCTTGGTGTATGACCCGGCCACGCTGGACCTGAGCAGCATCGAGTTCGGCGTGACCACGGGAGTTGATGTGAACGCCCTGCTGATCCAAGGGGGGGGCAGCATCTGCGCGAGCCTCGATGTTACGGGCGCGGCATACACCGTTGTGCAATGCGCTGATCCATGTGATGCCGACGCAGGAACCACCAATGGACCCGGTGCCGTGATATGCCTGGTGGATGGAGAGGCCAGCCTGTTCACCAGCCCGAATGGTGATGCCGTGGTTCCGGACGGCTTCGTTCAGGTCTTCGTTCTCACCCAGGGGTCTAGCCTCTTGATACTCGACGCAGGCCTTGACCCCGCATTCGTAGTGATGGGGGTCGGTGAGTTTGCCATCCACAGTTTTGTTTTCGACCCCCTCACATTCGACCCCGGATTCATCGTACAGGGCGAGACTACAGCGGCTGAAGTGCTGGACTTCATAAGCAGCAATTCGCTCTGTGCCGATCTCGATGCGGCCGGAGCGCAGTTCCTCGTTGATGTATGCGACGGCCTGGGGCTGAACACGGCCAACGGCCTCAGGGTTCATCCCAACCCGAACTCCGGAGCGTTCTTCATTGCGGCAGGCGCTGAAGGCCGGGCAATGGTAGAGCTCTTGGACATGAGCGGCCGCCTGGTCCACAGGGATGGGTTGCAGTTATCGCGCAATCAATCCGCTTGGGTGAGCACCGATGCGGCTCCGGGCAGCTACATCCTGCGAATCACGGCTGCTGGAGAACGTCGGGAGCAGCGCATGGTGATCCAGCGCTAGGCGCCCCAGCTACTTTCGCGCGCCCCGGCCGGTTTGCGGGGAATGATACCTGCTGAACATGTCCGTCCGCGTCCGCTTCGCGCCCAGCCCTACAGGCCCCTTGCATATGGGGGGCGTTCGCACAGCGCTTTACAATTACCTCTTCGCCAGGAAACACGGGGGCCAATTCCTGCTGCGCATCGAGGATACCGATCAGGCCCGCTACGTTCTGGGCGCGGAGGAGTACATCAAGGAGAGCCTCGAATGGTGCGGCCTGATGCCCGATGAGAGCCCTTGGGCGGGAGGGCCAGACGGGCCGTATCGCCAGAGCGAGCGCAAGGCGCTCTACAAGCGGTACGCCGATGAGCTGATCGCGAAGGACAAGGCCTACTACGCCTTTGATACCCCGGAAGAGCTCGATGCCATGCGCGCGCGGCTGCAGGCCGCAGGCGTGGCGGCGCCGGCTTACAACGCGGTCACGCGCGAGCACATGAAGAACTCCCTTACGCTGAGCGCTGATGAGGTGAATGAGCGCTTGGCGCGCGGCGATGAGCATGTGATCCGATTGAAGGTCCCGCGCCATCAGGAGGTGCGATTCGAGGACCTGATCCGCGGCGTGGTTGTGGTGCACAGCAGCAACATCGACGACAAAGTGCTATTCAAGAGCGATGGCATGCCGACCTACCACCTGGCCAACATCGTCGATGATCACCTGATGCGCATCACGCACGTGATCCGCGGCGAGGAATGGCTGCCCAGCGCACCCCTTCATGTGCTCATCTACGAGGCCTTCGGGTGGGAGCGTCCCGCCTTCGCCCACCTGCCCTTGATCCTCAAGCCCGACGGCAACGGCAAGCTCAGCAAGCGCGATGGCGACCGGCTCGGCTTCCCGGTCTTCTCGCTCGATTGGGTGGATCCCGCGAGCGGTGAGAAGAGCAGCGGCTACCGCGAGCGCGGCTACTTCCCGGACGCCTTCATCAACATGCTCGCGCTCTTGGGCTGGAACCCCGGCGGCGATCTGGAGATCATGAATCGCAAGGACATGATCGCCCACTTCGACCTGGGTCGGGTGCACAAGGGCGGCGCTCGCTTCGATCCGGAGAAGACCAAGTGGTTCAACCAGCAATACCTGCGCATGCGGCCGGATGAGGAACTCGGCGCGCAGCTGCGAGCGAAGCTGAAGGAGCGGGGGATCGAGGCGAGCGCGGAGCAGGCCACGGGGGCCGCAGCCCTGCTCAAGGAGCGCGCGACATTCGTGCATGACATGCTCGAAGGAGCGTATCTGTTCGTGAAGGGTTCTCCGCTCGCAGCCAACGAGGCCGGCATGGAGGAATTGAAGAAGCGCTGGAAGCCTGAGGCCGCACCTGTGATCGAGGCGTACATCGCAAGGCTCGAGGCATCCGCTGCTTCGGGGCCTGCGGCATTCGAGGCCGCATTCAATCAGTTGCTCACGGAAAAAGGCATGAAGCCCGGACAGGTGATGCCGCTCTACCGTCTATTCGTGGCCGGGCGCATGCAAGGCCCAGGGATGTTCGATGTGAGCGCACTGCTCGGCAAGGAAGAGGTGGTGGCGCGACTGCGTGCCGGATTAGACATCTGCCGCTCATGGGCGTGATCGAGGTGCGCGGAATCCGCATGCATGCCTACCACGGCTGCCTCGCCGAAGAGGCCCGGATCGGCGGGAATTACCGCGTGGATGTGAGGGCGGAAGGCGACTTCACGGCCGCCGAGCAGGGCGATGCGCTCAAGGATACCGTTGATTACGGGCGCGTCGCGGCGATCGTGGCCGAGCAGATGGCCATCCGGAGCAAACTGATTGAGCATGTTGCCCGCCGGATCGCCGAGGCGCTCAAGAGCGAATGGCCTTCCGTGCGCTTCCGGGTGAACTTGACCAAGGAGCGCCCACCGGTGAACGGCGACGTGGCTGCCGCTGCCTACGAGACGGAGACCTGATGGCCCGGTCGCTGCCATCCATCTTCTTCAACCTGCTTTCCCGCCTATCTTCGCGCGCCATCAGGGTCACGTGGCCGAGTGGCTAGGCTCAGCTCTGCAAAAGCTGCTACAGCGGTTCGACTCCGCTCGTGACCTCGACGAAGCCCTGCCTTGCGGCGGGGCTTCGTGCTGAGAGGTTCTACCTTGGCCCATACCGATCGCCCATGACCTGCGTTGTGGGCAAGCACCCGGATACCCATGTCACGATTCTGCACCAGCCTCTTCCTTTTCCTGGCCTTGAGCGCCCAAGCCCAGATTCCTATCGGCGCGTGGCGCGAGCATCTGCCCTGGCAGCGGATGATAGATGTGGTCGAGGGTGATGGCGGCGTATATGCGGCCACGGCCAACGCGGTGTTCCATTACGATCAGAGCACCCAGGAGACCCGGCGCCTGAGCAAGGTGAACCTGCTGAACGACGTGGATATCCGGGGCTTGGCGTGGTGCCAGGAGCTGGGCATGCTGCTGGTGCATTATGGCAACGGAAACCTCGACCTGGTGCAGGGCGATCGCAGCTTCAACATGAGCGACATCCGCCGCAGCTCACTGCTCGGCGACAAGGCCATCTACCGGATCCTGGTGGATGGCACCACGGCCTACCTGTCCTGCGGATTCGGCATCGTGGTGGTGGACCTCGCGCGGCGCGAAGTGAAGGAGACCTGGTTCATCGGGCCCGATGGCGGACAGGTGCGCGTCCGGCAGATCGCCCTGCACAACGATTCGATCTATGCAGCGACCTCTTCGGGCCTGTTCGTGGCCTCGCGGAATGCCCCCAACCTGGCCGCCTTCACCAATTGGCGGCGTCGCAGTGACATGGGTGGATTCATGGCGAATGGGCCGTTCAACCAGGCTGTTTCCTTCCAAGGCAGGCTCTTCATCAATTACGACAAGCCGAACAGCAATAACGATACGCTGCTGATCCTGCGCCCCGACAATGCTTGGGAGCAATTCGGGCCTGGCCGAGGCACCTACAACATTGAAACCTCGGTCTCGGCGAGTGGGGAGCAGTTGCTCTTCGCCCGGGATTATGACCTCACGCAGTTCAATGCCGCACTCGAATCGGTCGATGCCACCTTCTCGTATGGCGCCGGCGGCCAGTTCTGCACACCAGCGCGCATGGCCAAGGCCTCAGACAATGGATTATGGATCGCCGACCGCGATCAAGGGCTCATGCGCGTGGTGGGCTTCAACAACGGCCTGCCCATCGTGCCGAATGGCCCGAAGACAGCCAACGCCTACCGCATGGGCGCTGGCGGCGGGCGCGTCTATGTGGCCACGGGATCAGTTACCGGCAACTGGGGCAATGCCTTCCTGAAGGATGGCGTGCACCACTTCGGCGAGGAGCAATGGCGCACCATCGACCGCAACAACAGCGCGATCTTCCAAACGGGAGGAAACGAGTTCGGGCAATCCTTGAACGATCCGGTGGCCGTGGCCGTGGATCCAATCGACCCCGCGCGAGCTTACGTGGGCAGCTGGGAGGATGGAATCGTGGAGTTCCGTGACCGTGAGGCCGTGGGCCAATTCAACCAGACTAACAGCAGCCTGGGGCTGGCCACCAACGATGGCGGCGGCAAGGTGAACGTAGCTGGGCTTGACTTCGACGCACAAGGCAACCTGTGGGCATCCAACGCCCACGCCGCGGCACCGATCAGCGTTCGCACCCGCAACGGACAATGGTACAGCTACAGCCCGGGCGCGATCCTTGGGGGCAACGCGCTGCTGGGCGAGATCATCGCAGCCAGCAACGGCTACAAGTGGCTGATCAGGCCGCGCGCCACAGGCCTGCTCGTATTCAACGACAACGGCACGCTGGCCGATGCGGGCGACGACCAGTACAAGCTGATCAACTCCACCGAGGGCTCGGGCGGCCTGCCCTCCATCGATGTGCTCTCCATCGCCGAGGACCTCGAAGGCCAGATCTGGGTGGGCACCAACAAGGGCGTGGCGGTGTTCTACAACCCAAGCGACCTGTTCACCGCCACGCCCTCCGATGCGCAGCAGATCCTGATCGAGCAGGATGGTAACGTGCAGATCCTGCTCGAGACCGAGTTCATCAGTGCGATCGCGGTTGATGGAGCCAACCGCAAATGGATCGGTACGCAGACAGGCGGCGTTTTCCTGATCAGCGCTGATGGACGTGAGCAGATCGCGCACTTCACCTCGGAGAACAGCCCTTTGCTGGGCAACACCATCAATGCCATCGCCATCGAGGGTGTGTCGGGCGAGGTCTTCATCGCCACCGACCGCGGCATCGTCAGCTACCGCGGCGATGCCATCGATCCGGCCGAGAGCGCCACCTGTGCGAAGGTCTTCCCGAACCCCGTGCCCGAAGGATACAGCGGAGCGGTGGCCATCACCGGCCTCGCGCGCGACAGCGAAGTGCGCATCACGGATGCTAGCGGCAACCTGGTATTCAAGACCACCTCCCTCGGCGGACAGGCCATCTGGAACGCCATGGACATGAGCGGCAATCGCGTGGCCACGGGCGTCTATCTGATCTTCGCCAGCGACCCCGATGGTGCCTTCAAATGCAACACCAAGGTGCTGGTGGCCCGCTGAACAAGCGCTTGCGGGATGCTCATCACTGCCGATGCGATCGTGCTGCGCGTAACGCCGCATGGCGATAAGAGCGCCGTGCTCAGGGCATGGACGCGCCATGCCGGTGCTCGATCATACCTGGTGCGCATCAGCTCCCGGGGGCAGCAGGCCGCGTTGCAGCCGCTGAGCCGGATCGAAGTGGTGGCTGATGAGCGGCCTGATCGCGAGCTGCACACCGCTCGGTCCGTGCGCCTGAGCCGGCCCTTCATCCGAATCCCCTTTGATCCCGTTCGCGGCGCGGTGGCACTATTCGCGCAAGAGCTGCTCTATCGCGTGCTGCGCGCTGAGAGCGCTGATGATGAGCTCACCGACACGGTCGAGCGGGCGGTTGATGCGATTGACACGCGCGAGGACCTGCGTTGGCTCCCACACCAGCTTCTCGTGGCGCTCTCGGGGCCCTTGGGCTTCCTTCCCGAGCCGCCGGGCGCCGGTCATGACCACTTCGATCCGCAAGAGGGACGGTTCGTGGCGCCGGGCGCAAGGCATGGCCACCTGCTGGCGCCGCCGTTGAGCACCATGCTGGTGCAGCTCCTCAAGGCTCAGATGCACTTCGCGCCGGTCATCGTGGCCACATCGGCGCAGCGCACAGAGCTGCTCGACCGGCTGCTGCTCTACTACCGGCTTCACCTGGAGTCCATGGGCACCATGCGATCCCCGGCGGTGCTTCATGCCGTGCTCGGCTAGCGGGTACATTCGGCCTCCGCAGCAACAGACATGAACCCACGGACCTTCGTCACCGCCTCGCTAGCGATCACCGCTGCTGCTTGCACCAACGCACCTGAACCGATGATCGACACCTCGCACGCACCGCCCATCGCAGCGAAGCGGCCGCACACCATCACCGCGCATGGCCATGCCCGCACCGATGAGTACCACTGGATGCGCCTCAGCGAAGAACAGCGCATCGCCGCTGAGCCGGATTCGCTCACGCGCGCGGTGATCGACCACCTGAACGCCGAGAACGCCTACACTGAAGCGACCCTCGCCCCGGTTAAGGCCCTGCGCGAATCACTCTTCGCCGAGATGAAGGCACGCATCAAGGAAACGGACATGAGCGTGCCCTACCGGGAGCATGGCTACTGGTACCGCGAGCGTTTCGATGCCGGCAAGGAGTACAGCGTGCACCTGCGGGCGGCGGCGAAGGATGATCGCTGGCCAGCGGATGATGATGCGGCGTGGCAGGTGCTGCTCGACGAGAACGATCTCGCGCGGGGAAGCGCCTATTTCGAACTGGGCGACTTCGAGATCAGCCCCGGCAACGGCATCGTTGCCTATAGCACGGACCGCGTTGGGCGCAGGCTCTATGACATCCGTTTCCGGGACATCGCCACAGGACAGGACCTGCCCGATGTGATCGAGAGCACTGGCGGCAGCTGCGCCTTCGGCGATGAGCGCACCGTGTTCTACAGCCGCAAGGACCATACGCTGCGCAGCTACCGCATCTACCGCCATGTGCTGGGCACGCCGGCGGCCAGCGATGCGGTCGTGTTCGAGGAAACGGACGCGGCATTCAGCTGCGATGTGTACCGCAGCCGCAGCGACCGCTATGTGATGATCGTGAGCGAGAGCACCCTCAGCAGCGAGCACCGTTTCCTGCCTGTTGAGGATCCCATGGGCGGCTTCCGCACGTTCCTCCCGCGGGAAGAAGAGCATGAGCACACCGTGATGCATGCGCCGCCCACCGATGGCACGCCGGGCAAGTGGTACATCGTCACCAATTGGGACGCGCTCAACTTCCGCCTGATGGAATGCGCCGAGGGCGATACGCAGGACAAGCGAAAGTGGAAGGAGGTGCTTGCCCATCGCGATAACGTGCTGCTTGAGGACGTGGAGATCTTCCGCGACCACCTCGTGCTCAGCGAGCGCCGCGAAGGCCTCACCCATCTGCGCGTGCGCCGGCTGAGCGATGGCCGCGAGCATGAGATCGGCTTCAACGACCCCGCCTATGTGGCCTACAGCGGCACCAACCCCGAATGGGATTCGCGCAAGCTGCGCTACGGCTACACCTCGCTCACCACGCCGAAGAGCATATTCGAGCATGACCTGGACGCGAACACGTCGGAGCTGCTCAAGCAGCAGGAGGTGGTCGGCACATTCAAGAGCAGCGACTATGCAAGTGAGCGCATCTGGGCGCCTGCGCGCGACGGGGCCAAAGTGCCGGTGAGCATCGTGTACAGGAAAGGCACGCCGATCGACGGCACCGCGCCGCTGCTCCTTTACGGCTACGGCAGCTACGGCAACAGCATCGACCCCACCTTCAGCAGCGCGCGCCTCAGCCTGCTCGATCGCGGCTTCGTGTATGCCATCGCGCACATCCGCGGTGGGGAGGAGATGGGGCGGGATTGGTACGAGAACGGCAAGATGGAGCACAAGGTGAACACCTTCACGGACTTCATTGATTGCGCCGACCACCTTGAGAAGATGAAATACGCAGACCCCATGCGCATCTTCTGCCTGGGAGGGAGCGCTGGCGGATTGCTCGTAGGGGCCGTGGTGAACATGAGACCAGACCGCTGGAAAGCGGCCTGCGCCGAAGTGCCCTTCGTGGATGTGGTGACCACCATGCTCGACGAGAGCATCCCCCTCACCACGGGCGAATTCGATGAATGGGGCGACCCCAAGGAGAAGGAGGCCTACGACCGCATGCTCTCCTACTCGCCGTATGACAATGTGAAGGATGCGCGCTATCCGGCCCTGCTGGTCACCACCGGATTCCATGACAGCCAGGTGCAGTACTGGGAGCCGGCCAAATGGGTGCAGCGTCTGCGCGAGCATCAGCTGGCCGATGCGCCGATCATGCTCTTCACGAATATGGAAGCCGGTCACGGCGGCGCTTCAGGCCGGTTCGAGATGCTCAAGGAGGTGGCGCTGATCTACGCCTTCTTCCTTCAGCAGGCCGGCCTTGCGGGCTAATCGACCTTGGCGCCGAAGTCGATGGCGCGGTGGCGCACGAACAGGTTCGTGAGGTCCCAGCCGAAATAGCGCAGCGCACCCAATAGGACCATGGCGGCCGTGGCATCGTCCACGTTACCCAGCAGCGGGATGTTGTCCGGAATGAACTCGAACAGTCCGAGCGTGGGATTGAGCAGGTACAAGAACGAAAGCAGGCCGGCCAAGGCGATGAGTGGGGTCTTCATGGGTCCTTGCGTTTCCGTGATGAACGCTGGAAATGCCGTCGAAGGTATCGACGGTAACTTCGGCCGCCGATGCGGAACCTGCTCCTAGCGGCCCTGGCGGCCACGGTTACAACGGCCAGCGCCCAGCCCCTCTCTGATGCCGAGGCGCTCGACCAGATGCGCTACGACGTGCAATACCTCGCGAGCGACCTTCTCGAAGGACGCGAGGCGGGCACCAAGGGCGAGGAGCTTGCGGTGGACTACATCAAGGCCAAATTCGGCAACGCGGGCCTGATGCCCTATGGCGACGAGGCCACCTATGTGCAGTCCTTCACCTTCGCGGCAGACCCCGTGCGCGGCCCAATGAACACGCTGCAGCTCGGCCGCAAGAAGCTGAAGATTGATGAGCAATGGTTCCCCTTGGGCTATTCGGGTTCAATGGGCGCCCGCGGAAAAGTCCTCAAGCTCGGTTATGGCATCGCTGCGCCTGAGCTGAACTATGCGGACTATCCCGACACGCTCGAGCTGAAGGACCGCATCGTGGCCTTCAGCGTGAGCTCGCCCGATGGCATCCATCCGCACAGCAAGTACCTCGCGCACCACGATCTGCAGGCGCGGGCCCAGCGCGCTGCCGAACGCGGTGCGGCAGCCGTGCTCTTCTACAACGACGACCCCACGGCGCCTTCGCCCGAAGGCAGGCTCAGCGCCAAGGTGAAGCCCATCGGCATACCAGTGATCTTCCTCAAGGGAGACCTTCACGAGCAGCTCGTGATCGACAACAACCCGTGCGCGGTGAGCATCGATATCGTGCGCGAGGAGCGGACGGCCTACAACGTGGTGGGCATGATCGACAACGGCGCGCCCAACGTGGTGGTGATCGGCGCCCACCTCGACCACCTGGGCTGGGGCGATGAGGGCTCGCTCCACCGAGGCGAACGCGCCATCCACAATGGCGCCGACGACAATGCCAGCGGCATCGCCGTGATGCTTCAGCTCGCGCGCGACATCATGGAGATGGACCACGCGCGCGCCAACGACTACCTCTTCATCGCCTTCAGCGGAGAGGAGAAGGGGCTCTATGGATCGAACTACTGGACGAAGAACCCGACCGTGCCGATCGCCGAGCTCAACTACATGATCAACCTCGATATGGTGGGCCGCCTCGACAGCGCGGGTGCCGTCGGCATCAATGGTGTGGGCACTTCGCCAGCATGGGATGAGGTGAACCGCACCCTCGTGGGCAACCTGAAGGTGACGACCACCACCAGCGGCATCGGCCCCAGCGACCATACCAGTTTCTACCTGCAAGGCGTGCCCGCCATCCACTTCTTCACCGGCACCCATGCGGATTACCACAAGCCCACCGACGACGAGGAGAAGATCAACTATCCAGGCATGCTGCGCGTCGCGCGCTTCATCGAATCACTCATCGCCACGCTGAACGACGACGGCAAGCTGGCCTTCACCAAGACCGAGGAAGTGAACACCGAGGATACACCGCGCTTCAAGGTCACCTTGGGCGTGGTGCCCGACTACCTCTACGATGGCAAAGGCATGCGCATCGATGGCATCACCGAAGGCAAGCCCGCTGCGAATGCTGGCCTGAAGGTGGGCGATGTGGTGGTGAAGCTCGGCGCGATCGACGTGGCCGACATGATGGGCTACATGAAGGCCCTCGCGCAATTCAACAAGGGCGATACGGCTAGAGTGAAGGTGCTTCGCGCGGGCAAGGAGGTTGAATCCGATGTGACCTTCTGATGGCAGCTCAACGCATCGCCGTGATCGGCGCCGGCAGCTGGGGCACAGCCCTGGTGAAGCTGCTCAGCAGCAATGCAGAGCGTGTCGGCTGGTGGGTGCGCCGCGCGGAGACCATCGCGCACATCACCAAGTACGGGCACAATCCGGATTACATCAGCGCTGCGCAGTTCGATGTGTCGCGCCTGGCCATGAGCGCCGACGTCCATTCCGTCGTGAAGGACGCCGAGGTGCTCGTGATCGCCGTGCCGAGCGCCTTCCTCAAGGCCACCATGGATCAGCTCGATCCAACTGAGCTGAAGGGGAAGACGATCTTCAGCGCGGTGAAGGGCATCGTGCCGGAGACCAACCAGATCGTGGGGGAGTACCTCTTCCATTACTGGGGGGTCGCGGAGCAAGACTTCGGCGTGATCTGCGGTCCGTGCCACGCGGAGGAAGTGGCCATGGAGCGATTGAGCTACCTCACCATCGCCTGCCAGGAAATGGCCAAGGCGGAGGCCATGGGCGATGCGCTCAACGGGCGCTTCATGAAGACCACGCTAAGCGACGACATCTATGGCACCGAGTACGCGGCCATCCTCAAGAACGTGATCGCCGTGTGCGCGGGCATCAGCGTGGGCCTGGGCTATGGCGACAACTTCCGTGCGGTGCTCGTGAGCCGTGCCATCCAGGAGATTGAGCGCTTCGTGGCGGCTGCGCATCCCATCGCGCGCGACATCAACGAGCCCGCCTACCTCGGCGACCTGCTGGTGACGGCCTACAGTACATTCAGTCGAAACCGTGAGTTCGGCAACATGCTGGGCAAGGGCTACAGCGTGCGTGCTGCCCAGCTGGAGATGAACATGGTTGCCGAAGGCTATTACGCCGTGAAGTGCGTGCACGCCATCAACGAGAAGCTGAAGGTGGACATGCCGATCACCGAAGCGACATACCGCATGCTCTACGAGAAGATGGCGCCCATGATGGAGATGCGGCTGCTGAGCGAGCAGCTGGCGTGAGCGCCCCGCTCATGGCACCCAACCCTGCGCGCGCATCAGGCCATAGCACCCGCTTGCGAGCAGCAGCGCGCCGATCCCCCTGAACAGGGTACGCAAGCTCTTCGGCGAGAGCTTCTCTTGAGCCTTCACGCCCAATCGCACGAGTATCATGAGCAGGATGAGGGCCCCAACGAAAGCGCCCGCCGCGAAGGCGAAGAGGTCGGCGGTGGATTCTCCCCGCAACCCGAAGGAGACGAGCATCAGCTTCACTCCGCACCAGAACAGGAGCAACTGCGGATTGGCCATGCCCAGCACCAAGCCGCGACGCAGGTCGCCCGAGAGCTTATCCTCACCCGGTGCCGCGACCTTGGGCTTGTAAACGAAGACGAAATACACCCCGAGCAGCAACAGGATGGTCGAGACCACCAGAGTGACGCCAGTTGCCCCGATGCCTAGCGCTTCAACGAGCCAACCCGCGCCTAGGAAGGCCACGCCGGCATAGATGAACTCCGGGATGCTCCCGCCTACGGCCATGCGCCTCCCGGCAACGCGACCCCACTTCACCGTGTGCGCCAGCACCGCAGTGTTCACCACGCCGGCTTGCAGTGATCCAATGAAGCTGGCCATCGCGGCCGAGGAGAAGAAGAGAAGCGTGTCCACCTTTGCGCAAAATAGCTGCTACGCCGAAATGGGCCTCCTGCGCTTCCACTGGGACTTCTTCGGACCCGATGCTCAGCAGACCGCGGAGCACTTCCTGCATCATGTCGATGAGTTCTGCGCGCGCAACTCGATCTCCGGGCACCGGCACTGGACCACGATTCTGCCCGTGCGCGTAACGGCTACGCTCGAATGCGATGAGGCGCACTTGAGCGTGGTCCGCGATGCGCTGAAGCCGAAGAGAGGAGAGCGCGTGCTGGAGGGCTAGACGGGTTACCGCACGAAGCGCACGGCCTTGGTCAGGTCACCGGTACGCAAGCGAACGACATAGCCGCCGGGCGCTAGGTCGCGCACATCGGCACGCATGCGCTGGGGCCCTGCGGGCATGCGCGCGCCGAGCAGGCTGCGCACCAGCCTCCCGCTGCTATCGATCAGGTCGAGCTGCGCGAAGCCGGTCGAGGGAAGGTCGAGCGTGATCAACAGCTCGTCGGCCCCGTTGCTGTTGATGGAGATCACGGGCTTGGCGATCGGCCGGCCTTCGTCGAGGCCTGTCGAGTTGTCTTGCACGAGAAGCACGCGGAACACGCGCGTGGTGGCATCGCTCTGCGTGCCGTTGTTCACGAAGAAGATGTTCTGCGCACTGCTCTGGATGCCCCCAACAATGTGGCCCGCGAGGACCGTATCGCCCTGCACAGCCTCCAGCGCGATAACGCCATCGAAGACCTCGGGCACCCCGGGCACCTTGATGAACTCGGCACTCGCGCCCAACAGGGCAGGCATCTCACCGATGGCTGCTTCCTCCATGACGCCATTGGCCTCGCGCTGTACACGACTGATGGTGTTCACGAAGGGCACTGCGGCATCGTCTATCAGCTGATCATTGGCATCGAAGTAGTAGCGGCCGATCCCGCCGAAGAAGACAGAGCTCATCCGGTTGGCTATTGCGTCATACGCGGCCAGGTGAGCGCCGTGGTACTGGTTCAGCAGCTGCTCGAAATCGGGCACCACGGCGTATCCGTCGGCATCGATGTCCACGGTGTTCAGCCAAGGGATGTTTGCGCCGTACTGGAACACGCCGCTGAAGGCCGTATAGCCCAAGCTCCCATCGGGGAACACCTGTGCCACCAGGTTGTAATCGCGGCGATGGAGGTTCACGGTGTCAACGACCTGTTCGTAATCGGTGATGCCAAGGCTGGTCCCATCATCGGTGATGCGGAAGCGGCGGATGGCGTTGGTGTATTGCTGGATGAAGCCAGGTCCGAAGTCGGGCCCCATCGGGTTGTACCGACCAACGAATCGCTGGCCGCCCACCAGAATGTAGGTGTCCCCAAGCAATCCGAGATAACCGCCGGTCACCTCCATGCGGTTGTCCACGATTGAACGAACGTGCGCCGCGACCGGCTGGCCGGTCTTGATTGCCGTGATCAAATCGGGGACGTTTACTGCCGTAAGGCGAGGATGCGTGATATGGTCCGCAGCGACGGTGGAGTAGCCGTATCCGCCAATGATGTACAGCATGTCACCTACCTGCTGGAACTCCATGTTCGTGCTCTGGAGCTGCATGTACACGGCGGTGGGCAGGGTGGCGAGCGAGGCGCTCCACACCTGCTGCGTCTGCGGGTTCACCACATAGGCCGCCGCGTTGTTGTCTGCGGCGAGGAATGCGGCGAAGGGCTGGCGTTGGTGCAGGCCGTCCGTGCGCCCGCCGATCAACAGCCATTCGCCATCGTGCTGGCCCCAAGCGAAAGCCTGCAGGCCGGGCATGCCCGGGATGGTAATCTCCTGAAGCACGATGTTGCGCGTGCCGAGGTCTTGGGCGAGGAGGTTGATCGGGATGAGCCCGAGTGCTATGATGAGCTTGCGCATTCAAGCATGGATGATCCGCGAATATCCGCGCCCGAGTGTTCAACGTGCGTGATGTTTATCACGCCCTCAGCCCACTTGCCAGAAGGTGAACGTGAAGAGCAGCAAGCGATAGAGCGTAAGCGCAAGCTGCAGCCCGAACAGCATGGCCGCCGCACGCCAAAAGGCACCCGCCCAGGAGCAGTTGAAGAATCGCCGACCGATCCCAATAGTGGCCCAGAGGTGCAGCAGCACAATGGGCAGGCTCAGGTAGGCGTCCAAATTCCGTTGGTCGAGTTCGACGCCGATGGCCCTGAACAGGGCCATCATCAGGGCGAAGCCCGTGCCCAGGAAGACCGTGGACACCCAGATATGGAAGGCCATCAGCTCGAATGAAGCGGTCACGTACGCGCTGACGTAGGTGCGCTTCCGGGCATAGAGCAAGGCCATGGGCGGCACCAGCAGGAAGACCATCGCCACCAGCATCAGTTTGGCGTTGTTGGCCGAAGCCGATTCGTATCGGGCGGCGAAGCCCTCCGGGGCCTCCTGCGTGCGCTGCAAGTGCTGCTCCACCTGCGCGCTCGCCCAAGCGCTATAGGGCATATAGTGCATGTGCGAGTCCAGCGTTGTGTTGAAGGTCTGGAACACCGGAATGGCGAAGTAGATGAAGTTGGCAAGGAAGAAGAAGGCTACGGGCCGCATGTGCTTCACGCGTCGGCCGTCCATGTATGCAGCGCTGAGCTCACCCGTCCGCAGCACTACCGCCTTCAGCGTATTCCATAGCTTGCTATCCGCGAACGTGAAGGCGTTGAGCAGCGCGCCGAGGTAGTGCTTCAGGGTATGGTCGTCCGGGGTGAGGACCTTTTCACCGCAGGTGGAACAGAAGCGTCCGCCTGCATCAGCGCCGCAGCTCTTGCATGCCAGTGCCTCGCTCACGCGAGCGAAACTACGCGGCAAGAACGAAGTCCACGCCTTCCGCTAAGCCGCGCGATACGAGGAATTCCGCGATGCGGTCACCGGTTCCGCGCTGGCTGATGAAGGAGACGATGAAAGCCTCACCAGCTGGTGGAAGATGGTCGTGGGGGATGAAGGCTCGGCCAGGCACTTCTCGTGGCCTCACGTCGGTGAAGGCATGGATCACGACGCCCTCGGCCTCGAGCATCTCGGCGCGATCACGGCTCAGGCCGCTGGTGCCGGCGATGATCACCGGACGGCCGTTCACCGTGCGTTTCATCCACTTCGCCAGCCACTTCACTTTGGTGCGGAAGAAGGCATCCACGCTGTAGTTCGCATGTGTGCGGCTGAGTCGGTGGGCATGGTCGTTCCAGGTGAGCAGCTCTTCAGGCAGCTTCGCGAAGCGCACGCCTGCATCCATCCAGCGCAACCACAGTTCGTGATCCTCGGGCAAGGGGCCGGTATCATAGCCGCCATGGAGCTCCACGCGTGCCCGCCTGAACATCACTGTGGGATGCGCGAGCGGGGCGTCCACGAAGCGCTTCACATAGTGCTCGTGCGGGGTGATGATCCTGTTCTGCCAGTCCACGAAAGCCCGCATGCCCCGGCTCTCTTCCACCGTGCTGCTGAAAGCCGTCCGCGTTCCCAAAACACCGACTTCGGGATTCGCGTCGAGCCAGGTCACTTGTTTCGCTAAGCGTTCCGGATGGCTGATGTCGTCGGCATCCATGCGCGCGATGTATACGCCTTCGGCATGATTCAATCCGGTGTTGAGCGCATGCGCGATGCCGATGCGGGACTCATGCAAGAGGGTAATGCGCGCGTCACGGTCGACCCATCGCTTCGCGACCCCGTGGCTTTCATCCGTGCTGGCGTTGTCGACCAGCAGCATGTTCCAATCAGGATAGGCCTGCTGCGCAATGCTGGCGATGGCGGCATCGAGCGTGTCGTATGCGTTGCGGAAGGGGAGGAGGACCGTGGTCCGTGGCATGCTAGCGCTTCACCACCAGGTCAGTCAAGGGCACGCCGAGTAGCATAGCCACGAGCACTGAGCAGAGTGCGATGTAGGCCACGAAGGCCACCGGCGTCATCACCACTGCCTTGATTACATTCCACACGCTGTGCCGATGCACCGAGAGAGTGGCGTAGATGATCATGCCGAAGATGATGAAGAAGTTGAACAGCTGGAACACCGGCCACAGCTTGGCCAGCGGCAATGTCGTGGAGGAGATGATCAAATAGGTTCCGGCGGCGAATAGGTAATGCACCAGCCTCTCCACCCATCGTAGCGGGGTGCGCGGGAACAGCAGGCGATCAAAGGACGCGAGAATCAGCAGCAGCAGCGGGAGGAGCAGGTTCACGTTCTGGCTCATCCAATGGTTCACGCGCATGGCGCCAGTCGCCGCTGATGGGTCGCCACCGGAAGATGAAACTGCGCTGTCAACCGGATCCCAATTGAGCAACCAGCGCATGATATAGTAGTAAGCCACACCGAAGAGGAAGAAGCGCACGGGCGGCGTGAAGGCCTTGCGCCGGCCGGCGAGGAAGCTGTGCGTGAGCGCTGCTGGGCCCTTGAAGAAGGTGCGGAGCGTGAAGAGAATGGGCGCATCGACATTGAAGAGCCCGCCGAGGAAGTCGCTCAGTACCTCGCCCAGGCGGATGCCCGGCTTGCGCCGCTTCTCTCCGCATTGTGCGCAGTAGAGACCGTCGTGCGGGACTCCGCAATTCGCGCAAGGGCTCATGCGACCAAGGTAGCTGCCATCACTCGCGCGGCCTCACGCCGTAGAGCCTGATGCACTCCTTCAGCAAGGGCCACCATGGCAGTGCGCGCCTTTCCTTCTCGAAGCCCTTCACCTGCCCGATGCTGCTCACCCAGGTGACATCAAGCTCGGGGATGTGGTACATGTTCACGCCGAAGAAGCCGCTGTGGCCAATCATGGTGAGCGAGTCGAGGCCTGCGATGCCGGAGGGCTTGGCGTCGAAACGGATCACATCGATGCCGAGACCATAAGCGGGTGAATGGCGCTTGAGCATCAGGTCCAAGGTGCTGCGATCGCGTAATAGTTCGCCCTTGGCAAGTCCGTTGATGAAGCGCGCGAGGTCCGCCGTGCTGGAAATGAGGCCGCCGCCGCCGAACTCCACCGAGGGGTGCAGCACGGCGGTCACATCGCGACGACCATGATACTGGTGCATCATGCGCGTGTAGGCGCTGTCCCAGCTGTCGGTCCAGGTATCGTGCAAGCCGAGGGGAGAACAGATGCGCTCCTGCAATTGCGTGTTCAGCGATGTCGCGCCGACTTCCTCCACCAATAGCGCCAAGAGCAGGTAGCCCGTGTCCGAATAGTGGAATGCGCTTCCCGGCAATGAGGTCTTGCGTTTGGCCATGCCGTGCTTCACTGCGATGCGCAGGTGCTCCTGCGGGGTGCGGGCCTTGCTCGGATTCAGTTGGGTGCGTGCGAGGAAGCGCCAATCGTCGAAGATGTAGTCGCTGAGGCCGCTCATATGCGCTAGCAGTTGCCGCACCGTGATGGTGTGTCCGAGGTCCTTGCCCTTCACACGCACCAGCGGACGAACCAGCTCCTCCGGCAGGTAGCGCACCACCGCGCTGTCCAACGCGACCCGGCCTTCCTCCACCAACTGCAGCACGAGCACCGCCACGAAGGTCTTGGCCACACTGGCCGTTTTGTAGCGGGGCCCGGCAGGGTTGGTGGTGTCGCGCTTGCTCACCTGCCCCAGTGCACCATCGAAACGGTAGTGCTCGCCATACCGAAAGTGGAATTGGAAGTTGTGCCGCTTGTTTCGCCCGTTGGGCTTCATCCATGAGGCCATGCGGTCCCAGGCAATGGAGTCAAGCCGCGCATCGAACTGCGGGAATGCTGGTGCGAAGAGCAGGGCGGCGAAGAGGAGGAGCGGTGCGCGCATTTCAGTTCGATTGTGCAAGCCCCTTCAGCACCACCTCCGCTTTCTTCACACCCACCGCGGCCGCCACATCCTCGGGCAGCGCCTCGCGGATGCCTTGGATTGAACCGAACCGCGTGAGCAGTTTCTGCGCGGTGCTGGGGCCGATGCCCTCGATGCCTTCGAGCCCCGTGCGGATGATGCGCTTGCTGCGCTTGCCGCGGTGGTGCGTGATGCCGAATCGATGCGCCTCGTTGCGCAGGTGCTGGATCACCTTCAGCGAGGAGCTGCGCTTGTCGATGTGCAGCGGCACGGGGTCCTCGGGGAAGTAGAGTTCCTCTAAGCGCTTCGCGATTCCCACCAGCGCCACCTTGCCCCGCAGGCCCAGGCGGTCGAACACATTCATTGCCGCGTGCAATTGGCCCTTGCCGCCATCAATCACCACCAGTTGTGGAAGCGGCTCGCCCTCGCTGATCAAGCGGGTGTAGCGGCGCTCCACGGCTTCTTCCATGCTCGCGAAATCATCAGGCCCAACAACTGTCCGGATGTTGAAATGGCGGTAGTCCTTCTTGCTGGGCTTGGCATCCTTGAAGACCACGCATGCGCTCACGGGGTCGGTGCCCTGCGTGTTGCTGTTGTCGAAGCACTCGATGTGGCGCGGCAGCTCGTTCAGGCGCAGGTCCTGCTTCAGTTGCTCCAGGATGCGGTTGGTGGCCGCCTCGGGGTCCACGAGCTTCTCCTGCTTGCGCTTGTCGAGCAGGAAGTACTTCGCATTGCGCTCGCTGAGTTCGAGAAGCGCCTTCTTGTCGCCGCGCTGCGGGATGGTGAAGGAGAGGCCAGGCACCTCGATGCCGGGATCAAGCGGAACGATGGCCTCCGGCGCGGTGCTCTTGAAGCGTTCGCGCAATTCGGCGATGGCGAGCTGCAGGAGTTCCGCTTCGGTCTCCTCCAGTTTAGGCTTCAGTTCCACGGTGATGCCATGCACCACGGCGCCATCAATCACGCGCAGGTAGTTCACGCAGGTGCCGCCGGCATCGCTGGCCAGCGCGAAGACATCCACATCGCCGATGTCGGCATGCACGATGGTGTTGCGCGCCTGGTACCGCTCGAGCTGCTCGATGCGCTGCTTGGTGAGCTCCGCCTTCTCGAACTCAAGCGCCTCAGCCTGTGCTGCCATCTGCTGCTTCAGCAAGTTGGCCACGCCGCGCGTGCGGCCGCGCACGATCTGGCGGATCTGCTTGATGTGCGCATCATACTCCTCCTCCGACTGCAGTCCCTCGCAGGGCGCCTTGCAGTTGCCCAAGTGGAACTCGAGGCAGCGCTTGTACTTGCTGCGCTCCACGTTGCGCTCGCTCAGCTCGTAGTTGCAGCTGCGCAGCTTGTACATGCGGTTCACCAGTTCCACCACGGTGTGCATCACGCGGCTGCTGGCATAGGGGCCGTAATACTCGCTGCCGTCGTCCTCCGGGTTGCGCATGCCCTCCACGCGCGGGAATCGCTCGTTACGGATGCGGATCCACGGGTAGCTCTTGTCGTCCTTCAGCATCACGTTGTAGCGAGGCTGATGCTGCTTGATCAAGGAGTTCTCGAGCAGCAGGGCATCGAACTCGGTGGCCACGACGATGATGTTCACGTCGGTGATGTTGGCCACCAGCTTGGCGGTCTTGCCCGTCTCGAACTTCTGCTTGTTGAAGTAGCTGCTGACGCGGTTGCGCAGGTCCTTGGCCTTGCCGATGTAGATGATGCGCCCGCTGAAGTCGAGGAACTGGTACACCCCCGGCTGGTGCGGGAGCAATTTCACTTTCTCGCGGACATCCAGCGGTTCCATATGCCTCAAAGGTCGAAAAGATGGGAGGCCGGAAGTCCGTCTTGGAGCCTTCGCCTCTTCATATGAACCTCGTTCAGCGCGCGCCTCTGTTCTCCTGTACCCTTTCGAGCGCCTCGAACATCGCGTTGAAGTCGCCCTTGCCGAGGCACTTCGTGCCCTTGCGCGGGAGGATCTCGAAGGACATCGTGGGGCGATCCAGCACCGGCTTTGTAGGCCTCAAAGGGCAGGATCATGTTGATGATGAAGGTCGGTAGGTTCCGACGATCATGCGAAGCATACTAAGGTAGTGAGGTATGCGGTCCGCCGGATCGAAGCCGGAGGCCACGGCCTCCACCACCCACCCCCGCGAGATCAGGCTGCAACAGGCGACCAGGTGATCCTCCTCCGCCTTGGTGAGCCGGCGCAATTCACCGGCGGCGATCAGGGATCGGAAGCACGCGCGCAGGTCGTTCATCCGTTGCTCCTGCCGTGCAGCATAGCCCCGGCGCATCTGCCGATCGCGCTCCAGCGCTCGGGTGATGCTGGTGAGGAGGCAGCGGTACTGCACGTGGTTGGAGAGGAGCGCTTTGAATCGCCGGAAGAACTCCGCCAGCGAGCTGACCTCGCCGTTCGGGTAGATGGCATCATTGGCTGCGGCGAGGCCCTGCCCGATCGCAAGTACGATGCGCTCCTTGTCCGGGAAGTAGTAGGTGAGGTGGCCCGGGCGCATGTGCAGGGCCTTCGCGATCTCGCGCACACCCACGTATTCGATGCCGTACCCGTTGAATAGGTCCAGGGCTGTCGACAGGATCAGTTCGCGTTTCTCCTGCCCCTTGGTCGTGATCTTGTGTTTCTTCATATATTTGGACAACGTCCAAATGTAAATACATGGAATTCGAACGCCCTCATGTGATCGGAAGCGGGGCAGGTGAGCAGCTCACCTTCGTCCGCGTTGAAAAGGCCCCCCACGGGGACAAGCTCATCGTGGAGAACCTGGTACGGCCCGGGTCCGGTCCGCCGATGCACGTCCACCACCGGCAGGCGGAATCGCTCACCGTGGTCAGCGGTCGGATCGGCGTGCAGGTGCTGGGACAGGAGCCCAGCGAGCACGGACCCGGCGAGACCGTGACGTTCGCCGCCGGTGTGCCCCACAAGTTCTGGGCGGCGGGCGCAGAACCCTTGCGCTGCACAGGATGGATCCAGCCGGCCGACAATGTGGAGTACTTCCTTACGGAGCTCTATCGCAGCACCCGCGAGAACGGCGGCAAACGGCCCAAGGACTTCGACGGCGCCTACTTGGGCATGCGCTACGCCAGCGAATTCGACATCCTGGAGGTGCCGGGCTTCGTGAAGAAGGTGATCTGGCCCCTCACGGTGTTCTTCGGCAGACTTGCCGGGAAGCACAAACGCTACGCGGATGCGCCGGAGCCGGTGAAGTGAACAGCAAGGGATGCCTATGGCGCCCTTTCCACTCACTTCGCCCGTATCCTGTTCCCTTTCGCCTCGTGCGTGAGCTCGCATAGCCCGAGTGCTTCCATAAGCGGGGGAACGTATACGCCGAAGCGCCCACGCAAGCCCTTCTTCAGGCCGTACCAGCCCTTCACGGGGTTCTTTTCGCTGCGGCCCCAAGCCTCCACGGTGCCCTCTTTCGCGGGCTTCTGTTCGTCAGTGCCTCCGAGTTCCATCCAGTCGCCGTGCTTCTTGAGCATGGCGTGCAGGTCGTTGATGCACTGGATGTCGTAGAGTAGCACGGTCTTCCCGACGGTGCACACAAGTACCTCCTTGCTGTCCTTCTCTTCAACGTGCATCGTGTATTCCGAAGTGCCCGGAGGCGTCTTCAGTATCATTGGTGCGTCCTTCGTTCCGATCTTCTTCTTCAGGTCCATGTGCGATAGGGGTTGATCGTTTCAAATGTTCCAGTTGCCCACGTCCTGTACCTCGCGCGAGCGTGGTGGCGCGGTGGGTCCGCTGGCCCGCAGTGCTTGCTGGAAGTGCTGGAAGGCAGGCATGGCGAGCAGCAGTTGTTGGTCGGCCGCGCTGTTGAAATGGGCCAGATGCACAAAGGTGCGCTCTTCCGGGTCGAACAGCACGCGGTAGTGGATGCCCGGATGACCGGCGTCGCGCAGTGCCTCCATCACGCGGGCGACGTTGCGGCGGTTCTCTTCCTCGAACGCTGCAGTCACGGTATACGTCACCAATACGTGCTTCATGGTCCCACGGTATTGGCGATGGTCTCGGCCTCCTTCTTCAGATCGGCGGCGAACTCGTCGAAGCTCGCATCGAAGCTGGGGATGTACTTCGCATACATCGGGAACATCAGGCCGCCGATCCGCTCGTGCATGGTGAAGGCAATGCTACCATCGCCGATGTTCTTCAAAGTGATGGTGCGTTCACCTTTTCCATCGCCCCAGACCAGGCGCCGGGTCGGCTCGAAGACCTTCACCCGCAGTTTGAAGCTGCGATTCGCGTCCAAGGTGCTTTTCAGGACGATACGCTCGCCTAGGGCAATGTTGCCCTCAATGGAGATCACCGTGCTGTTCCAACGTGGATAGTCGCTGGCGTTGGTGAGCAGGGCCCAGATGATGGCTTCGTCCGCGCGGATGGTGGTGCTGACACTGGTCTCGCGGTGAAAGGTCGTGCGCATGGTGACAGCCTTGCTGTCCTGCGCGGTGGCATTGAATGGTGACATGAGGACAAGGGCGATGAACAGGTGCCGCATGCCTCTTGGACGACCGGCGCGAACGAAAGGATAGGATTAGGCCGGAGATCCCCTTGGCCGCGTGTGCCTCAGTCCGCCGATGCGGCCACGTGCTGCTCCATCACCTTGCGGTCGAACTCCAGGTGATGCATCTGTAGCTCCGCGGCCGCCGAGGTGAAGGGGTCGATCTCCTGCAGCACCTGCATCCGCAGATCGAAGAGGTGCTCCTTGTCGGGGTTCGCGGCATCGCGCACCATGCGCAGTTTCGCGGCCTCTTCCTGGGCGTTCTGCTTCGGATTGTAGATGCCGTTCAGCTCGGTGCACTGGTGGCAGGCGCCCTCCTTGTTAATCAGCGCACAGCGCCGGTCGAACACGTCGATCATGCGGCTCCTTCCGCCATGCAACCAGTACTTCACCATGGCCGCGTTGCTCTGCATGATCTCCGCGATCTCGCTCGCGCTGAAGCCGTGCACCTCGCGCAGCAGCAAGGCGATCTGCTCTTCCAGCGGCAGTGAGCGGCTCACGCAGGTGAAGCACAGGGCGATGTGTTCGCGGATCTCGAAACGCGCCTGTGGGGAGCTTTGGTGCAGCGTCATCGACTCACGGAAGAAGTCCGGGTCCTGCATCGCCGCGTCCTTGCAGATGTCGCCCACTTGCTCCGGCCAGCGCTTCAGGGCACGCAGGTGATCACGTGCGATGTTCTGAGCGATGGCGAAGAGCCAGGTCTTCACGCTGCTTCCACCCTTGAACGACTCCAAGCTGCGTTGCGCCCGGATCCAGGTCTCCTGCACGATGTCCTCTGCGTCCTGCCGGCTTGTGGTCATGCGCAGGATGTAGGAGCGGAGAGCCGGTCGTGTGCGTTCGAACTCGGCCGTGAGTTGTTCGGTGGAGAGGGTCATTGGAAGCGATAAAGGTGAAGATACGCGTACGCGTTCGGCGCAGGGCGCTCAGGGCAGAGGGCGCTACTTGACGTCCTTCGAATGCGTTGCATGGTATCCGATCAAAGCGCCCCCCTGTTCACCTGCTCCCGCCATCGCCTCGAACTGCGCCTGATTGCCTCTGCTCAGAACAGCTTCATTTCCCCAGCTACGATCGCCGCCCACGGGATCTGCTCGATGCCGGGTGAAAGCATCCGCCGCTCCTCGGCGGTGTTCACCACCCACCCTCGCTTCAGGCCGAGGTCGCTCATGCATTGCTTCAATCCGGCAAGGCTGCGCGGGTCGAGGGTCGTGCCCAGTTTGATCTCCACGGGCAAGAGTTGGTTGCCATTGCGGATGAGCAGATCCACTTCTGCACCGGCCTGTGTGCGCCAGAAGAACACCTCGGGCCGGACAAGCTGCTCATCAGCGATGGCACAGAGCTCTTCGATCACCAGCCCCTCGAACGAATGCCCACGCTTGTGCCACGTGTTCAGTTCGCGACTGCTGCGCAAGCCGGCCAGGAAGTGCAGAAGTCCGGTATCCCGGATGTACAGCTTCGGGCTTTTCGTAAGCCGTTTCTGCACGTTGGCGAAGAAGGGCTGTAAGCGCCGGACCATGAACGCACCTTCGAGTACACCCAGGTCCGCATTCACCGTGTGCGACGACACAGAAAGCGATCGCGCCAGGTCCGATACGTTCAGCAACTGCCCATGCACATGGGTGAGCATCGTCCACAACGTGCGCAGGCGTTTGGCCGGGAGGTTCAATCCCAAGGCTGGCAGGTCGCGCTCCAGAAAAGTGCTCACGTAAGCATCCAGCCACGTGCCACGTGCCTGTGCATCGCGCAACGAAAGCACGGGCGGATAGCCACCCCAGAACCAACGGTCCTTCAGTGGGGGAAGGCCATACAGCTCCTGCGAGCGGAAGGGTGTCAACTCCAACAGGCCGATCCGCCCCGCCAGCGATTCCGAAACGGAGCGCATCAATGCCGGGCTGGCCGATCCGAGCAATACGTACCGCCCTTTGCCGGTCCCGCTATCGATGCGGTGCCGAAGCGCCGCGAACAGTTCCGGTACGCGCTGTGCCTCGTCGAATACCACCTGCTTCGGACGCACGGAGAGGAAGCCCTCCAGATCCGCGTTCAGCAAGGTCAGGTCCGCAGGTCGCTCCAGGTCCAGATGCTCCCAGCCGGGCAACGCATGCTTCGTCAGTGTGCTCTTGCCACACTGCTTTGGCCCCACCACCAGTACCGCCGGGAAGGTCTTCAGCAGCCGCTGGAAGCGGTGTTCGGAAAGCCGGGGCAGGTGGTGCATACCTTGTAGATCTGAAGTGCGACCTCAAATATACAAGACAACTATGGAGCGGTGAAAGTGCCTCCTACAACGCCCCACTGTTCTCCTGCTCCCGCTCGATCGCTTCGAACAGCGCCTTGAAGTTGCCCATGCCGAAACTTTGCGCCCCTCCCGACAAGTCGGGACGAAGACGCTTGCTCGGATGATCTCGAGGAACATCGTGGGACGGTCCACGACAACCTCATGGAACGACGTAGGGCGCCCATTGGACGCCCTACGCATGTGTGGTATCGCTTCCGCTTGAAGCGTATTGCGGTCCTGTTTACTTGATCGAGGTGGCGAACTGCGAGGCGACCACCTCGAAGGTGGCGAAGTAGGCCTGGGTCACCGGCATCTCCATCAACTCGCCGGCGATGGCCATGAAAGCGGCCTGGTCGCGGTACACCGTCATGCCCACGCTCAGGCGCTCGGTATCCGGCCCGCCCACCAGTGCGAACTCGTAGCTCTCCAGCACGCCATCGCGCCTGTCCAGCATGTCCACGAAGGCTTTGCGCGTGCGCTCGAACGCGGCCTCTTGTCCGGAGCGGGTGCGCCGCATCGCGACCTCCAACACCTGGCCCTCGGTGCGCAGCACCTTGCCCAGCTCAAAGGGCTTGCCTTCGATCTGTTGCAGAAAGGCATAGGCCTTCAGGTCCATGGTG
Organism: Flavobacteriales bacterium; assembly: GCA_016716605.1. NCBI lineage: Bacteria > Pseudomonadati > Bacteroidota > Flavobacteriia > Flavobacteriales > Flavobacteriales bacterium. Next base: position 1,026,855 of record JADJWA010000001.1, read on the forward strand.
GCGGCGAACGCTCCGAAGGCCTGCTGAACTTCAGGCACCGACTGGATCTCGCCCACACGGGACATGGAAGGATACTGCGTCATGCCGATGAACACGGGTCGTTCGTCGGGAGCGGGCAGTGCGTAGAAGGAACTGAACTCGCGGTCGTTGCTCACGCCATCCTGCTTGGTGAGCAACTGGATGAACTGTGCGCGGGCCTTTTCGAATGCCTCCTGTTCACCGTCCTTCACCATGCGGACGGCAAGCTCGAAGATGGGTTTTTCCTTCATTGGCGTTGTGTTTTCGATTGTTGGAACGGACGCAAACGCGATGGCTGCAGCCAGTCCGGTGATGATGAGTTGGTCCATGTGTGTTCGACTTTGGTGGTTAAGGCAAGTTCTGGCAGCAGGGCCCTGGGCGGTCGATCAGGTAACGCTGGTCATTTTGTCTTTTGGCTCAACAGGATCTCCCGTGATCGCACTTCGTGATGCATGGTTGGATCATTGCTGTGGAAGGCGACCCAGGTCCCGTACCTCCTTCGGAAAATTGATCTCCCAGATCGAATGGGGGTCGGTATCCGTGCGGCTTTCAGGACGATCGGTCACCTTACTTGAGTACGGTGTTCAATGCACCGAACTGAGTGGGTGGGTAGGCACCAAGGAATTCCGACACAGCAGGATCCCCCATGAAGTTCGGGTCCATACCGATCGCCAGCGCGGCCGCTTGACTGTCGTACACGGTCATCCCGACCACGACGTTGTTGTTCAGTACGCTCCGCCACTGGATCTCCTGAACAAAACCCGGTTGCTGGGCAAGCAGGGTCAGGAAGCTGTCGCGCTTGGTAACATAGTCGGTCGTATCGAAGTTGGAGTATGCGCTGATGTCGCGCACTGCGATCTCCAGGATCCGTCCTGAGTTCAAGGGAGCAATCGTGGAGAGGTCGATCGGTCCATACCCTGGGAGGGGTTGCAGTACCTCGAAGGTGATCGGCACGAAGGTCGCGAAGAACGTCGTTGCCTCCGGTATGGAGATAAGCTGTTGGCCTAGCGTGCTGAAAGTGTTCAGGTCGGCATACTGGGTCATGCCGATGTAGATACTGTCCAAGGGCAGTCCTGACGCCAGCAGGTCGAACGAGGGCTGGAACTCGCGGTCGTTGGAGGTGCCGGGTCGTGCCATTAGTTCCGCCACGAAGGCGTCACGTGCCGCTACGAAATCAGCGATGTTCTGTCCAGGGTTCAATCTACGGATGGCTAATTCGAACACATCATCGTTGGTTTCGTTCTGGGTTCCTTCGTTCACGGTCTGGGGCTCGTCATTCTCCTTTTTGCAGCTTACTAGGTACAGGCTCGTAGCGAGCATGAAAGCGGTCGCAGTTCGAAAAGTGTTCATGTTCTATTCGTTTGTTTGGACTGACTCGTAGGGCGATGATGCAACCCCGACCGGCCCTGTTTGGTAGAGCCGATCCAGGCTGTTCCGATCGCAGGGCAAAACAAGAGCCTGTAGCAGGGCCCTGATCGGTCGATCCGGAAGAGTGACGGTCACTTTGTCGCCTGCTGGCGATAGGCGGCCGGCGAAAGACCCATGTGCCTGCGGAAGGAACGGGCGAAGTTGCTTGGATCGGTGTAGCCCAGGTCATAGCCGATCGATGCGACATCGGAGTCCGTGAGCAGCAGTGCTCGGCATGCGTGCATCATGCGATGGTCCTCGATCAGCTGCTTGGCTGAACGCGCGAAGTTTCGCTGCGCCAACTTGTGCAAATGGCCCCTACTGATGGCCAGTTCCGCGGCAAAGGCTTCCACCGTGCGCAGCTCCGTCAACTTATTGGCCAGCAAGTAGCGTAGCTGCTGCAGGCGCGTATCACTGACGAGGCCCTGACCGTGCCTGAACGCGGCCCGGTGCGTGCGTTGGAGACGCACGAGCAGCAGATGGAGGGCGGCCCGTAGGAACTGCTTGCTGTCGCCGGAGGGTTTGCGCAACTCATTGTGGATCTCCTTGGCGAGCCCATCACATGCCTGGAATGTCCTTTTGTCTGGTTTCAGCGCAGGGGAAGCTTCGAGGTCGTGGAAGAAGCTGAACTTGTAGGTGAAGTGGGCTTCCTCGAACAGGAGATCAAGGAATCCGGCTTCAAAGAAGATCCAAGTGGCCCGGTCCAGAGTACAACCGGTCAGATCCACCGGCTGGCCGGGCGTGATGGTGATGATGCTCCCGGACCGCACCTTCAATCGATGGGTGCCGATCCGCATGGAACCGCTGCCCTGTTCGATGGAGCCGAGCAAATGGAAGTCCGGTACCGCTTCCACGATGGAGCGGTCGAACTCGGTCATGTCCACCGAGTCGATGAGCAGGCCGTTGCCGTAGCGGTTGCGATCGAACTTGAGTTTGCGCATGGCTCGTGCGGAAGTAGTCGTGCTGACCTGCGCAAGTGTAGCGCACTCCAACAGGGAAGCCGCCTGTAGTAACGAAGGGCGTCCGCCACATGGCGACGCCCTTCGATTATGTCGCAAGGGTCCCGCCTACAACGTCCCCCTGTTCTCCTGCTCCCGCTCGATCGCCTCGAACAGCGCCTTGAAGTTCCCCTTGCCGAAGCTCTTCGCGCCCTTGCGCTGGATGATCTCGAAGAACATCGTGGGGCGGTCCAAGACCGGCTTGGTGAAGAGCTGCAACAGGTAGCCCTCGTCGTCGCGGTCCACCAGCACACCGTGCTGCTTCAGCACCGCCAGGTCCTCGTCGATCTCGCCCACGCGGTCCATCACCGTGTCATAGTAACTGGGCGGCACGTACAGGAACTCCACACCGCGGTCCTTCAGCGCTCCGACTGTTTCGATGATGTTGTTGGTGGCCACCGCGATGTGCTGCACACCGGCGCCGTTGTAGAAATCGATGTACTCCTCGATCTGGCTCTTCTTCTTGCCCTCGGCGGGCTCGTTGATCGGGAACTTGATGCGGCCGTTGCCGTTGCTCATCACCTTGCTCATCAGCGCGGTGTACTCGGTGCTGATGTCCTTGTCGTCGAAGCTCACCAGCTGCGCGAAGCCCATGACGCGGGCGTAGAAATCCACCCAGGTGTTCATCTCGCCCCAGCCCACGTTGCCCACCATGTGGTCGATGAACTTCAGGCCGGTGGGGGGTGGGTTGTAGTGGCTCTTCCACGGCTTGAAGCCGGGCAGGAACGCGCCCTTGTAATTGTCGCGCTCCACGAAGATGTGTACCGTTTCGCCGTAGGTGTGGATGCCGCTGCGGACCACGAAGCCGTGCTCATCCTCCTCGCGCACCGGCTCCATGAAGCTCTTCGCGCCGCGTTTGGTCGTCTCCTCCCAGGCCTTCTTCGCATCGGGCACCCATAGCGCGATCACCTTCACGCCATCGCCGTGCTTGCGGATGTGCTCGTTGATCGGGCTCTCGGGGTTCATCGGCGTGGTCAGCACCAGGCGGATCTTGTCCTGCACCAGCACGTAGCTGGTACGGTCCTTCACGCCGGTCTCAAGACCTGCATAGGCAAGGCTTTGGAAGCCCCATGCGCTTTTGTAATAGTGTGCGCTCTGCTTGGCGTTGCCCACGTACAGTTCCACGTAGTCCGTGCCCAGCAGGGGCAGGAAGTCCTGAGCATCGGCCATGATCTTCTCCAGGCCGTAGTCGACGTCTTTGAGTCCGGTTGCCATGGGTAGTAGTGTTCGGTTGACGTGCGAAGTTCGTGGTTTTCCAAGGGTGGATGATGATGGTGGTCACAAAGGGCCCTCGCCGATGCTTGGTTTTCGGAAGCATGCACCTTGTACAGTCACAATGATCTCGGGGCCTACCCATGCCATGCGGAGCAAACGCCATCGGCAAGCCTTGTTGGACACGTCACCCCACGGGTGAAATCAATGCTCCGACTATCGGATCACACGGGCCGAATGCGACGCGGTGAGCGGCATGCCCGACCGTGGAGGCGGGGCTGCGTAGCGGGATCAAGCCCCGGTCAATCCCCCCAGTTCAGCGAGTTCTGCGTGCCGCCCTTCGCCGCGCGGCAATCGAACACCACGCCCAGGTCGCCTTCGGGCCGCTCGAAATCACCGGTGCTGATCTCGATGGTGGGGTCGGCGTACACCTTGTTCATGAAGTAACCGTAGATGGGCAAAGCCATGTTCGCACCCTGGCCCTTGTCGGTGGTGCTGAATCGCACGCTGCGGTCCTCTGCTCCGGTCCACACGCCGGTGACCAGGTCAGGGGTGATGCCGATGAACCAGCCATCGCTGTTGTTCTGCGTGGTGCCGGTCTTGCCCGCTGTGGGGAATTTGATGTTGGCGTACTTCTGCCGGGTGCCCCAGCTGGTGCGGAGCCGCAAAGCGGTGCCCACCACCTTGCCGCTGGCAGGATTGTATGCGCCATCAACCACGCTCTTGAGCATCTTGAGCATGATGTAGGCCGTGCGCTCGTCGAGGGCCTCGTAGGTTCTGGGCACCACGTCGAGGATGGTGTTGCCATTCTTGTCCTCAATGCGGGTGAAGAGGATGGGCTCGATGTAAACGCCTTTGTTGGCGAAGGAGCTGAACGCGCCGGTGATCTCCGAGAGGCGCAGGTCGGCCACGCCGAGGCAGAGCGAGGGCACGGGCTCCAGCGGGCTCTTCACGCCCATGTGCCGCGCGAGCACGGTGACGCTCTCCGGCCCATACTGCTTCATGAGCCAGGCGGTGACCGTGTTCATGGAGTTGGCCAGCGCGTACTCCACGGTCACCATGCCGCCGTATTCGCCATCGCTGTTCTCCGGGCACCATTGGGGCTGCGGCGCGGGCATGTCGAAGCACACCTTCTGGTTGGGCAGCTGCCTGCAGGGATCCATGCCCTCGCGGATCGCGGTGGCGTACACGAAGGGCTTGAAGGTGCTGCCAACCTGGCGCCGCGCCTTGTCCACGTGATCGAATTGGAAGTGCTTGAAATCAGCCCCGCCCACCCAGGCCTTCACGAAGCCCGTGCGCGGGTCCATGCTCAAGAGGCCGCTGCGCAGGAAGCTCTTGTACCAGCGGATCGAATCCATCGGGCTCATCACGGTGTCGATCTCGCCCTTCCAGCTGAACACGCGCATCTTCACCGGAGTGTCGAATACCTTGGGGATGTCCCCTTCCTTCACCACGGGCCACCAGGCATCGCAGCCGCGGTTGCTCCCTTCGCCTTTCTCGGGGCTGCAATGGAAGTGCATCGCGCCCTCGTGCATCTCCTTCACGATGAAGCGAGCCGGCCGCTCGCAGCTGCCGCACTGCTTGCCCGGTGATCACCTTGTAGCGCATGCTGCGCTTCATGGCATCGCTCAGGATCTTGTCGATCTCAGCCTGGCTCACGCGGAAGTCGAAGGGTCTGTTCTTCTTCCGGGCGATGTCCTTGAAGAAGTCCGCTTGCAGCTCGGTGCCCAAGTGCTCACGCACGCCCCACTCGGCGTATGCCTGCATCCGGCGGTCGATGGTGGTGTACACCTTGAGGCCGTCGGTGTAGAGGTCGTAGGGCTGGCCGTCGGGCCTGGGGTAGCGCAAGTTGCCTTGATCGTCCTTGCTGTCGAGCAGCGCTTGCAGTTTCTCGCGGAGTGCTTCCCGGAAATAGGGTGCGGGCCCCTCGGTGTGGCTCACGCTCTGGAAGTCGAGTCCGAGCGGCAGGGCTTTCAGCGAATCGTACTCGGCGCGCGTGATGTAGCCATTGCGGCGCATCTGGTCGAAGACCACCATGCGGCGGTGCAGCACGGTATCGATGCGGTAATCCTTGCGCGGGTTGAAGAGCGCGGGATTCTTGCACATGCCCACGAGCATGGCGGCCTCATGCAGCTTCAGCGAATCGGGCGTGGTGTTGAAATAGACGCGGGACGCGCTGTGGATGCCCACCGCCTGGTTCACCCAGTCGAAGCGGTTCAGGTACATGGCGATGATCTCGTCCTTGGTGTACATGCGCTCGAGGCGGGCGCTGATGATCCACTCCTGGAATTTCTGGAAAACGCGCTTCACCGCGTTGCCGCTGCGGTCGTGGAAGAGCATCTTGGCGAGCTGCTGCGTGAGGGTGCTGGCACCGCCGCGCTTGCCCAGGAAAACCGCCGCGCGCAGGGTGCCGCGCAGGTCCACGCCGCCGTGCTCGCGGAAGCGCTCGTCCTCGGTGGCGATCAGCGCCCTCACCACGTTCGGGCTGATGCGGTCGTAGCCCACCGGGATGCGGTTCTCTTTGTAGTACTGGCCCATCTGCGTGCCATCGCTGAAGAGCAAGGCGGTGGCCAGATCGCTGCGCGGATTCTCCAGGTCCTCGATGCTGGGCAGGTCGCTGAGCGCTGCTGCACCGAGCAAGGCGTAGATGCCGAGCACCGGCGAGAGCACAAGGCCCCACCAGATGAGCCCGCGGCGCCTGGCGCTGGCGCCGGACTTGGAGTGGGAGGTGGGCTTGGCCATTGGAGCGGCGCGAAATTATCTGCCGGTGCTGCGGCGGCACGCTGCATTAACGGGTCTTACCACCGTGCAGGTGTGCGCAGGCTTACGGCTCGCCCCGCTCGATGCTCACGCCCACGTCGATGATGCCCGGCAGCGGCTCATCGCGCATGCCCTGTTCAAGGGTGATGGTGTAGCGCCCGGGTCTTGGGAATCGATTGCCCAAGCGGTAGAGCACCTTGGCATCGCGCGTGCGGCTGGCGAAGATGAAACCGGTGCCCTTGCCGAGCCAGCGGCCCATGGGGTCGGCCAGGAGGCACTCCACGGTGTCGCGCTTGCTGCGCCCGCCAGGCCCTTCGAGGTCGAGGAAGAGGTAGAGGTTGCTGTAGGCGTATTCGCCGGTGTGGCGCACATCGATGAAGACGTTGTGGCCGCTGAGCGTGTCGGTGATATCGAAGGCGAAGGAGGGCTTGAACGAACTGCTCCACGCGCCATCTGGGATCGGGGTGTCTGCTTGGAAGACAACATTTTCCGCGCAGCCGCAGAGCAGCAGGGCGCAGGGAAAGAGCAACGCAATGGCTTTCACGCCGTTGGCGGGGTTGGTGGGGCGCCGCCACCTTGTTGACGATCGCCGCGGCCCCTGCCGCGGCCCCGCCGCCGCCGCTCACCGCTGCCCGCGCCTTGTCCTTCTTGCCGTGGCCCGCCGGGGGCTTTCTGCGGCCTCGGGCCTTGCGACGGACGAGCTTCTTGCCGGGGCCTCTGGCCTCCTTGGGCTTGCGACGGTCGAGGGCCTTGCTCGCTCCGGCGCCGCTCATCGCCACGGCCCCTGCCGCGCGACCGCTTGCCGCCGCCCTTCATCTTCGTGTCGAAGCGCGTGAGCTCATCCTGCCCCACCACATTCTCGTAGTCCGGCTGCTTCACGGTCTCCACCGGCTCATCCACCATGTTCAGGTCCACATCCGGCTCCAGGCCTTGCTTGTTCTGCGCGATGATGTCGCGCACCACATCCACCGGGAAGCCCGCCATCACGAAGCCCTCGCCCGGCTTCTTGAAGCCGTACCACATCTTGCCCGTGAAGATGTCGGTCTTGATGTGCGCACCGGTTCCTTGCTGGGTCTTCAGCTTGGCGTTCTGCGAGGGATAGCTCTTGATCGCCTCGATGTACATATCGAGCTCAAAGTTGAGGCAGCACTTGAGCTTGCCGCATTGCCCGGCGAGCTTCTGCGGGTTGAGCGCGAGCTGCTGGTAGCGAGCGGCGCTGGTGGTCACGCTGCGGAAGTCGGTGAGCCAGGTGCTGCAGCAGAGCTCGCGGCCGCAGCTGCCGATGCCGCCCACGCGCCCGGTCTCTTGCCGCGCGCCGATCTGCTTCATCTCCAAGCGCACCTTGAAGCGGTCGGCCATGGTGCGCACGATCCCGCGGAAGTCGATGCGCTCCTCAGCAGTGTAGTAGATGGTGGCCTTGGTGCCGTCGCCTTGGAACTCCACATCGGTCACCTTCATGTCGAGCCGCGCATCGCGCACCATCTCCCGCGCGGCCAGCATGGTCTCCTCTTCGCGCTTGCGGGCCTCGTGCCAGCGGTCAATGTCCTCTTGCGTGCTCTTGCGCAGGATCTTGCGCAGCTCGTAGGTCTCCACCACCACATTGCGACGCGCCATCTGGGCGCGCACCAGTTCACCCGTGAGGCTCACCATGCCCACATCGAAGCCCGGTGCCGCATCCACGGTGACCAGGTCGCCGGGCATGAGTTGAAGGCCGCTGGCGTTGCGGTAGAAGGTCTTGTGGGTGTTCTTGAAGCGCACCTCCACGCCATCGAAGGCGGTTTGCCCGTGCGGAAGGGGCACGCCCGTGAGCCAGTCGAAGACCCCCAGCTTGTTGCACCCGCTGGTGCTGCAATAGCCATTGCTCTTGCACCCGGCCGGTTTGCCATGAGCGCCTGTGCCGCAATTCCCGCATGCCATGGGGGCGAAGATACTTGGGCACCTGCGGCCGGGCCATCATCGGCGTGCCTTGCACGCCAGCCGCACGCTTGATTCGGGACCTGCGAAGCGGCCGCAACGGCCTACCTTGGCTGAATGAACAGGGTTCGATCAGTTTGCCTCGCACTGATCGCGTGCACCGGTGCTTGCGCGCAGGAACCTTACTGGAGCCCCGATGTGGCCACGATCATCTACGAGCACTGCTCAAGCTGCCACCATGACGGCGGCATCGGCCCCTTTCCCCTCATGAGTTTTGCCGATGCCGTCGCTGCCGGAACGGAGATCCCGGCGGCCATCACCTCGCGCCACATGCCGCCGTGGCCAGCGGATCCGGAGTACAGGCATTTTGCCAACGAGAACGTGCTGACCCAGGCGGAGATCAATGCGATCGTGGACTGGATCAATTTCGGCGCGCCCTTCGGCGATCCTGCGCTGGAGCCGGAACCGCCGGAGTTCCTTCCCAGCGGATCCACGCTGGGGCAGATCGACCATGCGGTGGCCATCGAGCCGTACACGCTCCAGTACAACACGGACGAGTATCGCTGGTTCGCCATCCCCAATCCGTTCCCGCAGACCATCTACATCAACAAGATGGAGGTGCTGCCAGGGCTCGATGCCGTGGTGCACCATTGTGATATCAGCTACGATGTCACCGGCTCCTCAATGGCCTTCGATCAGCAGACGGCATTGCCGGGATTCAATTCAAGCACGGGCAGTCCTACTTACAGCTATTACATGAATGCCTGGCAGCCCGGTGGCGATGTCGTTGAATACCCGGAGAACTGGGGCATCGCGGTGCCGCCCGGCAGCGATTTCGTGCTCGAGATCCACTATGGCCCAGGCGCGCAAGGGCAGGTGGATTCGACGCGCATCAATCTGCAGTTCACCACGGCCACCACAGGCATCCGGCCGGTATCGGTGGGCTGGCTGCTTGGGCAAGGGGCCCCCACGCTCGTCGATGGCCCCTTCACGCTGCCGGCGAATACGGTGCGGACCTACCACCAGGAATTCGTGGTGCCGAACACGCGCTCGTTCCTCGCGATCTGCCCGCATATGCACCTGTTGGGCAAGAGCTATAAGGTGTGGTTCGAGACGCCGCAAGGCGATAGCATCCCGCTAATCGACATCCCGCAATGGGATTTCCACTGGCAGCGCTACTACTACTTCCAGACGGTGCAGGTGATCCCGGCGGGCTCGCGCATCAAGAGCGAGGGCGTGTACGACAACACCATCGCGAATCCGTACAATCCCAATTCCCCGCCGGAGAACGTGTACCTGGGGCCCACGACGACCGATGAGATGTTCCTTACCTATTTCATCTGGACGAACTATCAGTCCGGCGACGAGAACATCATCATCGATGATGACCTCATCGCCAGCCTCGGCGCGGAGCCGGCATCAGGGCCCTCCCTGCATGTGCATCCGAATCCCGCGACTGGGGCCATCACGATCTGGACGGACCCCGCCGCGCCCGTCGAGCGATGGAGCCTGCGCGACGCATTGGGACGCTCGGCCCGCAGCGGCAACGGATCGCCCAGGAGCAGCGATCACTTCATGATATCAACGGACGGATTGCGCGCCGGGCCCTATTTGCTTGAGGTCTGGCGCGCCGAAGGCCGCATGGCGGTGCGTGTGATCCTGGAGTGAAGCGGACCGTATCCTTCGCAGTCCGATTGCGATCCTGAGCTTCGCGGTAAGCACCGCGCATCAGTCAACCCTTCAGCATCGTCATCATCCGGTAGCTCACATCCATGAAGAGCACCTTGGGGTTGGCGTTGCGCTCGATGTGCGTGTGAGCGGTCTCGAGCTCTCGGCGGATGCCCTCGGCATTGCGCTCGTTGAGCAGCGCGCTGAATCGGCCCACGAACTCGAGCTCCTGGCCGGCCACGCGCACCAGCGGAGCCGCCTGCATCCATTGCAGTGCGCACTGGCGCATGATGAAGAGGCCGTAGCGCATCAGGGCCTTCTGCCATTCCCGTCCCTGCTTGGCGAAGCCCTCACCCAGCTCGGCGGCGTTGGCCACTTCACGCTTGTAGCAAGCGCGCAGCCAATCGCGGAAGAAGACGAAGTGCTCCTCTTCGCCCTTGCTGGCCATGCTCAGGGCCTCGAGCAGGTCACCTTCACTGCGGATGGCGATGGCTTGGGCCTCCTCGGAGCCCAGCTCGGGGAATCGCTCTCTCAGGGCGTCGGCCACCTCGGACGGTTCGTGGGCATTCACCTTCACCAGCTGGGCGCGGCTGAGGATGGTGGCCATGAGCTGCTCCGGATCGGTGGAGACCAGCAGGAAGAGCGTTCGGGCCTCCGGTTCCTCGAGCACCTTGAGCAGCTTGTTCGCGGCCTGGTGATCCACCAGTTCGGGCAACCAGACCAGGATCACCTTATAGCCGCCTCGGAAGCTGCGCAGCGCGAGCTTCTGCTGGATCTCGGCCGCGATCTCCACGCCCATGCGCAGCTGCTTGTTTTCGCTATCGAGGCTATCGCGCCAGCGGTCGAGGTCGATGTACGGTTCAGCCAGCACGGCCTCGCGCCAGCTCGCCGTGAAATAGTCACAGGTGCGCGGCTTCTTTTCCAGGAAGGCGATCGGGAAGAAGAGGTGCAGGTCGGGGTGCGCCAGCTTGGCCATCTGTTGGCACGAAGGGCAGGCGCCGCAGGCATCGGCCAGCCCGCGCTGCTCGCACAACAGGTATTGCGCATAGGCCAGTGCGAGCGGCAGGTTGCCGCTGCCGCGCGGCCCTACGAAGAGCTGCGCGTGCGGCACACGCCCATCGCGGATGTTGCCGATCAGCTTCGCCTTCAATGCGGCATGACCGATGACCTTGGAGAAGAGCATGGCGCGAAGTTGCTGCAGAGTCGGCCAATGGCGGACACCGGGCAGGCAGGCACCCGCTTCCGATATTCGCGGCCATGATCACAATGGATTCCTTCTCCTTCAATGGCAAGAAAGCCTTGGTGCGCGTGGACCTCAACGTTCCGCAGGACGCGAATGGCAAGGTGACCGACGACACCCGGGCGCGCGCGATCATCCCGACCGTGAACAAGATCCTGAAGGACGGCGGCAGCGCGATCCTCATGAGCCATCTCGGTCGCCCGAAGGGCAAGGTGAACCCGGCGATGAGCCTGAAGCCCATCGCGGACCACTTGAGCGGCCTGCTTGGGCGGCCGGTGCTCTTCGCAACGGATTGCGTGGGGCCCGACGCCAAGGCGAAGGCCGCTGCGCTTAAGCCCGGAGAATTGTTGGTGCTCGAGAACCTGCGCTTCCATCCGGAGGAAGAAGCCGGTGATGAGGCATTCAGCAGGATCCTGAGCGAGCTGGGCGACGTGTACGTGAACGACGCCTTCGGTACGGCGCACCGCGCGCATGCCAGCACCACCATCGTCGCGAAGTTCTTCCCGGCCGCGAAGCTCTTCGGCTATCTGATGCAGGCCGAGATCGACAGCGTGGGCAGGGTGCTGGGGGATCCGCAGCGCCCGATGACCGCCATCGTAGGCGGGAGCAAGGTGAGCAGCAAGATCGATGTGCTTCGGAACCTGATCGGGAAGTGCGATGAGCTGATCATCGGCGGCGGCATGGCCAACACCTTCGTGAAGGCCATGGGCGGCAGCACCGGAGCATCGCTGGTGGAAGAGGACCTGCTCGACACCGCTCGCAGCATCGTCAAGGAAGCGGAGGCGAAAGGCGTGAAGCTGCACATCCCAACGGATGCCGTGGTGGCCGACGCATTCGCAATCACCGCGAACACCGATCAATGCGAAGCGGACGCGGTGCCCGACGGATGGATGGCGCTCGACATCGGCCCGAAGAGCATCGAGGCATTCAGGGCATCCATCCTGCGCAGCAAGACGCTGCTCTGGAACGGCCCCATGGGCGTGTTCGAGATGCAGCCCTTCCAACAAGGCACCATCGCCGTCGCGCAGGCCGTTGCCGAAGCCACGAGCATTGGCGCCTTCTCGCTCGTAGGCGGTGGCGATAGCGTGGCGGCGGTGAACCAGTTCGGCCTTGCGGGCAGGATCAGCTATGTGAGCACCGGTGGCGGTGCCATGCTGGAGTACCTTGAGGGGAAAGTGCTTCCGGGTATCGCGGCGGTGCAGGGCTAGCGGTCAACGCTGCGCTCCACATCTTGCTTCAGCTCTTCCATCCACTTCGTCTCGTTCAGCTTCGGGACCACGAAGGGCGCGAGGATCATAAGAGCGGGATGCAGCCGTGATTGCTCGCGCACATCAGCTGGCGGGAGTACTCCGGCGCTCCAACCGTGCAGCAGGTTCAGCGCGATGCTGAGCGTGAAGGCCGAGCGCAGAGCCCCGAAGGCGATTCCGGCCATCTTGTTCGGGATGCTCAGGGCCGCCAGGTCGATGGCCTTGGTGAGCAGATGGCCCAGCACCACCACGAGGGCCAGCACCAGGCCGAAGGTGATCAGGAAGGCCGCCGCCGCGCCCTTCACCTCCAAGCCGAGCGCATTGATCACGCGGTCGCTCAGGTGGATGCCCGCCCAGATGCCGAGCACCAGGCCGAGGAGCGATGCGACCTCAATGACGAAGCCGCGCTGGAACCCTTTCCAGGCGGAAGCGCCCAAGATGATGAGCAGGACGATGTCGAGCCAGTTCATGCGGGCGTGAAGATGCCACCTGCGACCTATTGCTGATCCGCGCTTCATCTTCGCCGCCCATGGACCTCACCTTCGAGAAACGCTGGCGCGACCTGGTCGCCTCTCTCTCCAAGCGATTCGATGGGGGCACCCTCGACCTCAACGCCATCATCTTCCTCATCGGGGTGCAGGAATTGGGGCAGCATGCGCGCGAGTTCAAGAAGGATGAGAAGGTGGCCCTGATGCACATCGGCATCTGCGTGCTGCTGCTGCCATACGGGTACTACCGCGAGCTGGGCCGCGATGCCGATGGATGGCCCCACTTCGAGCGCGTGCAGGACTTGCCCCCGCTCAGTGCCGAGGATCAGGAACGACTGATGAAAGAAGCGGTGCTGGCCTACTTCGAGAGGGTGTGAGCCTTATTCGGCCGGGAGCAGCGTGATGGTCTCCTCGTTGTCCTGTTCCTCCTCGATCTTGATGATGCCCTCGCCTACGAGCGTATCCCAGGTGCAGATGATATCGAGCACCGCGAAGCCGCTCTGACCCTTCTTGTAGAACTCGGAGTAGTCGAACACCACCAGCCCACCGCCATCCGTGGTGCCTTCCTTGTCCAGGCGGGTGGGATCGCCCAGCGGATAGGCAGGGTCAGCGTAGAGTTTCACCAAGGCTTCGGGTACCGGCGTGCCGTCCTCGAGCTGCACGGTGATCAGGGCCTTGGTGGGCTTCTGCTTGTTGCACGCAGGCAGAGCGAAGCCGAAGAGTGCCAGTACCATCGCGCCGGTAAGGACGCGGAAGGAGTTGAGCTTGGTCATTGGTCTACTTTTGGGCGCTTCGTGAAACGGATGTCAAATGTAAGGCGATGGCCCAAACCCGGGCGGCCAGTGATCCTGGCTGTTCTGAGCGCTTGGGCCAGCCTTGGGACGATGGCCCAGGCTCCGGCGGCGCCTGTTCGGCCCTTGGTGGAGATCCGGACCACGATGGGGAACATGATCGTGGCCCTCTACAACGAGACTCCCCTGCACCGGGACAATTTCCTCAAACTGGCCCGCGCCGGAGCCTACGACAGCTTGCTCTTCCACCGGGTGATCACAGGATTCATGGCCCAAGCCGGCGATCCGGAGAGCAAGCACGCCGCCCCCGGCACCCCGCTCGGGCAAGGCGGTCCAGGCTACACGATCCCGCAAGAGATCGACCCTCGCTTCATCCATAAGCGTGGGGCTTTGGCCGCGGCTCGCTCGCCCGATGAGGTGAACCCTGAGCGGCGCAGCAACGGGAGCCAGTTCTATCTGGTTCAGGGCCGCATGCATAACCGGGAGGAGCTCGATCGCACCGTGCAGCGCAATGCCCGTTACGGCACCCCCGTGAGCTACACCAATGAGCAGCGTGGCGTTTACGCTGAGCAGGGCGGCGCGCCGCACCTTGATGGCGCCTACACCGTCTTCGGCGAAGTGGTCGAGGGCCTCGAGGTGCTCGATGCCATCTGCAACACGCTCTGCGACGGGCAGGACCGCCCCTTGAAGGACATCCGCATCTTCGTGCGCCCCAAGCCATGAGCCTGCACGACCGCCTAGCCGCCATCGAGGCCGAATTAGCCAAGGCCGAAGCCCGAACCGCCGAAGAGGTGGAGCGTTTCCGCGTAGCCATGCTGGGCCGCAACGGTGCGGTCACGGAACTCTTCGAGGCCTTCAAGCTCATGGCCGGCGAGGAGAAGCGCGCCTTGGGCCAGCGCATGAATCAATTGAAGCAGAGGGCGCAGGCGCGATGGGAGGAGCTCAAGGCCGGCGCGAATGGAACGATCGAATCGGCGGGGCCCGCCATCGACTCCAGCGCTCCCGCTCTTTCCGAGCACACCGGCTCGCTTCACCCGATCACCTTGGTGCGCCAGCGGATCATCGATGTGTTCGCGCGCATCGGCTTCACCGTGAGCCAGGGGCCTGAGGTGGAGGACGACCACCACAACTTCACCGCGCTCAACTTCCCGCCCGACCATCCTGCGCGCGACATGCAGGATACCTTCTTCGTGGAGGGTCCCGGTGGATTCGCCTTGCGCACGCACACCAGCAGCGTGCAGGTGCGCGCGATGGAAGGGCAGAAGCCACCGATCCGCACGATCTCGCCCGGACGCGTCTATCGCAACGAGGCCATCAGCGCGCGCGCGCACTGCATGTTCCATCAGGTCGAGGCGCTTTACGTGGACAAGGATGTGAGCTTCGCGGAGCTGAAGGGCACGCTCGACTATTTCGCGAAGAGCCTCTTCGGCCCGGAGGTGAGCATCCGCCTGCGGCCCAGCTATTTCCCCTTCACCGAGCCGAGCGCCGAGGTGGACATGAGCTGCACGATCTGCGGTGGTCCCGGCTGCAATGTGTGCAAGCACAGCGGCTGGGTGGAGATCATGGGCTGCGGCATGGTGGACCCAGCTGTGCTTGCGAACTGCGGAATCAATCCCGAGGAGTACAGCGGCTTCGCTTTGGGCATGGGCGTGGAGCGCATCGCGCAGCTCATCTACCGGGTGCCCGACCTGCGCCTCTACTGGGAGAACGATGCCCGCTTCCTCGATCAGTTCACCGCTGCGCACCTGCGCCCCTGATCACCGCCGCTGATGCATGCCGACGTGTGCATCGTGGGCGGAGGCCCCGGCGGCTGTTCCGCCGCGCTGCAGCTCGCGAAGCATGGAATCGATGCGGTGCTCATCGAGAAGGCGCGATTCCCGCGCGATAAGGTCTGCGGCGATGCACTCAGCGGCAAGGTGATGCGCGCGCTGGAGCGACTGGATCAGGGATTGGCCGCCAGCGTGAAGCGCGATGCCCGCACCATGCCCAGCTGGGGCGTCACCTTTGTGTCGCCCAGCGGCCGCGCGCTGCGGGTGCCCTTCTCGCGCCAGACCGGAACGGGCGAAGCGCCGGGCGCCATCATGCCGCGCCTCGGCTTCGACGACATGCTCTTCCAGCGCGTGAAGAGAGCCGCCGGCATCACCAGTCTCGAAAGCGCAACGGTGAGGTCCTTCACACGGCACGACAGCGGGTGGACCGTCAGCATCGAGCAGGAGGGCCACCTTCATGAGCTCAACGTGCGGATCATCATCGATGCCAGCGGTGCGAATTCATCCTTCGCACGGCACCACGGACGGTTGCCCATGGAGCCCCGGCACCATGCAGCCGGGGTGCGGGCTTATTACAGCGGCGTGAAGGGCCTCGATCGCGATGGTTTCATCGAGCTGCTCTTCCTGAGGGAGCTCCTGCCCGGCTACCTCTGGGTATTCCCTTTGCCGGGCGGAAGAGCGAATGTGGGCTTGGGGCTTCGCAGCGATGTGGTGCGGCGCCGCAAGGCGGACCTGAAGAAGCTGCTGCTCGAATTGATCGGATCGCATCCGCAGCTCAAGGAACGTTTCGCCGGCGCCACGATCGAGGGCGGCGTGCAGGGCATGGGGCTTCCGTTGGCGAGTAAGCGCCGGCGCATCAGCGGTGAGGGCTACCTGCTCGTTGGCGATGCCGCTCATCTGATCGACCCCTTCACCGGAGAGGGCATCAGCCATGCGATGATCAGCGGGATGCATGCTGCGGATGTTGCCATGGAGGCGCTTGCGGCAGAAGACTGCAGCGCTGTCCGCCTACGCTCCTATGACGACCGGGTTTGGAGGCGTCTCGGCAAGGAGCTCGCGATCAGCACCCGCTTGCAGCAGTTGGCGCATCAGCCCTGGCTCTTCGATTTCGTGGTGGACCGCGCGAACAGGAATCCCGCGCTCGCCGACACGATCAGCAGCATGTTCACTGACATGGATTTGCGCGAACGGCTGAAGAAGCCGGGCTTCTACATGGATCTGCTGCTGGGGCGGGCGCCGAAGAAGTAGAGGGCGCCTCATCAAGCCTTCACGAACCGAACCGTCCGCCTTTCGCTTCCCAGTACCAATTCCAGGATGTATTCTCCGGGCTTCAGGTGATGAGCCGGTATTTCCAGGGCGTTGTGGCCAACGGCCACACGCTCCTGCGAATCCATCACCAAGCGGCCCAGGGCATCCATGCAGCGCAATTTCAGGTCGCCATGAGAACGGGTTGCGAACGAGAAGCGCAATTGGTCGCGCACCGGATTACCGAGCACGGAGAGTTCAGTCCATTCCTCCTTCGGCAGTTCGATCACCACCACCTTGGTGCGATCCTCTGGGCTGAGCCCCCCGACGTCGATGCTGCCGCCATCGAGGGTGACCACGAGCTTCATGCGCTGACCATTGCTCCAATCGTTGATCAAGCGCGAGCCGGGAGCAAATCGCAACCGTGCCCCTTCGCGGAGTGTAATGTGCATGTCACGTTCCTCGCTCACCTCTGCAGGCTCCTTGATGATCATGGTGCCGTTCATCACGAGCTCGGCATTCGCGCCAACGTGAAGCGCAGAGCCCTCAATTAGCAGCAGCATGCCGCGGCCTTCCTGTCCGTAATGGAAGGTGCTTCCATCGGCAACGCGCAACGCGCTGCCCGACTGGAACTGGAAGCAGGCGTTGCGCCCCTCGAACGAAATGTGGCCATGTTGGTGGACGTAGCTCGTATTGGCCGTCCAGACAACCTCGATGAACTCCCAACCCATGCAGAGGTCGGCACCGTCGTTCACCACGGTCAGCGGGTGCCGTATCGAATCGCTCCCGAGCACAAGGCCGCCACGCAGCTCCGTGTAGGGCTGAAAATTGAAGCCCGAGAATGGCTGCAGGTACATGGTCACATTCGTCGGAGAGGCCACGTTCGGCACAGGCGGCACATCAAGGTGGTACACATGGTCGGCGTCCGGGTAGTCGGCATTGTCATGCATCACCAGAATGTTGTCCCAGCCCCAGCCGATCCAGTAGGAGAATTGGCTGCCAAGGAATTGCGGCAGGTTCGCGCTGGTGAGCGGCACCAAGGTGCCCCAGGCGCTCATGTCCTGTACTTCGCTGTAGAGGTTGTCGATGTATGTGCCCGGCGGTGCTCCGTTCAGCTTCAGGCTCACTACGAATTCGCGCAAGTCGTTCTCGGCGAACTTCTCCGTGGGCACGCAGAGCTCCAACTGGTACGTGGAGAAGTCTTGCTCATCGTAAGCCGCTTGGTACCAGCGCATAGCGGTTCCGGTGCCGCTGGCGTCGGGTATGCGCACACCAGCGAAGAGGCCGGAGCAGGGCCCGCCGGGGCACGGGCCGTTGTCGAAGCTGCCCGGGCCGAAGGCCTGGAAGCCAATCGCATATTGGTTGTTGGTTGTGAGCGGAAGCACGTTGTTGTCATCGTACAGCGCCCGGATGAAAACAGGCCTTGATGCATCGATCTCATTCACAGCGATGCGTGGCCACACCCAATTCCCGGTCACATGGGCCAGGTTGATGCAGGTCGCAGGGTCCCTAGGCCCCCACCATGTATCGTCGAGTGTTTGGTAGGCCTCCCAGCCCGCGTAGGTGAGAATGTTGACACCGGGGTCCTGCGGGCAGGCGATCGTCAACGTATCCGAAGGGCTGAATCCGGGCAGGTAGGGTTGCGCGATCGCGCTTGCTGGCAAGAGAATCGCGAAGTGGAGTACAGCTCTATTCATGGTCGCGGATTTCAGGTGGGACACGCCCGACCGAAAGTACGCTGCCTGCCGTAGCCGAAGTTCGATGCTTTAACGCACCCGCTTCGCCGCCACGAACCAATCCCAGGGGAAGGGCGCTTTCATCCAGCGTGGCGGGGCATCGAACTCCGTGCCCCACGGGTACTCGATCTTCTCGATGTCAAGCACATGGAAGCCTCGTTCGTCCAACAGGGCCTCGAGCTCCTCGCGCAGGTAGTGCTTGGTGGGCACGTTATCGATGCTCACCAGCCCGTGCTCGAGCCCGTTGCTGTTGATCGCCGCAGCTTTCTGCGCCTCCTTCGGGTCCATGCCATCGCGCAGGTTCCACTGCAGGTGCCGGTAGGCCGTGAGCAGCGCGCTGTTCAGCGAGGGGACCACCAGCAGCAGGTGCCCGCCCTTCTTCACGCCTTTGCACGTGCGGTCGATCAGGCTTTCGCGGATCTCAAGCGAGGCATTCAGCCAGGTGTTGATGCACAGCACCACATCGGTGGCCGGGTAGCTGTTCTTATCAGAGCTCACATCGGCATGCACGTACTTGATGTTGCTCCTGCCGCCATTCGCCTTGGCCGCCACCTCGAGGCATTGGCTGCTCACGTCAACGGCGTAGACACGCGCATAGCGGTCAGCGAGCAGCGGGAGCGTGCGCCCCACCCCGCAGCCCAGGTCGGTGGCTTCTGCACCAGGCGCAGCGAGGTTCTCCACCCATCCGCGGATGATGCCCTTGGCATCGTTGTCGGGCACATTGAAGATCTCCAGCTCGAAGGTCTCAGCCACCTTGTCCCAATCGCGCTCGTTCATGCGGTTTCGTTTTGTGCCGCAGCATAGGCGCCAAGGAGGAGGCCGACCGGACGTTGATGCAATGCTGCTGCGGTTGGTGTTGCGGGCAAGGTATCCGGGTATGCGCGGCGCGATCGGCGCCCTGCGGTGCAGGTTTCCACGATCAAGGGTTGAAGGAGGGCCGTGAGCGGACCGGAATGCCCGCCTTTGCCGGCCATTCACACCGTGCCGCGCCCCGCCTATCTTTCCCGCAATCGGCAACCAGATGGCTTCCGGCACCGCACAGACCGCAGCGTTGCGCCAGCACTACAACGCGGCCCGCTTGCGCTCGCACACATGGGACCAACTGAAGCTCGCGGCCATGGACCTCGATGACGGCCGTTGCGCGCCGGAGGAGGTGGCTGCGATCCTCCAGGACCTGTTCACCATCGAGCTGTACTGGGCCTATCCCGGCCGCAGCGCGGTGCGCCAACTTGAGCAGCTGCTCCGGAGCAAGGATCATCATGGCCTTCACCTCGCGGTGAATCACCTGGTGCGCACCCTGAGCAGCGGCGCCTTCCGCAGCGATCATGCCGCCCTGCTCGATCCGGGATCGGGCCGCGATGCGCTCCTTGCGGAGGACGATGAGAAGCCGAGGCCGAACTACTTCGAGGTGCTTTTCGTGGATGAGCTGGATGAGGATGAAGAGGCCGCGCTGAAGCAGAAGCTGCTCCAGTGCCGGGACAAGAACGACTCCTTCGTGTATGATGCCGTGGTGGTGCGCACCGTGCAGGACGCGCTCATCGCACTGCTCTTCAACCACAACATCCAGGCCGTGGTGGCGCGCTTCGGCATGCCATACGCCGGCAGCAACCATAAGACCATCCTGCGCGAATTCACGCGCGCCATCGACGCCCTCGAGCCAGGTGCCCCCGGCCGCGCGCACATGGGGCCCTACCTCGGCCGTATCTGCCGGTGGTTCCGCCCCGAAGTGGACCGCTATTACGTGACCGACACGCCGGTGGATGGACTCGATGACGCGACCCTGTCCACCTTCCGCCGCATCTTCTACCGCACCGAGGATCTCACCGAGCTGCACCTCACGCTTCTGCGCGGCATCCAGGAGAAGTACGAAGCCCCCTTCTTCACAGCGCTGAAGGAATACAGCCGACGGCCCATGGGCGTGTTCCATGCCATGCCCATCAGCCGCGGCAACAGCGTGTTCAAGAGCCGATGGATCCAGGACTTCGGCGAGTTCTACGGCCGCAACCTCTTCCTCGCGGAAACCAGCGCCACCACCGGCGGCCTCGATTCGCTGCTCCAGCCCACCGGCCCCCTGAAGAAGGCGCAGGAACTGGCGGCACGCGCCTTCGGGTCGCAGCGCACCTTCTTCGCCACCAACGGCACCAGCACCACCAACAAGATCGTGGTGCAGGCGCTGGTTGAGCCCGGCGACATCGTGCTCATCGATCGCGATTGCCACAAGAGCCACCATTACGGCATGGTGCTGAGCGGCGCGTACCCGGTGTATCTGCACAGCTATCCGTTGAAGAAGTACAGCATGTACGGCGCGGTGCCGCTGCATCACATCCGGGAGCAGCTCTTCAAGCTGAAGCGCGGCGGCCGCTTGGAGAAGGTGAAGATGCTGCTGCTCACCAACTGCACCTTCGATGGCGTGGTGTACAATGTGGAGCGCGTCATGGAGGAGGTGCTCGCCATCAAGCCGGATATCGTCTTCCTCTGGGACGAGGCCTGGTGGGCATTCGCGCGCTTCAGCTACGTGCTGCGCCAGCGCACCGCCATGCACGTGGCGCAGAAGCTGGCCCGCAAGTACCGCACGCCGGAGTATCGCGCGGAATACGAGGCGCACATCAAGTCGCTGAAGCAGGGCGAGGAGTCGCGGTTGCCGGACCCCGACAAGGTGCGCATCCGCGTGTATGCCACGCAAAGCACGCACAAGACGCTCACTTCGTTCCGGCAGGGGAGCATGATCCACATCTGGGATGAGGACTTCGTGAAGAAGAGCGAGGCCCCTTTCCATGAGGCCTATATGACCCACACCAGCACCAGCGCCAACTACCAGATCCTCGCGAGCATGGACGTTGGGCGCCGGCAGGTTGAATTCGAGGGCTTCGAGCTGGTGGAGAAGGCCATTGAGCTGGGCCTGCTGCTGCGCCGCACGGTGCGCGAGCACCCGAAGCTCAAGCGTTGGTTCGACATCATCACCATCGGCGAGCTCATCCCCGGCGAGTTCCGCCAGAGCGGCTTGGACAGTTATTACCGGCGCGATCAGGGCTGGAGCGAGATCGAGAAGGCCTGGGCCGAGGATGAATTCGCGGTGGATCCCACCAAGATCAACCTTTACACCGGCCACACCGGCATCGATGGCGACACCTTCAAGAACCTGTTCCTGATGGACAAGCACCAGATCCAGGTCAACAAGACCTCGCGCAATTCGGTGCTCTTCATGACCAACATCGGCACCACGCGCGGCTCGCTGGCCTATCTCACCAAGGTGCTGCTCAAGATCGCCGAGGAACTGGAGGCGCGCAACGCAGGCTTTGAGCACGACGATAAGAGAGCGCATCTATCGAGGATTCGCGCGCTCACCGAGGAGACCCCGCCGCTGCCCGATTTCAGCAGCTTCCACCGCAGCTTCCAAGGGCAGCCCGGCGTGCCCGGCGGCGACCTGCGAGCAGCCTATTTCCTGGCCTACAAGGAGGAGCGCTGCCGGTACCTGAGCCTGCACAAGGCACTTGAAGAGCTTGCCACTGGAGGCGAATTGGTCTCCGCCTCATTCGTGATCCCTTATCCGCCAGGATTCCCCGTGCTGATGCCGGGCCAATTGATCAACAAGGAGATCATCGACTTCTTGGTCGCCATCGATGTGAAGGAGATCCATGGGTACAGGCCTGAGCTTGGCCTGCGCGTGTTCACGGATGCGGTGCTGGGCAGGCAGCGGACGGTTACGGCGCTTGGCGGCGCACGAAGGGCGGGCTGATCATAGCGGCGGCACTACGCGTGCTTGGCTGAGGCTCCTCGCACAACGGCTGGATCACCCGGAGCCGGGCACCGTTCATCAGCAAGAAGGCCCCGCTTGCGCGAGGCCTTCCGTTTACTGAGATGGTGTTTGCGATGTACCGGGCTCAGTAAGGCGTGTTCTGCGGATCCCAGTTGGCCCAGCCGGCCGTCCAATCCTCGTTGCCGAATGCGCCACGATAGCTCACCGGCGTGAAGAAGCTGTCGGTGAGCGGGCTCCAGGTGAAGTTGGCGCCGCTCTGCAGCGGGCTCCCTCCGGTGGGACGGAAATTCGGGTTGGTGAGGTTGAAAGGATCATTCAGCATCAGCTCGCCATTGGTGGCCAGCACCGAGTTGCTCCACCCTGCGGTATTGAACCAAGCCGTGGCCGCGGCAGCGTCCCAGGTCTGGCCCGAGGGCGCATCAATGGCGGTTGCAATGCCCGCAAGCACGTTGCCTCGGAACATCAGGTCCCCATTGGTGGCGTTGGCTTGCGTGCTGTTGCCATCGATGTAGAGGCCGGTGGGATAGCCGGTGAAGACGCTGTTGAACACGCGGGTCTGCGTATTGCGGCGCAAGTGCAGCGCGCGCTTGTACAGGCTATTGATGGTGGTGCCGGGATCGAACTGCGGCCCGAAAACGCTCACGTTGCTCCAGGTGCCCTGGCTGTATGGCGAAGCGGCGTTGCCCGCAGCGTCATTGTCGCATTCGAAGCCATTGCTGCTGCTCTGGTCGGCGATGGCCGGGTCACGAAGGCTCACCGCCCATTGCACCTTGCCCTGCCAGCCGAAGTCCTGGTCGAAGTCATCGTCCCATCCGCGGAAGGCGATCAGGTGCTTGGCGTTCACGTTCCCGCCGAACCACTCGTAGCTGTCATCGCCGCTGTAGCTCACCTGCACGTAGTCAACGACCGTGTTGCGCCCAACGGAGCCGAAGGTGAGGCCGTTGATCTCCTGGTTGGGCTGGAATGCGATGCCGCAGAACTCGATTCGCACATAGCGCAGGATGCCGCTGTTGTCGTTGGCGTCGCTTCCGCCGAATGAGGCATCGGGCCCGCCCTCGATCACCGGGTCGCTCGGCTGGTTGTTCGGGGCGCGGCCGCAAAGCACGATGCCGCCCCAATCGCCGTAGCTGCGCGCGCCCACGGGTTGGTTGCTGGTGAATACGATGGGATTGCTCGCCGTGCCATCGGCATTGAGCTTGCCGCCGCGGCGCACGATCAAGGTGCCTTTGCTGTCCTTGTCGCCCTTCACGATCGTGCCGGGCTGCACGGTGAGCGTGGCACCGCTGTTCACGTACAGGAAGCCCTTCATCAGCCACTTCCTGTCGCTGCTGAACGTGTAATCCACATCCGTCTCACCCTCCACCTGCATCACGTTGCCCCCGAGGTCGGTCACCGTGAATTGGCGCAGCGAGGAGTATTCGCAGCAGCAATCCTTCTCGGCGTCGGCATCGTAGTTCAGCGCGGCTGGGTCGGTGCAGCCTTCCTTCTTCTTGCAGGCCGGCAGGGCTACGGCGAGGGTGCCGAGCAGGAGCATGTTCAGGGCGTTGTTCTTCCAGAATTGCATGGTCGTTTTTCTTTTCGTTGTTGGCGCTGCGAATTGACCTGCGCCGCATGAGCCTGCTGTCACCGCATTATTATGCGATCGCGAAATCGCATTATCATTTCGTTAAGCGCCGATGCGGCTGGTCAGAAGCGCGCGCTCGCGCCCACGGTGAAGTAGGCGCCGCGACGGAAGCTCATGATCTGCTCGTCCTGCCGGCCGATGCGGCCATCGTCGTTGCTGTCCTGCAGCAGGAGCACGCGCTGGTTGAGGATGTCCTGCGCGGCCAGTTTCAGCTCGAAGCGCTTCCCGAAGCCCTTGGTCACGGCGAGGTCAATCACATTGCGCGGCATCTCATAGATGTCCGGCGTGCCATAAGTGCCTACCGCGAAGAGGCGCGGGCCGATGACATTGTAGAGGATGCTGCCCTGCAATCGGCGCTCACGGTCCTGGTAATAGAGGCCGGCGTTCACGATGTATGGGCTCTGGCCCATGAGCGGGCGCTGCTGCTTCTGGCCGGCGGCCTCGCTGCCCAGGTCCACCTCGGTGACGATGTACGCTGCGTTCAGCATCACGCCCAGCCGGCTGAGCGGGCCTTCTGAACAGAAGCTGCTGAGTGAGCGTCGCGCTTCGAGCTCCACGCCCACGCTGGTGGCGCTGCGGGCATTGCCGAAGGTGAAGTTGCGCGTGCCGCCGCTGCCTGCGCCGGGCAGGAAGAACATCTCGATGGGGTTGGTGAACCGCTTGTAGAAGGCCCCCACGCTGATGATCTCGGCCGGGCTGGGGTAGAATTCGTACCGGAGGTCGGCATTGCGCACGGTGGCCACCAGCAGGCTGTCGTTGCCGCGCAGCACGTTGTTGAAGCTGAAGTCATAGAAGGCGAAGGGCGCGAGCTCGCGGAATTCGGGGCGGTTCACCGTCTCGGCATAGCCCAAGCGGATCTGCGCGCGCTCCGTGATGCTGCGCGAGGCGTTGAGCGAGGGCAGGATGCTGAGCACCGGGTTGTTCACCAGCACGCGGCGCCCGCCGAAGGTGCGGCTCTGCAATTCCTGCGTGTTGTGCTCTGCGCGCACGCCGGCGGAGAGGGTGGTGTTGCTGGCCACGCTCAAGGTGCCGCCGGCATAGGCAGCGTAGAGCTTGTTGGAGGCCGTGTAGCGGTCGCTCGGGTTCGTGCCCTCTTCCAGTCGGAAGCCGGTGGTCGGGTTGATGTTCTCGGCAGCGAAGACCTGGTCGAGCGGCGCATAGGCGAGGCTTTGGTCGTAGGTGATCAGGTTGGAGGCGCGGAAGCTCATCCAGCGCGCCTCGAATGAGCGGTCCTTCAATTCGGCGTAGGCGCCGACGCGCAGCTTCACGCTGATCTTCTCGCCGGCAAGCTTGTGCTCATAGTCGAGGCGGCCGGTCTTCACCTGCTCATCCATGTCGGAGAAGAAGCGCCCGGCATCGAGGGTGGTGGCGCCCGGCGGGATGATGGTCTGGAACGGCGTGTTCGCGTCAGTGGTATTGATGTCGCGCACGGTGCGTATGCGACGGAAATCAGGCTCCTTGCTCCACGCCGATCCGTAGCCGGCGGTCCATTCGATCTTGCTCACATCGCTCTTGAGCTCATGGCTGCCATGCAGCTGGCCGCTGTAGATGGTGCGCTGCTGATAGCGGAACGCATAGTTCTTCACTTCGAACTGCTCCTCGAAGTTGCGGCCGGTGCGGAGGGTTGCTTGGTCGGTGCCCTGTTGCGTGAAGAGGTTGCGGAACTCGACCTTGGAGCGGTTGCCGATCAGCAGGCTGAAATTGCTCAGGGCGCTCACGCGCACCTGGCGGATGTTCTCGTTGTCGCTGTAGTTGTAGATGCTGTCGCTGCGGCCCAGCTCGGGGTCGTACACGTTGTAGTTGTAGTTCTTCGCCGTGTAGGACAGGCGCGTGTCGCTGTAGCTCAGCGTGGTGATGTTGCCGCCGCGGATGCGCCCATCGCCTTTTCCGATCCGGCGGGCCAGCAGCAGGCTGAAGCGCTGGTCGGGGCTGGCGGTGCTGCGCTCAGCGCTCCAGTTGTTGGCCAGCGCGCGGCCGGCGGTCTGCAGGCCCTGGGCGCTCACGCCGCGCAGGTCGCTGGGGAAGGCGCTGGGGAGCTGGCGAAGGCCATCATCGTAGCCGAGGGCGTCGGTGCTGCTGCGCTGGCTGTTGAAGAAATCCTGGCCGGTGGTGCCATTGCGGTAGGAGAGCCCGTAATCAACGCGCGTGATGCTCGAATCGGGAGCGTTCACCGTGTGGAGCTTGATCACCCCGCCGGCGAATTCACCTGGCAGCTCGGGGGCGCCGCTCTTATAGATCATCACGCGGTCGAGCGCCCCGCTGGGCAGCACATCGAAGCTGAAGGCGCGCTTATCGGGCTCCAAGCTGGGCGCGATCACGTCGTTCAGCATCACCGTGTTGTACCGGTCGGCCAGCCCGCGGATCATCACGAAGCGGTCACCTACCATGGTCACGCCGGGGATGCGCTTCACCACGTCACCGGCGGTACGGTCCTGGCTCTTGCTGATCTGTTCGCGGCCCACGCCATTCACCACCTGCTCGCTCTTGCGCGTCTCCATCACCACGGCGGCCTCGGACTCGGTGCGCCTGGTGGTCACCACTTCGACTTGTTCGATGGCTATGGCAAGGCCCTTCAAGTCCATATCGGCCCGTACGGTGCCGCCCGCGGCCACCGTGATGGCCCGCTCCGCCGACTCATAGCCCACGAAGCTCACCTGAAGCACATGGGTGCCCGGCTCCGCTTGGAAGCTGAACCTGCCGTCCAGGTCCGTGGTGGCCCCGGTGGTGGTGCCCTTGAGCACGACGTTCACGAAAGGCATGGGCTGGAGCTTGCCGCCCTCGTTGGTGGTGATCGTTCCGGCCACGGTGCCCTTCTGCGCCAGGAGGCTGAAGGACAGGGCAATGGAAAGAACAAGGAACAAGTTTCGGTACATCGCAGAAGCGAACGGCATTAATCGCCGAACACGCGGCAAAAGTCCTGGCTGGCTGTTAGGCCCCCCTTCCCTAAGGATTAAGGAAGCGTTACGCAAAGACCCCCGCGATTAACATTGGATTCACCGTGTGGCGGGTTGCCATCGATTCGACTTCCGGGTAATCCCGCTGATGCTATGTTCACGGCCCGAGCCATCACGCATGAAACGACTAGCCGCCGCCTTCGTCCTCAGCCACATTACAACTGCCCTGCTGGCGCAGCCGCAGATCATCAACAGCGGATTCGAGACCTGGCAGAATGTGGGGACAGGAACCGAGGAGCCCGAGGAGTGGAGTTCCATCAAGACCAGCGACGGGGGGGCCACCATCAACAATTTCGCACCGCAGGTGTGCTGGCGGAGCGACGATGCCCACACCGGCGATCACTCGGTGAATGTGCGCACGGTGAATTCGTTGATCGGCGCGGCCAACGGAATCGTTACCTGCGGGCGCGTGCATGCTGAATTCGACCCCGCGAATGGCCGCGTGTTCACCGATACCAATGATCCCCAATGGCACCAGGTGATGAATGACCGCCCCGATAGCCTCGTGGGCTGGTACAAGACCACCGTCCAGACAGGCGATCATCCTCGGGTCGAGGCCATCGTTCACTCCGGTGCGGCCAGCATGCCGGAGAATGGCACGCTCGCCAATTGGGTGGGCCGAGCCCGCTTCGATGCGCCGAGCATCACCTTGGGCGAATGGACTCGCTTCTCCGTGCCCTTCGATTACTTCACGGGCGACGCGCCCTCATACCTCCTCATGGTGATGTCGAGCGGTGATAGCCTCCTGAGCCAAGTGGGAACCCAGACCTGGTATGACGATGTAGCGCTCATTTACAACGTGGCCTGTGTGCCGGGGTCGAGCACCGTGATGGTGGGCAGCACCTGGGATGGCAGCCTCGATGTGAGCTACTCCACCAACGGTACGCCAGAGGGCATGGTGCAATTCACCGTAGAGCTCTCCGATGCCAGCGGCGACTTTGCCAGCCCGGTGATCATCGGCTCATTGAGCAGCGATCAGGCCGTGGGCGTCATTCCCTGCACGATCCCCGCCGGTACCGAGTCGGGCATGGGCTACAGCATCCGCATCGTTTCGGATTCACCATACTATGCACCGATCGGATGCGGGATTGCGATAGACCTTACCACGGGCATCGGTGTTGCCACGAATGGGCAGCCTCTGGTGCATGCAGCCCCATACGGCCTTGTGGTCGAAGGGGCCGAGGCCGGGACAACCTACGCCTGTTTCGATGCGCAGGGTAAGTGCATGTTGGCGGGTTCGCTTGGCTCGGACCCGGGCGTGATTGACCTCAATGGCGCCTCGGGGCTATTGAACGTCGTGCTGCGCCATGGAGGCGCTCAATGGACCTGGCGGGTGCTTTCCCTCCCTTGAAACCAGTGCCGGCTGCGGATCACTGCAGCACCACGCGGCTCTTCCGCTCCAGATCGGTGCGGCCTTGGAACCGGAGCGTGTAGTAATCCGCCGTGTTGGGAGCCAGATTGAGGGCCGTTGCGCACCGACCGTACTCGAGACCCTGCTCGTCGAAAGCAACGCCTGTGACGGTGCCCTCGAATGGCTTGGCGGCCTTCAGGTAAACCACCAGCACGTTGTTGTTCCCCGCACTGTCCGATTCGATCAAGGTCTTGCCGAGGGAGAGTCCTTGGTCCACGAGCTGCTCGCTGAGCTTCACATCCACGCTCCAGGTCTTCTCAACGCCAGAGGCCAGGCCCTCGACCACCTCGGTGGCTGCGGTGCCGGCGATTTCGCCGCCTTTGTTCAGCGCGCCCTTGGTTCCTTCAGCCACACGGCCGCAGCCGGCCAACACCGCAACGAGCAAGCAAGCAGCCCACCTCATTGGATGATGAATCGGGTGGTGCGCAGCTCGTTGCCCAGCCGAGCGCGCAGGAAATAAGCACCGGATTGCAGGCCCGCGATCGGCAGGTCGATCCGATGTTCGCCTGATGCGCGCGGCACCGCGGGAAGGCTGCGCACGATACGGCCGGTCATGTCGATCACATCAAGCGAGACCGTGCTTGCTGAGCGAACGTTGAGGAGCGCTGAGGCCTGGCCCGAAGCCGGATTGGGCAGCACCTGCAGTCCGGAGCCCGCAACCAGCTCGTCCACGCTCACAGGCTGGCCGTTGATGTTGATGTCATCGAGGTAGATATTGTTCCCGCCGTCGCTCTCGAAATCGAACTTGAAGCGGAAGTTCGGCACATGGCTGGTGCTGCTGATGGTATTGACCTCGGCCAGGGCCCATTGCGAAGGGCCGCTGGGCACGAAGCTGGCGCTGGTATTGGGCGCGGTGGCCAGGGTATTGCTGCCGCGGATGATCTTGCGCAGGGTCCAGGTCTGACCGCAATTGCTGCTTGTCCAGAAGCGCAGCACATCGTCGTTCGCCGTGGCGCGCTTGGCGAATGCGTAGCGGTAGCTCACGGTGATCTGGGTGGCGCCGCTCATATCATAGGTGCGGGAGATCAGCTCGTCCACTCGGCCATCCATGGAGGCGGAATTCACGATGCGCGCGCTCTTCGAGCCGGTGTAAGCCGCTGCCGAGGTCACGGTCCAGGTGTTGTCGCCATGCACGTTCGTCACGAACCACTCCGGGGCATTGAATGCGCTGAGCGCCTCGAATCCCTCCTGCACCGGGGGCTGGTCGCCAGGCTGGTTCAGCACCGTGATGTAGGCGGTCTGCGTGCTGGTCTGCGAGCTGCTGCCGTCGCTGGCGGTGAGGGTCACGGTATAGGTGCCGGGCGTGTTGTAGGTCACGCTGGGATTGGCATCTGTTGAGGAGGCTGGCGAACCGCCCGAGAAGCTCCAGTTGCGCGAGGTCACGGCATTGAAGCTCTCATCGGTGAAGTTAACCGTGCCGCCAGGGCACACCACCCGGGTGTTGCTGCTGAAGGCCGCAGCGCAGAGCACTTCGGGCTGGTTCACACCGGTGGCGGTGAGGTTGCTGGCGGTGACCAGCTGGTTGCGCTGCGCCGTCGTGCTGTTGAGCGCCGCGATCATGCGCGTTTTCTGGCCATTGGTGAACATCTTGGAGCAATAGCTGTACTCCATGAAGTTCTCCACGTTGTCGAGCGAGCTGCAAGAGGTGCCCGAGAGCACGCAGGTGGTCCAGCCGATGGTGTTGGGCGTATCGCTCACGCCGTCGTCTGTGCCGCAGTTGCTGGCCAGGCCGGGAGTGTTGCTCCCGCCCCAAGGGTGCTCCAGGTTGATCCAGTGGCCAACCTCGTGCGTCAGGGCGCGCGAACGGCTCACGCTGCCTGTTCCGATGCTGCCCACATAGGTGTGCTGCATTACGATCCCATCAGCGGCGGCGAAGAGCGCGGCTCCGCCCGGGGTGAGCGTGTAGCCTGCGGCGCCATCGGCACTGGCTGCCACCCAAACGTTCAGGTACTTGTTGCGCGGCCACTGGATCAGGTTCTTCATGCTCTGGTCGCCCGCGTTGGTGAGGGCGCTCACGGTGCGGGTGATGCCGTTGGTGCAATTGCCGTTCGGGTCCTTCCGCGCTAGCTTGAACTCGATGTCGATGTTGGCCACCAGCGGCAGGAACTGGCTCACCGCGTTGTCCCAATCGGGGTTCTGCTTGTTGAAGTCCTCATTCAGGATGCGCATGGCATCGAAGACCTGCGCGTCGCTGATGTT
The DNA here is from genome assembly GCA_016716605.1 of Flavobacteriales bacterium. Taxonomy (NCBI): domain Bacteria; kingdom Pseudomonadati; phylum Bacteroidota; class Flavobacteriia; order Flavobacteriales; species Flavobacteriales bacterium. The sequence continues at coordinate 1,057,293 of JADJWA010000001.1, forward strand.
CTCCGCTCCGAACTCATGGATGATGTGGAAGACCACCGGGATGGTATAGGTGCTGCGAGCGCCCTCGCTGAAGCCTTCGGTCCAGGCCTCTAGCTGCGCTTGGCTCTGCGCGATACGCTGGATCAGCTCCGGGTCGTTCCCGTGCAACCTCTCCAAGACGGCCGGGTCATTGGTGCGGCAGGAGAAGGAGCCGGGCGCCTGAGCGGTGGCGCCAACGGCGAACAATCCGCAGGCGAACAGGGTGAAAGGCCGGGTCATGGGTCGAAGGGTTGGATGTGGGACGCGCGAAACTAGTTGAAGGCTGCCCGTCTGGGCGCGCCCCGCTATTCGACGATCAAGCGCACGGTCGTTGGGGCGCCGTCCACTTCTGCGCGCAGCAGGTATGCACCGGGTGACAGGGCCTCCAGTGCGATCGGTTGAAGCACTTCGCCGCTCCGGGTGCCGAGGTCCCACTGCCCGATCTGGCGGCCGGTGGCGTCGGAGAGCTGCAAGCGCACCACGGCGGTGCCCGGCAGGTCGATGCGGACGCGCGCTTGCCCGTGCGCCGGGTTGGGAATGACCTGCAATCCGCCCCCCATCACGAATTCATCAACACCCACCGGCATGCCGTTAAGGTTGATGTCGTCGATGTACAGGTTGTTGCCGCCGTCACTCTCGAACACGAACTTGAAACGGAAGTTGTCGATGTGGCTGGTGGCGCTGATGTTGGTGACGGTGGCGAACCCCCACTGCTCAGGGCCGTTGGGCACGAAGCTGCTGGTGGTGTTGGGCGCTGTGGGCAGGGTCGTGCTTCCGCGCATGATCCGCCGCAGGAGCCAGGTCTGGCCGCAATCGTTGCTGATGTGCAGGCTCAGGATATCGTCCGTGCTGGTGTTGCGGCGCGCGTAGGCCCATCGGAAGGAGATGGACACGGCTTCGGCATCGCTGAGGTCGAAGGTGCGCGAGAGGAGCTCATCCGTGTTTCCCGCCATGGCTGCGGTGTTCAGCACGCGGGCGCATTTGGTGCCCGTATACGCGGCCGCCGTGGTCACTTGGAAGGTGTTGTCGTTGTTCCCGTTCACCGTGAACCACTCCGGGCCGTTCAGCGCGGTGAGCGACTCGAAGCCCTCGGCGATCGGTGCTGCATCGCCGGGGTTGGCCAATACGGTGATATAGGCGTTCGAGGTCGTGGTGAGGTTCGATGTTCCATCTGAGACCGTAAGGCTGACCGGGTATACGCCGGGTTCGGCATAGGAGACAACGGCCTGCTCATCTTCAGCTGTTGCCGGCGTGCCGCCCGGGAAGCTCCACTGCCAGCTGGTGACGCCATGGAAGCTGAGGTCGGTGAAGGTGATCGGCGTTCCGGCGCACACCAGCCGGGCGCTGCTCCCGAATGCGGCCTGGCAAAGGGTCGGAGAGTCGTTCACGCCTGTGGCCGCGAGGTTCGCCGCCGTGTGCAATTGGTTGCGCTGCGCGGTGCTGCTGTTGAGCGCCGCGATCATCCGGGTCTTCTGGCCCTCCGTGAACATCTTGCAGCAGTAGCTGTACTCCATGTAGTTCTCCACGTTGTCCAACGAGCCGCAGCTGGTTCCGCTCAGCGCGCAATAGGTCCAGCCGATGGTGTTCGGCGTGTCGCTCACGCTGTCGTCACCGTTGCAATTCGAGTCAACGGCCGGGGTGTTGCTGTTTCCCCAGGTATGCGCCAGGTTGATCCAGTGCCCCACCTCATGGGTTAGCGCGCGGCTGCGGCCTACGCTGCCGGTGCCGATGGCCCCGGTATAATCATGCAGGATCACGATTCCGTCCCAAGTGGGTTGGTTGTTCACCGAGCTCGGGCGGTAGGTGTAGCCGGCTGCACCATCTGCGCTGGCGGCCACCCAGATGTTCAGGTACTTGTTGCGCGGCCACTGGATAAGGTTCTTCATGGTCTGCGTGCCGTCGTAGGTGAGGGCGCTCAGCGTACGCGTGATGCCGTTGGTGCAATTGCCTTGGGGGTCGCGCTTGGCCAGTTCGAATTCAACACCTACATCAGCCACCAGGGGCAGGAAGTCGGTCCGCACGTTCGGCCAATCGGGATTCAGCTTGTTGAAGTCCTCGTTCAGGATGCGCACGGCATCGATGACCTGCTCGTCGCTGATGTTCTCCGGCCCGTTGTTGTGGATGATGTGGAACACCACAGGGATGGTGTACACCACGCGCTCAGCGCCGCTGTTCTCGGCAGCCCACTGCGCGGTGAAGGCCTCCAGCTCGGCCTCTGCTTCCGCGATGCGCAGCCGCTCGCCTTCAGGGTCAGGATGCCCAACGAGCGCCTTGTCCAGGTCGTTGGCGCCACAGGGATGCACGGTCGATTGCGCCGAGGCTTGTCCGAAGCTGAGCAGCAAGCTGATCAGGGAGAGAGAAAGTTGACGCATGCGCGAGGGGTAGGTGCTTAGGGGTGCCAAAATACCCGTCCCAGCTTCACCCGCCTGTCACAGCTTGGCAATGCCATTGCGGCGCGATGGATCCCAAGCGCGCCTTGCCTGGTCTTCGAATCTTAAGGGCAGCCGACCAATTCCGAAATCACCTTCCCGAAAGCGACCGCGCTCCCGACGAGTGAGTCAGGGCATCACGAAACGCACCGCCTCGCTGCGATTCCCGCCGCTCACCAGGAGCAGATACCCGCCAGCAGCTTGATCCTGAACAGGCAAGGCGATTCGGTGGCTGCCAGTGCCCAGCGCCATGGGCCCCAGTTGCGAAACGACGCGCCCCAAGGGGTCCAGGACATCGAATCGAAGCCTGTCCGGACGATCAAGGTCGATCATCGCGTGAGCCGTTCCGGCAGAAGCATCAATGAGGATGCGCACCCCGGTTTGCCCATTGGAAACCTCATCGACACCGACAAGGCCGCCCTGCACGTTGATGTCATCGAGGTAGAGGTCGTTGCCGCCGTTGCTCACGAACACGAAGCGCAGGCGGAAGCTGCTGGTGCAGAGGTTCGGGCCGATGTTGGAGAATTCGGCGTAGCGCCATTGGGCCGGATCGGTGGGCGTGAAGTTCCCGGGGACCACCCCGCCGGTGAGCAGACTGGTATTGCCGCGCATGATCTTGCGCAGCAGCCAGGTGTCGCCGCAATTGGCGCTCACATACACGTAGAGCTCGTCGTCATCGGCGATGTAGCGTTTGGCGTAGGCGTACCGGAAGCTCACGATGCCGCCGGGCGCGCCGCTCAGGTCGAAGGTGTTGGAGACCAGCTCATCGGTTCGGCCTGCGCTGAAGATCGTGTTGGGCAGCCTGGCGCTGCGGGTGCCGGAGAAGGCGGCGGCGGCGGTCAGCTCAAAGCCGCCATCGCCGGAAGGGTCGACCACCTCCCAAGTGTCGTTCGGCAGGTTCTGCACGGATTCGAAGTCCTCGTTCCAGGGCACTGGCTGTCCAGGGCTGGGCAGTACCCTGATGTACGCCGTTTCGGTATTCGTGAGGCTGTTCCCATTGCCATCGGTGACGGTGAGTGTCACTTCGTATTCGCCGGTCTCCGGATAGGTCACGCTCGGCGATGCATCGTTGCTGGTCGCGGGCTCGCCGCCGGGGAAGCTCCAAGCGCGCTGCACGATGCCGTTGAAGCTCTGGTCTGTGAACGTGATGCTGCCTCCGGCGCACAGCGATCGGCGGTTGGCCGTGAAGCGCGCTTGGCAAACCGTGCCGGGCTCATCGACTCCTGTGATCGCGAGGTTGGCGGGCTGCCAGAGGTCCTGACGTTGCGCGATCGGCGAAGTGAGCGCGGTGATCATCCGGTCGGCCTGCCCGTTGCTGAACATGCGCGCGCAATAGGCGTACTCCATGTAGTTCTGCACATTGTCCAACGTGCTGCCACAACTGGCACCGCTCAGCACGCAGCTGGTCCAACCGCGGGTGAGCGGGGTGTCGTCCACATCATCGTCCATGAAGCAGTTGGCTTCCTCGCCGGGTTCGTTGCTGTCGCCCCAGCAATGCTTCAGGTTGAGCCAGTGGCCCACTTCATGGCTGAGCACGCGTGAGCGGAAGGGGCTTGAGGTGCCGATACTGCCCACGTAATCGGAGCGCACCACGATGCCGTCGGCCTCTGGCCATCCATCGAGCCAGATTGGATAGTAGGTGTAGCCAGCCGCTCCGTTGGCATAACGGCACACCCAGATGTTCATGTAGCGGTCGCGCGGCCATTGGATCAGTTGGGTCATGTCGAAGTCGCCCACGTCGGTGAGCGTGCTCGGCGTGCGTGTGATGCCGTTGGTGCAGTTCCCTAGCGGATCGCGCTGCGCGAGGCGGAACTCGATGCCCACATCGGCCACGATGTCGAGGAATTCCGGGCGCGTGGTGACCCAATCGGGGTTGAGCTTATTGTAGTCCTCGTTGAGCACGCGCACCGCGTCCTGGACCTGTGCATCGCTGATGTTCTCAGGCCCGTTGTTGTGGATGATGTGGAAGACCACCGGGATCACATAGCTGTCTCCGCCGCCGCGGGCAAGGCTGCTGGCGCGTGCATCAAGCAGGGCCTGCGCTTTTGCGGCACGCAAGGCGGCATCGGGGTCTGCGGCCAGATGACGGCTGAGCTCGGCCGGGTGGTTGGCAAGGCACCGGAATCCATCATCCTGCGCATTGGCACAGAACGATAGGGCCACTACGGGCAAGAGGAAAGTGTAACGCATGTTCAGGGGGCGCCGAATGTAGGCCCAACCGCCTGCCCCCATCCGGTGGCGTGGCACGCTCGAATGACGCTGCCCTTGGAAGTCTGCTGGGCGGCTACGGCAACTGTTCCGTGCGGGTGTTGGTGGGTACGCCGCCACCGATGTTCACCAGGATGGGATCGCGGTCGTTGCTCGCGCCGGTATAGCGCACAACGCCATCGAGGTTCACGTCCTCCGGATAGTAGCCCGTGGCGCTCGCGGTGGGCACCGATCCGCCGATGCGCACCAGGATGGGGTCACGGTCGTTGTTCGTGTTGGTGTAGCGCAGCACGCCATCGCCGCTCACATCGCCTGCCCAGAGCATGCTGATGCCACCGACCAAGGTGCGGGCATCGGTGCCAAAAGTGGAGGTGGCGGGGTTCGAGAGGTCCACGCTTACGACCCCGGTGCCGTATTGCTGCGCCACGTTGGTCATCACGGCCAAGTGGTTGCGGTGCCAAGTGGCCACTTTGTATTGTCCGCGGGGCGCATCGGCGAACCAGAGCGGCTCTTCGCCGTTCGGTGCAACCACTTTCCCGTTGGCCAGCACCACCGCCGCCATCTCGTCAACCACGTTCACATGATTGGCCCCTTCGCGCAACTGTACCATTACCCAATCCACGGGCGCATTGCTGCCTGTGCGGTCGAATAGTGCCTGGCTCATGGTGGCGCCCATGCCATAAGGGTCGCTCATGGGCAATAGTCCTGATGTCTTCAGGTTGGTGCGCATCGCGGTACCGGTCCAGGCGCCCTCGAGCACCAGGTTCAGCGCGAGCTCGCTGTCGCCATCGTTGTAGTCGTACACGCCATCCAAGTCGCGGTCAACGCCATGGCGGATGGCGGTGCTAGGGTGGACAAGCGTCCAAGTGAGCGGATTGCCATCGACTTGAGCCGAAGCGATGAGTGCATCGTGCGTCACCGGCGGCGCGCCATTCTCATCAGGCTGATAGGTGCCCGGATTGCCGCCTAAGTAATAGAAGCCGCGCAGCTCGCCTCCCCAGATTCCCTTCACCACCATGCCGTATTCTGCGGGGCGGTCGTTCGCGAGGTTGCGCAGGAAAGAGATCTGCGTGGTGGTGCCAATGCCAGTCCCATTGATGGTATGGCGCATGCCCACGCCGGCTTGCACATCATTCACCTGCGTCGTTGAGAGCGGGAAGCTGAAGCAGGCACTGCAATTCGAATTGAAGATCCCGCCGGACCAGCTGAGGATCTCGGGTTCATAATCGCCGAAGTAGCCATGCTGGGCCCCGTTCGTGCCGACCCCGCTCGTGTTCATCCAGGTCTCCATCACGCCCTCGCTCATCAAGCCGAAGCCCGAAGCGCATTCCGTGGTGTTGTAGTAGAACCCCAGCTTCCGGTAACTGCTGCGAAGGTCGGAGGCCATGTTCTTGTTCGGGGTGAAATCGACATGCGACCCGGCACCAGTGCCCGCCACGTTGCCGTTGCCCGCCAGCTCGCCCCGGCCAGTCTGCGCGTTGTGGCAATGCGCGCAGTTCGCGTTCACGGCCACGAACAGGTTCACCGCCGGCGGTATGGATTGCATGGAGGTGCCGGCTCCCCGAACGCCAATGCTGTTCATGCGGCCCACGCTGCTGTCGGTGGGGCGCAGCACGCGGTAGGGGTTCGGCACGTACCAGGTCGCAGCCAGGAAATCGCTGAACTGCTGCATGCTCACCACATCCATCGGCGCGGCCAGGCCCTGCAAATGCTCGAACGCGCCAGCGAAATCAGCGAAGCTGGCCTTGTCGCCGCGCCAGTGAAGGTTGCCGCGGCCGCGGCCAATGATGTCGATGAGGAATTGCGTGGTCTTCACTCCTTTCAGCGGATGGAAGCTCTTACCGCTGACCACGTCGATGCTACCTGAGGGATCGCCGAGATCCCAGGCCAGGCGGTCCCAGCGGCCATCTACGTGACAGCTGCCGCAGCTGATATGGCCATGGCCGCTGCCCACGTGCGTGTCATACAGGAATTTGCGACCGGTCTTGATCACCTGCGGGGTGGGGTCGAAGAAGGAGGCGCGGGCGGTCTCCTTGTTCGTGGCCAGGTCGATGGTGCTCACGCTGCCTCCGAACTTGTTGAGCACGAAGGCGCGGCCGCTGCTCTCGTGGAGCACGATGCCCGTGGGGCCTTCGCCCACGGTGATCGGGTCAGGGCTGATGCGCGCGCCGGTGGCGTTGATCATGATCACGTTGTTGCTGCCCATGCCCGTGATGTAGGCCGTGGTTCCATCTGCCTTCCAGACGATCGCCCGGGGATCACCGATGCTCTGCTTGCGCACAGCGGGCGGCGAGGTGTGCGTGCTGTAATTGATGTGCGGGTTCAGGTCGGTGCGCGTAACGGAGCCGGCGCCCAGGAACCGCGAAACATTCACCGAGAGGAAATTCCCGCGCAGGTTGGGCTCGAAGCGCTTCTCGTTGGTGGCATCGGTGCCCACCACGAACACCTCGCCGGTGCCCGGTCGCACGCCCATGGCCATGAGGATGTTGCCGAGCGCCTGCTTGTACGTGGTGCTGGCAGTGCTCGGGCTGTTCGCGTTGATGATCGCGATGTCGCGGTCGGGCATGTCCCAGCCGGTCATGCGGGCTTTGCCGGCCGCAGAGCCGGAAACCATGTTCGTCCAGTTGCCGCCATTGTCATCCATCCACTGGCCGGCTGCATTTTTCCGCACGATGATGGTCTTGCTCTCCGGCGTGGGGGGCAGCGCGGCATTCAGTGCAGGCGTGAAGCCGGTGCCATTGTTCGGCACGATGCCCGCTGCGGCATCCACTGCGCCGCCGTACGGCCCCGCAGGGTTGGTCACATCATTCGGGATCATGGTGCAGCCGCCCTGCGGAGAGCAGACACCCCGCTTGGGTGTGCCGTTGCCGAAAGTGCCATGCTGGAAGTTGAAGAAACTGTTCCCATTGAGTGCCGTGGTGGCGTTGCCGCTCTCAAAGAATGCGCAGTAAACCGTGCTGCCATCGGGGCTGACCGCAAGCGAGCGCGGCTGCTCCCCCTTGAGGAGCACCTCAACCGGGGCCGCCGCCAGGTTTGCCGGATCGAAGACCTGAACGCTCTCCCGTTCGGCACAGCTCACGAAAGCGCGCTGCGGGCTGCCTGCGAAGACCACATCCGAAGGTTCGTTCTGGGTGGTCACGCTGCGGATGGTGGCCTTCAGCGTGAGGTCCACGATGCTGACCTCGTCGCTCACGGTGCACACCACCCATGCCTCATTGTTGGTGCGGGCTCGAACCGTTACAGGGTCAAGGCCTACCGGGATGCTGGCGGCGTGCGTCAATCCGGCGGCGGTGACATCATACACCTCCAGGGTGTTGTTGCCGGTGTTCACCGCGAGCAGCTTCGTTCCGTCGGGGGTGAGCGCCAGCGGGCTCACGTGGGCCGACTCGAAATTGGTGAAGCTGTTCGCCGGAACGCCGTTGCCGATGGCCTTGGCGGAGCCGGTCTCTTTGGTCTCCTCCTCAAAGGCGCTCAAGCCGGCCACCAGGCCGAGTCCGAGCAGAGCGATAATCGACTTGCGGTTGGCGGAGAAGAAGCGCATGGCGAGCTGGTTTTGTGGGTGTAGGCGGCACACCCCGGCATCAAGATCGGCCAAGCTAGTAAACTTGCGAATCGGAAGCAAACGCTTCGGGCCGCCTGCCTTGCAGGCTCAGAACACCAGCAATCGCGGCTCACTCATCTCCTCCATCGCGTACTTCACGCCTTCGCGACCCAGCCCGCTGTCCTTGATGCCGCCATAGGGCATGCTGTCGATGCGGAAGCCCGGGACATTGCCAATGATCACTCCGCCAACCTCCAGCTCGTCGTGCGCCTGCTTCATATGGGCCACCGAGTCGGTGAAGACGCCGGCTTGCAGTCCGTAGGTGGAGTCATTCACGGCAGCAATGGCCGCACTGAAGTCGGCGACCTCCTCGATCACCGCCACTGGCCCGAAGACCTCCGCGCAGCTCACCTTCATCGCATTGCTCGTGCTCGTGAGCAGGGTCGGCGCGTATACGTTGTGCGAAGCATCGAAGGCCTTGCCCCCGGCGAGCAATTGTGCGCCGCTCTTCACCGCTTCATCCACCCAGCTTCCAATCCGCTCGAAGTGCCCCTTGTCGATGATGGGGCCCACCGTCACGCTGGCATCGCCAGGGTCGCCAGCCTTCAGTGCAGCGTATTCCTTCACCACCAGTTCGCGGAACTTGTCAAACACGCTCTTCACGACATAGATGCGCTGCGTGCTGATGCAGGTCTGTCCGGCATACACGTTCGCGCCCATGGCCACGGTCTTAGCTGCGGCGGCGAGGTCAACGCCATGGTCGATGATCACCGATGCGTTGCCCCCGAGCTCCAGAGCGACCTTCTTCTTGCCGCAGATGCTCTTCAGGTGCCAACCCGCCTTGTCGCTTCCGGTGAAGCTGAGCATGGCCACGCGTTCGTCCTTCACCAGTTTCTCCGCTACCGGCACGCCGCACATGAGCACGTAGAATGCGCCTGATGGCCAGCCGATCTCCTCCATGAACTTGCCCAGCACGAGCGAGCACAGAGGAGCTTGCGGCGAAGGCTTGAGCACCACCGGACAACCCACGGCCATGGCGGGCGCCACCTTATGCAGCACCAGGTTCAGCGGGAAGTTGAAGGGCGTGATCGCGGCGATGACACCGATCGGGTAGCGCTTGGTGAAGGCCGTCTTGCCTGCGCCCGCGCCGAAGTCCATGGGCGTCACCTCGCCACAGAAGCGCAATGCCTCAGCAGCGGCCGTGCGCACCGTAGTGATGCTCCGAGCAACTTCGATGCGAGCCGCACCGATGGGCTTGCCCGCCTCTTTCACCATCAACTGCGCGATCTCCTCTTCGTGCTTCGCGATCAACGCAGCCAGCGCTTCGAGCTTCGCGCTGCGCTCACCGGCGCTCATCCTCTTCAGCGCTTCACGACTCGCGTACGCAGCGGCGATCGCCTCTTCCATCTGCGCCTCCGTGGCATTCGGCAGCTTGGCCAACGCGGTGCCGTGGTACTTGTCAACGACGGTGTTGAAGGTGCCATCGCCCTCGAAAGAACGATGGCCGTTAATCAGGTTCGCCGGTGTGTAAAGGGAGTCGGTGGCAACGCTTGGCATGCGCCAAAGGTACCGGCTTCACTTCGCCAAGTACCTGCCCACCGGCTTCAGCAGCACCACCTGGACCTCCTGCTCCTCGAACTTCTTGAAGCTCGCTTCCACCTGCTTCTCTGGCCATATGATCTGCACACGGCCCTTATCCAGGTCGTAAGCGGCGGTGTAGAGCGTGCCGAAGCCGCGCAGGTATTGTTGGCTGTACAGGGGCGGTTTCAGGAATTGCTTGATGAGCGCCGCCCGCGTGAGTTTGGGTTGCGCGATGCTGTGCTCCAGATGATGCTTGCGCTCGATGGTGTGGGTGAACGCGGCGTACTCGTCCCACTCCACTTGATGCTGGTGGTTGCAGGCCACGGCCTGGTAGATCACCTGCGCCGGACGATCATGGTTCATGTACACGGTGGCGTACTTGCCGCTCTTGTCCACAACGGTGACGTTGTAGCCCATGTGCACGGGTATGCGCTTGAGCGCTTCGCAGGCTTCATCGGTGGTGCTGCACGTTTCCAGCACATAGCGGATCACCAGCGGGATGCCGAAGCCCGCGCCCCACACCTTCCTTCCGCCGAAGGCGAGCGAGAGCGCAAGGCCGTCCGCGTTCATGCCATCGAGCAGTCCCCACGCGCTATCTTGGATTCCGATCACCGGCTTCACGTATTCGGTGTAGCGCAGTCGCCCATCGAAGTAGCGCGGGTCGAAGTCGTAGTTGCGGATGAGCGTGGGCGCGCCCTTGGTCCATGCCACCTGCGAACAACCGGCCATGTACGGCGGTGGGCACCACATGCTCAGGAAGCGGCTGGCCACGTCGTCGTTCTTCGCCAGGCGGCAGAGCGTGTTGTACACCGGGATCAGCTCCGGCATGTGCAGCTCCAACACGCTGCGGCAGGTCACCAGGTCCGGGCGCTTCTCCAAGCCCTCGCTCTCGTACCAGATCTTGAACAGCGGCCACGCGCGATCGAAGAAGGTCTGCCAGCGATCGCTGGGCCAGGGTTCCTTGACGAGTTTGAGGTGGACGTACATGCGCGTTCAGCCTCACATCATCTTGAACCCCCCGATCTCCAGCAAGTGCTCATGCCCGTTGGTGCCGTGCGCACCCGGCGCCACGCTCTTGAACTGCGTCCGGATCGCCGCTAGCCACTTCTTGCTTCGCTCGGTGAGCTGGAAGTCGTCGGTCATCATGCGGCCTCGCATCACCAGGATGCCCATGTCGGCGCCCTCGTAGAACCAATCGCCGGGGCGCGTGATGCGAAGGAAGAAGGCCTCGTTGTCCTTCTCCACGTAGCGGCGGTGCGTGTCCATGCGCCAGAAGTAGATGCTGCCATCCTCGCGCATGCGCCAGATGCCGCTGCGCGGTGCCTCGGTCACGCGCTGCACATCGTCGGTGGTGTACTTGATCACCATCTGGCCCCAGGTGTCGATGTTCTCCGGCTTGGCCCAGCGGCGGTTCAGCGTGTTCACGTTCAGTTCGTAGGGCACGTCCATCCATTCCAGCGTGTGGAAGAGATGCAGCGGCGCATCACTCAGCGCGAAGACCGCATGGTTGGTGATGGAGCTCGCACCGGTGACGCGCGGGTTCAATTCACCGAGATAGATCTCGCCGTTGTCCTGATCGATGAGGAAGTCGAGTTCGAAGTAGCCCTTGTAGCCTTCCTTCAGCAACTGATCACCGAATTTGCGCGAGTAACGGCGTGCCTTGGCGCGGATCTCCGGCGTGAAGGTGTCGCTGAAGATCTCGTTGCCGCACCAGCCGCCTTTGTAGGGCGTGAGTTCCTTGAAGCCCACGAGCTCGGTCATCAGCGGCGCCACGATGGTGCCGTGCCGCGTGACGCACGCTTCCATGGCCGCGCCGCGACAGTTGATGCGCTTCATGATCTTGCACTCCTTCTCCGCTTCGATCTCCTTCGCGTACTTATCGTAGTCCGCCTGGGTCTTGATGAAAAAGGTGGTGTGGCCGCTGTCGCCGTAAGGCGTTTGCACGACGAGGTCGATTCCGAGCTTGCCTTTCTGCGCTACCGCCAGCAGGTGCTCATAGTGCTTCACCGGACTGAGCACGTAAGGCACGCAGGGCACGCCGGCCTTCTCGGCCACGCGGTTGGTGTTCACCTTGTTGTCCAGCCAGCTGCGCAGCTTGGCGGGCGGGAAGATCACCTCGAGCCCGGCCTTCTTCGCCAGCGCTTCCGTCTTCTCATCGAACATGAGGAAGAGCGCCTTGCCCGCGCTCTTGCTGCTCATCCGCCTGCTCTCGATGTAGTCGCGCACCTCGCTGTGGGTGAGCAGGTAGTTGTTGATGTCCTCGATGCTCTGGAACTCCTCATGAGGCTCCTCGGTGCGCGGGCTCATCAGGTTGGGATGCAGCCCATCGAAGCAATCGATGTAGGTGATGAACTTGAAGCCCTTGATCCATTCATCGGCGCCAAGCAGGTTGAAGTTGGTGGCGCTGATGAAGTAGATGGGCACCTCGTTGCGGTGGAAGAAGCGGCGGATGTCGCTGATGCCCTTGAGGAGGTTGGCGGGCGGTGCGGGCTTCGTTCTGCGCGCGCTTCCGCCTTGACGGGCTTTGGTCGTACGCTTGGTTGCTTCCTGGCCTGCGACCCAACCTGTGAATGATCGTTTGGTGACGGCTCCGGCCCTGGAGGCGGGCCTGGCCTTGGAACTCATCTTTGCCATTCGTGTGCTTGGTTGCGCTCGTGGTCCGGGTAAAGGTGGGAGTTGCCGGGCAATTCTAATCTACCTATCAGCTTGGTGCGATCATGCGCTGCAGAATGACAAGGGTGCTCACCCTAATCCCCTGGCCGCCGCGATCACCAGGGCATAACGCGCTGCCTTGCCGATGAGCATGAGAATCGTCGTGGGCAAAGGACTCGCCCGCCCCAACCCGAGTGCGATGGCGATCGGGTCGCCGATCACCGGCAGCCAGCAGAGCAGTGCCGCCCAGGCACCGTAGCGCACCGTTCGTTGCTGCCACAGCACGGCTTTGGCGGGTTCAACGCGCAGCCACTGGGCGATGCGATCGAGGTCGCCCAAGCGCCCTAGCCCATAGCTGCTCATGCCCCCGAGCGTGTTGCCCGCGCTTGCCACGACCCACAAAATGATGCTGTTCCATGGTCCGGCCAGCATGGCCAGCAGCACCAACTCGGAGCTGAATGGGAGTACCGTTGCCGCTAGGAAGCTGGCCAAGAACAATCCCGCCAACCCCGCCGTTGCCCATTCCGGACCAAGCTCGAAGCCCATGCGGCGCAAGGTATCCGCGGGCCTTCGGCATAACCTTTGGCCCGGCGACAGCACACCATCACCTCTCTACATGAGAACATTGCTCCCTACGCTGCTCGCGGTCCTGCTTGGATCGGCGCAACACTTGGCCGCGCAGCGCAACCAGCAGCGCTGGGGCGAACGGCCTGAATCTCGTTGGAATAATCGCCCCGCCACGATCGCCGGCGGCCTGGAGATCGGCATCCCCATCGGCGAATTCGATGCGGCATGGGGCAGGCAGATGGCCGGGCTAAGCGCCAACTTCACCGTGCCCATGCGGCGCCTGCCCTTCAGCTACGGCTTCGATTTCGGCTGGCAGCGCATGGGGGCGCGCTCACAGGAGGTAACCGTTGATGTAGAGGACCTCGGCCTCACCACCGGCGAGATGAAGGTGCGCAGCAGCATCTATGGCTACCATGGCCTGTTACGCCTGCAGCCCTTGCAGGGCAAGGTGAGCCCATATGCGGAGTTCATGACCGGCATGCGGCATTTCGTGACGCAATCGGAGATCAAGGCGCGCGGGGTCGACGACCCCGTGAGCGAAGAGCGCCTGGCCAGCGAGTTCATCGGCAGCATCGGCTGGGCGGCGGGAATCAACTATGCGCCCACGCACAACTTCTTCGTAGAGCTGCGGCTGGAGCGGCTCAACGGCGGCCGGGTCGGGTATGTGGACCCCCGCTCCATCGAGGTGGATCAGGCCGGCAACGTGGACTACAGCACGTTGAGCAGCGGCACGCGCGTGGTGAACCTGACATTCGGGGTGGGGCTGCGATTCTGAATAAAGGCTCGCGATTAGACTGGGCGCAACTATGGCCCGATGATCCCCTCGGCAGACATGGTGCTGCTACTGTTTAATCAACCGCGCCGCCCACGACTCGCGCTCGGCTACCACCTCAACGAGGTAACAACCTGCGGGTATTCCGGCCAGATTCAGGTCAGCACGATGCTCGCCACTTCCCTGAGCGACGGCAGGCGCAAGTTGCGCTATTAAGCGGCCGTTCATGTCGAGCAGACGGATGGAGGCCTCGCCGGCATAGGCCAAGGTGTATGAAACGGATACGAGATCGCCTGCCGGGTTCGGGGCAAGCTCCAACGGGTGCGATGGCGCGACGGCTTCGTCAGTACCGAGTGAGGTGATCAGGCCATTCGCATCAGTCTTAATGAGGACCATTTGTGCCGCGGCTGAACCATGGAGACCACAAAGGGCGAAACCACCATCAGAGGTCTGTATGACGTCGTAGCCATCACCGTAGGTTTCAGTCGGTTCTATCACATGGCTCCAGATCAGCTCACCGGTGTAGTCCACCGACATGATCCTGAAATCGTAGGCAGCCGTCATTCCTCCCAGGACATAGCCGGTAGTTGTCGGTGCCATGGCCAATGCCCAGCCAGGCAGCACTTCCGGATAAGTCTGCAGCCAGAGCATGGCACCAGCGGGATCGAGCTTGGTGAGGAAAGGCCGTTGGGTGCCAGTTACCGTGCCGTAGCCGGTGAGCAGGATGTTCCCATCATCTGTTATAATCACGTCTTGCACATCCCCGTATTGGAGCGTGTCCAGCACACGGGTCCAGAGCGTGTCGCCGAATTGATCTATACGGAAAACAAGCGGTGACTGAACACCAGCTGCCTTACTGCCTCCAAGAACGAACCCGGAGTCACTTGTCGTTTCCAGGCAATAGCCTACGCAGCTACCGTAGGGCGGGGGCGCTGAGTAGGTACGGGACCACAAGGTGTCACCCGCATCATTGAAGCATACCAGATACGCACCGTATGCATTCGGTGCCACTTCGGGTATATTGCTCCAGCCTCCCACGGCGAAGCCGCCGCCGGGCAGCTCGCGGACCTGATGGCCAAATTGGTCGCTGGGGCGTTCCACATTCGCGCTCCAGAGCAGTTCGCCCTCTTCGTCCATAAGGCCGATGAAGAGATTTTGTTCATACGGAGAAACATCGTCGGTATGGATGCCCGCAACGGCAATGCTGCCGTTGCTCGTGATGATTCCATGCTTGAACTCGAGCATTTGGGCTTCAGGTCCCATGAAAGTCTTTCTCCAGATCTGCTCGCCGAATTCATCGGTTCGCAGCAGCACGCCATTGCTTCGTGTTACCGTGATGGTGTCATCAACGATTTCCACCCCGACGAGCAAATAGCCACCGTCATCCATTTCCAGCACCGCTTCTGCATCCGCGTAATGCGCATCAACATCATAAGAGCGGTAAAATGTCACCTGCGCGCTGGTCTGATCGGGATTGAAAGCAAATGCTGAGAAGAACATAGCGTACAGCAAGCTGCTCGCAGGGCTTTCAGGCCAAATCAACTGTGTCGGAATTTCAAGTAGGCGCGATGTGTCGCTCGTGCGCAGGAGTTCTTGCGTTGGTGCAACCGAGTGGGTTCGGGCATCGGTCCGGGAAGTTCCGGATCCGATGCACGACACTCAGGGTCGTTGAATCGGAGCGGTAACTGGAGTGTTGTATTCGGCAGCCATTTCGGCAACGGAACCCAATCCCGATAGGGGAACCCTAGAGAATACAGGTAGTCCTCAAGTCCTTCCAGATAGACACGGTGGTATGGCAGGAAGTTCCAGTCATTCTCAACGATGAGCGCAGCCGGGAGCGCACAATGATTCTGAACAACGTCCTGGTTGATGTAGTTGAACATGGCCTCCTGTAGCCACCAAGCCTGTTGGTCGGTTAAATCGGTAAGGTTAGCCCTCACCCCATCAGGCTCATAAGATTGGCCGCTTACGTAGCTACCCCCCCCGCAAGAGCGGCGAGGCTCAAGGTCACGATCTTCAGGTAGTTCATGGTGTTGAAGTGTTGGTCTGAACGAGTGACGTTACAAGGATAACGTTTTCGTTGAACCAGCCAACCGCCATGAAGCAGTGGAGCACCGTCGGGCACGAGACCATTCGTGGCGAAGCAAGATCCAGCTTGTTGGTAACCTCCGGATAACCACGCCTGAAGCGCGCGGCAGCAAGCTGGAGGGGCGGCGTAAACTTGCGCCCGTAGCGAGGCCTGGCACCTCCCGAACCCGCACTTGGACCGGCAGAAACGCATCCAGAGCGCACTCATCTCGGTCTTCCACAAGGATGGGCTCGAACCCATCGTCCGTGAGCTGGATCGGCTGGGCGTGCACCTCTACAGCACCGGCGGCACGCAGACCTTCATCGAAGGCCTGGGCCTGAAGGTGACACCGGTTGAAGAGATCACCACCTACCCGAGCATCCTAGGCGGACGGGTGAAGACCCTGCACCCGAAGGTCTTCGGCGGCATCCTGGGACGGCGCGACCTCGACAGCGATGTGGCCCAATTGGAGGAATACGCCATACCGACCATTGACCTGGTGATCGTGGACCTTTATCCCTTCGAGGCCACGGTGGCGGCGGGCGGCACGGAGAGCGAGATCATCGAGAAGATCGACATCGGCGGCATCAGCCTGATTCGTGCCGGTGCGAAGAACCACGCCGACGTGGTGATCGTGCCCAGCATGCAGCACTACGCGGAATTTTTGCGCCTGCTGAAGGAGCAGGAGGGAAGCACAACACTCGCGCAGCGGCGGGCCTTCGCAGCGGCGGCCTTCGGCGTGAGCAGCCACTACGATGGCGCCATTTACACGTGGTTCAGCGGCGGCAATTCGGACCTGCGCTTGAGCGCCGGGCCGACCACCGTGCTGCGGTATGGCGAGAACCCGCACCAAATGGGCGCATTCCACGGCGACCTGGCAGGCCTCTTCGAGCAGCACAACGGCAAGGAACTCAGCTACAACAACCTGCTCGACCTCGATGCCGCGGTGGAGCTGATCCAGGACCTCGCGACGATTCAAAGCGTGCCGTTCGCCATCCTGAAGCACAACAACGCGTGCGGCGCCGCCGTTCGTGCCACGGTGAAGGAAGCATGGGATGCAGCGCTCGCGGGCGATCCGGTGAGCGCCTTCGGCGGGGTGCTCATCACCACGGCACGGATCGACAAGACGACGGCGGAATCCATCGACACCATCTTCTTCGAGATCATCGCGGCTCCCGGTTACGATGACGATGCGCTCGAAGTACTGAAGCGGAAGAAGAACCGCATCATCCTGTCTGTCCGCCCGTCGGTCCGCCGGACTCCGGTCCGGCGAGTGCGTGCGGCGCTGAATGGGATCCTCTCTGAGGACGCCGACACCGTGACCGCCAGCGCCGCCACCTTGCGCACGGCCACCGCCAAAGCGCCGAGCGCGCAGGAGGTGAGCGACCTGGTCTTCGCTACCATGCTGGTGAAGCACACCAAGAGCAACGCCATCGTGCTCGCGAAAGGGAATCAGTTGATTGCCAGCGGCACCGGCCAGACCAGTCGCGTCGATGCGCTGGAGCAGGCCATCGCCAAGGCCCGCAAATTCAACTTCGACCTCAACGGCGCCGTGATGGCCAGCGATGCCTTCTTCCCTTTCCCCGACTGCGTGGAGATCGCGCACAAGGCGGGCATCACCGCGGTCGTCCATCCGGGCGGCAGCATCCGGGACCAGGACAGCATCGATTACTGCAACGCGAACGGCCTCGCGATGTGCATCACCGGCACCCGCCACTTCAAACATTGACCCTCCCCACCGCATGAGCTGGTTAAACCTCTTCACCCAGGAGATCGCCATCGACCTAGGCACCGCCAACACGCTCATCATCAGCAACGACAAGGTGGTGGTCGATGAGCCCAGCATCGTGGCCATCGACCGCACCACCAGCAAGGTGATCGCCGTGGGCCGCCAGGCGCAGCAGATGCACGGCAAGACCCACGAGAACATCAAGACCATCCGTCCGCTGCGCGATGGCGTGATCGCCGACTTCAAGGCCGCCGAAGAGATGATCAAGGGCATGATCCGCATGATCAACCCCGGCCGCCGCCTCTTCACGCCCAACCTGCGCATGGTGATCTGCATCCCCAGCGGCATCACCGAGGTGGAGAAGCGCGCGGTGAAGGACAGCAGCGAGCACGCCGGGGCCAAGGAGGTGTACATGATCCACGAGCCCATGGCAGCGGCCATCGGCATCGGCATCGATGTGGAGGAGCCCATGGGCAACATGATCATCGACATCGGCGGCGGAACCAGCGAGATCGCCGTGATCGCACTCGGCGGAATCGTGTGCGACAAGAACATCCGGGTGGCCGGCGACGAGTTCACCCAGGACATCGAGGAATACATGCGCCGCCAGCACAACATCCTGGTGGGCGAGCGCACCGCCGAGACCATCAAGATCGAAGTGGGCGCCGCGCTCACGGAGCTCGACAGCCCCCCGCCCGATTACGCCGTGCGCGGCCGCGACCTCATGACGGGCATCCCCAAGGAAATCACCGTCACCTATAGCGAGATCGCGCAGGCGCTCGACAAGAGCATCAGCAAGATCGAAGAGGCCATCCTCAGCGCGCTGGAGGCCACGCCGCCCGAATTGAGCGCCGATATCTACAAGACCGGCATCTACCTGGCCGGCGGCGGCGCATTGCTGCGCGGGCTCGACAAGCGCATCAGCATCAAGACCAAATTGCCGGTGCATGTGGCCGACGATCCCCTGCGCGCCGTGGCACGCGGCACCGGCATCGCGCTGAAGAACATCGACCGCTTCCAATTCCTGATGCGGGAATGACGGCAGGGGCGTGACACGTCGCGCCCATGCCGACATAGGCCGGCGCGGGCGGGCGGACATGCAAAAGCACCATGCGCGACCTCTTCCGATTCCTCCTCCGCGTCCGCGATACCTTGTTGTTCATCGCCCTGATGATCCTCGCCATGGGCCTGCTCTATTCCGGGAGCATGCATCATCGGGCGGTGGCCATCAACAGCAGCAACGCCGTGGCCGGAACCCTCTTCGACTGGCAGCGCCAGGTCACCGAGTACACCAGCCTGCGTGCCGTGAACGAGCGTCTGGTCGCTGAGAACACGCAATGGCGCAACCGCTTCGGCCTGGCGGACAGCGCGAATGCGATCGGTGCCCCCGCCGGCGCGGATAGCCTCACGGAGCGGCTCTACCGATTCGCATCGGCCAAGGTGGTGAGCGCCACCTATCACAAGCAGCGCAACTACATCACCCTCGACAAGGGGACATCGAACGGCGTGCTGCCCGGCATGGGCGTGATCGGCCCCGATGGCATCGTGGGCGTGGTGCACGATGCCAGCGAGCGGTTCGCATCGGTGATCAGCGTGCTCAACCCCTTGGTGAAGACCAGCGTGAAGCTCAAGCGATCGGGCAACTTCGGGCTCTTGTATTGGGATACGAATGACCCCGCCACGGCATCGATGGTCGATATCCCCAAGCACGTGCGCGTGGCCGTTGGCGATACCGTGGTGACCATGGGCGGCGATGGCGTGTTCCCCACCGATGTGCCCGTGGGCGCGGTGGCCGAGGTCAGCAGTCCACCGGGAAGGCCGGATCAAGCCGTGATCGTGCGGCTCTTCGAGGACCTGAGCCGCAGCGGCTACGTGTACGTGGTGCACGACATCCACCGTGCCGAGCGCGATTCACTCATCCAACGCCAGGACGAGCCATGATCCAGGGCATCGCCGCGAACCTTGGCCGCTTCGTGCTGCTGCTCCTGCTGCAGGTGCTGCTGCTTGATCAGGTGGACCTGGCCCATGGCTGGATGGTGCCCTACCTCTACGTGCTCTTCCTCATCATGCTGCCCTTCGAATTGCCGGCATGGGCAGGCTTGCTCATCGGCGCGGCCACCGGCCTGGTCATGGACATCTTCGCCAGCACGCCCGGCATGCACATGAGCGCCTCCGTGGTGCTCATGTTCGTGCGCAAGCACCTGCTGCGGCTCATGGCTCCCCGCGACGGCTATGAGTTCGGCATGCACCCCACGGTGCCCAGCATGGGCCTCGCGTGGTTCGCCACCAACGCGGGCGTGCTCATCGCCGTGCATCACCTGTGGCTCTTCTTCGTGGAGCTGCACCGCTTCGACGCCTTCTTCGGCACCCTGCTGCGCGCAGTGCTCAGCGCGGCATTCACCTTGGGCCTCTGCCTGCTGGCGCAGCTGCTCACCTCGCGCACCGCCGAACGCAAGCGCGCATGAACTTCGAGGGGCGCAAATACGTGCTCATCGCAGGGGTGATCGCAATCGCCTTCATCTTCCTGCTCCGCCTCTTCTGGATCCAAGTGGTCGATGACAGATGGAAGGCCAGCGCAGCGAGCATGGCCGAGCGCAAGATCACCGACTACCCCGCGCGCGGCTTCATCTACGACCGCAACGGGAAGCTTCTCGTGGCCAACACGCCAGTGTACGACCTGATGATGGTGCCGCGTGAGGTGAAAGCCTTCGATACCGCGGCCTTCGCAGCGCTGATCAGCGTGCCGCTGCCCGACCTCAAGCAGCGGATCGCCGAGGCGCGCACGTATTCGCTGTACAAGCCGAGCGTGATCGAGAAGCAGATCACCGCGCAGCAGTTCGCGGCCATCAGCGTGCACCTGCACAGCTACCCCGGCTTCTACGGCCAGAGCCGCACCCTGCGCACTTACCCACCGCGCGTGGGCGGACACATGCTCGGCTACCTCAGCGAGGTGAGCCCCGCCAAGGTCGCAGCCGACCCCTACTACAAGCCCGGCGACGTCATCGGCGTGGGAGGGCTGGAGCAGTACTACGAAGTGGAACTGCGCGGCCGGCGCGGCGTGCGCTACGTGCTCGTCGATGTCCACAACAACATCAAAGGCAGCTTCAAAGAGGGGCGCTACGACACGCTCGCCATCGAGGGCAAGGACCTCTACACCGGGATCGATGCCGATATGCAGCGGCTGGGGGAGCAGCTCATGCAGCACAAGAAGGGCAGCATCGTGGCGCTCGACCCGAAGACCGGCGAGGTGCTCTGCCTGGTGAGCAGCCCGGCCTACGACCCGGAGCTGCTCGTGGGCCGCGTGCGCAACGCCAACTACGCCGCCTTGCAGCGCGATTCCATCAAGCCGCTCTTCGATCGCGCCCTGCAGGCGCAATACCCGCCGGGCAGCATCTTCAAGATCGTGCAATCGCTCATCGCGCTCGATGAGGGCGTGATCTCCGTGAACAGCAGCTTCCCGTGCAACAAGAACCTGGTGGGCTGCCACAACCATCCCACGGCCGCTAACATCGAGCAGGCCATCCAGTTCTCTTGCAACCCCTACTACTACGCCGTCTTCGACCGCATCGTAGAGCGCAAGCTCGACAAGAAGAGCCGCTTCCGCGATGCCGCCCTGGGCCTGGCCGAGTGGGAGCGCCGCATGCACAGCTTCGGACTGGGCGACAAGCCGCGCCTCGACCTCCCTTCGCTCAAGGGTGGCAACATCCCCGGCCCCGCCTACTACGACCGCAAGTACGGCAAGGAGCGCTGGGCCTTCAGCACCATCTACAGCGCGAGCATCGGTCAGGGCGAAGTGCTCACCGTGCCCATCCAGATGGCCAACCTCGCCGCCATATTCGCCAACAAGGGCTGGTACTACGATCCGCACGTGGTGCGCGCGGTAGGCGAGGCCGACAGCCTGCAGGCCAAGTACCGCGAGAAGCACGTGGTCGAAGCCGCGCCGCACTGGTTCGACCATATCCAGGAGGGCATGCGGCGCGTGGTGAATGAGCCCGGTGGCACCGCACGACGAGCTCGCATCGAAGGCATCACCGTATGCGGCAAGACCGGAACAGCAGAGAATCCGCATGGTGAAGACCACGCCGTATTCGTGTGCTTCGCACCGATGGAGGACCCGCAGATCGCAATGGCCGTTTATGTGGAGAACTCTGGCGCCGGTGGCCGTTGGGCAGCACCCATCGCCAGCCTCCTCATCGAGCAATACCTCACAGACACTATCAAGCGGCCCGAGGTGATGAAGGAACTACTTGACACAGACCTCATCGCCCAGGAGAAGTTCTTCCGCAAGAAGCCCAAGAAGCCACGCCGCCGATGAGCGCCCTTGCCTACCCGACTGGCAGGCGGGAGAACGTCGCCGCCAACCTCGATCGGCCCCTTTTGGGGATGTACCTCGCCCTGCTCTTCATGGGCTGGGCCAACATCTACAGCGCCGCCTACGACCCCGACCACGCCAGCATCTTCGACCAGAGCAAGGAATACGGCAAGCAAGCCGTGTGGATGGGCATCAGCCTCACCCTCGGCGCGGCCATCCTGCTCGTGCGCGGCCACATCTTCCGCGATTGGGCCAATGGCATCTACGCCTTCGTGCTGCTGCTCCTCGCCCTGGTGCTCGTCATCGGCAAAGAGGTCAACGGCGCCAAGGCCTGGTTCGGCGTGGGCAGCTTCGGCATCCAGCCCGCCGAGTTCGCCAAGTACGCCACCGCCCTCGCCCTCACGCGCTACCTCAGCGGCCTCAAGGCCCTCATCGACCTCCGCTCGCGCGTCATCAGCGCCCTCATCATCCTCGCGCCCGTCGCGCTCATCATGCTGCAGCCCGATACCGGCACCGCCCTCGTCTCCGGCGCCTTCATCCTCGTGCTCTACCGCGAAGGCCTTTCCGGCAACGTGCTCCTGCTCGCCATCCTCGCGGCCTTCCTCTCCATCCTCTCACTCATCCTCAAAGAGAGCAGCTTCGACCTGCCCTTCACCGATCGCGTGCTCACCGGCCCGCAATTCCTCATGCTGGTCATCGCCTTCATCGCGGGCATCGGCTGGCTCATGGTGCGCAACATGGTGGCCAAGCGCCTGCGCCGCAGGCTCTACACCTACATCGTCATCGGCGTCCTGGCCTCAGCCGCCTTCATCGGCAGCGTCGATTACGCCTTCGAGAAGGTCCTGGCCCAGCACCAGCGCGACCGCATCCTCGTCATGCTCGGCCAGATGGAGGACCCCCAGGGCCTTGGCTACAACGTCAAGCAGAGCCAGACCGCCATCGGCAGCGGCGGCTTCAGCGGCAAGGGCTACCTCGAGGGCACCCTCACCAAATTCAAGTACGTGCCCATGCAGAGCACCGATTTCATCTTCTGCACCGTGGGCGAGGAGTGGGGCTTCCTCGGCACCGCCACCGTCGTCATCCTGCTCACCGTCCTCATCCTGCGCATCATCCAGATCAGCGATCGCCAGCGCTCCCGCTTCACCCGCATCTACGCCTACTGCGTCGCCAGCATCTTCTTCCTCCACCTCATGATCAACGTGGGCATGACCATCGGCCTCGCGCCCGTCATCGGCATCCCGCTGCCCTTCTTCAGCTACGGCGGCAGCAGCATGATCGGCTTCACGCTGCTGCTGGGCACCTTGGTGCGGCTCGATGCGGAGCGGCTGAGCCAGTTGAGGTGAAAGGCCTCTTCAACTAGATGCCATTCGGTTTCGGTGGAGTGCTGCAACCGGCCGTCAACCTTGAATTGGAACGGAATAACAAAGGGAGTCAGCGGTTCGCCAACTCCCTTTGTCACGGTTATTAGGTCGGTCTGCTAGCGGGCCTCCACAACTATGTCGTGGCGGTCAAAGTAGTCGAGGACATCCTGCATTTTGTCCAGGTTTACATGCTCGCTTTCCATTGTACCGAGCTGACTGCTCGCGATTACGAAGGTCCTGTAAGAGATGGTTCCGCTCATCGGGGAATAGGGTGCGGTTCCGTTGCTGTTCCGGATGTAGATCCACAGGCTGGCCCCATCCACGCTATAAGAATGCACGTTGTAAGAGTTTCCCGTGTTGAAGTAGTGGGTGAATGGCATCGCTACCCACTCATTGTAGTTGTCAACGGCAGGGTCAATGTAGACGTAGGTGAGCACAGCTTGCGTGCTGCTGATCGCAGGCACGCTCGCTACGGCGGTGCCGTATGCGTTCATGTTACCGAAGAAGGCGAAATTCGAAAGATTGAGGGAGTAATTGTACTGGCGAACATTCGCATTGCCCTGCGGTCCAGTATCTCCCTTCTCTCCCTTGTCGCCCTTACAGCCAGCGGCAAGGAGTGCAGCCATCACGGGTAGTATGAGTAAAGTCTGTTTCATCATCATCGGTTTTGTGCCTACTTGATATTGGGCCTCAGCATTCCCTTCGCCCCAGCAAATAGGGCTATGTCAAATGTAGCCGGGCATTCCATTGTTCAAAGTACATGGAGCTAGTAGCGAGTTTTCAATATTGTCAATCAGCCCTGGATGGTGGTACAAGCCAAGCAGAGCAGCAAGAGCGCTTCCTAGCGCCCTGCCACCGTGTCCACCGCGTCCACTATGTCCACCCCGGAAACCCGCGCCAGCACTGGCGGCGAAATTCCCCAGGGGGGCGACCTTTTTCCCGCTCGCCGGCTCCCCTCCTTGAAATCCACTACAACAACATCAACAAAGGTCAATTGACACAGTTAACCGAACAGACCCGGGTGCTCTTGAGCTTTGCAACACCTGCGCACAGTCCATCCCTTTATTCCACCGGGCCGGGCCCGTAGTATCTGCCAAATACACACCAGACCATGACCCTCTTCAACGGCGCTGGAATGCAAGCCCTCTGTACTTTGATTGAGAAGGTCCTAACGCAAAAAGGCATGCGGAACAACTTGCTCATTATCATCACCTGCCTCAGCATTCTGCTGTGGCTTTACCAGAGAACCATAACCGCTGACCTTTTGGGAGTGCGCCCGACCGAACAAGATGTTCGCCAACCACCACCCGTGCAAACTGAGTTGCCGACCCTGCAAGTCCAAGGCGCGGATGCAATAACATTGCTTCAATGTCCACCCTGAACAAGCTCATCCTCGGCGACAACCTCGAGATCCTCAAACAGCTCGATAGCGAGAGCGTGGACCTCATCTACCTCGACCCGCCCTTCTTTTCCAACAGGAATTACGAGGTCATCTGGGGCGACGAAGGCGAGGTCCGCTCCTTCAAAGATCGTTGGTCCGGCGGCATGGACCACTACATCGGCTGGCTCAAGGAGCGTGTGGAAGAGATGCACCGCATCCTCAAACCCACCGGCTCCATCTTCTTGCACTGCGATTGGCACGCGGATGCTTACATCAGAGTTGACATCATGGACCGTCTTTTCGGTGCTAAGCACTTGAAGAATCACATCATCTGGAAGCGCGCGGATACTGTAAAGGGGAACGTAGGTCAAGGAAAGATGTCCCTGGATTACAACACCGATTCGATTTTCTATTATACCAAGGGCGACAAGGCGGCCTACAATCAACCCTTTAAGCCCTACACCGAAGAATACCTCACACAGTTCTACAAGTTTGTCGAACCAGATGGTCGACGTTACCGCCTGATAAGCATGATTGGACCGGGAGGCGCCGCAAAGGGTAACCCGTCGTATGAAATCCTCGGTGTAACCAGATTCTGGCGTTACTCGCAGAAAACAATGAACCAACTTCTTGCGGATGGACTTGTAGTTCAAACAAGTCCTGGAGCAGTACCTCAACGAAAGCAATACCTCGATGACGGCAAAGGAGTAGCGGTTCAGAATCTTTGGGACGATATCAGTGCGTTGGGCGGGTCGTCGAATGAAGCCATCGGCTACCCCACGCAAAAGCCCGAAGCCCTCATGGATCGCATCATCCGCATGGCCAGCAACGAGGGCGATGTGGTGCTCGATCCTTTCGTAGGTGGCGGCACCACCGTGGCAGTTGCCGACAAGCTACAGCGCAAGTGGATCGGCATCGACCAAAGCGTGCAAGCCGTCAAGGTCACGCAATACCGCTTGGACAATCAGCGCGACCTCATGAGCGGTGACTTCACCGTGCAACTTCACAAGTACGACTACGATACCCTGCGCAACAAGGACGCCTTCGAGTTCGAGAGTTGGATCATCGGCCAGTTCGGTGGCACCGCTAACGCGAAGAAGGGCGGCGATCTCGGTCTCGATGGCAAGCACCACGACGGCGCACCCATCCAGGTCAAGCGCAGCGATGCCATCGGGCGCAACGTCATCGACAACCTCTTCAGCGCATTGCAACGCTTCGATAAGAAGCTCTATGAGAAGAAGAAGGCCGCCGCAGCGC
Organism: Flavobacteriales bacterium; assembly: GCA_016716605.1. Taxonomy (NCBI): domain Bacteria; kingdom Pseudomonadati; phylum Bacteroidota; class Flavobacteriia; order Flavobacteriales; species Flavobacteriales bacterium. Next base: position 1,083,169 of record JADJWA010000001.1, read on the forward strand.
CCGCTGCCTACCTCATCGCCTTCAGCTTCAGCAAAGGCGCCGTCGAGGAAGTAGCCCGCCTCAAAAGCAAGGAAGGCTGCATCATCAGGCTCGTCGCCGTCGAGGACATCGTTCCCATCGCCAAGAAGCCCACCGTCAAGTTGGAGATCAGTGAGCTCGGTCGCGACAAGAAGGGCGTACGGGAGCTCAAACTCCGCGCGGAAGGCGTCAGCGAAGCTGGCATTGAGTTCTTCAGTTGGGATTGGGACTACAACGAAGCCCTAGGCTTCAAGCCCGAAGTCCTGCTTGATCGCATCGGCACCCAGGAGAAGACCTTCAAGCCCGGCCTCCACACCATAGCCGTCATGGCAATTGATGCCGCGGGCCTCGAAGGTCTGGAGGTTGTCAAGCTGAAAGTCAACGGGAGTGTGGAACGGAGCTGACCGCTTCGTCGGCTACTCCCATCAGCCTCCGCCCAATTGGTACGTGTTCCAAAACCGGCTGCGCAAGGGGGTGCGTGCTCTTTTACCTCCTCCGGTCAATACCGACGGATGAATTATTTCCGAAGGGGAAAGTGGCTCATCGACCTACCCGGTGATGGGATAGACTTTGAGGTTCACAAGGGTGAGAATGACCAAGCCCTTGCTTAGATGGGGTGTTAGTCGTGGGACGGATGAAGTTCAACGTTCGACGACGAATCGGAGGCTTTGAACACCAGATTCCGAGTTAACAAGCAGCGTGTAAACCCCGCTAGCGGCTTGGACCTGAAGAGGTACTCGCTGTCTACCATTGATTGCCTCGCTGAACAGTACCCGACCAGCCATGTCCTCAATGCGGGCTGTTCCCGATTTCCAGTCAGTGGGGAGGTAAAGCATTGCTTGCCCGCTATTTGGGTTCGGTGCCAAGTAACAACCCGCAGGTTGGCCAGGTGTCGTAACACCCGTGATGATGAAGAACTCGCAATCAGAGATCGAGTTGCAGCCGTTTTGGGTCACGGCCACTGCGTATTGACCAGTCAGAGTAGGGTAGAATTCCTGATCCGTTGCACCGTCAATAGGTGTGTTCGCGTTGGCGCAATCCAACCATTGGTAGGTCGCATTCTCAGTTGAAGCTACGAGCACGTTCCCTCCGTTCTGGATGACCGCCTCGGGATTTGGGTTCACCACTACCAACTGATCGACCGATATGGAGTCGATGCCATTAATGAATGTGGTAACAAGGCTAACGGGGTATACTCCTGCCTGGGAATAGTATACGATTGCGCCGGGGCCTGTGGAACTGGACGGTGACCCTCCAGGGAAAGTCCACTCGTGGCTGACTGCCAGACCCTGTGAGGCATCAGTAAATGTTACTGATTCACCTTCGCAGATAACCTCGTCAGTGTATTCAAACGCTGCTACCAATGCAGCAGGATCATCAATGATTGTCACGAAGGTTGTGTCCGACAGGCCCAAGTATGTATAGACTACTTCTGTACTCCCGACAGCCAGCGCTTGAAAAACACCTTCCCCTTCGTATGAGAGCAATGGACCGTTAATGGCTATGTCAAGCCCATTAGCGTCTACAAGGCTCACAGCTTGGCTCGAGCCATTGAAATAGCCTTCTAGCATTATGGATTCAGTAAGACCCAGCGGTATGGTGACCGAGTGTGGTATTGCTCGAATACTGTCAGGAGGAACCGACGCGGACACTGTGATGTATCCTTCGTCATTCGAGGTCCATTCCGTGTCGGTTCCACCAAGCAGGAACAAACCAACGTTGCCAACCGCATTTGCGGGTATTGTGAACTCCAATTGGTTCACTGGTACAGTGTCGATCACGATGGGGTCCAACCCATTGGGAAGGGCCATTAAAAGCATCCTTGACATATTCCCAGCATAGCTTATGTCCACCATTACTGAAGCGCCGGCCGCGAACTCCTGACCATCCCAAGGACTGTCAATGCTGACTTGGTCACTCCCGCCCGACCTGGCCGCAACCTGAGGATCGGTCTCGCCCATGGGCGGCATATACACCAGGTTGGCTTGTGGGAAGCCTGCTTGAGCGAACTGTGGTCCAGTGGGGTCGGAGTTCAGCAATGCACTCGTTTGGTCGTAGATGGTGATGTTCTCAGCCGACCCAATATGCCATTGGGCTGACACAACGGGTTGGAGATTTAGATTGCTCCGTTGCGATGACATCGGTACAACTAGGTCATTCGCTTCGCTGTCATAGATGTTCGCCCCCCCGGTGCTTAGTGCCGCTGCGAATGCGATACTGAATGCAATCGCACCTGAGGCGACCTCTCCAACTGCATTTGACGACAGTGTGACGGACGGCACGGAGTTGAGCTGTGGCAGATTGTTTAGCTTCCAAATTGGCAAGGAGTTCACACGTAGGTCGGAAACGGCTCCCGTGGACAAGCCCCCCCAAGGAGAGCCGAGACCCACGATGGATAGGACTACCGGACACGCACTAGGGTATGGGAAGTTGGTTATTGCGCAGTGATTTGCGAGTTGTGTTCCAAAGTGGGGCGTGCTTACCGTAATGAGCCTGTTCATGTCTTGGCGATAGGTCACCCCATCATGAGATTGCAAATAGATCCGCGAAAGGACACCACCCATGCTATGCCCAATCACCGAAACCTTGCCGCAGCTATAGCCTTGGGACATGGCTTGCGACAAGGCCAGGTTGATTGAATTCGGAACGACCTTACGGTTCACCAGGAACCGCCTGGTGCTGGTCGAGCTATAGTTCGCCCTCCAGAATAGTGGTGATTCCCATGGGAGACTTGCGTCGTAGGGGTACTGCCCTGTTATGAGAAGGCGATCCGCGAGCACTTCGAAAGCGCTTTGATTGCCCCCAAGCCCATGAATGAATGCGATGGGGGAGCGATAGACCCTGATGGGCAGAGAGGCCAATGTTGTTGTTGGGTCGTTCTCTAGGTAGACTTGAATCTCATCGCTTCGACCATATCCGGGTTCATCCATGTATCGAGGGTGCGAAAACCGGGTCCGCACGTAGTTGCCTCCTAGAATGTGGAGGTTATTGAAGGCTCCATAATAGCCGATGTCTCCATTAGAATCTGCTATGCGCAGCTTTAGCTGATTAAGGTCCACAGTTCCCCCTGTTACAGTAACTGTGATCCATGTCGCTCGTGAACCATCTCCACAGATCTTCAAGTAGGGGGAGACGGGCATGGGTATTGGGTTGGGGTAGCTATTGTTCTCGGGTTGTGCTGAAGCCGTTATCGTGTAGGTGATCGGATTACTACCTGCCTGGTTCACTTGGAATGTCTGCCCGGCGATGGTCATTGTCCCATTCCGCACAGACGAACCCGGGTTTGCCGTAACACTGTACTCAACCACACCATTTCCGCTCCCGGGTGACCCGGATACGATCTCGATCATCGAAGCATCATTGGACACCGCTGTCCAGTTGCATCCAACACCAGTGGCCACATTCACCTGATAATTCGGCCCGCCAGCCGCAGGCACAGTCAGATTGCTCGAGGGTGTCAGCACGAAGGCGCAGCCACCACCTGTGCCTGCTTGGTTTACGGTGAATGCTTGTCCAGCAATAGTGATGGTCGCATTGCGAGGCCCAGGTAATGGGTTATTCTCCACCGTAAATTCCAGTAGCATGTCTCCAACACCGTTTGTTGTTGGCCATGAGATCCAACTTGGCACACCGGTTACCGACCAGTTACAGGTCGGCGCGATTGTGAGCTGCACATTGAATGGTCCACCTCCAGCAACTGCGATGTTCACGCTCGTGGGCGCCAGCGATGCAGTGCAGTTGAGGGGTGAACATGCCTCGAAGAGCCACCCCGTATTTCCGCCTAGGTTTGTGCTGTTTCCTGCCCGGAACGTGGCGGTCCCCGCAGCGGTGACGTTCTGCAAAATGCAATACGTGACACATACCGAACCGCCGTTCTTCGTAATCGTGGCCGTACCCGTAATGCTCGTAAGTCCTCCCGCAATCCCATTGGCCGTAAGCGTCCCGGTGAGTGTCTGATTCCCCGAGAGGGTGTAGGTCTTACTGGTGGCGAAGGTCAGGTCGTGGTAGCTCTGGTTGCCATTGAGGTCCCCGTTGCCTGCGAACGACACGTCGTTGAAGGAGTTGTTGGCGCTATTGATGAACCCAGTTCCGCTTGCGTTGGTGAACTCCAGATTATGGTATTGCAGTCCACCGCCACTGAAACTGGGGTTTCCGCTACCAGTGAGGCGGATCAGTGAGGACCCCCGCCGAAAAGCTCATGTTGGATGCGCTTAGCTGCCAGGCATCGTAGGTGCTGCTGGTTGATGTCAGTACGAGGGTGGAACTTCCCAGCGATAGTGCTCGCACGCCGCTGCCTGCCGAGTACAGTTGGTTAGCGAACACGTATTGACTATTGGTGTTGAGGGCACCTGAGGTCAGGGTAATTGTCGTTCCCGTGTTGTATGTGACCAGCGAGTCCTGCAAGGTCCAAGCCCCACCGATGCCATTGAAGGTGATACTTGAACGAACGATTTTGCCTGCCGTGGTAATGGTGCTGTTGCCGCTGTTGGACTTGAAGGTCACCAGGCCGGTGTGCGTCAGGTTCATGCTCTGGGTGAGCGTGTAGGAGCCGTAGATATCCAGCGGCTGGTTGCCGGCCAGCGTCGGGTTGGGCAAACCGGCGGTCCAGGTCATGTTGCGGCAGTAGGCCTGTGCGTTCACCGTCACAGATTGCCCTGCGCCCGTGAACGAATTCGAATCGAACACTACGTTGTCGTAGATCGAAGGGATGCAGTTGCTGCTGTTGCCACCGGAGGTTGTGGACCAATGCAAGGGATCGGTCCAGTTGCCGCTGTTGCCTACCCAGTACAAAGTCTGTGAAGCCGGGGTATTGATGTTCCAGCCCGTATTGCCACCGAAGTCCGTGGTATTGTTGGCGGTGAAGTTGGCGCCACCGCTGGCAGTGACGTTAGTGAGGTAGACATAGTTGATGGTGACACTGCCGCCGTTCTTGATGAAGCCCCCTCCGCTCAGAGGCATCGGCACAGCACAAGTTCCATTGGCCGTAAGCGTCCCGGTGAGCGTCTGATTCCCCGAGAGGGTGTAGGTCTTACTGGTGGCGAAGGTCAGGTCGTGGTAGCTCTGGTTGCCATTGAGGTCCCCGTTGCCTGCGAACGACACGTCGTTGAAGGAGTTGTTGGCGCTATTGATGAACCCAGTTCCGCTTGCGTTGGTGAACTCCAGATTATGGTATTGCAGTCCACCGCCACTGAAACTGGGGTTTCCGCTACCAGTGAGGCGGATCAGTGAGGACCCCGCCGAAAAGCTCATGTTGGATGCGCTTAGCTGCCAGGCATCGTAGGTGCTGCTGGTTGATGTCAGTACGAGGGTGGAACTTCCCAGCGATAGTGCTCGCACGCCGCTGCCTGCCGAGTACAGTTGGTTAGCGAACACGTATTGACTATTGGTGTTGAGGGCACCTGAGGTCAGGGTAATTGTCGTTCCCGTGTTGTATGTGACCAGCGAGTCCTGCAAGGTCCAAGCCCCACCGATGCCATTGAAGGTGATACTTGAACGAACGATTTTGCCTGCCGTGGTAATGGTGCTGTTGCCGCTGTTGGACTTGAAGGTCACCAGGCCGGTGTGCGTCAGGTTCATGCTCTGGGTGAGCGTGTAGGAGCCGTAGATATCCAGCGGCTGGTTGCCGGCCAGCGTCGGGTTGGGCAAACCGGCGGTCCAGGTCATGTTGCGGCAGTAGGCCTGTGCGTTCACCGTCACAGATTGCCCTGCGCCCGTGAACGAATTCGAATCGAACACTACGTTGTCGTAGATCGAAGGGATGCAGTTGCTGCTGTTGCCACCGGAGGTTGTGGACCAATGCAAGGGATCGGTCCAGTTGCCGCTGTTGCCTACCCAGTACAAAGTCTGTGAAGCCGGGGTATTGATGTTCCAGCCCGTATTGCCACCGAAGTCCGTGGTATTGTTGGCGGTGAAGTTGGCGCCACCGCTGGCAGTGACGTTAGTGAGGTAGACATAGTTGATGGTGACACTGCCGCCGTTCTTGATGAAGCCCCCTCCGCTCAGAGGCATCGGCACAGCACAAGTTCCATTGGCCGTAAGCGTCCCGGTGAGCGTCTGATTCCCCCGAGAGGGTGTAGGTCTTACTGGTGGCGAAGGTCAGGTCGTGGTAGCTCTGGTTGCCATTGAGGTCCCCGTTGCCTGCGAACGACACGTCGTTGAAGGAGTTGTTGGCGCTATTGATGAACCCAGTTCCGCTTGCGTTGGTGAACTCCAGATTATGGTATTGCAGTCCACCGCCACTGAAACTGGGGTTTCCGCTACCAGTGAGGCGGATCAGTGAGGACCCCGCCGAAAAGCTCATGTTGGATGCGCTTAGCTGCCAGGCATCGTAGGTGCTGCTGGTTGATGTCAGTACGAGGGTGGAACTTCCCAGCGATAGTGCTCGCACGCCGCTGCCTGCCGAGTACAGTTGGTTAGCGAACACGTATTGACTATTGGTGTTGAGGGCACCTGAGGTCAGGGTAATTGTCGTTCCCGTGTTGTATGTGACCAGCGAGTCCTGCAAGGTCCAAGCCCCACCGATGCCATTGAAGGTGATACTTGAACGAACGATTTTGCCTGCCGTGGTAATGGTGCTGTTGCCGCTGTTGGACTTGAAGGTCACCAGGCCGGTGTGCGTCAGGTTCATGCTCTGGGTGAGCGTGTAGGAGCCGTAGATATCCAGCGGCTGGTTGCCGGCCAGCGTCGGGTTGGGCAAACCGGCGGTCCAGGTCATGTTGCGGCAGTAGGCCTGTGCGTTCACCGTCACAGATTGCCCTGCGCCCGTGAACGAATTCGAATCGAAAATAACGTCGTCCGTCGTGGTCGGTACACAGGCACAGCTTGCCCCTCCGGAGCTATTCGACCAATGTGTGGGGTCGTTCCAATTACCCGCTCCATTGATCCAGTACAAGGTTGCGCCTTTCAAATGGCCGATGAAAAGCGCGAAGACAAGTGCTAGCAAAGATTTCATGGTCGGAATGGGTTGCGTCAAGGCGGTTTGGAATTGAAAACTAGCAATTTCGCTGCTATTCGCAAGTTTCATCGCCAGCATAGGTGGTATTTGCCATTGATATTCTGCCAAGAGGCAAGGTCTATTCTCCACCCTCGCGCAAGGCAAAAGCCTGCAGCTATGGTTCATCGTTCCACACCATCTCCACCTCACCCCAGCAAGAAGCCCCGCCATCGGCGGGGCTTCTTGCATTCCCCCCTGTCATCGCGAGCGTAGCGAAGCGATCTTGAGAGGGCCGGGGGTGAGGTCGGGGTGAGGCCCTAAGGCTCCGGTGGCACCGGCGGCTCATCCCCGCCCTTCGCCCCCGTGTTCACCACGATCCGCGCATCGAAGTACTCCTGATAGAAATCCGGCTTCGTCAGCTCGAACTCGCTCATCAGCTTGTCCATCCGCGTTGTCAGGATCGTCGTTCCCTCCTTGATCAGCGCCTCAATCGCCTCCGTCGCTCCCTTCCGTACCGTGATCGCCGTGCGTGGCGCGCTGATCACCGCTTCGTAATCATCAATCAGCGTCTGCAGGTCCGTCAGGTCGCCCGCCGCCACGCCGTACGCCACGATGCTCGCTGCCACGGCGTTCGCCTCATCGTGTATCACTTGGCATTTCTGCGCGATCACCGCATCGCGCGGTGCAGCAAGGTCGCTGTAGCTCACATCCATCTTCTCACGCAGCACGGTGTTGCCATCATCCACCGCGAAGGCATACACCTTGTTCGCGATCTCCAGCCCCTTCCGGATCATCTTCTCCTTCTTCTCCCCCTTATCCAGGGCATAGCCTTCAAGGTCCGTGGTCTGCTTCGCGATCTCCGCTTCGATCGCAACGATCTTGTCCTTGAACGCGGTCACCGCATTCGCAAAGGGCAACAGCGCAGCCCAAGCAGCGTTGTGCGCATCAACAGCGGTCTGGGTCGCATAGAACATCGTGAATCGGTCCTCAAGGTCCTTTCTCATCGCATGGTGGTGTTATGGTTTTCCGGCATCCACCGGAGCGCCGCATCAGCGTTCGCACCGCCAAACAAGTAGGCAATCGATTTCATTTTTCGCCATATTCGCATGAACCATGTATTCGCATCACGTGCTCCATTCAACGCACGCATTTCACTCGCTTACCGCGCGTCCCCGTCCGGAACGCCCGTTATGGATATTCAGCGATGCCGCGTTTCAATTTCGGAACCCTTCATTCAAATTCTCCGACAAGACATTGAGGTTTTGGAATACGAGATTGAAGTTTTGGAATGTGACATTGAGGTTTTGGAATGCGAGCATCCCGCTTCAGCAAGAGTTCGTCGGATTTCCGGATCAGAACGTCCCAGAATCCGAACCCCGCATCGGGTTTTTCGAACAGTCTATCGCAATACCTCAAAAACCGTCATCAAATGATCACCCTCGATGTCGAACGAATCGCTAAGCTGAAGGGAATTGCCAAACCGTACGCCTTTTTGGTCAAGAATGGCTTCACCCACCACGTCGCCCATAACATCGTCAACGGCACGTGTAAGGGCATCCGCTTCGATCACCTTGAAAAGCTATGCCGTGCTTTCCATGTCCTGCCGCACGACCTTTTCTGCTATAAGCCGCATGGCCGGGGCATCAATCCATCCAACGATGTGCTCCTCCCGCTCCGCAAAGGGCCGCTCGAGAACAACGACTTGCAGCGCCTCATCAGCACCCTATCGCCCGAAGCCATCATCAGCCTTACCTCAGAGCTGAAGCACCGGTACCAGCCGCCTTCCCCATCGCCCGAAGGCCAGTAGCCCATAGCCATTCCGCTGCGCGGCCACCGAACCGCTGTCCATTCAGCTTGTACCGTTTCGCCCTGCAAGCACAACGGACTCGATAGCCTGTAACGAAAGAGCGCCGGCATAGCCGGCGCTCTCCATTTGGCGCTTCCGCGCCTAGTTGTAGTGCAAGTGCCGGTTGTCCTTTACGCCAGCGGCTTCGCGCAGCGCATTCAGCACCGCGCTTTCCGCGCGGCTCTGCAGGCGGCCCAGCAGCCCGCCCTTCTCGCCAGCGATGTCGCCTTCGGCAGGGGCTTCGGTGCGGCTGTTCATGCGGGCCACGAACACCGCAGTCTCGCCCTTCAGCGGCACACTGGCCTGTCCGGCCTGCAGCCCGAAGACCTTCCCGATCACCTCGTATTCCGCATAGCCGCCGGGGATGCTGAAGCCGTTCAACGCCATGTCCGTTGCATCCTGCACGCTCACGCCGAGTTCGCCGGCCAGTGCGTTCAGGTCTGTCTTGCCGGTCATCTTTTCCACCCAAGCCTCGGCCTTCTTCAGTTTGGCGGCCTCCTTCGTGAAGGCTTCGCGCACATCCTCCAGTTCAGGCACCCCCTCTTCTTTCACCTTCAGCAGCGTCGCCACCACGTAGTTGTCGCCGGCGTCCTTCGGCTCGCTCACCTGGCCCACCTCCGCACGGTTCACCCAGCCGATCACGCTGGACGGCTGGTCGATCCCCTGCACAAAGCGGCTGTCTGCGCGGAAGTCGGGCACATTCGTCATCTGCAGGCCCTGCTCTTCGGCAGCGGTCTTCAGCGCCTCGGCGGTCTTGTTCCGCAGGCTGAATTCGTTGGCCTTCTTGTACACTTCCTTGAAGGTGGCCGGGCTCGGCTTCACCGCACGGTCCACGGTGATGATGCGGCGCTCCTGGCGGCTGCGTTGGCCCAGCACTTCCACGATGTGGAAGCCGTAGCTGGTCTTGCAGATGGTCGTGGCGCCCACCTTCTGGTCGAAGCTCGCGGCGGTGAACTCGGGCACCATCTGCTCCTTGCCGAACCACTCGTACACGCCGCCGTTGCTCACGCTGCCGGGGTCGTCGCTGAACTTGGTCACCATCGCCTCGAACTTGCTCTTGTCGCGCTTCACCACGGCGAGCAGGCTGTCCGCGCGCTGCTTCTGCTCCGCTTCGTCCTTGCCCTTCTGCGTGCTCAGCAGGATGTGGCGCACGCGTGCCTCGGGCACATCGGCCAGCTCCTTCACCTTCACCAGCTTGTAGGTGGTTCCCTCCAGGTAAGGGCCCACCACGGTGCCCACGGCGCCGTTCACGATCAGCGAATCGTTCAGCTTCTCGATGCTGCCTTCGGTGTAGGGCACCTTGCTGTAGCTGCGCGAATCGGCGTTGCCCACCACGAAGAGGCTGTCGTCCTCGGCCTGCTCGAAGGAATTGCGCAGGGCGGCCAGGTTGCCGGCGATGGCCTCGCGATCGGCATCGCTGGGCTGCACGGGGAAGAGCACGTAATCGAAGGTGCGCGCCGCCTTCTGCTTGTGCTTCGGCTCGTTCTTGTGCTCGTCGTAATAGCGGCGCAGGTCGCTGTCGCTCACCGGGTACAGGCTGTCGGGCTCGCTGTCGTAGCGCTTGGCTACGAAGCTGAAGGTGGCCTTGGTGTTCTTCGCGTTGAACTCGTCGCGGGCCTGCGCGCTGTTCACGAACACGCTCTTCTTCACCAAGGTGTTGTACTTGGCGTAGAGGCGGTTCTCCTGGATCCGGCGGCTCTGGATCTCGTGGTACACCGGCGCATTCAGTTGGATGCCGTTGAAGTATTCGCGCAAGCGGGTCTTGTCGGGCTGGCCATCGGGGCCATTGAACTGGCCACGGAACTCAGGCGCAACGTTGTCGCCGAAGCGCACATCGTCATACTCGGGCTTGGTGATGGTGAAGCCTGCCGCTTCCACCTGATTGAGCAGCACGCGGGCCTTCACGATCTCGTTCCACACCGTGCCGCGCACCTGTTCGCTCACCTGCGCGTTGGCGGGTTGGCCGAACTCGTTGCGGTAGCTCTCCACCTCGTCGCTCACGCGCCGGTCGAAGTCGGCGAGCTTGATCTCCTGTCCGCCGATCTCGCCCACGGGTTCATCGCCACGGCCGCTCGGACCTCCGCGGTTCGAGAGGAGGGCATCGAGGATGAAGAGGGCCAATGCGCCGCCCACGAGAACGATCAAAAGGCCGCTGCGCTCGCGGATCTTGCCGATGACTGCCATTATCTGCTGGAATTGGGGCTGCGAATATAGGCGGGCGATGTGTACGGAATGGGCGGGCGCAACGGGCTGGCGATCAGGAGGTGGCGGCGATGGAGCCAGGGCCTTGAACGCTGTTCCGGTGTGGCCGGGCGGCTATCGGTCGGTAATGGGCTCTTGGTACAAGGTGCCGGATCACGCTTGGTTCAGCGCAATTCCAGCTCCACCGAGGGGTCCCAGAAGCGCTTGGTGAAGTCCACCACCTGGTCGTCCTTCACCCTTATGCCCTCCTTCTCCAAGAGCTGCTGCATCCGGTCTTCAGGGCCGAAGTGGTGCTTGCCGCTGAGGATCCCCGCGCTGTTCACCACGCGATGGGCCGGCACCTTGGGCTTCACGGTGTGGCTGTTGTTCATGCAATAGCCTACGATGCGCGCTGAGCGAGCCGCGCCCAAGTACTTGGCGATGGCGCCATAGCTCGTGACCCGGCCGCGCGGAATCTGCCGCACCACGTCCATCACATCGGCGAAGAAGTCGCGCTCCTGCACCGCCTCGTTGCGCACTTGCTTCTTGGCCATGATCAAGCTGATTCGTTCATGGCGAAACGAACGTAATGGATCGTGCGCCCTTCTTCGAGCCACATCTGCTCATAGTAGGTGCGGATGTTCAGCACCGCTTGTTCCTCGGCCGATACGCGGTGCACCAGGTCGGTGTACACGTTGTCGCTCTGCTCGTGCAGGCTGAGCTTGTGCTCCGCGATCAACTCCAAGGTGTATGCATAGAGCAAGGGGCTGTCGGTCTTCAGGTGGATGCACCCGCCCGGTTTGAGGATCTGCCGGTAGCGCTCCAGGAAGAGCGGGCTGGTGAGCCGCTTGCGCGCCTTGCCGATCTGCGGATCACTGAAGGTGAGCCAGATCTCATCCACCTCTTGCGGACCGAAGCATTTTAGGAGATGATCCACATGCGTGCGCAGGAAGCCCACGTTATGGAGGCCTTCTTCCTTGGCGGTTCGCGCACCGCGCCAGAGCCGCGCCCCCTTGATGTCTACACCGAGGTAATTGCGCTGCGGATTCAAGCGTGCGAGCCCCACGGTGTATTCGCCGCCCCCGCAACCGAGCTCCAGCACCAAGGGCGCCTCGCGCCCGAAGAAGTCGGCGTTCCATCGGCCCTTCAGCGGGAAGCTGCCCTTCACCAGTTCCTCGAAAGTGGGCTGCACCACATGCTCGAAGGTGAGGTTCTCGGCGAAGCGCGCGAGCTTGTTCTTTCCCATTGGAAGGCCTGCCCGCCGCTGGCAGGGCGGCGAAAGTAGAAGCAGCCTCGAAATTCCTTTCGGAAAGCGAGCCGGAGGGTTTTCGCGGCCAGACGAGGCGCGGAATGAAACCCGAGCAGAGCTGGATGTTCTGGAAGGGTTGAGCAACGAAGTATGGTCGCGAAAAGACCCGGCGATGTCCGAAGGGGGATTTTGAGGCTGCTTCTGGCCGCGTAACGTTCGCATCACCTGCGCGTGACAACCTTCGCCGCCATGCTCACAGGCAAGCGCATCCTGGTAGCACCGCTCGATTGGGGCCTGGGCCATTCGGCGCGTTGCGTGCCCATCATCCAACAGTTGATCGAATCGGGCGCCGTGCCGGTGATCGGCGCCGACAGAGGGCCGCTGGCCTTGCTGCGCGCGGAGTTCCCGGAGCTGGAGCATGTGCGCGTCCCGGGTGTCGATGTGCGGTACTCGAAGACGAGCAATCAGCTCTGGAGCATGGCGCGGCAGTTCCCGGCCATGGTCCGCAGCGTGCAGGCAGAGCGCGCCCTCTTCGATCGCCTGCGTGGCCGCTTGCGCCTCGATGCGGTGATCAGCGATCAGCGTTTCGGATTGCGCAGCCCCGAACTGCCGAGCATCCTCATCACGCATCAAGTGTTCCCTTTCACGCCATTCGCGCAAGCAGCGCTGCGCAAGCTGAACCTGCGCCATATCGCGCGCTTCGACCGCTGCTGGGTGATGGACGAGCCCCAAGCGCCAGGACTTGCCGGCGAGCTCTCGCACGGCGCGGCCTTGCCGAAGAATGCGCGCTATATCGGCACCTTGAGCCGCATGGGCATGCATGAAACAGCCCGCGAGCGTTACGACATCGCGGCCGTGATCAGTGGGCCGGAGCCGCAGCGCACCTTGCTGGAGCACCGCCTCTTGGAGCAACTAAGCCGCATCCCCGGCAATCATTTGCTCGTGCTCGGCCAACCGGACAAGCCGCGCAACGAGCGCTCAGGCTCGGTGTCCATCCGCTCGCACATGAGCGGCGATGAATTGGCCGGAGCCATGAGCGGGGCTCGCCTCATCGTTTCGCGCAGCGGCTACACAACCTTGATGGACCTCGCGGCGCTGGGAAGGAGCGCGCTCATCATCCCCACACCCGGACAGCAGGAGCAAGAGTACCTGGGCCGATTGCATGCGCGCACGGGTCGCTTCCTGGTGCAGTCACAGGAATCAATCGATCTGATGGCTGCGATGAAATCAATCGGGAAGCACGAGGCCACAGCTCGTGCCAACGGGAACGAACTCTTGGCTGCAGCGCTCCATGAGCTCGCAGGCCTCATGGCCTGACCCGCTTACCTTGCCGCCATGCGCAAGGCCATCCTGCTGTCCGTGATCATGGTGCTCCCGGCATCTGCTTGGTGCCAGTACGACCTTGACGCCAACCTGCGCCGGCTGGAAGAGCAGCAGCAGCGCATGCTCACGGATCAGGCGCGCCTGCGGGACCGCTTGGACAGCGCCAAGCTCGCGATCATCCGCCGCGACCTGCGCGCGAAGGGTTTACCCAAGCTCGCAGAGGGCGCGGCAGTCGTGGAGCACCCGGGCCACATGCTCGTGTACAGCGAGCCACACGAGCAGCCCGAATGGGTGGCCCACATCGCCGTGCCGGACCTGATCACCGGGAACCTGGCCCGCATCGACTCATTCGTTGCGGATCCCAAGGTGCTCACAGGCACCGCCATCACTGCGGATTATTGGAACAGCGGCTACGACCGGGGCCACATGGTGCCGAGCGCCGATATGCGCTGGAACATGGAGGCCTTGCGCGCCACCTACTACTACAGCAACGTGAGCCCGCAGAAGCCAGAGCTGAACCGGGGCGCGTGGGCCGAGCTCGAGGATTGGGCGCGCCGCTACGTGAACCACAGCAAGCGCCGCATCTTCATCGTTACCGGTCCGGTGCTCCGCGAGGGCCTGCCCACTCTCCAGAAGGCCGACCGCAAGAATGAGGTGAGCATCCCCGAGATGCACTGGAAGGTGATTGCCGACCTCGATGGCGACCAGCCCAAGGCCATCGGCTTCGTGATGCGCAATGGCCCGCAGGAATACCCGCCGATCAGCTACGCCGTCACGGTTGACAGCGTGGAGCGCCTCACGGGCCTGGACTTCTTCCATGCCCTCGACGATGCCACCGAGGACCGGATCGAGGCCATGCGCGAGCCGAAGGATTGGTATGCGGAGGGCGACCCGTTCTTCGGCGAGGCCGAGCCGCTGAAGGCGCCATTGCCCAAGGGCATGTTCAACACGGTGCAGGCGAAGCACCACATCGGCAAGACCATCACGGTGTGTGGCACGGTGGTGAGCGCGCGCAAGACCGCGAAGGCGAAGGCCATCTACCTCAACTTCGACCGGATGCACCCGCACCAGGATTTCTACGCCACCATCTGGGACTACAACAGCCCCAACTTCAGCTACGATCCGGAGACCGCGCTGCTGCAGAAGAAGGTCTGCGTCACGGGCAAGGTGACCGTGTACGACGACATCCCGCGCATCAGCATCAACAACGAAGAGGAGGTGCGGCTGTACGAGGAGGCCGTTCGTTGATGATCAGGCGGCACCCTGCAGGGTGAAGGTGAACGTGGCGCCCCGCCCCTCCACGCTCTTCACCGCGATGGTCTGGCCGTGCGCATCGATGATGTGCTTCACGATGGCCAGCCCAAGGCCGCTTCCGCCCTCGTTGCGGGCCCTGCTCTTGCCCACTCGGTAGAATCGCTCGAACAAACGGGGCAGATGCTCGGGGCTGATGCCGATGCCATCGTCATTCACATCAACGGCGACCTGCTCGCCCATGCCATAGCACGATACCGTGCACCGGCCCCCTTCGCGCCCGTAGTTGATGGCGTTGTTGAGCAGGTTCGTCAGTACCTGGAGCAAGCGGTTCCGGTCGGCCATCACGGCGGTCCCGGCGGGCACATCGTTCACCAGCCGCACGCCTTTCTCCTGCGCGTGCAGCTCCAGGCCTTCCATGGCCTCCAGGGTGATCGCGCGAAGGTCGATCCGCGCCACTCGGAGCTCCATCACGCCGCTTTCGAGCTTGGTGATCAGGTCCAGGTCCTCCACGATCTTCATCAATCGCTCCACCCCATTCGATGCGCGCTCCAGGAAATCACGGTTCACCTTGCCATCCTCCAAGCCGCCCTCGAGCAGGGTGAGGATGTAGCCCTGGATGTTGAAGATGGGCGTCTTGAGCTCATGCGCGAGGTTACCGATGAACTCGCGCCGGAATTTCTCACGCTCCTGCAGGTCGCGGATCTCCGTGCGCCTCTCACTGGCCCACTCGGCCACCTCCGCGTTCACGCGGCTCAGCTCATCACCTCCTCTGGCCTGCGTCCCGGCCTTCGAGCGCCGCAGGTCGTGAACCGTGCGGTACAGGGTCTTGATGCGGCCGTGCACGAAGCGTTCGATGCCGAAAGCGAATGTGGCGTATGCCACCGCGAACAACAGGATGGCGCTCAGGAAGGTCCACCAGTGCGCCAGCCCGGTGCTGGCCACATCAACGGCCACGCCCGCCAGCAGCCCTCCCGCCACGGCGACCACCAAGGCAGCGAGCAGGGCCACACGGCGCGTAGTGAGCTGGTCCATGAGGGATGCGGAATCGCGCAAGTTTACTCGTGCATCACCCGGGCCTGTGCATCGCATCGCCTTCAGCCGGTGAATTAACCTTGCCGCAACAAGGCGCCGGTAGCTTGCCGCACGCTCACGCCACATGCCGTTCGGATTGATTGAGATCCTCACCCTTGCCGGGTCGCTTGGCCTGTTCATCTACGGCATGAAGGTGATGAGCGAGGGCTTGCAGAAGGTGGCCGGCCGCCGCATGCGCAACGTGCTCTCGAGCATGACGGCGAACCGTTTCCGAGGCGTGCTGACCGGATTGGTGAGCACGGCGGTGATCCAGAGCAGCAGCGCCGCCACGGTAATGGTGGTGGGCTTCGTGAATGCGGGCCTGCTCAGTGTGCGCCAGGCCATCAGCGTGATCATGGGCGCCAACATCGGCACCACCATCAAAGCGGTCCTCTTCAGCTGGGCGGTCTTCGCGGACCTGAGCATCACCAGGTTCGCCATCCCGATCATCGGCATCGCCTTCCCGCTGCTCTTCATCAAGTCACCGCGGGCACGTGCCGGCGCGGAGTTCTTCATGGGCGTTGCCCTGCTCTTCCTGGGCATCGAGTTCCTCAAGCAATCAGTGCCCGCCCCATCGGCGGAGGCGCTCAGCTTCCTGCACGGCCTCAGCGACCGTGGCCTGCTATCGGTGCTGTTCTTCGTGGCCGTCGGCGCAGCCCTCTCAGCCGTGATCCAGAGCTCCAGCGCCTCCATCGCACTCACGCTCGTGCTCTGCGAGAACGGCACCATCGGCTACGACATGGCCGCCGCCCTGGTGCTGGGCGAGAACATCGGCACCACCCTCACGGCCAACATCGCCGCGCTGGTGGCCAGCGCCTGGGCCAAGCGCACGGCACGCGCGCACCTGCTCTTCAACCTCATCGGCGTTTCATGGGCCCTGCTCCTGTTCAGGCCCACCCTCGACGCCATCGACGCCCTCATCACCTGGCAGTTCGGCGCATCGCCCTACAACGAGCCTTCGTCCATCAAGTGGGCCCTCACCGCCCTGCACATCGGGTTCAACGTGGCCAACACCCTGCTCCTGGTGAGCTTCGTGCCCATGCTCGAGCGCATCGTCACCTGGATGGTGCCCGCGCGCACCCAGCTCGATGAGGAGTTCCGGCTGGAGTACCTCGATGCCGACATCCCGCTCTCCCCGGAGGTCTCGCTGATCGAAGCGCGCCGCGAGATCGCGCGCTTCGGCAAGCTCACGCATGAGATGCTGGGCATGACTCGCCAGCTGCTCACCGCGCGCGACCCCATCGCGCGAGACCGCCTCATGCAGCGCTTGGAGCGTTACGAGCAGATCACTGACCGTATCGAGGTGGAGGTGGGCAAGTACCTCACGAAGACCAGCACCGAAGCGCGCAATGAAGAGCTCAGCGGGCGGATCCGGGGCATGCTCAGCATCGTGGGCGATCTGGAGCGCGTGGGCGACATATTCTTCCAGATGAGCAAATCGATGGAGCGCAAGCTCGACGATAAGCTCTGGTTCTCCCCAGAGCAGCGCCAGGACCTGCTCTCCATGCTCGAGTTGCTCGATCAGGCATTCGAGGTGATGATCGCCAACCTCGATGCGGAGCAGGAGGCTGTTCGCCTCGATGCGGCCGTGGAGGCGGAGCAGCGGATCAATGCCATGCGCGACCAGCTCCGGCTCAAGCACTGGCGCAGCATCGAGGGAGGCGACTACAATGTGCGCAGCGGCCTGGTGTACCACGACTTGTTCAGCAGTTGCGAGAAGGTGGGTGACCACCTGATCAATGTAAGCGAGGCGCTCGCGGGCGAGATGTGATCCAAGCCGGCCTGACGAGTGCTGCAGCGCGGGGCCATTGCGCCGTTCATGTGGCTGCGAGAGGCTGCAGGATGGGCGCTTAAAGTGCTCATGGTGGAGCGACAGCGGGATCCTGCTTCAGCATGGCGGACAGGGTCGCATACAACTCAGGCTCGGCCTTCCTGAAATCCAGCGGCAGCTCGAAGAAGTACTCCACGGCCACCGCGAAGAATTCCGCCTGGTTGGTGCCCGCATAGTCGCGGAAGAAGTGCGGCTCCTGGCGTTTGATGCGTGACACATGCTCGCTGGCTAGGCGGTTCCACATGGAGAGGAGCCGTCGGTCCAGGAAGTTGTGCTCGCTGTTCTCGATCATGTCCTCGAACCAGAGCGCGTGCGCCAGCTCATGCAGGCCCACGTTGTGCGCGTCGCGGCTGTGCGCATAGCCATGCACGAAGTCCTCCCAGCTGATGATGATGATGCCCGGTCGGGGACGCACCTCCCCTTGGTGCATGCGGCCGCTCTTCGGCGATCGGTAGGTGTCCGGATACACGACGATGCGCTCGAAGTGCCGCAGTACCAGGTCCGGGAAGCCCATGAGCAGCTGCGCGGCGCAGGCGCTGATCATCACCTTCATCTCCTCGGCCACGGTGATGCCCGCGCCGACCCAATCCTTCTCGTGCATAAAGGCCGCGGTGATGCGCTCCATGCGATGCTTCCCGGCGTCATCGAGCCGCTGGTAGTGGATGGCGTACTTGGCGAGGATGGCCTTGTGCGGCGCGGACAGCCCTTGGCCGGGCGACCGCTTCATCATGCGCCGCAGCAGGCTGTTCAGCCCAAACGCCGCAGCCACCGTGGCAACGGTGCCGATGATGTCGAGCAGGCGGGTCGCCATCTCGGATCGATCAATAGGCGGTCTTGTCGGCCTTCGATTTCCAGGCGGCGAACACAGCGCGCGCCTCTTCGCGCAGCACCTGTGCCAAGGTTGAGATCCGGCGCTGCTCCGGTGGCAACGGCAGCTCGTCGTAGATCAGCTGGTCGTCGAAGCCCGCATCGGCCGCATCGGCGCGCGTTGCGGCGAACACGATGCGATCGGGGCGCGCCCAGTAGATGGCGCCCAGGCACATGGGGCAGGGCTCGCAGCTGGTGTAGAGCGTGCAGCCTTCGAGCTGGAAGGAGCCAATCGCTTGGCACGCTTCGCGGATGGCTACCACCTCGGCGTGCGCCGTGGGGTCGTTGCTGCTGGTGACCTTGTTGTTGCCGCGCCCGATGATCTCGCCGTCCTTCACGATCACGCATCCAAAGGGGCCGCCTTCGTTGCGGTCCATGCCGGCGCGGGCAAGGGCGATGGCTTCGCGGAGGAAGCGCTCGTCATTAGGGTCCATGACAGCGAATGTCAGGACTTCACCTCGATCCCCAGCTCCTTCAATTGGATGTCATCGATCCGGCTCGGCGCGTCAATCATCACATCGCGCCCGGCGTTGTTCTTCGGGAAGGCGATGAACTCACGGATATCCGTGCGGTGTCCGAAGAGGCTCACCCAGCGGTCGAAGCCGAAGGCCGCGCCACCGTGCGGGGGGGCCCCGAACTCGAAGGCATCCATGAGGAAGCCGAATTTGTAACGGGCCTCCTCATCGGTGAAGCCGAGCACTCGGAACATGGCTTCTTGCATGGTGCGGTCATGAATGCGGATGCTGCCGCCGCCGATCTCGGTGCCGTTGATCACCAGGTCGTAGGCGTTGGCGCGCACGCTGCCGAGGTCGCGCTGGTCGAATAGTTTCTGCGCGTCCTCAGGCTTCGGTGCGGTGAAAGGGTGGTGCATGGCATGCCAGCGCCCTGTCTCTTCGTCCTGCTCCAGCAGCGGAAAGTCCACCACCCAGAGCGGCTTGTACACCTTGGGATCGCGCAGGCCGAGCAGCTCGCCCAGATGCAGGCGCAATTCGTTCAGTTGCTTGCGGGTCTTGTCGGCATTGCCCGCCATGATGCAGAGGAGGTCGCCTTGCTTCATGCCGAAGCGTTCGGCCCAGCGTTGCAGGTGCTCGGGCGTGTAGAACTTGTCCACTGTGCTCTTCAAGCCTTCTTCGGTCCACTTCACGAACACGATGCCCGAGGCACCGATCTGCGGGCGCTTCACGAAGTCGATGAGCGCGTCGGTCTGCTTGCGGCTCCATGCAGCGCACCCTTCGGTGTTGATGCCAACGACGAGTTCCGCTTCATCGAAGACCTTGAAGCCCGCGTCTTTCGTGAGGTCGTTCAGTTCGTGGAAGCGCATGCCGAAACGCAGGTCGGGCTTGTCGCATCCGTAATTGCGCATCGCCTCATCGAAGCTCATGCGCGGGAAGGGGCCATCGAATCCCACCTTATGGATGGCCTTGAACAGGTGCTTGGCCATGCCCTCGAAGGTGTTCAGGATGTCCTCCTGTTCCACGAAGGCCATCTCGCAATCGATCTGCGTGAACTCCGGCTGACGGTCCTGGCGCAGGTCCTCGTCGCGGAAGCACTTCACGATCTGGAAGTAGCGGTCGAAGCCGGCCACCATCAGCAATTGCTTGAAGGTCTGCGGGCTCTGCGGCAGTGCGTAGAACTCGCCCTGATGCATGCGGCTGGGCACCACGAAGTCGCGCGCGCCTTCCGGCGTGCTCTTGATCAGCACGGGCGTTTCAACTTCGAGGAATTGCTGCGCGCTGAGGTAGTTGCGCACTTCGATGGCCATGCGGTGGCGTAACTCGAAATTGCGTCGCACGTTGGCGCGGCGCAGGTCCAGGTAGCGGTACCTGGCGCGCAGCTCATCGCCGCCATCGGTTTCTTCTTCGATGGTGAAGGGCGGGGTCTGCGCACTGTTCAGCACTTTCAGCCCGGTGACGACCAGCTCGATCTCTCCCGTGGGCATGTTGGGGTTCTTGTTCTCCCGCTCCTTCACGCTGCCGGTTACCTGCACCACGAATTCACGGCCCAGTTCGCGCGCGGCTTCGCACAGGGAAGCATCGCGCTCCATGTTGAAGCTGAGCTGCGTGACGCCGAAGCGATCGCGGAGGTCCGTGAACGTGAGTCCGCCCAGATCGCGTGAGCGTTGCACCCATCCTGCGAGGGTCACGGTCTTTCCGGCGTCGGCGAGGCGGAGTTCGCCACAGGTGTGCGTACGGTACATGGTTCGTCGAAGGCCCGCGAAGGTATCCGGCGCGGCTCAGTCCTTTTCGGCCATTAGCGCAGCGCGGGCTTCCTGCAGCTGGGCCAGGGTCTCCACTGGGGGCTCCGGGCGCTTCAGGTCCAGCACCTCCAGCTGCTCGCGCACCAATCGGCCGACAATGGCTCGGGTCTCCCATTGGTCATCGGCGGGAACGATGTACCAAGGGGCATGCGGTGCGGCGGTGGCACCGATGGCCTGCTCATAAGCGTGCCTGTAGGCATCCCAGTGCCCGCGCTCCTTCACGTCGCCGGGATTGAACTTCCAGTTCTTCGCCGGGTCGTCGATGCGATCGAGGAAGCGCTCCTTCTGAGCCGTGCGGCTCATATGCAGGTAGAACTTCATGATCACCGTTCCGCTTTCGGCCAGCTGCTTCTCCCAGGCCCGGATGGCGGCATAGCGCGATTCCCAGAAGGCGGCATCGATGTCCTTCACCGATGCGATGCCCGGTATGCTTTGCCCAAGGATGAACTCCGGGTGCACGCGCGTCACCAGCACCTCTTCGTAGTGGCTGCGGTTGTGTATGCCGATGTGGCCGCGCTCGGGCACCGCTTGTGAATGGCGCCAGAGGAAATCGTGGCTGCGCTCCAGGGAGCTCGGCGCCTTGAAGCTCCACACGCGCACACCTTGGGGGTTCACGCCGCTCATCACGTGGCGGATGCAGCTGTCCTTGCCGGCGGCATCCATGGCCTGGAAGATGAGCAGCACGGCATGCTGGCCAGCTGCGTAGAGCACCTCCTGCAGCTCCGCGATGCGGGTCCGGTCTTTATCCAGCCGCTCTTTCAGCACCTTCTTATCGGCCTCTTTCGGGAGGTCGCAGAAGTGGTTCTTGATACTGAACCCGCCACGGGCATTCACGGTGAAGCGGGGGTCGTGCAGGAGGTTTTTCATCGCGCCCGAATCTAGGTCGCCGCGAAGGGATGGTTCCCGATCTTCACGGCTCACAACCGCACCATGGTCCACATCGTCCATTCTCCTTTCACGCGCTTCGCGAAGCGGGTCTCGCTCTTCACGGGAAGGCCCCTCACCTTCATCCTCGCCCTCGGGCTCATCATCTCATGGGCGGTAACCGGGCCGTTGTTCGGGTACAGCGACACTTGGCAGTTGGTGATCAATACGGGCACCACCATCCTCACCTTCCTAATGGTGTTCTTGATCCAGAACACCCAGAACCGCGATACGGAGGCGCTGCAGATCAAGCTCGATGAGCTGATCCGCGTGCAGAAGGAGGCGAACAATGCGCTGCTCGACCTGGAGGAGCTCGATGAAGAGGATCTTGTGCGGATCAAGGCCATCTACCTGGCACTGGCCCGCAAGGAGCGGGAGGATCAAAATGCGGATTCCGCTCAGTGAAGCGCCTGCTCCAGATCGGCAATCAGGTCATCGGCATCCTCCAAGCCAACGCTCAGCCGGATCAGGGTGTCCGCGAGTCCATTCTTCAGTCTCTCTTCGCGCGGGATGCTGGCGTGCGTCATGCTCGCCGGATGACCGGATAAGGACTCCACGCCGCCGAGGCTCTCGGCCAACGAGAAGAGCCTGGTGCTGCTGAGCACGCGCGTGGCATCGGCCATGTTGTCGCCCTTGAGCGTGAAGCTGATCATGCCACCGAAGCCGCGCATCTGCTTCGCAGCCACGGCATGGTTCGCATGCGTGGCGAAGCCGGGCCAATACACCTTGTCCACCTTGGAGTGTTTCACGAGGAACTCTGCCACGACCTTGCCGTTCTCGCAGTGGCGCTGCATGCGCAGGTGCAGGGTCTTCAGGCCGCGCAGCACGAGGAAACAATCCTGCGGACCGGGCGTGGCGCCGCTGCTGTTCTGGATGAAGGCGAGGCGCTCGGCGAGGCTGGCATCCTTCACCACCAATGCGCCCATCACCACATCGCTGTGACCGCCGAGGTACTTCGTCACGCTGTGCATCACGATGTCCGCGCCGAGGTCGATGGGCGTTTGCAGGTAGGGGCTGGCGAAGGTGTTGTCGATGCCGAGCAGGCAGCCGTGCTTCTTCGCGATGGCGCTCAGGCCAGCGATGTCGATGATGCGCAGCAGCGGATTGGTGGGCGTCTCGGCCCAGATGAGCTTCGTGTTCGTGGACATCGCGGTTTCCACGTTCTTCAGGTCGCCCATGTCCACGAACCTGAACTTCACGCCGAAGCCCTCGAAGATCTTGGTGAACAACCGATAGGTGCCGCCGTAGAGGTCGTTGGTGCTGACCACCTCATCGCCGGGCTTCAGTAGTTTGATGATGGCATCGATGCTGGCCATGCCACTGCTGAAGCAGAGGCCATGCGTGCCGTTCTCGAGAGCGGCCAGCGCGTTCTGCAAAGCGGTGCGCGTAGGGTTGTGCGTGCGGCTGTACTCGTAGCCCTTGTGATCGCCCGGCGCTGCCTGCACGTACGTGCTGGTCTGGTAGATGGGCGTCATGATGGCGCCCGTTGTGGGGTCGGGCTCCACGCCGGCGTGGATGGCTTTCGTGCCGAATTTCATGGTGCGTGATAAGGGCGGCGAAGGTAGACGCCTCCCCGAACGCACCCCCGTACTTTCGCGGCATGCCGCGCATCGGCCCCATCACCCTGCCGGAATTCCCCTTGCTGCTCGCGCCCATGGAGGACGTGAGCGACCCGCCTTTCCGCGCGCTGTGCAAGCAGCACGGCGCTGATCTGATGTTCACCGAGTTCATCAGCAGCGAGGGCCTCATCCGCCAGGCGGCTAAGGGCCTCAAGAAGCTCGACATCTTCGAGGCTGAGCGGCCCATCGGCATCCAGCTCTTCGGTGGGAGCGAGGACGCGATGGAAGAAGCCGCGCGCATCGCCGAGGCCGCCAAGCCCGACCTCATCGACATCAACTACGGCTGCCCCGTGCACAAGGTGGTGAGCAAGGGCGCCGGCGCCTGCCTGCTGCTCGACATCGATAAGATGGTGCGCCTCACCGAGAAGGTGGTGAAGGCCGTGAAGCTGCCCGTTACCGTGAAGACGCGCCTCGGCTGGGACGACAAGAGCAAGAACATCATCGAAGTCGCGGAGCGCTTGCAGGATGTGGGCATCCAAGCGCTGAGCATCCATGGCCGCACGCGCGCGCAGCTGTACAAGGGCCCTGCGGATTGGACGCTCATCGGTGCTGTGAAGAACAACCCGCGCATGCGCATCCCCATCTTCGGCAACGGCGATATCGACTCGCCGGAGAAGGCCGTTGAGCAGCGCAACCGCTACGGCGTGGATGGCGTGATGATCGGCCGCGCGAGCATCGGCCACCCGTGGATCTTCAACGAGATCAAGCATTACATCGCCAAAGGCACGCATCGGGCCCAGCCCACGATCACCGATCGCGTGGAAGCCGCGCGCCAGCACCTGCGCGCATCACTTGCTTGGAAGGGCGCTTGGGAAGGCGTGGTGGAGATGCGACGCCACTATGGCAACTACCTGAAGGGCCTGCCGAATGTGAAGGAAGTGCGATTGCGCTTGTGCACGGAGAAGGACCCGGTGGTGATCGAGGAGATCCTTGATGAGGTGATCTCGACCTACACCCTTGCCGCCGTGGCATAGAGGAACCTCCGGCTCAGCGCGCGCAGCGGCACCCAGGTGGCCAGCAGGCCGATGGCGAGCACCGTGGCCGTGATCAGCAGCAGGTCGCCGCCCACGAGCTTCACCGGGAACGAATCGGTCATCGCCTCAGCCATTTCCACGAAGGCGAAGCGCTGCTGCGCCAGCACGATGCCCACGCCGAGCACGATGCCGACCGCAGCGCCCGCGAAGACGATGAGCAAGCCCTCGTGCAGGAAGATGCGGCGCACCGTGCTCGCTTCGGCACCCATGCTCATCAGCGTGCGCATGTCCTCCTTCTTCTCGATCATCATCATGGTGAGCGAGGCGATCACGTTGAACGCGCCGATCAATCCGATGAAGGCGAGCACCACGAACGCCACGAGCTTCTCCGTGGCATTGGTCTGGTACATCAGCGCGTTCTTCTGGTAGCGGGTCTTCACGGTGTAGCGCGGCCCAAGCGCTGCGGCGATCTCTCGCGCCGCGCGGTCCATGTCCGCCTGGGGCTTCAGCTTCAGTTCCAGGGCGCTGGCGGCGCTGTCGTAGTGCAGCAGTTCGGCGGCGAGTTCCAGAGGCACCACGGCGTACTTGCTGTCGTACTCCATGTTCATGCTGAAGGAGCCGCTGAGCCCCACGGCAGCTTGCTCGAAGGCGGCCTGCTTGTACTTGCTGAGCTTGCGGCCGCGGATGGGAGCGCTGATCTCCAATGGCTGGAACACGCCATCGTCCAGCGGCACGCCGAGGTCGGCCTTCAGCGCGAGCCCTAGGATGGCCATTGGGCCGGTTGCGCCCTCCAGCACGGCTTTGCCGGTGAAGAGATACCGCTGCATGTCGGACATGCCGAGGTATTGCGGCTCCACGCCCTTCAGGGTGGCCACGGCCTGCTGGTCGCCGCAGCGCAGCAGCACGTTCTCCTCGATGGTGAAGCTGGCCTGCTCCACATCGGCGCGCGCGAGCAGGGCGCCCAGGTCGATGGAGTCGCGCGCCAGCGTCTTCCCCTCGGCTGGCGTGATGGTGATGTCGAGGTCGAAGGGCGAATAGATTTTGTCCACCAGCTCGGCGATGCCGTTCATGGCGCTCATCACCACCACCATGGCGCCGGTGACCACCGCGATCACCACGATGCTGATCCACGTGATCACGTTGATCGCGTTGGTGCTGCGCTTGGCCAGCAGGTAGCGCCGGGCGAAGAGGAGGGGGAGGTTCACGGCGTGAAGATCGTTGCCGCATAACTTCGACGAGCGCAACACCTGTGCCATGAGGTCACCTGCTTTCTCTTGCCCTGATCCCGCCATGGCAGTGCGCAATGGGCGGAGGTTTCGTATTCGGCGGTGCGGGTCTGGGCCGTATGCCCACCGACCTCATGCCGGTGGCGAGCAGAGGCGAGTTTCAGAAGGTCCTCTTCGGCCCAAGCTGGTCGGCGGGGCTCCAGGTTCGTCACGCTATCAGCGGGCCACTGCATTTCGCGACGGGCATCCATTGGACGTGCATCAGTGGTCGTGATGAGTATTGGCTCCGAGGCGCTATGTACAGGTCGGTAGAACGCAGGCTGGGCTACATATCGCTGCCAATGTCGGTGGAGCTTGATGCTTGGCGCATGCAGCTGGGCGGGGGCTTCCAGTTCGGGTACCTTGCTGCGCAACAGGGCTGGTTCACCCAAGACCTCTGCGTTCATCGAGCGGTCCCTAACTGAGTTCGCAGTCCAAGGACCTCGGCTTTTGCGCTATCGATATCGGGTCTTGCGGCCCAGGCATCCATAGCGATTGCTAAACGCGCTGGCGAGGGGCCTTGCGCTACTACCAGGGTCTCGTGGACATCAAGGACCATTCGGATAGACACCTATCGCCGCTTTGGACCGAGCAAGTGATTGGGATTGTCGCCTATCAGTTGCTGCCACGAGACGAAACGGCTCTGCGGGATGCGAAAGGCAGGAGAGCGCCTTGGAAGAGTGAGACCCTTCACTTCCACGCCTTCACCACCAGTCCCGTCCCCGTGCTGTGCGTCATGCGCACATCGGCCATGTTCAGCACGAAGGCGATAGGGTAGGCCAGCAGGTAGTAGAAGGGCAGCACGATGAAGAAGGCCTTGCTCACGCCGAGCATCAGCAGCGGCCACTTCATGCTCAGCTTCCAGCTGATCTTGCCCGGTGAGCCGTAGCTGTAGCGCGCCTCCACCGCCCTGAAGCCATTGCGCAGTGCCTTCGCACGGATATCGTCGATGTTGTAGCCGTCGCGTACATGCTCTTCGATGAAGGAGCCTTCGCCTTCTTCATGCACATCGCTGCCGCCTTGGTCGCTGGGCGTGCTGATGATGAGCATGCCGCCCTCTTTCAAGGAGGTGCTGTAGCAGCGCAGCGCAGCTTCGTCCTCCAGGATATGCTCCATCACGTCCACGCACACCACCAGGTCGAACGTGTTCGGCTTGGTGAACTTGGTCACATCGCCCACCTCGAACTTCACCAGCGGTCTTCCGATGCGCTGGAAGAAAGCGTTGCAATCCGCCACCTGCTCGTCCTTCACATCGATGGCGGTGATGGCGGCATTCGGCAGCTTGCCGCTGAGCCAATAACTGTATTGCCCGAAGCCCGCACCGGCATCGTAGATGGCGGTGATCGGCTTGCCATCCGCTACCCGCTTCGCGATCCACGAGCGCAGCTCGCGCTGGATGTGCCAGCAGCGAAGGAGCAGCAGGTCGAGCAGCTGGTAGAAGAGCTTGCGCAGCGCTGGGGTGCGGTTGAACACCACACCGAGGCGGCGCTTGACGGGGTCATACTGCATTTCTCAAAGAAGGTTGAGGGTTGGGTTGGCGATGGTTGAGGGTTGCGCATAGAGGAAGCGTTCAACCCCCAACCTTTTCAACCCTTCAATAACTTATCGATGGCCTCCGCCCGGTCCAGCGAATCATCCAGGTAGAAGAGCAGCTCCGGCACCACGCGCATCTGCTTGCCGATGCGGCCGCCGAGCACCCCGCGCAACCGGTGGCTCTGCTCCTTGATGCGCCCCATCACCTCGGACTTGTCCTTCACCGGGAACAGGCTCAAGTACACTTTGGCCACGCCGAGATCAGGGCTGCAGCGCACGCCCGTGACCGTGATCAGGCCGCCGGGGAGCAGTGACCGCCCTTCCTGCTGGAATACCGCTGCCATCTCCTTTAGGAGCAGGCTGTTCACCTTGTTCTGTCTCAGGCTATCCATCGGCGGCGAATGTACCTGTCGTGCATGGCCCGTCGCACGGAGCCATGCGCGCCCACACGCCCACCTACATTCGCCGCGCAGCATGCGCAACTTCTTCCGCATCCTCCGTTATGCCCGGCCCTACCGGCGCTATGCGGTGCTCAATGTGGCCTTCAACCTGGTGAGCACGGTGTTCCACCTGGGTTCACTGCTGGTCTTCATCCCGTTCCTCAACCTCCTCTTCGGGCAAACGCCTCCACCTTCTGCGCGCCCAGTGGTAGACCTGAGCATCGAAGGCATGAAGCGGCTGCCGGACCTGTTCAACTGGCGCATGGCCGCCTACATCCAGGAGCATGGGCAGATGGGCGGGTTGGTCTTCATCTGTGTGGTGGTGGCGGGCTGCTTCCTGCTGAAGAACCTCACGCGCTACTTCGCGCTCTGGGCCATCGGCATCCTGCGCAACCGCGCCGTGCGCGACCTGCGCAACGAGGTGTACGACAAGATCCTCGACCTGCCCATGCGCTTCCACACCGGAGAGCGCAAGGGCAACACCATCGCGCGCATCACCAACGACGTGCAGGAAGTGGAGTTCAGCATCATGAACTACATCGAGATGGTGTTCCGTGAGCCGATCACGATCCTGCTCTCGCTGGCGCTGATGATCGGCATCTCGTGGCAGCTCACGCTCATCGCGCTGCTGCTGCTCCCGGTGAGCGGGCTGCTGATCGGCCGGGTGGGCAAGAGCCTGCGCAAGGAGGGCCTGCGCGCGCAGCAGAAGGCCGCCGATCTGCTGAGCACCGTGGAGGAGACGCTCACGGGCATGCGGGTGGTGAAGGCCTTCAATGGCGAGGAGCAGATGCGCCGCCGCTTCCGCCGCGAGAACGAGATGCTGAACAAGCTGAACGTGTTCACGCTGCGCCGGCGCGACATGGCCTCACCGCTCAGTGAGTTCCTGGGCGCGCTGGTGATGGTTGTGCTCGTGTACTTCGGCGGACAGCTCGTGATCGGTGAGAACGCCACGCTCTCCGGCGGCGAGTTCATCGGCTACATCATCCTCTTCAGCCAGCTGCTCGCGCCAGCGAAGGGGTTCACCACGGGCTACTATTGGATCAAGAAGGGCGGCGCCAGCGCGGAGCGGATCTTCGAGCTCCTCGCGATCGAGAACAGCGTGAAGGAGAAGCCCGATGCGAGGGCCATCACCGCGTTCAATGAGCGCGTGGAGTTCCACGCCGTGCAGTTCGCGTACGACGAGAAAGCCGTGCTGCGAACGATCGACTTATCGATACCGAAGGGCCGCAGCGTGGCGCTCGTGGGCACCAGTGGCGGCGGCAAGAGCACCTTGGCCGGATTGCTGCCGCGCTTCTATGATGCCACCGGAGGGCAGGTGCTCATCGATGGCGTCGATGTGCGGGACCTCAGGATCCAGGACCTGCGCGCGCTCATGGGCATCGTCACGCAGGACAGCATCCTCTTCAACGACACCGTGGCGGCGAACATCGCCTTCGGACAGCCGGGCATGAGCATGGCCGACATCGAGCGCGCGGCTCGGGTGGCCAATGCGCATGAGTTCATCGTGAAGCTCGAGAACGGCTACCAGACCATGATCGGCGACATGGGCAACCGGCTCAGCGGCGGTCAGAAGCAGCGCCTGGCCATCGCGCGCGCGGTGCTGAAGAATCCGCCCATCCTCATCCTCGACGAGGCGACCAGTGCCTTGGATACCGAGAGCGAGCGGTTGGTTCAGGATGCGCTCTTCAAGATGATGGAGGGCCGCACGAGCCTGGTGATCGCGCACCGCCTCAGCACCATCCAGCATTGCGACGAGATCTGCGTGATCGTGGAAGGCGCCATCGTGGAGCGCGGCACGCACGCGGAGCTTTTTGCCAAGGGCGGGCACTACCGGAGGCTCTGCGATATGCAGGCTTTTGATTGAGGGGCGCACGGGTACTTTCACCCCGATGCAATCCCGCGTCTTCGGCCTCGACCTCATGCGCGCCACGGCGATCCTGCTGGTGGTGTTCTGGCACAGCGCCGATGTGCTGCGGGCGGCCGTTCCGGGCATTGCGCTGCCGCCTCACATCGATGGGGTGGACCTTTTCTTCGTGCTCAGCGGTTACCTGATCGGCGGCATCCTACTGCGCTACGCGGCCATGGATGGGGCGCCTTGGCACCTCCGCCTGCTCGATTTCTGGCAGCGCCGATGGCTGCGCACGTTGCCCAACTACTACCTCTTCCTGGCGGTGAACATCGCGTTGGTCCTCGCTGGTTTCTCCGGCGGCATCATCAATCACAATACGTGGATCTACGCGGTCTTCCTGCAGAACCTCTATAGGCCGGTGGACCTCTTCTTCTGGGAGTCGTGGTCGCTGGTGGTCGAGGAGTGGTTCTACCTGCTCTTCCCGGTCCTGCTCTTCAGCGCGATCGCGCTCACGGGCGTTGCGGCACGGCGCGCGTACCTGCAGCTGGCGCTGCTTTTCATCGTCGCACCGATGCTCGTGCGATTCCAATTGGCGCCCGAAGCACCCACGCTTTGGCACATGGAGCAGGGCTTGCGCAAGCTGGCGATCACGCGTCTCGATGCCATCGGTTGGGGCATCCTCGCCGCGTGGCTGCATGCGCGATTCCCTTCGGGGTGGGGGCAAGTGCGTTGGCCGCTGGCGATCGTTGGCATGGGGGGCATGCTCGGGTGCGCGGTGGCCTATGGCGCGGATCGGCTCGCCTTCAGCAGCACGCATTACTTCACGTTGAATGCGCTATCCATGTCGCTGCTTCTCCCCGTGTTATCCACATGGTCGCGCGCACCGCGCTGGGGCGGTGCCATCGTCTTCATCAGCCTCGTGAGCTATGCGCTCTACCTCGTGCATCAGCCCATGCGTTATGTCTTCAACCGCTGGTTCGCGGTGGAGCGCGAAGCAGGTCTCTTGCTTCCGTTGCTGCTGTACTGGATCGCCTGCATCGCATTGAGCTGGCTCGTGTACCGCTTCTGGGAGCGACGATTCATGGCGCTTCGCGATGGGATCAGCTTGAGGTTGGGTGCTGCAGGATGAGTGAGGGGCGGGTTCAGGGGAGATGCGTATCGCTCAACCCTCAACCTCGAATCAACCTGCAACCCTCAACCCTCCAAGTACTCGTCCTTGAAGAGCAGGTCGCTTTCATAAGGATAGCGCGCGATGTGCAGCGCCTTCACGCGCTCGTACAGGAGCTTGCGCAGACCATCGATGTTGGTGCGGTCGGCTGCGCTGATGAAGATGCACTCTTCATGCGTCATGCGCGCGATCCACGTGGCTTTGAGCTCTTCCAGCGTGAATTGCTCCACGCGCTTCGGGGCGAGGTCGTCCGGGTCGTGGGGCGCAGGCTGGTACGCGTCGATCTTGTTGAAGATCACGATCACAGGTTTGTCGCCTGCGCCGATCTCGTTCAGGGTCTGCTTCACGGTCTCGTACTGTTCCTCGAAGTTGTGGTGGCTGATGTCCACCACGTGCAGCAGCAGGTCGGCCTCGCGGGTCTCGTCAAGGGTGCTCTTGAAGCTCTCGATGAGCTGATGCGGCAGCTTGCGGATGAAGCCCACGGTATCGCTGAGCAGGAAAGGCAGGTTGCCGAGCACCACCTTGCGCACGGTGGTATCGAGGGTGGCGAAGAGCTTGTTCTCGGCGAAGACGGCGCTCTTGCTCAGCACGGTCATCAGGGTGCTCTTGCCGACGTTCGTGTATCCTACCACCGCCACGCGAACCAGCTTGCCGCGGTTGCCGCGCTGGGTGGCCATCTGCTTGTCGATGTCCTTGAGCTGGCCTTTGAGCAGCGCGATGCGGTCGCGGATCAGGCGCCGGTCGGTCTCGATCTCCTTTTCGCCGGCGCCGCCGCGGGTGCCGGTGCCGCCGCGCTGGCGCTCCAGGTGCGTCCACAATTTGGTGAGGCGCGGCAGCATGTACTCGTACTGCGCCAGCTCCACCTGCTTCTTGGCATGCGCGCTGCGGGCCCTTCGGGCGAAGATGTCCAGGATCAAACGCGGCCGGTCGAGCACCGGCTTTGCGATGGCCTTCTCCAGGTTGCGCTGCTGCGCCGGCGTGAGCTCATCGTCGAAGATCACGCAATCCGCGCCGTTGGCCTCCATCCACTCCTTCACCTCCGTGAGCTTGCCGCTGCCGATGTACGAGCGGCCATCGGGCGTGTGCAGGCGCTGGGTGAAGCGCTTCAGCGTGGTGATGTTCGCGGTGGTGGCCAGGAACTCGAGCTCATCGAGGTACTCCTTCACCTGCTCGGGCGATTGCGCGTCGGTGATCAGCCCCACGAGCACCGCCTTCTCGGCCTTGCCAGCGATCTCGAGCGATTCGATCATCTCGCCTTTCCCAGCGTGCGCGTGTAGTCCACCACCGCCTCGATCTCCTTGGCCGTGAGCACGTTCCTATAGGGCATCATCTTGCCCTTGCCGTTGGTCACCTGCGCGATCATCTCAGCGCGGCTCAGCACCGATGCGGTCAAGTCCTTGGCTTCATTGAAGCCCAACTTCCCATTGGCGCCGTGGCAGAGCTCGCAGTGCATCTTATAGACCTGTGCGCCTTTGGGCGCCACTTCGGCATCGGCCGGCGAAGGGGCCATCGCATTGCCGCAGGCAATCGCGAACAGCACCAATGGTGAGATGAAGGATGCTGCGCGGATCATAGCCAACCCTTGCCGAAGGTGCGGCCGATCTCCGTGAGCGGCCAGGGCGTAGCGTAGAGCATCAGCGCCAGGGCAATGCCATATGGAATGGCGATGAGCATCTGCTTCCGCCGCTCATCCTGGGCCCGCTTGCTCATCATGCGGCCAGCCGTGACCAGCGCGATGGCGAGCACCATGCTGCCGATGTGGACGTGCATGATGTAGTTCTGCCAGGCGCCGGCATCCTTGCTGTGGAAGGCTGCGGCGTTGGTGGCATAAAGCACGATACCGAACACGAGCTGGATGTGGCAGGTGATCATGGCCCAGATGGTGGCCATGCGCTCCCAGATGATGATGGGCCGCTGCATCAGCCAGCCGCGCAGGTTCACCAGAAAGGCGACCAGGACCATGAGGATCACGATGTAACGGAGCAGGCTGTGAACGAAGATCATGACCGTGCGGTATTGCGGGGCCGAAGGTAGGCGCGATGGCAGCGCTTACCCGGCGAAGACAACAGCGCTGGCAGCGAGGAAAGCCATGCCCGCCACGACAAGAGCGACCATGAGCTTCCAGATCCATTTGAGCCAGAGGTTGAATGGGATGCCGGCGATCTCCAGGATGCCCATGGTGACGCCGCTCGTGGGGATGATGAAGTTGCAGAGGCCATCGCCGAGCTGGTAGGCGATCACGGCAGATTGCCGAGGGATGTGCAGCAGATCCGCCAAGGGGGTCATCACCGGCATGGTGAGCGCGGCCTGGCCGCTGCCGCTGGGCACGAAGAAGTTGATCGCGAACTGCACGAAGAACATGAGCTGGGCCGAGATCACGGACGGCAGCCCGCTGATAGCGGAGCTCATGCCGTGCAGCACCGTGTCCACCACCTGGCCTTCCTGCATCACCAGAAGCACGCTGCGGCTCAGGCCGATGAGCATGGCCGCGCCCACCATGTCGCGCGCGCCCGCCACGAAGCTCTTGGCCGCCTTCTCGGCCCCGATGCCGCCGATGATCGCCGCCAGCGCGCCCATGCCGATGAAGAGCCCTGCGATCTCCTCGATGTACCAATCGTACTTGTTCACCCCAACGATGAGCGCGACGATGGTGAGGGCGAACAGCACCAGCACCGCGATGCGCCGATTGGTCAAGGGCCGTTCTCCCAATTCGCCCGCTTCGGCCCCGGTGTCCGCGCGACCATGAAGCAATCCGGCCTTCGGGTCCTTCTCGATCCGCGCCGCGTAACGCATCACGAACACGATCGCGATCAGCGTGAGTACGGCCCATTGGACCATGCGGAACTCCCAGCCGCTGAAGAGTGGAAGTTCGCTCAGGCCCTGCGCGATGCCCACCGTGAACGGGTTGAAGGCCGCCCCCGCGAAGCCCACGCCCGACCCCAGGAAGGGGATGGCCACGCCCACCACCGGATCCCAGCCCATGCTGCGCGCCAGCGGGATGGTGATCATCAGGAAGACCAGCACTTCCTCGGCCATGCCGAAGGTGTTGCCGCCGATGCTGAAGGCGAGCATGAGCATGGGGATCACCAGCCGCTTGCGAGCGGGATGCTCACGGGCCCAGCGCAGCACGCGATACAGCCCGGCATCAATCGCGCCCGTCGCGTTCAACACAGCGAAGGCGCCGCCGATCAATAGCACGAACGCGATGATCATGGCCGCCTGGTGGTCCGTGAAGCCTTTCACCGGAGCGGTGAAGAAGCCGTACCAGGGCACCGGCGTGGCATCCACGGCGTGGTAGGTGCCGGGCACTACGGCCGTGCGGGTGCCCGCTTCGGTCTGCACTTCTACCCGTTCGAAGGAGCCTGCGGGCACCAGCCAGGTGCAGGCCACGGCCAAGGCGAGGACAGCGGCGATGATCAGAAGCGCATCGGGCGCCTTGCGCGATGGACTTGCAGGTGCAGACATGCGGCCAAAGTAGGCGGATGGCGGGGATTGGCCAGATGCATCAGGGCCCGAACGATGACGCGTTCATCCGATCCGTTGCCGACCTTGCGCGCTGCAACGTAGATCAACATGCGCCACCTCCTCCTTCTCCTGCTGCTCGCTGCGGCCATGCCCTCCCTCGCGCAGCGGACCTTCGATGTCACGATCGCCGATAGCACCTACCACATGAAGCAGTATTGGTTCGTGCTATACACCAAAGGTGATGGACCTGCGCTTGACAGCCTCACCGCAGCCAACTTGCAGGCAGAGCATCTCGCGCATCAGGATGCGCAGGGTAAGCGGGGCCTCATCGTCATGGCGGGGCCATTCGGCAAGAATGATTCGGGTTGGCGCGGCTTGCTGCTCTACGATTGCGAGACGCGCGAAGAAGTGGAGGAGCAGTTGCTGAAGGACCCCTTCGTGAAAGCAGGCCGCCTGAAGTACGAAGTGCATCCATGGTGGGGCTCCATCGGCACACGATTGCCCTGAGGCAGGCGTACGGGCGGCTTTTCCGAGCCGGGGCTTGTCCGCGATCGTGACTGCTGTCACCGGTCAGTCGGGTCGGCCTTTTGATGTCGCAACTTCGCGCTCCCATAATCCAATCAAGCTCCATGGCACACGAACATCACCACAGCGCTCCGCTCGAGGGCGTGAATCCAAAGTCCGAAGGCAAATGCCCCGTGATGCACGGCGCGCAAGCTCTCCCGGTGGCCGGCCGTGGCCGCCGCAACAAGGACTGGTGGCCCGAGCAGCTCGACTTGGGCATCCTGCACCAGCATCAATCGGTGAGCAACCCGCTTGACCCCGACTTCAACTACCGCGCGGCCTTCTCCAAGCTCGACCTCAAGGCGGTGAAGGCCGACCTCACCAAGCTGATGACTGACTCGCAGGAGTGGTGGCCGGCCGACTGGGGGCACTACGGCGGCCTCATGATCCGTATGGCCTGGCACGCGGCGGGCACCTATCGCACGGCCGATGGCCGCGGCGGCGCCGGCAACGGCAATCAGCGCTTCGCCCCGCTCAACAGCTGGCCCGACAACGGCAACCTGGACAAGGCCCGCCGCCTGCTATGGCCCGTGAAGCAGAAGTACGGCAACAGCCTCAGCTGGGCCGATCTGTACATCCTCGCGGGCAACGTGGCCCTCGAATCGATGGGCTTCAAGACCTTCGGCTTCGG
The DNA here is from genome assembly GCA_016716605.1 of Flavobacteriales bacterium. Taxonomy (NCBI): domain Bacteria; kingdom Pseudomonadati; phylum Bacteroidota; class Flavobacteriia; order Flavobacteriales; species Flavobacteriales bacterium. The sequence goes on from JADJWA010000001.1 coordinate 1,118,432, forward strand.
TGGTGGCCGCGAGGACATCTGGGCACCTGAGGAGGACATCTACTGGGGCAGCGAGGGTGAGTGGCTCGCCACCAGCGACAAGCCCAACAGCCGATACAGCGGCAACCGCGATCTGGAAGCGCCGCTCGCTGCCGTGCAGATGGGCCTCATCTATGTGAACCCGCAAGGACCTGATGGCAATCCCGATCCGGTAGCCAGCGGCAAGGATGTGCGCGAGACCTTCAAGCGCATGGCGATGAACGATGAGGAGACCGTGGCCCTCACTGCCGGCGGTCACACCTTCGGCAAGATGCACGGCGCCGCGCCCGATTCGAACGTGGGCCCTGCTCCCGAGGGTGCGCCGATCGAAGCACAAGGCTTTGGCTGGGCGAACAAATTCGGCAGCGGCAAGGGCAAGGACACCATCACCAGCGGACTCGAAGGTGCTTGGAAGCCGAACCCGACGAAGTGGGACAACGGCTACTTCGACATGCTCTTCGGCTACGAATGGGAATTGGTGAAGAGCCCCGCCGGCGGCTGGCAATGGCTGGCCAAGGATGTGAAGCCCGAGCACATGATCCCCGATGCGCACGACCCCAACGTGAAGCATCGCCCTGCGATGACCACGGCGGATCTCTCACTGCGCTTCGATCCCAACTACGAGCCGATCAGCCGCCGTTTCCACAAGGACCCGCAGGCCTTCGCCGACGCCTTCGCCCGCGCTTGGTTCAAGCTCACGCACCGCGACATGGGCCCCAAGAGCCTCTACCTCGGTCCCGAAGTGCCGAAGGAGGACCTCATCTGGCAGGACCCGATTCCCGCCGGCACCAAGCTCACGGATGCCGACGTGACCGCATTGAAGAGCAAGATCCTCGCGAGCGGCCTCAGCGTGAGTGAGCTGGTCGCAACAGCGTGGGCGAGCGCTTCCACCTTCCGCGGCAGCGATAAGCGCGGTGGCGCCAACGGCGCGCGCGTGCGTCTGGCACCGCAGAAGTTCTGGGAGGTGAACGACCCCGCGCAGCTGGGCAAGGTGCTGAGCGCGCTGGAGAAGATCCAGGCCGAGTGCAAGGCTAACGGCAAGCAGGTGTCCATCGCCGATCTGATCGTTCTGGGCGGTAGCGCTGCCGTGGAGAAGGCCGCCAAGGATGCGGGCTTCAACGTTGCCGTGCCCTTCACCAGCGGCCGTGGCGATGCCAGCCAGGAGCAGACCGATGTGGAGAGCTTCGCCGTGATGGAGCCCCAGGCCGACGGCTTCCGCAATTACCAGAAGAAGCTCTACAGCATCCCTGCGGAAGAGATGCTCGTGGACCGCGCCCAACTGCTCACCCTGAGCGCACCGGAAATGACGGTGCTCGTGGGCGGCCTGCGCGTGCTCGGTGCCAACACCGGCGGCAGCAAGCACGGCGTCTTCACCACCAAGGTGGGGCAGCTTACCAACGACTTCTTCCTGAACCTGCTCGACATGGGCACCACATGGACCGCCCTCAGCAACGGCCACACCGGCACCTACGAGGGCCGCGACCGCAAGAGCGGTGAGTTGAAGTGGACCGGTACCCGCGTGGACCTGGTCTTCGGCAGCAACTCGCAGCTGCGCGCCATCGCCGAGGTGTACGCCCAGAACGACGCCAAGGAGAAGTTCGTGAAGGACTTCGTGAAGGCCTGGGTGAAGGTGATGGAGCTCGACCGCTTCGACCTGAAGTAGTCGGCACGAATACCTACTAGTGATGAAGGCGGCCCAAGCGGGTCGCCTTCATGCTATTCAAGCGGATAGACCACGCCTTGATGAAGTGCATGCTGCGTCGATGAGCGCCTCCATACCTTGCTGGCATGCAGCTGAATCGAGCTGAAGAACCATGCGAAGAACAGTGAACAAGCTCTTCATGGGCAAGCCCTCCATGAATGAAGGTGAGCGGCACAGCACCTTGGAGCGGCGTTGGAAGAATGTGGTTGCGATATGGAACAATTCGTTCGAGGAGGATGCTGGGCTCGAGAAACTGGTGCGCCTGATCCTGGCCGCATCGCAGTTCCTCTTTCCGGGTGTTTACATCAAGCATGCGTTCTGGCGATCCGGTCCGGTGCATCAGGATCTGGCCGTTGAGGTCTTTGTGCTCCTCAAGACGGTCTTTCCCGTGATTGTGCTCTGGTTGGGCTGGTGGGGCGAGCCGGTGGTGCTCGGGATGGTGATCTGGTTCACCGTGGAAACGCTCTTGTACATCCCCACCCTGATCTTCGCTTCCGATGCACTGCCCTCGCCCCGTTCGTACCGCCGCTCCAAGTTGCTCATCTTCATCAACTACCTGGAAGTGGTTTTTGCGTTCGCGGTGATCCACATGGATGGCCAGTACATGAATCTCCAGCTCATGAATTGGACCGATGCCGTGTACGTGTCATTCGTCATCACCAGCACCATCGGATTCGGCGAGTACTATCCGATCAGCGGGATCGGCAAGCTGGTGATCTCCATCCAGTCGGTGTTCTACTTGAGCTACATCGCGCTCTTCATCAGCTTCTTCAATCTGGGCCACAACAAAGGCTACTTCGAGGGTTTGGATAGGCGCCGAGGAGGCCTAAGCCCGCAACGATTCCCGCTCTGCCACTGCGTTCTTTTATGAGCTTGCCCGAACGCCCCATCGATGGACGTGGGCCGCCAGTGAATGAACAGGTTCCTGCATAAGGCGTAGGGCGCCCTGGGATCTCCGCTGTTCCGCCGATCCGGATAGCCCCCATGCTCACAAGCTCTTCCGGGCCTCGGCAATGGCCTCCAGGATGGCATCGCGCTCGTGGAGCATTTCGTGCTTGCGTGCTGCCGGCACCACGAAGCGGAAGCGCAGCATTCGCGCGAAACGCTGAACCTCGGTCCAGTACCACATGGTCGCATAGCCTGCAACCGGGAGCGCGACCAGGAAGAGCAGATTGGTCCATGCACGCAGATCCACGAACTGATGGAAAGCCCAGGTCTCGAGCACATAGAATATCGGGAAGCAGATCAAGCCGACGATCATCTGAACCGGCGCCTTGTACTCGATGTCGAGCCGCGATGCCTTGAACACCTGCGAGGGCAGGATGTACGGCAGGTAATTCGTTATCAATCCGAATAGATAAAGCGGCGCGAGCAGCAGGAGCTCCGCCAGATAGCTGATGCACAGCAGGAGGAAATTCTTCTCCAGGAACGCGTTGGAGTAGAAGCCGGGCGTGAGTCGATCGGAGCGCAGAGCATCGAAGAAGGCGAGCAGTCGGGCACCGATGCGCGTGTACAGGTCGGGACGCGCCTCGCGCAATCGGTGCAGGGCATCGGCGAGCTGCTTGCGCACGACGAGTGATCGCTGCGCGTCCTCGTGCAGGTCGGCAGGGGCCGCGTAGGTCGTGTAGAAGGTGTGCGCCTTGATGAGCAGGTCCTCCTGTTCCTTGCCGGTGGTCCATGGCAGCTTACTGGCCAGCGCCTTCCGGATATCGGCTGTCAGGGATTCAATAGCCCCGGATTCGTTGCGCCCGTATGCTTCGCGGTGCGCTGAGGCCAAGATCGGCCGCCCCACCGTTACGCGCACCATGCTGCGGAACTGGATCGCGTCGGAATAGTCGAGCGCGATGGGCACGATGCGCAGCTCGCCCGGCCCTGCATAGCTGAGCGCGATGCGCGCCGTGCCGGTCTTGATCTCGCGCAGGTTGATCTCGTAGTGGCTGCTCCCTTCGGGGAAGATGAGGAGGGTGCCGCGTTGCGCGAGGTACTGATGGCATTGCGCGAAGGCCTGCGTGTTGTCGGGCTTCTCGCCGGGGGCCACATCATTCTTGCGGAAGATGGGGATCACATGGAAGTACCGGAACACGGCGGCGAGTGCGCGGTTCCGGAATAGTCCAGCATTCGCCACGAAGCCGATCCGCTGCCTCACCGCCGCAGCGATGAGCAAGGGATCCATGAGCGTGTTCGGGTGGTTGGCCACGATGATGGCAGGCCCGCCATCAGGCAACTTCTCCAGGCCCGTCACCACGATCCGCTTGAAGAAGATCGCCGTGCAGATCCGCACCAGGATCTTCAATAGCCTATAGAACATCAAGGCGAAGTTGGTCAATGGCCACGGATCATCATTCCATGAGGGCTTGAGGGCTTTAGAAGCGTTGGCTATTCCAATGCATGCGTGTCAGTGAATGAACCGTTCCACAGGCGGCGTGTACCGCCATCCACCAATCCTACCACCATGCTCCAGCTCAGATCATTCCGCCTCGGGCTTGCTGCCCTTTTCGCCGTTTCAGCCATCCGCGGCACGGCCCAGATGAATGCGGAGAACCTCCAACCCGTATTCGCTCAAGAGGCCTCGGGGCGCTTCGATTGCGAGAAGCTCCGCCTCATCCCCATCATGGGCAACGACGCCTATCGGGATGCTTACAAGGACATGGGCGAGCTCGTGCCCATGAACAAGGCCCTTCAGGATGGCCGGTTGAAGGTGAAGGAGCAGGAAGGCGGAGCCACGGTGAACACGCTGCAAGTGGAGAACATCTCGAAGGACACCATCTACCTGATGCAGGGCGAAGTGGTGGTTGGCGGCAAGCAGGACCGCATGCTGGCGCAGGATGTGATCGTGCCGCCGGGCGCAACCCTGAACATCGGAGCTTTCTGCGTGGAGCGCGGCCGCTGGCAGGCCGGCAGCACCGGCCATGAATTCAAGGGCACCATCGGCGTTGTAGGCCAGAAGGCGCGCAAGGCCGCTGCGGTCGAAAAGGAGCAGACCCGCGTGTGGGAGGAAGTGGCCAAGGACATCAAGAAGAATGAAACGGATACGCGCAGCGGCAGCTATGCTCATTTGATGCAGGACAAGGAATTCCAAGCTGACCGGCAGCGCTACCGCGAGAAGCTGCTGGGCTTGCCCGCCGCGAACAGCCGCGTGGTCGGCGTGATCGCCATCAGCGGCGACAAGGTGATCGGCTGCGACGTGTTCGCTACGAGCGCGCTCTTCGCGCAAGCATTCCCGCAACTCGTGGATGCGTACATCGCGGAGGCGCTCAACAACGGCAAGGCGGTGACCATGACCGATGCGCAAGTGACCGAGTACTTCGCGAAGCTCTTCACCGGAGAGGATGGCCTGGAGGAGCGGACCAAAGGGAGCGGCTACCTCTTCAAGAACAACGGACGCAAATACAGGTTGAGCAAATTCTGAACGGGTCAGGGCTTGCGCCCCGCTCTCAGACCGGTGCTCTTCATGCGGGGAGGAGCTGCTTCCTGCTCTGCGCGCTCCTTCAGCACCGCGCCCACTCTTTCCACGATGCCCACCACGAGCGCATTGCCCATGAAGAAGGCGCGCCTTGCATCGCTGGCTCCCTTGGTGTGGTCGTCGGGGAACATGTTGAGGCGCTCGAGCTCGATGGGGGTGAGCCTGCGCAGGATGCCTTTGCCGGTGCGCACCACATGCTTGAATCGGGATGGTGATGATCCACCCTCGCCGGTGATGATGGTGCGCGATGGCTTATCCAATGCATCCGGGAAGACCATGGAGCCCTCGGAATAGCGGTACGCGAAACCGTTGCTCTTGCTGGTGCGCGTCTCGTTCTTGCTCCCCTTCAGGTATTTCCATTGCGCGAGCTGGTGCGCGCTGATCCGAAAGCTGGCGGGCACCTTGCCTTCTGGTTGAAGCACCGAGCCGAGCGTGGTCCGCGCACCATCGTAGGCCGGCACTACGCGTGTGGTCCAAACCTTCCGGCCATGCATCATGCCGGCTTCCGCGAAGGGTCCCTTGGTCGCGCCCTTCCCTATGTTGAATCGCTGCGTCACCTGTGCGAGGTCGCCTTCGATGCTGAACGCCGCAACGCCCGATGGGCCCATAGCTGCGGGGAACGCCTCGGCGAAGAGCCCGGTGCTCGCGATCCACTCCCATGGATTCGCTCCCTTCATCTCGTCGGCCATGCGTGTGCTGGCATGGCAGCCCAGGAAGAAGACGCGCCGCCTGCGCTGCGGCATGCCGTAATCAGCAGCATTGATCACGCGCCATTCCACGGCATAGCCGAGATCGGCCAGCGAGGCCAGCATCACGGCGAAGTCTCGCCCGCGCTGCTTCACCGGTGATTTGAGCAGGCGATCAACGTTCTCGAGGAAGAGAAATGGCGGGCGCTTGGCCTCGAGGATGCGGTGGATCTCCCACCAGAGCACGCCTTTCTTCCCCGCGATGCCCTTGGCCTGCTTCAGGGTCTTGGCAACGGAGTAGTCCTGACAGGGGAAGCCGCCCACGAGCAGATCGTGGTCGGGGATCGAGCCGGCCGTTACCGTCGCGATGTCGCGGTTCTCATGGCCATGCGCACCGAAGCGTGCGACATAGACCTCCGAGGCATCCTGCTTCTTCCGAGCCGGCTCCCATTGGTTGCTCCACACCACCCGGAAGCGCTCTGATGCCCGCTCGAGCCCGATGCGGAATCCACCGACGCCCGCGAACAGCTCTACCACCCGGATCGGTTCCTTCATCGGTGCCGCGCCAAACATATCGCACGCCCGTCCAGCGATCAAGTCCCGCGCCGCCCTTCCCGGAAGGGCATGCCGGTTAGCTTCGGCCCATGCCCTTGACCCCGCGCTCAAAGCTGCCCGACGTGGGCACCACGATCTTCTCCGTGATGAGCCAGCTCGCCCACGAGCATGGTGCCATCAATTTGGGGCAGGGCTTCCCCGACTTTCCCATTGATGAGCGCCTGAGCGACCTGGTGCATTCCGCCATGCGCGCTGGCCACAACCAGTATGCGCCCATGCCAGGGCTGCCTGCGCTGCGCGAGGCCATAGCTGCCAAGGCGGCGCGACTCTATGGCCATGCTTACGATCCCGGCTCCGAGGTCACCATCACCGCAGGTGGAACGCAAGCCATCTTCACCATCATCGCGGCCGTGGTGCATGCGGGCGATGAGGTCATCATCGTTGATCCAGCCTACGATTGCTACGCCCCAGCCGTGGAGCTTTTTGGCGGCACGGCGGTGCATGTTCGCCTCGGTGCTGATATGCGCTTCGACCATGAAGCCGTGGCGCAGGCCATCACCCCGCGCACCCGCTTGCTCATGATCAACACGCCGCACAATCCTGCGGGTACCATCCTGCGCGATGCGGATATGCAGCGCATAGCGGCGATGCTGCGGGGAACCGACATCCTGCTGCTGAGCGACGAGGTGTACGAGCACTTGGTCTTCGACGGCGAGCCGCATGCATCGGTGATCTGCTATCCGGAATTGCGCGAGCGGGCCTTCACGGTCTTCAGCTTCGGTAAGGTCTTCCACGCCACCGGCTGGAAGATGGGCTATGCGCTTGCTCCGAAGGAGCTGATGGGCGAGCTCCGCAAGGTGCACCAGTTCAATGTCTTCAGCGTGAGCACGCCCATGCAGCACGCGCTTGCCGGCTACATCGCGGATCCATCCAATTACGCTCAGGTTCACGCGCTCTACCAGGCCAAGCGCGACCGCTTCGCTGAGGGCATGCGCGGCTCGCGCTTCCGCCTGCTGCCCTGCGAAGGCAGCTACTTCCAGACCGCTGATTACAGTGCCATCAGCGATGAGGGCGATCGCGCCTTCGCCGAGCGCGTGACGCGCGACCATGGCGTTGCGAGCATTCCGCTATCGCCTTTCTACAAGCAGCCGCGCATGGATCAGCGGCTGCTCCGCTTCTGCTTCGCCAAGCGCGACGATACCTTGGACGCCGCCATCGAGCGCCTATGCCGGATCTGAGGGCCACCATCGTGCAGCGCATGCTCCATTGGGAGGATGCCGCTGCCAATCGCAGCATGCTCGCCGAGGCCATCGCGCCGTTGCAGGGCTCCACGGACCTGATCGTGCTGCCGGAGATGTTCACCACCGGCTTCAGCATGCGCAGCGCGGAGCTCGCCGAAGCCATGGATGGCCCCACGGTGGACTGGATGAGTTCACAGGCCGCATCGCTCGATGCGGCCTTGTATGGCAGCGCCATCATCAAGCAGGATGGCAAGTGCTTCAACCGGGGCCTCTTCGTGACGCCCGATGGTGAAGTGACCGCGTATGACAAGCGCCACCTCTTCCGCTTCGCGGGCGAGACGGAGCACTATGCCGCAGGCAGCGAGCGCGTGGTGGTTTCCTGGCGCGGATGGCGCATCCTGCTGCAGATCTGCTTCGACCTGCGCTTCCCGGTATTCTCGCGCAATAAGGGCGATTATGATGCGGTCCTTTACGTGGCCAATTGGCCGGAGGCGCGGCGCTTCCCGTGGAGCCAGCTGTTGATCGCGCGTGCCATCGAGAACCAATGCTATGTGGCGGGCGTGAACCGCGTGGGCATGGACGGCAAGGGCATCCACTACAGCGGCGACAGCGTGATCATCGATCCGCGCGGCGAAGCGATCGCGGGCGTTGAGCGATCGCACGAGGGCATGGCGAGCGCGGTGCTCGGATGGGAGGCGCTGGAGGATTTCCGCGCGAAGTTCCCGGTGGCCAGGGAAGCCGATGATTTCGAGCTTCGGCCCTAGCGGAGCACCTGGATATGGCCGAGCTGGTTCTGCGTAACGCCGATGGTGCCGTCCTTGTCCAGGAAGAAGGCGTATTCGAGTCGCCAGACATAGACATCGTCCGGCACGTTCGCTCCGGCATAGGTGCCGTCCCAGCCTACGGCCGGGTCGTCGCTCTCGAAGAGCTGCTCGCCCCAGCGATCGAAGATGCGCAGCACCATGGTGGCGATGCTCTTGCCTTGCGGGATGAAGATGTCGTTCACGCCATCGCCGTTGGGCGTGAAGGTGTTCGGGATGAAGATGGTGGCCGGGCAATGCTCGATCACGCGGGCGCTATCGGCGGTTGAGCAGTCGTACTGGTTGGTGATGTGCACATAATACCAGCCGTAGGCGCTGGCCATGATCACGCGCGTAGTGGCACCGGTGCTCCAATCATACCGCGAGCCGGCATTGCCTGCATCGATCACCACATAGCGCGGCTCATCGTCTAGGCACGCGTGGAACTCATTCACCGCCATGCGCGCTGGCGAAGGGTTGAAATGCACCGTTATCGCATCCGAGCGCGAACAGGCGCCGTTGTGCGCCGTCACGGAGTACGTGCCCGGTGTTCCGACCATGATTGCACGGGAGGTGCTGCCGTTGCTCCATTGGTAAGTGCAACCCGGGTTGCCCGCGTCCAGCTGCAGGAGCTGCCCTTCGCAGAGGACCGTGTCCTGTCCGAGTTCCACCGAAGGCGGTGCGATGAACTCGGCGTTGGCGCTGAAGGTTCCGGCGCAGCCTGCAGCATTCGTTACCGTTACCGAGTAGCTGCCCGATGCGCTCACCGTAATCGATTGCGTGGTGACGCCAGTGCTCCACAGGTAGGTCGCTCCAGCGTTGCCTGCATTGAGCGTGGCGCTCTCGCCGACGCAGCGGAGCACATCGCTCAGGGCATTCACGGGTGCGGGCGCTACGTCGATGGCGATGGCATCGGTCGCCGCGCAGTAGCCGTTGCTCACCGTAACGGAGTAGTTGCCTGCTTCGCCGGTGCTGATGCTCTGCGTTTGCGCTCCGGTGCTCCAGGCGAACGAGGCGCCTGCGTTGCCCGCATCGAGCAGGATCGGCTGTCCTTGGCAGATGGTGGTGTCATTGCCGAGCGATACGCTGATCTCCGGCGCCAGTGTCACCAGGGCATCGAAGCTCGCGCTGCAGCCCTGTGCGGTGGTCACGGTCACGGTGTAGGCACCGCTGCCCGAGGGCGTGATCGATTGCGTGGTGGCACCGGTGCTCCACGCATAGCTGGATCCCGGATTACCCGCATCCAGGGTCGGCGGCGATGTGATGCATGCACTCGCGTCCTGCAAGGCATCCACGGGCAGCGCATTGAACTGCACGTTCACCGCATCACTGGCGCTGCACCCTTGCGGCGTGGTCACCGTTACGCTGTAGTTGCCGCTGACCGACACGTTGATGGCCTGCGTCTGATCCCCGGTGCTCCAGGTATAGGCGGCGCCTGTGTTGCCGGCATTCAGTGTTTGCGGCGCGTTGCCGCAGACGTTCAGATCAGGGCCGAGCTCCACGGCAGGGACGGGATGCAGCGTGACGTTGAAGGTGCTGATCGCCTGACAGCCGTTGGCGTCGGTGATGGTCACGGTGTGCGGCCCGCTCTGGTTGGGCACGATCGAAGGCGTTGTGGCGCCCGTGCTCCATAGGTAGCCCACGCCGATGGCAGGTGCGGTGAGCGTTGGCGGCGCATCGGCGCAAGCACTCACGGCCTGGGCCGAAGGAACCCCGGCGAATGCGCGCGTGATGGTCAATTGATCGCTCACGGAGCAGCCGAAGGCATCGGTCACGGTCACGGTGTAGGTGGCGGTGGCATCCACGAGGATCGATGGCGACTGGATGCTGCCCGAGTTCAGGTTCGCCGCAGGAGACCAGCTGTAGATGGCGCCGGGTACATTGTGCTGCACGGAGAGCTGATGGCCGAGCGTGGAGCAAAGCGTGAGGTCGGGGCCGGCATCGGCGGTGTAGCCCGAGTTCACGGTGATGGTGATTGATGCGGTAAGCTGGCAACCGGTCGGAACATGTGTGGCCGTGCACGTGTAGGTGGTGGTGCTGGTGGGTGTGGCCGTGGGATCAGGGATGGCATTGTCGTTCAACCCAACGCCCTGCCACGAGTAGGTCATGGCGCCACTCCCGTTCACCAGGGCTTCAAGCGCGGTGCTCTGTCCCTGGCAAAGCGTGGTCTGCGCTGCCGTGATGCTCAGCCCGAAGAGCTGACCCACGGTGATCGTGGTCTGCCCGGAAGCCGTGCAACCATCGCCACTGGTGGCGGTCACGGTGTACGTGGTGTTTTGCGAGGGAGTGGCAATCGGGTTTTCGATTGAAGGGTCGCTGAGGGACCCGTTGGCCGGCGACCAGGCATAGGCGATGTTCGACCCTGAGCTGGGGTTCGCGTTCAGTTGCACGCCATTGATCGAGCAAAGCGTGGTGCTGGGCGTGACATTCAGTTGGAATGCCGGGGCCACGGTGACGAACACCGAGTCCTGATAGATGCAGCCGGCCGTTGGATCCGTCGCGCTCAGCACGTACCAGCCGCTGGCTGTCGGCGTGGCGGTGGGCGCAGGGCTCGCAGGATCATTCAATGTGGAGGGCTGCGACCAGGCGTAGCTCGCGAAGCCGTCGTCGTATCGCGCGATCAGGAAATCGTCAATGGCCCAGTTGTCGTGTCCCGCACCTTGGTTGGCCAATTGGCGCAAGCGGAACATGGTGCTCGCGGTCTGCGCCGCCGACGGAATGGCAGCGTTCACCGGTGCGAAGCCAGGGAAGGCCGCCTCATTGTACGTGGCGATGACGTTCCAATTGATGCCGTTGTTGTTCGAGTATTCGAGCACGATGTCATCGCCCGGATCGGCATCCTCGCAGGGCGCGGACCCATTCGCGATCTTCAATTTGAAGCGCACGACGCCGCCTCCCGTGGTGATGTAGGCCACGGTCTGCGCGCTGCGCTGTCCGTTGCCGTTGAAGTAGAGCGCTGTTCCGGAGGCGCTGCCGCATGCCGTGCTGATGGTGCCTCCCTGAACGGCGGACCACATCGGATCCGCAGGGGCCTCGAAGGCATCGCTGGCCAGGCGCCGCAGCACCTGGCTGCTCAGTTGGGTGGTATTGCCGAGGCAAACCGTGGCGGGCTGCGCCGTGGTCTCCATCTCCACGATCGCTCCGGGCTGCACGGTTACCAGGATGCTGTCGGTCATATCCCCGCATCCGCTCGGGCTTGAGACCTGCACACCGTACCACGTGGTTGCTGATGGTGTGGCCAGCGGAGAATTCGAAGCGGCATCGCTCAAGCTGGCCACGGGCCACCAACTCACGTTGAACCATGCGGGATCCGGTGGCGGCTCCAAGCTGAGCTGCACGGGCTGGTACTGGCACACGTTGATCGACGGTTGGCCGTTGGCCGAGAGCAGGGTGGGTATGGTGAGCGGGCTTCCCACGTGGAAGGTGAATTCGCTGGGGCAGCCGCTCACCGGCAGCTGGCCGCTCACGCGGTAACTCTCGCTCTGCGTGGGCGTGATGGTGATGCTGTTACCCGTTCCGATAACGACTAGCGGATCGCTCAGGGCCACCCATTCGGCATTGTTCAGTGCGAAGGGGCTGTTGAGCGTGAGCGGGCCTGATCCGCACACCACGCTGTCCTGTGGCGCGGTCACCGAGGCGATGTTATTCACGGATGATGCGTAGCTCTCACCAGCGCCAGTGCCGATGGCGTAGGCCTGGAAGCCGACGGGGCACGTGATGCGGTGCGCACCAGCCGTGATCGGGATCCGGGCATGCTTCCGGTCGCTGCAAGCGGCGTAGGCCTGGAAGAGCGCTGGGTTCAACGGCACGCCATCGATCTGGACCTGCCCCGTGGCCGATGCCGGCACAACGATGCTCACGCTGTGCGCATTCACTTGGGCATTGTTGCTCGTGTGGAACCGGGCGCTCCGTGAGGCGCGATCGTCCGGTGAAAGCAGCATCAACGAAGGGTCTCCGGCACCGGCGCATGAATAGCCCTCCAGGAGCTGCGCGACGCTGATCGGCAGGTTCGCCTCGATGCATGCGGGCGCGGTGCTCCCGCTCACCTCATGGCGCTGCCCGGCATTGAGCGCGATCGGCGCGCCTCCGTCGATGGTGACCAGCGTGCCGTCCTGATGCGCCAGGATCCGGTAGGTCATCACGGCGATGCCGCTGGCCATCACGGTATGGTAGCGCGTGCCCCAAGCGGTAACGGGCAGGCATTGCTCGAAGATGTGGTCGCAAGCCGAGCATCCAGCCGGCGAGGTTCCGCACATGGTACCGCCAAGCACCACGAAGGTGCGGCATGGCCCGCTCTGATCGGTGCCTTCGATCAGGCTGCCGGTCAGGTTCAGCAAGTCGGTGGCAGCCTGCACCTGGTAGGCCTGTCCAGCGTTCAGGTTCACGATGAAGGGTACGCCGGCGGGTTGCCCATTGGCGGTATTGGCCGATGGCGTGATGCGCACTTGCGTGCCGTCCTCTATGGCCAGTACCGCGAATTCGCTCTTGTGCAGGTTATTGAAATTGGGAAGGCCATGGTGCGCGTCGACCCGGTACAGGGTGCCCAGGGAGTTCACCGGCAGCACTTGGCTCAGGTCGTGGGTGTAGTTCTGCAAGCTCGCCATGTACACGTTCACCGTGTCCTGCGCCTGGATCAGCACGCCTTTGCCCTGCGCTGAGCCCGAGCCGCTCAACTCGGCGCTCGTTGGCACATCGATCACCGTTACGCCATTGGCGGCCACGCTGAAGGCTTGGCTCCAGCCCAGCAGCGGCATGCTCACCGTTCCATTCGTCGCATTCTCACTGGCCACGTGGATCCGCAGGGCTTGCGCCCCGAATCCGTTCTGCATGAAGGTGGTCCAGAAAGCCTTGCCGCGCGTAGGCAGCATTGTGCCGGATTGTGCCAACGCGCCCATCGCGGTAAGTGCCGCCATGCAGATTGCCGATGCCCGAAGGCAAGCGCGATAAGGGTCGAAGGCTTTCATCCGGGCCGCCGAAGAGTGGTTCGAGGCGGGCCTTGTACGGCGCGGATAGCCGAGGGTTCGGAGAGGGGCCAGGGCTTATTCGGCCGGTATGCGCCACGTGATCCCCGTGTCCCAGCCGGCCCTTACCTGAAGCGGGTCGGAATTCAAAAGGACCCGTTCAGGCTCTTGCAACGATTGCATCACACCGGGGCTCCAACGTCCATTGCCATCCGTGTCGATGATCAGGCGCAAACTATGGTTGCCCGGTCCGATCATTTCCCAATCCACGCGGTCTCCAGCACGAACGCCTTCCCGCCGCCTGACCACGAGCCCCCGCGCATCGAGCAGCTCCAAGAGCCCGTCGCCGTTCCAGCTCGTTTCGGATTCAACGGTGATGCGCAGGATCCCGAACGACGAAGCGGACGCTACGCCGACTGCGATCCGCAGCGTGTCATTGGTGCCGCCATAGATGTCACGCAGCGCAGCAGGAAGCAGGAGGAGCGTTGCCTTGGGCGGCAAGGCCCCATCCGCCGTGATCATCAGTGCGCGCCGATCGGTGCTGTCACGTTCAATCGAGAATCGAAGGTCGATCTCTTCGGACCGCAGCTTCATGAGTCGCTCATCGAATGCGGCCAAGGGGCGTGAAGCCAGCAGTCGTATGGCGGATGCTGATGGCCCTGGGTCCAAGGCCCGCACGGCCAATCGGAACGGCATCGGCCGGATGGCGCGATAGCGCAACGTGTCGATTGCGCCCGACTCAGTGCTCACCTCATAGCGGCCTTCGCCCAGTGCGGTGGTATCCGAGGGCCAGAGCAGGATGCTGTCACGCCCGGCGTTCCACTCGGCGTTCCATTCGAGCTTGCCGCCTTCTCGCGCAAGGTCGCGGATGGCAATGCGCTCCGCAGGCTGCGCGAGCACCACGCGCCACGCTCGGTCGTCGGTGATCGAAGCGGAGAGGATGCGCTGCTCGGAGCCTGCTTCTTGGAATAGGCGAAGGGCGATCGGGCGATTGAGGCTGTCGCCCTCAACGCCCGGATTCGCCGCACCGGACAGGAAGGCGATCTCTTCGGCGGGCAGGTCGAACAGGTAGTTGCCGTTGAGGTCCTTGAGCGCGCGCAGGATGAGAGGCTGCGCGGGCAGATGGCGCAGCACGAAGCGGCCATGCTTGTCCGTGCGAGTGGCGAAGAGCGGGCGCCCTTGCATGAATGACGCGGTGGCGCCCGGTGGGTATGCGAGCACCCGTACGCCTTCTTGCGGCGCTTGGGTGAACGCATCCACGACGCTGCCGCCGATGATCAGGCTGTCCAGGGCATCGCCCGTGCTGAAGGCGTAATCCAGCCCAAGCGCCGGATTCCCTTCCGTGAGGTCCTGTACCGCCTCGCCCACGGCAAAGCTGTACGTGGCGCCGGGCTTCAGCGGTGCCGTCCAGCGCACCTCCACTTCCCTTGGCCCGGCGAGCTTGATCACGGGAGGTGGATCGATCGGCGGTGAAACCAGCAGTCCCGCCGCCGGCCGCTTCACTTGCACGCGCTCATTGAAGCGCATCACGAACCGGTCGCCGGTGAAACGGACGCTGCCCGGAGGGGGCGATCCACTGATCAGCAGCGGGCCTTGCTCATCCTTGGCGCCACCGGTGATTTCGCGCACCTGTGCGCATCCTGCCGCGATCACGGCGAGCAGAGCGGCCGCCGCTGCTCTGCTCATTCGAAGAGCGGTTGCAGCGTCTCGCACAATGCCTCCAGCCCGTGCACGTCAACGGTGCCGAAATCATCCAGCTCAGCAGAGTCGATGTCAAGCACCGCGGCGATCCGGCCATCGCTGTCGCGTAGCGGCACCACGATCTCCGAGCGCGAATGCGGGCTGCACGCGATGTGGCCGGGGAAGCGCTCCACATCGGGCACCACTTGCGTGCGCTCCTCCTTCCAGGCCGTGCCGCACACGCCTTTGCCGAAAGGGATTCGGGTGCAGGCCACCGGCCCTTGGAACGGCCCCAGCACGAGTTCCGCCCCTACCACGCGGTAGAAGCCCACCCAATGCCAGCCGAAGGTCTCCCTGAGCAAAGCGGAGAAATTCGCCATGGCGGCGATCAGGTCGCGTTCATCATCGAGCAGTTCCTTCCATTGAGGGCCCAGTGCATCGTAAAAGGCAACGCGCTCGGCGGAGTTATTCTTCGAGGGAGTGGTCATGCGTTCGGTGATGCGGGCCTTCCTTTTCGGAAGCAGGCGCGAAAGTACCGGCTAGGCGGTGGCAGCGGAGAAGAAGCTCACGCGCGCGCCCGGAGCTTCGAGGATCGCGGCTGCGCACGCCTCGGCGGTGGCGCCGGTGGTCACCACGTCATCCACCAGGAGCACATGACGGTCGCGCAGCGCGGCTTCGTCCTTGATCACGAAGGCCTCGTTCACATTGCGCCAGCGGTCAAGGCGGCCCTTTCGGGTCTGGGTGCTGGTCCGCTCGGCGCGCCGGAGCTGCGCGTGCAAGGGCTGCACGTTCAGCACGGTGCCGATCCCATCGGCCAGCAGGCGGCTCTGGTTGTAGCCGCGCACACGCTCCTTGCGCGGGTGCAAGGGCACGGCGATCACGCCATCGAGCCCCTTGAATCGGTCGCATGCAGCCAGCTCTTCACCCATCATGCGGCCCAGGAGCATGCCCATCTCGCGATCGTGCTTGTACTTGATCCGATGGAGGATGCGCTGCACCATGCCCTTTGCACTGAAGGTGAGCAGCGCACCGGCCGCAGCCAGTTCGATCCTTCCATGGAAGAGCCGCTCCACCGGGTTCAGCGGATCATGGTTGAAGCGTGTGCGCGGCAGTTCGCGCAGGCAGGCCTCGCACAGGCAATCCTCATGGCTTAGCAGCGCGGTGTCGCAGCCCGCGCAGCGCAGCGGCACCAGGAGGCCCCAGGCGTCGTGCATCAACAGGCCCAGCGTGCTGCGTGCTTTTCCCATCGTGCGTGTTGATAAGCGGGCCTGTTGCGGGAATGAGGCCGCTCGGGCCGGGAGTAATTTAGCCCGCCGAAACGCATCCCTCAACGTATGGAACCCAACACCCCGCAAGCCGGGAAATCCCGCTCGAATACCGGCCTGCTGCTGCTGGTGGTGCTGCTGCTGATCAGCAATGTGGTGATGCTGTGGCTCCTGATGCAGCGCGGCAAGGAGGTGGAACAAGGCCAGCAGCAGGTGGCTGCCCTCGAGACGCGCAATGAGGACGTGTTGGGAATGCTGGAGCGCACGCTCAACAGCTACGACTCGCTCCAGACCGAGAACGACACCATCCGCCAGGAGCTGGAGCTGCAGAAGCAGCAGATCCAGGAATTGATGGACAAGGTGAAGAGCGGCAATTACAGCCTCGCGAAAGCGAAGAAGGAGGCGGAGACGCTGCGCGCGATCATGAAGAACTACATCGCGCAGATCGATTCCCTCAACCGCGCGAACCAGGAGCTCACCGCCGAGAAGCAGCAGCTCACGCAGGAGCTCGGCGAGGAAAAGGCGCAGAAGCAGGCTCTGGCCACCGAGAAGGCGGCGCTCGAGGGCATCGTGGCAAAGGGCGCGGTGCTGCATACCACCTCGATCACGGCCGGCGCGCTCTTCGTGCGGAACAGCGGTAAGCAAGTGGATACCGAGCGCGCCAACAAGGCCGAGATGATCAAGTGCTGCTTCACCCTCGGGGAGAACAAGGTGACCAGCGCCGGTGACAAGACCTTGTACATGCGCGTGATCAGCCCCGATGGCAAGGTGCTTCCGACCAGCGACGGCAACAACCGATTCAAGTTCAACGGCGTTGAGGGCGAATACAGCGCCAAGCGCGAGGTGAACTACCAGAACCAGCCGCTCGATGCCTGCGTGTTCTGGACGGGCGGTGAGGAGCTGCGCACCGGTCAGTACATCGTAGAGGTGTACGAGGCGGGCTCGCTCGTTTCAAAGGCGAGCTTCAACCTGAAGTAGGACGCCGCTCAGAAGAATGCACGGACTTGGGCGCCGCCCACGTGGATCACGGGCGCGCCCTCGCTCAAGCGGCCGTTGTAGGTGAGGTCCACTTGCAGGTTGCCGCTGAGGTTGCGCTGCACGCTCACGCTCCAGGTGCCGTTGGTCCCGGGCCGAAGCCCCCCGAGCATCTCGTTGCCCAACGCGCTGTTCACTGCGCCATCATAGCGGATCTCCACCCAGTTCATGGCGAGCTGAAGGCTGCCTTTGCCGGCGGTGTTGTAGCGGAGCTCAAGGCCGATGTCCTGCAGGTCTGCGCGCTCCCCGCCGCCCTCTGCGCGGTTGCGCTTGGCGGTGGCCTTGTAAGCGGCCTGTGCGCGCACGCTGGTGTTCGGCTGCCAGGTGAGGCGGGGCCTCAGCGCATCCTGCTCAATGGCCCATGAGCGGCCGCTGAGCAGGTCCGATGAGCTCACCGTTCGCGCGCGCTCGCCTTCCGCGTCGAGCGTCCATCGGCGGGTGATGTTCAGGCGCGCGCGCACCGTGTTGGCATCGCGGGAGCGCGACTCGAACCCGTTGAGCAGCAGGTTGCGCGTGCGATCGCTCTGCCAGCTATGGTCGATGCTCCACACGCGCCCGGAGCGATCATAATACACGGTGTTGCGGGTACTGGCCGCGAAGGAGGTGAGCAAGGGGTCGGTGCGCTCTGGCGCGAAGGGGTCGAGCACGCGCAGTGGATCCGGGTTGGCCGAGCGGCGATCGACGCGCATGGAGAAGAGGTCGGAGAACTTGCCGATGAAGCCCATCGCTCCGTCGGCATCGGCCCACTTCACGCCGGGCCTCAGGTCGAGCGACGCGCTCGATTGGTTGCCGAAGCTGCGCACGTAATCGTTGCTCGGCACGAACACGCGCAGGTAATCGGCCTCGTAGGCGAAGTTGGCCAGCTCGAATTCGTTGAGCTCCTTGACGCCGTTGCCATTGTAATCATTCCAGATATAGAGCCCTTGCCCGGCCGGCACCTGCAGGTAGATGTACTCGCGGCGCTGTTCGAGTCCCGAGCTGAATTCATTGAATAGATCGATGATGGCCACGCCTTTCCAGAGCGTGAGGTCGTAATCGATGCGGGCGAGGTAGGTGTCCTGCGGCTTCAGCGCGGTGAGCGCGCTGTCAACGACGCGCAAGGCGCGATAGGTGGCCGTTGCGGCGAAGCGGTTGCGCGGGTTGCTGGCCAGGTCGATGCTGGCGGAGTAGGCATCGGCCACGGTGCTGGTGCGCAGAGATCCGTCACGCAGCGCATGGTCCGTGCGCCGGCCGGCCGAGGCGCGCCACTTGTTGCGCGCGGAATCGGGCGCTTGCACGAAGGCCTCGAGGTCCTCGAAGGCGTAGGAGCCCGCCTGCGCCCCCTCCAGGCCTTGCACTGTGAACAGGTTGCGCTCATTCTCGCTCCTGAGGCCGAAGGTGAAGGGCTTCAGGCGATAGCGCGCCTGCCCCTTGTTGCGCAGGAACTCGCTCGCGCGGATCGCATCGGCTGTGAGCCAGCTGGCCGTGCCCTGCAGGTCGACGCGCCCAAGGCGCAGGTCGCTGTGCACGTCGTGCTTGTAGCCGGTGTAGACCTCATCGGCCTGGAAGGTGCCGAAGCCGTAGGCAGCACGACCGAGCTTGCGCCCGCGGATGCCCACAGAAGCGCCAGCCAGTAGTTGATCGGCGGCGAGGGCGAGGCCGAGCACGTTCCAGTTACGCTCGAATTCGACGCTGCGGTAGCGCTCAACGAACCGGAAGTGACGGCTCACGCCCTCGGCCTCGGCGCCGAGCACGAGGTGGAGCGATGTGTCCTTCGCGCTCACCGGGATCGCATGCATTCCTTTCAGCAGCAGGCCGAAGCCGTCGTCATCCGCGCCGTCCTTGGGACTGAAGGTGTTCTGATCGAGGTGGCTGAACGCGCCTTCGGCGCTGAAGCTCGATCGGGCATTGAACCGGTGCTCAACGCCGATGGTGAAGAGCTGCTGGGAACGCGGGGCCACGAGGAGGCGGATGGGCGCATGATCGCCGCGGCGCACAACGATGCCATCGACCGTGTCGGGCGCCACCCATCGGAACACGCGGCCATTCGGCGTGAATTCCTGCAGCGCATAATCCCCGTTGCCGTCTCCCACCTGGCTGAAGACCACACGGAATTGCGCGGAATCCGGATCCGTGCTGTACACGAACACGGGCGCGTAGCCGAGTGAATCGGTGCGGCGGTACAGCACCTGATCGGTGACGAAGCCGGTGCTGTCGGCCCCATTGGCAGCGGCGGCGAGCGGATCATCGCCGGCATCGGCCAGCACTTGCCGCTCCTGATCGGTGAGGCGCTGCTGCAGCGGCTGGTTGCGATGGTCCTGCTCGCTGTACGCATTCAGCCGCATGGTGGTGCGCCCGGAGATGATGGTTTCCTCGAGGCGTAGCAGCGATCGCGCGTAGTTCTTGTCGGAGTATTGAAACTCGACAGTGATCCGCCGATCCTTGGTGACGAGCTGGCGGGCCGTGAAGGTGAGCTCGGCGGTATTGTAGTCGATCACATAGTCGTTCTCCTGGCCGCGGCGCATCTCTTGGCCATCGATGTACACGCGTTCACTTCCGGAGAGCACGATGATCACGGAGCCCGCTTCGTTGCCGCGCAGCCGGTAGGGGCCCTGCACGCCCTCGATGCCCTGGATCACGTTGCGAGCGAACTTGCCTTTGCTGACGGCCGCGCTCACACTGGTGCTCGTGCGGGCCGAACCGAGCTTCCCGTTCAATTCAAAGCTCAGCCCTTTGGCCTTCTTCAGGTAAGTGAGGAAATGGCTCTTGGGGCGCTGCAGCACGAAATCACCCGCGATCAGCTCCCAGCGGTTGCCAAGCCCGGGGCCACCTTCCTCGAAGAGCTTGATGAACACTTGGTCGAAGTCCTGGAGCTCGGCTGTATTGCCCCCGGCCTGCACAGGGATGTTGTTATCGGTGATGCTGGCGGCCACGCCTATTCGGTCCGTCAAGCGCCCGCCTAGTTGAAGATTCAGCGTCGAGTTCACCGAGAGGTCCTGATTATTGCCGAAGAGCACGCCGCGCGAGATGCTTCCGCTGCGCTGCAGGCCGCGCAGGCCCAGGAGGTCGGCTTCCTGCTTGGGCGGCACGTAGCGGAATGGGTCGGGGCGCATCGGATCGCTGATGATGCCGGCGGGGTCCTTGTGCTGAAAGCGGCCGCCGAGCAGCAGGGGCATGGTGCGGTAGCGCGCGAGCGCGGAATCCGGTGCGCCCCTCCACACGACGATGGCTTGGTAGGGCAGCACCATGTAACGTTCAACCGGCACCGGCATGCTGTCGGAGAAGAGCATGAGGCTGCCCGGCACCAGGCTGACGGTGTCGATGCGGATCGTATCGCCGACCGGCTTCACCCATCGCTCGCGCAGGTTCGATTGCGCGCGAGCACCGCCTGATAAGGCCATGAGCAGCAGCCAGGTGAGCACCGTGCAGGCTCGGGTGAACAATGATCGGCTGTTGGTGGGCATGCGGTCGTGGCAAAGTACCGGCACGGCGGATCGCCGGATGCGCGCCCTCTTCACCAAGGCGCTGTTGATGGAGGCTGGCCGCAGCCGCCGCCCAAGGTTGGGCGCCCGGGTACTTTTACCCGCCACCTTCACCGATGCCATTCTCCGCGCGCAAGGCACTGATCCTTATCGTTCTTGGTTTCACAGCCGGCTGCGGCGCCCCGGAAGCCCCACGCGAACGTCGATCCCCCTCGGGTAAGTATTACGGCGGGGTTTTCTCAGCCAATGAGAGCGAGGAGCTGCGCAGCCTGTTCCCGCTCAGCTTGGTGCAGGCCTCTGCGCATCGGATCGGCTCCCAGGTGTATGAAGGCCTGGTGCGCATGGATGCCCAGGACCTTTCGGTGATTCCGGGCCTGGCAGAATCATGGCAGGTCGACCCCAGCGGGCTGGCATACACGTTCACCCTGCGCACGGGCGTTCGCTTCCATGATGCGGATTGCTTTCCGGATGGTACCGGCCGCGAACTCACAGCGAGCGATGTCGTGCTCTGCCTCAACCGGATCTGCACGCAGGATCCCGGCAATAGCATGTTCTGGCTATTCCAGGACCGCGTGCTGGGAGCCAACGCGCATTTCGCCAGTGGCGCTCCTGCAAGCGAGCCCGTGAAAGGCATCAGCGCTCCCGATGAGCGCACCGTGCGCATCGAGCTCTCCTCACCATGGCCGGGCTTCCTGCATGTACTGGCCCATCAGGGCTGCTGGATCTACCCGCAAGAGGCAATCGATCGATACGGCGCGGATGTGCTTTGGCGACCGGTGGGCACGGGACCATTCAAGGTGAAGAGCTTCGAACGCGGGAAAGCGCTGGTGCTGGAGCGATGGCAGAACTACTGGGGAACCGATTCCGATGGCGCCTCGCTGCCCTACCTCGATGCGGTGCGCTACACCTTCGTCGCAGAGAAGGAGGATGAGCTCGATGCCTTCCTCGCCGGTGCGCTAAGCGTGGTGTACGAACTGCCGGTAGGGCGCACCGAGGTGATGCGGCCTGACGCTGGATACATCGTGCAGATGGCCTCCGCGCTCTCGATCCAGTTCTTCGGCCTCAATACGCGCAAGCCGCCGTTCAGCGATCCACGGGTGCGCCGCGCGTTCGCCCTGGCGATCGATCGGGAGGCCATCGTCGATACGGTGCTCGACGGACTGGGCATCGTGGCGGAGCATGGCCCGGTTGCTCCGGGGCTGGCCGATTATCCTTACGACCTGGTGCGGGGCATCCAATACGACCCTGTGGAAGCGCGGCGCTTGCTCGCAGAGGCCGGTTATGCGGGCGGCGAGGGCCTGCCCACGATCCACCTGCAGGTGAACAACAACGGCTTCGGCTACGTGAAGGTGGCCGAGGCCGTGCACACGATGCTCGAGCAGGAGCTGAGCGCGCGCGTGATCACCAGCGTGCTCCCTGCGGAACAGCATTTCCAGCGCGTGGAGATGGGCCAGCCGCTGCTCTGGCGTGAGGGCTGGATCGCCGACCATCCGGATCCCGAGAATTTCCTCGCGCTCTTCTATGGCCGGAATGCGCCAGCCGATACGAGTGCGCCTTCCACGCTGAATAGCACGCGCCACCGCGATGCCCGGTTCGATTCGCTCTTCGCCCTTGCGGGGCGCACCGCGGAGCCCACCGAGCGCATGCGGCTGCTCGCACTGGCTGAGGACCGCCTCATGGAGAACCTGCCTCTCATCCCGCTCTACCATGAGCGCAGCGTGCGGCTGGTGCAATCCTGGGTGAAGGATTTCCCCATCAACGGCATGGAGTACCGCGACCTGCGCACCGTGTGGATGGAGCCGAGAAGCGAGTAGGCCGGATCAAGCGGGCTTGCCGATCACTTCATAGAGCAATTGCTTGGCCACGGGCATGTAGGTCTCGATCCGCGGCAGGCTCAGATCCGTCTCGAACGCGAAGACAGCTGGGTTCGGCAGCAGCGGGTCGCGAACGATCAGTGATTCCTTGATGCGCTCGAAGGTGCTCGCGATCCCCATGGAGAAGCTCGTGACATAGCGTGTGCGGACCGTGCGGCGCGGATCATCGCCGTGCGGTGCGCGCACCAGCGCGAGCTCGAAAGCATAGGCGCTCGCATCGCGCCCGGCGCGCAAGAGCAGCCATCCGGCCCGCGGCTCCAAGGGCAGCAGGCCCACAGGCCCGAACTTGATGCTCCTGGAGATCTCATCGCGCAGAGCGAGGCCATTGCCATGCATGTGCGCCAGCTCCGGCAAGGAGGCTCCGATCACTTCATCGACGATGGTGAGCCATGGATCGGGGGGCAGCGGTTCGCGGATCGCGCCGCCGGTCTCCGAATCGAAGCCGCTGAGCTCCTTGCACAGCGCACGCTGCATCCGCTCGAGGTCGGACCGAAGGCGGCGCAGCTCGGTGATGTGCGCGTCGAGGTCGGAGAGGAACGGATAGAGCTTGTGCTCCGCGAACGACCGCTCCACGCGTTGCAGGTAGGCAAGCAGCAGGTACCGCTTCAGTTCCGCATCCAAGGCGGGGGCGTAGGCCCAATCCTTCGGCAAGGTGCTCATGTCCGGATCGTCAGCGCCGATGGAACGCGCTGTTCAAAAATAATGTTCCCCCGCGTCTATCCCCAATGGTGACTGCGGCACCTTTGGCCGTCGAACCATCAACCATGAGCCTCATCCGCAACACGCCCCTTGCACTGCTCACGGCCGCAACCCTGCTCGCGGCGTGCGTGCCCAGCCGCAAGTATGAAGAAGAGAAGGCACGGGCCAAGGCCGCCATGGCCGAATCCGAAGCCGCTGCGGCGAGGTCACGTGATGCCGAAACGGCCCTCACAGAGCTGCGCGGGAGCAACGAGGAGATGAAGCGCCGCCTGGTCCGGTTGGAGCAGGACACCTCGGTGATGGGCACCTCCCTGCGCACCATGACGGTGCAGTATGACAAGATCAACAAGCTCAACAACGAGCTGCTGGAGAAGTACAACAAGCTGCTCGCAGGATCCGGCTCTGAGAATCGCAAGCTCCTGAGCGACCTGGAGGCCTTGCGCCTCGACCTGATGAACCGCGAGGATTCAGTTGCAGCGCTGGCGAAGCGCGCGAGCGATAAGCAAGCCGCTTTGGCGGAGCGGGAGGCGGAGCTCTCGGCATTGCAGGCCGAACTCGCGCAGAAGGACGCGGCGATGAAAGCGCTGAAGGATCGCGTGAGCAGCGCGCTCACCGGTTTCGAGGGCAATGGCCTCACCGTGGTGCAGAAGGAAGGCCGTGTTTACGTGAGCATGGAGAACAAACTGCTCTTCCCCAGCGGCAGCTATGCGGTGGATGCGAAGGGGAAGGACCTGATCGTGAAGCTGGCCAAGGCCATCGAGGGGGAGAAGGACCTGAACGTGCTGGTTGAAGGCCACACCGATACCGACAAAGTGCTCGGCAGCGGCGCGCTCAAGGACAATTGGGACCTGAGCGTGATGCGGGCCACCAGCGTTGTGCGCATCATGCAAGAGGGCAGCAAGCTCGACCCCCTGCGCGTTACCGCTGCAGGCCGCAGCGAGTATGTGCCCGTTGATGCCTCGGACAAGGCGAAGAACCGCCGGATCGAGATCATCCTGGCGCCCGACCTGAATGAGCTGATGAAGCTCGTGAAGGACTGAGCGCTACGAGAGCGATGGCTGCTGCATTCCCTGAGTGAGCCATGCTCGCGCATCGGCCTCTTCGAGGAACACGGCCGTCTCGCCATCGCGTGGATGGTAGCGGAAGTAGATCCGGGCAAGGCGCTCATTGAAAGGGCTTGTTGCGGCAAAGGCCAGTCGCCGGGCAAGCCCGCAACCGCCATTCAAGGCGTGGTGATCCACAGCGAGCACGCTCAGGTCGAAATCGACCTCGGCGGGCAGCACCATGAGTATGTCTGACGCCTCGCTGGCGCACATGTCTCGTTTGGCGCGCACGATCTCGCCGACCCCTGCCGCATCCAACTTCACATCCGGCTTGACCCGCACCTCGACCACATCATTGGCCGCACGCTCGAGCGTTGCCAATCGGGTGTCGATCAGTCTGGGATGATTGTCCATGGCGGCAAAGGACGTTTGCTCTTCGCCCATGGCAACCGGAGGCGCATCCTTGCGCCAGGGGCTTGGCAAGTATCAACGCCGAAGCGATGGGGCAACCAGTCCAGCACCTCGGCGCGTCAATCGGGCAACCAAACCGCCGCCCATGTCCCGTATTCTGCTCTCGCCCTTCCTTTTCATGCTCAGCTTGCTCGTGAACGCCCAAGGGGGTCCGCTCAACATCGCCTTCAGCGTACAGCATGCCACCTGCGGCAATGCCACCGGCGGGATCATCGCCTCGGTCTGGGGCGGGACTGCGCCGTATGCCTTCATGTGGACTCCTTCGCCCCCGCAAGGCCAAGGCACGAGCTTCATTACGGACCTGTTGCCGGGCACCTATACGCTTACGGTCACGGACAACGTGGGAAATGAATTGTCGAGCGACACCACGGTGGTGCTCACCGCCGATCTATTCCCGCCAATCACCGATGCTCCGACCGCATGGTCATGCGCCGGCGGATGCGACGCCTACTGGAACTACTACATCCCTCTGAGCGGACTCACCATGCCCTTTACGGTGACCTTCGATCCGCCCGGACCAGGAGGCGGAGCCAGCCCGAACGGCTTCTATTTCAATTCGCTTTGCGCGAATGAGACCTACAACGTGACGGTGAGCGATATCAATGGCTGCACCGGCACCATTTCCGGACTGGACGTAGTAGGGCCGATGAACCCGGAGATCGTGAGCTTGGAGGTTCTCGGCAGTTGCCCGGATGGTGCAACTGGTGGCTTCGTCGTTGAATTCACCGACGCGGATTCGATCCTCGTGAACCCGGGCACCGCGAATGGCGTGCTCAATGGGAACGTGTTCACGGCGACCAATCTCGCAGCCGGCAGCTACGTGCTCTGGGTGAGCGCGGGCAGCACGCCTACCACGCCCCCAGGCACAAGCGGCAACTGGTGCAGCCAATCCTTCCAGATCGATGTGCCGGTCTCGACCGACCCCTGCGGCGCCGTGAGCGGCGTTGCCTACGCCGACCTCGACGGCGATTGCATGCAGAACGGAACGGACATCGGCCTGCCGTACCGCGTGCTCACCGTGCAGCCCGGTGAGCATTTCATCCTGACCGATGCGGATGGACTCTATTCCGCGGGGCTCTTCTATGGCAGCTATGCCTTGGATGCGACCATCGATGGTTACGACCCGCTGTGCCCCACGCTCCCTGCCGCATTCATCCTCGACGCGGCCGATCCCGGCGCGACCATCGATATCGCCTTGGACCCGTTGGATGGGCCCGACGCGTTCGTTTCCTTGCAAGCAGGAGTCCATCGGCCAGGCTTCCCCGTGACTTACACGCTCACGGTGACCAACGATGGGCCGTACGCGATCAGCGAGGTGACTGCAATGCTCACCTACGACCCCTTGCTGAGCTTCACCTCTGCGAGCGGATCGCCTACAGTGGCGGGCGGCGGATCGGTTGAGTGGGTTATCGCGGCATTGCCCCCTTTCAGCTCCGCGCAGTTCACCGTGAATCTGGCGGTGCCCGCGAATGCAGGGCTGATCGGTACCGTGGTGGATGCCGTGGCGACAGCAACCGCGGATCCAGCGGATAGCGATCCGGCCAATGACAGCTATAGCATTGCGCGCACCATCGTCGGTTCCTACGACCCCAACGACAAGCTGGCCGCCACCAGCAGCCGCGCCAGCGATGAGGTCTATTACCTCGACCTCGACGCGCACGTGGATTACACCATCCGCTTCCAGAACACCGGCACGGCCGAGGCCATCAACGTGTTCCTCACCGACACGATCTCCGCGCTCTACGACCTGGCCTCGCTGCAGATCCTCGGCGCATCGCATGCCTTCACGGCACAACTGCTCCCTGGTCGCGTGCTCCGCTTCGACTTCCCGAGCATCATGCTGCCGGACAGTGCCAGTGACCTGCTCGGCAGCCAGGGCTTCGCCAGCTTCCGGTTGCGGCCGGTGGATGGATTAAGCATCGGCACGGTGCTCGAGAACGAGGCGGACATCTTCTTCGATTTCAACGACCCGATCCGGACCAACACGAGCGTGCTCACCACGGAGATGAGCGTGGGCATCATGGAGCAGACCAGTGCAACCATCATTTTGCACCCGAACCCGGCCATGGATGCCGTATCGGTGCAACTTCCTCATGGCGCCGATCGAATCGAGTTCTTAAGTGCCGATGGCCGGCGGGTGCTTTCTGAACCGGCGGTCAGCGCCACGGCCAGCATCATCGTGAGCCAGTTGCCCAGCGGCATATACCTGGTGAAGGTTACCGGTCCTGAAGGGCCATTGGCGCACGGCCGTTTCGTGAAGCGATGAAGCTCTGTTAACACGCTTTAGGAAGCCCCCGGTAACGGGGGCTTCTTGCGCCCGGCCATTTCGACGAAGGCGCTGCCCGGTTGGTAGAAATGAGCGCGGACCCGACGAACCGGGCGCTTGCGGGTGCGAGGTTGCGTGAATGCCGGATGAACCTGTTCGACATGCCGCTGAGCACGCGCAGAAGGGCTGCTTGAGATGCGATGGATTCGAAAACGGCCTGCTAGTTTGCAGGCCATTGTTCATGCGATCATGGATCGCAGGCTGCCCGAATCCCGCGCGATGCTCCACGCGGGAAGAAAGGCGGCGGCTCGGGCAAGGGAGCCGAACGATGGACCAGTCCAAACCAGGGAGCGAGATGGTACCATGAGCAGAGGACAATCGGGACTATTGCGCGCACTCCTTCCAGCCTTGATCCTGCTCGCCGTTTCCGGCGGAGCCGAGGCGCAGACCAATTCGCAGAAAGCCGCCGTGCAACTGAGCGCCACGGTGCAGTCGTCGCCGGCGCGCATCACCTTGGCTTGGACCTCCCTGCCGAGCACCACGTCGATCACGATCTATCGGAAGCTCGTTGATGCCACGAGCTGGGGCGCGGCCATCGCAACACCCGCCTCGAGTGCGCTGAGCTATGCCGATAACGCAGTGACGATCGGAACGCCATACGAATACAAGGTGGTGCGCGTGGCCGGGGGCGTCACCAGCCAAGGCTATATCGCATCGGGCATCGCGGTGCCGCCAGTCGATTTCCGCGGAAGGATGATCCTGCTCGTTGATAACACCTTCAGCAGCAGCCTCAGCTACGAGATCGCCACGCTGGTGGATGA
Source organism: Flavobacteriales bacterium (assembly GCA_016716605.1). Taxonomy (NCBI): domain Bacteria; kingdom Pseudomonadati; phylum Bacteroidota; class Flavobacteriia; order Flavobacteriales; species Flavobacteriales bacterium. The sequence goes on from JADJWA010000001.1 coordinate 1,146,473, forward strand.
CCTTCGCGCGGATGGCTGGGCCGTATCGCGCACCGACCTCGCGCGCACTACTCCGCTGGCGACCGTGAAGAGCACCATCGTATCGCAGTACAATGCAGACCCCGCCAACACCAAGGCGCTCTTCATCCTCGGCCACCTGGCGGTGCCCTACTCCGGCAATCAGGCTCCTGATGGGCATAGCGAGCACAGCGGTGCGTGGCCTTGCGACGGCTATTACGGCGAGCTGAACGGAACCTGGACGGACAACTCGGTGAACAATGCCGGCACGCAGCGGCCCGCCAACGCGAATGTGCCCGGCGACGGCAAATTCGACCAGAGCAATTTCCCCAGCGCGCTCGAGCTGCAGGTGGGCCGAGTCGACCTCTACGACATGCCCGCCTTCAGCCTGAATGAAACGGAGCTCACGCGCGCATACCTGAACAAGCTGCACAACTACAAGGTGAAGCAGTGGACCCCGCAGCAGCGCGGGATGATGTTCGACAACATCCAGTGGGTGGGCAACCCGCTGGCCGCGTCGGGCTGGCGCAGCATGGCACCGCTCGTGGGCCCGGCCAACATCACGGCGGCCAACCAGAACGCCACGCCCATGTATCAGCTGGTGAACAATAACAGCTACCTCTGGACCTATGGCAGCGGTGGCGGGTCGCAGCAGACGGTGAATGGCGTGCTCACGTACAACGGCGCCGGCAACGTGGGCACCACGCAGGAATATGCCGCCTCGAACATGAACGGCGTCTTCAACATGTCGTTCGGCAGCTACTTCGGCGACTGGGACAACAAGAACAATTTCCTGCGCGCGCCCCTGGGCAGCGGGCAGGCGCTCACCAGCGTGTGGTCGGCGATCCCCGGATGGTACTTCCACCACATGGGCATGGGCGCCAATATCGGCCAGAGCACCCTGATCACCATGAACAACTCCGGGCTGTACACCCCCTTGCATGATGGCTGGCAGGGCAGCATCGGACGGTGCCATTTGGGCCTGATGGGCGACCCATCGCTGCGGCAGAAGATGGTCGCTCCGCCCTCGAACCTTACCGTGACCAATTCCAACGGCTACGCATCGTTCGCATGGGCCGGTTCGAGCGAAACGGTCGATGGTTACCATCTCTATAGCATTCACGGCACCACGGGCGTGATCACGCGGATCACCAACAGCCTGGTTGCGGGCACCAGCCATGTGAGCGCAACGGTCCCCTTCGTGGCTGGCCAGGCTTATATGGTGCGCGCGGTGAAGCTCACGGTTGAGCCTTGCGGCAGCTATTACAACTTGTCGCTTGGCGCAAAGGCGACGGCCGGCGGCGTAGTGGCTGATTGCAACGGCGTGCTCGGGGGATCCGCCCTGCCCGGAACCGCATGCAACGATGGCAACGCCTGCACGATCAATGATTCCTGGAACGCAAACTGCCAGTGCGTGGGCGCTTCCACTTCAGCCGTGGCCACCATCACGGCCAATGGCGCCACCACCTTCTGCAGCGGCGGATCGGTGCAGCTCAGCGCGAACGCCGGCACGGGCGTCACCTACCAATGGCGACGCAATGGCACGAACATCAGCAGCGCAACATCGGCCTCATACACCGCGACATTGGGCGGCAGCTACACGGTAGTGGTGACAAGCGGAACGTGCAGCACGGCCTCATCGCCGATGGTCGTTACTGTGAACGCCATGCCGGCAGCGACGGTCACCGCAGGCGGGCCCACGACCTTCTGCAGCGGTGGCAGCGTGCTGCTCAGTGCGAACACCGGCACAGGCCTCACATACCAATGGCGGCTGAACGGCGCTTGGATCAACGGGGCAACGTCTTCCACTTACAGCGCCACGGCCACAGGGCAATACTCCGTGCGGGTTTACAACGGCAGCTGCACCACAGCCTCGGCCTCCGTTTACGTGACTGTGACCAACGCGCCTTCGGCCACGATCACGGCGGGCGGTTCGACGAGCTTCTGCACCGGCGGCAGCGTCGTGCTCAGCGCCAACGCCGGGAGCGGGCTCTCCTACCAATGGCGACGCAACGGCACGAACATCAGCGGTGCCACATCGATCTCTCACACAGCAACGCTGGCGGGCAGCTATACCGTGGCGGTGAGCAACGGTGGCTGCAGCACCACCAGTGCGGCCACCACGGTCACGGTCGGGGGATCCACAACGGCCACTATCACGGCGAGCGGCGCCACCACCTTCTGCAGCGGCGGCAGTGTCCTGCTGAGCGCGAATACCGGCAGCGGCTTGAACTATCAGTGGCGCAACAACGGCGCGAACATCAGCGGTGCCACCGCGTCCACCTACACGGCCACGGCCAGCGGCAGCTACAGCGTGGTGGTTACCAGCAGCGGCTGCAGCGGCACCTCTTCTGCGGTGACCGTGACGGTGAACGCCGCCCCAACGGCCACGATCACGGCCGGCGGCTCAACGAGCTTCTGCGCCGGTGGCAGCGTGGTGCTGAGCGCGAGCAACGGCAGCGGCCTCAGCTATCAATGGCGGAGCAATGGCAGCAACATCGGTGGCGCCACGGCGTCGAGCTATACGGCCACGGCCAGCGGTAGCTACACCGTGGTGGTGAGCAACGGCACCTGCAGCACCACCAGTGCAGCCACCACGGTCGCAACCGGCAGCGCGCCACCCGCTACCATCGCCGCCGGCGGGCCCACCACCTTCTGCAGCGGAGCAAGCGTAATGCTCAACGCGAATACGGGCAGCGGCCTCACCTACCAATGGCGGCGCAACGGCACGAGCATCAGCGGCGCAACGCTATCGACCTATGCCGCCACCTTGGCGGGCAGCTACACCGTCCGGGTGACCAGCAGCGGTTGCAGCAGCACTTCATCTGCGATCAGCGTGACCGTGAACGCGGCGCCTGCGGCCTCGATCACCCCAGGCGGCAGCACTAGCCTCTGCGGGGGCGGAAGCGTTACGCTGAATGCGAATACCGGCACCGGGCTCACCTATCAATGGCGCCGCAACGGCACCAATCTGAGCAACGCAACGGGCAGCTCATACGCCACCTCGACAGCAGGCAGCTACACGGTTGTGGTGAGCAATGGCACATGCAGCGCCACGAGCGCAGCGGTCACCGTCAGCACGGGCAGCGGTCCCACGCTTTCCTGCTCTTCGAGCGCGAGCACCAGCACAGTGTCCGTTACCGCTACCGGCGGTCAATCACCATACATCTATTCATGGAATACCAGCCCTGTGCAGAATACGGCCACCGCTTCAGTGAGCGCTTCCGGTACCTATACCTGCACCGTGACAGGCAGCAATGGTTGCTCGGCCTCCTGTTCCACCACCATCACGCTGGCCGCGGCGAGCTGCGTCGGGATCCGCACCGAGACGCAGTCGACATGGGGGTCCACCAGCACCACTTCGGCTCAAGTGGCCTACCTGCACGGCAACTTCGCTGCGGCTTTCCCAGCGCCCAATTACCTCACCATTGGGTGTGGTCAGCGGCAGGTCCGCTTCACCACTTCGCAGGCCGTGGCCGCTGCGCTGCCGCTCTACGGCGACTTCGCCCTGTTGCCCACAGGCACCACGGTGAATCCCGGTGGCGCCGTGAACAACTCACTCCTCGGCAACCTCACTGCGCTGAAGCTGAATGTCCGCTTCGACGAGGTGAATGCCTCTTTCAGCTCATCGTCGGTGATGCTCAAGGACATGGTCGTGGCCCAAGGCACCTTCGCCGGTTGGACCGTGCAGCAGATCGTGAATCTGGCGGACCAGACCCTGGGCGGCTGCGTGAGCACCTACACCTTCAACACGGTGAACACCATTGTGCGGAACATCAACTCCGGATATCAAGGCGGTAACATGAATAGCGGATTGCTCACCTGTCCGCCTCAAGGCATGGCCCTCGAAGAGGGCGCAGTGACGCACGACGATGAGGGTACCAACCTGCTGGTGTTCCCGAACCCGACCCGCGGCTGGACGACGATTGAGCTTCCTTCCCTCAGGGACGATGCGGCACTGAGCATCACGCTGGTCAATGCCACGGGCGCAGAAGTGGCGGTGATCGCGAGCGGCATGCTGGAGGCTGGTGTCAAGAGGCGGGTCGAGTGGGACGCATCGGGCCTTCCCGCAGGACTATATGTCTGCATCGCCCAGGTGGGAGACAGGGTGCTGCATGAGCGGATCATCGTAGAATAGCTACCGGAGCGTAACGGGTGAGCGGGGATGGGCGGATGCTCGTCCCCGTTTCGTATGCGCCCCGACCTCATCGGTCGATGTCCGGTGATCAGCCAGTCGGATGGAGCCGACAACAGCGCCAGCAGATCGCCAACGTCGCGATTGATCGGCTGATCCAGACGCCGAGTCCGGAGTTAGAACGTGCAGCGTTCGCATCGAGCATGCATTCATGCAGCGATCGGGTCGATGGCCGTTAAGCATGTTCGATGAGGAAGATCCGCGTGTGCGATTCTTGGTTCGCGACCGCCACGCGCCGAATCAATGATGCGCTGGGTGCCGCGCGGAATGAGGCTTCACGATGTTCGTCACCGGCTGCAAAAGCAAAGGGGCCCGGTTACCCGGACCCCTTCGTGCGTCGGTGAACCGACACTACTTCTTCTTCTTCTTCGCAGCCTTCTTGGTCGCCTTCTTGGCGCCCTTCTTGGCAGCTTTCTTCGTCGCCTTCTTTGCAGCTTTCTTAGCCATGGTGAAATGGGTTTGATGCCAAACGTAGCATCGTTCGGGCATGTGTACGCAACATGCGATGAGAATGTTGCTCACCATACTATGTTGAAATCGTTGAAACGATGATCCATTGATCGCGCGATGATCAGCGCGTCGAGCCATGATCAAATGCGATGCGAATTGATGCGCGACGACCGCGATGATGATGCGGTTGATGGGAGCGAACGATTGAGCCGCATCAGGTGCATGCTGGAAAGACGAGCTGGGCGAGGGTTTCAGAAGGAGCGGAGTGTATCCTTGAGGTGCGTGCTCCGCGCATCGTGATCGTTCGAGTCGATGCGACATCGCTGATCACGAGAACTGCGAACGCATCGCGTGGCATGCGCGCGGTTGCCCCGGATCGTCACCTTGGATTCCAGGTGGATCGGAGTGTGCCCGGCCCGCAATCGGTTGAGGAGGGCGCCGCGTGATGAACGTGCAATGAGCAACTCGCGGCCATGCGCGGATGAATCGCCGTGATCCGCGACGCCTGGCTGCCATGGGCTCTGCGCGCGAAGGACCGTCGCACAATGGACTCGCTGCGGCGCGTGATCGAAGGGCCGGCGCATGGCAGCATCCGCTTCGATGCGCTGCTCGCGTTCGTCGTGAGCGCGACGGGTCCGAACCGTACGCGGCGCAAGCGCTCTGCCTGGGGGGGCGGGGGCTCGCCAACACGACCGCACGGCCCGGCGATGCGGTGAGCGCAGAGTGCGGGCTCGGTTACATGGAGTTGGAGCGAGGCCATGCGCCGATCGACTTGCAGCATTGCGCGAAGAGCCTTCGGCCTGCCGAGCTCCTGCAGGCCTGCGCTGCGATCAATGCCGCGCTGGAGGGCCGCGACTTCATCGCCGAGGGCAGCGCGCGGAAGGCCGTGGCATCACGATGCTGCTTCGAGAAGCGCATCGCCATCCATACGGGGCCGATGGTCGCAGGCATTGTTGGATTGGAGAACATCGAGTGGGGCATCTGGAGCGATACCGTGGACACTGTCAGCCGATTGGGATCATCCGGCGAAGCGGGCCAGGTGAACATCAGTGAGGCAACGTGCGCTATGGTCTAGGACGAATCCTCGTTGCGCTTTAACCCGTGCGACGCGGTGCAGGCGAAAGGGAGGAGGTGCGCATCTTCTTCGTCGGTCGAAGATGAGAAGCGGCTCAACGAGCCAGGCGCGTTCCGGGCAAGGAGGCGCGATGAGCGATGGAAGGCGCCACCTCTATAATGGTGTATGGTCCGGTCGGCACAACGGACTAGTCTCCCAGGCTGGCAGTTTTGGTCGAGGCGCTCCCACTGGTCAGCGTTCGTGTCATGTGATTCATGGATGCGTTTGGTTAGGGCTTTGGCCATCGGATGGCCGATCCTATATTGGTTCCCACCCGAACAAGAGCCGATGAATTGTCCCAAATGCCAAACGACCGTTTCCGACGACGCGCGCTTCTGCTCCAACTGCGGAGCCAAGATTGAAGTGCGCGAGACCGGGGCCGAGCGCAAGAACCTCACGGTGCTCTTCAGCGACCTGGCCGGTTCCACGCCGCTCTCCGAGAAACTCGATCCCGAGGATCTCCGGGAGATCCTTGGCGACTACCAGACGGTGTGCACCTCGGTGGTGAAGCGATACGATGGATACGTGGCCAAGTTCCTCGGTGATGGCGTCCTGGCCTATTTCGGATATCCGGAAGCGCATGAGGATGACGCGCGTCGCGGGGTCGCGGCAGGAATCGCCATCGTGGAGGCGATGCGCACGCACAGCATGAAGTACAAGGATCGCTTCGGCGTGGATGCCGATGTGCGCGTGGGCGTGCACACGGGCCTGGTCGTAGTGGGCGATATGGGCCGAGGAGCAGAACTTGAATCCGACGCCATTGTGGGCAAGACGCCCAACCTGGCGGCGCGCGTGCAATCGACAGCAGAACTCAACACCGTCTTTATCACCGGCGATACGCACAAGCTGCTGGGCGGATTCTTCGAATGCGAGGACAAGGGGAAGCATGAGCTGAAAGGGATCGCGAAGCCCGTGCAGCTCTTCCGCGCGTTGCACGAGCGCACCGCACTCAGCCGCATGGAAGCCATGGGCGAGGGCTTGACGCCATTCACCGGCCGCAAGGCCGAGATCCATCGGTTGCGTGCGCTTTGGGACCTGGCGGGCCTCGGTCATGGCCAGGTCGCGGTGGTGAATGGGGAGCCCGGAGTGGGAAAGTCACGCATCGTCCAAGCGATGAAAGAGCATGCCGCCGCACAGCCCAACGCATGGCTCACGGAATTGCGGTGCTCGCAATACCATGTCAACTCCACGTTCCATCCGGTCATCGAATTCCTAGAGCGCGTCGTGTTGAAGATTACCGAGGGCGAAGCGCCCGAGAGCCAGCTGCAGAAAGTGGAAGGCTGGCTCACGCAGTACGGTTATGAACTGAACACGTCCGTGCCACTGATCGCGGCCCTGCTCTCTATCCCCCTAGGGGACCGCGCTCCGCTTAACCTGACTCCGGTGAAGCAGAAGGAGCGGACGATCCAGCTGCTCGTCAATATCCTGCTGAAGCGTGCCGCCGCGCAGCCCGTGCTCTTCGTGATGGAGGACCTGCATTGGGCGGATCCTTCCACCTTGGAACTCCTGGACAAGCTGATCGACCGCGCGCCATCGAGCCGGATGCTATGCCTGCTCTCACATCGTCCGATGTTCTCGCATGATTGGGCCGGGCGCCTTAACCTGACCACCATGGACCTGGCCGGCCTGCCGCGCACCGATGCCGAGGCCATCATCAATAAGGCAGCGAAAGGCAAGCGGCTCCCAAGGGAAGTGGTGGACCATATCCTGATGAAGACCGATGGCGTGCCGCTTTTCCTTGAGGAGCTCACGCGCATGATGACCGAGGGCGAGATGCTCCGTGAGACCGAACAGGGGTATGAGTTGAGCGCGCCGCTGGAGAAGCTGCCGGTACCGGCCACCTTGCTGGATTCGCTCGCTGCGCGCATCGATCGCCTGAAAGAAGCCAAGCCGGTGGCCCAGCTGGCCGCCACGATCGGCCGGGAGTTCAGCTATTCCATGATCGACTCGATCCCCGGCAAGCACCACGATGACCTCACCGCGCAGCTCGCGCGGCTAGTGGATGCGGGCCTGCTCTTCCAGCACGGAACGGTTCCCGAAGCGCATTTCACGTTCAAGCATGCCCTGATCCAGGACTCCGCCTATGGCTCGCTCCTGAAGAGCACGCGGCGTGAGTACCACAAGGCCATCGCCGATTCCTTCGGGACGCGGCATCCGCAATTGATGAATGCCCAGCCTGAGCTGATCGCGCATCACTACGCGGAAGCCGAGATGCATGCCGAGGCCATGGGCTGCTGGCAGAAGGCGGGGCAGCTGGCCTTGCAGCGCTCGGCCATACCGGAGGCGATCGCGCACCTGAACAAAGCGGTGGAGCACAGCGCGAAGCTTGAACCGGGCCCGGCGAGCCTCGGCGGCGAGCTGATGGCGCAGACCTTCCTCGGCCTGGCGAATATGCAGCGCTGGGGCTATGGCCATCCGGATGTGGAGAAGGCGTTCACCCGCGCGCGCGACCTGTGCAAGGTGATGGGTGATCCGCCGCAGATCTTCCCCATCCTGCACGGCTTGGTGAAGTTCCGGCTGGTGCGCGGCGAGTACGAGACCGGCCTCGCCCTCGCACGCCAGCTGCAGGAGACTGCGGAAAGCACCGGTGACAACGAGCTGCTCATGGAAGCGCTCTACACCGTGGGCGCCGCGCAATTCTGGATGGGCGATGCCGAGGCGTCGATCCCCAACCTGGAGCGCGTGATCCAGCTCTACGATCCGGTGGCGCACCGTGGCCACGGCTGGGTATATGGCGAGGATCCGTGCGTGACAGCGCACTCGCACAACCTGTGGCAGCGCGCCATCTGCGGCATGCCTGAGACCGCGATCAAGGAGCTGGGCGTGGCGGAGAAGCTTGTCGCGTCCTTGAACCACCCATGGACCACGGACTACATGCACACGTGCAAGACGCACATGTACGCGGCCATCCGCGACATCGAGCGCACCGAGGCGGCCGCCAATGATTTCCGCAACAGCGCGATCGAGCACGGTTTCCCTTGGTGGGTGGCGGCCGCGAGCGTGAATGTGGGATGGGCCTTGGCGCACCGCGGCGAGGTGAAGGAGGGCCTGGAGCTGGCCACGCAGCAGACCGCGATATGGCGCATGATGGGGGCGGAGCTGGCGGCGCCGAACTTCTATCTGCGCGTGGCGGAGATCCACCTGCTCGACGCCGACCCCGCGGCCGCACTGAAGGCGCTCGATGAGGGACTGGCGATCATCGCGCGCACGAAGGAAGGCCTCTATGAAGCGGAGCTTCACCGCGTGAAGGGCGAGACCCTGGCTTGGCTGAAGAGGGAGGAAGAGGCGCTCTCGGAGATCGGCATCGCCATCGAAATCGCCTCGAGGCGGAACGAAAAGCTCTGGCTTCTTCGCGCCGCCGCGAGCAGGCTTCGCCTAAGCCGCAAGCTCGGCAAGCCAGCGCCTACGGACCTGTTACGGACAACGCTCAGTTCCTTCTCTGAAGGGCACGGCCTGCCCGACCTTGAAGAAGCACGCCAGCTGCTGACTGCTTAAAGAGACCATCCATGTGCCCACGAAGAGATCGCGGGCCTCATCATCACAACCCACATCGCTTCACCCATGTCCAAGCATGTAATTGTCCTCGGCGGCGGCGTCGCCGGCATGAGCGCCGCCCACGAGCTGGTCGAGCGCGGCTTCCGAGTCACGGTGTATGAGCACAAGCCAGTGCCGGGCGGCAAAGCGCGCAGCATCGATGTGCCGAACAGCGGCACCGACGGCCGGCGCGACCTCCCGGGCGAGCACGGATTCCGCTTCTTCCCGCGCTTCTACAAGCACCTGCCCGACACCATGTCGCGCATCCCGTACGGCAGCGGGTCATGCGCCGACAACCTGGTGCAGACCACGCGCATCGAGATGGCCCAGTACGGCAAGGCGCCCGTGGTGGCCATCTCGCGCTTCCCGCGCAGCTTGGACGACCTGAAGACGGTGTTCAAGATGTTCGAGAACTCGAATACCGGCATCACCGATCACGACACGAAGGTCTTCGCGGGGAAGATGTGGCAGATCCTCACCAGCTGCCAGGAGCGGCGCCTCGCCGAGTACGAGGCCATCAATTGGTGGAGCTTCATCGATGCCGATAACCAATCGCCCGCCTACCAGAAGTTCTTCGGGCACGGCATCACGCGCTCGCTCGTGGCCGCCAAGGCGCACAAGGCCAGCGCGCGCACCATGGGCGACATCATGGCGCAGATGATGCTCGATATCATGCGGCCGGGCGTCAGCGCCGACCGCCTTCTCAACGGCCCCACCGACGATGTGTGGATCCTGCCCTGGCTCAGCTACCTGCGCTCTCGGGGCGTGGAGTACAACATGAGCACCCAAGTGAAGGGCTTCCGCTGCGACGCGAAGGGCATCACCGGCATCGACATCGAAGTGTCCGGTGCCCCATCCACGGTGACGGCCGATTACTACCTGTGCGCCATGCCCATTGAGCGCATCGCGCCGCTGATCACCCCGCAGATGATCGCGATCGATCAGCAGCTCGGCGGCCTGCCCACCCTGGCGAAGAACGTGGAGTGGATGAATGGTATCCAGTTCTACCTGGCGCAGGACGAGCCCATCGATCACGGGCACACCATCTACATCGATTCGCAGTGGTCCCTCACGTCCGTCTCGCAGCACCAGTTCTGGGCGGATGTGGACCTGAGCAAATTCGGCAACGGCAAGGTGAACGGCATCCTTTCGGTGGATATCAGCGATTGGACCACCAAGGGGATCAATGGCAAGGCTGCCCGAGAGTGCACGCGCGAGGACGTGATGAAGGAGGTGTGGAACGAACTGAAGACGAGCCTCAATGTGGACGGGAAGCAGGTGCTCAGCGATGCGGACCTCGTCACCTGGTACCTCGATCCAGACATCGTCGCGCAGGACGACAACAAGGGCGTTATCACTTCCAACGCGGAGCCGCTGCTGGTGAATCTCATCAACACATGGTCGCTTCGCCCCGAAGCCACCACGCTCATCCCGAACCTCTTCCTCGCCTCGGATTACGTGCGCACCAATACCGACCTGGCCACCATGGAAGGCGCCAATGAGGCCGCGCGCCGCGCCGTGAACGGGATCATCGGCGCCAGCGGCTCGAACGCCACGCCTTGCGAGATCTGGCCGCTGCACGAACCTGACATCCTCTGGCCCTGGCGGCACCACGACCTCAACCGATTCAAGGATGGGCTCCCTTGGGACGGGAGCCTCATCTGAGCAGCCGTGCGAACCTGGCCACGCGCCGGCGCAACTTTCACAGCTCCCGACATCCGCAACACCCACTCCATGCTCAAGTCTCCAGTTCCTTCCAAAGTGGCCATCCTCGGCAGCGGCGTCGGTTCCATGACCACGGCGCTCAAGATCACCGCGGATCCCGATTGGCGGAAGCGCTTCTCATCGGTGACGGTTTACCAGATGGGCTGGCGCTCCGGGGGCAAGGGCGCAAGCGGACGCGGCGCCTTCGGCCGCATCGAGGAGCACGGCCTGCACGTGTGGATGGGCTTTTATGAGAATGCCTTCCGTGCCATCCGCGAAGTGTACCAGGAGAACGGCCGGAAGCCCGGGACCCCGCTGGCCGAATGGAGCGACGCCTTCAAGCGCCATGACTTCGTGCTGCTGGCCGAGCAATGGAATAAGAGCTGGCGAACCTGGCCGCTCAACTTCACGCCCAACGACGAGACGCCCGGCGCGGGCCTCGGCATCCCTTCCATGTGGCGGCACCTGGTCCGCGTGCTGGGCATGCTCATCATGGTGATCAGCTCTGCGGAGAACTTCTATCCGCACGGGCGCAAGCGCAACGGGCTCGACAAGCTCTTCGACTGGATCGCGGCCTTTTTCTTCCTGCTCGCGGCGGTGTTCATGGAGCTTGGCGGCATGCTGTTGCATTTCTTCCGGAAGCTCTTCGGTGGCGGGAAGGATGCTGCTGGCAAGCGCAAGCCGCAGCCGCACTACGGCGTTCATTTCATGGTGCGGCGCATGCGTTCCTGGAACCAGGGCCGTCACGGCGACTACCTCGACAACGACCTGGCCCGGCATCTCTACGTGCTGGTCGACTTTTCCGCAGCCTGCATGCAGGGTGTCGCCGGCTCGGGCATCCTCAGCGGCGTCATCGACTTCGATGAGCTCGACGAGCTCGACGCGGTGGAATGGCTCCGGTCCCATGGCGCCAGCGAGACCACGTGCAACAGCGGCCTCATCCACGGCATGTACGACCTGATGTTCGCGTACGATGGCGGCGATGTGAGCAAGCCCTCTTTCGGCGCGGGGACATTCCTGCATTTCGCCATCCGCATGTGCCTCACCTACCGTGGATCGGTGTTCTGGAAGATGCAGGCCGGCATGGGCGATACCATCTTCGGCCCCATCTACCAAGTGCTGAAGAAGCGCGGCGTGGAATTCAAGTTCTTCCACAGCGTGGACCAGCTGCACGTGAGCGCCGATGGCACCACCATCGACAGCATCGACATCGATGTGCAGGCCACTGTGAAGGACGTGAACACCGGCTACGATCCGCTGGTGGACGTGAACGGGCTGCCGTGCTGGCCCGCCGAGCCGCTCTACGACCAGCTCGTGGAGGGTGAAGCCCTGAAGGCGCAGCAGGTGAACCTCGAATCGTTCTGGAGCACGTGGAAGCCCGTGGGCCGCAAGACGCTGAAGCGCGGTGAGGACTTCGATGTCGTGGTGCTCGGCATCCCCGTGGCGGCTCATCCGTACATCTGCGCGGAGCTGATCGCGAGGAGTGAGCTATGGAAGAATTCCTGCGAGAAGGTGCAGACCACGCGCACGCTGGCCATGCAGCTCTGGCTGCAGCCCGACCTGAAGGGATTGGGTTGGAACGATCCGAGCCCCGTGATCGACAGCTACGCGCAGCCCTTCAACACCTGGGCGGACATGAGCCAGTTGATCGTGCGCGAGCAATGGCCGCCCGCGTACCCGGTGAACAACATCGCCTACTTCTGCGGCACCATGACCGGCGGCATCCCGCCGAAGAGCGATGTGGACGCTCCCAAGCGTGAGCTGCAGGCCGTGAAGGACATCGCCCTCGACTGGCTGCGAAAGAACCCGGGCTTCCTCTGGCCGAAGGCGACGCAGACCAACGGCGCACTGGATTGGCAGGTGCTCACGGACCCCGCCAACGCCAGCGGCGAAGCGCGATTCGACTCGCAATTCTGGCGCGTTAACATCGATCCCACCGAGCGCTACACGCTTTCGGTGCCGAGAAGCACGCAGCACCGGCTGCGCGCCGACAACACCGGATTCGGCAACCTGATCGTATCCGGCGACTGGACCTGGAACCCCATCAACGCCGGTTGCGTCGAGGGCACGGTGATGAGCGGCCTCATGGCTGCGAACGTCATGCTGGGCCTGCCGATCGACAAGGGCATCGCCGGTTATCATCGGAGCTGAGCCGTGCGTGCGAAGGCAACCTGCGGCTATTGACGCGTCTGTTCAGAGGAGCAAGCTTGCTGGGCATCAAGCAGTGCGGAGGATGGTGGCGGCCGTGAATGAAGAGGCGAGCTATGGTTTCTCCGTGCACCCGATATGCCGTTTGGCTGATCATCACCGTGGGCGTGCTGGCCGGCGCTTCTACGCGCTGCGCTGCCCAGGCCACCGGAGCGGAAGTGGTCTACCGCTTCGAAGTGTCGGACGTGATCGACCAGGCTTCGGCCAAACCGATCGTTCATGCGTTGATGGCCGAGCGCGAAGTGGCATCCTGCGTGTTCATTTCAGAGTGCACCTGCTTCAAACTGACCGCGCGCCATACGCTTGACCGCGCCGCATTGTCGGTCATGCTGCAGCGTGCGGGCCACGCGCTATCCGGAACGGTGCACGGCTCCGACGGTTCCGTGCTGCCTCCCTCCACCAGTCCTTTACGATGAAGGCTGCGCTCGTGGCCCTCCTTGCACTCGTGCTCCTCGGCACCGAAGCCCGTGCGCAAGGCGATCTGTGCACCGGTTCGACCGCGCTGGCCTGTGGCGCGGTGGTCGCCGGGAACACAACGGCCTATGGGGTTGATGTCGCTCCGTTCTGCGGCACCACCGACGGCACCGGTGGCGGCGTCTGGTACCATTTCGTCGGCACCGGCGGCAGCATCACGGCATCGCTGTGCGGCAGCGCGTACGACACGAAGATCCGGGTCTTCACCGGCGCCTGCACGGCGCTCACTTGCGTCGTGGGCATCGATGATTTCTGCGGGCTCCAATCGCAGGTCACCTGGCTATCCGCGCTCGGTGTCACCTATCGCATCCTGGTGCATGGCTTCGGCGCCGCCACGGGCAATTACACGCTGAGCATCACCTGCGCGGCACCTCCGGTGCCCATGTGCTATTCGCAGACCGCAACGCCGTACGTGGCGGATGCATACGCAGGCACGCCGCTTACCATGACGGACGATGTCCATTCGGCTGTCATCAACATGGGCTTCAGCTTCTGCTACAATAGCACCGCATACACGCAATGCGTGATCTCCTCGAACAACTACGTCACCTTCAATCTGGCGAATGCGGGCACCTATTCGCCTTGGCCCACCGTGCCCGTGCCTGCTGTGACGCCGGCCCAGATCACCAACAGCGTGCTCAATCCCTGGCAGGACATCCATCCCGGACTGTGCGCGGCCCCCGGCTGCGTGTACTACCAGACCTTGGGCGTGGCCCCGTTCCGGCGCTTCGTGGTCTCCTACCTCAACGTGCCCATGTTCTCCTGCACCGCACAGCGCTACAGCAGCCAGACCGTGCTGTACGAGAGCACCAATTGCATCGGCTCGTTCATCCTGGAGAAGAACATCTGCGCGGCCTGGAACGGCGGCAACGCGGTGCATGCCCTGCACAACAACGGCGGCACGTCGGCGAGCGTAGTGCCCGGGCGCAACAACACGCAATGGCTGGCCGCGGCGCAGGGCATGTTCTTCGTGCCCACCTGTGCGCCTTGCTCAACGGCCACCACCGCACAATGCCTCAGCATGATCCTTCCCGTGGAGCTGCTCGAGTTCCGCGGCCGCAACGAAGGCGCGGTGAACATCCTCGAATGGGCCACGGCCTCGGAGCAGAACAGCGCCCATTTCATCGTGGAGCGCTCGCTTGAGAACGGGTGGTTCGAGCCGGTCGCACAGGTGGAGGCCGCTGGCCACAGCGCGGGGCTGATGGAGTACAGGGCGGTCGATCCTTCACCCTTGCGCGGCGACAATTATTATCGCCTGCGCCAGGTTGATGCCGACGGACGGGAGGAGTTGAGCGAGGCGATCATGGTACGGCACGTGCCGGCTAATACCTTGATGGTGGTGCATGATCCCGCGCAAGGGGTACTGCTGTTCAATCTGGGGTTCGACCCGGAATTCCCGGTCAGGCTCGCAATCACCGATCCGGCTGGCCGCATGGTGAAGCACATCCTGGCGGCCGGTCGAACTGGCTCCATCCCGATGCAGGACCTCGCCCCGGGGATCTATCTCCTAACCCACGCAGCGTTTGGCGTGGGAGCAGCGCGGTTCATGGTGGAGTGATCGCGTGCCGGATGATGGTTCCGGGGCCTGCCCTGGCGGACGAATGACCGGCATCGTGGCGTCCGTGCGAAGTGTAGGGAGCACATGCATGATCCAGGCGTTTCAAGGGGCATCGTCATTTGAGCCCCTCAGGCAGCGGCCACCGCTTGTGCGCGCCGGTGAGCCGTGCGAGGAATGCACCGGAACCGAACATCGCATCCTGCAACCACGCGGGCATACCCGCGAGGCGGTATTCCTTCCGCATCTTCCACATGATGTGCATCGCTGGCAGCACAGGCATCTTGTTCCAATCCCCACCGTTCTCCATTGCCCCCTCGCCCAGCGATTGCAGCATCCACTCGATGTTCAAGGCGGGTTCGTACCAGAACTCCGCCTCCACGCGCTCGGTGGTGCTCGCGTTGCGGAAGTTGTGCGCCTCGCCGGAACGGATCACTGCGCTCTCGCCGGGCCCCAGGGTGACTTCCTTCTTCCCGATGGTGACGATCAGCTTCCCGCTCACCACCTTGAAGCCTTCGTCCTGGCCGATATGGATATGCGGACCTGGGCCTTTGTTGCCGGGCCCGAGGCTGAGCGTGGCCTCGCTGCGCCGGCCGTTGGTGCGTTCGCGCGCGTCGTTGAAGTGGATGCGCTCGCCGATGGCGTGGAGGTCGATGGGGCGTTTCATCTTCGAGAATGGCAGGTGTTGGTGGTGGACTGTGGATCCGAGCTTGGATCGTACTGAGCGAATTTGATGATTACCCGTCATCCGGGCAACCCTTGGCCCGCGCCACGGCCACAGGGTCATCGCCTCCTATCTTCGGCCTTCAAGCCTTTGCCATGAACCACCCTCAGGCCAAAACCGGCAACTCTCCGGCACCGGTTGCTCGCACACAATCCGCACCCGCTTCCTCTAATAAGGGAGCCGTGGAGGTCGACGTCGCCTACATCGACGGCAAGGCTTACCCCATCAACAAGAACGAGACGATGCTGGCCTTCATGCGCCGGCACATCGGTCCGAACCCGGTGCCCACGCTCTGTGACGCGCCGAACCTGGAGCCCTTCGGCAGTTGCCGGGTGTGTTCCGTGGAGGTCGCGCTGCAAGAGGATGGTCCGAGCAAAGTGATGGCTAGCTGCCACTCGCCCGTGGGCAAGGGCATGTACATCACCACCAACAGCCCGCGCATGGAGCGGCTGCGGAAGAACATCATCGAGCTGGTGCTCACCGACTACGACACCGAGCGGCTGAAGAAAGAGGACCACGGCGCGAACGAACTCTACAACGTCGTGCAGCAGGTCGGCTTCGACATCGATAGCGTGCGCTACCCGAAGGGGAAGACCCACAAGCATATGCAGATGGACACCAGCCATCCGTACATGGTGAGCGACCTCAGCGCGTGCATCAGTTGCTACCGCTGCGTACGTGCCTGCGATGAAGTGCAGGGTGAAATGGTGCTCACCATGGCCGGTCGCGGTTTCGACAGCCACATCGCCAAAGGCACCGACGAGAGCTTCTTCAAGAGCGATTGCGTGAGCTGCGGCGCCTGTGCGCAGGCCTGCCCAACCAGCGCCATCACCGATGTGTTCAAGAGCAAGGAGACCAAGGCCGATGAGGTGGTGCGCAGCGTATGTACCTATTGCGGCGTGGGCTGCAACCTGGAGGTGAAGGTCAAAGACAACAAGGTCGTCGCCATCACCGCGCCATACTCTGCCGAATCGAACCAAGGGCATACCTGCTTGAAGGGACGTTATGCCTTCCACTTCTATGATCACCCGGAGCGACTGCGTACTCCGCTGATCCGCAAGAACGGAGAGTTGGTCCCCGCGACTTGGGACGAAGCCTACGACTTCATCGTGGACCGTTTCGCCGACATCGTGGAGAAGCACGGACCCGACGCGCTGGCCGGCGTGAGCAGCGCGCGCTGCCCGAACGAGGAGAACTACCTCATGCAGAAATTCTTCCGCGTGCAGGTGGGCACCAACAACATCGACAGTTGCGCGCGCGTGTGCCACTCGCCTACCGCGCTCGGCATGCAGAAGACCTTCGGCACCGGTGCGGCCACCAACAGCATCGACGACCTGAAGGACACGCACACGATCATGGTGATCGGCGCGAACCCGACGGACGCGCACCCGGTGACGGGCGCCAAGATCAAGCAGCAGATCATGAAGGGGAAGACCCTGATCGTGATCGATCCGCGTCGCACCGAGCTGGCCCGCTACGCGAAGTACCACCTGCAGTTGCGCCCCGGCACCAACGTGGCGCTGCTCAACATGTTCATGTACTACATCGTGAGCGAGGGCCTGGTGAAGCAGGAGTTCATCGACACGCGCACGGAGGGCTATGAGGACTTCAAGAAGGAATTGCTCAGCGTGGACGTTGCCGAGATGGAGAAGGTCACGGGCGTGGACCGCGAGCTGGTGCGCAAGGCGGCGATCGCTTACGCGAGTTCTCCCGCCGCGATGAGCTTCCACGGACTGGGCGTCACCGAACACTACCAAGGAACGTTCACCGTGATGCAGATCGCCGACATCGCCATGATGACCGGCAACATCGGCCGCCGCGGCGTGGGCGTGAACCCCCTGCGCGGACAGAACAACGTGCAGGGCGCCGCCGACATGGGCTGCCAGCCGCACCAAGGGGCCGGCTACTTCGCCGTAGACGACCCGAACTACAGCAAGCTCTACGACGACTTCTACGGCGTGCACGTGCCGAACGTGGTGGGCAAGAAGATCCCGCAGATGTATGATGCCGCGCTCGCCGGCACACTGAAAGCGATGTGGGTCTGTGGCGAGGACATGGGCCAGACGGACCCCAACACCAACCACGTGCGCAAGGCCCTCGGCGCGCTCGACCTCTTCGTGGTGCAGGAGCTCTTCATGACGGAGACCGCCAAGCTCGCGCACGTCGTTCTGCCCGGCGCCAGCTTCCTGGAGAAGAGCGGCACCTTCACCAATGGCGAACGCCGCATCCAACGCGTGAACGCCGCCGTGCCTCCCGTGGAAGGCACCAAGCCCGATGGGCAGATCATCTGCGACATCATGGAGCGCTACGCCGCGAAGACCGGTCGCAAGAGCGGCAACGCCAAGAGCACCTACGAGCCTGAGTGGATCTTGCAAGAGATCAGCCGCATCGCGCCTTTCTTCAAAGGCGTGAAGTGGGACGAGCTCGGCGAGCAAGGCAAGCAATGGCCCGTGAACGCCGACGGCACCGACACCAAGATCCTGCATACCGACACGTTCAAAAGAGGGCTCGGCCACTTCTACTTCAACGCGTGGCAGATGAGCCCCGAGGTGAAGGCCAACCAGGCCGAATTCCCCTATATCATCACGACGAATCGAGAGCTGGAGCACTACAACTGCGGCGCCATGACGCGGCGCACCGGCAACGGCGCCATCCTCACCGAGGACGTACTGCTCATCAACCCCGCCGACGCCGCCAAGCACGGCATCGCCGAGGGCGACATGGTCTGCGTGGAAAGCGCGCGCGGCAAAGTGGACATCAAGGCCCTCATCACCGACGAGGTGAAGCCCGGCATCCTCAGCAGCACCTTCCACTTCCCGGAAATGATGCTCAACCTGATCACCAGCAGCGTGAGCGACTCACTGGCCATGTGCCCAGAGTACAAGGTGGTGAGCTGCCGGATCAGGAAGGCACGTAAGACGCATTTGAGGGAGGCGGGAGAAGTGGTGGCGAAGGCGTAGAAGGTTTGGGCGTGCCGGTTCGCAAAGCCTCACCGTCGCGCTCTCCGCTATACTCCTCGGCCGGATTACCGGCCCGCGGGTTGCCGCTGCGATCGCTCACGCACAGCACGAGCGAGACGCAATAATCAAGGATGCACGAATCGATGTGATGCATCAAGCACTGAGATGCACCCATCTAACTAAGTTTGGCAGCGCAACGACGGTTAAGGCAATGGCACTTCGAAACCCCCAGAACCAGAACTATCACGATCGCGTGATTGAGATTGCCGCGGATAGACTCAAATCGGGTTTTCGCGTCTACACGAATCCTGGCAGTAACCATGTTACGGGGATTGGGAACATGTACCCCGATATCATACTGACACCGCTAAGCAGCAACAACGTTCAGCACATCATTGAAGTTGAGACATCTGATTCCGTCAGTGTTAACGAGGTGAGCCAATGGAAACAGTACTCGACATTGGGCGGCACTTTCTACCTCATGGTCCCACAAATGGACCGGGCGAAAGCCGAGA
This sequence comes from Flavobacteriales bacterium, assembly GCA_016716605.1. Taxonomy (NCBI): domain Bacteria; kingdom Pseudomonadati; phylum Bacteroidota; class Flavobacteriia; order Flavobacteriales; species Flavobacteriales bacterium. The sequence continues at coordinate 1,165,903 of JADJWA010000001.1, forward strand.
ACCTCTGCCGCACCTATGGCATCTACTCTGTGAAGTTCGCAACCTACTGGGTTGATGCGAACAATAATCTTCAGCTCAACTACGAGTAGGCCATGCCATGAAGACGTTGCTTTCTTGCTTCGCCTTTTGCCTTGGACTCACCTCATCTGCTCAGCAGCCGAGCAAGGCGGACACGTCGAGCTTGGATCGCGGTGTACAACCAGCCTCGGAGCCTAACGCAGATGCCCAGAATGCAGATAACACTAGAAGCAGCAGCGGAGCCTCATGGCCTTGGGTTGTTGGAATAATCGCTTCGTTCTTGTCTGGTGGCTTTGCCGGTGCTGTTTACACGAGGTGGCAAGTCAAGAAAGACCGCGAGGCGGAGAAGAAGCTGCCAAGATTGACTCTGCGAACCACACAAGAAAAGGCTGAATTGGGCTCAAGCAGCATTCACAAGGAGTTTGAGTTAATCAACAACACCGCGAAGGATGTGGATGCCTGTGAAATCGTCTTTGAGTTCGACGTCGGTGCCGCTATTGTTCACTCCGAGACCCGATCTCATCAGGGCGTGAATCATCTGCAGAAGACCATTGAGCAGGACAACAAACATGGCTACCAAATCGCTCAACTGAACCGCGAAGAGAAAATCATCTTCGTCTTCAGCATTGATCGCTTCACCGATAACAAATGCAGGGCATACATCAATTGCAAGGGCTTCGGTCTGGTCTGCATTGATCGGAATATCATCGACCTGCCGAGCATTCAGCCGAACAAGTTCGAGGCCCAATGAAGTGAGCCTATTCCAATCTGAACTTGCTTCGTTCGAGGAATCCTTCACGCAATCAATCGCCGCCCACTTGTGGTTCATGCGTTCAGGCACATCCGTGCCTGGCGGCTGCTTCACATCCTCACGAGATAGCAACGATTTGCTCCATCATCCCATCATAGTGCTGCGGATCAGCGAACTGGATCAACTCGAGCACTTCCCGCATCACTTGAGGAGCTTCGGCAAGAAGCGACATATCCATTCCGTGCTCCTCGATTCGATCGCTATGGGAGTATGAATGGGTGAACCTGAGCATGCGTGTCTTCTTCGCGGGATCGAATGTTATCAGATCAAGTTTCTTCATCAGACCATCGCTTGTCGGGGACGGCACCTTGAAAGCAAGGAAGGCCTCCAACAGCCTTCGGGCGATATTGGGTAGTGGATAAAGAACCTGCATGTCGCTTGGCATACTTGTCTGCTGTGCCTGAACATGAACTTGTTTGAAGAGATAGTGGTACTCGGATTCAAAGCGCTCCAAAAGTGGATCCAGCACTGTGATGGCCGCATTCCGATGCCCGTGTTCTATCCGCACGGAGAGCATGAAGAACCGTGCGGGCCGAGTCGTCGGGTCTTTCTTCCAACGGTTCATGCTTTCGAACCAGTTCTTGACTTGCCGAAAGAAGCCGGAGTTGTGGGTAAGAACGAATAGCTGCCCGGCCTCCTTCACCACCTGCTTCATTTGACCAAATGCGCTGAATAGCGCATGAGCGTCCAAACTGGATACCGGGTCATCGATTACGACGATGCCTTTCCCAAGATTGAACGTCTTATCGTGGAGAGACTTCAGGAAGTAGAGGAAGGCGATTGCCGTCTTTTCGCCCTCGCTCAGATTCAGCGCAGGTATTCCATCGCGCACCACCGTGTAGCCCGTCTCATGTACTGCGACACTAAGGTCCCCGCGACCGAGAAAGCCACAGAGCTCTTTGTTGAGCTGTTCCGCAGGGGTCCGATGCTCCTTCAACTCCATCTCGAGCTTGGTCACCGTTTCTTGAAAGCCCCTGATATCATCGCCGAGCCGCTTTTCATTCGCTTCTGAGTCCGTTACCGCCTTCAGGTTCTTCTGGTAGGTCGAAAACGTATCCGCAACAACTGCGGCCTCAAGTTCCTTTCGCGCCTCTAAGACACTTTTGTCAAATGCCCTGCACCTGGCATTGTGTTCTTGCAGGACAACGTTGACGACCGCGAGTGCTGAACTTGCCGCGTCGCTGGCAGTCACCGATAGTCCATCCAAGTAGGTGTCGAGATGTAGACTCTGGAATGGATTCGCGGCCTTGTCTGAAAGCCCTTTGGCCAGTGCGTTGAGAAACTGCGCCACAAGCTCATCGGCCTCCTTCAAGGACTTCAGCTTCTCTTGATATCGGCCACTTAGGTCAGAGTACAGCTTGGCTGGGTCATGCTTGACCAAAGCAGCTATTGCACTGACACGATGCTCACACGCCGTGCGAGCTTTCGTCAAGTCTTGGACGAAGGCCTTGTAGACGTCATTGAAATGTCCATCGAGATCTTTCATCCTCTCGGATGTCAGCGTATTGCCACAGAACTCGCAGGTCGCCAGAGGCTCATCGCCGCTATGTATGTGGAGACCCTCTTCAACCCATTTTGCGATCACCGGCTTATCCACTAGGCGATCGATCACCTTGGAAGTCACTGTTCGTGCCAACAACTCCCTTGCAACTTCCTGCGCCTTGTTCAGGTCCGGATAATCAAAGACCAACTCGCTGAGTTCGGTCATGGAGATTGCACCGGCCTTCTGCTTCAGCGCTGTCTTTTGTTCGTCTGTTCGAGTTGGCAACGCACCGACGTGGGCCATCAGTTCATCGGCCTTCTTCTTGAATTTGGCGCTGTTGTAACTGAGGTATGTGCTGTTCGTACCAGACAGCAGCGTCTTGATCTCGCGCCCCTTGTCCGTGCAGTGGGCCTCAAAAGTCTGGCTCTTCGATCGGGTTGTGAGCTGTGCAGCCTCAAGGTCCTTCTTGGCCTTCTCCAAAAGCTTGGACTCGGTTTCCAGCTTTTTCTGGCTCTCCACGTTCTCCTCACCGAAGTAGTAGATGGGTCCCAGCTCTGAATCTGCCTCGGCGATGGTCCGGACGACAGCTTCGCGGTCGAACACACGGACTTGTGGGAGGTTTGCGGCGGTGTCCAGAGCGTCTCCATTCACCGGATGTGCATTGATAATGAAGTCCGCTTGCCCTTCTTCCACCACTCGTCGTTGGGCGATGTGCTCGAACAGCTTGGAGAGGGTCGACTTTCCAGACCCATTGTATCCATATACAAGGTTGAACCGGGCGAAGTCGTGCAAAGAAGTGGGCCAGGCGAAGTCCCGGAAGACACGATGGTCCTTGATCTTCGCAATGCGCGCAATCGGGAGCGGGGGCGTGGAGGACATGGCGTGCAGGGGTGATTGCGGGGCTATGCGGCACTTCCGGACTCCGGCAATTCCAGGCTCTGCACCGACGCGATCGCAGCCCCAGCGATACCCTTGATGGAGCCGTACATCTGCGCCGTGTTGGAGATCACCAGGTCAAGGTTCTTCTCGCGCTCGTTCCAGATGCGTTCGTAGGCACGGCGCTCGGAGGCGATGTCGCCCTTCAGCTTCCGGAAGCTGCCGACGATCGCTTCGATGTGCATGGCGAACTCGGAGCCGGTGAGGTAGTTGTAGAGCATGACCATCTTGTCGCCCTTGTTCTCCTGAGCCGCCAGGGCAGTGCCCACCTGCATCATCATCTCACGCAGTACATAGCACAGGCTCTTGAACTCATCGTAGGTGCAAATCCTCACACCTTCTCGCTGCCCCATGCGGTCCATGCCATCGGGCATGGCTTCCGTAACGATCACACCAACGTGGGTCTTCGCGGCCTGCATGTCCTGCTTCAGCTTCGCGATCCAGCCCGCTGTGAAGTGCTTCGTCCGCTTGCTCTCGTAGTAGATGGACCCGCATTCGTGCCCTGACCGGTCGCGCACGCGGTGGATGCAATCACCGCCGCGCACACCCTTGCTGATCTCTTCCACCTCATCCAAAGGGAAGGCGCTGCGCAGCCATTCCTCAATCGCGAGTTCCTGCACTTCACCCTGTGACTGCATGGAGCCCTGTTCCGCCCGCCGCTTCATCTCTTCCATCTGCGTACTGAGCGACTTGATCAATTCGTCCTTTTCCTTCAGCGCCAGTTCCTGCTTGTCGGCTTCGGTCTTGGCGATCTTGGTCTTCTCCTGCTTCAGCAGTTCGTTGAGTTTCACCTCCGCCTCGGCGTTGATCTTGTCTGCCAGCTCATCCTTCTCGCGTTGCGCTTTGGCCAAGGCAGCGCGCATCTGGTTCAGGTCCTTCAACTGCACGCTCTTTTCTTCAAGCTCCTTCTGCATGGCGGTCACACTTTCCTCGACCTCGCCACGGATCGACTTCCGCAGGCTGTCCTCCTGTTCCTTCTTCGCCTTGGCCAGTTGGGTCTCCACGGCACTCTTCACCTGATCCTCCAACTGCTTCTTCTGTTCATCCACCTTCTTCTGGGCATCGGCGAGCTTCTCGCGCTCCTGTTCCATGGTGCGCTCGTACTGCTGGCCGATCTCCGCCTGTACCTTGTCATAGAGCACCTTGTTCACGTCGACCGGGGTACCGCACTTGGGGCAGTTGATCTGGGCTTGGGTCTGGGGTTCCATTCGGGGCTTCTCAGGATAGGGGCTGCCAAGGTATGCAACTTTATAGTTGCATTATAGTCTCTTGTGCTACCTTCGCCCCATCTTGAAGTGCGATGCCAACACCGGCCGAAGTCGAAGCCTTCCTGCGAGAGTTCCAGACCAGGATGCGGGTCTTCGACGTGCTGTTCCGAGACGACCGAGAGAAGAACACGGCCACCTTGGTCGTGCTCGGCATATCGCGCGACCAGCGCAAACAAGTGCTTCGGGAACTGACGGTGGCCGACTACAGCGAAGGCCCGATCCAGGACTGGGACGGCGGCCCGGGCCTTTGGGTCTTCGGCAAAGTCCTGAAGGGAACGGATCTGTACATCAAAGTGACCCTCGGCTTCACCCGTACCGGTGATGTCCTGTGCATCAGTTTCCACGCGGCCGAACACCCCATGAAATTCCCCCTGCGATGAAACCGACCATCAAGAGCCCAATGACGGGCAACGACATGCCGCTGTGCCGGGAGAAGCGAACGATCCCCTTCCGCAAGGAAGAGTTCGAGATCCTGTACCACTTCTACAAGGACACCGATGGCGCGCAGTATACCGAGACGTTCACCGACGAGGTGAACATCAACCAGGTGTACAACCAGTACCGCGACAAGTACAACCTGCCCTTCCCGGACGAGATCAAGGCCATCCGCACCAAGTACGACCTGAGCGCGATGAAGATGAGCGAGGTGCTCGGCTTCGGGGCGAACGTGTGGCGCAACTACGAGGCGGGCGAGGTGCCGAGCGAGAGCAACGCGCGCTTGATCCAAGTGGCCGACGATCCGGCCGAGTTCGGGAAAATGGTGCGGCTGACCGTTCACCTGGACGAAAAGGCGAAGGAGAAGATCCTGAAGCGCGTTGATGAGTTGTTGAAGACCCAGGACGGCTGGCACTTGGGAACCACCGAGGAGGAGTATGTGATGGGCATCGACCCGACCGCGACAGGACCCGACCATACCACCGGATACCGCAAGCCGAGCTTGGATCGCCTCACGGAGATGATCGTGTTCTTCACGGAGGCGATGCAGCCTTGGAAGACCAAGATGAACAAGTTGCTCTTCTATGCGGACTTCAGGCACTACCAACTGCATGGCGTGTCCATCAGTGGCGCTCCATACCGTGCGGTCACCTGGGGCCCGGTGCCCAAGCAGTTCGATGCGCTCTTCGATCACATGGCCCGCAACGGCAAGGTGGACTTCGTGCAGAAGGAGTTGCCGGATGGCAACCTTGGCGGGCAGTTCCTGCCGCGCGAACCACGGCTGTTCCGTGACATCCTGTTCGAGGAGAGCGAGCTGGCGGTGTTGCGTGAAGTCGCAGCCCGCTTCGCGAAGGATGATGCCAAGAGCATCATCGCGACAAGCCATGAGGAAGAAGCGTGGAAGAAACACGAAGCGGATCACAGCATCATCGATTACAACCTCGCCTTCGGGTTGAAGGCATTCGATAAGGACTAGCCATGTTCAGTCAAGTGATCGACCTTCTGGTCCGGAAGCGCAAGCAGCGGACGCGCATTCTGCTTTTGGCCCTACGGGTTCTCTTCAGCATTGTGTTGACTTGCAAGCTGGCCACCGGGCTAGGTTATGATGTTGGAAGCTGGGTCTGGGCCTCGCCTGAATTGGCGCTGAAGAGGGTCTTCGATGGCTCCTATGTCCTGGCCTTCGCCCTGTTCTTGATCGTGTGGAAGTTGAGCTTTGGTTTGGTCCACTATGTATTGACGTGGTACGGGATATTCGTAGCCGAGCGACTCTACAGATTGTTGGCCAGAGCCATCCGCAAGGAACCGGGGTTGGTCGGGAAGGTTTGGTACCAACCAGTACTCGCGGCCATCATTTGGATCTTCAACATGGTGGATGTTGTTGTCATCGAGCCGTCGGGAGTCAGGCCGGGAACTCAGTTCTACCGCTTCTATGACTATCTCAAGGATGTTGACAAGGGGAAGCGGGAAACGGACGTGTATCAGGCGAGCCTCGCGATCTCACTGACGATCCAGTTCTTGATCATCTACAGCACGGCCAGCATTGAAGTGGTGTTGCCGTGGTACATCCGGTTGGCAGCCTTCGCGATACTGATGGACCTGTTCCTTGCCAACCTGATAAGCTTCGCCCTTGACATGCTCATTTCTCTGAAGCATGGCCGACTTCTGGACCTTCTTGCCCCCATCGACCCGGAGTACGGGCGCAAGCGGATCAAGCAGCCAGTGGTGGAAGACCAGCCACAATTGGTTGCCATGTGATTCCGTCCGAGTTGCCATGTCCAAGCCAAAGCCGAAGTTCTACGTCGTCTGGGAGGGCCGGGAGACGGGCATCTTCAAGACTTGGAGTGAGTGCGCGGCACAAACGAATGCGTTCCCGGGCGCCAAGTTCAAGTCGTTCAAGACGATGGCCGAGGCGGAACAGGCATTGAGCACGCCGCCGAAGTACAGCTTCACGCAACGGAGAGAACTCGTCAAGGCACCATCGGCCAAGCAGCGCGCCTTGGTGGGTGAACCCATACGCGAGAGTATTTGTGTGGATGGTGCGTGGAACACCGGTTCAGGGGAATGCGAGTACCAAGCGGTGAACTACGCGACCGGTGAAAAGGTCTTCCACCAAGGTCCGTTCGACGATGGCACGAACAACATCGCGGAATTCCTCGCTCTGGTGCATGCGCTGGCCCATTGCAAGAAGCACGGGTTGGTCGTTCCGGTCTATTCCGACAGCCGCAATGCGATAAGCTGGGTTCGACAGAAGCGGGCCAAGACCAAACAGCCAAGAAGCGAGCGCAACGCCAAGCTGTTCGAGTTGGTCGATCGCGCGGAGCGATGGCTTGCGACCAATGAGTACACCACGCCGATACTCAAGTGGGAGACACGAGCTTGGGGTGAGAACCCCGCGGACTTCGGAAGGAAGTGATCATTTCGCCAAACGCAGGAGCAGATCACGCTTTTCGTCCAGGATGCGCTTGAGCCCGATCACGCGCTTCTGCTCATCGGGCGACTTGGCCTGGAAGCCTTTCAAGTAGTCCAGCACTTCCTGCAGAATGGAGTCGGGCACTTCATTCAGCTTCTTCTCGATAGCCTCTTTGAGTTCCTTGTTGCTCATGGTGACCCAAAAGTAGCACGCTCTGCGCGCGCCTAAGGCCCGCATGTCGATCGGGCCTATACCCCGTTGGGTCTCCTCCACCCACCTCCGCAGTGACCTGTCCGCTGCTCGCGAGGGGTTGCGAAGCGATCGTGGACTGCCCTGCCAGAGGCAGGCAAGCCTGCGGCCATAGGAACAGCACAAGCCCCGGTGCCGGACCGGGGCTATCTCCTGGGCATCAGTTGCCGGGGATCCTGGCAAGGAACACTATGGCTGAGAGCAGCATCGTGTGGGGTCGAACTCACCTGGAACCGCCAGTTCACATCGCCTCCACCAACCTTCGCAAGTCGTCAGCGTCCAGGATGTTGTTCCACTTCTTGCGCGCCAAGCCATCACGCAGCTTCTTGTCGCCGGACCAGATGGGGCTGCCGGTGTGCAGTGCGAGCGCCACGTACGCGATGTCCTTCAGGTCAACATCCAGCACGAGCCGTTCGGCTTGCAGCCAATGCTCCTTGCGGATGGTGCCGTGGTCAATGAAGTGGATGCCTTGAAGGACGATGAACTCCCGTTGGAGCACGTGCGATGCAGGCTGTTTGGAGAGCTTGATCAGCTTCTCGCGCCGGGCGATGACTTCCTCGCGCAGGAAGTCAGGCGCGATGAACCGTAGCACACGCTGGGCATCGAAATACAACTGGGAAAGACGGCTGTCCGTCTTCAGGATACAACTGACGGCGATGTTCGCGTCGACGATGACCTTCACCCGAGAATGCGCTTGCGGTTCTTCTTCCACCAGCTCGCGTTGATCTCGTCAGCAAGCGCATCGGCCTGCTTTTGTGTCGCCGCTGAACCTTCTGCCAGTTCCAGGTAGCGCACGTAGTCCAGCACGATCTGCACGGTCTCGCCCCTCATCTTGGGCGGGAGGGTGATCACCACTTCGTCCTTGGTGTTTCGGCGTACGGTCATCGTGGTTCAAAGATAGTCTGGTCCCGGTCAAACGTCGTATTGCCCGCGGACATCGTTCTCCACGGTGAGCATTCCGTCGCGGTGGTTCCGGATCTGGACGGGAACGGAACGGATGATCTCGTATTGGCGGAATACCCGGACATGAACACGAGATACGAGGTGTACAGTTGGAAACCGGCATCGCGGGAGTGGAACATGCTGCTCTTGGCCGTGCGCACCATGGGAGGTTTGCCCGACAGCGGTTGGGTGCAGATCCACGACGATACCATCTGCTACCGTACCACCACGTGCACGATCCTGCCGAGCCGGATGGAGGTCAATCACCGGGACACCACGCGGTGCGAGCTGCGGGTGCAGTGGCATGGGCCCGGCAGAAGTTCGGCGCGGTGAGAGGCCTCCCACCGTGTAGGGTCTCCTCCTCCCATCTGCGCAGTTGTCTGTCCGCTACGCACGAGCGGACGACCCTGAAGCCATTGGAACGCACAAGCCCGGTGAGCCTCTGCGGAGAATACCGTCCTTAATCTCCGCAACATATGCGGACATTGTCCGTACCTTTCTCCGCATACCGCACGGCCATGTCGCTCTACATCCACCAGCGCAAGGACTGGCCCACCTTCAAGTGGGACGACGCTGCATTGGCGCCTGCCGTGGCGAAGGCGCGCCAGATGCAGAGCCATTTGCTGGGCCGCATGGCGGCAGTGGGTTTCGACCTGCGCAGCGAAGCGAACCTGGAGACCATGATCCTGGACGTGGTGCGCACCAGCGCCATCGAGGGCGAAGTGCTCGATCCGGCGCAGGTGCGCTCATCCCTCGCGCGCCGTCTGGGGCTGGATGTCTCGGGCGCAGCACCGGTGGACCGCAACGTGGAAGGTATCGTGGAGATGCTGCTCGATGCCACGCAGCAGGCCAGCGCGAAGCTCACGGCCGAGCGGTTGTTCGGCTGGCATGCCGCCTTGTTCCCGACAGGTCGCAGCGGCATGTACAAGATCCTCGTGGGCCAATGGCGGGACGATTCCACCGGCCCGATGCAAGTGGTGAGCGGCGCGATGGGCCGGGAGCGCGTTCACTACGAAGCACCCGTAGCCAGGCGGTTGAAGAAGGAGATGACAGCCTTCCTCAAATGGGTGAACACCGAAAAGTCGCTCGACCCGCTGATCAAGGCAGGGCTCGCGCACTTCTGGTTCGTCACCCTGCACCCGTTCGACGATGGCAACGGCCGTATCGCGCGCGCCATCGCCGACCTGTTGCTCGCACGCAGCGATGGTTCGCCGCAACGTTTTTACAGCATGAGCGCGCAGATCCACACCGAGCGCAAACGCTATTACGACATCCTGGAACGCTCGCAACGCGGATCCCTGGACGTGACCGGATGGCTCGCTTGGTTCATGGCCTGCCTTCAACGCGCGATCGCGTCCTCGGAAGAAACGCTCTCCGCCGTGCTGAACAAGCACCGCTTCTGGCAAACGCATGCGAGGACCATCCTGAACCCGCGCCAAGTGAAGGTGCTGAACAAGCTGCTGGACGGCTTCGAGGGGAACCTCACCTCGAGCAAGTACGCCAAGCTGTCGAAGACTTCGCAGGATACCGCCTCACGCGACATCGCGGACCTGGTGCAGAAAAAGATCCTGAAGAAGGGCCGCGCCGGTGGACGGAGTACGCATTTCGTACCCGCGTGACACACGCTTGTGCTTTCTCGTTGGTCTTCCCTCAAGTTGTGCCACAGTGCTTCTTGTAGGCGAGCAGTTCTTTGTTGACACTGTAGACATCGAAGAACGTTGGGTCGAAGTCACCACCAAGCCATTCGCAGAGCGCTCGAATAAGTGGCCCTCACGCTGTTCCTGGGGAATGGGGTCCGCCTTTCCCACCTGTCTCCGAGTCCGCGCAGGGTCTCCTGCGCCCACGTTCACTCCCCGTGCGGCACCAAGCTCGGCCAAGGTTTGCCATCGCGCACATAGGTATCCAGGAACAGGCGCGTAGCATGATCCACCTCATCGCGGTACTCGGTGAAGTAATGGTCGGCACCTTCCAGCATAAGCATCCGGAAAGGATGCTTGCAAGCATAGAGCGCTTGTGCCATGGCGATGGCCTGATCCGCCTTCACGCGGTTGTCGCCGGTGCCCGCTTGGATCAGGATCGGCGTGGTCTTGCACAAGCGTTCCGCCCAACGCCCGGGCGAACGGGTGAGCAGCAGCGAGTCGCGGTTGGCGGTAAAGCCCGGTATCAATTGGGCGTACACGTTCTGCTCAAGGGCCGGCCGGTCAGCCAAGGCCATGAACGAGTCCGACAATCCGGAGCGGATAATAGCCGCCTTGAAACGCGTGGTGCGCGCAAGGGCCAGGTAGGCCATCATCCCTCCACGACTTCCGCCGAAGATGCCGATGCGTGATGTGTCGGCCTCAGGCACCTCTTCCAGCAAGGGCAGCAGGTTGAGCACATCATTCACATCGGCTCCGCCGAATTCCTCCTTGCCTTCGCCGCCATCATTTCCACGGTAAGCGGTGCCGACCACCACATAGCCCCTGCTGGCCATATTGGCGAGGTAACGCAGGATGGCGCCGTCGTCGAGCGGGCCGATCTCCCGGTTACCACCACGGCAGAAGACCACGCTCGGGAACGGACCATTGCCCGTGGGCACAGCCATATAGCCATTCACTTTCAACCCGTCGCTCAGGTAGGTGATGCGTGAAATGCGCACTCCCGTCAGGATGGTATCCACATCGGGCATGCGCGAACGCCACTTGGCGATCGAACTGTCAGGAACGGTGTATGGCGTTCGCTCCAGGAGCTTACCGTCCTGTGCCGTGAGTTGCGCTGCGAGTCCTACCAGAACGAGGAGAACAAGGGAGCGCATCATCCGCAGGGTTTGTGGTGAAGATGCGCATTCTACCCTGTTGGGTCTCCTCCTCCCACCTCCGCAGTGTTCTCTCCGCTGCTCGCGAGGGCTTGCGAAGCGATAGCGGACGACCCTGCCGGAGGCAGGCAAGCCTGCGGCCATAGCATCGCACAAGCCCAGGTGCCGGACCGGGACTATCTCCTCCGCATCATTTGCCGGGGATCCCTGGCAAGGAACAGGATCGCAGAGCGTAGCATTGAGCGGACCGCGTTCAACAGGGAGCACGCTCAGCCGAGGCAGGAATTGCGCTTGGCCCCTTCCTACTTTCGTGCTCGAAGCTCACTACCATGCCAGCTGCCAAGAGCGCCAAGCCAACACGCAAAGCCGACCTCAACGATTGGCGCGACGACACCCTTGCCCGCATGCGCACTCTCATCCGCGAAGCCGATCCCGGCATCTCCGAGGAGCAGAAGTGGAAGAAGCCCTCGAACCCCGCCGGTGTGCCGGTGTGGTCGCACGGCGGCATCATCTGCACCGGCGAGATCTACAAGGACAAGGTGAAGCTCACCTTCATGCACGGTGCGGCGCTGCCGGATCCCACAGGGCTCTTCAATGCACCCGGCACAGGTGGCACGCGGCGCGCGATCGACATCCGTGAAGGCGAGAAGGTTGAGCGGAGGGAGGAGTCATTTGCCGGCGGTGCTGCTATCAGGATACACGGTTCGCAATCGACCGGGGTTGGGTGCCGGCGGAAATTCCAAGGAGCGTGATCGCCGCCTCCAGTGGTAACGAATCTACGACTCGCCGCCCCTGTTCACGAAGGGCAGCACGGCGATGGCGTGCGAGCGCGTGCTCTCCGCCGTGGCGGTCATGGGCGCCTGCTCCGCTTTCCAATGCTTGAAGTAGAAGTACTGGCCTACCAGCAGCACCGTGAGAACGCCTATGGTGATGGTGCGAAGGCGTTGCATGTTGGCGGGCTAAACTAGCCAGGGGTCGGGAACGATTCGCTCATGATGGGTTGCGCAACGCCTTGCACGGTGCGAGAGAAGCGGCGGAGAACAATTGCTCGTGTAACCGAAGCAGGTGGCCGAGATGCTGGATGGCGCGTGGCATCAAGGGCCCTGTTCTCGTGCGGCGGAAACCCATGCGCTTTGCGATCATTGGGGGTATCGTTCCGCAGGACGCGATCGCACCGAGCTACTTTGTCCCGCATGAACCACCGCCGCATCACCCATGCCTTCGCCCTGTGGTCATCCGTGGTGGGCCTCGCCTCCTGCAACGGGCAGGCTGGTACACAAGGTGCGACCGGCAGAACTGATACTCTCACTGTGGCCTCGATCACAACGCTGGACACCGCCCAGATCTCCGACTACATCGTTGAGGCCTTGCAGGACAGCCAGGGCAACCTGTGGTTCGGCACCGTGGGCGATGGTGTGGTCCGCTACAATGCCGATGCATCGGTTGCTCCAGATGAACGCCTCCGCTACTTCACCACGGCGGATGGCCTCGCCGACATGGTGTCCTGCAGCATCGTCGAAGACGAGCAAGGCCACATCTGGATCGGATCGCACGATGGCGCCACACGCTTCGACGGGAAGACCTTCACCGCGTACAAGGCACCCGAGGGATTGCACGGACCTGGTTGCGTTCTGCTGGTGGACCGCAATGGGACCTTGTGGGCCGGCACCAACGATGGCGCCTTCCGTTTTGATGGCACGCGCTTCCAGCCCTTCCACATTCCCATCCCAGCGATCAAGGAACCATCACACAAGTGGGTGGCCGGTAAAGTGTGGACGATCATCGAGGACAGCCAAGGCAACATCTGGTTCGGGCGCGATGGCTTTGGCGCGTCCCGGTACGACGGGCGCTCGTTCACCCATTTCACCAAGGAGGACGGCCTCTGCAGCAACAACGTAGCGAGCATTGTGGAGGACCCGCAAGGCCGATTCTGGTTCGGGTCCATCACCTCGGACTTTCCGCCAGTACAGGAAGGCGGTGTGGCCCGCTATGATGGCAAGACGTTCACGCAGTTCCCCGACGTGAAAGGCCTTAGCGCGGGCGATGTGTACAACCTGAACGTAGATCGCGCCGGGAACATCTGGGTCGCTGCGGTCGGTGTGGGCGCCTACCGCTTCGACAGTACGGGCTTCACCTTGTTCAACGAAACCGACCGGCCGGACCGTGTGCAGAACTTCGCCATTCAGGCATTCCTGGAAGACCGGCAGGGCACGAAATGGTTCGGTTTCAGTGGCGGGCTGTTCCGCTTCAACGGCTCCACATTCGTGAACGTGACGCGCGGCGGACCGTGGGATGGCCGCTGACCTTGGCGGAACCCAAGACCTATTGGTGGGAGCCCATGCTCTTCTGGTTCGTGCGGATGCTGCTCGCCATCGGAAGCGTCAAATACGCATCAAGTTCAACCTCCTCCGCAACGGCCTCATCGTCGGCCTCACCGTGTCGCTCGGCTCGAATCCGGCGCGGGCCACTTCCTTCCTTGAAGAAACCGTGGCGCGAACTGCTTCTTGACTACGACCTCACCAAAGGCCGCTTCAAGTTGCCGGTGCCGGTCGTGAAGACCAAGACACCGTAGTGGATGGCGCCGTGCCGGGCTTATTGAACTGAGGTGCTCGGCGAGGGCTGCACGGTCGTGGCCCTGTCATCCTGCGCGGGCCTTTCGCGCGGTGGCATGCAGGCCAGCATCGGATTGCCGTTTCGCACGGGGGGCGGTGCGGCACTGTCGAATCCATCGCGGCGGGGCGCTTCTAACTGCAGAACGGTCAATTCCGCCATCACCACCTCGAGCGCGCAGGTGCGCTGCACGATCTGAAGTGCATCATCACCGAATTCGGCCGGTCCAGGCGCGATCCCATGGAACGAGCTCACGAAGAACGAAGCGACAAGGGTCAGCATCACCAGGCATTTCGTGCGCATGCGATCGGGTTGAAGCATCGAGGTTATGGCGCGCTCGACCCCGCTGGTCACACGATGTGCGTCTTTAACGTTTCATCGGCGGGCTGTCCTTGGGTCCGGCTTCATCCTGGCGATGAGGTGCATCGTGGAGGCATTGGTCCGAACAAGCCGCCGCGGCCATAAGCAGGACTGGCGCCACGGCAAGCGGTACGCGCCTTGTCGGCTGCTGCTTTCCCCGCGGCCGGGTTGGCACCGGCCGAAGCACGATACATTGCCGCCATAACACCTTGCACATGCAGTTCACCGCCGCGCAGATCGCGCAGCTCCTCCAGGGCACCGTTGAAGGCGATGCCGGCGCCACCGTATCGCGGCTCTCGAAGATCGAGGAGGGCGGCGAGGGCTCGCTTCTCTTTCCTGGCGAACCCGGCCTACACGCAGTACGTGTACACCACCACCGCCAGCGTGGTGATCATCGGTAACAGCTTCGAGCTCACCGCGCCGGTGAAGGCCACCCTGGTGCGCGTGGCCGATGCGCAAGGCGCCTTCGCCAAGGTGCTGGAGATGTACAACACCATCAAGCTCGACAAGAAGGGCGTTTCGCCGCAGGCCGTGATCAGCAATGGCGCCACGCACGGCACGGACTGCTACATCGGGGCGCTGGCCTTCATCGGCGAGAATGCGCGGATCGGCAGCAACGTGAGAATCTATCCGCATGCGTACATCGGCGACAATGCGGTGATCGGCGACAACACCACGGTATTCGCCAACGTGACCATCTATTCCGATTGCGTCGTGGGCGCGCGGTGCATCATCCACAGCGGCACGGTGATCGGCAGCGACGGGTTCCGGTTCGCGACCGGGCCTGATGGCGGCGCCAAGATCCCGCAGATCGGCAACGTGGTGATCGAGGACGATGTGGAGATCGGCGCCAACTGCGCCATCGACCGTGCCACCTTGGGCAGCACGATCCTGCGCAAGGGCGTCAAGTTCGACAACCTCATCCACATCGCCCACAACGTGGAGGTGGGGGAGAATACCTACTACGCGGCGGGCGGCGTGGTGGCGGGCAGCACCCGGATCGGCAAGAACTGCATGTTCAGCGGGCAGGTGGGGATCATCGGCCATCTGAAGATCGCTGACGGCACCATCATCGCAGCGCAGAGCGGCATCAGCAAGGATACCAAGGCGGGCGAGGCCTATATGGGCTCACCGGCCTTCGAGGTGCAGAAGTACCGCAAGAGCTACATCCACTTCCGCAACCTGGAAAAGCTCGTGGAGCGCGTGGACAAGCTGGAGAAGCAGGCTAAGGGGCAGGCTTGATCCATCCGCCCCATCACCGCCGACGGGACCGCGCCTAAGGCTGAACCGGATCGGTCGCCCTAGGGCCGCGGCGCTTCAGGAAAGCCGCGCTCACCAGGCTGATCAACAGCCCCACGGGCAGGATCTCCGTGTAGGTGATCCCGGCCTTGAACACGGGATTGTTGTTGTACAGCTCCATCATCTCGTCCATCTCCTTCAGCTTGGCCTCCACTTCCGGAGCGGGCATGCCGCTGCTCTCCATCTTGGCCTTCTCATGCTCATAGTACTCGGTCATGAATTCCTGTCCGGTGGTAGCGCTGAGCACCATCCAGGAGGCTACGTACATGGTGGAGGCGATGAGCGTGATGTACAGTCCGATCAGGAAAGCCTTGCCGAAGCCGATGGCTCCGTTGTTCTGCTTATCGCGGAAGGTCTTCACGGCGAAGAAGATGGTGCTGAAGGCCACGACCATGGTGGTGTAGCCGATCCAGAGCCCGTTGTCGAAGTCGTGCTCGCCGCTGCCGAGGGTGAGCCACATCATGACCGTTACGATGAGTCCGGCGATGATCCCGTAGGTGAGGACTGTCTTGTTCATGGGTTGGGTGTTGTGGCTGCGAAGCACGGCTGGCAGCGGCGTCCTGCCCTCATCCTTTGGTATGAATCCGGCTGGTTGAGGCGAAGATCCATACTTCGGTCTGACCGGTTCATGGCAGAATGCCGAGCTCTTTGGCTTTGTGCACGGCCTGGGTGCGCCTGCCCACATCCAGCTTCACGAAGAGGTTCGAGGAGTGCGACTTCACCGTGGGCAGGGAGATGAAGAGCTGATCGGCGATCTCCTGGTTGGAGTAGCCCTTGGCCATGAGCCCAAGCACTTCCAATTCGCGCCCGCTGATGCCCAGGTCTGCGATGGCCGCCTGATTCGGTCCTGGGGGAGGAGCGGTAGGGGATGGTGGCGCGGTCAACGGCGCAACCACTTGCCGGCCCTCGAGCAGCTTCTTGCCCACCCAGATGCCCAGGGCCGTGAACAGCACGGCCACCACGCCCACGTACACCTCCATCCGCAGGTCGCGGACCCAGAAGCGGTACTCGATGTACTTCAGGAAGAAGACAAGCCCGGCCAGTGCCAAGCCATAGAGCACCACGGTGGTCCAGAAACCGGATCTGCGCAAGTCAGCTGTCTTGGCCATCGGGCCGAAGTTCGGGATCGTGGCGGAAGGCAGCGCGCGCTGCTACCGGGCGTACTCGCTCTGCACCAATCCGCCCGGGAAGCTCCGGCTGGCAACCAACTTCCAGCGGATGTCCTTCTCCAATTGACCGAAGAGCGGGATGCCCTGGCCGATGAGCACGGGCACGTGCGTGATGATGAGCCGATTGATTAGACCAGAGCGCAGGAAGCGCTGCACGGTGCCACCGCCGTCGATGTATAGGTGCTTGTAGCCCCGCGCGGCCAGCTGGTGCATCACCACCTCGGGAGTTGCGTTCAGCAGCTCCACATCGGCGCCGCGCTGCCGAGCAACTGAGAGGTCCGCGTTTCCGGTGCTGAGCACGAAGACCTTCTTCGCGTAGGGCCACTGCCCGAAGCCTAGCACCACCTCGAAGGTGTGGCGGCCCATCACGATGGCATCGATGCCGCCGATGAAGGCCTCGTAGCCGTGATCGGCCATATCGGCGGTGCCGTCCCCTTCCAGGAAATCAAGTGTGCCATCGAGTCGGGCGATGAAGCCATCGAGGCTGACGCCGCAGAAGACGGAACAAACGGGCTGCATGGACCCAAAATAATCGAACGCATCGCGGTCGGGCAACCGAGTTACGAGCTGCAGGGGCCTCTGCTCGCGAGCAGCGGACAAACCCGAGGAGGTTCGTCGGACACCCAGTTCAGGACGAGTCACATTGCACCCTGATGAAGTGCGCCGCGTATCGCACTGGACGAAAGGTCTCACTGGAGGGCGGCTCCTACTGTCGCCGTCATCGGCCTCGCGAACGGAGAAGGCCGCGCACGCTGCACGCTTCCGAACAAGGATGACCAAGTAGGTAAGCTTCTATCTTCGTTCGCATTACCACCAACAGGATGAAGAACCTCTACGCCTTCGCGACAGCCCTGCTGCTCTCGGTGAGCGCCAGCGCCCAAGTCCCGCCCATCGGATTCGCCACCCGGTTCGGAGACCCAACGGAGACCAATTCCAGGGGCGTGGGCGTCGATGCCTTGGGCAACGCCTATACCTGCGGCCTGTTCTCGGGCACCACCACCGTCGGCTCCCAGACCATCACCAGCGCTGGCAACAACGATGTCTTCGTGGCGAAGCATGATGAACAGGGCAACGGGATCTGGGTGCGTGGATTCGGTTGGGTGGTGGATGATCTCGCGCACAAGATCGCGGTGGATGAGCAGGGGAACAGCTTCGTGCTGGCACGGTGGTCGGTCCAGATCACGGTGGATGGCACGACCTACACGAGCAACAACGACTCGCGGGATGTCTGCGTCATCAAGCTTGACGCCAATGGTGACGTCCAGTGGTTCTCCGCTTTCGGCGGCACGCTCGAGGATGTTCCACAGGACATCGGGCTGGACGCCGATGGGAACATACTCGTGACGGGCTACTTCAACCAGAACCTCACGGTGGCCGGAGATTCCTTCACCAGTAATTCCACCGACGCGTTCCTGGTGAAGTTGGATCCGGATGGTACACCGCTCTGGACCCGTGTGCTCGCCGCCACGGGTGGATCTTATGGTCGCGCTCTCGCGGTGGATGCCATGGGCAATTGTTACGTAACGGGCACCGCCACCGGGACCGTGGATGCCGGTATGAATACCTTCACCATTGGAACCGGCTATAGCATCTTCCTGGTCAAATACGACGCGGCGGGCGTGGACCAGTGGGCACAGAGCCCCGTCACTTCCACCAATATCGCGAACGCATGGGGCTTGGCTGCCGATGCGGCCGGCAACACGTACATGGTCGGAAGCTTCGATGATCAGCTCCAGATCGGAGGATTCTCGCTCGTGGCGAACGGCAACCTCTTCGCCGATGCGTACATCGCCAAATTCAACACCGCCGGTGTCGTCCAATGGGCCTATAAGATGGGAGGCGCCTCATCGGAGCTGGGGTGGGAGGTCATCGTGGACAGCAACGGGAACCCATACGTCATCGGCGATTTCTCCGGCAGCACCAATGTCGGTGGTTTCAGTCTCACCAGTGATGGCGGGGTGGACGTCTTCTTGACCAAACTGGACCCGGCAGGGAGCTTCCTGTGGGCGACCCGGATCGGTGGCTCCTCCAACAACCACGGCTTCGGACTCGCCACCCACCCCAATGGGAATTGCTATGCCACCGGCGCCTTTCTGGGATCGATGCTGGTGGGAACCGAACTGCTCGTCTCCGCCGGTGATGGCGATGCGTTCCTGGTGAAGTACGGCACCGAGCTGGTGACCGGTGTGCCCCAGTTGGAGCGATCAGCCAGCAAGGTGGAAACGGGCCGCTACAATGTGCTGGGGCAACAGGTGAATGCTCTGTACAACGGCCTGCGGATCGTGCGCTACAGCGATGGCAGCAGCGCGCGGAAGATGACGCTGGAGCAGTGAACGCGCCCCCTGTCAGCGGACGGACCGGCAGCGCATGCGGGATCCGGTCGGTGGGCGTGCAGGACGAATAGCAAGGCCCCGCTGCTCCAGAGGCCGCAGGGCTCAATGGCCCACCGGCAGCCTATAGCTCGTGCGCTCCGTGGCCTTCCCAGAAGGGATCAGGGCGCTTCCGTCCCAGCGCAGGTATTCACGAACCAACGTGCGCGTGATCGTCGGGCCCTCATCCTCTTCTTCCCGCTCCCCTTTCTCCTCGTCGGGATCCAAGTAATTGCTCGTCTCGCGGATGATCACGCCCGGCAGGCCTTCGATGTCCGAGGGGAAGATGAAGTTCTCGTCCGTGCTGTAGTCCCCGTCGGGCGAACCGAGCAGATCGGCCACGTGGTGGAAACGGCCGCCGCTCCAGAACACCACCACCATACCCGTGGTGCAGCCGCAGCCGCCGATGCAGGGCACGTCCAGAAGGATCACATCGTCCACGTTCCGGAGACCGAGGTTGCCTGCGTTGCGCACCGCTTCGAAGCTCCATGCGGGTGATCGCACCACGATCCGGTCGATCTCCTCACCATCCTTCACCGCTACAAGGCGGAAGGAGACATCGATGCGCGAAGTGTCCGGCGGCACCACATGATCGAGGCCAGCGAAGAACTTCA
This sequence comes from Flavobacteriales bacterium, assembly GCA_016716605.1. NCBI lineage: Bacteria > Pseudomonadati > Bacteroidota > Flavobacteriia > Flavobacteriales > Flavobacteriales bacterium. Next base: position 1,185,670 of record JADJWA010000001.1, read on the forward strand.
CCGACGGGTCCGCAGTGCCGCCGAACGCTTGCTCCGTCAAGTTGCCGCCCCAGATCCAGCCGTTGCGTTCGCCGGTCGTAACCCGGTACCAATTGCTGCGCACGCCATCCACCACCAGCGTGTCCGTGCCGATTTGCTCCACGATCACGCTCCGGCCCGGAGCCAGCGACACGATGAGGGGTGCATTCGTAGATGGCGCGGAACGCAGTGCGGAAGCACCGCGCAGCACATACACCGGTGAGGCTTCCTGCGGAAACATGTACTGGCTCCGCGGCGTGTGGTGTACGAAGGCCCAGTCCCGTTCCTGTGCTGTGAGGCCGAAGGGTATCAGGGCCAGCAAGAGGAGTGAAAGGCGCATATGGTCCATTGGTCCAGCTATCGCAGTTCGACGCAGCTCTTGCCGATGGCGTCGGAGGTCAAGCACATACCTCACCAAAGCTCGCACTTTCCCGGGGCAAGCCGCCCTCATGTCGCAAGTGTTCCCACCCAACGCATGATCCGTACGGTGCGCATGCTGGACCCACCAGCGGGGAACGTTTCTGGCACTCGGGTCCGTGCCGATCACTGCTTCACCCAGCCGCCATCGAAAAGCTGATAGCGCACGGCGCCGCCGAGTTCGACCCCTTCCGAAGGGATGCCATCGGGACAGGTGGGCTGCGGGGTCAGGGTGAATGTGCCTGTGGTGAAGCTGACCTCATGGTGGGCACACGAACGCTCCCCATCACTGGCGACGATGGTGCGCTGGTCGTATGGCAATGAATCGTTGCCGGACCCGAAGGTGTTGGTCCATGCCTCGCGGCTTTGGCCATGCACCAACCGCAACAGGCAGCGCCCCGCTTGCAGGTCCCACACGGTGATGGCCCGATCCCGCTCGTGGATGGCGTGCTCCCAACCGGTGTGACCGACGTAGTGCATCGTGCGCAGCACCACCTGCAAGTGGCCGTTGCCGAGGATGTCGGCCGTGACGGCCTGGACCTCGTTCACGGCACCATCCATGAGAACAGGATGGACAGCGTAGCCACCATCCTGTTCCACTGCGATCGCATAGCGCCTACCGTACCAGGCGCCCGTCATTTCAACGAGCTTCGCGTGGACTTCCGGCAATTCCGCCACCACGGTCCCAAGGCGGTCCAGGTCGGTCACCTGCTGCACATCAACCGGAGCGCAGAAGTAGAGCGTGTCGGGAAAGACATGGTCATCCTGGGCGATCAGTGAACCCGTGAGCAGCATGAACAAGGACAAGGTTGTCGCGCATCGCATGATCGAAAGCTAAGAACGGGTGTTCCCCGGTGGAGCGAGATGCGGGATCACGGCGGTCACTGCGAGGCCATAAGCCGAAGCCCCGCGAATCAGCGAGCCGAAGGGTCGTCCCCTCATCGCTTCGCAAAGCCTCGCAGTGACCGCCTCGCGAGCAGCGCACAGACCCGGCGGAGGTTTGGGGTGGACATCCTGCGGTGGTCCAAGCCGCTCAAGGATGCTGAAGTTCGGTGGAGCATAATGCAGCCGATAGTACCACATTCCATCGCCGATGGCCGCGATCACTGCTTGATGAACGCGGCCGTTTCACCCGGCCCAACCTTGATAAAATAGATCCCAGAAGGCAGCGACCGCACATCCATGGGCGTTCCGGTGGTTCCATTGAGTTGCGTGCGGCCACATGCATCGATGATGCGGACGGCATCGCCACCAGCCCTGCCACGGACTTCCACGTGCACGATATCCTCCGCCGGATTCGGCCACACCAAGGTCGTGGTTCCCTGAGCCTCTGGCGCGAGACCTACCGTGCAGTTCGTCGGCTGCGTGAAATAGTGATCGGTGAGGAAGGTGCTGATCGCCACCCGCAGCGAGTCGGCGAAACGCGCGCGGTTCATCGGACTGTCGCGCACGCCAATGAAGTTGCACTCCACCTGCACTCCATCGATCGCGCCGCCATTGTAACTGCCGTGCCGCGCCGTGTTGTAGCCTCCGCTGAAATAGGGCTGCCCCTGCTGAGGGAAAGGATCGGGCTGGCTGGGAACGGAAGGATAGCCCATGCTGGCCAACCGCGTACCCAAGGCCAGAGGTCCGCGCAACAGCTCCGCATGGGTGAGAGCCAGCTGGTTTTGCAGCGCGAGTGTGCGGATGCTGCTGTAGTCGATGTAGGTGGAGGTGTTCAACGTGGCGTCCGAGAGCGCCAGTTCATCTTCATAGAGAAGGTAACCCAGCTCCAAGCGCTGCACCGTGTGCCCGTGGCCGTGCAGGTCCAGGTAGAACCCTTTGGCGGCGGTGGCCGAAACGCGGGCCTTCGCACTATCGATGAAGGCATGGAAAGCCTGCCACGCCAGCGCAGCCTGGGGGTCACCGCACGCGCCGTCAGCGAGGTTGCGGTTCGCATCCAGCTTCCGCCGCGCGAGGTGGTTGATCACCACATGTGGCCGGCACCCGCCCGTAACGGCGAATACCGAATCGATGGCATCACCGAGCTCCACGGTGTTGGCGTCCACATCGTACACCGCGCTGTTACAGGTGCGGTCCGGTATGTCGGCCGGGGCCAACGCACCACCGTGCGGAACGGAGATCACCAACGGAAGGTCTCCGCAGCGGTATTCAATATGGCCGTTCGCGCTGAAGTAGGTCTGACCCGGAACATAGGATTGAGCCCGCAGTGCAGCACTCGCGAGAAGCAGGACGAAAGACCCGAAGTAACGCATGCGATGGTTGGGCGACGCAAAGTACGGAGCGCTGCCCCCGCACGAAGGGTTCATCGCTCTTCGAAAGCGAACGCACCGGGGACAGCAATTACTTTCGGCCTGATGCGCCTCCTCGCCACCTTGCTGCTGCTCCCCGTTGCCGGGTTCGCGCAGAACCTGCAGCAACAACTGCAGAACGTCGCCACCGCCAATGGGCTCATCGGCATGAGCGTGGTCACCACCTGCGGCACGGGCGTGCAGGACGTGGTACACACCGGCAAGAGCAACGTCGCTTTGAATATCAACGTGACGGACAGCACGCGCTACCGCATCGCCAGCATCAGCAAGCTGGTCGCCGCTATCGGCCTCATGCGGCTGCACGAGCAAGGGCTCTTCGGGTTGGACGACGATGTGAGCACCGCGCTGGGCTTCAGCTTCCGCAATCCCGCCTTCCCCACTGTGCCCATCACCTACCGCATGCTGCTGAGCCACACGAGCAGCTTCCAGGACGGCACCGGTTACGCCGATTTCCTCAACGCCACCTACAGCACCGCACCGCCACCCCCGATCAGCGAACTGGCCCTGCCCGGTGGCGACTGGTACACGGCCAACCTATGGCGCACCGAACAACCCGGCACCTACTTCACATACAGCAACGCCAACTACGGCATCGTGGGCACGCTCATTGAGGCCCTGAGCGGGCAACGCTTCGACGTGTACATGCGCCAGCAAGTGCTGTTGCCACTTGGTATCAACGGCGGTTACAATGTGCAGGACCTGAACAGCGTGGATGACCTCGCCGTGCTGTACCGCAATAGCACACCCCAGGCCGACAACTTCAACGGCGTGATGCCGCCCGCGCCGGATCTGAGCCAGTATGTGATCGGCTCCAACGGACTGTTCTTCGCACCGCAGGGTGGCTTGCGCATAAGCGCATTGGAAATGGCGCGCTTCGCGATCCTGCTGAACAACGAAGGCACCTATGATGGTACTTCATTGCTGCAACCCGGCACCGTGGCGCTGATGCTCGGCGATGAATGGACTTGGAACGGCAGCAACGGCGATAACTACTACGGGCTCTTCCGCTCATGGGGGCTGGGTGTGCATCGCATCACCGCGCAGAGCGGCGGTGATGTCGTATTCCCCGGGCTCGCCATGTTCGGTCATGCGGGCGAAGCATATGGCCTGATCAGCGACCTGTATGTGGATCCCGCCACGGGCTTCGGCCTCGTGTTCATCACCAACGGCTACACGCCGGGCAACGCCTATCAGTTCGGAAGTACCAGCGCGTTCTATGGCGTGGAGGAAGACGTTTACGCGGCATTGCTCCAGTATGCAGTGCCCGCCTGCAGCCTGTCCGCAAACGTGCCGCATGCCGATGCCACCAACGCGCTCCTCCTCTCCGGCGATCGTATCAGTTGGACCGGTACCACCAACATCGTGGCGTCCTTGCATGATGTGACCGGTCGCGTGATCGCACGCTTCGAGATGGCTCCCGGCACTGGTCGCACGGTTCCTGCGGGAACATACCTGGTGCGTTGCATGGGGCCCGGTGGGAACCTCGCTCGGATGTGGGGCGCTTGGTAGCTGATCAGTCGACCCACCGGACCGCAACCACCACCTCATTCCTGCGCGCCACCAGTTGCCAAGGTGGATCATAGCCCATGAAACGCACAGGGCCCATGGGTTCGAGCCCAGCCGCCTTCACTTGCTGAAGCAGCTCATCCGCGTGCTCCGCGATCTTCTCATCGTTGGAGAACCCACCGAACCGCAGCACCGCAAGCACTTCCTCCGGCACACGCTCCAACTTCACGCTGGGGTCATTGGGGGTCGGCAGGCTGTCCATGGTCAGTCCTTCCGGCATCACGAATCGCATCCGAGAACTATCAGCGCCCATCTCCATGTGCACCGGTGCCGTCATGGCGATCTTCTTCTCCTCGGTGTTCCCGCCGAAGATGTAGCCCGCCAGGCTGCGGAAGCCGGAGCTGGACACTTCCTTGTAGGTAGTGCCAGGCTTCAAAACCGAGGCCGTTAGCGCCTCCGGATACCGGCGCACTTCCAGATCCCCGATGGTCTTCAGCACCGTGTAGGGCTGCTGGGGGGTGCCTTGGGTGCTCATCGTGGTGTAGGCTTGAACGCCTACGAAGGCGATGATCAGGCCGATCAGTATGTACATGGCTTTGCGCTTCATCCGCGTTGGACAATGGAACAACAGGGGAGCGTAAGGGTTCACTCGGTCGCCCGCTTCGAGCAACAGATCTGTTACGCCGCCTTAAGGCCGGAGCTTTGCAAGACCATGGCGGAATTGGAGCGACGAAGTGCTCCAGAGCGCAAAGGAGGCGCGCTGGTCACGGATGGCGCAACGGCGAAAGAAGGAGCGGCAACCTACCCAGATACCTTGAAACGGTCCGACTGCATTTCCAACTTGCCCTGTTAGAGCTTGTAACGCCGAATTTGGCACTCCCGAAACCATATACGCATGAACAGTCTTCTCCACTTCATTGTCCTTGCCATGATCGGCCTGCACACCAGTGCGCAGGTGAATAGCACCATTACGCACAATGGCATCACGCGGAACCACATCACCTACGTACCCGCGAGCTACGTGCAGGGCACCCCCACCCCGCTGGTGTTCGTGATGCACGGCTTCACCCAGAGCGCCTCGGCCATCATGGGCGTGACGGGCTTCAATGCCCTGGCCGAGCAGGAGGGCTTCCTCGTGGCATATCCCAATGGCGTGAACAACGGCTGGAACACGAACTCTCCCTTTCCTGGTGGCAGCACGGCGGACGACGTGGGCTACATCGGTGCCCTGCTGGACAGCCTGCAGGCCCAGTACAGCGTGGATACTACGCGGGTCTACGCCTGCGGATTCTCCGCAGGCGGCTATATGAGCCATAAACTCGGCTGCGAGAGCCCGAAGTGCTTCGCAGCCATCGCCTCGGTTTCGGGCACCATCAACAACGGGGCGGTGGGCGACTGCGCTCCGCAGCACACCCCGGGCGTGCTGCAGATCCATGGCACCTCCGACTTCATCGTGAGCTACAACGGCAGCGTTTTCAGCGGGCTTGGGGTGCAGGAAGTGCTCGACCTCTGGACCTCGAACCTCGCATGCGCCACACCGCCCGTCGTCACACCCTACAATGCCACCATGGAGCAGCAGGTGTACTCGCCCTGCAGCGGCAGCGCCAGCGTGGTGCATTACAAGATCGACGGCGGAGGACATACCTGGCCCACCGGATCGACCTTCAGCGCCACCAACGTGATCTGGGACTTCTTCCAAGGGTTCACTTGCGGCGATATCAGCACCGCGGTGCAGAGCGCTTCAGCACCTCAGCTTGCGGGTTGGCCGAACCCAGCAGGGGATCTGCTCTTCCTGCAAGGCCTTGAACGGTCCACGGGCTTCACGCTCATCGATGCCATGGGCCGTTCGGTGCTCACCGGGAGAGTACAGCCCGGAACGGCGCACATCGGCCTTGACGGAATCAGCACGGGCGCCTATGTTCTTCGGCTACTGGACGGAAGCGGCCGCACGCTGCGCATCCTGAAACAGTAAGGAAAGGCGGTGATCCGCCGCTGGTTTGGGAGGACACCCTTCTGTGGTACAGACTAGCCTCGCGACAGCGGACAGCCCCGCTGGTGGTTTGGGAGGATAATCTGTGGTGGTTTACTTTTGATGCCCACTCATCTGCCATGAGCACCCTTTCACTCCGCACCGAACTCTCCGAACTCATCGCCAAGGAGAGGAACGCCTCAGTGCTGGAGGTGTTGAAAGGCATCCTCAGCGGAGGTTCGAAGAATGCCTTGCTGAAAGCCAAGCTCACCTCTAGGGCACTGAAGGCTGAGGAAGACCTTGCTGCTGGTCGCGTGCTGAGCACGGCTCAAGTGCGCACACGTCTCGCCTCACGCAAGAAGAAGTGAGGCTCCATGTTTCCGAATACGCGGCTTCGCGGCTCGATGAGATCTGGGACTACTACGCCGAAGAAGCCAGTGAGCGAGTAGCGGACAAGATCACCAAGAAGATCGTGGACGACATCGACTGGCTGCTGGAGCATCCGCGCGGGGGACAGGTAGAACCTCTGCTTGATCACCTCGGCCTCGGGCATCGACGCAAGGTGAGCGGCAACTACAAGATCATCTATCGGATCATCGACGACCTGATCTTCGTGTCGGACATCTTCGATGCACGGCAGGACCCGGAGAAGATGGCGTGGTGATCACGGCTGTCACTGCAAGGCTCCGCGAAGCAACGGGCCGCAGGCTTGCTTGCCGGAGGCAGGGTCGCCCGCTCGTCGTTTCGCACTGCTTCGCAAAGCCTCGCAGTGACAGCTCTGCCTCCGGCAGGCAAGCTCGCGACAGCGGACAGACCCGGCGGAGGTTGGGTGGACACCTTGCGGTGGCCCCAGCTTACCTTAGCCCTACAAAACCGAAGGCCATGTCCGAAGTGGAATTGAAGAAGCGTCTGATCACTCGCATCCAGCGGTCGCGCAATCCCTCACTGCTTCGTGAGGCCTTTCGACTGATGGGAACTGACGCAGCGGACCTCGAACCCTACAAACTCACCAAGGAGCAGCAGGCCTCCGTGAACCGAGGTAAGAAGGACGTGAAGGCGGGCCGCACACTTACCGAGCGCGAGGCCAATAAGGCTGTGGACCTGATCATGATATAACTTGCATCATCATGGAACGCACACAGCTAGGCCGTATCACCATCGACCCCAGCATCTGCCACGGCAAGCCTTGCGTGCGCGGTATGCGTTGGCCTGTGGAGGTGGTCATCGACATGCTCGGCTCAGGAATGTCCACGAATGAGATCCTCGCCGAGCATACCGAACTGGAGAAGGAAGACATCCAGGCCTGCTTGAACTACGCCAAGCTCACCGTGTCCGGTCATTCGCTCGGTGACGTGGCGTGATGCGCTTTCTCTGCGACGTTCATATCTCCATTCAACTCTCGAAGCGCTTGGCCGATGCCGGGCATGATTGCCAGCATGTGAACCGCTTGCCCGCTCGCTGGCACACGTCCGATCAGGATATCGCGCGCATCGCCGACATGGAGGATCGCATCCTCATTACCAAAGACTCCGACTTCCGCGACAGCTGCATCGTGAAGGGCACGCCGCGCAAACTCATCAAGGTGAACCTCGGCAATATCCCGCACCATGTGCTGGCCTCCTTGCTGTTCGACAACCTGGCCGAGATCGCCCGCTTGAACGAGCGCCCGAGGTTCCTCGTCGAGGTGGACATCAACCGGCTTTCGGTTATTGAGCTGGGGTAACTACCGGCAGGACCCGGAGTAGATGGCGTGGTGAGCACGGCTACGAACCGCAGGGTCGTCCGCTCAAAAGCAGCGGACAGACCCGGCGGTGGTTTGGAAGATACCCTGCGGTGGTCAAGTGGTCTAAATGAAGTAGATGGCCTCCCCCGTGCTCTTCATTCTTCGGCCGCCGAAGCGGAACGCGAAGGCAGCCTCGGGCCCCAGGCTCTTGTCCACGTTGGGGAACTTGTCGGGTGAGATGTGGTAAATTGGCAGCATGGCACCGGAGAAGAAGCCTTCACGCAAACCTAAGGTCTCTGAGGAACAGATGCTGCGCTCCTTGATCGCGTCGTTCAGTATCGAGGGGATCAAGCTGTCCATCGAGGAGGCGCGCGACCTTCTTCGAAAGGCCCAACTCAGTTTGGGAAAGCAGCCCGGATAAGCCGCTCCATGGGAACGTAGTCGCCGGAAGCGGCTCGCTGCACAGCGGACACGTATCCATCGAAGTCCTTGTTCATGACAGTGAAGTCCAGCTTGCCATAGCCGTGCTTCATGGCTATCAGATCCGCAAGCAAACGGGCCGTTCGTCCATTGCCCTCGCGAAAGGGATGGATGAAAAGCAGTTCGCCGTGAACGATGGCCAGATACGCGATGAGTGCTTCGCGCGACGCAGGTACAGGCGGTTCCTTGAGCAAGACCCTCGCCTCGAAGTCACGCATGGAAGCGTCGAGGAATTTGGCCGCTGGGAAGGCGAAGCCACCCTTAGAGATGTTCACTTCGCGCAACGTTCCAGCGAACGCATAGAGATGATCGAGAGCCAGCCGATGCGAACGCATGACGTACGCCAGATCGAAGACCGTGTCGTCGTTCAACTCTTCATAGAGGACCAACTCGGCCCGAAAGAAGCCTTGGGCCTCCTCCAATTCGATCGCGCGTTTGTCCGATAGCCCGAGCAAGTTCGGGAGCACTTCATCCTCGCTGCCGGGCGCATCGTACTTCATCCCGCCTATCGGCTCAAGTACATGGAGCGCTCCCCATAAACCTGTCGGAAGAACGGGTCCTTCAGGTCCTTGATAAAGTAGATCGCTTCCCCCGTGCTCTTCATCTCAGGCCCGAGGCTCTTGTCCACGTTGGGGAACTTGTCGAAGCTGAAGACGGGCACCTTGATCGCGTATCCATCGAGGTGCGGCTTGAAGTGGAAGTCCTTGAGCCTGCCTGCCGGCAGGCAGGCTTGGCGCCGAGCATGACCTTGGTGGCCCAGTTCACATAGGGCTCGCCGTAGGCCTTGGCGATAGGGCACGGTGCAGGGGTGACTAGAAATTCCATTCGGCCAGATATCTACCACCAATGCCAAACCACCATATAAACTGACACAACACTCCAACAACCGGTGCTTGAAGCAAAAAGTTTCGCCATTCCAAGAACTGCCGATCATCAACGGGCGTGCGTCCTAAAACCTTTACTATCAAAATGACTCCGCCAACCAATATCGCAATCCAAGCAACGAGACTGCCGCCTTGGGACAGAAGCAATAGGCCCTCACTTCCTCCGGAATTGTAGCGATGCTTCTCGCAGGCAACAATTGTTGAACCTCCATGGATACTCCTCAAACCTCTCTTCTCACCTGGTCGTCCACAAACCCGACAGCATGTCAATCCAGCACGCTCTGTTTCACTAGCGTTGGTTACATATTCGGACAATACCGGCACCGTGCCTATGGGGCTGAACCCAAAGATTCCAACATTGAGCAAGAGGCCAACAATAGCTACTGCTCGGACAACAACAGGACGCCAAAATATTTCAGCCATGTTGCTCGAAGTTCAGAGGACCAATATACAAGCGTGAGCGATTGCAGCGGAAAGCCCACAGGCGGCAATCCGGCGAGGACTTGCAGCGGAAAGCGTGACTCGAGGCTTTGCGCGGGGCACGCCCCAAGAACCTACCTGCTCAAGTACATACTCCGCTCCCCATACACCTGCCTCTGCCACGGCCCGCAGAGCCAGGCCTCGCAGTGACGGAACGGATCCAGAGCTTTCATCGTGACAAGTACATGCTGCGCTCACCGTAGACCTGCCTAAAGAACGGGTCCTTCAGGTCCTTGATGAAATAGATGGCCTCACCCGTGCTCTTCATCTCAGGCCCCAGGCTCTTGTCCACATTCGGGAACTTATCGAAACTGAAGACGGGCACTTTGATCGCGTAACCATCCAGGTGCGGCTTGAAGTGGAAGTCCTTGAGCTTGGCACCGAGCATCACCTTGGTGGCCCAGTTGACGTAGGGCTCACCGTAGGCCTTGGCGATGAAGGGCACAGTTCTGCTGGCGCGCGGGTTGGCCTCGATCACGTACACCACTTCGTCCTTGATGGCGAACTGGATGTTCACCAAGCCCACGGTCTTGAGGGCGAGGGCGATCTTGTGCGTGTGCTCGCGGATCTGCTGCACCACTTTGTCGCTGAGGTCGAACGGAGGTAGCACCGCATTGCTGTCGCCGCTGTGGATGCCCGCCGGTTCGATGTGCTCCATGATGCCGATGATGCGCACCATTTCGCCGTCGCAGATGGAATCGCTCTCCGCTTCGATGGCGCCATCGAGGAAGTGGTCGATGAGGATCTTGTTGTCGGGCATCAGGCGGAGGATGTCGAGCACCTGGGCCTCGAGCTCGTCCTCGTTGATCACGATCTTCATCTTCTGCCCGCCGAGCACGTAGCTGGGGCGCACCAACAGCGGGAAACCGAGCGTGCGGCTGAGGGCGATGCCTTCCTCGGCGGTGTTGACGGCACCGAAGGCGGGGTACGGGATGTTGAGGTCGCGCAGCAGCGATGAGAAACGCTCGCGGTCCTCGGCCATGTCCAGCGCGGCGAAGCTGGTGCCGATGATCTTGATGCCGTACTTCTCCAGCTTCTCGGCGAGCTTCAACGCGGTCTGTCCGCCGAGCTGCACGATGACGCCCTCGGGCTTTTCGTGGAGGATGATGTCGTAGATGTGCTCCCAGAACACCGGCTCGAAGTAGAGCTTGTCGGCGGTGTCGAAGTCCGTGCTCACGGTCTCCGGGTTGCAGTTGATCATGATGGTCTCGTAGCCCATCTCCTTCGCGGCCAGCACGCCGTGCACGCAGCAGTAGTCGAACTCGATGCCCTGGCCGATGCGGTTGGGGCCGCTGCCGAGCACCACGATCTTCTTGCGGTCGCTGCGGATGCTCTCGTTCTCTTCCTCGAAGGTGCTGTAGTAGTAGGGCGTCTTCGCGGGGAACTCACCGGCGCAAGTGTCCACCAGTTTGTACACGCGTTTGATGCCGAGCGCGTTGCGCTTCTTGTACACCTCGCTCTCCAGGCATTTCAGCAGGTGCGCCACCTGGCGGTCGGCATAGCCTTTCTGTTTGGCCTCGAAAAGCAGATCGCGAGGGATGGTCTCCAGCGTGTACTTCTCCACCTCCTTTTCGGTGAGGATCATGTCCTCGATCTGCCGCAGGAACCAGATGTCGATCTTGGTGAGGTCCTGGATCTTCTTGAAGGGGATGCCGGCCTTGATGGCGTCGTACACGTGGAAGAGGCGGTTCCAGCTGGGATTGGCGAGGCTTTCCAGCAGCACGGCCACGTCGGTGGTCTCCTTGCCATCGGCACCCAGACCGTTGCGTTTGATCTCCAGGCTCTGACAGGCTTTCTGCAGCGCTTCCTGGAAGCTGCGGCCGATGCCCATCGTCTCGCCGACGCTCTTCATCTGCACACCCAAACGACGGTCGCTGCCTTCGAATTTGTCGAAGTTCCAGCGCGGCACTTTCACGATGACGTAATCGAGCGTGGGCTCGAAGAAGGCGCTGGTGCCAGTGATCGGGTTCTCGAGTTCATCGAGGCGGTAACCGATGGCGAGCTTGCTGGCGATCTTGGCGATGGGATAGCCTGTCGCCTTCGATGCGAGCGCACTGCTGCGGCTCACGCGCGGGTTGATCTCGATGGCGTAGATGTGCTCGTGCTCGTCGGGGCTCACCGCGAACTGCACGTTGCAACCGCCTGCGAAGTCGCCGATGGCGCGCATCATCTTGATGGCCTCGGTGCGCATGCGCTGGTAGGTGCGGTCGCTGAGGGTCATGGCCGGCGCCACGGTGATGCTGTCGCCGGTGTGGATGCCCATCGGATCGAAGTTCTCGATGGAGCAGATGATGGCCACGTTGTCGTCCTTGTCGCGCAGCAGCTCCAGCTCGTATTCCTTCCAGCCGAGCAGGGCCTTGTCGATCATCACCTCGTGGATGGGGCTGATCTGCAGGCCGTGCTTGAGCAGCTTGTCGAACTCGGCGGGGTCCTTCACGAAGCTGGCCCCGGCGCCGCCCAAGGTGTAGCTGGCGCGGATCACCAGCGGGAAGCCGAACTCCTGCGCCACCTTCTTGCCTTCGAGGAAGCTGGTGACGGTCTTGCTGGGCGCCATGGGCACGCCGATGCGCTCCATCAGCAGGCGGAACTGCTCGCGGTTCTCGGTGATGTCGATGGCGGCCACATCCACGCCGATCATGCGCACGCCATGCTCCTTCCAGATACCGAGCTTCTCGCATTCGATGGCGAGGTTGAGCGCGGTCTGGCCGCCCATGGTGGGCAACACGGCGTCGATCTTGTGCTTTTTGAGGATCTCCTCGATGCTCTCGACGGTGAGCGGCTTGAGGTAGATGTTGTCGGCCGTGACCGGATCGGTCATAATGGTGGCCGGGTTGCTGTTGATCAGCGTGACCTCGATGCCTTCGTTGCGGAGGGAGCGGGAAGCTTGGGAGCCGGAGTAATCGAACTCGCAGGCCTGGCCGATGACGATGGGGCCGCTGCCGATGAGCAGTACGGACTTGATGCTGTGGTCTTTGGGCATTCCGGAGGGTATCCGGGCCGCGAAGGTACCCCGGGAGGTCCGGCCGGGGAGGGAATGTGGAAAAGGTAGGTGGATCGTGGAGAAATGCGGGGATGGCCGCAGAGCCGCAGAGGGCGGGCCACGTGGTATCGCATTGGATTCTCTGCACCTCCGCGTGGTCATCCCGGGCTTGAACCGGGAGGCGGCCCTTACTTCGCCCCAATGCGCATCGACAAATTCCTCTGGTGCGTGCGCCTCTTCAAGACACGCAGCCTCGCCACCGATGCCGTGCGCCGCGAGCAGGTGCAGGTGAACAGCCGCGTGGTGAAGCCTTCCGTGGAGGTGAAACCCGGCGACCGGATCGCCCTGCGCGAGCCCCCGATCTGGCGCAGCTGGGAGATTCTGGTAATGCCTGCATCGCGGGTGGGCGCCAGGCTGGTGCCGACGCTCATGACCGAGCGCACCGACTTCGCCGACTTGGAGAAACTCGAAATGGCGCGCCTGGTGAAGGCGCAGAACCGTCCGGCAGGGGAAGGCCGACCCACGAAACGCGACCGCCGCGACATCGAGCGCTTCACGGGCGAGTGAGCCATTGGCCCCGGAGCCAACCGCCTGCCCCGCCGCTTAACGTTCTTTCAAGTTTCCAGGGAACAATCCAGCCCGGAGCGCGGATAGCTTGGCGGCACTTCAAACCGAAACGCCATGTTCAAGACCTTCCTCTTCCTTCCGCTGGCTTCTGTGATCGGCATGCAGCAAGAGCCGCAGGTGCCGGTGCCCGACCGCAAGGTGCGCATCGAGGTGGTGACCACCGAGAACGGCGAGACCAAGCGCGTGACCAAGGAGTTCGACGCCACGGACGATGCCCAGGTGCAGGAGGCCCTGCGCGAATTGGGGGTCCTCAACCAGATGAAGCTCGGCCCCGGCGAGCGCGACATCACCATCGACATCCGTGGCTTCGGTGATGGCGACGACGGTGATGTCTTCATGCGCATGGCGCCCATGGCGCCGAACGCACCCATGCCGCCCGATGCGCCCATGGCCTTCATCGGTGAGCCCAAGGCCTACTTGGGCGTGAGCACGCGCAACCTGAACGACGACGACAAGAAGGGCAAGTCACCGGTGAAGCAAGGAGCCGTGGTGATCGAAGTGGTGGAGGAGACCCCTGCCGCGGAACTGGGATTGAAAGAGGGCGACATCATCGTTGAATTGGACGACAAGGCCGTGGATGGTCCGGAAAGCCTTGTGGAGCTGGTGCGCTCGCACAAGCCCGGTGACGAGGTGAAGGTGGAGTGGCTCCGTGCCGGCAAGGCCATGAAGGGGAGCGCGAAGCTGGCCGAGCGGAAGTCCGAGTCGTATGCCTTCCGATTCGATGGCGAGTCGTTGAAGGAATTGGAGAAGCTCGGTGAGTTGCAGGAGCTCCGTGAACTGGGAAAGCTGGGCGAGATGGGCTCATGGACCAGCGAGAAGCGAGCCTTCCTCGGCGTAACGCCCGGGGAGGACGATGATGAGCAGGAAGGCGTGATGATCGGCAGCGTGGAAGAGGGAAGCGCCGCGGAGAAGATGGGCTTGAAGGCCGGTGACCG